>CAVXVJ010000001.1:0-355927 GCA_963765155.1 uncultured Actinomycetota bacterium
AAGGGCCGGATTTCGCTGGTGACCATGGCTTTTGGTCTACTGGTTTCCGAGTTTCCGCTGCAGACGCTCGTGGCCCAAGGCGGCGCACTGACGCTGGCGTCGCGCCGGCTATCACGGCAGGCCCGGCGTCGCGCCTGGTTGTTGTCGGCGTTGACGTGGCTTGGCTTGCTGGGCCTTAAGCGCGCCGGGCGCCGAGGCCGAGGCCGCCCTGTCCGCCGACATGAAGGCTGAACTGCCCACGATGCCGCCCATCGAGCCAGAGCGGCTGTGGCGTCGTCCACCGCCGCAGGGCGCGACGGCCAAAACCCCAGGGGCGCTGCGGATGTTGCGCATCTATCGTGACTACGCCCATGGATCCGACATCAGCTATGGCCCGCACGGTTCCGCCAACCTGCTCGACGTCCGGCGACGCCCGACCTCGATCCGGGCGAACGAGCGCCGGTGCTGTTGCAGGTACCCGGCGGAGCGTGGGCAAGCGGGAACAAACGCGGCCAGGCGCATCCGCTGATGAGTCATCTCGCCGAGCTGGGTTGGGTGTGTGTGTCGATCAACTACCGGCTCAGCCCACGACACACCTGGCCGGATCACATCGTCGATGTGAAACGGGCAATCGCCTGGGTCAAGGACAACATCGCCGACTACGGCGGCGACCCGGACTTCATCGCTGTCACCGGCGGCTCGGCGGGCGGTCACCTCTGACCGACTGCCGCGTTGACACCCAATCACGCCTGCCATTCCAGCCCGGTTTCGCCGATGCCGACACTCGCGTCCAAGCTGCCATTCCGTTCTACGGAGTCTACGATTTCACCCGCACCGACGCAGCGCTGCATCCGATGATGTTGCCGTTCCTCGAGACGAAGGTGATGAAACGCAGTCGAGCCGATTCGCTTGACTGCTTTCGCGCCGCCTCCCCCATCTCGTACGCCGGCCCCGACGCACCGCCGTTCTTCGTTCTGCACGGCACGAACGATTCCTTCATCCCAGTTCAGCAGGCGCGCAACTTCACAGCCCGCCTTCGTGAGGTGAGCTCCGCCAGCCAGTCGTGTATGGCGAATTACGGTTCGCACAGCACGCTTTCGACGTCTTCGGCTCGGCTCGCGCAGCCCATGCGGCGGTGGCCGTCGAACGGTTCCTGGCCCAGATCTACGCCGAGCGGTTGCTTGCGGCCTGAAGGTCGGCGGTGCGCCGGCGCAGCTCTGGTTAGTGCACTGGTTTACCGGTGATCTCCGGTGTCTCGCCGTCGGCCCAGAACGTCGACCAGGTTGCGTCTAGGCCCGGTAGGTCCGGCGGTCCGGACGGTTGTCCCAGCCTTCGAAAGCGACGGATTGCGGCCGATCCGTCACGTCCGCCGCATACCAATGGTGCTCCCGGCGACGAGCAAAGAGCCACTGGCCGTCGACTTTTCGATACTCGTCGTCGTAGCGGATCGCCATCACGATCCACCGATTGCCGACCTCGTGCTCGGCGCGACAATGGACCTGGCCCCGCGCCGTATCCGGCCCGAGTAACTCCACCCGATGGCCGACAATCTGGTGGATCGAGCGATAGAACCAACGAAGCCTCGGGGTGATGAACGCGCTGCTCGATGCCGGCTTCACGTCGTCCGGTGCGGCTCGCGCCATCCCCGCGATCATCTTTTATGTCAACCCCGCATTCTTCGTCGGCGAGGAAGGTCGACGACGGGGTGAAGCCGTGCGGGGCACATCGCCGCTGCTTCGGTCCCCCGACACCCGGGCCAGGTTTCCGGCCTTGTCCGCGGTCGTTGACGACCTGGCCGAATTCTAATACGAAGACCAGTACGTCCTCGGTGCCGATCGGCTAATCGCGGGCCTTGCAGCGGATCTCAAGCAGTCGTGACGCCGCGACGGCGACGTGGCCGGGCTGCGGTTACCGCCGCTCGGGCCGGAGATGACGTCCCCGACTAAGTGGAATCCGGCGGCGATAAGCGGGATCAGCACCGGGGACAAAATGATCAGGAAATAGGCGACGACGGAGTACACGTTTCACTCACAGTTCTATCGGACGTGGGGTGGCTGGGGCTGGCGGAGCAGATCGGTCCGAGGCTGCCGAATTTAGCGGTCGAGACTCTGCTCGCTGGCAACCGCGGTGTACCAGTGGGCGAGCCGATCCCACAGCTGGTGGCGGGTCGTGGCGAAGTTGTGCATGTGCGCCATGCGGTTACAGATAAACAGTGACACCTCAGCCGAATTCGGGTATGCCGACGGCTCGCGGTGTGGCTCCGGTACGACGTCTCGTTCGCCGACGCCGATGAACACCGGGACATCGACCTCGGCAGCCTCGGCCGCGATGTAACCCGGCGACAGCATGGCCACCGCGCAGCTGGGCACCGTCTTGCTGCCGAACGGTGGAGATGCGGTGCGGATGGGGAAGCCGCCGCCGATGTCCGCTTCGACGATGGCGGCCGGGACGTCTTCCCAGTGGAACGGATACAGAAAGTTCCCTAGCCGCTCGGACGATTCGGCAATCGATAGGTCGTCCGGTGCCGTGTCGCGCGAATAGTCGAAATATTCTGACTTGCTTACTGTTTCGTCATCCTGGGGCATCGGCAGCACGGTATGGATGCCGCTATAGCCGAGCACGGCAATCGCATCGTAGGTGCGATGGCGGCCGGCCATGATGACGGTCACGCAGCCGCCCATCGACTGCCCGATCCCGATCCGGACGCCCACATCGATGGCCGGGTATCCGTCGATTGCGGTACCAGTGCGCAGCCGATCGGAGATGGTGCGCACCGCGAAATCGTTTGCCGCAGCGATCTCTTCGATCCGCACTACGTCGGCCACCTCGGGCGTGCTGTCGCCGACTCCGAGATGGTCCAGCGCCACCAATACGAACCCGCGGTCGACGTGGTGCTCGGCCTGCGAGTAGCCGGCGTGTCCTGGGAAGTGCATGTCGTAATACCCGCGCGAGTATCCGCCGCCGGGTAGCGCGAACACGACGGGCGGGCTCTCGGCAAGACGGTCCGGGTCCGGCAGGAACACCGTCGCCACGATGCGCACGGCCAGTTGGCAGGGTCCGTCACATCGACGGCGACATCGGCCCTGATCAAGTGCCGGCAACCGCTGGGACAGGGAACGTAATTGGCAGCCGCTTGCACCATCCGCACCGAGATGTTGTCGTAGATCAGCGAATCTTCCGGCCCGACCGTGTAATTCGGGATGCGGTCGAGCAGCTCTTCTAGCGCAAGCCGCATTTCCAGACGCGCGAGATGTGACCCCAGGCACCGGTGCGTGCCGCTGGCGAACACCATGTGGTCCTTGCGGCCGCGGTCGAAGCTCGACCGTCAGCGGATCGTCGTAGAAGGTGGGGTCGACGTTGGCCGCCGCCCAGAACGCGTTTATCTCCTCGCCGGCCTTGATCACCAGGCCGTCTCCGAGGTCGATCTCCTCCTCGGCGTAACGCATGCCGGCCGGAACCGGCGACTCGTAGCGCATGAGTTCCTCGACGGCCGCCGGGATCAGCGAGGGGTCCTCGACCAGTCGTTTGCGTTCCTCTGGATGCTGTCCCAGCCAGGCGAAGATGCATGACATCGACGAGGTGACCGTGTCCAGCCCGGCGAACATCAACAGGAACAGGATGTTGACGAGGTCGAACTCGGCAAGCGGCTGGCCGTCGATCTCGGATTTGATCAGGTTGGCGATGATGTCGTCGTCTTTGTCGGCGTTCTTGCGCTTCTCGGCGAGGAATCCGACGAAGTACTCCATCAGCTTGCCGCCGGCGGCGGCCATGTTCGCGTCGATCTCCTCGGTGGTCTCACCCTGAGGATGAACGACGCCTTCCTTGAACTCGAGGAAGAAGTCCATGTCCTCGACCGGCGCGCCGACGAGCCGCAGAAAAGTCAAGCACGGCAACGGCGTACAGAAGTCCTCGTACAGTTCCGCCTTGCCCTTGGGCAGAAGCCGTCGATCAGTTCGCTTGCGAGTTGGCGCACCTGAGCCTCGAGGCGCGCAACTTGCTTCGGGGAGAACATCGGGTCCAGCAGTCGCCGCCACTTCTTGTGGTCCTCGCCGTCGATCTCGAGCGGGATCAGGCGAGCGTCGTGCCCGAAGCTGCCGCCCCTACCGCCGTTGCCAAGCACGGAGGGATGGCGGTTCACGCGCAGGATGTCCTGGTGCCGGTACAGGTGAAGCGCGCCGTCGATGTATTCCGCCCGAACGTTCTGCGCCTTGTCGTAGTACACGGTCTGCGGCTGCGCCATTGGCTTCACGACCTGCGACAGCCCCGCAACGCGCGGGTCGAAACGGGTGGCCTGTGACATGCTTCCCTATCGTTCTGCTTCGAGCTGACCTTACACTGTAACGTGATGTGTACCACACCGCCGGGCATCAAATCAATCTTTTAACTGATTCAGGCGGGACCGGCCGGCCGCCCACGGGCGGCTAGTCGAGTGCCAGGGCCTGTAATGATATATCTATTTATCTGTTTGTCGATGCGCGTCCGAGGGAGAGCCCATGATGGACAACGTCCGCATCGACATGAACGGCAAGGTCGCCCTCGTCACCGGAGGCGGCTACGGCATGGGGCGGGCGACGTCGCTGCGGTTCGCGCAGTGCGGCGCCGCAGTGGTTGTGGCCGATATCGACAAGGACACCGGCCCCCAGACGGTGGAGATGATCCGGCGCGCCGGCGGCACGGCGGAGTTCGTCCATGTCGACGTCGGTGACGAAGACGGCGTGCGAGACCTAGTGGATTACACCGTTCGCGCTGTTCGGCGGCCTGGACTATGCGCACAACAATGCCGGGATCGTCATGCCGCCGACTCGTTTCGAGGACTATCCGACCGAGCACTGGGAACAGGTGTTGCGCACCAACCTGACCGGTGTCTTCTACTGCATGAAGTACGAGATCCCGCGAATGATCGAGCGCGGTGGCGGCGTGATCGTCAACGTCGCGTCGGAGTCGACGTACAAGGGGAACGTCGCTGGGCCCGGCTACACAGCGAGCAAGCACGGCGTCGTCGGTTTGACGACGGTCGCGGCGCTGCAGAACGCCGACAAGAACATCCGCGTCAACGCCGTCGCACCGGGCAACGTCAATACCGGCATCATCGAGCGCGCGCGGCAGTCGCCGGGTGGCGAGGAACTTGTGCAGTGGGCCGGGCAGGTTCAGCCCATCCGCCGGCTCAGTGAGCCGGAGGAGATCGCCGAGATCGTCGTCTGGTTGTGTTCGGACAGCGCCGTTTTGATCAACGGGGCCAAGATCGCCGCCGACACCGGTTGGCACATCTCGTAAGGCGATTAGAACGGGTGGTTCGCGTTGCCCTGATCGACTGGCAACACGACTCCGGTGATCCAGCGGGACTCCTCGCTGGCCAGATACACCACGGCACGCGAAATATCGTCGGGCTGCAACCAGGGCCGGCCCATTGGATTCCGTTGCTTGAAGCCCTCCCCGACATCTTCGACCGTCGGATTCGGCAGATCGGGTCGAAACAGCCGGAACTGCGCCTCGTTCGCGGTAACCATCGGAGTGTCCACAGTGCCCGGTGCGATGACGTTGACCCGGATCTGGCGGTGCGCAAGCTCGTTGGCCAACGACTTCGCCATCCCGATCACTCCGTGTTTGGTGGTGACGTAGTCGGAGAGATTCGGCACGTTGATCAGCGCGGCGCCGGAGCTGATCACGATGATCGAGCCGGTGTCTCGCGCCGCCAACAGATGAGGCACCGATGCCGCCAGTGTGTGGAACACACCGGTCAGATTGATTCCGATGACGTCATCCCACTGCTCGCTGGGGATCTCCCACAACTTGCGCGACGGCGGGGATACCCCGGCACTGGCGACGACGATGTCGAGTCGGCCGAGCTCAGCGACGCCGTCGGCGAGCAAGCCTTCGACCGCGGTGCGGTCCCGGACATCTCCCTGTCGGGCGACCACACGGCGGCCGGTTTTCTCGATCAACCGAACGGTTTCGGCCAGCTCCTCTTCGGTGCCCAGCGGATAGCTCATGGTCGCGACATCGGCGGCCCTGTCGATGCCGATGATGTCGGCGCCTTCGTCGGCGAGCGCGATGGCATGTGCGCGTCCCTGACCGCGTGCGATACCGGTGATGAACGCGACTTTGCCGGTCAATCGTCCTGCCATATCAGCGCCACCCCCACTCCGGTGTGCGCTTCTCGCGGTACGCGTCGCGGGCTTCTCGGGAGTCCGCGAGCAGGCTCGTCCGCGCGGTGTAGTCCTGCTCGAGGCGGTACCCCGCTTCGATAGGCATGTCTTCGGCTCGGTCCATCGACTCCTTCGCGATGCGCAGCGCGAGTGGACTCTTCGCACCGATCTCGATGGCCAGCGATCGCGCCGCAGCTTGCAGCTTCTCCAACGGCACGACCTCGGCGGCGGCACCGAAGCGATACAGCTCCGATGCAGGCACCCGGTGTCCCCGATAGGCCATCTCTCGCGCCTTGAAAGGTCCGAAAAGCCGTTGCACATGGCGATATCCGCCGGCTACGCCGACATTGATCTCGGGCAGGGAGAGCCATGCATCCTCGGCTGCCACGATCAGATCGCAGCACGCGACCAGCACAGCTCCCGCACCCACAGCAGCACCGTTGAGCGCGGCGATCACCGGCAGCCCTCCCGACCGAATGCCGTTGAAGCAGTCGCGGGCCACCTGGCCGGGATCGATCAGGTCCGTCTGAGACTCCCCTTCGGCGAGCTCGCGGCGGACATAACGCCGCTCGGACTCGGCGATGTCGGCACCGGCGCAGAACACCCCGTCCTGCGCCGAGGTGAGAATCGCTACCGTCGCCTTTGAGCCGCGGCCCAGTTCCCTGAAGACGCAGGCGATCTCGCGCATCATCGTCGGATTCAACGCGTTCACCCGCGGACGGTTCAGGCTGACCGTGGCAATGTGGTCGCTGATGTCGACGCGGACGAACCGGCGCTGTGCGCCCACCTGATCCGTCGCCGAATCGGCCATCGCTCAGGCCTTGGCGCGTGACATGAATTCACGGGCCTTGGCGGCCACCTCGGGAGATGAGAACGACTCGGTTTCAGCCGACAGCGCGAACGGCAGCACATTCAGCGCGGCGTGCTGCAGATGCAGGTTCAGCGAACGCTTCGTCTCCTGCAGCGCTTGAGGGGGCTGCTCAGCCAGTCTCCCTGCGAGCGTCAGCGCTTCCGCCATCAGATCCTCGTGCGGGACAACGCGATTGGCCAACCCAAGCTGCACGGCCATCTCGGCCGTGATCCGGTCGCCGGTGAACAGGTACTCCTTGGCCTTGAGCATGCTCATCATGAAAGGCCATGTCACCACCCCGCCGTCGCCCGCGACGAGGCCGACGTTGACGTGGGTGTCGGCCATATAGGCTGTGTCGGCCATCAACACGATGTCGCAGGACACCGCGATGCTGCAGCCCAGCCCTACCGCCGGACCGTTTACCGCCGCGATGACCGGCACATGGCAGCCAAGGATGTGATCGACGAGCAGACGCGCGTTGCGCATGCTCCACCGCCGATAGTCGACGTCTTCGACGTTCTGGACGAAGCCGGGAACGTTGCCCCCGGCGGAAAACGCCTTGCCGGCACCGGTGAGTACCACTGCACGAACGTCACGATCACGCATCACGCGAACCCAGATATCAACGAATGCTTCGTGCAGTTCGTCGGTCATCGGGTTGCGTTTGTCCGGATCGTTGAGGGTGATGACCCGGATCGGACCTTCCTCCTCGTAACGGAGCAGGTCGCTATCTCCTGATGTCATCGAAACTCCTCAGTGGTTAGAGCGATGCCGCGGGCGGCTTTAGGTTAATATATATTACTATATATCCCTTTACGCTATCGTCCCATCCCCACAGCCTGCTGCGACAAGAGCGGTGTTGCCGAGGTGAAGAGCGAAGCCGATGGCATCGGCTTGACCGACGAACAGTCCGCAGAGACGACTGTGTGTCGACCTTCTGCCGGATATGCGAGTCGCGCTGCGGAATCGAGGTGACCGTCAAAGAAGGACGGGTACACCGGATCGGCCCGGACAAGCTGATTCCGTACACCTGGCGAGACTTCTGCTCGAAGGGCCGGTCAGCCGGAGAAGTCGTCGACCATCCTCGGCGGCTGCGTTGGCCGCTTCGCCGAGCCGAGGACGGCTACCGGCGGGCCACCTGGGAGGAGGCGACTGAATATATCGCGACCCGGTTGGCCGGCATACGGGAGCGGCACGGGCCGGATGCGATCGCGCTTTACCTGGGCAACCCAGTAGGTTTCAACGGCGCCAACGGAGCATGGTTCAGTGCCCTCGCTCGCGGACTGAAGACCAAGAACCTCTACTCGGTCCTCCGTCGACCAGAACAACCTCCAGCGCGTATGCCGCGAGATGTACGGGCGGTGGTTGATCCCTCTCATTCCCGACGTCGATGAGTGCGACTACTTCCTTCTGGTCGGAATGAACCCAGCGGTTTCGACATTCGGTTGGATTCACAACGTGCCCGACGGGCTGGCGCCGCACCTTGGCGCGTCAAGCACAGGGAGCCCCGACTAGAGCCCGAAGGCGCAACAGACGCGTCGTGAAGCGGAAGGCGCTCGCGATCGTCTGGGCCGAAATTTCTCCTTCACAGCGTTCAGATCATGTGCGAAAAGTAGCTTTTCACAGTTCTTTTGGGTGTTGAATGCACGTACGCTCGTCCTGGACGTAGATGCGTGGAGTTGAAGGAGCGTGACCATGAAGATCGAGGGCGGACAGGTAGCAGACCGTGGCGAAGAAGGCTTACGTGCAGCCGAGGTGAGCCCGGGAAGCTCGGGGTTAGAGATTCTCGTCTTCAACAAGGAACTCCCTATTACTCCGGCCGGCAAGGTTCTGCGCCGCGCGATCGTCGCAAGCCTCAACGTCTAGGCCGCCATGCAGATACGTGAATACATCGGCACCGAGAAGAACGCAATCGTTCTTCACCCGTCCGGTCGCAGCGTGACGTTCGACGAGTTGGAGACGAGAGCGAACCAACTGGCCCACCAATTCCACCATGCAGGACTTCGCGAGGGCGACGTCGTCGCCGTCATCATGGAGAACAACGAGCACATGCATGCAGTCATGTGGGCAGCGAGGCGCAGCGGGCTGTACTACGCCACCGTTAACACGCATCTGACGGCGGTCGAAGCCGCCTACATCATCGACAATTCCGGAGCCAAGGCGCTTATCGGCTCAGCTGCAACGAGGTCGATCTGTCAAGCTCTGCCGGCGCACGTCACTAACGAGTTACCGACACTCCGCATCATCGTTGACGACGAACTGCCCGACTGGATCTCCTATCCACAATGCGTTGCTGCGTTGCCGACCTCACCGATCGATGATGAGCGAGAAGGCGATCTACTGCAGTACTCGTCGGGAACCACCGGGCGGCCGAAGGGAATTCGCCGTCCGCTATCGCATAAGACTCCAGCCGATACGCCGCATCCCCTACTGTCGATGATGACACTGCTCGGGATCGACCACAACGCGGTATATCTCAATCCCGCTCCGCTGTACCACACAGCGCCGGCGTACTGGTCCATGGTCGTCCAGTCGCTGGGCGGCACCGTCGTCGTGATGGAGAAGTTCGATCCGCGCGAGGCTCTGGAAGCAATTCAGCGATATGCCGTCACGCACGGCCAGTTCGTTCCGGCGATGTTTGTTCGCATGCTGAAACTTCCAGAATCCGAACGGCATTCGTACGACATTTCAAGTCTTCAACGTGTCGTCCATGCCGCGGCACCGTGCCCGGTGGGTATCAAGAAGCAAATGATCGATTGGTGGGGAACGATCGTCGACGAGTTCTACTCCTCGTCCGAGGGCGCAGGCATATGCTTCATCCGTGCCGAGGAATGGGTGACCCACCCCGGATCAGTCGGACGTCCGCTTCTTGGCACGCCCCACATCATTGGTGACGACGGAGGCGAGTTACCTCCCGGAGAACCCGGCCAGATCTACTTCGAGAACGCAATGGAGTTCGAGTACCTAAACGACGGTGCCAAGGCGGCGGAGTCGCGCAACACACGTGGCTGGGCGACTGTCGGCGACATCGGATACGTCGACCGAGACGGGTATCTGTACCTCACCGACCGACGGCATCACATGATCATCTCCGGCGGTGTCAACATCTATCCGCAGGAGGCGGAAGACACGCTCATCACTCACCCCAGGGTGCTCGATGCGGCCGTCTTCGGAATTCCCGACGACGAAATGGGACAGTCAGTCAAGGCCGTCGTTCAGACCGTCGATCCGTCCGACGCCACTGCAGAGTTCGCCACGGAGCTGCAGGCATGGATACGCGAACGGTTGGCGCATTACAAGTGCCCACGGTCGATCTCCTTCGAAGCCGCGCTGCCGCGCACCGATGCCGGAAAGCTCATCAAACACCGGCTGGTCGAGCGCTTTTCACGATCCGCGTAGCCCTCGCCACAGGGACTCAAGGAGCGACCACCGCGGGGCACAGCCGCCACGACAGCTGCTCGCCGGAAATTGGCGCGTCTCCGCTTTGCCTCGATCGTCATGGAGTCGGCGGGATGACCATGTCTTCCCATGTTCTCTCCGACGGCGCGTCCTGCGCGAGATCTGACTGGGTGTAGATCTTTCCGTCGGGTCCGACGTAACTCCCTGTGGCCGGGTCGTATTCGGCGACGGCCAGCGGAGGGGGTGGCGCCGGCGCGGCGGGGGGTGGCGCCGGCGCACCCTGCTCCGGTACCGGCGGCGCGGCGCGTGGCGGGTCTCCCGGCCCGAGTTGCGGGATGTCTTGGCCCGACAGGGTGGCGTTCGGGTCGCCCTTCCAGTTGTAGCCGTCGTTGAGTGGCACGTACTGCTCATCGCTTTCGCACATCCACACGAAGGGCGCGCGCTTACCGGGATTTGTCAGGCACGGTAGGTTCTTGGCGCCGCGTACGTTGAATGGTCCGTCCTGCGGGGTTCGGCAGTAGAGCGCGCCGTTTGGCCGGTCGGGGGCGTCGGTGGACACCGCGGTCCGGCGCTGCTGGGCCGGCAGGAACCCGGTGGTGCATGGCGGGGGCAAATTGAAGTTCAGATTGAAGTTCTGATACGCGCCCTTGTAGTCCTGCTTGGTGTTGAGATTGGCGACCTGGCCAGCCTGGAGGTTAGCGATGCCCTGCGGCATCAACACCAACAGCTGCTCGAGGCCGGGTTGGTAGTCGAGCGCGATCTTGCCGACGGTCACCAGGTTGGCCAATATCACCGGCAGGGTCGGTTGCACTCGCTCGACGAGTTGGCGTGCCTCCTCGGCGGCCGAACCGCCGTTGTCGATCACCCCGGCAAAGGCAGTGTCGTTGTCGCGCAACTGCCCGGTGATCGTCGCCAAATGCGACGCCCAGGCTTGGATCGAATCCGCCGTCTCGGTCTGGCTATCCAGCACCGGCGCCGATTGGTCGATCAGTGCGGTCAACGAGTCCAGGTCGGCGCGGGCGTCGATGGCAATTTGGCTGCCACCCTTGACGATTCGCGACAGCTCGGGCCCCAGTCCCCCGAAGGCGAGGTAGGACTCGTCAACCGCGGTCTGGAGGCTGTCGTGTGGGATCGCCAGCAGGCCGCGGTTGGCGTCATCGAGCAAGGAATCGACCGACGGCGGCACCGAGGTGTCTGCCGTGGCGATGACGTCGCCGTCCTTCAGCGGCGCAGCAGTGCCCTCACGCGGCAACAGCGCCACGTACTGTTCGCCGAGCGCGGACTGGCTGTGCACCTCGGCGCTCAGATCCGAGGGAATGTCGATTCCCGACTTCAGCGACAACACCGCTTGCACCCCGCCGTGCTCGCCCAGGCGCACCGACTCGACCTTGCCGACTTTGGTGCCGCGGTAGGTGACGTTCGCGGCGGGATACAGGCCCCCGGAGCGCGGCAGCTCCATGGTGACGGTATAGCGCCCGAGACCCAGCATCGCCGGCAACCTGACGTACCCGAGGGCCATGAACGCCCCCGCCACGACGGCGATGACGGTGAACACCGCCAGTTGGATGAGTATTCGTCTGGGCACACGCATGTCAGCGCCCCTGGTCGAGGTAGTAGGGGGCGACTAGCGGGTTGCCGCCGGTGTAGGGGCTGGGCATCTGGCCGATGGTGCGGCCCCACTGCATTTCCAGCGCGGTCAGGTCGCCCTCCCACCTGGTTCCGGTGAATAACCCGGCATCGAGGCGGCTGAGCGTGAGGTCGAAGACGGCCGTCAAGTTGGCGTAGTCACCGCGCTGGAACTTTTCCAACGTTTCGTTCGGGAACGGATAGGTGAGCAGCATGCTCAGCGAGCGGGTGAGCGCCGGGCCCGCATTGGCCAGCGAACGCAGAACGGGGGCAAGCGCTTTGAGTTCGGTGACCAGGTTGTCCTTGGTCTGATTGACCGAATCTGCGGTGACCGCGCTGAACTCGCCGAGCTTGTCCAGGGCTTCGGCGAGGTTTTCCCGCTCGTCGCGCAGCACCGCCAGCGCGTCCGGGATGGTTTTCAGCGCCCGGTCGACGACAGGTTTCTGCTCGGCGAAGGTGCCGACCACACGATTGAGGCTGTCGGTGGCGTCGATGATGTCACCGGTTTGGTCGTTGACGTAGGTGACATAGAGGTCGAGTTGCTCGATCAGGCTCCGCAGGTCTTGTTCACGACCGCGCAGCGCGGTGGAAAACGTTTCCACGACATCCTGAAGCTGCCCGACACCGCCGCCGTTGAGCAGCAACGAAATCGAGGCCAGGGCTTGCTCGGTGGTCGGGTAGGCGCCACCGTTTTGCAGGGGGATCAGCGAACCGTCATGAAGCCGACCCTGCGGCGCTTCAGCGCGTCGGTGGCGCCAGTTCGATGTGCTGTGAGCCCAGCAGGCTGGTCTGGCCCATCTTCGCCGTCGCGTTGGCCGGCAATTCCACGCCACCGTTGAGGCGCATGGTCACCAGCGCATGCCAGCCTTGGCGCTCGATCCCGGTCACGTTGCCGACATTGACGTCGCCGACCCGTACCCGCGAATTCGGTTCGATGTTGTTGATATCGGGCACTTGGGCCTGGATCACATAGGAGCCGGGCCCACCGCCCTCGGTGCCGGGCATCGGCAGCGAGTTCAACCCGCGCCACCCGCATCCGGACAGCACAACCGTCGCGGCCGCCAGCGCGGTTAGCCCGATCGCGGCGCGCCGACCGAAGGTCCCGGTCATGACCCAGCTCCTTGGGGCATCATCATGCCGGGCAGGCCCGCCGCAGGATCGGTCGACACCGTCGGCTCCTCGGCGGCCAGCGGAGCCTCTGGAATTGGGGCGGTGGCCGGTTCAGCCGGCGGCGGGGCCGCGGGCGGAACGTAGTCCGGACGCATCCAGTCTTCGCTGAAGGTGACTTCGTTGGGTCGCGCCTGCGCTCCCACAGGAAACACGGGGAAGGGCAACATCAGCGGCGGGATGGGGAGAAAATTCGGTGCCCCGTTGAATCCGAGCGGCCCGAGGAAGTTGTACTGCCGGTTCTTGAAGATCGGAGCCATGTACTGGACACACAGTTTCGCCGCCTCTTCAGCGCCTAGGCGCGATGCCGCCTGGATCGCCCCGCAAAAGAAGTTGAGCGGATTGCTGAAGTTGTTGCCGGCCAGCGCGCCGGTTATCGAGGCCGACGCCGGCTCGTAGGTGTTGATGAAGTTCGACAGCGCCGTGGGAAAGCTGTGCAACGACTGCTTGAGGTCCGGTGAAATGTCACCGAGCGCACGCGTTATCTCGGCGAGCTTGTCGAACGTGGTGCCCAGCGAGTCGCGGTTCTCGGCCAAAAAGCCCCGCATATCGGTGACGGCGGCGTTCAAGTCGGCCATCGCCACCCCTACCTCGTTGGGATCGTCGGCCAGCAGCCCGGTGACCCCGGCGAGGTTCTGGTTGAGTTGGCGCATCAGATCGGTGCTGTCGCGCAACGCTGAGACCAGAACCGACAGGTTCTTCAGGGTTCCGAACAGGTCGCCGGAGTGGTCACCCAGGATGGACAACGTCTGCGACAGTTTGATCACCGAGTCACGGATGGCGCCACCCTGCCCACGCAGATTGTCGGCGGCCGTGGTGACGAATGCACCCAATGTGGAGACCCCGCCGGGCTGGGTGGGCGCCAATGTGGTGTTCAGCTTCTGCAGTTGGTCGCGCAGATCGTCCCACTCCACGGGCACTGCAGTGCGGTCCTGGGCAATGACTGCGTCGTCGCCCAACGCGGGCCCCGTCGTGTACACGGGGGTGAGCTGAATGAACCGTGCCGTCACCACGGTGGGGGAGATGATGACCGCCTTGGCGTCGGCGGGAATCTTGTACTTGCCGTCCACCCAGAACGTGATCTTGGCCCGTTGCGGCTGCGGCTGGATCGTTTCGATCTCGCCGACCGGGACACCGAGGATTTTCACATCGTCACCCGGATAGATGCCGTTGCTGTTCTCGAAGTACGCGGTGAGCCGCGTCTTGTTGATGGGGCCGGACTGCACGGCGATGAGCAGGCCACCGACCAGCAGCACCACCAGCGCCGCCGAGAGCGCGATCCGGGCGATCCTGGCTGCGGTCATGGCCTCACCTGTCCTGAATCGGGTAGCGGATCGGATGAATACACCGGTGCCGGAGTGGGCTCGGTCTGTTCGGCGCCGGGCAGCGGCGGTCCGGGCGGTGGACCGCCGGGCGGCGGGGCAGGCGGTGGCTCCCGGTACGGGTAGCAGCCGGGGCCGGGCAACGGCAGCCCTGGCGGACCGCACGCACGATCGTCGGGGTTGCCGGTGATCGCGTCGGGCACGGTGAGCCGCGGTTCACCACCCTGGCCAGTGCGCGGGTACGGGATGGGCAGCGCGGGAGTGGCGGGCTGGCCGGTCTGCGGATCGGTCAGCTCCGACGGTAACTTCACATTGGGATCCAGGCCCAGATCGGAGAATGCCGCTTCGATGAATGGTTGCAGGAATTGGCCGGGCAACAGGTTGCCGATGTAGGCGGTGAAGAACGGCCCCGCCGACACCGACTCCCCCAGCGACATCGCATAAGAGTTGAGCCGCTTGACCGCGTCCTGCAACCGTTCCTTGCGGTTGGCGACGATGCTCAGCACCCCATTGAGCTTGTCCACCGAAGGCTTGAATTGTTCGCGGTTCTCGGCGACAAAGCCCGACAGCTGCCGCGAAAGGCTAGACAGATTGCCCGAAATCTCATCGAGCGCATTGCTTTCCGTGCGTAACTGAGCCAGCAGCGCATTGGTCTGCCTGATCAGGGTCACCACTTGATCGCTGCGCTCGGCCAGTACCTTGGTTGCCTTGTTGGCGTTGGACAGCAGGTTTCGCAGCTGCGCGTCGCGAGTGTTGAGCGATTGGGAGAAGCGCGACAATCCTTGCCACGGCAGCTTGCAGGTCGGGCGGGGTGTGAGCGAAGGTCTGCGCCAGCGTGTCCAGTGACTGCGACAGTTGCCCTGTGTCGAGCTGGTCGACGGTGGTGGCCAAATCGCCCAAGGCGTCGGTCAATTGGTAGGGCGGCGTGGTGCGCTCGACCGGGATCGGGGCGGACAGATCACCGTCGCCGCGCGGAACGACTTCCAGGATCCTGCTGCCCAGCAGGCTCTTGGTCTTGACGGCCGCCTCGGTGCGCTCGCCCAGGCGGGCACTGTCGTCGACGCTGAATTTCACCAGCACCTGTGAGCCCTCCAGCGAGACGCTGGACACGCTGCCCACCTCGTAGCCCGACACCTGTACGGCGGCACCCGGCGCGAGGCCTCCGGCCTCACTGAAGTAGGCCGAATACTGTTTCTGCGCGTCCACAAAGGGCAAGTTGTTGTAGTTCAGTGCGACCAGCACGACGGCGCCGGTCAGCGCGACACCCACCACACCGACAACGACAGGGTTGCGCTCAGCGAAGGATTTCATTTCGGCGCGCACCGTCCCGTGTTTTGACCGGCCACCTTGACGTAGACCGGCTGTCCCCCTTTGCCGTTGACCTTCAGCACGACATCGCAGAGGTACTCGTTGAAGAAGTCCCCATACAGCCCCTGGCGGCCCAACACCCGATACTTGTCGGGCAACGTGTTGAGGATGCTGTCGAAGTACTCGTGGTCGGCCACCACAATGCCGGAGGCCCGATCATTCTCGGCGACAACCTCTTTCAACGGCGGGCGGGCCTGCAACAGCAGATCGGCGATCGTGCCGCTGGCCTCGTTGACATACGCCAGACCGGTGCTGATATCGGTCTTACGGGCGGCCAGTCCGTCGACGAGTTCCGACAACGAGGTGACAGCCTTGTCGAACTGCTCGCTCTGATCGCCCAGCGACCCAAGAACGGTGTTCAGGTTGGTGATCACCTGTCCGATCAGCTGATCGCGGTCGGCCAGTGTGTTGGTCACCGACGCGGTCTGCGCCAGAAATGAACTGATGGTGGCGCCCTGCCCTTCAAACGCCGCGATCAACTGCCCCGACAAGGCGTTGACCTGTTCGGGATCCAACGCGCGGAACAGCGGGCGGAAACCGCCGATCAGTACGTCCAGATCCAGCGCCGGCTCGGTACGGTCGAGCGGGATGGTCGCGCCGGGCCGCAGCACATCGGTGTCGCCGACCCCTTCCTCCAACCCGAGATAGCGGTCACCAATGAGGTTGTCGTAACGGATCGCGGCTCTGCTGCCCTCGGTCAGCACCACCGACGGGTCGGTGCCGAACTCGACGGACAGGGTCGTGTCAGACAACAGCGTGATCTTCTTGACCTTGCCGACTTCCACGCCCGCGATCCGCACGAAGTCGCCGTTTTTGAGCCCGGTGATGTTGGTGAACTGCGCCTGATAGACGTTCTCCTTCTCGAACCGAAGCTGCGCGAAGATCGCCAGCAGCGCGAAGATTCCCAGCAGGCACGCCACGGCGAAGACGGCGAAACGCCAAACCGCGCCAGCGAGATTGTCTTTCACTACATCATTCCTTCGAAACGTCGGTCATGGTGCGGGCGCCGTCGGATCGGTCGGCGTCGGCGCCTCGGCGGCCGGCAGGACCGGTGGCGGCGGCACTCCGAAAACCCTCTGTGGCGCGACCGGCGTGCCGGGCACCGGCACCGGCGGCGGGGTCCCGGCCGGCGGGATTCCCGGCCACAACGGCACCCCGCCAGGCCCGTACAGCGGCGCCCCATACGGGGGCATACCGGGCGCAGTGACCGGACCAATCGCGGGCCCAGGTAGGCAATCTCGGATGCTCGGCGGCTCCGGGACCGCCCGTGTCACCGGCAGGAAGTTGGCGTAGCACGTTTGCGCAGCCACCCCGGGGTTGGGTCGGATGTCCATCCCGGTGCCCCACCCGGTGTTGGTGATCAGCTGGCGCACCGGGAACATCTTCGAGGCGTCGGGCAGCGACCCGCAGCTGGGTTTGCCGCCCGGGCCGCCCTTAGCGGCAACCGTCGACAGATTGTCGGGATAGTTGTACTTGTCGTTGCTGAACAGTATTCCCGCGTCGATGATGATGCTGTATCCGTTACCGCCGTTGCCCTTATAGCCGCCGTTGTCGAGCCACCATTTCGCCCCGACGAGGGTGCAGGTCAGCGACGGATCGTATTTCAACAAGAGGCTGGTCGTCGGTTCGAGGATGTTGATCGCGTCGATCAGGTTCTGCTGATTCGGCGCCAGCAGGTTCGTGCCTGCTTGTGCGAAACCAATCGCGTTGAGCAACAACGTATCCAGCGCGGCAGCGTGGCCGGTGATCGTCGAACTCGTGGAGCTCGCGGCATCGAGCACCGCGACGATGTCGTTGGCAGCTGCGCCGTAGGCATCGCTGAAACCCTTCAACGCCCGCCAGTCCTGGCGAACCGTTTCACTACGCGGATTGACAGCCAGCAGAACTTGATTCGCGTCGGTGATGGCCTGCCCGACGCGCTCACCCTGACCGCGGAAACCCTCCGACAGCGCGCCGAGCACCGCGTTTAGCTTGGCCGGGTCAATCTGGTCGAGCAATCCGACCAGGTTCTCAAACACCGTGTTCACCTCTGTGGTGACATTGCGCGACAACAGCACCGCCCCCGCGGACAGCCGCGCACCGCTGGGGTCCTCGGGATAGATCAAGTCGACATACTTCGCGCCGAACACGGTCGTGGCGCGAATCTGCGCACCAACATTGGCCGGGATGAAGTGGACCTGATCGGCGTCGATATCCACCTTCAACTCGGCAGGCCCTCGACCGCCGGTGACGCCGCTGACCCGGCCGACCTGCACCCCGTTGAGCATGACCTTGGCGCCGGGTTCCATCACCAGACCGGACTTTTCCGAGGTAACCGTCACCGACACATAGGAGTTCAGCGTGCCGCTGTAGGCCACCGCCGTTCCCGCCACCATCGCGGCGATGACCGCGAACAGTATCGCCGTCCACCACGCCGGGTGCAGCCGCCTTTCCCCTGGTCTGGTTTCCATGCTCTATGAGGCCAGGTGGAAGTTGCCGGACTGCCCGTACACGGCCAGTGAGACCAACAGAAGCACGAATATTGTCGAAATCAACGACGCCCGCACGGCCCGCCCGACCGCTTCTCCCACTCCCGCCGGTCCACCGGTAGCCGTGTAGCCGTAGTAGGTGTGAACGAGCATCACGACGACGGCCACCGCGATGGTCTGCACGAACGACCAGAGCAGATCGGACGGAATCAGAAACGTATCGAAGTAGTGGTCGTAGACGCCGCTGGACTGCCCGTAGAGCATGATCGTGCCCAGCCGCGCCGCCAGGAACGCCATCAGCGCCGCAATGCAGTACAGCGGGATGACGACGATGACGCCGGTGAGCACGCGGGTCGACGCCAAGTAGGCAACCGACCGAATTCCGATCACTTCCAGCGCGTCGATCTCCTCCGAGATGCGCATGGCGCCCAGTTGGGCGGTGGCGCCCGCGCCGATCGTCGCCGCCAGGGCGATGCCTGCCGTCGCCGGCGCGATGATCCGAACGTTGACGTAGGCAGAAACGAAGCCCGTCAGCGCCTCCACGCCCACGCCGGAGAGCTGGTTGTAGCCCTGAACCGCGATCAACGCGCCGGTGGACAGCGTGAGGAAACCGACGACGACAACAGTGCCGCCGATCAGCGCCAAAGCGCCTGTGCCCAGGCTCATTTGCGCGATGAGACGGATGATCTCCGCCTTGTAGTGCACCACGGCGGTGCCGATCGACCGGATGGTCAGACCGTAGAACTGGGTTTGGCGGCCGATTCGATTCCAGCCGCTGGCGAAGCCGCCGAAGGTGCGGCGCACACGCGGATGCAGTGTGCTCGGGGTGCTGACGACGTCGCTCATCAGATTCCGAACTGCCCGGCCGTGACGAGCAGGTTGATCACATACAGCGCCAGGAACGAATACACCACGGTCTCGTTGACCGCGTTACCGACGCCGGCCGGGCCGCCACCCACCGAGATGCCCTTGTAACAGCCGATGAGGCCGGCGGCCAGGCCGAACAGCCCCGCCTTGAACAACAGGACGAAGACGTCTGTGGACCCGGTCAGCAACGTCAGCCCGGCGACGTAATAGCCCGGTGTGACGCCCTGGACGAAGACGGAGAAGAAAAACGATCCAACCAACGTCGCTAGCGACACAACCGCCGAAAGCAGAACCGCCACAACGCTGGCGGCCAACACCCGCGGCACCACCAAGGTCTGGATCGGGTTGATGCCCATCACCCGCAGCGCGTCAAGCTCCTCGCGAATCGTGCGGGCGCCCAGATCGGCACAAATAGCAGTCGCGCCGGCGCCGGCGACGACCAGCACCGTCACGATCGGGCCCAGTTGCGCCATCGCGATGCCCGCACCGGTGCCGGCGGCGTCGGCGGCACCGAAATCCACCAGGAGCACGTTGAGGGTAAACGCGGTGAGCACCGTAAACGGCACGGCCAGCAGCAACGCCGGAAGCACCGATACCCGGGCGATAAACCAGCACTGCAACCAGAACTCTCGCCAGGCGAACGGCCGACGCGGAATGGCCACCAACGTGTCCAGTGCCATCGCGTAGAAACCGCCGACGCCGCGCAGCGGCTTCATCGCCAGGTTCTGCAAGGCCATCGTCAGATGTCCGAATGCTTGCTGACAGGCGACATTGAATTCAAAGTCCTTCCCTGTGGCCGGGTTTGGCGAACGAAGCGTAAGGGCCCAGCCCACGAGGCGGAATGAGCAAGCGCGGAACGCCGTTTTCTTGACTTCTTGTACGGAAGCGTCCTGAGCACGTTGACCACGAACAGCGCCATGAGCGGGCCCTCCAGGGCGCGTACGACAGAAAGGCTTGTAAGGCAGGCATATAGAGCGGCGCCCGCGCCGTTGTGGATCCGTGACGGTGGCGTGGGTTTCGAAACGACGGTGTCGGGGGGCATCGCGGTGGACGTCCCAACACCTCGTAACGGCTTGCGGGCGGGCTGCGGCGAGGTCAAGGCCTAGGGTCTCCGTGCTTGCTCTCGTACACCATAAAGTTCTTGGTTCCTCTCGCCTACGCTCCGACTTTGATTCGTAACGTCTCGCCCCGCGTGACACAAAGCACACCTCGGGTGCCGTGAACCGTACCTCACATTTTTCATAGCGAGCAAGTCTTGGGGACTATTCTTACCGGCACTCTGTGACTACGAGAGCCTCCGATCATGATCTTTTGCTGTAGGCCGACAAGACATCCGGCATCAATCTGTCTTATCGAGCAAAATCCGCCCAGCCAGGCTGCCCAGACGCTTCCCTCGGTCGCTCCCCGCGATGTCATTAGCTCGTCTAGCTGCGAGTTCACCCCTTTGACCTCTGGACGTGGGGGTTCTCGACATGAGCGCGGGAACTGAACAGGTGACTCAAGTCTCAGAACTCGGTGAATTTGCTAATTGAAGTAACATTTATCGGCATCTTTCGACTCTCGCCAATATTTCGCCTCATTAGCAATGCGATAGCTACCAAATAGGCCAACCGCAGCAACATACTGTGAATATCGCTGGTTCGGTCTTCTTGGGCGCAAATTCCGACATCTTTGAGCGGTTTTCCTATTTGCACCGGTCGCCGGACGGTTTGGGTTGACTACGGGGCGTCTGCTCGTTGCACGACGACGACTTGTCCCTTCTTCCTCCACGAGCGCGTCGAACACAGGTGACCCCACGTCGGCGGGTTGACCCAGCATCGTCCCAGCTCAAGGTCCAACGATTGCAGCTCGCGGCGCTCGCACGGAGCCAAGACGGTGCCGTCGCCCGACAGCCGGCCGTCCCTCGGCTCCGAAGCGAGTGGCGTTTGACAGAGAGATAACTATTTAGCTATTTTGGGGTTCAGACGGCCTGGAAAAACTGAACGCAGCGGTGCTGATTAACCAACGTCGAATTGACATGTGGACCGCAATTCCACGGCTGGCGGCCATTGATCGCAAACATCTATACTATTTACCTAATTATCCTACAAGCGAGCCTGTGTTCAGCGTGGGTGCTTTGGGCGCTTGCGCCTTCAGTTGGCCGCGGCGATGGTGTTTGACCGCGGCCCAATTTGGGTGACGGCCGGAGGCGAAATCGTCCTTTTCACACCGCGTTCGACGTCAGGGCCGCTTGCGCCCTTTTCGGGCTCGGAAGTGGTCAGCGTCCATGGTCTCGAAGGCCTGCAACCTGGAGATGTCCGGTTCGCGGGGTCCGGTGTCCGGGTGCAGCACGTCCTCTTCGCGGAAGATCTCCCGTTCGACCTCATGGTCATCGTGGATTGGCGCGTCGTGCGCCGGCCGCTCGTGTAGCCCGTAGTCCGGGTAATGGGCGTCGTAGGCGAGGACCGGTGCCTCCGGGGCCAGTTCGCCTGCGCGTCGCTGACGTTCCCGCAGCGCGTCGAAGACCATCAGCACCAAACCGACAAGGCTCGCGGCGACACACAACCACGCGATGGCGGCATTGGTGTAAATGACCGCGATCGCCAGCGCGGCTGCGGCAAGGACGGCGAAACCCAGGACGACGAGCAGCATCGCTCACTCCCTCCCGCCGACGGCACCACTACAACCAGTCTCCCCCTTTCCAGGCGATCCAATCCACGCTCCCTGACGAGGGAAGGAGCTGGGCCCTCGGCGTTACGCCGATTTCTGCATCAGGGTTGTGATTCCGGCCGGCCAAATCCACAGCCCACGTGCAGAAATCGCGGAGTTGAAACGCGGGTCCCCAGACCAATCGGGTGGTGCTTGGCGCAGGACGATGGCAAGCCCACGGTTGGCAACGCAGTCGTCGATCGTTAGAGGCCAAAGCTCCCGCGGTTCGGTGTGCAACTGGCCGAATGCCGTGCCGTCCTACGTGCCGGCTCCGCCGTAAGCGGCGATGAGCTCCTGCGAAAGCGGGAAGTGGAAGAGTTCTTCAGCATTCTTGTGCGTGATGAGGTCGATCTCGTCCTGAGGAATTCCATCGAACACCTCCTTCGCCGACAACTGGGTCTTGGGGAAGGGGGGTGTCAGCGTGTGGATAGTCGGACTCCCACAGGATCCTCTCGACCCGGAAATCGTGCCGGTACTTGATGCCTACCGGCTCCTCGATCATGCAGAAGTACATGCTTCGTTGCGCGACCTCGGACGGCTTGACGTGTGCGTTCTCCAGATGCGTCCAGTACTGATGCCGCTCCCACTGGCGGTCGGCGCGCTCTATCGCGGCTGGTATCCAGCCGATGCCGCCCTCGGACCAGACCACCTTGGCGTCGGGGTACCTTCGCAGCAGCGGACTCACCATCAAGTTCACGGATGAGCGCGCCGCGTAGGCAAAGGCAGCGGCGATCTCGGTCATCGGGTTCATTCCCTCGAGCGAAACCTGGGCGCCCCCTGAACCGATATGCATGCAGATAGGCGTCTGGTCAGCTTGAGCGGCGGCGAACAGCGGTTCCCAGTACCCGTCGTGAAAGTTCGGCAGACCTACCGCGTGTGGGTCCTCGATGAAGCAGATTGACTTGCTGCCCAACCCGACGCACCGCTCGTGCTCCTTGATGGCCAGATCAATCGCCCACACGGGAAGGATGTGCATCGGGACGAAGACGTCGGGGCCAGCACCGCACCACTCTTCGAGCATGTAGTCGTTCCATGCCCGCACGCACGCCAGCGCCAGTTCCTTGTCGTCGAACGTGGCGAACTTGCGCCCGCCGAACCCTGGCAGCGACGGGAAGGAGACAGACGCGAAGATGCCGTTGGACAGCAGGTCCTTTCAGCGCTCGACGGGGTCGTAGCAGCCCGGGATCATGTCCTCGAAGCGGGCAGGTTCCATGCCCCACTCTTCGCGCGGCTTGCCCGCAACAGCGTTGAGTCCCATGGTGAGTTCCATGCCGCCGTCCCACTGCCAGATCTGACGGCCGTCGACCTCGACCACATGGGGCGCGCGATCCTTGAACTTGGCCGGCACCCGGTCGGCCCACACATGGGCAGGCTCCACGATGTGGTCGTCGACGCCGAATAACGTAAACACAGGTCCTTCACCTCTTCTGTACTGGCCTAACCGCGATCCCTAGCGGCCAAGATTGCACCGCGGCGCGGCGATTTGGAGCGCGCCGGGCGGAACGCCATTTGCGTTCCGAACCGTCGCTTGGTCCTTCCGTGACCGCGGACAACTCAATACGCTCCAGGTACGTCGTGCCGGGTCTGAGGTGCCTGCCGACTTCAGGAGGGACGACCGTGCGATCCGACACGACACCGGCAGGTTCACGGAACCTACCGGCAGTCTGGGATGCGACCCGGGATCGGATCACTGCGTTGCTCCAGGATTTGTCGGAAGACTGCGCTGACGCCGCGGTTCCGACCGTGCCAGGAACCACCATCCGCGATGCGCTCGCTCACCTGGTCAATACGTCGACCAGAGCCGTCGACGACCCTGGCGACGTCCGGCGCAGGGCATTGAGCTTGCCTTCGCCCGTAGACGACGGGCGCGCGGCATTGGCCGAACTCCTCGACGCCTGGGAGAAGGCGTCGGAGATCATTGGGGCCACCTTCGGTGAAGACCCAGACCTGGCGTCGGTCTTGATTACGTATGCAGTCATGTTCGAGCACGACCTGCGCACGGCACTCGGTGTGCCGGGTGCCCGTGACGACATCGCCGTCAAGGTCGCCCTTGATGAACTGTCTGGGCGCTTCTCCGATCGGGTTGCCTCGGCACAACTGCCGCCGCTGCGTGTGACCGTCGAGCAATGGGGCACGATCATCGGCGAGGGCCGCGCCATCTCCTGTGTGGTCGCCGATCGCTTCGAGTTCGTGCGCGCGATGTCGGGACGGCGCTCCGCCGTGGAGATCGGTCGGTGGAACTGGGGCGTGGAACCGGACACGTACCTGTCAGTGGTGTCCGAGGCGGACCTGCCGGCAGGCGACATCCATGAGCGCGACCCCCGCATTCCTGAACACATGCGCGACCGCGAATTCGTGCTCTGACAAGAGAATTCGTGCTTTGACAAGAAAGGTCACAACATGGGACTGCTCAGCGGTGTCAGGGTGCTCGAGTCCGCTCAGTTATTCAATGGCGACACTCTCGGTGTGCTCCTCGCCGATCTCGGGGCCGACGTCATCAAGATCGAGAGTCCGTTCCGCGGCGACTATTTGCGCGACTTCCTCGGCCAAGTCACCCCGCACAACAGTCCGGCTCACATGCAGGTCAACAAGAACAAGCGCAGCGTCGCGCTAGACCTGCGAAAGGAAAAGGGCCGCGACGTCTTCTGGAAACTGCTGGCGACCGCTGACGTTTTCGTCGACGGCAACTCCGCGGACGCGATGGACAAGCTCGGCGTCGGATATGAGGCCCAGAGATCCCATCGCCCGGGGATCGTCTACTGCCAGTACACCGGATACGGCGCGACCGGGCCGTACTCGACGATCCCTACCCACGGTCAGATGATGAACGCGGCTGCCGGCGCGACACTTTTGGAGATGGGCGACGACGGGTTGGTGCGGCCGTATCTGGGTCCGCAGTCGTTCAACGGGATCGCGTCGGGTGGGGAGGGTACGTCGGCGGGCGCCACGTTCGCGGCGCTGCACGTTGCGGCAGCACTCGTCCAGCGAGAACGCACCGGCGAAGGGTGCTACATCGATGTCGCCGCCTCCGAGGCCGTCATCTCGTCAGCGTGGATCGCCGCGACATACCAACTCAACGACGAACGCATGACCGACCGGCGCTCTCTGCCTGCCCCGGTCGACCCGAGCGGCACGGCGAGTGCGAAATACCAGTTCTACCGCACATCCGACGATCGTTTCGTGCTGTTCTGCTGTATCGAACCCGCATTCTGGCGAAACTTCTGCAAAGTCGCCGACCGCGAGGATCTGATCGACGAATCCGACAGCGGCCCTGTTGATTTCGCGGTCACCACTGAGCCGGATCAAAGTCTGCGCCGTGAGATCCAGAAGATCATCGAAACGCGCACCCAGGCCGAGTGGATCAAGCTCGCCGCCGAGCACGACATGGCGATCGGCCCTGCGCTACAACAGGACGAATTCCGCACCGACCCACAGTTGGCTGCGCGAGGGACATTCATCGACGCCGTACATCCTGTCGCCGGTCCGTTCACTCACGTAACCCTGCCGGCGTTGGTCAACGGCGTCCGGTCAACCGAGATCCGTCATCACGCCCCTGCACTGGGCGAGCAGACCGACGAGCTTCTCGCCGAGATCGGATTGCGCGCCGACGACATCACCGCGTTGCGCAATGCAGGTGTGGTCGGCGGCTGACCCGCTACCGTCGATCGCACATACAACGGAGGTATTCATGGCCGAGCAGATCCCCCTGGTCGACTATCTGGTTCTCGACGACGGTGAACCGCATCTGGTCGCCAAGGAATGTACAAACTGCGGTGCGCGGTTCTTCGATCGGCGGAATGCATGCGCCGGCTGCTTCGCCACCGAATTCAAGGCCGTACCGGTCGCGACCGAGGGAACGGTGCGAGCGTTCACGATAGTCACGTTCGCCGCACCGGGGATCCCCGTTCCGTTCGTCGCTTCCGTGGTGGACTGCGACGGCACTCAAGTGCGGACCAACCTCGTCAATGTCGAGCCCGACCCGAAACATGTCCACGACGGGATGAAGGTACGACTCGCAACGTTCCCGATCGGCACCGACTCCAACGGGACAGAGGCCATCGGCTTCGGCTTCGAACCCGCGGTTTGACCAAACCCCCACATGCCACGAAGGAGCATCGAATGAGTGCGAGCGACGAGATCTGGATCATCGGGATCCGGATGACCAAGTTCGGTAAGCACACGAACCTGGACACCGTTGACCTGGCGGCCGAGGCCGCGATCGGCGCGCTTTCCGACGCCGGCGTGACCATGGCCGACATCGGTGTGCTGGCGGCCGGCAACCTCATGAACGCAAGCGCCGGGATCGGTCAGCAGCTGCAGAAGCAGATCGGCCAGACCGGCATCCCGGTCTACAACGTGGCCAATGCCTGCGCGACAGGGGCGACCGCGCTGCGCACGGCAATCATGGCCGTGAAAGCCGGCGAGGTCGACTACGGGATGGCTGTCGGTGTCGAAAAGCTCTCCGGCGCCGGACTTCTCGCCGGGGGCGGTAAGTCCGACGACGGCGATGTCTGGGCACCGCGGGGTCGCTTCGGCGCGGTCGCCCCAATCGACGGACGAATCGGCACCGAAACCATGCCCGGCGTGTTCGCCCAAATCGGCACGGAATACGGCCACAAGTACGGTGGCACGAGCTTTGAGCTGTTCGCCAAGATCAGCGAAAAGAACCACGCCCACTCGACGCTGAATCCGCTCGCCGCCTACCAGAAGCGGTTCACGCTCGAGCAGATCATGAACGATGTGATGATCGCCTACCCGAACACCCGGCCGATGTGCTCAGCCAACTGCGACGGAGCCGCGGCCGCGATCGTGTGCAACGGAGAGACACTCAAGTCGCTGTCAGCCGAACAACGTCGGCGTGCTGTGAAGGTGTCGGCATCGGTCCTAACCACCGACCCCTACGAGGAAGGCTGCCAAGTCCTACCGAACGTCAACACGCTGACCCGCAAAGCCGCCGCGACCGCCTATGAGCACGCCGGGGTCGGACCAGACGATCTCGACCTGGTCGAGCTGCACGACTGCTTCGCGACCGCCGAGCTGGTGCACTACGACAACCTGATGCTGTGCGAGGAGGGAGGCGCCGCCGACTTCTTCAACTCCGGCGCCACCTGGCGCGACGGCTCGACGCCGGTCAATGTGTCGGGCGGGCTGCAGTCCAAAGGACACCCCATCGCGGCCACCGGAATCGCCAACATCTGGGAGGTCTGCCACCACCTTCGCGGCGAGGCAGGCGACCGCCAGATCGAGAACGCCAAGGTCGGCCTCGCCCACGTGATCGGCCTTGGCTCCGCCTGCGGCGTCCATATTCTCGAGAGATCAGCCGCCTAACGGCGCTATTTGATCGCGCCGCGCTCTCGAAGCTCGGCGATCTTCTTGGAGTCGTACCCGTGCTCACGCAGGACTGATTCGGTATCCGCGCCGAACGACGGCGCGAGGCGGTGTGGGGCCGTCGCAGCTCCGGTCACCCGCACCATCGTCGCGGCCTCCCGGACGAATCGGCCGCTGCTGTCCGCCACTTGGGCGATCCGGCCGATCGCTTGATTGATCGGATCACGGTGGAAGGCTTCGTTGTTGCTCTCAACCTTGGGAATAATCGCCGCGACGCCCGCTGATCGCAGCAGCTGCACCCATTCTTCGTTGTCGCGTGTCAGGAACACGTCCGACAGGATGTCCGCGAGCTCGTAGCTGTTTTCCGCCCGAAGGTCGGGCGTCGCGAAGCGCGGATCGTCGAGAATGGTTACCGCCAACGCGGATTCGAGTCGTCGGATCTCGGCATCGCTCAGTGCCACCACGCAGAGCCAACCGTCACGTGTCTCGTAGAGCCTGTCGAGAGGGCCGATGCCCATCTGCAGAGGATCGAGCCGCTCCGCGGCGAGCACCGTTCCGTCGGGTCGCCTGACGATATGAGCGGCGTGGGTCATGGTCGCATTCAACTGTGGATTCTCCACGTAACAGCCGCTGCCGCCATGGGTTTGGTGCAACTTCGCCATGAGAATGGCTACCGCGCCGGTCAGCCCGTTGCCCGGATCCTCGTTGCCCAGCGGCCACATCGGCGGATTGAAACTGGCCGCCCACCTCGTAACCGATTCCCACGTACCCGGACATCAGCGGCGCGAAGGACTGCCGCATCGCGTCGGGACCTGTGCTTCCCCATCCCGGGGCATACAGGTAGATCGCATCCGGATTGAGTTCGCGCACACGGTCATAACCGAGCCCAACCCGCTCCGCGGCGCCGGGTCGCATGTTGTGCAGGACGACGTCGGCCCATGTGATCAGATCATCCCTCGCGGGATGCAGATGAGCCGTCGCCGTCGACCTTTCGCATGCGCGGCGGCGCATTCGTCGATCGAGAGCGCAGACAGGTCCGCTGTTCACTGCATCCGTCGAAATGTCGGGCCGCATCTGCTTGATACCGGCGATGGTGTCATCCCAGCACCGCCGCCCGGGTTGCAGCCCGCCGTGGATGAAAACCAGCCGCAAGCTCGAGTCGCCTAGACCGCAGACCCGGTGTAGGCGGCCACGAGTTCCTGCGAGATTGGGAAGTGGAAGAGCTTCTCGGCGTTCTGATGCGTGATCTTGTCGACCTCGTCTTGCGGGATGCCGTCGAACACCTCCTTGGCCGCCAGCTGAGCCTTCGGGAACGGAGTGTCGGCGTGCGGATAGTCGGACTCCCAGAGGATGTTGTCGACAGTGAAGTCGTGCCGGTACTTGATGCCCACCGGTTCCTCGATCATGCAGAAGTACATGCTCTTTCTTGCGACATCCGAGGGCTTGATATGGGCGTTCTCGATGTGACTCCAGTACTGGTGCCGCTCCCACTGCCGATCGGCCCGCTCGATCGCTGCGGGAATCCAGCCGATACCGCCCTCGGACCAGACCACCTTGGCGTCGGGATACTTGCGCAGTAGTGGACTGACCATGAGATTGACCGATGAACGTAGTGAATAGGCGATGACGGCGGCAATCTCGGTCATCGGGTTGAGTCCTTCAAGCGACACCACGGGAAGCCCCGAACCGATGTGCATGCAGATCGGGGTCTGTGAAGCCTGCGCCGCGGCGAACAACGGTTCCCAGTAACCGCCGTGGAAGTTGGGAAGGCCGACATTCGACGGGTCTTCGATGAAGCAGATCGCTTTGCTGCCCAACCCGACGCACCGCTCGTGCTCCTTGACCACCAAATCGATGTCCCACGTCGGCAGGATGTGCATCGGCACGAAGACGTCCGGACCTGCGCCACACCACTCTTCGAGCATGAAGTCGTTCCATGCGCGTACACATGCGAGAGCGAGTTCCTTGTCCGCGAAGTTGGCGAACTTGCGGCCGCCAAAACCCGGAAGCGTCGGAAAGGACACCGATGCGAAAATTCCGTTGGATAGCAGGTCCTTGCGGCGCTCGACGGGGTCATAGCAGCCTGGGATCATGTCCTCGAACCGGGCCGGCTCCATACCCCACTCCTCGCGGGGCTTACCCGCCACGGCATTGAGGCCCATCGTCAGCTCGCGGCCGCCGTCCCACTCCCAGATCTGACGGCCGTCGACTTCCACGACGTGCGGCGCGCGATCCTTGAACTTGGCTGGCACGCGGTCGGCCCACACATGCGCTGGCTCGACGATGTGGTCATCGACGCTAAACAACTGGAACACAGTCGTGTACCCCTTCTTTCCGCGTACTGGTGTATGCAGGATCACGCTCGATGGCCATGATGGCACCGCTTCCCGGCGAATTGGTCCTCGCAGACCGGAACGCCATTTGCGGTGCGCGCGCTGCGGCCTACTTCCAACCGGGTCGCCCGACTCCTAGGCTCCAGGTGCGTCAGCGGCTCCAAGGAGAAGACATGCGTTCCGACACCACACCAGCGGGTGTGAGAGACCTACCGGCGATTTGGAACGCCACCTCACAGCGAATCGTCGCACTACTGGGCGGACTGTCTGAGGACGCTGGCGACATCACCGTGCCGACCGTGCCGGGCGCGACGGTGCGCGACGTCGTGGCCCACCTGGCTGACAGGGCGAAGTCGTCCGCGAGAAACCCCCTCGTCCCGCCGGCGGCTGGCCAGGGAGCCGGCGAATTCACCCTGACCGAGTCACTTGCGGCCTGGGGTGAGTCGGCTGCGGGTGTCCACACACGGGTCGAGGACGATCCGCAATTCGCCTCATTTCTGATTACTGACGCCGTGCTGTGTGAACATGACCTGCTCACTACGCTCGGCGCGGCCGACGCCCGCGACGACATCGCAATCAAGGTCGCACTCGACGAACTTTCCGGGAGGTTCTCAGATCGCGTTGAGGCAGCAGACCTGCCCCCCTTGCGCGTCACCGTCGAACAGTGGGGCACCATCGCCGGCCGGGGCCACGCCAATTCCTGCGTCGTCGCCGACCGCTTCGAGTTCGTTCGGGCCATGTCAGGGCGACGGTCCGCTGCCGAGATCCGGCGCTGGAATTGGGGTGTCGAACCCGACCCCTACCTGCCGGTCATGTCCGAGGTCGGTCTACCACCCCACGAAATCCGCGAGCGTGACCCACGCATCCCTGAGCACATGCGCGATCGCGAATTCGTCCTGTAGCCACCTGCGACATCCACCACCAAACGCCGTACATCGGAGGCCGAAACATGGGATTGCTGACCGGAACACGAGTGCTCGAGTCCGCGCAGTTGTTCAACGGGGACACCCTCGGGGTGCTGCTCGCCGATCTGGGCGCAGACGTCATCAAGATCGAGAGCCCGTTCAGAGGCGACTACCTGCGTGACTTCCTCGGCCAGGTCACACCGCACTACAGCCCCGCGCACCTCCAGGTCAATAAGAACAAGCGCAGCATCGCTCTTGATCTGCGCCAGGCTCAGGGCCTCGAGGTGTTCTGGGAGTTGCTGGACACGGCGGACGTGTTCGTCGACGGCAACTCGGCCGACGCGATGGCCAAACTGGGTGTCGGCTACGAGGATCAGCGGCTGCGCCGTCCCGAGATCGTCTACTGCCAGTACACCGGCTATGGAGCGACAGGGCCCTACGCGACCATCCCCACCCACGGTCAGATGATGAACGCCGCGGCCGGCGGAACCCCTCTGGAGATGGACGGGAACGGATTAGTGCGGCCTTACCAGGGAGCGCAAACATTCAACGGCATTGCGTCCGGCGGCGAGGGCACCGCCGCGGGCGCCACTTTCGCGGCGTTGCACGTCGCTGCCGCTCTGGTACAGCGCCAGCGCACCGGCGAGGGCTGTCACATCGACGTCTCCGCGTCCGAGGCGGTGATCTCTTCGGCATGGATCGCGGCGACGTATCAGCTCAACGACGACCGCATCGCCGACCGGCGCTCGCTCCCGGACCCTATCGATCCCCACGGGACGACAAGTGCGAAGTACCAGTTCTACCGCACGTCGGACAAACGGTACGTCTTATTCTGCTGCATCGAACAGCACTTCTGGAAGAACTTCTGCAAGCTCGCCGGACGTGAAGACCTCATTGGCGAAAGCGACGCCGGACCAGTCGATTTCGCAGTGACCGCCGATCCAGATCAGACCCTTCGCCGCGAGGTCCAGAAGATCATCGAGACCCGCACCCAAGCAGAGTGGACCGGCTGGCTGCCGAGCACGATCTGGCGATCGGACCCGCACTGCAGGCCGACGAGCTGCGCTCGGATCCCCAGCTCAGTGCCCGCGGGGTTTTCATCGACGCCGAACATCCCAGCGCCGGACGGTTCACACACGTCACACTGCCCGCACTCGTCGACGGACGCCGCTCCACCGAAATCCGCCATCATGCACCGGCTCTCGGTGAGCAGACCGAGGAGATTCTCACCGAGATCGGCTTCTCGGCAGAGCGGATCGCGGGGTTGCGTGATGCAGGTACGGTCGGCAGTTAGTTCGCAGTCCCTGTGGGCGGGTCCGCAAGGCGGACCCGCGCGAGAGACATCTGGTTTCTGACACTCGCATCTGCGGCGACGTCGACCAAGTCAGCGAGCAGGCCCGCACGCAGCCATGTCGAGTCACGGCACGGATCGAGAACCAGGCCGATCCCCAACCCGATATCGCGAGCGTCCACGCTATGAATCAGCGTCGTTGTCGAAGGCGGAGGCGCCGCGTTACCGAACCACATCTCACGGGGACGTCGCGGTGCGAGTGACAACCAGACACCGAGCAGAATGCGGGGCCGCACCGAACGATTGATGTTTCTTGCATCAAGCGAGAACCCTGTTCCGTGGTCCTCACTCTCGACAGCACGTCCACTGCCGATCGGGCCGCTCGAAGCCCGGCGGGGCCCCGCCGGGCATCTTCGCTATTTGATGGAGCGACGTTCCCGCAACCGCGCGATGGTTTCAGCGGGATAGCCGTGCTCAAGCAACACAGTTTCGGTGTCTGCCCCGAATGCGGGAGCCAGACGATGTGGAGCCCGGGCAGCCCCACTCACGCGCACCATCGTCGCGGCTTCGCGCACGAACAGACCCTTGCCGTCCGACACTTCGGCGACGCGGCCGATCGCCTGATTCAGCGGATCGCGGTGGAACGCTTGGTTGTTGCTTTCGGACTTCGGCTCCATCGCCGCGACACCAGCGGCCCGCAGCTGCCGCAGCCAATGCTCTGTGTCGTTCTTGAGTAACGCGTCGGAGACGGCGTCGGCGAGTTCGTACCCGTTCTGTTGACGCAACTCGTGGGTCGCGAAACGCGGGTCCTGGAGAACGGTCAGTCCCAGTACCGTTTCCAACGCCCCGATTTCGCGATCACTGAGCGCCACAATGCAGATCCAGCCGTCGCTGGTCTCATAGAGTCGATCGAGCGGGCCCACCCCCATCTGCAACGGGTCCAGGCGTTCAGCGCCGAGAACCGTGCCATCGGACTGCCGCACGATGTGTGTGATATGGGTCATCGCCGCGTTTAGTTGCGGATTCTCCACGTAACAACCACGGCCACTGGACGCCTTCTGCACCAAGGCAATCAGGATGCCCACCGCGCCCGTGAGTCCGTTGCCGGGATCCTCGTTGCCCAGTGGCCACATCGGCGGGTTGAACTGTCCGCCTACCTCGTAACCGATCCCGACGTAGCCGGACATCAACGGGGCGAACGACTGCCGCATGGAGTCTGGTCCGGTCGATCCCCAGCCAGGTGCATAGAGATAGACCGCGCCAGGATTGAGTTCGCTCACTCGCTCGGCCCCCAGGCCGAGGCGGTCAGCGGCCCCGGGGCGCATGTTGTGCAGCACGACGTCGGCCCATCGGACCAAGCTGTCGCGTGCCGGGTGCAGTTCAGGATCCTTGAGGTTCAGGGAGACCGCCCGTTTCCCTGCCGACGCAGATCTGAATGGTCGTGCGATTCCGCGCAACTGGTCGCCGAGGGTGGTCTCCAGTTTGATGACGTCAGCGCCTAGGTCGGCCAGTAGCCGGGAACTGAATGGCCCGGCGTAGTAGGCCCCGGCGTCGAGTACGCGCAACCCGTCGAGCAAGGGCACGTCCTCAACCGGGTGTTGCTCGCCAACGGGTTTCATACCAGTCCGATTCGTCGGGACCTCATCGTCGTGACAGCCCGCTGTCGGTGCGGCGGTAGCCGGACGATGATCGAAGCCCTGGAACCGGATCGCCGGCGCCACCTGCTGGACCAAGCCCAGCGTCGGGTCATCGACGGTGAGCACCATCCCGTTGTGCCGGACCTGCGGCTCATCAAAGATCTGGCCGGCGCGCAGTTCCGGGATCGCGGCAACGTCGGCGTCTATCAGTCGTTTGAGCCAGACATCACGGGGTTGCGTCTCGAGGATCGCCGGAATCTCCTCCAGCACGATCTTGCGTTCGGTGTCGGTCAGCGGCACCCGCATGTCGGACCCATCCTCGGCGGCACCGACCCGGTCGCCCAGGCCCAGCTCCCGAATGAAGCGCCCGAACGCTCCCACCGCCCCGGTGTGCACGCCGATGTACTCGTCATCGGCGCAACGGTACGACCGCGACACCAGACGAATGGTGCCCGGCACGATCGGCGGTGCCGCGTTGACATCGTCGGCATCGCCCCAGATCATGCCGAGGTAGCTCAGGGCGCCGTCCACCAGCGACGTCTGGACATGGCGGCCATTCCCATCAACGGTGCGTCGATACAGCGCCGCCAACGATCCGATTACAGCGAGGCTGGCCGCACCGATGCTGGCGAAGGGCAGGCCCTCGTAGATCGGAGCGGGGCGCAGCCCAGCCTGCTCAGCGGTCGCGCCGACGTAGGACTGCACGATGGCCTCGTGCCCTGCGACGTCGGCCAGCGTGCCGTCCTCACCGAATCCGGAAATTGAGGTGTATACCAGTCGCGGGAACGCTTGATGGATTGCGTCCCAACCGATTCCAAGACGCTCGCCCACACCCGGACGCCAGCTGGTGAGCAAGACGTCGGCGCCGGCGAGTCGTTCGAACAGGTGGTCCCGCCCAGCCTCGGTTTTGAGGTCGATCTGCACGCTGCGCTTGCCGCGGTTGAACGCGGAGTACTCGGACTGTAGCACCGCCCGCCAGGGATCGCCGCCCGGCGGTTCGACCCACCACACCTCCGCCCCGTAGTCGGCGAGCATCCCGGTGGCACGGGGCCCTGCCAGCCCACGCGAGCAGTCGATCACCCTGAATCCTTCGAGCGGACCGGCCACGCTCACTTCCCTTCTCAGACTGTGGGGTATCCACGATCGTGCGGCATCGTGAGGCCAATGTAGGAAGTGCGCGCCCACAGGCATAGGCGCGTCGGTGAAAGCGCGCTTTTCCGTAAATGTCTGAGCGCCGTAGTTCGGCTCGCCAACGTGGCGGGGCGGAACGCCCTTTTCACACTCGTCGTTGCCTCGGTCTGCCTCGGGCATCAAAGATGGGCTAGATCACACATTGCGGGCAAGGCCGTCGGTGACACCGTGGGCAAGACCAACAGATCGGACGCTATACGTGCAGATCACATTGCCAGACAGTCTTCCAACTCCACGGCTCATCATCGGTCACGATGCCCTCACCGCTGGCAGCGGCGGGACCTACGAGCACCACAATCCCGCAACCGGCGAGGTGCAGGCATTGGTACCGCTGGCCGGCGTCAGTGAGGTCGACGCCGCCGTAGCCTCTGCGCGGGATGCGTTCCCGGCTTGGCGTGATCTCGACCTGAACCGTCGTCGCGACATCCTTTTGTCGATCGGGCAGCGGTTACTCGCCGACCAGCAGCGCCTGGCTTCCATCGCCACCTACGAGCTGGGTATCCCCAACCTGCTGGCGGGATCCACGGCACAGATTGCCGCAGACTGGTTCACCTACTACGCCGGCTGGATCGGCAAGTCGGCGGGCGAGGTCGTCTCCGTGCCCGCAGGTGGCGCATTCGATTACGTTCGGAATGAGCCGCTCGGCGTGATCGGGGCCATCATTCCGTGGAACGGCCCGCTGGTGGCGATCGGCATGAAAGTCGCCCCGGCACTTGCCGCGGGTAACTGCGTGGTGCTCAAGCCGCCGGAGAATTCACCCTTCAGCGCTTTGCGGTTCGCGGAGATTGCTGCCGAGGCCGGACTGCCTCCGGGGGTCTTCAACGTGATCCCAGGCGACGGACAGGCGGGAGCCGCGCTGTGCTCGCACCCGGGTGTCGACAAGATCACCTTCACCGGAGGTGGTGAAACAGCGCGCAAGGTCCTCACCGCAGCCGCTCAGGTGCTGACCCCGGTCATTCTCGAACTTGGCGGCAAGTCAGCGAATATCGTGTTTCCCGACGCCGACCTCGACGCCGCGGCGATGCAGGCCGTCGGAGCAGGACTGATGACGTTATCCGGCCAGGGTTGCATGTTGCCGACTCGACTACTGGTCCACAACGGCGTCTACGACGAAATCGTGGCCCGCGTGGTGGCCGGCGCGCAGATGCTAAGCGTCGGCGACCCATGGGAGCCCACCACCATGATGGGCCCCCTTGCCACCGCCGCGCAGCTGCAACGTGTCAGTCGCGCCGTCGACGGCGCGGTCGCTGACGGTGCCGGCGAGTTGCTCGCCGGTGGGCAACGACCATCCGGTCAGGGCGGCGGTTACTACTACCAGCCCACCGTGTTCGGCGAAGTCGATCCCGCGAGCGACCTGGCGCAGAAGGAGATCTTCGGGCCGGTACTCAGCATCCTCCGGTTCGACTCAGAGGATGAGGCCGTCGAACTCGCCAACAACACCTCCTACGGGTTGGCGGCATACCTGCACACCCGCGACCTGCGTCGTGCCCACGTGATGGCCGCCGCGCTCGACGCCGGTGGTGTCGCGGTCAATGGATTCCCGATCGTCCCGTCCGCCGCTCCTTTTGGCGGTGTCAAGCAAAGCGGGTTCGGCCGCGAGGGCGGCATCTGGGGGCTACAAGAATTTCAACACACCAAGAACGTGTACATCGGGCTGCAGTGAGCCATTCGAGACACCACCACCAACGATCTAGAGGAAAGCGACAACCACGATGGGCAGGGTTCAGGACAAGGTCGTCTTCATCACGGGTGCGGGGGTCGGGCAGGGACGCTCGCACGCACTGCACCTGGCAAAGGAAGGCGCCGACATCGTTGCGGTCGACGTGTGCCGCCAGGTCAGCGACAAGATTCGCTATTCGTACGCCACCGAGGCCGAACTGGACGAGACGCGCAAGCTGGTCGAGAACGAGGGCCGCCGCTGCCTGACGGTGGTCGCCGACGTTCGCGACGGCGCCGCTCTGAAGGACGCTGCCGCTCAGGCGATTCGCGAGTTCGGTCGCATCGACGCGGTCAGCGCCAATGCAGGCGTGGCGTCCTTTCACAAGGACGGCTCACTGAGCATCTCAGAAGAGCTTTACGACCTGATCGTCGACACCAACCTGAAGGGTGTATGGAACACGATTCAGGCGACAGCGCCGCACCTGATCGACGGCGGCGGTGGCTCCATCGTCATCACCAGTTCTGCCGCCGGAATCCGCGGACAGGTGCCCTACGCCCACTATGCCGCCAGCAAGCACGGAGTTGTCGGCCTCATGCGGGCATTCGCCAATGAGCTTGCTCCGCACCGTATCCGGGTCAATACCATCCATCCGACGGGCGTCATAAGCGCCATGAGCACCGCACCGGATGCATGGGAGGCCGCTCCGGAGTGGCCGCTCTTCATTCAGGGTGCCTCCAATGTGCTGCCAGATCTCGATGCCCCGGCCGACCAGCCCTATTCCCCGGTTCCGGCACTCACTCCCGAGGAGATCTCCAAAACCGTGCTGTTCCTCATCTCCGACGACGCCCGCTACATCACCGGCGTCACATTGCCCGTCGACGCAGGCAATCTCAACAAGCCCTGACAGCCGGCACAACTCAGCAGGAGAACATCACATGACAACTTTCGACGAGCGCACGACAACACAATTCGACCACCATTCTCCCGAGTACGCCGAGAATTCGGCAGCGATCAATGCCGACCTGCGCGCGAAATGTCCAGTCGCACACACTGAGGCGCACGGTGGCTTCTACGTGATCAGCCGCTACGACGATGTCGTGGCCGCGGCCAAGAATGATGCGGCATTCGCGTCCGGGCACGACGTGAACGGGATCAGCCCGCTCGGGGTGACCATCCCGCCGGCGCCGGTCCCGATGTACCCGATCGAGATGGATGCCCCGGACTACCTGCCTTACCGCAAGCTACTCAACCCCTTCTTCTCCCCAGGCGCCAGCAAACAATGGGAACAGCCCGTAGCGCGGTGGGTCGATGTCTGTCTGGACCAGGTCATCGAGAAGGGCTCGTTCGACATCGTTGACGACCTCGCCAACCCAGTGCCGTCTCTCTTCACGTGCGAGTTCCTGGGCCTGCCCATTGAAAACTGGCGTGACTACGCCCAAATCCAGCACGAGATCATCTACACGCCGCCCGAGGAGCAGGGTCCCGTCGTCATGCGCTACTTGGAGGCGGCGGGCGGCGTTTGGGAGTTCATCGCCGAGCGTCGCAAGCACCCTTCGGGCGTGGGCCTGATCGACGCCCTCGTCACAGCTGAGATCGACGGTCAGCCGGTGCCCGAGGACATGGTGTTCTCGATGGTGAACCTGGTCATGGCTGGCGGATTCGATACCACCACCGCGGTCACCGCCAATGCACTGATCTACCTTGCCGATCATCCCGAGCAGCGGCAGCGCTTGCTCGACAACCCCGACTTGATCCCGCAGGCGTGTGAGGAGTTTCTCCGCTATTTCACGCCGCAGCAAGGACTGGCACGCACCGTCACCGAACCCGTCACGGTCGGTGGCGTGGAGCTGCAAACCAATGACCGCGTCCTGCTCAGCTGGGCATCGGCGAACCAGGACGAGTCGGCCTTCGAGCGTCCCGACGAAGTGATTCTCGATCGCTTCCCCAACCGCCACACGACGTTTGGCATCGGCGTTCATCGCTGTCTCGGTTCCCACATCGCGCGAATCGAGTTGACCTCGATGGTGCGTGGCGTGCTTGCTCGGATGCCGGACTACCGCATCGATCACGATGCGGCCCGGCGTTACACCAGTATCGGCATCATCAACGGGTGGATCAACGCGCCTGCGACGTTCACCCCCGGTGAGCGACTTAGTGCCGAGTCGCTGCCCTGAATCTCACCAATTGGCCGTGGGCCGATAGCTGCTCGAACGGGCGGCTTTCGCTCCATGGTTCGTCCTGCAGGCGATGTGCGCTACGCCCATGGCGTGAGGTTCGACATTGAAGTACCGGTGCAAGCCGGTTGCGCGTGAAGGCATTGACCCCTGCCACGGTGTTGTCGGCCAAGCCACGGTAGAGGGTTTCCACGAGGTCCGCGGCGGTGAAGTAGCGAACCTTGTGTCCGGCATGGATGGCGGCGGCCCCCAATCAGGGTGTGGACTTGCTGGTCCCGGCGGGTCCGATGATCGCCGATTTTGTGGTGTACGAATCCGTTCCAGACTGGATGGATAGTCGAACACCTTCGGGTGGATCGAGGACGTGGTCACGTCGAACGACTCCAAGGTCTTGGTCACCGGAACCCGGCGGCCCTGAGTCGGTTGACTCCACGATCGCCTTCGATTCGGGATCCGAAGAGTGGCAGAAGTCGGGTACGAACCCGTAATGACCTGCCAGCCGGACGTATTCGGCGGTGGGAATCACCACGTTGGCTACCAGATACTCGCCGGGCGATCACACTGCCGGGCGCTGGCCCCGCTGATGCTCGTTGCGCCACAACGTCTTCGCTGCACCAACCAGGCGCCGAAAGTTACGCGCCGACCCCTTGTACCCGGAAGATAGGTACCATCCCCTTGGCCGACATCCGACCCTGCGACTTCTCGACACGCTCGGTAACCAGATCGATCACCGCATCACAGTTGTGGGCCCGCTCAGCCCGTGGTGGTGCGTTATCGCCGGCTTCGAACTTTTCACGACGCGTCGACGGTCTTGGAGGTGGAGCCGCAGAGGTCAGCAGCCCCTCGATATGACCCGACTCATTGGTAGGCGGAAACGATGTCCACGCGGTCCTTCGCAGACTTCAATGGAGTCAGCTAAGGCAGAAGGATCACATCGGCGAAGTCAGACGAACGGGCGCTGCACCCATGTAGAGACAACGAGCACGTCTCGGAATGGCGTCACGCCCAGCGCTTTCCGATGCACCGCGAGCGCATCAACCCCGACGTAGGCATCACTTCGCCGTGAAACCACCGTCGAACGGGATGATCGCCCCGGTCATCGCCATGCCGGCGGGACCGACGAGGGTCAGCAGAAAGCGGGCGACGTCGTCGACGTGGGCGACCCTGTCCAGGAGTGCTCCACCGGAGAACGCTACTGCCTCGTACAGTTTCGCCAGCTGATCCTCCGTGAGGTTTCCGCGCTCGACCGGCTCCATCCCCCCAGGGCAAACGCAGTTCGCGCGAATTCCGTAGGACGCGTAGTCGACAGCCGTGGTTCTGGTCATGGAAACCAGCCCGCCCTTGGCCGCCGCATAAGCGGTGCTGCCCCTGAATCCCACCAGCGCGACCATGGAGCCGATATTGATGATCGCCCCGTCGCGGCGCTCCATCATCGAGGGCAGGACGGCCTTGGTGAAGAGGAATGGACCGGTGAGATCGACAGCGAGGAAGCTGTCCCACTCGTCCAGCGAAGTCTCGTGCAACGGGTAGGGCGTCGCATGCAGGCCCGCGTTGTTTATGAGGAAGTCGACACCGCCGAACGCTCGGACTGTCTCGTCGACGGCACGGCTGGCCGTCTCGGGAACCGCGACGTCCCCCGACACCACAAGTGCCCGCCCGCCGGAGTCGGTTATGCCCGCCGCGACTTCGGCGAGTTTGTCCTCCCGACGACCGACGAGAGTAACGGCGGCGCCCTCACCGGCGAACAGTCGTGCGGTCGCAGCGCCCAGACCGGTGCCCGCGCCTGTGATGACAGCGACCTTGTTGTCGAGATCTCCCATTTCAATCTTCTTTCTCGTAGTAGGTCATTTCGGGCGGTGCAGTCCCGCTCGCACTACTTTGCCCATCGCGTTTCGCGGCAGCATTCCGACGACGAACTCATCGGGCACCTTGCCGTGCGCGAGCACACCGCGGGCCTGGTCGCGCAACGCGGCGGGGTCAAGCATGGTGTCTGCGGTGGGTTCGACATAGGCGATGATGCGTTGACCGAGTCGCTCGTCAGGCTCGCCGATCACTGCGATGTCGCGCACGGTGGGCAGCTGCCCGAGCACGTTCTCCACTTCCGCGGCGTTGACGTTCACGCCACCGCGAATGAGGACGTCGGCTTTGCGGCCGGTCACGTGGACCGTGCCGTCGTCATCAATCCAGCCGAAGTCGCCGGTACGCAAGACTTCCGGCGCCGATGGGTGTGCGACCAGCCCCTGCTCGGTCCAGGTCCCGATGGCTGGTCTGTACTGGTTCGGCCACACGCCGGTGCTGGCCGCCCGTACCACCAGCTCGCCCTCGCTGCGTGCGGGCAGTGGATGTCCCGAGTCGTCACTGGCTGTCACATCCAAATGCGGCAGGGGTCGTCCGGAAGATCCGGGACGATGCGGCTCGTCGGGATCCTCGGTGCATACGACCCCGGGTGCCTCCGTCATGCCATAGCTACCAACCAGACGCACGCCGAACTTGGTCTCGAACGCGCCCCGTAGGGTCTCGGCCAGTCCGGCCGCTCCGGTTCCCGCCATCCGTAGCGTCGCGAACGTGTCGGGTGAAATCGCCTCGTCGTGGACCAAGTCATAGATGCTGGCGGGAACTAATGCGGTGAGCGTCGTCAGCTGATGGTCACGGCACGCCGCAGCGACCCCCGCAGCGTTCATCCTGTCGACGGCCACGCATGTCGCGCCGGCGAACAGCGCCGGCAGCGCCCCGACCACGATCAGATTGTGGATGCTCATCGGCAGGATGACGCCGACCCGATCCTCTGGCCGTAGCCGTGCAGCAGCGTAGGCAGCCGCTGTCAGCGATACGGCTCGGCGGCTGTGAACCAGCGCCTTGGGTGTGCCAGTCGTACCGCTGGAGAACCCGATGGCGCACGGCTCGTCGATGTCGGGCAGCGCGCCATCGTATGGGAGGGCGTCTGTGGCGTGCAGTGCCGCCCAGAGCACTACGCGCCCGGCGGGTGGACACGACGATAGTTCGGTGGCAGTGACTATCAGCACGGGATCGACCAGGGCGCACAGGCGGTCGCGTTCAGCTGCCGGTGCGCCCGGATTCATTCCCACCCAGATCGCCCCGAGCGCCGCACTCGCCAGATACAGCTGAACCGCTGCGGCCGAGTTGGGCAGCATCACCACAACCCGGTCGCCGGCGGACACTCCCCGTGCGGCAAGCGCGCCAGCCAAGGCTCGTGATGAATTACCCAAGTCGGCGTAACTGACCGTTCCGTCGGGACCCTCCACGGCGACTTCTGGGGCAGAGCGGTCCAACAGGGCCAGAATGTCTGGTGCTGCCACGGTTGACCTAATGGACTTTCCAATTCGGTTCACGACGTTCCGCGAACGCACGGAATCCTTCGGTGAAGTCAGGATGATGCCACTGGGTCTTGACTAATCCGAATCCATACTCCAGCGCCTGGGAGTACGGCATCTCCAATGAGCTCCAGATCGCCTGCTGCGATAACGACACCGCGTGCGGTGAGTTGGCAGCGATATCGTGCGCAATCTGTTCGGCCGTTGCGAGCAAATCTGCTGGCTCGGCCAGTTCGTCGACAAGTCCCAGCGCGTACGCCCGCTGCGCCGAAAGACGGAACTTCTTTCCTTGCAGTGTCATTCGCAATGCGGTACCCAGCGGTAGGCGTTTGGCCAGGCCGACGTTCTCCACACCGCCGACCATCCCCACATTGACGTGACTGTCCATGAACACTGCGTTGGTGGAAGCGACGATGATGTCGGCGTCGACAACGAAGTGCAGTCCACCGCCCACGACGAGGCCGTTGACCGCGCACACGGTGGGCTTCCACACGCCAGCCTGACGCGCCGTCAGGGCCATCTCCTGACCAACCCGGCCCAGTCCCACGCCCACCGAGCCGCGCTCGTTTACACCACTGAGGTCCGCTCCGGTACAGAAGTGCTTTTCGCCCGATCCGGTGATTACCACACAACGGATGTCGGGGTCGTCTGCGATTTGCCGCCACGTTTGGCGGAACCACGTCATCATGTCCGGGGTGAGCGAGTTACCTTGCGCGGGACGATTCAACGTGATGCGCGCGACGTGATTTGCGACCTCGAAGAGAACGTAGTCATCGGAACTGGTGCTCATCGTGGCCTCCACCTTGTCGTGACTCCGACTTTAGTGCGCACGCACGCCCGGCAACCGTTGCTAATACGCATTACCATTCTCGAATCCTTTTCACATCAACTGTTTTCGGTGCACGTACAGCCGCCCCGCGGTTCGGGATGGCGATGTCGAATGTCAGCCGGGCCGACGATCAACCTGAGCCACATCGTCTCGGGCTGGAAGCCGGGCCATGAAAGCCATCAACGATCCTCATCGAGAAGCAGGGCGCGCTCCGGACACGATTCGACACCCAGCCGTGCCCGCTGTTCATGCACCGCGTCGATATCCACTTCTTGCAATGCGGAGTAACCATCGTCGTCGAGCGGGAAGAGATCTTCGTCGACGGCATTGCACAGTGCATGGCCCGCGCATGCGGACCGCTCAAGTCGGACGCGCATCAGCTACTCCGGGTATGCAGTGCGTGGTCGACCAGAGGGGCGACCTCGGACATGTCGGGTACGCCGCACGCCGCGACGTACTCACGCCCCGACCGTTCCGCGACTTCGGGGGCCGACGGTATGTCGTCGATCAGGTCGACACCTTGATCAACGGACCTGAGGTTCTTCCACGGCTTCACTCCGTCGGGCAGAGGGGCTTTCTCATTCGAAGATTTCAACTGCGATCGAAAATCGTTGCGCCAAGAGGCTTTCGATGGGGTCACCTGCTCAGTCCTCACTGCGATCTCGGCTGCGGCATAAGCCTTCTCCGCCGCGCTGTTCGTCACGTATGCGCGCTGCCATCGGCGCTCGCAGGCCCTCCGCGGGCCTGCCAGTTGGCCAGGAGTTCACCGACGCCTGGGTCGACGAGATCGCGCCACCCACGAAACATGTGCGCGACGTATTCGGTGTCGGTGTACTCCCAGTGTTCGCAGATTGTGTCGTCGCGGAATCGCAGTATGGTCAGCCCGCTATTCGAGAAGGGTTCGCCGTGAAAGGTTGTGCTCCGGGAGCGCCACCACCACAGCAGGCGTTCATCGTCGAGAATCCAGAATGTCGATTCCCAGAACTCCAGTGGCGCGACGAACAACTTCGACGTCGCCGATAAGCAGGCGATGAGTCTGTCGCGGCCAGCCATGTCTCCACCCCACGGCCAGTCAGCGCCCTGCCAACGCAACTTCACGTCGGCGCTGTAGAGCGCGGTGAGCAGCCCGGCGGGATCTTGCTCGCCGTCAGGCTTTTCGGGCACCAAGATGGCCTTGAGCCGGACAAGGTTGGCCTCCATGTCATTCATGAATGCGTACTCCTTCTGTCGTTGAGGCCGTTCCGGGCTCTGCTCCCGCATGAGACCGTCGGTCTCCAGCTCCGGTCAACGATCGCCGTCGACCCCTGCCAACGATGTATTCCTATGCGGACGGCAGGTTGGAGCGCTCGGTCAAGCCGTAGCCCACCTCGGAGTCCCAGGTCCACTTGGTATGACTTTCGGTGAACGGCAGGTCATCTCGCGCGTCTGGATCAATTCCGAACAGCACTTCGGTCGGCGCCTGCATTGTGAATCCGGCACAGTTGAGCGTCTCGCCGACAATCTTCGTGGTTCCCAGATCTGTCTCGAACGCGATCTCAATACGCTCGCCCCTGGGCACGTAGTCCGTGAGTCGTGTCACCGTGACATTCTCCGCGTGGTGCAGTACGCCGTCTTCGACGATGTAGCCCTCGCTGAAGCCTCCCCCGTCACGCGTGTGCATGTTGTAGAGGCCGAAGGCTCGCATGCTGGGGAACAGGCCGAAGACGAACTCGTGGCCCGAAGCCATGCCGTAGTTCCTCGATCCGCGCGATCTGTCGCGCACACCCACACCCGTCAACGCGGTGCGGTCACCATCAAACGTGAGGTGGCCATCGAAAGAAATGAGTTGGTTGTAGTGCCACTCGTTGAGGGTTTCATGCACCACGTTGCCCTCGGCGCGCCGTGATCCGGCCATCCACGTCGGCGTGACTCCAGTGACGTTGAACTCGAATGAGCACGGGTACCGGTGCGAATCGGTCACCAGCGACCTGAGCGTCGCGGCTTGTTCGGTTACCTGCACATTTCCCTGGTAACGGATCTGCCACTGCTGGAACGGATCTTGGCATTCGAAGTAGAGATTCGCGGCGGCTTGCGTCTTCGACGTACGGTTTCGCCCGAATCCCTTACTGAATAGCAGGCGACCATCGGGCATGAAGAATCCGATGATCTCTCGCGTCAGCATCCAGTCGTACGGGGTGGGGTGCATCGCCACCCACATCCCGATACCGGTGGAATCGTCGAAGCCGGTGAAGTAGAACCCTTCCGAGTACGGGTACGGCCCCGCTGCTTCCATCAATGGGTACTCATGGGCCGGGGTCAAGCCTGAGGAGAGATCGATACTTCTGGTCACCTGTTGGTCCCTTCGTAAATTTGGCCGAACATTCTGGTGCGCCGTCACTTCAGGAAGTCACCCACCGCCAGATCGACAGCGGCGATCGAGACTCGTGACGCAATTGAGCGGAACAGCGCCATGGCACGTTCGTCGTCTTCACTGGCGATTCCGCCGCCGAGCGCGCTGACGGCCATCACCGCCGGGATTTTCCTGCGATATGCGGAAAACAGATCTTCCACCGAGGGTGCGCTCACGCCGTGGGCTTGCAGTTCCGTTCGATATTGCGCCACCAACTCGTGCTCCATTGCACGGCGCAGGTCGGTGGGCAAGCTGTATGTGAGGAACCAGGCAAGATCGTAGGCTGGATCACCCCACTGCATGGTCTGCCAGTCCACGACGGCAAGCTGTCCGGCATCGTCAAAGATCATGTTGTCGAGTCGGAAGTCACCGTGGAGAACGGTACGAGGACCGGCGCAGGTTTGGAACGCGTCTGCGACGGCCATCTGCTCGACGGATCGTTCCAACAGTGTCCGCGCCTGATCCGGCATCGCGTCACCGAACACCTCGAGGTAGCGCGGAAGCACTCCACAGATCATCGGCTGTGCACGGCGGTACTGATCCTGTTCCCTCATCATGTCCACTGCCTCGGGCTCACGCCCCCACCACGATGCGTGAAACACCGCAAGCCAGTTGATGGCCGTGCGCGCTTGATCTTCGGTGGCGCCGACGATTTGATCTCCGGGCTCTCCGCCGGACAGATCCTCGAGCAGAAGCGTGTAGAGGTCCTCTTCACATTCGGAACCGTTGTAGTAGCAGCGTGCCAACGTATTTGGGACGTTCGGTGCGATGTGACGGTAGAAGTCAGACTCTCGCGCCCATAGCCGCTCACTACTGGCCAGCGCCCGAACGAACTCTTCGGTGCTGGCCATCTTCGCGATGACGGTGGCCGGCGCCCCGTGCGGCTGATGCACGTAGGTCAGGTGGATCTTGGACAGCGTGCAGATGAAGCCCACCTGCCGACCGAGAGGCTCGGCGGACACTCCGCTCACTATCGCGCCACCGTATCCGGCCTCACGAAGCGCGCCTGTCATCCACGCCGGGGTGATCTCATCGAGCGCGCGGGGCACTCGCAAATCCGACGGTGTCGCGCTGGCCGATGCCAACAGCTTCGCTGCTGCGTTCATCACATTCCTCGCCTCTGGTTGCACGTCACGTCTTCCTCCGAATGTGACCTACGGCTGGATCCGACGAGCCGACAGTAAGGCCTTGCTGTGGGCGAGTCCACGAGATTCGGGCACCGCACCCGAAAGCCATATTTTCAGCGATTCGATTTCGCGGACATACCGCACACACCGGTTGCCTGCGAGACTCCAGGTGATGGTGCCCGCCCTGGCGGCCCATGGATGAAGGGAATGGCAGTCGGTGAAACTGGGCATCTATCTCGACCTACGCAACCCCCCGCAGTGGCGTGAGAACTGGTCAAGGGTCCACGGGTTCGGGTTGGAACTCTGCGAAGAGGCAGAGCGACTGGGAGCCCACTCGGTCTGGCTTTCCGAGCACCACCTATTCGAGGACGGTTACCTTCCGCAACCGCTAACCTACGCGGCCGCGGTCGCTGCCCGAACAAAGCGAATTCGCATCGGAACTGCGGTGATGATCGCCCCGTTCCGGCCGGCTATCGATATCGCCGAGCAGGCTTCCGTAGTCGACGCACTCAGCGACGGACGCCTCGATCTTGGCCTGGGAGCCGGCTACCGTATTCCCGAATTCGAGGCTTACCAAGCGGATTTCGGGAAACGCTACGCAGCGACCGATGGCCGGGTCAGGGAATTGCGGAAGATCTGGAGCGACGGTCAACTGCTACCTCCCCCAACCCAGGATCGTGTCCCGATTTGGCTTGGCTACACCGGACCGAAGGGCGCCCGGCGCGCCGGACTCCTCGGGGAGGGACTTCTCACGATCACTCCGGAGTTGTTCCAGCCCTATCGTCAGGGCTTGATTGATGGCGGTCACGACGCCGATTCGGCTCGCATGGCCGGGGTGGTCAATGCGTTCGTCACCGAAGACCCAGATGCCGACTGGCCACTTGTGGCCAAACACCATGCTTACCAGTGGGATTCCTACCGTCTACACATGGTCGAAGGGACGGCGTTGCCGACGCCTCGCTCGATCGATCCCGAGAGATCCCGTTCGGCTGGCATCGCCGGTGGATTGGGCAGCCTCTTATACGGCACACCAGACCGAGTCGCTTCCGCGATCCTCGACTACACGACGGGCGTTCCGGTGCAGCAAGTGTTCATATGGGCCTCGCTGGGCGGTATGGATGAGGCCATGACGATCCGTCACGTCCAGACGTTGTGCAGCAAGCTGGCACCATTGCTGTCACCGTCGGAGTAGGTCTTCCCGTCGCGATTCCAGTGGCGCCGGCGAGTGTTTGCACGGCGCAGCAGAAATTCTCTTGTCGTACGCCTCGGACGACGCGGGACAGTTCCTGGATCACGGAGCTGGGCGAGCAGAAGCGCTGCTGGACTGGTCGGTCTCGATCGCCGACTGCTGCAGGCATTTCATCACCCGCCTCATTTCCGCAAAGGGACTGCCCCGAGTTCAGTTGACTCGCGGGGATTAAATATCAGGCCGCGGTTGTGACTGAGGTCTGGAGCAGTTCGAACTCTATCGGGGTAAGCTGCTTTCCCAGGCGCGCCGCCGGCGGCGGCGGTAGGTCCGCTAGATCCACCTGACGATTGCCAACCGCAGTTCCGCCGGGTGACCCACCGTTGCCGGTCCAAGACGTTGCGTTCCAGCAGAGCGAAGAATGACTCCATCGGGCGTTGTCACCGCACGCTCCGACGCGACCCATTAATCCGCGTAAATCCGTTGTGCGACAAAACATGGGAGAACTGACGGGATCTGAACTGGGCGGATTCAATCGGTCGTCGCAACACCGGCTGGTTCGAGTAATAGAAGGTGGTCATTGAGGGCTTCGGCGGAGGTCTTCCATCCGAGGGTTTTACGGGGTCGGGTGTTGAGGGCATGTGCGACTGCTTCGAGGTCCGCGACATTCCATCGTGACAGGTCTGTTCCTTTCGGAGGTACTGCGGCACTCCGGCGAGCGGCGGGCGAGGCGACGCAGGATGGGGCGCAGGGCTTTTGGCAGGATGTCGACTACTGATTGGCCTGCCGCTGGGACACAGGGCGACAAGCCGCAGTTCCATGCAGCCACGGTAACTGAACTCAACGGCACCAGCCGAGACCGTCGATTGCAAACGCGAATTTCACTCCTGCCAGGAGATGGCTTTCACCAGCCGGCAACTGGGGTCGAAGCGATGCGGCCCGCGGTACGGCAAGGCCCTGGTTTGACCGATCTCGACATCACGTAACAGCCCTCGCAGGAAAGGCTTTGACGTGCTCAGGCCTGCAGCGCCGCGTCCACCAGTCGGGCGGCGTCGGCCATGCTGGGTGCCTCACATGCCATGACATACTCACGACGCAGTCGGGTCACCACTTCGGCGACCGACGGGATGTCATCGATGAGATCGATGCCCTGCCCTGCCGACCACAAGTTCTTCCAGGGTTTCACCCCTTCGGGCAGGTGTTTGTGCGTCATTCCCGGACAATTCGGCTTGGGTAGAGCCGCCGGATCCAGACCGAGCGCCCGCATCGATTCGGTCAACCAGTTTGCCGAAATCCCGGCGATGTCCGGGGTGTACATCAGGTCCTCCGATGTACCCCGTACGAGCATGGCTTTATACTCGTCAGCGGCACGCGATTCCCGTGTCGCAATGAATCTCGTTCCCAGGTAGGACAAGTCGGCGCCGAGAATCTCTGCCGCGCGGATGGCGGCGCCGTTGGACACCGCGCCGGCCATCAACACAACACCGTCGAAGATGCTGCGGATCTTGGGAATCAGCACCAGGTGGCTGATGGTTCCCGAATGACCCCCACCCCCCGCACCTATGCACGTCAGACCGTCCACGTCGGCGGCGATCGCCTTCTCGGCGAACCGCATCGTGGTGACATCGTGGAAGATGATGCCGCCCCAGTCATGTACCCGGCGGGCGAGTTCGGCCGGATTGCCCTGTGCCGAGATGATGATGTCGACCCCGTATCGCTCGCACAAGGTCAGATTGGCAGCCAGCTCATCGTCTTCGAAGGCGGTAGCCAGGTTGACTGCCAGCGGACCGATCCGCGCGCCGGGGTGCTCCTCGGCATAGGCGTCGAGCTCGGCGCGGATGCCCCGCAGCCATTCCTCGAAAGTATCGAGGCTCCGGGCGTTTTGCCGTGGTAAGAGCCGACGAGGCCCGACATGCACGCCGCCGCGACCAGTTCCGGGCCGGTCACCAGAAACATCGGAGCGCAGACCGCGGGCAGTGTCAGCTCTGCGCGCAACCGCTCATCGAGTGCCATCAGTGCAGCTCGATGATCGTGGCGTTGGCCTGACCGCCGCCTTCACACATGGTCTGCAGCATGAGTTCACTTCCTCGCTGGTTCTGGGATGTAGCCGGGACCGCTGATGGCATCGTCGGCGTCTGTCTGCCGGGCCGTCGTTCAGTACGTTATCGACGGTTTTGCCATGTCAGCCAGGGTCCACACTGAAAATGGGACTCCGCGCGGTGACTGACCTGATCCTCGCCACGCAGCGTGGGTGGGTGGTCGAGATACCCGGGAATGCCCCATACGGTGTGATCGGCATTACCCTTGGTCCAACGGGTCAGATAGGAGAAGACGATGGCGTCTGCAATCGACTCGGAGCCGCAAACTGGCGAAGGCTCTACACCTGCTCACCATGCAGATCAGCACTCAGACGGTGCACTCCAGCCGACCGACGCCAGTCGTAAAGGCGATGCCGCCGAACGCGCCGACGCCGAACGGAGCCGATTGCTTACCGCTGCGATGGAGGTTCTGCAGCGCAGCGGCTGGTGGGGGTTCAAGGTGGAAAGCGTGCTGCGCCAAGCCGGATTGTCGACGCGCAGCTTCTATCGTCATTTCGAGAAGAAGAGCGACCTGCTGCTGGCACTGCTGGAATTCGAACTGGGTGGTGCCGCCGTCAAGCTGCGGCGAGTGACCACGGCAGCCGGTGATCCCTCTGAGAAGGTGCGCGCCTTTGTCGGCGCCCTGATCGACATGGCCTACCACGCCGACCTTGCCAAGCCGTCCTCGTTGTTTGCATCGCATTGGCGTGAACTGCTTCCCGAGTACCCTTTGGCCATTGACCGCTGCATTCAGCGGATGATCGCCCCGCTCGTCGAGGCGATCATTGAAGGGCAGGCCTTGGGCGAGTTTCATTCGGAAGATCCGGCGGCGGACGCTTGGGCGATCTTCTACCTGGTCGCAGGCATGACGGCCGACCAGGCAGCCCTTGGGGCCGCGACACCCCGCGCGGAATTGGAACATATCGTGATGCCGTTCATCACCCGGGCGATTGGTCTGCGTTAGCGCCGCCCGATCGCGGCAAGCGCCAACGCATTTCAGAGCAGCGCATGTCTTAGATTCCGACGAGCGTCGCCAGTCGCTCCCGCTGCCAGGCAGGATCTCCGAAGAGAAGCTCGGAGGTCTTGGCACGCTTGAAGTACAGGTGCGCGGGGTGCTCCCAGGTGAACCCGATACCACCGTGGATTTGGATGTTCTCCGCGGCGACCCGCGTGTATGCCGCCGAGCAGTGCGCCTTGGCAAGCGCGGCCGCGATCAACACCTCGTGGTCGTCATCGTCATCCAACACGCCGGCCGCGTAGTAGGCCGCCGACCGAGCCGACTCCACATCCAGCAGCATGTCGGCGCACTTGTGCTTGATGGCCTGGAAACTGCCGATCGGCTTGCCGAACTGCACACGCACCTTGGCGTACTCGACCGCCATGTCGAGGCAGCGCTGCGCACCCCCGACCTGCTCGGCGGTGAGCAGGATGGCCGCGGTCGCCACCACTCGATCCAGAAGCGCGCCCGACTCCGCAGGCCCGGCGAGCGGACGCGCCGGGACGGCGGCCAACTCGATCTGCGCCTGCGGACGGGTCGGATCGAGGGTCTGCAGCCCGGTCACCGTAACCTCCGGTGTCGCTGCGTCGACGACGTACAAGCCCACAGCGCCGTCCTCTGCCCGGGCCGACACGATGAGCAGATCAGCGAATTGGCCGTCAACGACGTACATCTTCTTGCCGGTGACCCTGGCCTGGCCGTCCGGTCCGGACGCAGCCGTCGTCTGCACTGACGACGGATCCCAACTGCCGGACTCCTCAGCCAGAGCCAGCGTGCCCACGGCTCGCCCGACGCCAGCCCCGGAAGATGAGCGGACTTGAGTTCCTCGTTCGCAGACAGTGTCAGAGCGGCCGCAGCCGACACCGTCGAGAGCAGCGGAGCCACCAGCAGGGCCGCGCCGGCGCGTTCGGCCACCAGAGCGAAGTCCCGGAAGCCGAACCCGCCGCCGCCGTACTGCTCGGGGACGATCAAACCGGCCAGCCCCAGCTGGCCGGTCATCTGCGACCACACGGCAGGGTCGGCGGCGCCGCCCTCCTCCATGAGCCGACGGACCTCGGTCTCCGGTGACCTCTTCTCGAAGAATTCGGTAACCGCCGAAGCCAGCTCCACCTGTTCTTCGGTGAGCGTGAAAGTCATTGCGTTCTCCTGGTTTCGGGCCGATAGGTGATCAGGTGCCGGTGAAAACGGGTTCTCGGCGTTCGGCGAACGCACGCAGGCCCTCCTTGAAATCCGCACTGCGCACGGTGGCCTCCACCGACGCGGCCTCGCGGGCCAGCACGTCATTCAGACCGTGGGGGCGGGGCGTTGAGCAGCTTCTTGGTGTGCCCCAGCGAATAGGTCGGTCCGTTCGCCAATTCCGTTGCCAGTGAGTAACCTTCGGTGTCAAGCGAATTCGGCACCCACCACGCTCGTCGATGAGTCCCCACTCCACCGCGGTCGTGCGCCGGAACCTGGATACCACGCAGCAGCATCTGCCGGGCACGGCGCAGTCCCACCAGGCGGGGCAGCAGAAACGAACCGCCGCTGTCGACCGAGAACCCGCGCTTGCAGAACGGTTCGCTGAACACCGCGTCGTCGGCTGCGATCGTGAAATCACACGCCACGGCCAGGTGCAGTCCCAGCCCCATCGCGCGACCACGCACCACGCTGACCGTCGGCACGGGGCTGTTCCACAACGCGGCGATCAGCCGGTGCGCGCCCCGCGTCGAGCGAGCGGGTCAGATGACCGGGGCGAGGCTTGCCCGTCCCGGCGTTGGCGCTGACCAGATCGGCACCGAGGCAGAAATGACGGCCTTCGGCGCGGATCAGGATGGCCCGCACGGCATCTCCGCCGTCCACCGCCTCGATCTGTTCGAGCAGCGCCGACACAGTCCTCGAGGCGCAACGCGTTGCCCTTGTCCGGGCGGTTCGAGCGTCAAGGTACAGGACCGAACCGTCGAAGCTGGACGTGATCCCCGGCGCTACGTCGTCGACGGCGAGGTCGGTCATCGCTGCGTCTCCAGCAGCTCGCCGTGCCGCTCGAACATACGGACCGCATCACGTTGCAGGTCGTGCGGAACATCTGGCAGCATCGCCGCGCCGTGTTCACGGCTCGGCAGGCTGATCGTGGCGTCGGCCTGCGCGGTGGTCTCGCCGCGCTGGTTGCGCACCTCGACGGCGACGTCGACAAGCAGCAGGTCGTCTTCCTGCCGCTTGCCGTCGACCTTGCCCGTGAGGTACTGAATGTCGCCCTGGTAGTTGAACTTCCGGATCTCGTCATGCTGGCGGACCACGAATGCTCCGTCGCCCATCCAATCGGTGAGGAAGTGGTGGATCCAGCATTCGCGCAGCACGCCGTAGTCGTACGCGCGCGGATTGCCGATCGCCTTGGCCCATTCGGAATCCCAATGCACGCGCTGCGCCACATCCGGCACGCCGTACTCGTTGTCGATGTAGAACGCCGGGATGCGCTGCCGGTTCTTGGAAGCCAGTCGGCTGGTCTTGAGTCCGTATGGCACGAAGCCGTAGCCACCGGCGTGGAAGACGACCATATCGGTGGTGGTCAGCGGCCCCTTGGCCATCTTGCCCATGTCCTCACCGACGACGATGTCGTCCCAGAAACGTGGTTCGGCGCCGCGCACCTTCTCCGCCGCGTAGATCTCGTCGAGGGCGGCGATGTCGTCCTTGGTGTACGAGGGGTCTTCGATCGTGCTGTACTTGCCCTTCTCCGCGTGCCTTCTTGCGTTCGGTGTAGATGACCAACGTGCGATACACGCCGACGACCTCGGCCCGCTGGTTCATCTTGACGTCCCGCAGCACGCGGATGACCGAACGGCCGGCGAACTCGGACTCCTTCTCCTCCACCGACTCCAGGCCCGAAAAGCTGTAGAGGGTGTCGCCGGGATAGACCGGCCGGTACCACTCCCAGGTTCCGCCCGAGACGAACGCGTGAATGCCGCGGTAGCTGCCGCCACGCAGTTCCTTGGGCAGCTTGTCGCCGCGCAGCGGGGCGTTGAGCACCGCGGCCATGATCTGAGGCGCGACCTGGCCGCCCCACCGGGTGCCCGCACCGTAGGCGGGATCGGTGTAGAGCGGGTTGTCATCGCCGTAACCGTTGGCGAAGTTTCGGATCGCCTCCGGCGTCGCGGTGGAAATCAGTTCCTGGCCTTTGGCCGCAGCCCACACACCGAGCGCGGCACGGTCCTTGGCGATGTCCGCATCGTCGATCTCCGACGACGTCGCCTCCTTGAAGCGCTCCTCGGTGGAACTCCGGTCGGTGGTCTGGGTCATGTGATTGCTCCTTGTTTTGAGTGAAATCGGGAATCAGGATCGTGCCGCGGTGAGGATCTCGTCCCTCGGCAATCCGAGGACCTGTTCGGCGATGGTGTTGCGCTGGATCTCCGCGGTTCCGGCGCCGATGGTCGAGGCCCGGGTGGCCAGGAATCCGGTCACCCAGCGGCCGCGTTGGACCGAATGCGGATCTTGGGGCGCCAACATCGCGGGCGCGCCGATGAGGTCGACCGCCAGCTCGTGCAGCCGCTTCTCGAACTCGGTGAACAGCAGCCGCCCGATCGAGGACACGGGTCCCGGATCGGAGCCCGCCAGCACGGTGCTCAGCGTGCGGGTGTTGTTGAGGATGATCAGCCGGACCTCGATCTCGATGGCCGCCAGCTTGCTGACGCACCCGAGGGTCGGAGCTGCGCCCCAATTCGGCTGCCAGAGCATGAAGTTCGTCGACGATGCGTCGGTACCGCATGCCACTGGCCACGCCCGCGGTGGAGCGCTCGTGCCCCAGGCTCGTGCGCGCGATCTTCCAGCCTTCGTTCTCGGCGCCGACGAGGTTCTCGACGGGAACCCGGACCTCGTCGAGGAAGATCTCGCAGAACGAGGATCCGCCCGTCATGTCCCGCAGCGGACGGACCGTGACACCCGGTGATGACAGGTCGATCAGCAGATAGCTGATGCCGTGCTGGCGCGACTCGCGGGTCCCGGTCCGGACCAGAGCGAACAGCCAATCGGCGTTGCGTGCATTGGTGATCCAGATCTTCTGCCCCGATACGACGTAGTGGTCACCGTCGCGCTCGGCACGGGTGCGCAGGCTCGGCAGGTCGGAGCCGGCTTCGGGCTCGGAGAAACCCTGCACCCAGATGATGTCGCCGCGCAGACCGGGACGCAGGAAGCGCTCACGCTGAGCGTCGGTGCCGTGCTTGATGATCGTCGGCCCGACTACCGAGATTCCCGGCCCAGGGTGCGGCGGGCGCTTGTACCTTCGCGAATTCTTCGTGGTAGATCACCTGATCCGCCAGCGACAGGTCCATGCCGCCCCACTCCCTGGGCCACGCCGGTGCGGCGAAGCCCTCGTCGACCAGGAGAGCGGCCCAGTCCCGTTGCCATTGAAGGCGTTCGGCGGGGACTTTCGGAGCCCGGCCCGGATCGTTGGCCTTCAGGAAGTCGCGAACCTGGTCGCGGAACGTCGCAGACATCAGACCGCCTCCGCCGCGCGAGCGGGGCGGTTGCCGGCCCGGCCGCCGAACTGTTCAACGCCATCCGCGCCACCAGGGCCCGACGGAGATGTAGATGCACGTCGACCTCCCAGGAGAACCCCATCGCGCCATGCAGATGGATGGCCGTCTCGAAAACGTCGATGGCTGAACGCGGCACCCACCGTGACACCGAACCGGCGAGGCCGGCCGCGGCGCCGAGTCGTCCTCGGCAATCGTGAGCGCAGCGAACTGAACCAGCGCACGCGCCTGCTCGGTCGACGCATAAGCGTCGGCGAGCTGGTGTTTGATGGACTGAAAACTGCCGATCGGGCGGCCGAATTGTGTTCGCGTGGTGACGAACTCGACGGTATCGGTGAGCACCTTCTGCATGCCTCCGACGAGTTCGGCGGCGGTCAGCACCACCAGCTCGTGACGAATCCTTCCCGCCTCGTCGTGGGTCAGGCGAAGCACGTCGGCTGGTTCTGTGCCGACCAGTTCATACACCGCGAGCGGGCGGGTCGGATCGAGGTCCGACCGGCTCGACGGGCTGCGGCAGCGCGGCCCGGTTCAGGACGGCCAGTGCGCAACTCGCCCGTGTACTCGTCGTGGGCCAGGACCGCGGCGGCGTCGCTGAGGCCGTCGTCGAAGATGCGCACCTGCCCGTTGACCTCGCCCGAGGGTGACATCGCGACATCGCCGAAGGCCGACAGTGTGGTGATCCGGGAGCCGCTGCACAGCGCGTCGAGCAGGTCGCGAGGCCGCGGAATGCGCAGCCCATGCCGGCGCCAGTACGAGTGACGCGACCGCCGGTTCGGGCAGCAGCACGGCCCCGAATTTTTCGGCGGTGGCGGTGGCTTCCAACAAGCCCGCTCCGACGCCGTCAGGTTCGGCGCAGCCGCAGCACCGGCACGCCCATCTCACACAACGCGTTCCAGCGCTTGAAGCTCGGCCACGGCCGGGCGAGCGGACGCTTCGGCGATGGCACGGCCATCACCGCGCCGCTCGAAGAAGTCGGCGATGGAATCGACGAGTGCCAGGACGTCGTCATCCATTACGAAGTGCACCGGGTGATCCTCAGAGGTCGTTGGGGGGTCAGAACCTCGGCGCCGTGTGGCGCCCAGTGCTTCCAGAGAAGCCGTTGAGACCGAGGCAATGCAATATGTTCGGGCCCCTTAGAGAGCAAATGCCGTTCTCGCTCATCGCCGGTCTCCGGCGTCGTGCAGTTCTTGCAGGAAATCCGTGGTGCAGGCGCCACAACCCTTATTCAAGGCACACGCAGTGACGGAGTCGGCACGAGCGAACGAAAATTCGGCTTTCGCTCGGAGGGCTCCGCGACGGTGTCCAAAGAGCGGGCCTGACTCGTACGGTCGTTGAACGTCACATCTGCGAACCGGAACCGTGCCCATGCGAGGGGACGGTTCAGCGCAGTCCCAGGAGGAAGTATGAACGCGGCGTCTGTCTCAAGCGCCACCGGAGTCGAAGACATCCTCGCCCGCTCGGCAGCGACGGCTCCCGACAGCACGGCCCTGATCGTCGACGACAACGAGTACACCTTCAACCAGCTCGACGAGGCCGCCACCGAACTCTCGGCTCAGTTGGCCACCAACACACGGGTGTTGACGCGTCTCGGCAACGACGCGGCATCGATCGTGGCGATCCACGCGGCCTGGCGCGCCGGATGCTCGATCGTGACGGCCAGCACGATGGTGCCGCAGGCCGAGGTCGACCGCCGGATTGTCGAGACCGCGGTGTCCGCGGTGCTGCACTCCGATCGCCGCGGAGGGCCTGCGGGTCGACATCACCGACACCGGCGTGCGCCAACCCGGCCCGCTCGGCGAGGCGGTGATCATGTTCACCTCCGGTACGACGGGTACCCCGAAGGGCGCTTCGCTGTCGTTCGGCGCGCTGCGCGGCAGTGTGGCAGGCATTGCGGCGGGCACCGGGCTCCCCGAGGAAGGCCGCGGACCCGGCCGGCCCGCACGTGGGCCCCGGATCGTCCTGGTCCCGATCGCCCATATGGGCGGCTTCCTCGGTGTCCTGACGGCCTGGTGGCTCGGCAAACCCGCGCTGTTGGTCCAGAAGTTCACCGCGGACGGGGTTTTCGACCTCGCGAGCCGCTACCACCTGGGCGTGCTGGGCCTGACACCCGCGATGGTCTGGGAACTCGCCCAGGACACCACTGACCGCGCGCTGCCTGGAGTCGACAGCGTCATCGTCGGCACCGCAGCCATTCCCGAGGCCACCCGTCTAACTTTCGAGGCGAAGTACCGCGTTCCGGTCCTTCGCAATTACGGACAGACCGAGTTCGCCGGCGCCATCGCCTTCGAGCGGCCGCACGATGTCGCCGACGGGCGACGACCCGAGGGCACCGTGGGTCGCGTCGCGCCGGGTGTCGAGGTGGCGATCCTCGACGCCGACGGCAACGAGGTTCCCCTCGGCGAGGTCGGCGAGATCGCCGCCCGGTCGGCATCCGCGATGTCCGGCTATCTCGGCTCGGACGGCAAGCCCACGCACATCGACCATTGGCTCCGCACAGGCGATCTGGGCCGCCTCGGCGCCGACGGGTTCCTGTTCGTCGTCGGGCGGGTACGCGACATGATCGTCTGCGGTGGGTTCAACATCTATCCCGCCCAGGTCGAGGCGGCGCTCAACGCGTTGCCCGAGGTCGCCGACTCTGCAGTGGGCGCTATCGCCGACGAGCGCCTCGGCGAGGTGCCGGTGGCGACGGTGGTACTGAACCGCGGCATCGACGTCGATGCCGAGTCCGTGCGTGATGCGCTACGCAGCCGGCTTGCCGCCTACGAACTCCCCCGCCGCGTCGTATTCGTCGATGCCATACCTCGACACGAGACAGGCAAGGTCGATCGTGACGCGGTCGGTCGCCTGGTGAAAGGCCAGGGCACATGATCACCTACGCACCGGTCACCACAACTGATCTCAACGACGATGACTTCCGCGCCGTCCTGCGCCGGTGGTTCGCAGACAATCCCGCACCGGAATCTACCGGAGTTGCAGCACATCGGTGATGACGTCGACGTTGAATATCTGGCCGCGCAACGGCACTGGCAGAAGCGGATGGTCGAGGCCGGATTCGCCGGCATCGCGTGGCCTGTCGAGTACGGCGGTCAAGGCGCCTCGCCGCTGCGCCAGCTGATCTTCCACGAGGAACATCAGCGGGCGGGTGGTCTGGGCGGCGAACCCTTCTTCGTCGGCCTTGCGCACGCCGGACCCACCATCATCGCCGAAGGCACCGACGAGCAGCGTCGACGCTGGCTACCGGGCATCTTGAGCGGTGATCTGCTTTTCGCCCAATGCTTTTCGGAGCCAGGAGCAGGTTCGGACCTGGTCTCCATTAGCGCCCGCGGTCTCGTCGACGGCGACCATCTGGTGGTGTCTGGCCAGAAGATCTGGAATACCCGCGCCCAACAGGCCGATCTGTGTGAGCTCTTGGTGCGCACAGATCCGGCTGATCGTTACGGCGGTCTGACGTATCTCATCGCCGACATGCGCACCCCGGGCATCACGGTGCGTCCCATCACCGCGATCACTGGGCGTCCCGAATTCTGCGAGGTGTTCTTCGACGAAGCCCGCATCCCGGTGCAGAACGTGCTGGGCGACATCGGCGAGGGTTGGAAGGTCGCCACCACCACTCTGCTGTTCGAACGCAGTACCGCGTTTGCCGCCACAGTGGTCGGCCTGCAACGGGTGCTGGCCGACCTGGCGATCACGCACCGTAATGACCTGGTGCTGTCGCACCGAATCGGTGAACTGCAGGACGACGCCGACGCGGCGCGCGCTCTTCTGTACAAGGGTGTCTCGGAACAAAACGATGGCCGTGAACCGGGTCCTGCCAGCAGTGCCCTCAAACTGATTGCGACGGAACTCAATCACGCCGTGCGCAAACTGGCAGTGCTTGCCGGCGACCCGGATCCCGAGCGCTACTTCGAGTCCTTCGGTCTACGCATCGGAGGCGGCACGTCCGAAATCCAACGCAACATCCTGGCCGAACGCGTGCTGGGACTTCCCAGGGAACCACGAAAGTGAGCGATGTGACGGCCGATATCCTCGCCGAGCTCCAGGCGTTTCTCCAGGAAGAAGTGCCAGCGTTCCGCGCCGAGTTCGGTGACCGGCACGACTTCGCGGCCGCCCGGGCATGGCAGCGCCGGCTCGACGGCGGCGGCTGGGTGGGCCTGAACTGGCCGGCCGAATACGGCGGGCGCGCACTGGATCTGCCGACACAGGTGGCCGTGGAGAACGCGATCGGTGACACCGGGGTCCCGCAAATTGCCGGCTTCATCGGTGTCAACACTGTTGCGTCGGCCGATCATGCAGATGGGGTACACCGGAGCAGAAGTCATTCCTCCCCGGTGTCCGCAGCGCGGATCTCATCTTCTGCCAGGGCTTTTCGGAGCCGGGTGCGGGCAGCGACCTGGCGAGTCTTGCGTACCCGCGCCAAGCGCACCGACGACGGCTTCGTCCTGGACGGGCAGAAGGTGTGGACCTCGCATGCTGCCGAGGGTGACCAATGCCTCGTGCTGGCCCGGACCACACCGGTCGAGTCCGGCGGGCGGTCGCACAAGGGCCTGTCGATGTTCCTGGTGCCTTTGAATCTGCCGGGCGTCACCGTCTCTCCGATCCGCCAGCTCAACGGCGGCCTGGAGTTCTGCGAACTGTTCTTCGACGACGTGCACCTGCCGTCCGCGGCACTGGTGGGTCCGCTCGACGACGGCTGGCGCGCCGCGATGGGCACGCTGGCCCACGAGCGCGCGGCAGCGATGTTGTTGGCCATGCGAACCCGTGCCATCGTCCGAAACGCGGTCAGGTCGGCAGGCTCAGCAGCGCCTGCTTCGCGCCGCGAGGAGGCCCTCGAACTGTACGTGAACTCCGAGGTGCTCGGCCTGCTGGCGGAGCGATCCATCGCCGAGATCGGCGCCGGCACAGTCGGTCCGGCCCAGTCGGTGGTCAAGCTCGCGTGGAGCCACGTGGACCAGAGATACGCCGAGCTCTTCTTCGATCTGCAGGGGCCAGGGGCAGCCGCCGGCCTAGCGCCCGCCGCCACCGAAGCCCTGCTGTTCAGCCGGTCCAGCACCATCGCTGCCGGCAGCACCGAGGTCATGCGCAACATTCTCGGGGAACAGGTGCTGGGCCTGCCGCGCTGATCGGCATGTCGTTGCACACAAACACATTCCAGGCCACCTTGGAAAGGATTCAACGGTGAGCATTTCGCTGATACTCGAGATGACGTCGTCGGCCGATCCCGACCGTGTCGCGGTCGTCTCTGACGACATCCGATGGACGGTGGGCGAACTCGCTGAGCGATCGGCCCGTGCGGCAGGCGTGATCGCCGCGTCAGGAGCCCGGCACGTCGCCTATGTCGGTACCGGCGGTGTTTTGCAACCACTGTTGATCTTCGCCTCGGCGCAGGCTTCGGTGCCGTACACGCCGATCAACTACCGGCTGTCGGCCGACGGGGTCAGGGAATTGATCAACCGCCTGCCCGACCCTCTGGTGATCGTCGACGAACGCTACTGCGCCATGATCGGTGACGGGTTTGCGCGTGTGATGAAATCCACCGAGTTCGTCGCTGCCACCCGCGCGGCGGAGCCGGTCAACGAGTTCGTCGATCCCGAGGATGTCGCGATCGTGTTGTTCACCTCGGGAACGACGTCGGCCCCGAAGGCCGTCGAACTGTCACACGCCAATCTGACCAGCTACATCACCGGTACAGTCGATTTCGGGTCCGCCGACCCCGACGATGCCGCGCTCATCTGCGTTCCGCCGTACCACATCGCCGGGGTCAACGCGGCACTGTCCAATCTGTACGCCGGCCGCAAGATGGTCTACCTGGCCAGCTTCGACGCCCAGGAGTGGATCAGGTTGGCCGCCGGTGAGCGCGTCACCACCGCCACCGTCGTGCCCACCATGCTGGACCGCATCGTGACGGCGATGGAGGCGACACCCTTCGGGCTGCCCGCTCTGCGCAATCTCGCCTACGGTGGCTCCAAAGTTCCACTGCCACTGGTGCGTAAGGCCCTGCAGCTGCTACCCGAGGTAGGTTTCGTCAACGCCTACGGTCTCACCGAGACGAGTTCCACCGTCGCCGTGCTCACGCCCGAGGACCACCGTGAGGCGCACCAGGCCACCGATCCCGACGTGGCGCGGCGACTGGGCTCGGTGGGCCGGCCGGTACCCGGCATCGAACTGCAGATCCGGGACGAGAACAATCGAGGTGCTGGACGCCGGCCAGCCCGGGGAGCTCTACGTCCGCGGTGAGCAGGTATCAGGCCGCTACACCGGGCTGGGATCGGTTCTGGACGAACAGGGCTGGTTCCCCACCCGCGACCTGGCCAGCCTCGACGAAGCCGGCTACCTGTTCATCATCGGGCGGTCCGACGACACAATCATCCGGGGTGGGGAGAACATCGCGCCCGCCGAGATCGAGGATGTCCTGGTCGAACATCCGGAGGTACACCGGGTCGCCGTCGTCGGAGTCGAGGACGACCAGTGGGGGCAGGCACTGGTCGCCGTGGTGCTCCCCAAACCGGGCACCACGCCCGATCCCGAGGCGTTGCGCAGCTTCGTGCGCAACGCGCTGCGCGGCTCACGCACCCCGGACCGTATCGTCTTCCGCGACGACTTGCCGGTCACACCCACCGGAAAGGTTGTGCGTCGCGACATCGTCGCCGACCTGCGCGCCGATCATGCGGGCGCGTCCAGCCATGCGTGATACCCGCGGGACTGAGAGCTGGTTAGTCTCATCCACATTCGGGAACACCCCGACGCCGAGAATCCCGCCGTGGTCCTGTACCCGTCCGCTGTTCAAACAGGCGCTGGTCGACAAGTACTCACAGCCGGCTTCCACCCATGCCCCAAAGCCCTAGATACCGGGAGTCCAAACCATGATCAAGAACGGCACCCGCCTGCGCAGCCAGGTGTGCGAGACCCAAATCATCGTCGTCAGGACCGGCGAGGCGCTGGATCACCTGCAGTGCGGTGGCGCGCCGATGATCGCCGTCGGTCAGGGACCCACCGCCACGGCGCAGCTTGATCCCGCATTGTCCCGCGGCAGCCTCATGGGCAAGCGCTATGTCGACGACGGCGGCGCAGAGGTCCTGGTCACCAAGGCCGGTGTAGGCACGCTATCGGCCGGCTCGACGCCGCTGAGTCTCAAGGAGGCCAAGCCACTGCCCGCCAGCGACTGATCCCTACTTCACACCGACAAGGAGAGAAAACACAGTGACGACAACATCATTCGCGGGTGCTTCTGCCGTCGTGAGCGGCGGCGCCGGTGGCCTCGGGGCCGCGACCGTGCGGCGGCTACACGCGGAGGGACTCGGCGTGGTCATCGCCGACCTCTCCGATGAGCAGGGCAAGGCGCTGGCCGACGAACTGGGAGAGGGTGCCACCTTCGTACGCACCGATGTCACCGACGAGGACAGCGTGAACGCAGCCCTCGATGCCGCCGAGGCACTCGGCGCCGTGCGCTACGCGGTGATTGCCCACGGTGGGTTCGGCGTCAGCCAGCGGGTGGTAGGCCGTGATGGTTCACCGGCAGACTACAAGGGGTTCACCAAGACCATCGATCTCTATCTGAACGGCACATTCAATGTGCTGCGGCTGGCCGCTGCCCGCATCTCCGGTACCGATCCACTGCCCAGCGGCGAACGCGGCGCCATCGTCATGACGGCCTCGATCGCGGGCTACGAGGGCCAGATCGGTCAGTCCTCCTACAGCGCCGCCAAGGCTGGTGTGATCGGCCTGACGCTGGTATCCGCGCGCGACTTGAGTTCGGCCGGTGTACGGGTGAACACCATTGCCCCTGGCACCATGCGCACTCCGATCATGGAGTCGGTCGGCGAGGAGATGATCAGCAAGCTGACCACGGCCGTGCCCTTCCCCAAGCGTCTCGGCGAACCGGCCGAATTCGCGGACGCCGCATCGTTTCTACTCTCGAACGAATATGTCAACGGCGATGTGCTGCGCCTAGACGGTGCGCAGCGGTTCGCGCCGCGCTGACCTCCGTTGCCTCCGACACGGTGAGTGAGAAGCCAGTGATTCCCCACGCTATTCAGCGATGGTTACAAATCATCGAGGAGCACCGTCCAGACCTCATCGACGAATTGCTTGCCGAGGACGCGGTCTTCTACTCGCCCGCGGTGTTCACGCCTCAAGAGGGCAGGCTCAAGAGCGCCAAGTATCTGCGCGCCGCAGAGCGCATGTTCGCCGATACGAACTTCCGCTACATAGAGCACTGGTACGGCGAGGGATCCGCGGTACTCGAGTTCGTCGCCGAACTCGACGGTGTCCACATCGACGGAGTTGACATCATCCATTGGAATTCGAGCAACAAGATCGTCTCGTTCAAGGTCATGATCCGGCCGCTGCGAGGTCTGCAGACGGTCATTCCCAAGATGGGGGAACTCCTTCAACAAGAACCCGGTCCTCGCTAGCTCAATCAGACGACAGGCCCAGCCGCTCGGTCGCCAATGCGGCATCAGTCGCCCACTGCTCCAACCCGCCGAACGGGCCACCGCATCGGATGCCACCAAAGAGTTTGCGTCGATCGACACCACGTTCGGGCTTTCACCTGTCGGACAGCGGATTTCCTAGGCTTACCGGTTCCACTGGCGCTGGTCTACGGTGTACAGGTAGGGCAGCACGAACATGGGGGACAGGTAGAACAGGTTGAACAGCCACCAACCAATGCCGAATTCGGATGTCGCCATCCGCTCCTGGAAGTCCAGGCTGAGCGCCATCGTGTAGCCCGTCCACAGCATCAGGTACAGCCATGACGAGATCTTCATGAAGTGCAGGCCCCAAGTCTTCATCTGCAGAAAAGCCCAAGCGCTGACCACACGCATCGGCATGACGATGAAGACCGCCAAGAGCTGCCACATCTTCTCCGTGTGGTTCTCCACGCCGCCAAGCGCGCCCTGGTTGTAGTCGATGAAGAATGCGCCGTCGAAGAATCGTCCGTAGCCGGTGATGAATGTTTCGCCGAGTACGGTGTTGTGCGCGAACGTATCCAGCGACCATGGCATGAAGTTGATCATCCCGTCGATCATGCAGAAGGCGCCGATAACGGTCGCTGCCCACGGACGCACATTCGTGCCGGCCTTGACCGAGCGCCGCAGCTTGACGAGCCCGATGATCAACGGTATGGCCCCGAATGGGCCGAGCAGCATTGTGCCGCACAGGAACACGCCCGCGGCCAACCAGCCGTCTGCCGGCTCCACCCAGCGCGACTTCTGTTCCGGCGCACTCGGCGCTGCATCAGGCGCCCTCGAAAACGAGTCCTTTACGACCATCCGAACCTCACCAATATCGCCGGGAACATCGCTACGCACTCGATGATCAAACCTGCCAACAGGAAGAAGCAGACATACGTCAGGATCTTGTGCAGCCGGGACACGCCCTTTTCAACCTCGGCGTTGGCTGACGCCGATGCCTGTTCGGCGGGAACGAGTCGACTCCCGAGGAACCACCAGGCTGTCAAGATCGCGATGTCGGCGACGACCATGCCGACGAGTAAGAGAGCGTCTTGCACGATCAACTCCTACCGGTAGTGGATTACTTGGAATGCCTGAACGGTCAGGATGGTGGCCGCCCATATCGCAGCCAGGATGAAAAAGCCGATCACTCCGGCCATCCGAGTCTTCATGCACTGCCCTCCTTTTCGTGAAAAACTGCGTTCTGCAGTTGACGCGTTTCGGTGATCTCCTGCTTCAGACCCTTGAGCAAGATGTCCATTGCGAGGGCGAAGGTGTCGATGTCGGTCGTGTTGCGCTTTCGACCCTGCGCCGCGACCCGCGATCCAAGCCAGAGGTACGTGACCGCCCGATACACCCGCAACGCCTCGTCGTCCGAAAGGCCTTGGTTTACAAGGGCAGCGATGCCCTCGCGGCGAAGTTCGTTGGCCTTCGGCGAATTTGGCGAGTGGGCGATGACGATCTCGTCGAGGCCCGGATACCGATCGACTAGAGCCGACAATCCCAACACTTGAGCTCTCAAGGCCAGCCACCCGTCGCCAGCCTCTGGCGATATCGGAGGGGCCTGACTCAAGATCTTCTCGACCACCAGGGCGACCAGGTCGTCGCGTCCGCCAACGTGCTTGTATAGCGCTCCGACAGAGACCTGCAGCTTGTCGCTGACCGAGCGCATCGTCAGATCGGCCATCCGATGGCGAGCGATTTCCAACGCCGCGTCGACGATGGATTGCTCGTCGAGACGGTCGGTGCGAACACGCGGGCGGCCAGCCATACGCCGTATAGTAAACAGTGTTCACCATTAGGTCAAGATGCTTCGCTTGCTGTATTGCCGCTTGGCCCGGCGCGCTTAGACCCTTGGTGGCGTCCACGTCGACTGTGAGCAGGCATGCGTCGCGCCGACGCCGCCGCAAGTCATGACTTTAGGTGCGTTCGGCGACGAGGTCCTCGACGAGCAGTCTCGATCGTTGGGAGATCGCCTCGTCGGGAAAGTAACGTGCGACGATTGCCCACACGCCGGCAGCAGTGCTGAGGTGTAGCCGATCGAGCAGCAGGGCGATGTCGTCGCGGTCGCGCACACCGCGTGCCGCAAGGACTTTCATCGCCAGCAGATGCTCGGCCGGGGTCGCGACGACGTGCAGGAACGGGTGATCGAAGACCAGGCTGCCTTCACCGGGTGTGCGAGAAACGTAGCTGCTGGCTTGATTGTTCAGCCACGTTCGCGGCCAACCCATCTCGTCGGCGACTTCATGTATCGCGTCGAGCATGGGCCCGTCAGGTGAATACAGCGCGTCGATATCGCGGGTGGTGACACGGGAGTCGTAGGCCAGCAGCATGGCCGCTCCGCCTACGACGTGGACATGGCCGACGACATCTCGTCGTTGCAGCTTGGCCGCCAGCGCCGTGAACGCCCGCTGTAGCTCGGTTCGGTTGAACACCGGTTCGGGCATCACACACACTCCGTCGCTGGTGAGGTCGTGGCGGTCCAGGTAGATGCCGCGGCGGCGAAGCGGCGCGGGTGTCCATACGACGGCGAACGCTCGTGCCGAGGGCAGGTCGCTGACCCACCACGCGGTGTCGAGGAATCGTTCGATGCTCACCGTCCATAGCGGTCCGGGACGGCCCCACCGCGCGCAGATGTACTCAGCGGCGCCGGCGAGCAGGGCATCGAAGCGTTCATTACCGATCAGGGCCGGCTCGTCGACGACGAGGTCCATTGCAGCGGTGCCGGCTTCATCGGCTCCGCGCAGAAACTCGAAGAAGATGCGCAACCGCGTCTGTTCGTCGTCGGCGCGCCGCATCGCGGCGGCCGTTTCAGTCAAGCTGAGCGCCGTTGGCGCGGGCGGGAATCCGATGTCCGGGGTGAGGTCGGAGCGAGCCCCTTGCCGCCGGGTGACAGCCTTGACCGCCTCGGCGGGATATCCCGTTACCCGGCGAATGTGGCGCGTCGAGAGGATGCCACGAGCCCGCGACGTGCTCACACCCCAATACCGGGCGGCACGCTCGACGGTCCACAGGTCATTCGACTCCACAAAACCAACATACGAGCGTGACGCTCGCAGGTCAACGAGTCGCCCTAGACCTTCGTAGCGCCCATGTCGACGGCGAGCTGCGTCCCCGTGACCGCCCTGGACAAGTCGGAGGCCAGATAGATCACGGCGTCGGAGATGTCGTTAGGGTCGGCCAGCTGGATCGCGGGCAGCGCGCTGCCGAACGACACGAGGTAATTCGGGTGCTTGCCGAGCATTTCGGCGGTCGACGGATCCTCAGCCATCGGCGTCGCCACGCCCCACGGGTGAATCGAGTTGACGCGGATGCCGTACTCCCCGAGTTCGATCGCCGCACTTTTGGTCAGCCCGACCACCCCATGCTTCGCTGCGCTGTAGTGGGCCTCGCCGGGGAGTGCCTTGATGCCTGCTACCGAGCTGATCGTGATGATTGATCCGCCGTTACCCGCCGAAAGCATATGCGGGACAGCGGCCTTCATCGTCCGCCAGACACCTGTGAGGTTGACGTCGAGCATCGTCAGCCACTGATCTTCCGGCATCTCCCAGAAGCGGCCCCAGTTGCAGATGCCGGCATTCGCAACCACCACATCGAGCTGGCCGCCGAACTGGGACACGGCCTCCGCCAGGATGTCGTCGAGGACCGTCGACTCGCGCACGTCCGCTGTCCGGACGACGAACGGCCGACCCTCCTGCTCAAGCAGGCGAGCCGTCTCCTTCAGATCGGTTTCGCTCGCCGCGGGATAAGTGTTGTACGGGGATACCGCATCCGCGATATCAACGGCGATGACCGATGCCCCTTCCCGCGCCAGCCGAATGGCGTGACTGCGGCCCTGCGCACGAGCGGCACCGGTGACGAATGCGACCTTCCCCTCAAGCAGTCCCACTGATAATCCTCACTTTTCCTTAGCGCCAGCAGACGATCCGGCTGGTCGGAACACGGGCAGCGAGCCGCCGTCGACGTCGAGGAAGGTGACCTCGACCGGCATGCCGACGCGAACATCGTCCGGCGGGCAGTCGACGACGTTGGTCAACATCGCCACACCCTCGTCCAGGTCGACCACGGCCAGAACGTAGGGCGCGTCGAAGTCGGGTGACACCGGTCGATAAACGACGGAGTACGTGTAAACCGTTCCCCGGCCGCTGCTTTCGGCATAGCTCCAGGCGGTGTTGTCCGTGCCGGGCACACAGCGCTCAGGCGGGAAGAAGTACTTGCCGGTTTGATCGCAGCGCGGCAGGACCAGCCGGTGATCGGCCGCGGCCTTCCAGAATTCGGAGCTCAGAGCCGATGGCTCGGTCATCAGTCGACGCATCATCAATCCGCTCCCAATACCGCGATTTCGTAGTGCCCGGCCGCCGAACCGGCGTTGGCCGCGACGGCTACGCCCGCGCCCGGTATCTGGTTCACCGCGCTGCCTCGCAACTGGCGCACGGATTCGACGGCCTTCAGCGTCATCTGCTGGGTGCCGTTCCACGCGTACGACAGACAGCCGCCGTCGGGATTCACCGGATGCCGTCCGTCGAGCGCGATGTTGCCGTCTTCAACGAATCCGCCGCCCTCACCCTCGCCGCACAGGCCCATCGTTTCGACCTGCCGGATGATCTCGAAGGAGTTCGGGTCGTAGAGGTTGAACACGTCGACATCGGCGACGTCGACACCGGCCATCGAGAACGCCCGCTGCGCTGCGTCGGCGCCGAGACGGCCGACCTCGCGGTATTGCGGCGGCGACACATACGGTGCCCCGCTGAACTCCATGCAGCCGCCGAGGACACGCACCGGCAGGTTCCGCAGGTCCCGTGCGCGCTCCACGCTCGTCAACACCACGGCGGCCCCACCCTCACCCGCAAGGCAGATCTCCAGCCGGTGCAGCGGTGAGGCGAGCATCGGTGAGGCCAGCACGTCCTCGACGGTGTACGGCCCCTTGCCGTACATCATCGCCTCCGGGTTGACGTGGCCGTTATTGCGAATCGTCGCTGCCGCGATCGCCAATTGCTCTGGTGTGGTTCCGAATTCGTGCATGTGCGAGGTGGCGATCAGCGCGAACAAGGGCACCACGTACGCGCCCCAGACGTCGGTGAACTCCAGCGGTTCGAGACCTGGTCCGACCGAAGCGCCGCGGAACCTGCCCGCCATCGCGCCACCGACGACGGCCACGTCGCACAGTCCCGCATCGATCGCGGCCGCGGCCTTGAGGATCCCACGGCTTCCCGCCGCGTCGAGCATCCCGTCGCTGGTCCACCGCAGCGGATGTCCGAACACGCGGGCCCACGAACTCGGCTCGCCCGGATGCCCACCCGGACCCGGCCAGTCGGCGGCTACTCCGTCGACGTCCGCCGGTGTCAGTCCCGCGTCGGCGATCGCACCGAACACCGCCTCCTGCGCGAGATCCAGGCCCGTGCGCTCCGGCAATTGCCTGCCCTGTTCGGTCGCGTAGATCCCGACGATCGCGACATCGCTCAAGCTCACGACTGCACCTGCCCCTCGAGCCACGCTTCGTGCCGTTCGAAATGGTCCGCATCGCGCTTGACCATGATTGCCTTGGCCGACGCGAGGAGGGTGCCGTTGCTTGCCAATTCGATGCGGGCCGACACGAAGGCCTTGCGGCCGTCACGCTTCTCGATCGCCGCCCTGCCGATCAGCGGCAATTCGATGGGCATCGGCTTGTGAAACACCACTTCCAGTGTGCCGGTGACGGCGAACTCGTCGCGCAGAATCATCGCGTGTCCGACGAGTTCGTCCAATATGCCTGCGGTCCACCCGCCGTGCGCGACGTTGGGGCCGCCCTCGCTGTCGCTGGGGCAGACGATCTCGCTGACGACTATGCCGTCGGCGCCGAGGGTTTCTCGCTGCAGCCCCATCCGGCAGCGGTCGAGCGCGTGACAGCCGTGACAGAGGAAGACGCCCGTGGGCGATGTCGGCGTATACATCGGCGACCGCGGATCCGACCGGTGGATCTCGGTAAGGCGTGCGCCTACGCCATCACGCGGATGTTGTGCTGTGTTCGACATCACGTTACAGTGTAAAGCACCGGCATTCGGTTAGCGAATTTACCCATATCTGCGCACTACGGAGGACAGCATGAGTCAGACGTCATACGAAGGCCGGTTGTTCATCGACGGCGAGTTCCGCGAGGCCAAGTCAGGCAAACGGTATGACGTGATCAGCCCGGCCGACGAGTCCGTCGTCGGCACCGCCGCCGACGCTGGGCCGGAGGATGTCTACGACGCGGTGACAGCCGCCCGTAGGGTCGCCGACGAGAAGTCGTGGAGCACTGACCACAAGTTCCGCAGGCACTGCCTCGAGCAGCTTCAGGCCGCGCTGCGCACGGAGGCCGAAGGGTTCCGCAATCTGTTAGCTGCCGAGGCGGGGGTGGCCAGCTCGGTTCACCAAACCCAAGTGGACAAAATGATCGACGGAATGGATTTCTGGAACGACCTGACCACGTCGTTCACCTGGGAGGAAGACCTCGGACCGTACGAGCTTATGGGGATGCGGAGCGACCGGCGGATCCGTTACGAGCCCTACGGCGTCGTTGGCGCGATCACGCCGTGGAACGCCCCGTTCATGACGGCCATCTGGAAGGTGACGCACTCGATGGCCACCGGGAACACGGTGGTGCTCAAGAGCGCCCCGGACACCCCGCTGACCGCCGCCAAGATGGCGCAGGTCATCGCCGAATCCACCGATGTGCCTGCGGGTGTCGTGAACATGATCAGCTCGGAGGACAAGGCGATCGCCGGCGACGCGCTGACCGGCGATCCGCGCGTGGACATGTTCCACTTCACCGGCTCACCCGGCGTCGGCCAACGCATCATGGAGCGGGCCGCCAACGGGATCCGCCACGTCGTGCTGGAGCTGGGCGGAAAATCGGCCAACGTGCTGCTGCCCGACGCCGACCTGGACATGGGCTGTGCGCTCGGGGTCGGGATGTGCATGTCGAGCAGCGGGCAGGGCTGCGCGCTGGCCACCCGGATGATCGTGCACGCCGACATCTACGACGAGGTGCTGCAGCGGCTCGAGGCGATGGTCAGCAACCTGCCATGGGGCGATCCCACGGATCCGACCAATGTGGTCGGTCCGATCATTCGTGCCGAGCAGGTGGATCGGATGGAGGGCATGGTGAACCGCGCGAAGGAGGCCGGTGCCCGTGTGCTGTGCGGCGGCAAGCGAGGCGACCGCGGCGGCAAGGGATTCTGGTATGAGCCGACGGTGGTCGCCGACGTCGACGAGAACGCCGAGATCGCCCAGTATGAGGTGTTCGGTCCGGTTTTGACGGTGGTCCGCTACGAGGGCAACGACGACGAAGCCGTCCGCGTCGCGAACAACAACCGGTACGGCCTGTCGGCGTACGTCCAGTCCCGCGACGAAGAACGCGCCTGGCGTGTTGCCAATCGGCTGAAGGCCGGCACCGTGAACATCAACAACTCGTTCTTCCTGTCTCCCGATGCTCCGTTCAGCGGGTGGGGCATCAGCGGCGTCGGCAGCGAGCACGGGATTGCGGGCTTCCGGGACTACCTGCGGATCAAGACCGTCGCCAGCCCGGCCAAATGAGCGATTTCGACTACATCATCGTCGGCGCAGGCTCGGCCGGCTGCGTGCTGGCCAACCGGCTGTCCGAAGACCCGCGGAACCGCGTGCTCCTGATCGAGGCCGGCGGTAAGGACACCAATCCGCTGATCCGGGTGCCCAAGGGATTCGGCAAGATGCTCGCGAATCCCAAACTGGCCTGGCAGTATCCGGTGCCACCGATCGGGCCGTCGAGCAGGGTTGAGCAGTGGGCCCGCGGACGAACTCTCGGTGGGTCCAGCTCCATCAACGGGATGGTCTACAACCGCGGCAGCGCCGCCGACTACGACGCGCTGGTCGATCTGGGCAACCCCGGCTGGGGTTGGGACGAGATCCTGCCGATCTTCCGCAGGATCGAGAACCATCAGCTCGGTGCCAGCGACATGCGCGGCGCCACTGGGCCACTCGACATCTCGGTGGACGCCGAGCTGCCGGAGCCGTGCACCGAGGTGCTGCAGTCGGGCGCAAAGTTGGGTTGGTCAGTGACGAACGACCCCAACGGCACCGACGACGAGCGGGTCGGTCCCACGGCGCGCACGATCAAAGACGGTCGCCGCGTCAGCGCGGCGTGGGCGTTCCTGAGGCCCATCCGACGCCGCCCGAATCTGACGATCGCGGTGAACACCACCGCGAATCGCGTTCTGTTCGAAGGAGACAAGTCCGTCGGCGTCGAGGCAACTACGGCCAAGGGCGCCCGCACCACCTACACCGCGAGCCGAGAGACGATCCTGTCGCTAGGCAGCATCGCGACGCCGAAACTGCTGCAGCTCTCCGGAATCGGTGACCGATCACTGTTGCATGGCCTCGGCATCGACACCGTCGTCGATAGTCCGAATGTCGGACGCCGCATGCGGGAGCACCGCTGCTTCTCGATTCAATTCCGGCTCAACCGCAACATCGGCTACAACAGGTTGCTCAGCACCCCGGCGCGGCAGGCAATAACTGGCCTGAAGTACTTGGCGACGCATAAGGGGCCACTCTCCACGCCGGCGTACGACGTCATCGGCTTCTTCAAGACATCGCCGGATCAGCCCCGCCCGGCCGCACAGATTCTGATGGCGCCGTTCTCTGCCGCGCCGTATGAGGCCGGCAAGGAACTCGGGCTGGAACGCGAACCGGGAGTCCAGGCGATCGGTTACATCCTGCGGCCCGACAGCGAGGGAAGCGTGGCGATCACGTCGTCAGACCCGGCAGCGCCGCTGGATATCGATCCGAATTTCTTTGCGACCAAACATGATCGCGAGACCGGCGCGGCGTTGTTCAGGGCGATGCGCCAGCTATTCAGCCAGTCTCCGATAGCCGATTACCTGGTCAAGGAGATCACGCCCGGCCCCGACGTCACCAGTGACGACGCAATGATCGACGCGGCACTGGACAAGGGATACTGCGGATACCACGCCGTTGGCACCTGCGCGAATGGGCCCGGCCGACGATGACGTGGTCGACCCGTCGCTGCGGGTTCGCGGCGTGGACAACCTACGTGTGATGGACTGCTCGGTGATGCCGATCATGGTGTCGGGCAACCTGAACGGTCCCGCGATGGCAATGGCTTGGCGCGCGGCGGACATGATCCTGGCAGGCCGCTGAGTTTTCCCGGCGAGCAGACGCCAGCGGGAGCTACGCTCCGGCGGTGGGCAATGAAAACTGCGCCGAGACTACGCTTTCTGATGAATTTGGGCGTGGATCCGTCAGAAACCGTAGTCTCGCGGTCAAACTTTCTGTGGCTTCTCAAGTTTAGTGTCCACACTCAGCTTCCTGACCTACGCCGTCAACGGCGTTCTCATTCGATGTCCACCCCTCGGATCTCACTTTCGTGTCCACTGCGCCAACGACATTACAGCGGGCCCGCGGACGCCGGCCTCTAGGAGAGACGTGTACAGGGCTCAATTCGTCACAGTGATTTAACACCGCAGAACAAGATCTGATTGAGCTCAGAGAGGAGAGCAGCGAAGCTCTAGAGGAATACCAGGAGACCCGCCTGTACGACATCGCGCGGCGACTCGCCTGGCTAGGCACACGTCGTCATCGAGTGTCATCGTTTCGGAGCGCCATCTCCTGGAGACCACACGTCTCAGCGGCGGGCGGTCGTCCGCGATCATGAGCTGCTCGACACCTTCAAGGCGCCTCGGTCTTGTCGTGCGTCGCTTTACGTCGGTTCGAGCCCAATCTCGCGGCCGTCGCGGGCACCCAGCTACTGGACAGGTGTGGCAGTCGCGTGACATGAGTGTCGGTCTTCTGAGCTAGCGCGCGACACGATCTCCGATGTAGTGCTTGGATCGTTGGACGGACCTCAGTTCCAGGAGTGCCATGGTCGATCTGTACACGCGGGTGCTCGTCGACGTGTCTTATGCGGCTGGCTCTGCCGGATACTCGGGGGCCGGCGATGAGGTCCTGACGCTCCTCCAGCAGGGCACGCACCACGAGGCGGCGGCACTGCTGGCGTGGGATCGCTTGCAGATGCGACATCGACCGATCGCCAGTGCGGGCTACGGCGCTGAGACTGTCGAACAACTGGGCGACCGGTACGTGGTCTCGGATGAGAACCGCGTGGTGGAGGCGGCGTCCGGGCCGGTGCGGATAGATGACGTGCCGTGGTATCGAGAAACCCCCTTTTTTCGCGAGGTGCTGGGTCCGGCGGGATTTCAGGACGGGATGACGAGCCGTTTGTATCGCGACGACGGATCGTATGCGGGAATGTTTCACGTGTCGGCGGCGGATGCCGGCACGTTCGACCATCGAGCCAGGGACCTCGTCGCCGCGCTGGGCACGGTGATGTCGCGGTTGACTGTCGTCAAGCGCCCACCCGCGTTGCTGCCCCCAGCTCCCGAAGGCGCCTTGGTTGGCGTGGTCGACCAGTTCGGAGGGGTCAAGCCGGTCGACGGCTTCCACCTTCCCCTTGCGATGGCGGACCAACGCTTTCAAGCGGTTGTTGCCCGCTTCTTGCGGTCGTCGAGCCCGGCTGCGGTCGGTCTGTGGCCGACCGGTCAGCGCTGGGCGTCGGTGACGCTGACGCGCGTCGTCGACCCAGGCTTGCACGAGGCCACCCTGGTGCAAGAAACCCCAATTGAGCCGATCCCGTACGGGCTGTCGAACAGAGAACTCGACATTCTGGCCGGAATGGCCGCCGGGCACACCAACCGGCAGATCGCGGCGTTCCGGTCTATTTCGGTGCGGACGGTGACATCGCACGTGGAGAGCATCCTGAGAAAGATGGACACCGGCTCCCGGGCGACCGCCGTCGTTGCCGCCGCACGGGAAGGACTGCTTCGCCTGGACTGCGCTCAAGCGATGATCTGATCCAGAGCATCCTTCATCATGAATCGCTTCAAGACGTTGTGGGTGATCCTCGCGACGTTGTTGTCGTATCCGTTGTGGGACAGAGCAGCGGTCCACGCGATCGAGCCGACGGAGAAGAAACCGCCGCCGCCGTCGAGTGCGCCGAGAACGATGTCGGACCGAACGTAGGGATGTTCGCTGCCGCCCAGCCCGGGCAGGCTTTCATAGACCTCCTCGGCGGCGACCAAGTACGCATCGGTGAATTCTCCGGAGGTGGCGAGCAGAAGGGTACCTGGTGGTGATCCGAGCGCTGGGTCGTAGCAATCGATTTCGGCTCCGGCCGCGCCGTCGCCCATGATGCCGAAGCCACCGATGACTTCATCGTGTTCGAGTCCGTCGAACACGAACCTTGCCCGAGGATCGCGACTGTCTTCGAGTCGTACGTAGTGGGTGGATCGGTCGAAGCCTTGGGCCGCGAATCCGACGCCGGTGAGCCGCTGCGGGGCTTTTCCCTTATTCCGCCACAACCCAGCCATTTCGCCTGAGGTGGCGTGTCGTCGTTCACCGTAGGCGGTTTGGTGGGGTCGGGTGCCCGCTGCGGATCGGCGAAGCTCCATCAAGTATGGCTGGTCCGGTACGAACGAGGCGGTAGCGAAGAAGCCGTTGCCGCCCAGATACATCAGACGTCCACCGTGCGCGGTGTACCGGTCGAGTGCATCTATTTCGCGGCGGGTGACGTATTCGGGGTGTGCACCAGTGATCACCACTTTGTAGTCCGCGAGCAGTTCGTAGCCACCCATGTCCAGTGCCTCATCTGTGATGACGTCGAATTCACACTCGAGAGTGTCGAGCCAATGGACGATGCACAGGTCTGCGGGGAGGCCCCAGACGCCGTTGCTTTGAAACCACGCACGGTGTTTGGGTTGCAGGGTGATGATCGGCTTGCGGACGCTACCGAACACGACGCCGCTGCCGTCATTGTGAATCTCGTAGCAGGATCGGCCGAATTCGGGGTGTTCCTGCAGGTCGAGATCTTCTTGCCCGAGAATCGGTGTGTGACTGACGATAACCTCTGCGCCGTCGGCTTCGAACGCGATCCGGTCGTTGGCATAGGCGAGGTATGTAGCGGTGGAAAGCAGCAGAGCCACCTCTTTTTTGCGGCTCCCAGGCCCGATGAGGAAGGGAATGTAGTGTTCAGTCCCGTCGCCGACCAGGCGGGCCGCGTAAACGCCGCTGGGAAGGTCTTCGGGGACCTCGAACGTGAACGCGACGGGCCATTCGGCATCGGTGATGTCGTCGTCGTGGAAGTGGATCGCATCGAATTCATCGGGGACGGAACGGAAGTCCTCCGAGAGCCCCGCGTAGAGCGCACCGGTCACGGCTCGCATCGGTGCGTTGTAACACCGACCGTGCAATCGGTTGCCCGATAGATCGACGACATCCCACAGCAGGAGTCCATCGTCACGATTGGAGTGACCGAAGTGCCAGCGGGCGAGCAGTTCTGCGCCGTATCCGTTGAGCGGGTCGCCCCCGCGGGTGATACTCAGCGCGCCGATCTTCCCGTTGAATGGGGCTGCGGCCAGCCATCTCTCGCCATCGCGGCGGGCGAGCGCTCCAATCCGGAACGGATGAGCGCTGCGTGCGAGGTTTCGCGCACCCGCAGGTGCCGCCGCATCATCGACGTCGATTTGCGCTGCCTGGTTGGAGACCCGATTCATGCAGTTCTCGATGGGGGTTTGCGTCAAGTGGACGTCGCCGTCGCTGCCCTGGAAGCGCAGATCGATGCGGTACCAATGGTCGGCGAGTACTGCACTTGAGGTCGACAGCGACTTCGGCTGTCCGTCGTCACCCCACAGCACAGTGGGGACTCCCTCGTCCAGTACCAGCGCGTACCCTGTCGCGGTGCCTTCGTCCCAGGTGCCGCAGATTGTTTGACGCTGATTCGTCAGGCCGATCGAGTTCTGCGTCACGTGATAGGCGCCGATGCTCTCATTCCGTTCGGTCAGCGGAAGCGTTGCATAGACGTACACGCTGATCGCCATGTCCGTGGGTTCAGCCAACACCGAACCAGGGTCATCGATTTCCACGAACGAGCCGGGCTGACAGACGTGGCGTTGGCCGGTGTAGCTTCCGGCGAAGCCGGCGTCGGGCACCTCGTACTCGATGAATCCAGGCCCGGCCGACCCGGTGAAGCCGTGACTCAAACGCACCAGCGACGCGTCGTACATCGGCGGTCCCTCGCTGCTGACGTGGAAGGTCAGCGCTTCACCTGCGCGGGCGTAGAGGCGGTCGGTGTAGCCGAATATCTTGCTGGGGTGCGGTTCCATAATCCAACCTGCCTGTTCAACCGTTACTGACGAAATGTGCCTGGCGCCGGCGCAATACAGTGCGCGCAGCGGCGACGTAGTCATCGAAGGATTCGCCCTCGACAAGCATGTTTCCGGGTGCACCGATGACGATTCGGCCGATCGCCCATGGCCCGTCGGCACCACGTGCGAGGAGTACGTCCTTGCCGGTGATGGGCAGGCTACGAAGGTATCGAAGCACCCGTGCCGTGCGGTCGGTGTGCGGCTCGAACGGGTTCGTATCCAGTTCCTCGGCCACCGATTCGGTGTATAGAGCTGCTATGCGGTCACGGATTCGACAGGCGTGGAGGTGCGCCAATTCGCCGGTGCGATCTGATGCCGTGCGCGCCGTCGCCGAACTCATCTCAGCGCTCCTGGGCGGTGATGATCGTCGGTGCGACGCGGGATTCATCGGTCATCGCAGGTGAATCCACGGAGCTGTCGTCGGGGTCGGATTGCGCCAACGACCGGCCGGTCACGCCGAAGTACACGGCGATCAGAACTCCGATCGCCAGCCAGACAAGCCCTACGACTCTGGCGTTGTCGCTGGCACTCCACAGCGCGTAGATCAGTACGGCCGCGCCGAGGATGGGCGAGACCCAGTGCACGAAAATCTTTGGGCTCTTCATGCGCGCTCCGAAGTGCACCAGCACACTGATGTGAAGCAGGATGTAGGCGGTCAGGGCGCCGAAGGTGACGAGGCTCGTGAGCAGTGCAGGGTTCTCGACTCCGAAGATGCCGACGATGAGCGACAGCACGGTGATGAAGATCATCGCGTTGGCGGGTGCTCTGGTCTTCGAGTTCACCTTCGCCAGGATCTTTGGAAGCTGGCGGTCGCGAGCCATGCTGAACACCAGACGTGACGACGTTGCGTTGGACGCCACGATGTTGGCGAACAACGCGATGAGCGCCGCAGTAAGAGTGACGACGACCTGGAACCAGTGCGCCATGACCTGACCGGTGAGGTTGTAGAAGGCGTTGTTGGTGTCATCGCCGTCCGCGAATACGGTACCGGCGGGGACGAAGGTCGCGGCGATGTAAACCTGCATGACGAAAAGCACCGTTACCATCCACAGCACGATCATGGTGGCCTTTGAAACTGTTTTTCCGCCTCCTGTGGCCTCCTCGTTGAGCGTCGAGATGGCGTCGAAGCCGATGAAGCTCAGGGCTGCGATGGGGATAGCACCGAAGACGAGCGACCAGGAGAACGTTTCGGCGCGAAATAGCGGATCGAGGGAGAAATGGCCCTTGCCTTGCGCAACAGCCACCAGTGCCCATCCGACGAACACGGCCAGGACCAGAAGTTGGATGCCGAGGAAGAATTTGTTCATCGCTGCGGTAAAGGTGATGCCCCGCAGGTTGATCGCGGCGGCGATGACGACGAAGACGACGATCCAGACCCATGCCGGCAAGCTGGGGACCAGGGATGTCATTGCCGACGCTGCGAAGACCGCCAGCAAAGCCGGTAGGAGTAAGTAGTCGAGCAGGATCGCCCAGCCCGACAAGAATCCGATGAACTGATTGATTCCGTACCGGACGTAGGAGTACACCGAGCCCGCTATCGGGAAGCTCAACGCCATCTCCCGGTAGCTCAGCGCGCTGAACACCATGGCGATTGCGGCGACGATGTACACCAAGGCAACCGCGCCCGACGAAAAGTTGTACACGATGCCAAAGACGGCGATGGGCGCGATCGGGACCATATAGATGAGTCCGTAGATCACCACATCGGCCAAACTCATGGACCGCTTCAACTCAGGTTCGTACCCAAGTTTTTCCAGTTCGGCGTTTGCCGAATAAGAGTTGTCGTCGACCGCGTTCATGGGTCGGGCCTTCCGGTGAGTGAGGCGATTTCCACAACTTGCGGCTTTCGGAAACCGGGCCAGGCGAATAGAGCAGGCAGGACACCTGTTCCGCGGGCCGGCGGCTGTGTCGACTCAGGACTAGGCGGTGAACCCAAGGTAGCCAGCACATGACTTGCCGACAATCGGTACTTTTACCGATGCGCCGCTCCGACGCGACGAGAGCCTTCATCTATTGCTATCGCGACGATCGAGCCCCACTGCCCTCGGCGCGCAACCTTGGCAGACGCCGTGTCGGGCGCTCCCCCTAAGTGCGCCGCACCCGCTCCAACGAACCGCGGGTTTAGTGCGCCGTCGGGTAGCGCACCCCGGTCAGTTGCTCGGATACCTCCCATAGCCGTTGGCAGTCGGCCTCGTCGCGGCAGCGTCGGGGAACAGCGGCGTACTTCACGCCGCCACCTGCGATCTCCATGAGACCACGCGGACCGTAGAACGTGCCGCCTTGCGCGCCAGGCGATGTCGCCCCGTACAGCGCCGGAAGGATGCCATCGTCAACGCTTTGCCACATGAACGGAGTCAGCTGGCGACTCACGCGGTAGAAGCGCTCCATGATCGTCGGATTGTCTCGGCCTTGCGACGGGCCGCTGAATTGGAGATTCGTCTTCGTGAAGCCGGGGTGGCCGGCGTTCGACATGATTCCCCACCCGCCTGTGCGGCTGCGTCGATCCAGCTCCAGGGCAAACATCAGGTTCGCCGATTTCGACTGCGCGTAGGCCGCGGTCGGGCTGTAGCGCTTCTCCCATTGCAGATCATCGAAGTTGATGCCGCCCATACGAGCCGCGAGGCTACTCAGCGATGTCACCCTCGGGTTGTCGGCAGCCCGCAGTAACGGCAGGAGGCTGCCGGTGAGCGCGAAATGGCCGAGGTGATTGCCGCCGAACTGGAGCTCGAAGCCGTCTTCGGTGGTTTCACGTTGGGGCGGCTGCATGATGCCCGCATTGTTGATCAAGATGTCGATGGGCCGCCCCTCGGCGTTGAGTTCCTCACCGAGTGCTCTGACGCTCGCCAGTGATGACAGATCGAGGCTCTTGATTGTCAGCTTGGCTGTGGGCACGGTGGCGCGGATCTGTTCGACCGCTGATTCGCCCTTGGCGCGGTTGCGGATGGCCATGATGACGTCGGCGCCGGCGGCCGACAGCCGGGTCGTCAAGCCAAGGCCGAGGCCGGAATTGGAGCCGGTGACAACAGCCAGTTTTCCGGAGAGGTCCGGAACGGTGACGGTGAGCTCGTTGGAAGCCATGGGTTTCTCCTTGCGTTTACGGGATAGTGCCGTTCTCATACCACTCTCGCAGGAGGTGCTTGCGCACCTTACCGGTGCTTGTGCGCGGAAGATCCGTCACCACAACCCAGTCGTGGGGCTGCTTATACGAGCTGAGTTGTTCGGCGGCAAGACTTTTCAATTCAGCAACATCGACGACGGCGTCGACCTTCAGGAGCACTGCCGCGACGACGGACTCACCCAGGCGGGCATCCGGGACGCCGAACACCGCCACCTCGGACACCGAGTCGTGAGCGGCGACAGTCTGTTCGACCTCTGCGGGATAGACGTTTAGGCCGCCGCGGATGATCACGTCCCGCATGCGGCCGCGGAAGGTGACGATGCCGTCGTCATCCATAGAACACATGTCACCGGTCCGGCGCCATCCATCGGAGTCGATCGCCGGATCCAGAGATCCGTCGGCGAGCAGATATCCCGACATCGTCATCGGTCCTCGGACGCACAGCTCTCCGTCGGTGCCGGTGGAGGCGACTGTGCCGTCAGCGTTCCGGATCGAAACCGCGCGGCCGGGGAGACACCGGCCAATCGAGGTGATGCGGGCCTGCGGCGAATCCTCGGGCGAGGTGGCCGTAATCGCGGGCGCTTCGCTCTGACCATACGACCCGATGATCCGCACCCCGAGCCTGTCCTCCATCTCGACAACGAGAGCGGGATCCACTGCGGTCGCGCCGCCGACCACCGCACGCAGACTCGCGAAGTCCGCCGGCGCCACGCCCGGCAGCTTCAGTAGGTCGATCATCATCGTCGGCACCAGCCCGGCGACAGTGGGCTTGACTTGCCTCAGCGCGCTTAGCACGCCTTGCGGGCTGAATCGCTCTGACAGCACGTAGGTCCCGCCCACCGCGAGCGTGGTGATGATGCCCGTGATGGACCCGCCGACGTGGTGCAGCGGCAACGGGTTGAGGAAACGGGTGTCGACGCCGCCTCCCCACGCTTGGCCGAACGTCAGCCCGACATTCAACGCCGTGCGGTGGGAGATGCTGGCCGCCTTGGGTCGGCCCGTGGTACCCGACGTGAACTGCACCAGGAACTCGAGTTCGGGCGACACCACAATCGGCGGCGCCGTCGTCGTGGTCGACTCGATGTCGGCGATATCGCGAACGACGACAGGCGATTCGAGCGACTGCGCCAGCGATTCCATGTTGTCGAGGACCGGACGGCCACCGGCTGACTTCGTGGCCAGCACGACACCTACCCCGGCGTGCTCGAATTGGAATCGAAGCTCTGCGGTGGTCCCCGACGCGCTGACGGGCACGACTGGCATACCGGCCAGCGCGCAGCCGAACATCGCGAGGATCCAATCAACCGAATTCAGCGCGGCCAAGGCGACTCGCTTGCGGCTGGGGTTGATGTCGACCAGGGTCGTCGCGACGCGGCCTGCGCGGTCACGCAACTCCGAATACGTCACGTGCTCGGCGATGCCCCGATCGGTGGCCCACATGATCGCGGGCCGGTCGGCGCCTTCGACCGCCAGGCGCACGAGCGCATCGGCGACCGATTCGTTCAGCATGGCGTGCTCATCGATACGGTCGACGTGTGCGCGGCCGCCGGTGGGCCTGTCCGGCAACGGGTTCGACTGTTCGCGAACCTCTGTCATCGCACTCCTGTCAGTGACGGGCATCCGCGTAGCAACTGACAACAATCGCTCAAGCCGGGCTCGTCGTCGCTCGTGCCGTAGCCGTGGCACCGGCAGCGATCATGTGGCGGGCCGCGATCCAACCGAACGCGAAGGATGCGCCGATGCTGGCGCCCGCACCCGGGTAGGTGCGCCCCATCACGGATGCCGTGCAGTTGCCGGTCGCGTACAGGCCCTCATCGACACCGCCACTCGTCGTCGATGACCCTGGCGTGCTCGTCGGTGACCAGACCACCGCACGTACCCACGTCGCCGGGATAAACCGCGATTGCATAGAACGGCGGCTTCTCGACCGGCCCCAGACAAGGATTCGGTTTGACGCGTGGGATCGGCGTAGTACCGGTCGTAGGCGCGTTCACCCTTGTGAAAATCGGGGTCGACGCCCCTGGCCGCGTTGGCGTTGAAGCGGTGCACGGTGTCCGCCAACGCATTCGGGATCGATAGCGCATTGGCGCGGCCAGCTCCGTCGATGGAGTCGGCCTTCTCGAAGTATCCGCTCGACAGCCACTTCTTCGGCGTCACTCCGCCCGGGAAGAAGCCCCACATGTACCGACGGCGATGGTGGCTGTCCATCACCCACCAACTCGGCACCGCGCGGCGGTGGCGTTCCGCTCGTACATCGTCCTGACCCACCTGCATGTAGGAGGCGGCTTCGTTCAGTACCGTTGGCCGGAGCCGTCGACCATGATCGCCGTGCGGCTTCGAGCGTTCGGAGACGATGTAGAGCGGCGACCCGTCAGGCATCACCGTCGTCGGGATCCACCAGGCCTCGTCCATCAGATCCGTTGCGGCGCCGTGCTTGATCGCGGATTCGATGACTTCGCCGGTGTCACCGGGATTGGCGACGGTCCACTTCGTCGACGACGGTTGCCGCCCGTACTTGAGTGCGCATCGCCTCGTTGTGCGAGAAGCCGCCGGCGTTGAGCAGCACCCCGTCGCTTGGCTCGGATCCGAAGCTCTCGGCCGTTGCGCTGTGCAACCACACCGACGACGCGGCCGTCCTCGGCTATGAAGTCGATCACCGGCGTCGAGTTCCAGACCGGAATGTCGGCGCCGACGGCCGCCAGCAACATCCAACCCTGCAGCGCCGCACCCGATCCCCGCACCGACTGGCGACGCAGCGTGGCCGCTACGAGACGCGCGGCCGATCTTGGCGATAGTCGCAACCGCGCGCACCGTCCGTATGCCGAGCGTCGCCGGCGCGACCTCCGCGGTGTACAGCGGGATGGCCGGGATGGTCTCGCTGATACGCAGCCGGGCTTCCCAGGGACCCAGCTGCCGCGTGTCGAACAGATCGGTTTCAATCGAGCGACCGCGGGCCTTTCCGCCCGGCAACTCGTCGTAATAATCCGAGTAACCCTCGCAGTGGCGGAAGCGAATGCCCTGCGCCTCCAGGAAGTTCACCATCGGATCGACGGCGTCCAGGAACGCCGTCGACGCGCTCCGACGGAGGTGGACGGATGGTCGTGACCGACGAGGTTGTCGAAGTAGTTCAGGGCGTCCTCCCGACTGTCCTGCACCCCGGCGCGTCGCGACGCGGGATTATCCGGCAGCCAGAGGACTCCGCCCGACATCGCCGTCGAGCCACCGATCACCTCGGCCTTCTCCAGTACCAGCGTCTGCAGACCGGCGGCGTTCGCGGCCAGCGCCGCGCACAACGACCCCCCGCCGCTGCCGACGAAGACGCAATCCGTGACCACGTCCCAGTCCGAGTCGCCTGCCATCACTCCCCCGTGATCTCGGCGATCAGCGTGCCGACCGGATAGGTCTGCTCGAGTTCACCGATCAGACCGGACAGTCCCGGCCACGGGCGAGGTGATCTCCTGATCGACCTTGTCGGTCGATGCCACGTACAGCGGCGTGCCGGCCTCGACTCCGGGCGCCGTCGGTGACCAACCACTCCGAGAGCGTGGCCTCGTCGACCGCCATCCCCAACTTCGGGATCTTGATCTTGTGTACCAGCGGCATCACAGCGCCTTTCGGATCGCGGCCTCGATGCGATCATCGCTGTACATGTAGGCGTCTTCGAGTGGCCTGCTGAACGGCACCGGACAATTGCGGGAGCCGACCCGAACGACCGGGGCGCGCAGGGTGCCGTGCAGTTCCTCGGCGATCAGCGCAGAGATACCCGAGCCCGACGCTGAACTGCTCGATCGCCTCGTGCACCACGACGGCGCGGCCCGTCTTGGCTACCGACTCGAGAATCGTCGTCTTGTCGATCGGTGAGATCGTGCGCAGATCGACGACTTCCAGGCTGATCCCCTCATCGGCGAGACGCTCCGCCAACGCCAGTATCTGCCGACGGGCCGGCCGTACGAGATGACGCTGACATCACTGCCAGAACGAGCAACATTGGCCTTACCCAAGCGGGATTCGCAGACCGGGCTCGGGGGCCGGGCCCTTGTCCCAGTAGGTGGGCATGGTCTCGAGGAAGATGCACGGGTCGTCGTCGAAGATGCAGGACAGCAGTAGTCCCTTCACCTCTGCGGGTGTCGAACCGGTGACGACCTTCAGCCCTGGAACATGCGCGAACCACGCCTCCGGCATGTCCGAGTGCTGCCCGCCGGAACTCATCCCCGCACCGCTCATGCTGCGGATGGTCAGCGGGACGCCGGTTTGACCACCGGACATGAACCGATCTTGGCTGCATGGTTGACGATCTGGTCCATGGCGACGGACAGGAAGTTCGCCAACATGATCTCGGCGACCGGTCGCATGCCCGCCAGCGCTGCCCCACCGCCGCTCCGGCGATGGCCTGCTCGCTGATCGGCGTGCTGCGCACCCGGTGGGCGCCGTGTTTGGTGGACAGTCCCGCCGTCACCTTGGCAACGCCGCCGCCTTCTCGATCGCCGACGTCCTCGCCGAGGATGAACACCGAATCATCAAGGCCCAGCGCTTCATCCATGGCCATGTTCGACGCTTGTGCGAACGTGATCTCCTGTGCTCATACCAGAACCTCCTGTGCATAGACGTCGCGACCGAGTTCCGCGATGTCGGGGTAGTCGCTTTCGCGGGCGAACTGCAGCGCATCGTCGATCTGCTCGCCGGCGCGATTTCTCGATCGCCGTAAGTGCGGCTTCGTCGGCGACGCCGCCGGCGAGGAGGCGTTGCGCGCAGTGCTGGAACCGGATCCGCCGCCATACGCTCTGCCATCAGTTCTGCTCGCTCGATGTAGCTGCCGTCATCGCCGAAGAAGTGCCCCATGAAGCGGAAGGTCTTGGCTTCCAGCAGTGTCGGACCGTTGCCTGCGCTCGCGGCGGCGATCGCTTCTGCCGCCGCGCTGTACATCGCCACCGGATCGTTGCCGTCGACGGTGACGCCCGGCATGCCGTAAGCCGACGGCGCGGTCGGCGACGTTGGCGCAACTCGTGCCGTTGGCGTACGTGGTGTGTTCGGCGAACTCGTTGTTCTGGCACAGGAAGACCACCGGCAACTTCCACAGTGCCGCCAGGTTCAACGCCTCGTGGAAGGCGCCGATGTTGCTGGCTCCGTCGCCGAAGTTCGTGATGACCACGACGCGGTCTTCGTTGCGCAGTACGGCGGCCAGTGCCAGACCGTTGGCGATCGGCAGCCCGCTGCCGACGATCCCGGTGGTCAGCATGACTCCGGACTCGGGGTGGGTGACGTGCATCGGGCCACCCTTGCCCTTGCACGACCCCGTCACCTTGCCGAAGTACTCGGCGAACAGCAGCCGTAGCGGCACGCCCTTGGCGATTTGGTCGTGGATCCCGCGGTAGGTGGTCACGACGTAGTCGTCGCGCCGCAGGCTCTGCGCCGTCGCCGCGGCCACGATCTCCTGCCCGCGTGGCGAGTAGTAGGACAGGGCGATCTCGCCGGACATCAGCAGGCTGCGGATCTTCTCGTCGACGAGCTTGATCAGCGCTGCGGTGCGGTAGATGTCGAGCAGTGCTTCTGGCGTGGGTTTGCGTCATTGCCGCGCCCTTCGGATCGTTGGTGATGCCGTCGTGGTTGATTCCGAGGTACTCGATGCAGTACCCGGTGGAAGTTCGAAATCGGTCGCTCCTGAATGGGATTGGTCCGCGAGCCGACGAAACCGCGAGATTTCATGCCCTGCTGGACTTCGCCCAGATTCTGGAAGTCCTGCGGCAGGATCCCGCCCCAGTCGTCGTGATCCTTCCAGTCGGCGAAGAACTGCCGCTCCAACGGCGGTTCTTTGCCGTCGGCGTAGCGGACCAGCGACCAGACGTCGAAGACGCAGGAGTCGGGGTCGTCGCCGTTGGGTCTGGCCCGGTACCACAGCGATCCGTCCATGTACGGCAACACGATGAGGTTCGGGAACATGTGCCAGTCGATCCCCGCGCGGACGATGTTCTCGAAACTCAGAGCCCGTCCGGCCAGCCGGCACCGTCCTCGATCGCGGCTTCGCGCTGAAAGATGATCGGACTGCATCGAGCACGACCATCGGGTCCGCGTCCTCGGGCACGTCGGTGAGCAGACGTTTGGCCGACTTCCGCGTCGCGCGTGGTGTAGATCGCCCGCAGGTCCCGCTCCATCGACTCCATGAAGTGACCAGCCCGTGGCGGATGTCCTTGGGAACCTCGCCGCCCAGCCGACGCGAGGGAAAGCCGAGCGGCCGGTTGTCGGGTGGGTAGGTGAACATCGCGTGCTTGCCGAAGGCCTCGCTCACGGTCCAGTCGTCGGTGAACCGCAGCAACTGCGGGTGGGTGGCCGCGACGTGATAGCCCTCGTTGAACGCCTCGAGCGCGACCTTCCAGTTGCACGGCAGGATCACCGACTTGTACCAGCGGTACCGCATCTTCTCGAACTCGTAGCCATCGAAGATCTCCGGGCACCGGCGCGAGATACTCGCGCAGCGGCTCGGGATCTTCCTCCATCGTCACGAATACGAAGCCACCCCAAGTGTCGACGTGCACGTTCTTCAGGCGTGATATCCGGATCCTGGAGGGCGCCCTTGTAGTCGTCGCGATCAAGGACCTCGCTGGGAGTGCCGTCGAGGTTCCAGCGCCAGCCGTGGAAGCGGCAGTAGAAGTTCTTGGCGTTGCCGCAGCCGTCGGTGAGCCGCCGCCCGCGGTGCTGGCAGACGTTGTAATACGCCTTCAGAGTCGACTCGTCGCTCTCGGAGACGACGATCGACTCGTCAGCGACCTGGTAGGTGACGTAGTCACCCGGATTGGGGATCTCCTCCACCCGGCAGGCGACCTGCCAGACGCATCGGCCACAGCCGCTGCTTTTCGAGGTCGACGTAGCGCGGCTTCGTAGTAGGGCTGCTTGGGCACGAAGTCTTCGCGCACCACGCCGGTCAGACGGTCCGAAGCGGCAGCTTTCGGCGCGCTGGGTGCATCCGTGAGGTCAGTCACTGCTACCCCTTCACTGTGCTGTAGGTCATGGGCTGTACAGCAATCACTGTATAGGTCTGCATAGGGGTCGTGTCAATATCCGTGTTATGCACGGCTGCGGCCCACGGCCACGTACCAGCCGCGGGGAGCACGCCGAAACGACCGCCCCCGCACCTGGTTGGCATGCACTGACCCGCACCCGCACAACGTTTTTCGTCGCATTGGAACGGTGCCCGTTGATACGCACGACGAAGTCCCGTCGGGCCCGGTGGCTCGAACCTCCGCCGGACACACCCGAGCCGAAGTCTCAAGCTGTACAGTGATCACTGTCCAAGGATTGTGGGCGACGACGAGAGGATCACCGTGGGGACCGAACTTTCACCCGAGCTCTTGGCATTCATCGAAGAAGCCAAGGACCGCCAGGAGATCGAGGACTGCCTACTGAAGTACACCCGCGGCGTCGACCGTCACGACAAGGCGTTGATGAAATCCGCCTATCACGCCGACGCGCTCGATGAACACGGCGTCGCCAATGCCGTGGCGGGCGACTTCTGCGACTGGGCCATCGGCTATCACGCCGAGAACCAGAACCAGCACCACCACATCATCACGAACACCTCGCTCGACCTGAACGGCGACGTCGCCCATGGCGAGACGTACTACCTGTTCTGGGGCGACAACAAAGTGGGGGCGCCCACGCTGGCCTTCGGGCGGTACATCGACCGGTTCGAAAAACGGGATGGCCGTTGGGCAATCGCGCGACGAGTGTGCCTCACCGAACAGACGACATCTCTCGGCGCAGTCGAACTGCCACCGGAATTCGTCGCGGTCATGAATTCCACCGGACCCAGCACGCGCGATTCCAGCGACATTTCTTACGACCGCCCGCTGCAGGGAAACCGTAAAGTCACGGCACAGCCCTGAGCCCAACTTCCCTGGCACTCGCCCTCAGATAGCGGTTGTCGGTCCTTCGCCTCGCATCTGCGACTCCAGGCCACGGAGATTGACATATATGCGTTCACAAACGAGGTCTGCACCCTCGAATTCGTAGACGGCGATAGCCGGATAGTCGACGGGAGAGCCGGTGGGGGCAACGCCGTTGTACTCACCCTCGTGTCTACCGGTGATCTGGTATTCGACGATGACGGCGTCGGCGGCGTGGTGGATGTGACGAGCGACGTAGGTGATCTGCGGCAGAGCGGTTCCGAACGAAGCGATCAACGCATGAACGGCATCCTCACCTTCGATCACGGGGCCCTCCACCGCCCGCAGGTCGTATTTCGGTCTGGTGAATGTAGCCAGAGCAGTGGCTGCGTCGTTGCGGTTCTCGGCGTCGATGTGTCGAACGACGAGTTCCTCGCGATACGCCTTGAGTTCATCGGCCGATCGACTCATGGTCTTCTCCAGACTTGTTTGTAGCTCGTTGATCTCATGTCAGACTCACAGCCCGATGTCCCCGCGCTCTCGAGGTACTGCGACCATCGATCCTTCAACCTTGCGTGTGCTCACCAGGGCTCGCCGAACCGCTCGCGATACGTCACCTGACCGACGGGTCGCCGACGCGGCGGCTTGAGCTCCGACGCCGGTTTCCCGATGTACACAGCTGCCATCGGGTTGACGGTCTCCGGCAGCTGCAGCCTTTCCCGGACCCGGTCCACTCCGAATAGGGTGAGACCAGTGGTCAGACAAGAACCGTAGCCGAGGGCGTTGGCGGCCAGCAGCAGGTTCTGAACTGCGGGATAGATCGACGACTGACCGAAGACCTCCATGACCTTCTCCGTATCCAGGCACACCACGACACATACAGGCGCAGCGGCGAATCCTGTTGGTCCAACTGCGGATTCGAGATCGGCGAACATCGCATCGGAGGTGATCTGGCGGGCGTACTTCGATCCGCCGGCGTTCCAGGTCTCGGTCCACCACCCCGCGAGATCGATGCGCGTTAGAGCGTCCCGCACCACCACGAAGTACCACGGCTGGGTGTTCTCGGCGCTGGGCGCATGCACCGCTGCGTCAATCATCTTCTCGACGTCGCCATCTTCGACCTTGCCGTCGGCGTCGAAGCGTCGACACGCACGTTGTGCATTCATCACTGCGAACATCTCGGCCATGTCGATCCCTAGACCTTCGTTGCGCCCATGTCGGCACTGAGCTGCGTGTCCGCGACGTCGACAGCGGGATATCCGTTATGCGTCGACGCCGTACTCGCGATGTGGATCCCGATGATCGACGCCCCCTCGCGAGCCAGTCGGAGTGCATGGCTACGTCCCATGCCGCGAGCGACGCCGGTCATGAACGCCACGCGGCCGTCAAGCAGATCCATAGGTACCTCCGAATTGTCATGAGCGGCCCGCCACCGCGAGCCGGTTCGAGCCGGGCAGTGTTGCATACCGCATGTATAGTGAATGCTGTCTTAAGTGCCAGGCGCTGTCAATGGAACAGCCTCCGGGGGTGGCCCAGAGAGGCCGCCTGCCCGACGGCCCCTTCTCGCCTTGCCGAGTTCGATTCGTAGGCAGGGTCTTTCATTGACTGTACAACTTCTCAGGGTGTGGCATCGTCGGGATAACGGAGTAGTGAGGAATCTATGACCGAGAGTCGTGTCGAGCGACCGGCACGCAGCCGACGCTCCGGTGACGAGGTGCGCGGCCGCATGCTGGACGCCGCCCGCGAAGTCTTCGCCGAACGCGGCTATGCCGGCGCGACGACCAAGCAGATCGCCGTCCGGGCCGACGTTGGCGAGGTGTTGTTGTTTCGCCACTTCGGCAATAAGGAGGGCTTGTTCGACGAGGCGGTGCTGGTTCCGTTCGATTCCTTCGTCGATCAGTGGTCCGACCGCTGGGCGCGCCACGGACTCAGCGGCGATTCGATTTTCGAACTCGGCCGCGCCTACATCGAGTTGCTCTATGGGTTCTTCGATGACAACCGCCAACTCGTCGTCGCCCTTCTGAGCGCTCAGGCGCACCATCCTTCGGCGGTAGCGCGATTGCAGGCGATGTTCGTTCGACTTGCCGAGACCGTTCGTGAGGCCACGGCCGAATACGGCCTACCCACCGGCGATCCCGTCAGCACGGTCCGTCTGACGTTCGGCATGGTGTTGTCGATCGTCGAGCATGCCGAGCTCTTCTTCGCCGACGGAGCGCGGCCGTCCCGCGCCGAACTCATCGACCAGCTGACCCGCTACATGCTCTACGGCGTGGGCGGGCCCGATTCAGGTTGACCGCGAGCTGTCGCGCGAGCGCCTGGGAGAGCACCGTACATGTGAACGTGGCGAGCTTCACAGGAATCCTTAAAGCCGTGGGTCATACCTTCGTGGCACCCATGTCGACGGTGAGCTGGGTGCCGGTGACTGCTCTGGAGAGCTCGGACGCCAGGTAGAGCACCGCATCGGATATGTCGCTCGGCTCGGCCAGCGGCAGGTCGGGCAGCATGCTGGCGAATGACATGCCGTAATTCGGATGGGCCGTGAGCATTTCGACCATGAGGGGGTCCTCGGTCGCCTGGGCGGTGGCCACCCCCAGGGATGGATCGAATTGACCCTGATGCCGTATTCGCCCAGCTCTATCGCAGCGGTCTTGGTAAGTCCAACGACCCCGTGCTTGGCCGCGCTGTAGTGCGCCTGTCCGGGCAGCGACTTGAGCCCCGACACCGAACTCACCGAGATGATCGATCCGCCGTTGCCCGCAGCCAGCATGTGGGGCACCGCTGCCTTCAACGTGCGCCACACCCCGGTCAGGTTCACATCGATCATCGTGCTCCACTGATCGTCGGGGAGCTCCCAAAAGCAGCCGCTCACGATGCCGGCGTTGGCGACTACGACATCGAGTCGCCGCCGAACTCGCCGACGGCTTCGGCGAGCACCTTGTCGAGCGCCTCGGAGTCGCGGACATCGGCGGTCCGCGCGACGATGCGACCTCCTGCTCCCTCGACCTGCCGTACCGTCTCACTCAGATCTGCCTCGGTGGCTGCCGGATAGCCCTCGTACGGGGGATACGCGGTCGGTGATGTCGACGGCGATGATCGCCGCACCCTCGTGCGCCAGTCGCTGCGCGTGACTGCGCCCTTGGCCGCGGGCCGCCACCCGTTACGAAGGCAACCTTGCCGTGCGACTAATCCATTACTGTCAATCGCCTTTCACTCAGGCTAGCGCGATGTCGTACGGCGCAAACCAACTCCGGTATGGATCACGTCGTCGCGGTAGTGCCCACAGGACACTCCCCGCCCGTCGACCATGACCGTAATGAACTGAGTTACCGGATAACCCGCGATGTCACGACGCAGTGCCACGATCGTCGGATTCGTCACCGTCGGCGCGGACTCCGTCGATGAGCTTTTCTATGCCGAAAGCCGAACGAATCCGTGAACATGTCCGGCGACTGCCAGGCCCCCGCCGCAAGCAAATATGTGGAATCCTCACCCATTCTCGAGTTCGAAAAGCGTTGTCATACGATACTTTCTATTGAATGTGTGTGTGAGGGGCCAGTTTGTCAATAATAGCTGCATTCGACGATCACGTGCCGAACAATTCGAGAGAGCGCAAAACTGCCTGGATTCCGACCGAAATGGGGGCAGGCCTGCGTTCCAAGCTCGTGTGGGTCCAGCTCGGCGTGTTGAACTTCAGCCGCCGACGCGACGCGTCACGCCGCCGTCGACGCGGATCGTCGAACCGGTGGTATAGCTGGCCGGCGTCGCTCGCCAGATATATCGCGGCGCCGACGATCTCGCTCGGTTGCCCCAGGCGGCCCAGGGGAACATAGTCGCCCGACCGCATTTCGTCCGTCCACGCTCTGGTGACATCGGTGTCGAACGCGCCCGGCAGGATCGCGTTGACGCGCACGGTCGGTGCGAAGGCCTCGGCGAGTCCGACTGTCAGCGCATTGAGTCCCGCTTTGGCGCAGGCGTACGGAAGTTCGTTCGGGCTCGCCAGAAGCGAGCCGACGGTGCCGACGTTGACGATCGCGCCGCCGCCATGCTTGGCCATGTGCGTGGCCGCAAGAACCCCGAGGCGAAACGGTCCCTTGAGGTTGACGGCGAGCGTCTTGTCGTAGAGCTCCTCGGTGACGTTGATGAGATTCGTCGTAGAGGGGCGACATGCCCGGCGTTGTTCACCAACACGTCGATGCGTCCGAACCGGGTGAGTGCTGCGTCGACCAATGCGTCGCACTCCTGCCAGCGGCCGACGTGGCAGGCGACCGGGAAGGCTGCTCGGCCCGTTGCTTCAGCAATGCGTGTCGGCAGCCCGTTGGCAGGCGTCAAGCTTTCGCGACGCGATCACGACGTCGGCACCGGCTTCGGCGAAGCCGTGCGCGATGGCATAGCCAAGTCCTCGGCTGCCGCCGGTGACTACCGCGATCTTGCCGCCGAGATCGAACTGTTGCGTCATTTGAGTTGGCCCAGGCCGCTTTCCAGCAGAGCCAGTGCCGCCGAGATTCGTCTTGGCCGGATCGCCTTTGCCTCCGTCGTTCACCCAGGCCCGAAACTCGCTTGCCGCCACCGCACCCATCGCCGCGACGATGACACGCACCCGCACATCATCGGCATCCACGCCGAGCCGCTCCGCGACAAGCTCCACCAGCGGCAGATCGTCGGCGATCCGCTCGCCGTTGGCGCGGGCCCGCAACGCCGGTGCGGCCGCAAGGATCCGGCCGAGCTGGAGCACGCGGCGCCGATCGGCGGGCTCGACATGCGAAGTGGTGATGTAGGCCTGCCGGAGCGCCTCGACCGCGCCCTCCCCCGGTGGCCGCGCCCGGAGCGCCGCAACCAACCGCTCCTGGAGGCGCCGCTCGTAGTCGAGCACGACCTCGTCTTTGGTCGGAAAGTACCGGAAGAACGTGCGCGGCGACGTTCCCGCGGCCGCGACGATGTCGTCCACGGTCACATTGTCGAAGCCGCGTTCGGCGAACAGCCCAATGGCGATGCGCCCCAGCTCGTCTCGCATCAGGCGTCGGCGCCGTTCGCTCGAGCAGTTCGGTCATGTGCGCTCCCCTCGAGCGAATTCGGCGGCGCCGCGCAGGAGCCCGGGCACGATCGTCGCCATCGAGGTGTCCGCTGGCGGGACGCCGCGGGCGACTTCGCGGGCGTGGCTGCCCTCCAGGATCACGGCCAGCTTGAACAGCGCCAGCACCTCGTAGAACGTTAACGCGGTCAGGTCACGTCCGGTGCGCTCGGCATAGCGGGCGGCCATCTCGGCTCGGGACGGATAGCCGTCGACGCCGCCGGCTTGAACGTTGAGAACGGGTTGTTCTCCGGGCTCGGTCCACCGCGCGAGCAGGTGGCCGAGATCCAGTAACGGATCGCCGATCGTGCCGGTGTCCCAGTCGAGGATCGCCGCAAGGCGTGCCGGTGGATGAGGTGCGACCATGACGTTGAACGGGCTGTAGTCGCCATGGATGATCGCCGCCGGACTCATCGGCGGGGTGTTGTCGGTGAGCCAGCGACACAGAAAATCCAGCTCGGGCAGCTCGCGGGTGCGGTAGCGATTCAGTTGGGCCATCCATCGCGGCACCTGGCGCTCCAGGAAGCCGTCGGGCTTGCCGAGTCCCTCCAGCCCTCGAGCGCGCCAGTCCACATCGGACAATTCCGCGCAGCCGTCGACGTAGGCCATGGCGAGTCCGTGACGCAGCGACGGATCCGATGCGAACGGTTCGGCCAGCTCGAATCCAGGGGTGAACCCGTCGACCACGTCCATCAACAGAAACGGTGCACCCAGGATCGCGGGGTCCTCGCAGAGCAGCACGGGTGTCGGATGCGGGACCGCCGTGCCTTCCAGCGCGGTGAGAATTCGCCACTCGCGCAACATGTTCGACGCACTGGGGTCGTTCTTCACCGCCGGGGGTCGACGCAAGACCCATCGGTGTGCGCCCCGTTCGAGCAGATACAGCGCGTTGGCGATGCCCGTGCCGGCGCCGATGCGGCGAGCAGTAAGTCCCTCGCCCGCGCCCGGCAGGCGTTCACCGATCCAGCGTCGAGCACGTGGCAGTCAAGCTCCGGGGTCGCGGCGCGTCACCACCGTACGTAGGAGTCTTGACAGTAACTGTCAAGAATGACAGTCTCTGTCATATGATCGACTTCCAGCTTCCCGACGATGTACGTCGAACTGCGCGCGCAAGTGGCGGCATTCATCGACGAGGTCGTGATTCCGGCCGAACCGGAGATCGGAACCCGGCCGTTCTTCGACATCGTCAAGGAACTTCAGGCCGAGGCTCGCTCGGCCGGACTCTGGTGCCCGTTCGTTCCCGTCGAATACGGCGGCATGGGGCTGGGCCATCTGGCCAATGCAATCGTCCAGGTCGAGATCGGCCGGTCCTTCTCCCATCTCGGGGCGTGGGCGCTGAACTGCATGGGCCCACAGGACGCCACGATGCTCACCCTGATCGAACACGGCACGGAAGATCAGAAGAAGCGCTACCTCGTTCCACTGGTGAACGGGGACATCAGGATCTGCTTCTCCATGACCGAGCGTGCCGCGGGCGCCGATGCGACCGGAATGGAAACCATTGCGGTCCAGCAGGGTTCGACGTGGATCCTCAACGGCGAGAAATGGTTCAGCTCGGGGGCGAGCATTTCACAGGTGGCTCTGGTGATGGCCAAAACCGATCCCGATGCGCCGCGGCATCGTCGGTTCACCACGTTCCTCGTCGAACTGCCCAATCCGGGCTACCAGATCATCCGCAACATTCCGGTGATGGGCGAGGACGATCACCCGAGCTTCGAGGGCGAGGTGACGATGGGCCACGCCGAGGTACAGATACGAGACCTGGCCGTGCCGGCGGAGAACATCCTCGGTGGCCTCGGTGAAGGTTTCGCGATGGGACAGCATCGCCTGGGATACGGACGCCTTCGCCACGGCATGTGGAGCGTCGCCAAAGCGCAGGCCGCACTCGACATGGCGACGGCCCGCGCCTGCGACCGGGTCACCTTCGGCAAGCGACTCGCCGACCGCCAGGGCATCCAGTGGATGCTCGCCGACTGTGCCGAAAAGCTTTACGTGACAAGGCTGATGATCCTGCACCTCGCCTACAAGATGGAGCATGGTCTGGACCTTCGCCAGGAGAACTCGATGGCCAAGAACTACATCGCTCACATGCTGTGCGATGTCATCGACACCGCTATCCAGATCCACGGATCGCTCGGCTACACCCACGATCTGCCGCTGGTGTCATGGCTCAACGAGGCCCGCGCCAATCGGCTGGTCGACGGACCCGACGAAGTACATCGATGGACGGTGGGCCGCAACGTTATACGGGCCTACGAGCGCGACGGCACAACTGCGGCCGCGGTCGGCGGAGACCTGTTCTGATGGACTACACCGGAAGTACTGCGGTGGTGACCGGCGGCGGGCACGGCATCGGACGCGCACTTGCCGAAGGCCTTGCGGCACGCGGCGCACGCGTCGTCGTCGGCGACATCGACGAGCAACGCGCGGCCAAGGTCGCGTCTCGTATCGGCGGAATCGCGGTGTCATGCGACGTCGGCGATCCCGACTCCGTCGTCCGCGCTGGTGTCGACCGCGGTGCGCGCCTACGGCCCGGTCGATATCGCGGTGTCCAACGCCGGCATCACCGACCAAGGCCCGGACCTGGACAGCACGGCCGAGCAAGTGCGACGCATCGTCGACGTGAACCTGCTCGCGCATGTCTGGATGGCCCAGGACGTCCTGCCGGCGATGATCGAACGTGGCGGCGGCGCGCTGATCCAAACGATTTCGTCGGCCGCGCTCATCACCGGCCCGTCGGGAATGGGCTACACGCTCACCAAACACGGCGCGCTCGGGTTCGCCGAATGGGTGGCGTTGAATCATGCGGACGCCGGAATCCGGGTGGTGTGCCTGTGCCCGAACGCCGTCAATACCGGAATGCTCGGCCGCGACGAGGACCGTGACGAATTGCAGGCCAAGCGCCACCGATCCCGAAGTGCTCGCCGCTCTCGGCGACGTGGTCGAGCCGGAGGACTGCGCGGCGTGTGCACTCGAAGCGTTGGACCGCGGCCACTTTCTTGCCCTGCCTCATCCGCGCGTCGGCGAGTCCTTCGCACGAAAGGCCAATGACTACGACGCCTGGCTCGCGCGCACATCCCAGCGTCTGGGCAGGATGCGGACCATCCGTTAGTTGCGCATGCACGGGCCCCGCTCGCCAACGTCAGCCAGGCGACGTGGCGGACCGGCCGACGGCGACGCCGCTCAACTCGTTGTACTGCATCAGCATTTCGATCATCTGACGCAATTTGAGGTGGGCCAAACCGACGTCCGCTGTCGCCAGCGCGTCGACCAGGGCAGCGTCGGATGCCCGCATGGCTGCGGCGGCGTCCAACGGCATGCGGCGCACCCCCGCATCGGTCGCGATGACGAACAGCGTCTGAAGGCAGAGTTCGAGCATCGGGTTGCCGCTCAACCGGGCGATTTCGAGATGGACGTTTGGCCGGCCGGCGGTCAGCGCGCCGGTCTTGCTGTCCCATTGCTCGGTTCGCGCGATCACGTCCCGCAGCGCAACGAGGTCGGCTGGCCGCAGCGAGCGCGAAAGCTCTCGCAATGCAAGGCCTTCAAGTGCGATCCAGGTGTCGTAGAGGTGACTCAAACGAGTGCCACGGAAATTCAGGAACAGGCGGGCCGACTCCACGATGACGTCGGCTTGCGGCGCGACGACGACCAGGCCGCCGCCGGGGCCCTGTCGCCGCCGAGCGACGCCGTGGGTCTCGAGGATCCGCACCGCCTCGCGAAGAACATTGCGGCCTACCCCGTACTCGGCCAGCAGCTCCGCCTCCGACCCGAAGACCTCCCCGACCGGCCAACCGCGCGCCACAATCGCGTCCTCGATGGCCCTGGCCACACGGGCCGCAGTTAATCGCATCGCCCCTTTTTAGCAAGAGTCCTTGGGATATGCACGCAAGTGCGCACTTGACAGTGTAAAAAGGGGCCCTTATTGTGATCCAGCAGGTGACCTGCCTCACAGCGGATCCTGCCAGTCAGACTGCCTCGGCCTACCCCCGATCGGAGGAGCGCATGATCGAACCCGAGAAATTCTCCGAGGCATTCGAACCGCTGCACGGCGCAGCCGCGGCGGCCACCGGCCTCGACGATTTCGGCCCACCCAGCTACCACGAGGGCTTGAACTGGCTGCTGGCAGCGCTCGACGAGGACGGCCGCGTAGAGGGATCACGCCGCGCCGCGGTGCTCCGGATGCTCACCGGTGTCCTCGTACGGCGCCTGTACACCCAGGAGGGGTGGCGACGTCACCCCGGCTACCGCGATGTCAGCATCAAGCGCCCACTGGTCATCACCGGCATCCCCCGCACGGGGACCACGGCACTCCACAAGCTGCTCGCGCTCGATCCGCAGTTCCAGGGCATCGAGCGCTGGCTGGCGATAACCCCGATGCCCCGCCCGCCCCGCGAGCAGTGGGCCGAGATTCCGGAGTTCCAGTCGTGCACGGTCGAACTGGAAGCGATACTGCAGGCCGCGCCCGGCCTCGCGGACGCGCACGAGATGACCGTCGACAGCGTCGACGAATGCCTCGAGGTTCTCCAGCAAGAATTCGTCAGCAACAACTTCCCGTCCCAGCTCGCTGTCCCGTCATACCTCGAATGGTGGTACCACCAAAGCGAATCCGAGTCCTACCGGCGATATGGTGACGTGCTGCGCCTCGTTGGCGTGTACGACCAACAGCGACGCTGGCTGTTGAAGAACCCCGGTCACATCTGGGGCATCGACGATCTACTCGAGCTCTTCCCCGACGCACTCGTCGTGCAGACCCACCGGGATCCGGCCGAAGCGATCCCCTCGGTCTGCCGGGTCTTGGAGCTGCCACAGGGCATGTACCTCGACGACAACGTGCGCCCCGACTTGATTGGACCCACCGAAGCCGCCAAGTGGCGTGCCGGTGTTGACCGCATGCAGCGCGCCCGCGCCCGCTGTCCGGATAACTTCCACGATGTCTCACACGCCGACTTCCGGCGCGACCCGATCGCAGTCATCGACGGCATCTACACCCGGCTCGGACTGAGCTTGTCGAGCGAGGCGGAATCCGCGATGCGGCGATGGCTCGACGAACAACCCAGGGAGCGCAGACAGGGTGTGACACCCACGCCTGAACGGTACGGGCTCAGCGTCGCAGGCCTGCGCGATCTGTTCGCCGACTACATCGAAACCCATTCACTCTGAGGAGAACCCATGAAGGCACCCGTGTTCAACGGTGTCGGAAAACCGTTGACGGTCGAGACACTTCCCGACCCCATCCCGGAGCCCGGCCAGTTGGTGCTCGAGATCGGCCGGTGCGGCATCTGCGGAACCGATCTGCACATGACTTCGGGTCAGGGCGAGACGTTCCCCGAGGGCATGGTGCTCGGCCACGAATTCGCGGGCAAAGTGGTCGAAGCCGGTCCCGACACCGAGGGTTTCGCCGTTGGCGACGTCGTCGCAGCGCTCCCCGTGATGGGCTGTGGTAGTTGCGCCAGCTGCAAGGCCGGCGAACCTGCCTGGTGCAGCGCGGGATTCATCGGCGCGGCCGGCGGCTTCGGCCAGTACGCCATCGCCAAGGCCACCGCCGCCATCAAACTGCCCGCGTCGATGTCGTTGGAAGACGGTGCGCTGGTCGAACCCCTCTCCGTCAGCCTGCACGGCGCGACACTTGCCCAGCTGACGCCCGGGGCGAAGGTTCTGGTCATCGGCGCAGGCCCGATCGGCATCGGTGCCGGTTACTGGACGAAACGACTCGGCGCAGGGAAGGTCGTCGTCACCGCGCGTTCCAACCGCGGCGAGGCGTACGCAACGGAACTGGGGGCGGACCGCTTCCTTCTCACCGACGACGACGTGGAAGCCGCGGTCCAGGAGGAGCTGGGCGGCCCACCCGATGTTGTCTTCGAGTGTGCCGGTGTGCCAGGCATGCTCGCCATGGCAATCAACCTCGTCCGGCCCCGAGGCACCGTCATCGTGCTGGGCAACTGCATGCTCCCGGATACCGTCTATCCCGCACAGGCCATGTTCAAGCAGGTGCGCATCCAGGGTTCGATGGTCTACTCAGTGGGTGAATTCCAGTTCGTGGCGGACTCATTCGACGCAGGACATGTCGAACCAAGGACCATGGTGACCGACACCTGGACGTATGACAGGCTGCCCGATGCGTTCGAGGAGCTTCGCGGCGGAAGCGCACAGTGCAAGGTCATGGTGGACCCATGGGGGTGACGCTGTCCGGCTGGGGCGACTACCTCGACCTCGCGAAAAACGCCATCGAACTGGAGGGGCAGGTCTGGGATCCCGCCGATGAGCAGTTGCGGGCCGCCTTGTACCGCCAGTTCGCAATGAACCTTTCGCAAGGCTACTTCTTCTACTTCCAGGCCGATCCCGAGTACCCCGATTTCGTACCGTTCGAGAACTCAGCATTTCTCGCACAACCCAATCCTGATGGGGTGTACCACTATTCGGCCATTGACGGGAGCGGCATCTACCGCGTGACCGGTCAACGCGGCACCGTTCCGGTAATGGGCTTCGCCACCGCAGCGAATCTGATCGGCATGGCCGAACCGCCCGGCCCAGGCTATGACAACTACGATGCCGACGGGTTAACCATCGATGCCACCGGCCATTTCGAGGTCATATTGGGCACCGAACGGCCCGCCGGGCATACCGGGGACTGGTGGTATCTGAACCCTGATACGCAGTTCCTCATCGTGCGGCAGTTCTCCTACGACTGGGGCAACGAAGTGGACGGGCGACTGGCAATTGAACGCATCGACCTGTCGGTGCCGCGGCCACCCATGGACGCTGCCGCGGTGGACCAGCGGTTGCGCGGATTGTTCGGCCAGTATGTGCGCGGATTGTCGCGGGTGTGCGTCGGCTACATCAACAATGTCCGTGCGCGCGCGGACGCCAGCCAAGTGCGGCTGCAGTCCTTTGACGGCCTCGGCAACGGCGCCGATTGGCCGCAGGCCTACTACGAGTGCCTGTATGACCTGGAGTCCGGTGAGGCGCTGATCCTCGAAACCGACATGCCCGACGAGCACGTCTACTGGAATGTTCAGGTCATCGATGCGCTGTGGAATCAGGTGGACCTGCTGCACCGACACAGCAGCATCAACGGATTTCAGGCTCGACTCGACGCAGACGGCAAGTTTCGCGCGGTCTTGTCCCCGGACGATCCCGGGGTGCCCAACTGGCTGGACACCGGGGGCCAGTACCGAGGCATGTTGATCGGGCGGTGGTACCGATGCAGTTCGCACCCGCTGCCCCGCGTCACCAAGGTCGCGCTTCGCGATCTACGCCAGCACTTGCCGACGGATACCCCGTCGGTCACTACCGATCAGCGCGCCGCCGCGCTGCGCATCCGTCGCGTCGGCGCCCAGCTGCGCCGCCGCTGGTGACCACGAATCGAGGCACTCCATGAGCGACACGACATCAACTTTCGCGCCCTTTCAGGGCTTCGTCCAAATAGCTTATGTCACAACCGACCTCGAACATGCGATGAGCCAGTTCGGCCGCGATTACGGAGTACCCAACTGGATGCCGATGCCCGCCATGGAAGTCGAGACAGCACCGGGTCGGGCCGCCATCCTCAACATCGGCCTCGCGTACGTCGGCGCGATGCAGCTGGAACTCATCGAGCCCACCGGTGGCGACGACTCGGTGTACCGGGCCGCACTCCCGTCCGACGGCTCTGGAGTGTGCTTGCACCACATCGCGCAGCTGATGGACACCGACGCCGAACTCGATGCCGCCGAAGCCACGGCCCGCCGCCTGCGTGTGCCAATTGCGATGCGGGGAGCGTCGGCGGGCGGCTTGGTGCGCTACTTCTACACCGATCACCGAGACACGCTGGGCCACTATGTCGAACACATCTGGTACGCACCGGAGATGCTGGAGTTCCTCAAGCAGATTCCGCGCAATTGACATCGCCTGCCGTCAGAAGACGGTATGCGGGATGAATTCGGTTACCGCGGCTGCAACTGCTCGCGGCAGAGGAGGGTGAAAACGACGATGGGCAACATCAGTTATGAAGGCCGGGTGGTGATCGTCACGGGTGCCGGCGGCGGGCTGGGGCGCGAGTACGCGCTGGAAATCGCCCGGCGGGGCGGCGCCGTCGTGGTCAACGACAACGGGGCCGACTGCCGCGGCATCGGCCCTGGTCCCGAAATGGCGGACGGCGTCGCTGCCGAGATTACTTCTGCGGGCGGCAAGGCTGTCGCCAACTACGAGGATGTCGGGCATCGCGACGCGGCACAGCGCATCGCTGACTCCGCGCTTTCAAAATTCGGCCGCATCGATGCCCTGATCAACAACGCCGGCAATCTGCGCAACGACTGGTTCGAGAACGTGTCCATCGAGGACCGGGATTCGGTGATGTCCGCCCATCTCATGGGTAACTTCAATGTGGCCCAGGCGGTGTGGCCGCATATGAAGCAGGCGAAGTACGGGCGCATCGTGTTCGTGGCGTCGGCAGTCGGCGCGTTCGGCAATGAGATGCAAGCGGCATACGGCGCTGCCAAAGGCGGCATCATCGGCCTGATGAACGTGCTTGCGCAAGAGGGCCGACCGCACAACATCATGTGCAATGCGCTGCTTCCGAATGCGGAAAGCCGGATGGTCGCGTCGATGGATTTCGCGGAAATGGCGCCGATCGTGCCCCACACACACAAAATGGGCGCATCGGTCTCCGCGCCGTTCGTGGCGCCGATGGTGGTCTACCTCGCCAGCGAGCTTTGCACAACGACTCACGATCTCTATTCGGTCATGGGCGGCCGCATGGCGCGCGCATTCGTGGGCGTCACAGACGGGTGGCTGGGTCCGCGCGACGCGCCCCCAAGCGTGGAGGACGTCGCCGCCCACATCGAGCAGATTCGCAACGTGAGTGAGTTCCATATCCCGTCCTCGCTCAAGGACGAGTTCCGCATCGTCGCCGAACAGATTGTCGCCGAACAGATTGTGAAGACGGGTAGCTGAGTTATTCAGCCACGCCTCAGTCGGTCCGTAGACAGGGATCCAGGGTATGAAGTTCCACGTTTTGTTGCCCGGCTGTGTCGACACGCCCGCGATCACACAGCCCTGGGAGTCCGCGCTGACGGGTGCCGACATCGTCCGCATCGCACAGGTGGCCGAGGAGTCCGGATTCGAAGGTCTATTGATCCCAGAGCATTTCGTCGTCGCTGCCGACCACACGGAGACGACGGGACGACACTTCCTGGACGCGACCACCGCGCAAGCGGTGATGGCGGGCGCGACGAATCGGATCAAACTTGGTTCGATGGTGACGATTTTGCCGTTGCACAATCCGATCGTGCTGGCTAAGTCCTTGGCGACTCTGGACTGGCTGAGTGGCGGCCGCGCGGCCATCACGGCAGGCTTGGGATGGGACGCCACCGCACAGGAATCCGGCAGCCCAGCGAGGGCTACGTCACCCCCAGGCCGTCAGACCGTCGAGCGGAACCAGGCGCCCGTTGAGACCCTCGGGGCGGCCCATCGTCCGTGGCACCAACGTGCGCCGGGAGAACCGCCACCCTTCCGGGGTGCGTACACACTCGTCGTCGTAGATGCCCAGGAACTGGATGGGACGGGAGTCGGAGGTGCGGCGCGCCCATTCGGTGATCGGGAAGCGGGCGCGGGCCGTGTCCCCGTCGACCTCTACAAGACCCTGGTGCACCGTCTGGAACACGAACTCCAGTGTGGCGCAGGACTTCATGATGGTCGCCGTAACCGCCGCCCGGCCGATCGCTGGTTCGGTCGTCGGCGAATGTAGCTCTCCGTCCTCGGCGTAAGTCAGGCAGGCTTCTTCGACCTGCCCACGTGAGACGCCCTCCGCGTAGGCGGCAGCCAGGTGGGTTATCGCCACGACGTCGCACGCCTCTCGGGCGTCACGCGGTTCTCTTGGAATCATGATGACCTCTCCGCCCTCATCCGAACGAATGTCGCCGCGACAAGACGACCGTCACGGCCCCGGTCGCGCAACTCCACGCGGCAGCCGACCGTGTCGGCGCTTTTCGTGACAAAGACGGGCGTGGCGACGAACGGGCCAACCCTCCCGGGAGCGACGATCGTCATCTGCAGTCCGTCGACACTGAGCGCGTCGGTGCCCAGCACGTGCGCGGCCACGTCGAGCGCCGCGGCCTCGGTCATGACGAGCATCGGGCCGTGGTGCAGCCGCTCGGCGCCGATCTCCGGCCGAAGACCCGGTATTTCCCACAGCCCATCGTCCCGCCGGATGCCGGTGTAGGCCTGCGGCAGCGGCGGAACTTCGGTCAAACCCTCGACGCCGTTGCCCGGCTCCGGGTACACGAAACCGTCCGGGGTCGGACAGATCACGGACCAATTGGCGGTGCCGAAGCCGATGGCTCGTTCGCGGTCGGCGCCGTCGTACATTCGGGCCTCGGTGAAGATCTGCGACCGGGCTTCGGTGGTGACCTGACCGGCGAGGTAGACGTCGTGAACGTCCAGCGCGCAATCGATTACGTTCACATTGACCTGTGTCAGCGCCAGGATGTTCACCGGGTCGACGTTGATCCCCGCGGTGTCCAACATGGCGATGGCCAGCGGCGCGGCAAGCGCGGCGCCGGTTGGAGTACGCAGATCGGGCCGAATCTCCAGCAGGTTCTCGGCATGGGTGCGGTCGATCGCTCGGGGTCGTGACGCCAGGTAGGCGTAGCTCATCAGCACTCCCCTGCTGCCGGCCCATTCGCCCCACGGATCGGCAGCCTCACGGCGCGCGGAGGTGAGGTCGGACATGCTCATCAGTTGCGCATGTACGCGCCGCCGGAGACGTTGATCACTTCTCCGGTGATGTGCGCCGCCGGAGCAGACGCGAGAAACGCCACCACGTCGGCGATTTCGTCCTTGTGCGCCAGCGACCCCAAGGGGCCCAGGGTGTCGTGGCGCTCCCGCAGTTCGGGGTGATCCATCACGAACTTCGTGCCTTCGACCATGCCCATGCTGACGGTGTTTGCCCGGATCCCAAAGGGCCCTCCTTCGTGGGCGATGCAGCGCGTCAACGTGTTCAAGGCGCCCTTGCTGACGGCGTAGGGCGTCTCGAGACCGGCGCCGCCGACATCGGGGGCGTAGCTGCTGATGTTCACGACGACGCCCCGTCCCCGCTCGCGCATGTGTGGCAGGACTTTTCGGGCCAGGTACCACGGACCGTGGATGTTCACGTCCATCACCCGATCCCAGTCGGCCGGCTCGTAGTCGAAGATCGAGCCCATGATGTTGACGGCGGCGTTGTTGACGACGATGTCGATCGCGCCGAACTGGTCCATGACCCGCTCGACGACGGTGTCGATGTCGCTACGACTTCCGGCGTCCATCGGGTGGCCGACTACCTTCACGCCGGGATAGTCGTTCTCGATCGCCTTGGTCACCTCGCGGGTGCGGCGTTCGTGGATGTCGGTGACCACCACACTCGCGCCGCCCCGCGCGAAGCGTCTGGCGACCGCCTGACCGATGCCGAGCCCGGCGGCAGCCGTCACCAGCGCCACCGCACCGTCGAACTCCCCGGTGGTCACTGCGCTAGCAGTTCTAATCCGTTGTCGCGCAGGAAGTGCTTGCGCCGTGCGTCGCCCAGCTTTTCGACGCGCAAGTACATCTCGGCTGGTTCACGCAGCCCTTCGGCGTGTGGCCAGTCCGATCCCATCACCAACGCGTCGGTGCCGTCGAGTTCCTCGACGAGGGCCACGGTGTCGTCCTCCGGATAGGGCACCACCTTGACGTGGCGCTTGAAGATCGCGCTCGGACGCTCGGTCAGCGGGCCGCCCAGCCACGGGCCCAGCCGGGCCATGCCGCGGCTCTTGTCCATGTGCCGGATGAAATGCGGAACCCAGGAGGCGCCGAACTCACTGACCAGCACCCGGATGTTGGGGAAACGTCCGAACAGATTGTCGAAGATCAGCGCCGACAACGTGTCGGTGATCGGCCGCTCACCGTAGCTGTTCTGCCACTGCCACGCCGAGAACTGGAACGGCGGACCCAGCTTCCAGCCCCAGGCCGACGCCACCTCCTGCTGATAGTGGAACTCCGAAATGTGGTAGCAGATGACTGCTTTGGCCTCGTTGACGCGTGCCCAGAACGGATCGAAATACGGGTCACCGGGGCTGCGCCCGTAGGCCGGGCCAGCGGGCAGATAGATGAACTTCGCGCCCGCGGCCAGCACGCGATCGAGTTCGGCGACGGCCCGATCCAGGTCGCGCAGCGACATCATCGCCGGGGCGTAGATGGTGTCCTTGTAGTTGAAGCCCCAGTCCTCGTCGATCCACTTGTTGAACGACTCGTAGTTGTCATACAGCGCCTCGATATCGTCCAGGAACGGCTCGGCCAGCAGCGCCCAACCGCCCGGATACATGATCGACTTCTCAATCTGCTGCTCGGCCAATTGAACCAGCCGCGCATCCTTGTTGAGGTACTCCTGCTGAATCGGCTCGAAGAACCGCTCCGCATCGACGGCGTCGCCGGCTGACCGCTTCTGCAGCATCTCCGCCAACGAGCCCGGGACGTAAGCCTTGTCGAGGTCGTGTTCCTTCTCGAACGCCGTGACGATGCGCTCGTTGGCAATCAGCGCCTTGTGACCACTTGGCAACATGATCGGCCGCACCGCCGTATCGAGCTTCGCCTTCGGCATGAATCGGGTGAAGCAGTCCTGCGCTTCATACGAATGCTGGTCGAAGTCGACCAGCCGATACGGCAGTGTCCCGACTGGGTCTTGGATGAGGGCCATGAGCGGTTCTTTCTACGTTGATTCCAGTTGTGGCTGTCTGTAATTGGCTGGCGAGCGGTTTTGTCATTCCGCAGCAGCGGGGCGAGTCGAGTGCAGATCGTGTCGATATTGCGCATCACGACGTCTTCGGTCATGCCGCCGATCGACGCCCACAGGAAGACCGTCTGCACAGGGGCGCCCGCAGTGTAGGCGCGAATTCCGTCGGCCACCTGCTTCGGGCGTGCCGTAGGTGAACGAGCCCAGCGGCCCTGAGCGCGGTGAGTGGACCAGCCTGTCCACATCGACGGGCTTGGGCGTCGGGGCGTCCGTGCCCTCGACCATGTGGCGGCGATACGAATCGAGCTGGTAACCAAGGTGTTCGGAGACCATCGGCCAATCACCCTCCGGGTCGTCGGTGGCCCACGCCTGGATTCCGCCCGCCATCGCGGCGAGCCGTCTTGCGGGTGACCGGCCTCCGCCAGACCTGAAGAGTACGGGCCCCACAGTGACGCGTCGGCCGACAGCAGCCGCTCCCCCAGCAGGCCCGCGCGGCGCGCGCCCTGCGGGCCTTGGTAACCCATCCAGATCGGCATCGCGGTCCTGCACCGGTTGCTGGCCGTACGCGTTCCCACAATCGCGCAGCTGCCGAGCCGTGTCGTCGGTCTGCGCGTAGCGCGCCTTCAACGACGCGCCGTACAGCTCGAATTCCGGTACGCGGTACCCGGTACCCAGTCCTAGATCCAGGCGTCCGTCGGAGATCAGGTCCACGACCACGCTCTGTTCGGCGAGCTCGGCCGGGTGGTGCAACGGCGCGATGACGATCGCCGTGCCGAGGCGGATGCGGCTCGTTCGTGCCGCCACCGCCGCGGCGAAGGTCAGCGGGCTGGCCAAGTAGTCGTCATCGAACAGATGATGCTCGGAGAACCACGCCGAGGACGCACCGAGTCGCTCGGCTTCCTGGCATGCCTCGATCGTGAAACCGTAGAGCCGGGAAGGACTCTGGCGCCACTGCGCAGGATTGCGCAGATCGAAGTAGACGCCGACGTCGATCATCTCGGCTGAACGCCGGCCCGCTTGTCGTCGCTCATCGGCGGGACGTCGAACAGCTCTTCGAACGTTCCGCGCAGCACCCGATCCGCGATGCGTGGATCGACCCCGTCGAAGAGCTGGTGCAGCGTCTCCTGCGTGTGGCCGTAGGTGCCCTCCAGGTGCGGATAGTCGTCACCCCACATCACGTTGTCGTAGTGGGTGTCCTCGATGATCTGCACGCCGCTGATGTCGTGCTGGAAAGACGCGTAAACCTGTTGGCGGACAATCTCGCTGGGCAGCCGGCTCAGCCGGGGCCGCACGAACATGCCGTGCTGGCGGTAGGCCTCGTCCATCCGGTCGCCGACGGCAGGCACCCACCCGGCTCCGCCCTCGGCGATGAGCACCTTCAGGTTTGGGTGCCGATCGAGCGCGCCGCTGGCGACGAGGTGCGACACCACCCTCATCCCCGGGTAGGTCGTCTCCATGTAGTTGACCACCGCGCCGCCGGGCCCGCGGTACACGACATTCTCACCGCCCGTGCCGATGTGGTACGCCAGCACCATGTCGGCGGCGTCGGCAGCTGCCCACAGCGGCTCCCACATGTCCAGTCCCCACGCCTGCTCCTCGGGCATGGTGCAGGGTAGGTAGATCGCCCGAAAGTCGTGCTCGGCCGCCCATTCCACTTCGGCGGCGGCATCGTTCACATCGGCCAGCGGCACGATCGCGGGCGTGAAGATGCGGTCCTGCCCGGCCATGTAGTCGTCCATCGCCCATTCGTTCCATGCGCGTACCACCACGCGGCACAGTTCCGGATCGCTGATGTTCGACGTCCAGAACCCCATCGACGGGAAGGCGAGCTGGCACCAGACGCCCTCCTGGTCGAGGTCGCGCAGCCGGATCTGCGGGTCCCAGGCGCCCGGCGGGCGCATCGCGTCCATGAAGTCGTTGAGCTGCCGAGAAATCCGATGGCCGTCGATGTAGACGATTTCGTACTTCTCGCCGCGTTCCGTGCGGGGCGCGCGGTCCGCCAACCGCTTCGGCAGCCGGGAGGTCCACAGGTCGTCGGGCTCCATGACATGGGAGTCGCCCGAGTGGGCCCAGATCTTCGCCCGCTCGGATTCGGCCGTCTCGACGGCTGCGACCTGCTCTGCCTGGGTCATGTATGAGTCTCCTCTCAGAACTGCCTCATCGACTACCTTACACTGTAATGTTGATGAATATCCACACGTCGCACGACGAAATGTCGGAGGTACCCGAATTGACGCCCCAGCTGACTCGAAGTCCAGGTGTTCGAAGACCTGCTGACGCCCGAGTCACCTGTCGGCGTTGATGCGGTCCACCTGGACTTGGGACGACCGCGCCCTGCGCCGTGACCTGGCCACGCTGCTGGTCGACCTGGATGCGGCGCGCGAGGCGGCGGCCGATGACGAGACCATCGACCACGCCGAAACGCTTCGAGCGCGCGCACTTGCTGCGGGTGCCGAATTCGTGGCCAGCGTGCTCGGGCCCAGCCTCATCGCCGACACGGGCAACAGGCTGCGTGGACGGTTCGTCGCCGACGCCGTCGACCCGGCGCGCTTCGTGCGCGATGCTTCGTCGGCCTCGCACGCGTGCGCGAAGGCGTCGCGGCATATGTCGCCCGCCGAGCCACCGTCGACTATGCGCCCGAACCGACGTGGACGACGCTGCTGACCGGCGAGGGACACCGCGGCCTCGCCTCGGCGATGCGGGCCTACGGATACCACCTGCACGGATCCGGCTTCTTCGGCACGGCCGGGCTCGCCTGGCAGACACTGGTCGTCCATCGGCGAGGCCGAGTACACCAAAGCCATTGAGTCAGGATCTATTTCGGCCACACTGGCGGTGGCCGAGCAATCCGGCTCCTGGGACCCGGCGCTGGTGCGCACCAAGGCGGTCCGCGGCACCGGCGGGTGGCAGCTGTCCGGGGCGAAGCTGTTCGTGCCGGCCGCCGAGGGCGCCGATGTGCTGTTGGTGATGGCACGGTCGATCGCCGGCCCGTCGCTGTTCGCCGTCGAGCGGGCTGCGCCGGGACTGCGGGTAACGCCGCTCTACGGTCGTCGACGAGACCCGCCCGCTGTACGCGATCGAGCTGGCCGATACACCGGCGACCCTGCTCGGCATCGAAGGCGCCGGGGGTCGGCTGATGACGACGGCCATCGACCTAGCGAGCACTGCGCTGGCCGCGGAACAGGTCGGGCTGATCGAGAAGGCTATCCACCTGCTGGCCCCGGCCGCCGAATCGGAACAGATGGCGGAGGTGACCCTGGACCATGTGGCCGCCGCGTCGCTATGGCGTCGTGCGCTCGCCGAGCAGACAGCGGGATCGGCCGGCTTTTCAGCGGCCGCGGCCGCCGCCCACATCGGCTGCTCACGGGCCGCGGTGCGCGCGGCGACCGCAGCGGCCGCAATGGTTGGCCCGTCCGACGAGACCGACGCGCTGCTGGGTCGATCGCTGTCGGCGAACCTGTTGTTCGGCGGTCCCGCGCTGTCCCACGAACGGTTGCTCGAGCGGCTCGGTGTCTAGCGAATCGCGAGTTGATTCTGCGCTGAGGGCGCAACCTTCTCGCGATTTTTCGCCCTACGCGCAGAGTCAACGTCCGATCTACCGCAGCATTACCTGGCCGCCGTCGAGCATGATCGTCGCTCCGGTCAGGTAGTGCATGTCGTCACTGGCCAGCGCGACGATGGCGCGCCCGATGTCGCCATAGGGGTCACCGAAGCGGCGCAACGGGATGCTGCGCTGGACTTGCTCCCAGCGCGCAGGGTTCTCGTCGCGGTATGCCTCGGCGCCGGGTGACCAGGCCGCGGGACAGACCTGGTTGACCCGGATTCCGTACTTGCCCCATTCGATGGCTGTCGACTTGGTCAGGCCACCGATCGCCTCCTTGGCCATCGCGTAGGCGGCCTGGCGTGAGCCACCCCGAACCCCAATGGCGGAACCGAGATTGATGACGACCGGGTGATCGGATTCGCGCAGCGCCGGAAAGGCGGCCTGCATGAGGTGCAACGTTCCCAGCGGACCGGTGCGGAAAAACTCCAGAACGTCGTCGTCGCTGAGATCGACTGTGGGCCTGTCGATTCCAAGCGCCCCGCCTTGTGCGTTGTTGATCAGAATGTCGATCCGGCCGAAGGCCGCCAGCGTCTCGGCGACGGCACTATTCACCGCGTCGCGGTCTGAGACATCACAACCGATCGCGAGAGCTGTGTGACCCTTGTCGATCAACTCCTTGGAAACGTCGACGACCTTCTGCGGAGTCCTGCCGAGCAGGGCGACCGTTGCGCCTTCGTCGGCGAGCGCGGCCGCGATCGCCTTGCCGAGTCCCTGACCCGCCCCGGTGACGACGGCGACGCGGCCGGCCAATCGACCCGCCTCGACACTCACACTTTGCTTTTCCTCGGTGACACTCATTGCGCGAGTCCCTTCGCCATCGTTGACAGTCCGAGCAGGCCGACTACCGGGGAGTCGGGAACGTGGCCTTCCACCTTCACTTTTCGGCGGGCGAACCGCCAGCCATCGTCGGTGCTGACCACTTCGTCGCGATAGGTGCCCCAGTGATCCAAACCGGCCGAGCCGACGAGTTGGAAGCAGGCATACGTCGCGGCGCTGCCGTCGGAACGCGGCTCGACGTAGACCGAGCTGAGATGATGCCGGGCCGGCAGGAATCCCGCTGACGTGAACGAGGCGGCCGTCCTGCTGAAGAAGTCGAAGATCGCAGCCGGTCCGACCAGCTCTTCGGTGTTCGTGTTGTAGACCGCGTCCGGGCAGGAACAATTCCGACAATTCGCGCGTCCGGCCGCTGTCGGCGAGGAATTGATACCTCGCCAACAGATCGGCGGCGCCGACGTGGGTGCGCAGCTCGACGTCGTCCATTGCTAACCGTCCTCCCTAGATTCCATGCACTTTACACCGTATTGTGATGGCTACCACACCACTATAGCGCGAAACATTTAACTCATTAATGCCGCATACTAGCGGCAGCGACACGAAAGGCTCACCGGTGCCTCATCTGCGACTGTCCTTCGATCTTCGGCGGCCGGACTTTGTCACCGCCAGCGCGGCTGACCTGGCGGGCGCCATGCTCGACATCTGCCAGTGGGCCGATGGGCTCGGATTCGACCTCGCGTACTTCGCCGAGCATCACAGCGCAGAGGACGGCTACTTGCCGTCGCCGTTGATCGCGTCGGCTGCCGCCGCAGGTCGCACATCGCGGATGCGACTACGACCGATCGTGCTCGCGCCGCTCTACCATCCGCTGCGACTGGCCGAGGACATCGCGGTCGCCGATCTGCTGAGCGGAGGCCGGCTGAGTCCTGTCTTCGCCGCCGGCTACCGGCGCGCGGAATTCGACATGTTCGACGTCGGTCTGCACGAACGGCGTCGTCGCGTCAAGGAGGCCGTCGAGGTTTGCAAATTGGCATGGCGCGGTGAGCCGTTCGACTTCCGCGGTCGCACGGTGACGGTCACGCCGACGCCCGCCCAGCGGCCGGGTGTACCGATCACCCTTGGCGGCGCAGTCGAGGCCGCGGCGCGTCGGGCCGCGCACCTCGCCGACGACTTCGACCCAGCCGAACCAGCGCGCATGGGAGTTCTACCGGGATGAGTGTCTGAAGCTGGGACGCGATCCCGGCCCATGCGCGCCGAGGGGACCGTCGTTCCTCTACGTCACCCATGACCCCGACGCGGTGTGGGACGAGATCGGCCCCAACCTGCTGCATGGCGCAAATACATACGCCCGCTGGCTGGCCGAATCCGAACTCGGATCCAATGAGTGGTACCCACCGATCGATTCCGTCGACCAGTTGCGCGCCGGCGGCGCATACCAAATCGTCACACCCGAAGAGTGCATCGCCATCGCCGACGAACTGGGCACTACCGGTCACCTCATCCTGCATCCATTGTTCGGTGGCACCGAACCGAAACTTGCGTGGGCTAGTTTGCGGCTGTTCGAGACCGAGGTGCTGCCCTACATCGAGGTGGCAGAGCACGAGACAACTGACTTGCCGCTGTAAAATGAGCCGACGCTAAGTACAGCGACAGGACGGAGCCCGTGTGCGTGCAAACGAGGCCGCGGTCAAGTCGTCGGCAAATTCGAAAAACAAGAGGGGCAAGCCCCCTGTCCTGACCGAAGACGAGATTGTCGACGCTGCCCTCAACGTGATCCGCAACGAGGGCCTCGACGCGTTGTCGATGCGGCGGCTTTCGCGCGAACTCGGCCGTTCCGCCATGGCGGCGTACTGGTACGTCGAGGACAAGCAACAGTTGATGAACCTCGTCGCCAAGAAAATGCTCGCCGAGGTTCCCATTGCCGGACCCGGCATCCGGCACATGGGAAGAGCAGCTGCGCGAGGTGGTCGCCGCCATCGACGCCAAGCTGCGCGAGCACCCAGGTATCGCGGAGATCCTGCTGCAACGGATGCTGTCCACCGATCGACGATTGATGAACGGCATCTTCGAGATCCTGATAGCCGCGGGGTTCGAGGGACCCGAGATATTCCTGTCGTACGCGATGATCCACACCTACCTGTTCGGCAGGTATCAGGTGGTGTTGCACGCCGACGAGCTTCCCGATGAAGAACATGTCGACAATCTCGAGGACGCGGTGGCCCAGCAGTTGCCACACCTGGAACGCCTTCGCGGGCGGGACTTCTTCAACTACGGCGTCGACACGATAATCGCGGGCCTGAAGGCACGACTACAGGCGAAGACCTGATTCCGGATCGACCCTGAAAACCCCTGGTAGCTTGGCGGGTGGAGGCCACCGTGAGCTCACTGATCAGGCCGCTGGAAGACCTGGTGCCATTCGACATCGCATACTGGTTGCCGCCCGGCGGACGGGACAACGGTGTTTGGGCCGACACCTGGGTGGTGATCGCGGATCTCGACGCTGGCGAAGTCGCAACGGTTCTTGATCTGCTCGCCGACGCCGACATAGGTGGCTACGTCGCCATTCAGGGCGGGCGCAAGGCGCGCGCGAAACGCCCGGTGCCCCAGACGCTCTGGGTGGATGCGATGCAGTACGGCCCGGCGGAGGACCTGTTGATCCGGTTCATGCGCGACCGCCAACACATGTCTGCTTCGCCCTAGTTCCACATGCGAACGTGGCGCACATCGCTTGCCAGCCTGGTGACGCGCTCGTCATCCACCACGTTCTGCCACCGCCTGCCGAAATTCACGCTGGCTCTGGAGGATCCGAGGCCGCTCGTCCAGCCAGATGCGTCGCGTGTCGGCCTGCCAAGAAACCCGGGCCGTCGGATCATCGTCGAAAAGCAGGCGCCCCTCGAGGGCTATCCGGCCGGCCAGCCACAACGGCGCGCGGTTGAGCACAACCAGATCGACATCGGCCGGCAGAACCACCTCCCACGGCTGAGGCGCCTCGTGCGCCCACCATGCGGCCACGTCCAGGTCGCTATCCGGCCGAGCGCCCTGGCCACTGGCGCGGCTGCCGTAGACGAACGCGAACCGCGCACCGGCGTGGCGCAACGCCGCCGCGACGTCGCGCTCATCCGGGACAGTCGTCATGGCGTCATTGTGCCGTATGGGGGTCGGTATCCGGCCGACGATCAGGCTGGCCCCTTGCAGCCGGTCGAATCGGCTTGAGTGTCAAGCCAGTCGAGATCGTCCTGGTGTCGTCGGCGCGACCGCGTCTCCCAGACGAACAGATCGTCGGTCTTGGTCAGCACGAGCGTGAACGGCCGCCCGGAGCGCCTGGTCCGATGCCGTACCGGTAACTCGGCGCGGTCGATCCTCTGGTGCACGTGCGCCCGGCCCGGCTTGGCGAGCGGCCATTCCAGCAGCCGGTTCGCAGGGTCGGCGAGGAACGCGTCGAGTTTGGCGCAGACGTCGCATCCGCATCCATCGGGCGTGCTGATCGACCAGTCGTCAGCGGCGCGTGGTGGTTGAGCCAGCCGTTCCCGCAACTGGATTCGGCAATGCGAGGCGAGCACGTCGAGTCCCGCGGCCGAGCGCGCGTCCGTCGGCACCGTGTCGTGCGCCGTCCGCAACACCTGCACGAGCGTGGGCAACAGCCTGTCAGTGTCGCCGCCGCACAGCGCCGCCACCGCCGTCTTGACCAGCTTCCGGTCATCCACTTCGGCACCCGCCGCGAGTAGCGCGACCAGCGGCGCCACAAGCGTGCCGAGCTCCTTCTCCCGGCGGCTGGGTGCGGGCAGCTCGCACACCCGGGTGAGCGCGCCGTCGAGCCAAGTCCATGCCCGGCCGAGCAAGCCCCGCGCGGTCGACCGGCCAGTTGCCGGAAGCGCTTGGCACAGCGTCGGCAGCGACGCCATCCACTCGACGAGGTCGGTCGGTGGCTGCCACGACCGCAGCGCGGCGAACCAGGCGTCGAGCAGTTCGCCAGTCCAGGGCTCCCCGTAGTGTTCGGCAACCGCGGCCAGCGCTGGCATCTCCCGCGCGGTCAGCGTCTCGAGCCGAAGCGGACGCACCAGCATCGCTGCGAGTCGGTGCGTCATCGAGAGCGGTTGCGACGCGCAGTCCAGCGAAGGCTGCGGAACCTGATGGTCCACTACGAACGGTATTGTCCCAGAACGGAATCAGCGTACTCGCCAACGTACGCGCGGTTGTACGATCACCTGTCGCGATTAGCTCCTGCAGCCGCTGCAGCGCCCACACGGCGGATGCTTGAGCGTGCACGACGAACGCGCGTTCGGCGGGCCACAATACGACCGAAGCGCGGCGGTACCAGCGGTCGATCGTGTTGCCGTAGTTGCCCATGTAGCCCTCGTACTCGGCGGCATGTGGGCGACAGCTCTGCCGACGGCGTCGTCGCGCACACCTCGTCGTCGGAACGCGTCGGCGACGATGGGGTCGGCCGGCTCCCCGGACTGTCCGACCCAGCAGTCGAGGCAGGTCGTCGAGTCGATGAGATCCTGCAGCACGTAATCGTCAGGCTCATCGCCGTCGTACCGTCGTCGTCGTCGTCATCGTCCCGTACCACGCCGTCCCGGTCCACGTCGCGTCGGCGTCCTCAGCGTCTCCAGGTCTCGTGGACCTCGGCAAGCGCCAGGGCGATCTCGCAGTCGGCCGTCTCGGCCGCCGCCCGTACGCGTCGCGGCGCGGGCTGGCGTCGTCGCCCTTGAGCCGGCGCCAGCCCAGCCCTCGCTGGGTGTACTCATGGTCGAGCAGGTAGATCAACCGGTCCGGTCGGCTCGTCGAGACATCACTGAAGTGCGCGGGACCGGCGGCGTCGCGAAGTGCGCGCCGCCAGGCCCGGGGCCAGCGCATCGACGGCATCCGGCGATGCGGCGACATGCGGTGTCGCCGCGAGCAGCAGGTTGTACGTCAGCACGACCCGGTAGCCCAGACCGAACCGGCCGGACCTCGTGCCGGCAGTCGGCGTAGAAGGCGACGAAGGACAGCTGATGTGCTTCGATCGACCGGTAGGTCGCCATCGTCCCGCGATGCTCGACCACGAGCGAGCCGCCCGTGAATGCGCACGGCAAGCGTCACGACCAGGGTGCCGACCATGGTCGGCCTTCTCCGAGTCCTGGTGCGGGACGAAGAACTGGCCGGGCGCGTACACCAGCATCGAGTGGAGCTCGGCCGTCCAGCCGCGCATCCGGCCGCGAGGCCCAGGTCGGCGCGCAGGCTGTCCAGCACCGGCCGCAGCGTGCGGTTCCATCGCCGCTTGTCGATCTTGACCCGGCTGCTGCGGTATCTCCCAGGTGTCACGCACCTCGCGCGTTCAGCAGGGTCTGCTCCCCGTGTCCGTAGCGCGCTGGTCGGGCCGACTTCGCAGAGCCGTCGCGCCTGAGCAGACGAGAGCGGAAGCTCCACCGGCCCGACTCCGCGCACGTCGAGGTGCAGGTCGTCGGTGGGCGCGGCGCGGCGGGCGCTGAATGAACCTGTGACGGTGATGCCGCCGAGCAGGGCCCCGATCCGTTCGCGCGGCGAGCGCGTCGATCTGCTGCTCATGCGTGACGAATCATAGGCGCGGGTTCGGGGTTCGGTCACGTTGGCAAGGCGTATGCCACGGCACCGTTGACGCACAACGCAACGCCCGCCGGTAGCCTTCGATGACATGACGGAGATGCGATGAGTGCAGGTCTGTTCGGGCTCCTCGACGACGTTGCCGCCCTGGCCCGACTGGCGGCCGCGTCGGTCGACGACATCGGTGCCGCGGCCGGGCGCGCGACGGCCAAGGCCGCCGGCGTCGTCATCGACGACACCGCGGTGACGCCGCAGTACGTGCACGGCATCACCGCCGACCGCGAACTGCCGATGATCAAGCGGATCGCCATCGGGTCCCTTCGCAACAAACTCGTGTTCATCCTGCCCGCGGCCTTGCTGCTCAGTCAGTTCGTGCCGTGGCTGGTGACGCCGATCCTGATGCTCGGCGCCACATACCTGTGCTACGAGGGCGCCGAGAAAGTCTGGGGCTGGATCAGCGGACACGACGCTCATGCCGCACCCACCGCATTGGTCGGCGAGGACGCCGAGAAGCAGATGACCAGCGGCGCGATCCGGACCGACTTCATCCTGTCCGCCGAGATCATGGTGATCGCGCTCAACGAGGTGTCCGATCAGTCGTTCTGGCCGCGCTTCGCCATTCTCGTCGTGGTCGCCATTGTCATCACCGCCGCCGTGTACGGGGTGGTCGCCCTGATCGTGAAGATGGACGACATCGGGCTGAGCCTCACTCTGCGCACCTCACGCTTTGCGCAACGGGTCGGCCGAGGCCTGGTCGCCGCGATGCCCAAACTGCTCTCGGCGCTCTCGACCGTCGGCACGGTCGCCATGCTGTGGGTCGGCGGCCACATCCTGCTGCAGGGCACGGACACCCTTGGCTGGCATGCCCCCTACGGCCTGGTCCACCACGCCGAGGAGTGGGTACACCACGCCGTCCAGGGCATCGGCGGTGTGCTGGCCTGGCTGGTTAACACCGCGGCCTCGGCCGTCATCGGGTTGGTCATCGGCGCCGTGATCGTCGCGATCATGCACGTGCTGCCGTTCGGCCGCAAGGATAAGCACGGGTCAGCCGATACGGAGACTCACCACTAGATACCCACCGTCGCCCGGAACAGCTTGGTCGGGTTCTGCGCGACCAGTCGGATGGGCCCGTCATCGGCGGACACCCACGCCGCCGCTCCGCGTTCCAGTGTCACCGCGGTGGTCTTGGCATGCACCACCGTCGAACCCTCGGTGCACAGCAGGATCTGCGGGCCGTCGTGTCGGGTCGGCGCGTCGATCTCGTGGCCCAGCTGCTCGCCCTCGATGCAGAGCACCGACACGGCGAATTCGGGCGCAGGCGTGTTGTACACCAATTCCGTTCCGTCCTTGGAGATTTGGGGACGGATCACGGCGTCGGTCGCAGGGGTGAAGTCGAGTACCCGCAGCAGCTCGGGCACGTCGACGTGCTTGGGAGTCAGTCCGCCGCGCAGCACGTTGTCGGAGTTGGCCATCACCTCGACGCCCACCCCGTGCAGGTAGGCGTGAAGGTTTCCGGCCGGCAGGTAGATGCCCTCGCCCGGCTTGAGGCTGATGCGGTTCAGCAGCAGTGACGCCAGCACGCCTGCGTCGCCGGGATAGCGCTCGCCGAGTTCCAGCACGGTCCTGGCCTCGGCGGCGAATTTCTTCTTGCCCGAACGGACATAGTGGATCGCGCCGTCGATCACTGCGGGCACCAACACGTCGAGGTCGGGCTGCGGTGCGGTGATCCATGTGGTGAACAACGCCCGCAGACCGTCGGCGTCGGACTGGTCGGTGAGCAGGTGGACGAACGGGTCGAGGTCGGTCACCGCCAGCGCGCGCAACAACTCAACGCTGTGCGCGGCCGGCCTGAACCCAGCAAGAGCCTCGAATTGCCCTAGCGCGACCAGTAATTCGGGTTTGTGGCTGCGATCGCGGTAGTTGCGGGTCGGCGCCGACACCGGGGTCCCCCGCTTCTCCTCGCGAGCGAATCCCTCGACCGCCTGCTCGGCACTCGGATGCGCCTGCAGGGACAGCGGTTCGTCGGCGGCCAGCACCTTCAGCAGGAACGGCAATGTGTCGCCGAACCGGCCGCGCACCGCGGCGCCCAGCTGGCCCTCGGGGTCTTCGCGCAGCGCGTCGAGCAGCGACTGTTCGCCGTCGTCGGTCTGTAGCCACGCCGGATCACCGGGATGAGCGCCGAACCACAGCTCTGCCTCGGGATGCGCTGTGGGACTTGGCCTTCGGGTGAAATCGGCAATCGCGGTCCGCGAACCCCATGCATAGGTCCGCACCGCTCCGCGTAGCAGGTGCACTCGTTAACCTCGAACCAGTCGCAGGTAGGTGGCCGTCATCTCCAATCGGACGGCCAGGATCGCCAGCTGTTGTTCCTCACGCCCGGGTGCAGGCTCCACCGCGACAGCTGTCTCGGCAACCTCCGGCACATCCTCGGCGTTGATCACGTCGATGTCGCCGAGCCCGCTCACCCGCGCGAGAACCACAGGTCGCTCTTCGTCGGTGGTCAGCACGAACGTCCGCACGCGCCGCGGCAGCGGGCCGTCGAGCTGTTCGTCATGGAATATCGAGTCCCCGGAGCCGCCCATTCCGCCGTGCACGGCGCGCAGCGCGTCGGCGAGCCCGACCGCGCTGACCACTTTGTGGGCGACCCGCAGCAGGGCCGACGCGCCATGGCGGGCCAGCGCCAGCGTCGCCGCGTTGTCGCCGGCCAATACGACATCGTCGCCCGACATGCGTTCGGCCAGCGTCTTGGCTGGGTTGGTGAACAATTCGCGCCCGGCGCTGTTGCGAAACGCCTCGGCGTCCAGCTCGTCGGCCAGCTCGGCCAAGTCCACGCGCAGCCCCGGGTCCACCACGCTGAGCGTCGCCAGGCCGGCCGCCAGATAGCGGACCAGCCCGAAATCGTCGGGCACCGGCACCCGCGGGGCCAGTGCGACGGACCGCCCCGCGGTGGCGTCGCGCAGCGGTCCTTCGTACGGCGCGACCACGACAATCCGGGCTCCGCGGCGCACGGCTGTCGCAGCGGCCGACACCAGCGCGGGATCGCCGGGGTCGTCGCCGGCGAGGATCAGGACATCCAGCGCACCGAGCCACGGCGGCGCTTCGGACGCCACGACGATCGGCGCGGCCACCGAACCGCCCAGCGCCGCAGACAATATCGAGCCTGCCGTCTCCGCGTTGCCGCGTCCGGCCACCCAGATCACCGTGCGGGGTGGCTCGTCAGACTTCAGCGCGTCGAGGTCCCCCTCGTCGAGGGCGGCGGCGGTGGCGCGCACTTGCGCACCCGCCATCGATGCCGCGCGCAGCAAACCCTGTGTGTCCGCGGCCAGCAGACCTTCCACATCGTCTAGGTCGACGACGGCCTGAGTGGCGTTCACGTGGCAGCCTCAGTGTCCGAGGGCATCTGGACCTGGCCCTCTGCCACGATGTTGCTGACCTGCCCGACGATCTCGTCGACGTCTTCGGTGGTGCGGGCCTCGACATTGAGCCGCAGCAACGGCTCGGTGTTGGACACGCGCAGGTTGAACCAGCTGCCGTTGCCCAGGTCGACGGTCACTCCGTCGAGGTGGTCGATGGAATGGATGCGGGTTTCGAATGACCTCAGCACCGCGTCCACGCAAGAACTGGCGTCGGTGACGGTGAAGTTGATCTCGCCCGAGGATTCGTAGCGCTGGTAGTCGGCCATCAGGTCCGACAGCGGGCGCTGCTGCTCGCCGAGCGCGGCCAGCACGTATAACGCCGCCAGCATCCCGGAGTCAGCACCCCAGAAGTCGCGGAAGTAGTAATGCGCGGAATGCTCGCCGCCGAAGATCGCGCCCGTTTCGGCCATCAGCGCCTTGATGTAGGAGTGCCCGACGCGGGCGCGCACCGGAGTCCCTCCCCGCTCTGTGACCAGTTCCGGTACCGCGCGGGAGGTGATCAAGTTGTGGATCACCGTTGCGCCGATCTCTCTGCCCAGTTCCCGAGCGGCGACCAATGCGGTCACCGCCGACGGGGAGACCGGATGCCCCTTTTCGTCGACGACGAAACACCGGTCGGCGTCGCCATCGAACGCCAGGCCGATGTCCGCGCCCGTCGACAGGACGTAGGCCTGCAGGTCAACGAGGTTCGCCGGATCCAACGGGTTGGCCTCGTGGTTCGGAAAGGTGCCGTCGAGTTCAAAGTAAAGCGGCAATAGCGTGATTGCGGAGATCGGCCCCAGCACCGCGGGTGAGGTGTGCCCGGCCATGCCGTTTCCGGCGTCGACGGCGATCCGCAGCGGGCGCAGTTCCGTCATGTCGACCAGCGAACGCAGGAACTCGCCGTAGTCGGCCAGCACGTCACGGTCGGAAATGGTGCCGCGCGGCCCGTCGTAGGAGGGCACCCCCGCGATGACGTCCTCGCTGATGGCGACGAGCCCTGTTTCCTTGCCGACGGGTTTGGCGCCGGCGCGGCAGAGCTTGATCCCGTTGTAGGCGGCCGGGTTGTGGCTCGCCGTGAACATTGCGCCCGGACAGTCCAGCATGCCCGACGGCGAAGTACAGCTGATCCGTTGACGCCAAGCCGATTCGCACGACGTCGAGGCCTTGGGCCATCACCCCCTCGGCGAACGCGGCCGCCAGCGTCGGCGAGCTGGACCGCATGTCGTACCCGATCACGACTTGCGACGCGCCGTCACGCACCAGCCGGGCGAACGCGCCGCCGATATCGGCGACGAACTGCTCGTCGAGTTCTTCGCCGACCAGGCCGCGCACGTCATACGCCTTGATGACGCGGTGGACAGCCGCGGCGGGCCGAGACATAGAACTCCTTGCGAATGGGACTGTTGGCGCCAGCCTAACCGTCGGGCGGCGACTGCACGGCGACTACCGCCCGGCGTAACCCGGGGCTAGTCAGCTCGGGGGTCTGGCAACACCCGCAAGTGGCCGCGCCGCCGCCCATTCGACTCGGGCCGCGGGGCAGGCGGGGCCATCAGCGCGCCGCCCGCAGCGCCGGTGACGGGATCGGAAAAGCCTGCGGCAAACCCGTTGACCGGCGGTGCGCCCTCACGCCCCTCACGCACCGCGTCGGCCAGCGCGACCAGATCGTCCTCGTCCGGGTGCGTCGGCAGCGGCCCGGCGTGGCGAACAAGCTCCCACCCGCGCGGCGCGGTGATCCGGCCGGCATGCATCACGCACAGGTCCCACGAATGCGGCTCGGACACCGTGGCCAGCGGACCCACCACGGCCGTCGAGTCGGAATACACGAAGGTCAGCGTCGCGACCGCATAGTGGGGGCACCCGGGCCGGCAGCAGCGACGGGGAACGTTCACGCACAGGAGGCTATCGTGGCCGAACCCTGCAAGCCGCCGGACACGCGCAGCCATCCGGTGGCCGATCTTCAACCGTTACTCTTCGGATGTGGCCGAGCGGAACCGTCGGGGATTGCGCCGCGGACGCCGCGAAATGCGCGGGCCGCTGCTCCCGCCGACGGTCCCGGGCTGGCGCAGTCGGGCCGAGCTGTTCGATATGGCGGTGCTGGAGGCCTACGAACCGATCGAGCGGCGCTGGCACGAGCGGGTGTCAACGCTCGACGTCGCCGTCGACGAGATCCCGCGGCTGTCCCCGAAAGATCCCGACAGCGTGCAGTGGCCGGCCGAAGTGGTCGCCGACGGCCCGATCGCGCTGGCCCGCCTGATCCCGGCTGGCGTCGACGTCCGCGGTAACGCGACTCGGGCGCGAATTGTGCTGTTCCGCAAGCCGATCGAGCGGCGGGCGAAGGACACCGCCGAACTCGCCGAGCTGCTGCATGAAGTCTTGGTGGCTCAGGTGGCCACGTATCTGGGCGTCGAGCCTTCTGTCATCGACCCGACGATCGAAGACGACTGAACCTGCAGGCTCAGGTTGCGAAGAGCGTCAGGCAAAGCCGCGCTTGAGGCGGCGACGCTCCCGCTCGGAGAGCCCGCCCCAGATGCCGAAGCGCTCGTCATGGGCAAGCGCGTACTCCAGGCACTTGTCGCGTACCTCGCAGCCCATGCAGATCCGCTTGGCCTCGCGGGTCGACCCGCCCTTCTCGGGGAAAAACGCCTCGGGATCGGTTTGAGCGCACAATCCGCGCTCTTGCCATTGATCATCGGCCCCTTCGTCGGAAGTTGCCGGCGGGACTTCATATCTCTCGGGTTGATCGGGCACCAAACTCAATTGGGGACGTCCCGGTGTCCCAATTGGTGTAGGTCCGGTAATGGTGTGACGGGTGTCGCCTACTGAGCCGATTACCCGATTGTCAAATGGGGTCGGCCGACCGAAATCGGCGTGCTCAAAAGCCATGTTCCGCCTCCTCACCTGATGTCGTAGATCCCAAAATGGAGCCCCACTATTGTGCTGTGTGGCCATCTCAATTCGAACATATGATCGAATCTCGGTCTGCGACACCGAAACCGGCCGGCCAACCGTGAAATGACACTGGTGTGATTACACACGTGTTAGCTGCCGGGGTCAAGCGCTGGAACAGAAATTCATACCATTCCGTGACACGAATTCGGCGCGTCGGCGCCTCGGCGTGTCTGTCACACACCACCGCGCCGCACCACCTTACGGCCCGACGGCCTAGTCTCGGTTTCTGTGAAGGTCACGGTCCTGGTCGGTGGCGTCGGCGGCGCACGCTTCCTGCTCGGCGTGCAACACCTGTTGGGGCTGGGGCAATTCGGGGCTGGGTCGGAGCACGAGCCTGACCGCCGTGGTCAACGTCGGCGACGACGCGTGGATGTACGGCGTGCGAATCTGCCCCGACCTCGACACCTGCATGTACACCCTGGGCGGCGGCATCGACCCCGAGCGCGGGTGGGGCCGTCGCGACGAAACCTGGCATGCCAAGGAGGAACTCGCCGCCTATGGCGTGCAACCGGACTGGTTCGGCCTCGGCGACCGCGACCTGGCCACCCATCTCGTGCGCAGCCAGATGCTGCGCGCCGGCTATCCGCTGTCACAGGTGACCGAGGCACTGTGTGACCGGTGGAAGCCCGGCGCACGGCTGCTGCCGGCCAGCGACGACCGCAGCGAAACCCACGTCGTCATCACCGATCCCAGCGATGGCGAGAAACGCGCTGTCCATTTCGAGGAGTGGTGGGTGCGCTACCGCGCGCAGGTGCCGACGCACAGTTTCGCGTTCGTCGGCGCCGAGGCGGCCGCAGCAGGGCCGGGGGTAACCGAGGCGATCGAACAGGCCGACGTCGTGCTGATCGCGCCGTCCAACCCCGTCGTAAGCATCGGGTCCATCCTGGCCATCGGCGGCATCCGCGCGGCGCTGCGGTCCACGAAGGCACGCGTCATCGGCTACTCCCCCATCATCGACGGAAAGCCGTTGCGGGGCATGGCCGACGAATGCCTCTCGGTCATCGGCGTGGCCAGCACGTCCGAAGCCGTCGGTGGACATTACGGCGCCCGCTCGGGCGTCGGCATCCTGGACGGCTGGCTGGTGCACGAGGGCGACCATGCCGAAATCGAAGGCGTCGACGTGCGTTCGGTGCCGCTGCTGATGACCGATCCCGCGACGACGGCCGAGATGGTGCGTGCCGGACTGGATCTGGCGGGCGTGACGCTAGGCCCGCGGCCGTGACCGAGCACGGATCCGCCGCCGCCGTCGAACTGCTCCCGGTGCCTGGACTTCCGGAGTTCCGGCCCGGCGACGACCTGGCTGCCGCGGTCGCCTCCGCGGCACCGTGGCTGCGCGACAACGACGTCGTGGTCGTCACCAGCAAGGTGGTGTCCAAGTGCGAGGACCGCATCGTCGCCGCACCAGCCGACCCCGACGAGCGGGATACCTTGCGGCGCAAGCTTATCGACGCCGAAGCCGTCCGCGTGCTCGCGCGCAAGGGGCGCACCTTGATCACCGAGAACGCGCTCGGCCTTGTCCAGGCGGCCGCAGGGGTCGACGGGTCCAACGTGGGATCCACGGAACTCGTTCTGCTGCCAGAGGACCCCGACGCGAGCGCCGCGGCGCTGCGATCAGCGCTGCACGAACGGCTCGGCGTCACGGTCGGCGTGGTCATCACCGATACCATGGGCCGCGCGTGGCGTAACGGCCAAACCGACTTCGCTATCGGCGCCGCGGGACTGACGGTGTTGCACGGATATGCCGGATCACACGACCGGCACGGCAACGAACTCATTGTCACCGAGATCGCCATCGCCGACGAGATCGCCGCCGCTGCCGATCTGGTCAAGGGCAAGCTGACCGACATCCCCGTCGCGGTGGTGCGCGGACTGACGTTGCGCGACAACGGGTCCAACGCCCGCACCCTGCTGCGGCCCGGCGAGGAGGATCTGTTCTGGCTGGGCACCGAGGAAGCCATCGCGCTCGGCCGCAGTCAGGCCCAACTACTGCGGCGATCGGTACGGCGATTCGCCGACGAGCCCGTCGCGCCCGAACTCGTCGAGGCCGCGGTCGCCGAGGCGCTCACCGCCCCCGCGCCCCACCACACCCGGCCCGTGCGATTCGTGTGGATTCAGGACGCGACCGTCCGCCGTCGGCTCCTGGACCGGATGAAGGACCAGTGGCGCGCCGACCTGACCGGCGACGGAAAGCCACCCGAGGCCGTCGAGCGTCGAGTCGGCCGCGGCCAGATCCTTTACGACGCGCCCGAACTGGTGATCCCGTTCATGGTGCCCGACGGCGCGCACAACTACCCGGACGCGGCGCGGACCGCGGCCGAGCACACCATGTTCACCGTCGCCGTGGGCGCCGCAGTGCAGGCCCTGCTGGTGGCGCTGGCGGTGCGGGACGTTGGCAGCTGCTGGATCGGATCCACGATCTTCGCCGCCGACCTGGTCCGCGACGAACTGGCGCTACCCCCAGACTGGGAACCGTTGGGCGCCATCGCGATCGGCTACCCCGAAGATCCGCAGGGACCGCGTGACCCGGTACCGACAGACGGCCTGCTGGTGCGCAAGTGAGCCTGCACGCGTCGGCGGTTGAGGCGTTGACGAGTTGGCAGGCCCCAGATCCCGCTCAGGACACGCTGCGGCACGCGGTCCTGTCGTTCCTGGCGGCACGTCCCGACGCGTGCCTGCGGGAGTGCGTTCCCGGCCACATCACGGCCTCCGCCCTCGTGCTCGACCACACCGGGACACGGGCACTGCTCACGCTGCACCCCCGGTTTGGGCGGTGGCTGCAACTCGGCGGGCATTGCGAGGAAACCGACACCGACATCGTCGCGGCCGCGCTGCGCGAAGCCACAGAGGAATCGGGCGTCGACGACCTGAGAATCGACCCCGGACTGGCCGCGCTGCACGTCCACCCCGTCACCTGCTCACTGGGGGTGCCCACCCGTCACCTCGATATGCAATACATCGTCCAAGCGCCAGCCGACGCCGAAATCGTCTGCAGCGACGAATCTTTGGATCTGCGGTGGTGGCCGCTGGACGCGCTGCCCGAGGACTGCGACTTCGGCCTGACGCAGCTGGCCACAGTCGCGGCTAGGGGCGTTAGCGTCCAGAAACCACAGCCCTGAGGGCAATTTCGGCGTCATCGTCTTCGACACTGCAGCCACGGCTGCTAGTCGCGGAAACTCACAGCCCTGTGTGCAATTTCGCGCTAACGTCGCTAATGAGCGAACGTCAGCGAGTCGGCTCAGACGTCCGTCGAGTAGCGGATACCGCCGTCGGGAATCGTGACGCCCGGCCACACCCGGGCGCCGCGCAGCAGCTCGCAACGCGCGCCGATGTCGGCGCCGTCGCCGATGACCCCGTCGCGGATCAGCGCGCGCGGCCCGATGCGGGCACCGAAGCCGATGATCGACCGTTCGATGACCGCGCCCGCCTCGACACGCACGCCGTCGAAGATCACCGCGCCATCCAGCCGGGCGCCCGCGCCGATCTCGGCGCCCCGCCCGACCACGGTGCCGCCGATCAGCAGCGCACCAGGCGCGACGCCTGCGCCGTCGTGCACCAGCTTCTCGCCACGCTGGCCGCCCAGCGCCGGCGATGGCGCGATGCCGCGGACCAGGTCGGCCGAGCCGCGCACGAAGTCGTCCGGCGTGCCCATGTCACGCCAATAGGAGGCGTCGACGTGCCCGCATACCTTCAGGCCGTCAATCAGCAGCTGCGGGAACACCTCTCGCTCCACCGACAGCGCGCGCCCTTTCGGGATGCGGTCGATGACTTCGCGCTTGAACACGTAGCAGCCGGCGTTGACCTGGTCGGTTGGCGGGTCCTGCGTCTTTTCGAGGAATGCCGTCACCACGCCCTCGCCGTCGGTGGGCACGCAGCCGAAGGCGCGGGGATCGCCCACGCGGACCAGCTGCAGGGTCACGTCGGAGGCGTTGTTCTCGTGGCAGTCCAACAGCGCATGCAGGTCCGCGCCGGACAGCACGTCGCCGTTGAACACCAGCGCGGTGTCGTGGCGCAGCTTCGACGACACGTTGGCGATGCCGCCGCCGGTGCCCAGCGGCTCGTCCTCGACGACGTACTCGATCTGCAGACCGAGCTTGGACCCGTCGCCGAACTCCGACTCGAAGACACCCGCCTTGTACGAGGTGCCCAGCACCACGTGCTCGATACCGGCGTCGGCGATCCGCGACAGCAGGTGAGTCAGGAAGGGCAGGCCCGCGGTCGGCAGCATCGGCTTGGGCGCCGACAGCGTCAACGGCCGCAGCCGGGTGCCCTGGCCACCGACCAATACGACGGCATCGACCTGTGCAGGATTGACCACTAGTGCCGTCCTTTCGCCAGTTTTCGTCGAGAGCTTCTGACCACCAGGCCCGCGCGGGCGGCAAGTGCAGTCCTGATCGTCCACCGCAGCGGCGCCTGCCACCGCCTCGGATGCCGATCTGCGAGGAAAGTGTAGGTGCTCGTGTGGTGGGCCGCCAAGTTGCGGGCCGGGTCCCGGCCTGTCGCGTGGCCTTTGTCGTGCAAAATCTCTGCCGACGGCACGTATACGTTCTGCCAGCCCGCCTTGCCGAGGCGATCACCCAGGTCGACGTCCTCCATGTACATGAAATAGCGCTCGTCGAAGCCCGACACCTCATCGAATGCGGACCGTCGTAGCAACAGACAGGATCCGGACAGCCAGCCGACGGGCCGTTCGCTGGGCTCCTGTCGCTCCTGGCGGTACTCGGCCGTCCATGGGTTGGATTTCCACAGCGGGCCGACCACGGCGTGCATACCGCCGCGGATCAGGCTGGGCAGGTGCCTCGCGGAGGGATAGACCGAGCCGTCAGGGTCACGGATCAACGGCCCGAGCGAACCGGCACGGGGCCAGCGGGCGGCGGCCTCCAGCAGGATGTCGATGCTGCGCGGCCCCCACTGCACGTCGGGGTTGGCGACGATGAAAAACTCCGATTCGGGCCCGATCTCGGCGGCGCCGCAATTCACCGCGCTGCCGTAGCCGAGATTGCCGCCGGTGCGCAGCAACCGTGCATTCGGGTAGCGTTCCAGCGCCTCTTCGGGGGCGCCGTCGGTCGAGCCGTTGTCGGCCATGATCACCGTCACCGGCCGATCGGTGGCATGCGACAGAGTGGCCAGGAACCGGTCGAGATGTGGCCCCGGTGAGTACGTCACCGTCACCACCACCAGTTCGTCACTCACGGCGTAGAGGTTAGCCGCCGGCCGTCAGCGCGTCGGCCAGCGCCTCGCGCCACGGCCGCAGCGGCGTCAGCCCCGCTGCGGCGGACTTGCGGCTCGACAGCACCGAGTATGGCGGCCGGGGTGCGGGCCGGGGGAACCGGTCGCTGCCGACGGGCCGTACCCGCCGCGGATCCGCGCCGACGGCCTCGAATACCGCCTGCGCCTGCTCGTAACGGCTGGCCTGTCCCTCATTGGCGGCGTGCAGCACGGGCTCGCGGATTGCGCGGTCGGCGATCTGTAGCAATGCGTCGACCAGGTCACCGACATAGGTGGGTGAGCCCACCTGGTCGGCCACCACGTCAACGGGCCCGTCACCGGCCGCCAACCGCTGCATGGTGGCCACGAAGTCACCTCCGTCACCGCCCTGATAGATCCATGCCGTCCTGACGATGTGCGCGTCGGGCATGGCCGCCAGCACCGCCAACTCGCCGGCCAGCTTGGTGCGACCGTAGACGCTGCGCGGGCCCGTTTCGTCGTCGATCTCGTACGGGCGCGGCTGCTCGCCTTCAAAGATGCCGCTGAAGACATAGTCGGTGGAGATGTGGATGAGTTCCGCACCGGCGCGGGCACAGGCCTGCGCGACGTTCTCGGCGCCCACCGCGTTGACGGCGTGCGCGCGCTCGGAATCCTGCTCTGCCAGATCGACTTTGGTGTACGCCGCGCAGTTGATCACCACGTCGCCGGCTTCGACGAAACGCTCGGCCGCCGCGGCGTCGGTGATGTCCCACTGTGCCGACGTCAATGCGAGCACGTCGCGGCCCTGACGATCCGCCCGATCCGCCAAGAGTCGCCCGACCATGCCGCCGGCGCCGGTGACCACCACGCGGGCAGGAGCCGTCACTTGGCCAGCACGTCCGCAGCGAGCTTGGGCTGCCAGTCCGACGTCAGTAGCGCCCCGAAATTCGACTCCCGGTTGCCGGTGTCGGCGCTGTCGAGGTCGCGAACGCTGTAGATGAACGCGGGCCCGCTGTATCCCAATCCCGCAGCGGCCGCCAAGACGTCGGTAATCTGCTTGGCCTGCTCTTCCGGGGTTACGCTGTCGGGGCTGTTGCCCGTCGGCGCACCAAGCTCGGTCATCCAGATCTTCTTTCCACTGTCACCGTGTGCCGCCATCACATCGTGCATGCGGGCGACGTCGGACCAGCCGTTCTCCGGGTCGGCCGCAAACCCGGTGGGGAACACATAGGGATGTGCGGCGGCAGCATCAAAGAAACCGCCAGCACCGGCGTCGTACAACTGTTGCAAGAAGCTCGGAGGCGCGTCACTGCCCGGCAGCCGGCTCAAGCCCGCGGCTACGACGGTGCTGTTCGGTTGCACCGCCTTGATCGCGGGATACACCGCCTTGAGTATGTCGGCGTAGCGGGCGCCCTTGTTGTCCACGAACCCGAAGAACAGGGGCAAGTTCGGCTCGTTCCAGATCTCCCACGCCGACACGCGGTCGCCATAACGTTTCACGGCTGCGGTCACGAACCCGGCGAAATCAGCGGGCCGCTGCGGAGGCGAGGTGGGGAACAGAAGCTGAGCGCCTTCCACCCTGGCCCACACCGGTGTGTAGCCGATCAAGGCCAGGATCCTCAGATTGCGTCCGCGTGCGGAATTCACCAGATTGTCCACGACACCCCAGTTGAACTGCCCTCGCGTGGGCTCGATCTGGCTCCAGTCCATCGGCACTCGCACCCAGGACGCGCCCGTCCTGGCCACGGCATCCAACTCCCGGTTGGTATCCGCCGGGCTGCCGGTCACCCAGGCCGCGCCCTGCGCGAACCCGTAGCCGTCGGCAGGTGCGATCACAGATGCTTGAGCGGGCGGCGGCGCGACAGACACCGAGCACGCCACGAGGCCGGCGAGCACCGCCAAACTACTGAATGCCCTGACTAGACCTCTGCACACCTGCGTCAACTTACCCGACCTCCTCGTCCGACCCGCGTGAATGAAATCCCAGGTCGCATCCCTACCATCGTGCGATTGATGCCACCGCGTTACGCAGGTCGCGTTCCGAAACGCGACCGAATCCGGCGCGCTGCTTGTCGCTGCCGCGTCTGCGCCCTTCCCGGAAGTAGCCTGGGCTGATGCCCGCCCGCCTGGTCCGTGTCATCGCCGTGTCGGTGGCATTGGCGATCGTGGTGGGCACGGGGGTGGCATGGGGCACGTTCCGGTCGTTCGAATCCGGTATCAATCACATCTCCCCCATCGCGCTGGGTGAAGGCGGCGAGGACGGCGCCATCGACGTGCTGCTGGTCGGCATGGACAGCCGCACCGACGCGCACGGTAACCCTCTGTCGGAAGAGGAACTGGCGACGCTGAGGGCCGGCGACGACGAGGCGACCAATACCGACACGATCATCCTGGTGCGCATCCCGAACAATGGGGAGTCGGCCACCGCAATCTCGATCCCTCGCGACTCGTACGTCGAGGCGCCCGGCGTGGGGAAGATGAAGATCAACGGCGTCTACGGGTCGGTCCACCTGGAGAAGAAGACCGAGCTCGTCGAACAGGATGGTATGGACCCGGCGCAGGCCGAGCCGCAAGCCACCGAAGCTGGACGCGAGGCGCTGATCAAGACGGTCGCCAGCCTCACCGGCGTCACCGTCGACCACTACGCCGAGATCGGGCTGCTGGGCTTCGCCTTGATCACCGACGCGCTGGGCGGCGTCAATGTCTGCCTGAAAGATGCGGTGTACGAACCCCTTTCGGGTGCGGACTTTCCCGCCGGCTGGCAGAAGCTCAATGGACCCCAGGCACTGAGCTTCGTCCGCCAGCGTCACGACCTGCCCCGCGGCGACCTGGACCGGGTGTCCCGCCAGCAGGTGGTGATGGCGTCGCTGGCACACGACGTCATCTCCAGCAAGACGCTGTCCAGCCCTGCTACGTTGGACCGCCTGCAGCAGGCAGTCCAACGATCCGTGGTGCTGTCCGACGGTTGGGACATCATGGAATTCGTCAAGCAGCTGCAGAACCTGGCCGCAGGTAACGTCGCATTCGCCACCATCCCCATCCTCGAGGAGGCCGGATGGAGCGACGACGGGATGCAGAGCGTCGTGCGGGTGGATGCCACTCACGTCAAGGAGTGGGTGGCCGGTCTGCTGCATGACCAGGACGAGGGCAAGACCGAGGAATTGGCCTACTCGCCCGACAAGACCACCGTCGATGTCGTCAACGGCACCGATATCAACGGGCTTGCCGCAGCGGTATCCGCGGTGCTGACCAACAAAGGATTTGCGCCGGGCGCCACCGGCAACACCGCGGGCGGGCCCGCCGCGAGCAGCCAGGTGCAAGCCGCGAAGGCCGACGACCTTGGCGCGCAAGCGGTTTCGAAGGAGCTCGGCGGGCTGCCGATCATCGAGGACGCGTCGGTGCCGCCCGGATCGGTGCGCATCGTGTTGGCGGCCGATTACACCGGTCCGGGCTCGGGGCTGGACGGCACCGACCCGACGCTGCTGACTGCAGACCCCGCGACCGCGGGCTCGGGTTCCTCGACCGACTCCGCACCCACCCCATCGCCGATCATCACAGCGGGCTCCGACGACCCGGCGTGCGTCAACTAAGACGTGACCACAGTCAGTTCCGCGATACTCGACCCGTTGCTGGCCTCCGATCCGGCAGGGCCACGGATCACCTACTACGACGACGCCACGGGCGAACGCATCGAGCTGTCCACCGCCACGCTGGCCAACTGGGCAGCCAAGACCGGCAACCTGCTGCGCGACGAGTTGGGCGCCGGACCGTCCAGCCGCGTCGCAGTGCTGCTGCCCGCGCATTGGCAGACCGCCGCCGTGTTGTTCGGCATCTGGTGGATCGGTGCCGAAGTCGTGCTGGACGGCAGCCAGGCCGACGTAGCGCTGTGCACCGCCGATCGCCTGCCCGAGGCCGACGACGCCGTCGGCGCCGGTGAGATCGCAGCGCTGTCGCTGGATCCCTTCGGCAAGCCGGTGGCCGATCTGCCGGTCGGCGTCACCGACTACGCCACCTCGGTGCGGGTGCACGGCGACCAGATCACCCCGGAGCGCCATCCCGGCGCCGCACTCGAGGGCCGATCGGTCAACGACGTTCTCGCCGATGCCCACGGTTCGACCGCCGCGCAGGGTCTCACCGCCGACGACAGGGTGCTGTCATTCGGACGCTGGGATACGCCCGACGCTCTGGTGGACAACCTGCTGGCGGTGTTCACGATCGGCGCGTCACTGGTGCAGGTGGCCAACCCGGACCCGGCGCTGCTGGAGCGACGCAGGCAAATGGAGAAGGTCACCCGAGATCTCGCCTGAAGTGATAAATCCGATATGTGACAGTGATATCGCAAACTTGTTAGAGAATCACTGAAATTCGATTTAAAACTCGGGCCCAGAAATATTGGTAGCGGCAGCGGCCCCTCGCCCGGCTGGTAACCGTTTAGTCGTTTGCGCCATGGGGTACGCGAAGGAGGTCGGGAGCCGCATGGGGTTGGAGGCTTCAACCGTTAGAGACGTTAACGATCTTTACCTTGCTGGACGCCCGACAATTCATTTGCTGGACGGCGGCTGTAGACAGCCTTGTCGATCCGCGCCGGTGTTGTAAACAAGATCGTGGACGGCGATTCCAGCAACACGCCCAGTTCATCCGGGCAGCGAACCCCGGGCAAGCGGGTCGAGGTTAACTGGCCACCTGCCGCTTGTGGGTCCCCAACGCCCACTTTCGGTGCGCTCAGCCCGGCTCTGCGCCGCCCGTTCCGCACGACCATGGATGGGCGCCTGAGACGCAGGATTCGTGGGGTTTCAGGGATCGGGTCGTGCCGAGGTGTGAGAAAGACGCCCCTGGGACGGCGAACTGCATGATGCTGGCCCTTCCATCCACCAAGATGTTTGCAAGCGTAAGACAGGTCGGCCTCATGAGCGCTAAGCTGAAGGTCCTGGGCAAACGACTATTGACGCTTGCGCAAATTTTAGCTGCCGCCGCAAAGGCGAAGTCGATCCAAATTGATCGGTCGAGTCCTCTGGTCTATTTACGGGTTTGCTGGTAATTTTTGAATCGTCACAGCTGAGTTGCTGAAGGGAATCGAAATGACACCAGATCGACGCAAGACAATAACGAAGTACGGCAAGATGACGGCCATTGCGGGCGGCCTTGCCGGCGTAGCTGCTGCGATGGCAGTTGGAACGGCCTCACCGGCTGCAGCTGATCCGGGAACCGACGCGCTCAACCAGATCGGCCAGGCCGGCAACAACGCAATCTCCCAAATCGGCGCGGCCGGAAACAGTTTCCTCAGCCATGTCGGCGGAGCAGGCAATAGTGCAATCTCCCATGTCGGCGCGGCCGGAAACAGTTTCCTCAGTCAAGTCGGCGGAGCAGGCAACAGCGCAATCAGCCATATCGGTTCGGCTGGCAACAGCGCGCTCAGCCAAACCGGCGCCGCAGGCAATAGTGCGCTCACGCAGATCGGCGGCGCCGGCAACAGCGCAATTAGCCATATCGGCGCCGGCGGAAACGCCATCATCACGGGGCTCGGTAACTTCTTCAGCCCGCTAGACCCGTAGGGTCCGTCCGCCCGGCTGCCGTCGGCTCGGTTCCGCGAGCCGACGGCACGGGCGTCGCCGTAGACGAACCGTCTATTTCAGAAGCGCGCGGGCCATGACCACGCGCTGGATCTGGTTCGTGCCTTCGTAGATCTGGGTGATCTTGGCGTCGCGCATGAATCGCTCGACAGGGAAGTCGGTGGTGTAGCCGTAGCCACCGAACAACTGCACCGCGTCGGTGGTGACCTCCATCGCGACATCCGAGGCGTAGCACTTCGAGGCCGATGCCAGGAAACCCAGCTCCTGCTCGCCCCGCTCGGCGCGCGCCGCGGCCGTGTAGACCATCAACCGCGCCGCCTCCACTTTCATGGCCATGTCGGCGAGCATGAACTGCACGCCCTGGAAGTCACCGACCGGCTTGCCGAACTGCTTGCGCTCCTTGACATATGCGATCGCGGCATCCACCGCACCCTGGGCGATCCCCACCGCCTGAGCGCCGATCGTCGGTCGGGTGTGATCCAGAGTGGCCAACGCCGTCTTGAAGCCGGTGCCTTCCTCGCCGATGATGCGGTCTCCCGGTATGCGGCAGTCCTCGAAATACAGCTCAGTGGTCGGCGAGCCCTTGATCCCCATCTTCTTTTCCTTGGAGCCCACCACGAATCCCGGATCGTCCTTGTGCACAACGAACGCCGAAATCCCGTTCGCGCCCATGTCCGGATCGGTCACGGCCATCACGGTGTACCACGTCGAGTAGCCGCCGTTGGAGATCCAGCACTTGGCGCCATTCAAAACCCAATCGTCGCCGTCGCGGCGCGCCCGGGTACGCATCGATGCGGCGTCGCTGCCGGCCTCGCGCTCCGACAGCGCATACGACGCCGTCGCCTCGCCCGCCGCGATCGACGGCAGCACCTGCTTCTTGAGCTCCTCGGACCCACTCATCAACAGCCCGGTGGTGCCCAGCTTGTTGCAGATCGGGATCAGTGACGACGACGCGCACACCCGCGCCACCTCTTCGATCACGATGCAGACGGCCACCGCATCGGCGCCCTGCCCGCCGTACTCCTCGGGAATGTGAACGGCGGAGAACCCCGAAGAATTCAGCGCTTCCAGAGCTTCGTCGGTGTACCGCGCCTTCTCGTCGACGTCCGCCGCATACGGCGCAATCTGCGTCTCGCACAGGTCCCGTATCACCGCACGCAACTCGTTGTGCTCGTCGGGCAATGCGAACAGGTTGAACGATGGGTTACCCGCCAAGCCGGCCATGAGAACTCCTTGCTACTCGCCGGTAACTTTACCTTCGGGCGCTACTGCCCCAACAAGCGGTCGCGCAACGCGGCGTCCTTCTCCAGGACCGTCGCCTTGAGGTCGGCTTGGAACGTTTCGACCTTTCTGCGCAGGTCAGGATCGGACGCGCCAAGTATCCGTACCGCCAGCAGCCCGGCGTTTCGAGCGCCGCCGATGGACACTGTGGCGACCGGCACACCGGCAGGCATTTGCACGATCGAGAGCAGCGAGTCCAGGCCGTCGAGCTTGGCCAGCGGCACAGGCACTCCGATCACGGGTAGTGGCGTGGCCGAAGCGACCATTCCCGGCAGGTGCGCGGCTCCGCCGGCGCCGGCGATGATCACCGCGATGCCGCGTCCGGCGGCGGTCTTCGCATAGTCGAGCATCCGTTCGGGCGTGCGATGCGCGGAGACGACGCCGACCTCGAACGGCACGTCGAACTCGGCGAGCGCGTGCGCGGCGTCGGCCATGACCGACCAGTCGCTGTCGCTGCCCATGATCACGCCGACCCGCGGCGCCGGTGCCTCAGCCATGCTCATTCCAGCCATCCGTCCATTCGGCATGCGACAACCAGTGCGCGGCCCGCGCGGCGCGTTCACGCAGGGCGCCGACATACTCGGCGTCGTCTAGGGACGCGTCCGCCTCGCCGACGAGGTTTATGTGACCGATCTTGCGGCCCGGGCGTTCGCCCTTGCCATACAGGTGGACCTTCGCGTCGGGCATCCGGGCGAACAGGTGATGCATCCTTTCGTCGACGGTCATCTCCGGCGACTCCTTGGCGCCCAACACGTTGGCCATCACGGTGACCGGTGCGATCGCGCCGGTGTCGCCGAGCGGGTAGTCCAGCACCGCCCGCAGATGCTGTTCGAACTGGCTGGTGCGCGCCCCGTCCATCGTCCAGTGCCCCGAGTTGTGCGGCCGCATCGCGAGCTCATTGACCATCAGCCCGCCGTCGACGGTTTCGAACAGCTCGACGGCAAGCACCCCGACAACGCCAAGCTCGGCGGCCAGCCGCAGCGCCAATTGGCTTGCAGCGCTCGACAGTTCGCCCGCCAGTTCCGGCGCGGGGGCGATCACCTCCACACAGATCCCGTCGCGCTGCACGGTCTGCACCACCGGCCACGCCGCACCCTGCCCGAACGGCGAGCGGGCCACCAGAGCCGCCAGTTCACGGCGCATGGCCACCTTCTCCTCGACCAGCACCGCCGCCCCCTCCGCCAGATGCCGGGCCGCCACGTCGCGGGCCTCGGCCACGTCACGAGCCAGCGTCACACCGCGCCCGTCGTAGCCGCCGCGCACGGTCTTGACCACAATCGGTCCGTCGATCCGCGCCTCGAACGCATCCACATCCGCGACATTCCTCACCTCGGCGAACCGTGGTACCGGTGCCCCCAACGCCTCCAGCCGCCGCCTCATCACCAACTTGTCCTGGGCGTGCACCAGCGCCTGCGGAGGAGGTGCCACGTTGACCCCGTCCGCCACCAGCTTGTCAAGCAGCTCGGTGGGCACGTGCTCGTGATCGAAGGTGAGCGCATCGGCCCCCGCAGCGGCGCGGCGCAACGCATCGAGATCGGTATGCGAGCCGATGACGACGTCGGGCGTCACCTGCGCCGCAGGGTCGTCCGGTGCAGTCGCCAGCACCCGCAGGGTCTGGCCGAGCGCGATCGCGGCCTGATGGGTCATCCTGGCCAGCTGCCCGCCACCGATCATGGCCACCACCGCGGGTGAGCTCGGGGTGCTGGTCACACGGCTATGTTGTCATGGCGGTGACCCGGTTTGACCTGCGAGGGTGCGCGTGGGCAGCGTTGGTTACGTACACTGCCGTGTTGTGTCCTTCACCGATGCGACGATCGCGCGCCTACCAAGCCCGATCCGCCCGTACTTCGAACGACATCACGAGCTCATCAAATTCGCGATCGTCGGCGCGACGACATTCGTCATCGACTCGGCGGTCTTCTTCACGCTCAAGCTCACGGTGCTGGAGCCCAAGCCCGTCACGGCGAAGATCATCGCGGGCATTGTCGCGGTGATCGCGTCCTACGTCCTCAATCGCGAGTGGAGCTTCCGGGACCGTGGCGGCCGCGAGCGCCATCACGAGGCGCTGTTGTTCTTCGGATTCAGCGGCGTCGGCGTGTTGATCTGCATGGCGCCGCTGTGGTTCTCCAGCTATGTGCTGATGCTGCGTGTCCCGGAAGTCAGCCTGACGGTGGAGAACATCGCCGACTTCATCGCCGCCTACATCATCGGCAACCTGCTGCAGATGGCGTTCCGGTTCTGGGCGTTCCGCCGCTGGGTCTTCCCCGACGAGTTCGGCCGCAACCCCGACAAGGCGATCGAATCCCTCACTGCCGGTGGCCTCGCCGAGGCCATCGAGGACGAGCGCGACCCGAATCTGCACGACGGGAAGGTCACCCCGCTGCGCCAGACTCGCCGGGCGCAGCGGCATCCTCAGCTCGGCGATTCCTCCGAACCCAGAGTGTCGAAGACTTCGTGATACAGCAGTGAGTGCACCCGCTCCACGCGCGGTATGTCGTGGAATTCCAAGGGATCCTGCGCCGCCGACTCGATGATCAGGGTTCCGGTGCGCAACATCCGATCAATGATGCCGTGCCGGAACTCGACGCTGTTGATCCGCGCCAGCGGAATGTCGATACCCGACCGGGTCAGCAGCCCGTGACGGAACATCACCCGCCGGTCGGTGATGACGAAATGTGTTGTCAACCAATTCAAATACGGCCAGATCACCAACCAGCCGACGATCACCAGCCAGACCACCCCGATGACCGCAAGCACCACGTTCTTGGCGGTTGACTGCCAGTCGGTCTGGTTGACGAACCCCATCCCGAACGCCGCCAGCGCCGTCGCGACCAGTAGAAGGAGCACCGGCCCGATCAGGCGCTTCCAGTGCGGATGCCGGTGCAGCACCACCTGTTCATCGGCGGCCAGCACGTTCTCCGGATATCCCACGCTGCAGACTCTACCCAGATCAGGGACCTTGGAAGGCCCGCAAATGCACAATGTCGCCCGCCGAGATCGCGACCGTGTCGGCGCCTGTGTCGACGCAGAGCCGGCCCTGCTCGTCGACGGATACCGCGTGGCCGACGATCTCCCGGTCACCGGGCAACACGGCACGCACCCGCGACCCGATGGTGAGACTGCGCGCTGTGTAGTCGGCGACCAACGCCGCCGCCGCGCCGCGTGCGTCGCGCCAACCACCGAGCCGCACCGCCAGTTCGCGAAGTAGGCTGCGCACCAACTCATTTCGATCCGCATCAGCACCGAGCAGCGCCAGTGACGTGGCGTCTGGCTCGGCGATCTCGTCGGGCTGCAGGGTCACGTTGAGTCCGATTCCGACGACGATGACCGGGTGCGGGGAGGCCACTTCGGCGAGGATTCCCGCCAGCTTGCCGCCCCCGGCGAGGACGTCGTTGGGCCATTTCAGTCCCGCCCGGACTCCCGTCGTCGCCGCCACCGCATCCACCACCGCGACTCCCGTCACCAGCGGCACCCATCCCCACGCGTCGGCGGGAACGTCACCGGCCGAGACGCCGACCGACATCGTGACCAGTGCCCTCGGCACACCCGACCACGTCCGCCCGCTGCGGCCCCGCCCCGCGGTCTGGTGTTCGGCGATCAGGACCGCGCTGGCGATGTCGTCACCCGCGGCGGCCCTGGCGATGAGATCTGCGTTGGTCGAACCGGTTTCGCCGACCACCTCGAGTTGGCGCCAGAAGTGCTCGGGCCCGACCAGTCCCTCGCGCAGCGCCCCCGGATGCAATGGCGGCGGCACGCCGTCAGCAGTCATTGGTCGCCGGTCGGCCTGCGAAGCGGTCATCGACCCAGTCGAGCATTTCCGGAATGCTGGCCTGGGTGTGTCCCTTCTCGGCCTCGAATTCGATCGTCACTGAGCCTCCCATGGCACACACACGTTTGATCGCGTCCGTGGTCCATTGTGCGTCGATGAAGGTGTCGGCACCGCCGTACCACACGAGTAAAGGCGCCGACAGCGGCTTCTGCGGCAGCGCCCAGCCACGCAGAAGTTGACGCAACCGGTCGGCGGCCCGCGCCGAGGAGGGGGCGAAATCGCGCGCGCCGAGTTGGTTGACCACCGACATGCGTTGTTGGCCCCCGGGTCCGGCACACGCCGAGAGCTGACCCCAGTACTGTTTGGCGGCGGCGTGGCGATAGTCATCGCGGTTGAGGTCGGGATGCAGTCGGGCCAGCGACTCGATCATCAGTTGCAGAACCGCCCTTTGGTCCTGCGTCAGCGTGCCCTGCTCGGCCTTGTCCACCATTGCGGATACGTCTGCGGCCGGTGAAATGGCCACTGCCCCAACGAGTTCGAGCTCGGGTGCGTAGTCGCGAGCTTGTTCGTCGGCCGCCCAGGTGACGCCGCCACCCTGCGAGATCCCAAGTGCCGCCCACTTTTCGGCCACGTCGCCAAAGGTGTGGCGCAACGCCCGCACCGCATCGATCATGTTGAGCCCCGCGGTGCGAGAGTCCGGATACGGATGCACGCCCTTGGTGCCGAGGCCTTGATAGTCGGGGATCGCGACGGCGTAGTTCTTCTCGGTCAGCTGGATCGCCGCGGCCACCGACCCGAGCATGGTGTCGGACCGTGACGGCGCGCATTCTGGGTCGATGCCCACCGTGGCGTGGCCGAACGCCACCACCGGCCAACCACCCGGGGGCGGGTCGCCGGGCGGCACGAACACCGCGCCGGACACCACGGTCTGCTGGCCGGTGTCGCCGTTGGTCGAGCGGTAGAGCACGCGGGCGGCGATCAGATCCCGGACCGCGATGGTGCGGGTCAGCCCGGGCATCGTCGTCGCGGTCACCAGCGACCCGGGGCCGGTGCCCGTCAGGTCAGCCGAGGCGACCGGTACCGGAGGGCCACCGGACCGCGCAAACAGATTCAGCACCGCCATCCCCGGCGTGACCAGCACTGGCAGCAGCGCCGATAGCACAACGAGGTTGATCACCAGCCCGACGACGGCGAGCGTCCAGACCCACCACAGCCGCACTACGGTTGCCCAAGGCCGGGTTCAGACATCTCGCACAGTCTAAGTGGGGCCGGCGACGCGGCCCCGGTGGCTCTAGTAGGCGCCCGACCCGGCCAACACGGTGCGGATGGTCTTCGCGGCGATCAGCAGATCGTTGGAGATCGACCAGTTTTCGACGTAGGACAGATCCAGGCGAACGGAGTCTTCCCAGGACAGGTCCGATCGCCCGCTGACCTGCCACAGGCCGGTGATCCCTGGCAGCACCAACAGCCGCCGGCGCACCTGGTCGTCGTAGGTGTCGACCTCCCGCCGAAGCGGTGGCCGCGGCCCAACGACGCTCATCTCGCGGCGCAGCACGTTGATGAACTGTGGAAGTTCGTCGATGCTGTAGCGCCTCAGGAAACGGCCGACGGTGGTCACGCGGGGATCTTCGCGGATCTTGAACAGAACTCCGCCGACGCTCTCGTTTTGGGCTACCAGTTCGTCCAACCGTGTATCGGCGCCGTCGACCATGGTGCGGAACTTGATCATGTCGAAGGGCGTGCCATCGAGCCCGATCCGCTCGGAGCGGTAGAACACCGGGCCCTTGCTGGTCAGCTTGATGGAGATGGCGGCTGACGAGCATCACCGGCAGCGCGCACAGCAGCACGGTGAGCGAGACACAAATGTCGAAGGCCCGCTTCTGCAGCTTCTTCGTTCCGCTGTACTGCGGCTTCTCGACGTGGATGAGCGGCAGGCCTGCGACCGGGCGCATGGTCAGCCGCGGTCCGGCAACGTCGACGACGCCGGGTGACACCACGAGGTCCACACCCAGCCGGTCGAGTTGCCAGGACAGCTCGCGCACACCCTCCGGGCCGAGATGTTCGGTTGCGGTCAGCGCGACGGTGTCGGCGTTCGTCTCGGCGATTGCGTACTCGACGTCATGCTCGTCGCCCAAGACCGGCAGTGTGCCGACACCGGGAATCTCGAGGGTGCCGCCCGCAGGCCGCCCGGTGAGGCAGACGCCGACGATCGAATACCCGTACCACCAGCCCCGCGACATCGACTGGACCAGCGAGCGAACGGCTCTGACATCACCGACCGCGAGCACGGACGTCACGCATTGGCCCCTGCGACGGTTCCAGATCAGGCACCGCCGGCACACACTGCGACTGAGCAAGAGCAGGCCAAGGCCCAGCGGGAAGGCGACGGCCAGATAGCCGCGGGCGTACTCCGGGCGGAAGATCATCAAGAAGACCGCGACGACGCCAATGGTGGCCAAGGTTGCCGCGATAACACGGCGGTATTCCTCCACACCGGCACCCACGATGCGTGGCGATCGGGTTCGGTAGGCGGCCAGCAACCCCAACCAGATTGCCGCCACGATCAGCAGGAGCAAACCGAAATAGATCGTTAACGGATTGAGATCAGTAACTGGCTGCTGCAGTCGAACCATTAGCGCGCAGGCCATCGCCAGCAGCACGACGATCACGTCGGTCAGGATCAACGCCAGCACGTATCGGCGCTGCCAGCCGACACCCGCGGACGGTGTTGGTACTGGGACGACGGAGGGCCGGCTTGGTGCGACCGCTTCTCGAACCACAGACAACGTGGGTCACCTTCCGTTTGCTGGAACGCTCAAAGACTGTCCCCGACGGCACAAACTATCGCATTGTTTTCTTGCATTCGCCACCTTTCCAGCAAAGTTGCTGGTCACACGCAATCGCCCTGTAGCGCGGCCTTCAGGAGACCGGCGTATTGGTAGACGTAAATGAACTCCCAGCGGGCAATTGAAAACTCGTAGGGCCTCGGTACGGCCCGCATCACCAAAGCCTGAGGATCGTCGGAGAAGCATTGCCGAAACACCAGGCGCGCGCGCGGAAGGTGATGGCGCCAGCTGACAACGATAACCCGGTCCCATGATCGCTGAGCCGCGAGCCGATGAACCATGTCGGCCTCGCCCCGTGTGGTCACTGGAAAGGGCTTCAGGCAGATGACTTCGACGCCGTTGCCGGACTGGCCGCACACCCGCCGCATCACCGAATCGTCGGCCGGATACGAATTGGAGATGACCACCGTCGGCGCCCACCCCTCGCGCGCCAGGGAAAGGCCGTAGTCCTCCCGTCCGTCGTGTTCACCGCCCAGCACCACCACCGCGTCCGCCGACTGCAGCGGGTCGCTGCTCGCTTTCGTGAACACGAAGAAGCCGCTGACACCGATCACGAGTGCGAGCGCGAGCGGTACCCCCACCACCACCAGGGCCGCGCGCCGCAAGCCAACGGACGCCATCGAAAGCGTCACTGACCGCCGCGGGCGGACCTCGGCGAGCCACCGCGCTTGGAACGGCTACCGGCAGTCATTCGTCGCCGGCGTTCCCGCGAAGCGGTCCGCGATCCACTGGAGCTGTTCGGTGAGGTCGGTTTCTCCGTGGCCCTTGTCGGCCTCGTATTTCCACACGACGGTGCCGCCGAGGTCGCAAGCGCGCTCTGATGGCCGCGGACGTCCAGTCGGCGTCGATGAACGTGTCTGCACCGCCGTACCATACGTACAGCGGCGCGGAAAGGCGTTGCTGAGGTAGCGCCCATCGGTGTAGGGGCGCTCGCAACCGGTCAGCGGCCGCGGGTGTGTGCGGCGCCAGATCGAGGGGGCCGAGAGCATGGGCGGCCTGGTCGCGCTCGCCGCCCTTGGCTTCCGAGCAATCCGACAGCACATCCCAATATTGGGCCGCCGCACCCCGGCGGTAGTCGTCGCGGTTGACATCGGGGTGCAATCTGGCCAGTGACTCGACAACAAGCTGCAACGCAGGCCGCTGGTCGGTCTTCAACGTGCCCGCCTGGGCCTTGTCAACCAGGCCCGCCACATCGGCGGCCGGCGAAATCGCCACAGCACCAAGGAGTTTGAGCTCGGGCGCATAGCTGCCGGCTTGCTCGTCGGCCGCCCACGCGGCCCCTCCTCCCTGCGATCCGCCGAGCGCCACCCATCTGTCGGACACATTGGGGAAGGTATGCCGAAGGGCGCGCACGGCGTCGATCATGTTGAGCCCCGCGGTTCGCGCATCGGTATAGGGGTGCACGCCCTCGCTGCCCAGACCCTGATAGTCGGGGAAGGCGACGGCGAATCCCTTGTCCGTGACCGCGGCGATGGCGTCGGCCATGCCCAGCAGTGAGTCCGACAGCGACGGCGCACACGGTTCGTCGATCCCGGTCGTGCCGTGACCGTAGGCCACCACCGGCCAGCCTCCCGCCGGCGCATCGCCCGCCGGGGTGAACACGCTTCCCGAAACCACGGTGGGTGAGCCGGTGTCGCCCGAGGTAGACCGGTAGAGGACCCTCGCGGCCCGCAGGCGGTCGGAGACGGATGAGGCAAGGCCGGGCATTGTCATCGCGCTCACCAGCGATCCGGGTCCTGTGTCGCCCAGGTCTGCACCCTGTATCGGCGTCGGGTCAGCGCGGCCCTCTCGCGAGGGGGTGAACACGCCGACCGCCCACACGAACCCAACGGCGATAACAGCGATCGCCACCACGGCACCAAGGGCGAGCGACAGCGTCCGTCGCTGCATCACGCGGGCACTGGCTGCGCAAGCATCCGTCTCATGCGGGGCGCGGCTTGTACCGCTTTGCCAGCGCCAACGACGGTTTTTCGATATAGCGGTAGGTCACCGAGGCCAGCAGCAGGGTGACGATGAGCACCAGTGCGACATTTCTGAGCATGCCTGCCACGCTATCGCCGGCCATCCAACCCAGCCGCCCGAGCACGATCAGGACCGGGAAATGCCACAGGTAGGCCGACAAGGACACTTCGCCGACGTACTTGAACGGCCGCCAGTCCACGCCCCGGGCGAACGCCGAGTCTTCGCCGCGGGCCATCGGCGCCACGATGAACAGCACCATCAGCCCGGCGACCAGCGCGACAGCGGTGAAGAAGTAGTGCGACAGCAGCATGATCAGCAGCACGCCCGCAAGGGTTGCAGGCACGATCGCCGCGGCGCAGTACCAGCGGATCCGCTTGGCGAGATGCCCGGTCAGCGCGCCCGAACGGATCGCGACGAAGATGACTGCGGCCAACATGCCGAAGGTGAAAGTGCTGGCAAGCGACAGGAAGCTGCGGTTCCACACCGCCACCCAGTTCGGGCCCCACTCCATCAGCAGCGGGTCGTACACGTCGAAGTGGCGTTGCAGCCGGAAGGCCAGCGTCTGACCCACCAAGCCGATGACGAGCAGCACCGTCGGCGCGATCGTGGCTACCCACAGCGGCGAAAGCCTGGTCCGCCGGCACAGACCGAGCATGAGGATGCCGAACAGCGGCAGGGTCGCGTAGAACACCAGCTCCAGCGTCAGTGACCACGAGGGATTCAGACCGGTCTGGAAGTACTGCGGGAAATAGGTCTGCATCAACGTCAGGTTGGCGAGCAGCTCGACCGGGTCGGTCATCATCCCGGTGCCGTTGTCAGTGCCCTGCGCCTGGATAGCCGCGTTCTCCAGATAGACGGCGCGCAGCAAAAAGGAGCAGAGCAGAAAGACAACCAGGTAGCCAGGAAAAACCCGCAGAAAACGGTGTACGGCAAATATTCTGGTGTCGGGCAATTTTATTGCGGCGCGGTCTTTGGTGATCGCATTCACGTACGGCAGGTACAGCAAGAAACCGCTGAGCGCGAAGAACACAATGAGCCCTTGGCCGCCGATACCGATCTTGAAAGTCTGCGTAACGGTCGGCGAATAGTGCGAGCTGACGTGCAGAACAAGTACGCCGATGCAGGCGATCCCGCGCAGCCCATCGAGTCCGATGATTCGCGACCGCGGGCGAAGATCAACAGGCGTAACCGCCGGTAGAGTGCGGTCGCCGGGCAATCTGACCTCTGGTTCGGCCGTCATCTGCGGCTCGCCGTTTTCGGCAATAGCGAACCCACAACGTCATTCACTGAGCATGCTCCTAGTAGAAATCCGGCCGGACCCAGCGGCGTAATCGCCAGAATTCGATAGCCGCTATTGTACGAACCAGGCCGAGCCGTTGCTCAATTTCAGCGAGAAACAGTTACCAATACTTGACGTGAGTGATTCTCACCGTCGCTGCGTCACACGTTCCGATAGCGATACTTCTTGGCGAAGTCGATGGCGGGTTTCTCGACGATGTAGTAGGTAACGGTGGACACGGCGAACGTCACCGCCAGCACCACCACCACGTTGCGAACCATGCCACCGAATGTGTCGCCCGCCATTAACCCGAGCCGGCCCAGGATCAACATCACCGGAAAGTGCCAGAGATACGCCGACAGCGACACCTTGCCGACATACCGGAATGGGGCGAGCTCGAGAGTGGTTGCCAGCGCGGACTTTTCGCCGATCGCCAGGGGCCCCACGATGACGAGTATCGCCAGCGCGGCCGCGACGGAGACGGCGCTGGTCCCGAATTGACTGCCGAGCGCCAGCAGCCCTGCCGTCACCGCGAGCACCGGTACCAGAGCCAGTACGGAGTAGCGGCGCACGCGGCGAGGAAGCTTGTCGCCCAATGCCTTCTGCTCCACAGCCACCACAACGATGGCCGCGAGCATGCCGAACCCGAAGTTGTCGGCGCTGGCAAGGAAGCTTCTCAGGAAGACGGCGACCCAGTTGGGCCCCCAGTTCATCATCTGCGGGTCGGTCACGCCGAAGTGGGTGACGAGCAGCGGCAGCAGCAACTTGCCGACGAAGCCCACGACGATCAAGACCAGCGGCGCGATGATGGCCAGCCGCAATGGATGCGCCGACGTTCTGCGCCTCAGCGCGAACAACAGCATTCCCAGCAGGGGCAACGACGTGTAGAAGGCAAACTCGAGGGTCAGCGACCAGGACGGGTTCAACCCGGTCTGGAAGTACTGCGGGATGTAGGACTGGACGAGGGTCAGGTTGGCCAGCAGCTGCCAGACGTCGGTGATGGTGCCGGTGCCGTCTTCGGTTCCAACCGGCTGCACCGCCGCGTTCTCCACGTACGCGACGGCGAAGACGTAGTTGCACAGCAGGAAGATGACCAGGTATCCCGGCATGATGCGGGCGATCCGGTGTATCGCAAAGTTCTTGGTGCTCGGGAGCTTTGCCCGCGATCGCTGTGCCGTGAGGTTGCGAACGTAAGGCAGGAACAACAGGAAACCGCTGAGCACATAGAAGAAGATCAGGCTCATGCCGAGAACGTTGGTCTTCCACGCGGCCGCGGTGTGCGACGAGTAGTGGCCGGTGATGTGCATGACGGCGACACCAAGACACGACAGGCCCCGAGCGCCGTCGAGGCCGATGATCCGTGCGCGCGTGCCAGTGCCAAGCTGCTGGCCGGCGGGTGCGAGCGCCGTGGGGAGGCCGGTCATCATCCGGTCACTTCGGTCGGCTGGCCACGAGTCACGAACGCCGGGCAGTCGTTTCGCGGCGGATCGCCCCGGAACCGTTCGTTGAGCCACGGAAAGGCCGTCGATGCATCGACGGTCTCATGTCCCCTGTCGGGCTGGATCTCGATCTGCACGACGTCGCCCATGGCGCATGCCCTGTCGAGCGCGAACTCGTTCCATGCCGGCGGGATCACCGCATCCTGCAAGCCGTAGATCACCAGGGCCGGTGCCGCAGCCGGCACCCGGGGCAAGGTCATCTTGAAGAGCAGACCGCGCAGCAGCTCAACGGCTTCCGGTGTGGTCGGCCGTAGGTCCTCAGGGGTGATCTGATCCACTGCCTGCTCGCGCTCGGCGGTGTCGGGCTCTTTGCACCCCAGCAGAAGGTCCCATTTCTCGGCGGCGACACCGCGCCGATAGTCATCGAGGCGCAAGGCCGGCGACTGGTTAGCCAGGGATGCAAGGATCGCCAACAGCACCGGCCGTTGCTCGGGTGTCAGCGCTCCGGCGGCCGCGGCGTCGGCAAATCCGTTGAACTCCAAGGGCGCCGCGTAGCTGGCCGTGCCGACCAATACCAGGTCGGCACCGTAGCTTTGCACCAACTCGTTGGCTGCCCACACGGCCTGGCCGCCCTGAGATCCGCCGAATCCGGCCCACCGATTGGAGGTGGCGGGAACAAGCTTGCGCGCCGCACGCACCGAATCGATGATGTTGTATCCCTCGGTGGTGGAGTCGAGATAGGGGTGATAAGTGTCGCTGAGACCGATGCCTTGGTAGTCGGTCGCCGTCACGACATAACCGGCCTTCACCAGCCCCAGGACGATCGTCGACGTGCCCAGCAGCATCGGGTCCAGCGACGGCGCACACTCGGGCCGAATGCCCGACGTGGCATGACCGAACGCGATGATCGGCCAACCCCCTTCGGGCGGAACCCCTTTCGGTGCAAACACCGTGCCACTGATCGGTTGTTGGCTACCGTCGACCCCGGACGTCGACAGGTACGTGATGCGGGCGGCCACCGAGGTCATCTGCTTGAGCCGGCGGTCGATCGTCGGAAGTGTGTTCGCCGAGAGCAGCGAACCGGGGCCCGTGCCACCGAGGTCACCCTGTAACGGCATCCCGTCCTGCGCCGCCGGCTCGGGTAGTTCAGCCCGTTCGCCGGCGCCGCACCCGGATGCAGTCAGGGCAGCGAGCAGCATCACGCACGCCAGCGCGGCGGACCGGATCACCGATTGTCCTCCCGCTGGTACCCCGACGCGTAGCTCACGACCTTCTCGGCGCTCATCTCGCGGTATGCCGACCACATCCGGGTCCCCAGTTCCCGCTGGCCGGCGGCGCTGTAGTGCCGGTCGGTAAGGCTGTTGATCGCCGACCGCGGCCCGGGCACGAATGCGGTGCGCCTGCGCCGATTCGGTGTGTCGGCGTGCACCGCGTTGATGGCCGTGTAGTCCTTGTGGCTCATCTCCATCTCCTCGTGCACCATCTGGCCGAGAAGGAAGGGCAGTTCGCTGCCGTAGGCCTCACGCATCGCGTCGATCAGCGCGTCAAGCTTGGACTGATATACCGGGCCCGACATCAGCGGCACATCCGTCTCACCCTGATGCCACAACACCACGGCAACCTCGCTTCCAGGATGGCGTGCAAGAGCGGTGTCGATTGCCCGAATCGCCTGCCGGTACAGGTTGATTCGGGTAGAGGTGTCGTCGATGTCCCAGGTGTACCCGTTCTTCGGGGTGAACGACGTATCGCCGCGAGCGCCGGGGACCAACAGCACCGCTCGCCCGGTTTGGTCGGCCAGGTGTTTGGCGAACGTCACCCCGAATCCGACACCCTTGCCGGGGATCTCGTGGAACAGCGGGTCCACCCCGGCCACGACGGTGTTCTTGGACGGACCACACATCGCCCATTGATGGACCAGCGGGTGGGGCCTGTCCGAACCGTCCGGGTCGAGGGGCAACCCCATGCCGAATGCGTTGGACTGCCCCAGAATCGGCACTACCAGGTACGGGTGCTCGGGTCGGTCGACCGGGATCCCGGGCCGGGCGATCCTGCGCTTGACCACGCACTTGGCCTCGATCAGCGCTCGCCGCCACAGCGGGCTGTCGCCGTCCGGATTCCTACGGGCAGCCATTGGTCACCCGCTTGCCCTGGAATCGGTCGTTCATCCACGCCACCGCGTCGGCCCAGTCCACGTCGCTGTGCCCGCTGTCGGGGTCCTCGTGCCAGTCCACGGTGCCGCCCAGTGCACACGCCCGCTGGATCGCGTCGGTGGTCCACTGCGGATCGATGAAGGTGTCCTTGGCGCCATACGCGACATACAGCGGCGCCGACAACCGCCGTTGCGGCAATGCCCAGTCGGCGAGCAGTTTCCGCAGCCGATCCGCGGCGGCCGGCGTGCTGGGCGAAAAATCCTGTGCACCAAGCGTATTGGCGGCCGCACTGCGATGATGCACTTCGGGCCCGGAGCATGCCGACAGTACGTCCCAGGAGCGCGCCGCGGCGCCGTGGCGGTAGTCATCGAGGTTGAAGCCGGGGTGCAGCCTGCCCAGCGAGGCCAGGATGAGTTGCAGCATGGGGCCTTGATCGGTGGTCAGTTCCCCAGCCTGGGCCCTATCGACCAGGCCGGTGAGGTCGGCCGCCGGCGATATCGCCACCGCACCAAGCAATTTCAGCTCGGGTGCATATACGGCCGCCTGCTCGTCGGCCGCCCACGCCGCGCCGCCGCCCTGCGAGCCGCCGAACGCCATCCACCGGTCCGACACGTCGGCGAAGGTGTGCCGCAACGCGCGGGCCGCGTCGATCATGTTGAAACCGGCGGTGAGGGCGTCGCTGTACGGATGGATCCCGACGTGGCCGAGGCCCTGATAGTCGGTCATCGCGACGGCGTAGCCCATGTCGATCAGACTCGACACCACCTGTGCCTGACCGAGCAGTGTGTCCGAAAGGGATGGTCCGCACTCTTGCTGGATCCCCAGCGTGCCGTGTCCGAATGAGACCACCGGCCAACCACCTTGCGGCGCATCGCCGAGCGGTGTGAACACCGTTCCGGACACCACTGTGGGGTCACCGGTGTCACCCGCCGTGGAGCGGTACACCACCCGCGCAGAGTGCATCGGCCTGCCGTCCGCGGTGTTCGAATAGCCGGGCATCGTCGTGGCGCTGACGAGCGATCCCGGATCCGAACCGTTGAAGTCGGCCGAGGCGATCGGTACGGGGTTGCCGCGGCCCTTCGCCGTGGTGGTTTCGCTGCCGACGCGGCCGATCGGCAGCCACACCACCGCGGCGATGACCGCGACCGTCGCGGCGACCGCGACACCCACCCATAGCGTCGTCCTGCGTCTCGTCATTCCGGCACGTTCCATGGGGTGTCTTGCATGTACCAGGGCTTGACGTCGAGATTCAGGGTCGGCCCGTCCGGTGCGTCGCAGGTGCTGACCGCGGGCACGCCGACGAACCGCAGCCGGATCCATCCGAGCGCCGCCGCGCCGTCGATGTCGTGGTGTCCCCGACCCGGCACCACGTAGGACTCGATCACGTCGCCCATCTGGCAGGCGCGGCTGACGGCCGCCTCTGTCCACGGCGGCGCCACCACCTGATCGTTGTCCCCGAACAGGATCAGCATCGGTGCCGCGGTGGGCGCCTTGGGCAGGCTCCGCTGGGCAAGGTAGGTGCGCAGTAGATCGGTGGCCGCAGGCGTTGCGGGCCTGAGATCGTCAGGGGTCAACCGGTCGATCAGTTCTTTACGTTTCTGGGAAAGCTCGAGGTCGCATTTCGCGAAGAAATCCCACTGCTCCCGCATCAGGCCGTGCCGGTATTCGTCGAGATTGAGTTCTGGGTGCTCATTCTTCAGCGCCACCAGAATCCACTGCAGCGCCGATTCCTGTTCGACCGTCAACGCGCCCTGGGCGGCGAGATCGGCCAGGCCGGTGATATCGGCGGCCGGCGCGAGCGCAACCGCGCCGACGAGGCGCAGACCCGTTCCGTAGGTGTTCGACAGCTCGTTGGCGGCCCATGCGGCTTGCCCACCCTGTGACTGGCCGGAGGCCAGCCACCGATCCGATGCGCGCGGAATCACCTTGCGCGCGGCGCGGACCGCGTCAATCATGTTGTAGCCGGCGGTCGTTGCGTCCAGATACGGGTGGTGGGCGCCGTCGACACCCAGTCCCTGATAGTCGGGCAATGCCACCGCGTAGCCGGCACGCAGCAGGGCCGCGACGGGTTCTGTCGCACCGAGCAGAATTGATGAGAGCGACGGAGCGCAGTTGTGCTGCACGCCTGTCGATCCGTGGCCGTACGCGATGATGGGCCAGCCTTCGGGGGGCGGGGATCCTGTCGGCGCGAACACGGTTCCGGAAACCACCTGCGGGCTGCCGTCGACGCCGGAGGTCGACTCGTAGGTGATCCGGACCGCGATCGACGACAATTTGATGAGGCGCCTGTCGACCGTCGCCAGCTTGTGCGCCGTCTTGAGCGTGCCCGGGCCGCTGCCCGAGAAATCGCCGTCCACCGAGACGGCAGACGGCGATGGCGGCGATGCGGGAGGCGGTTGGGTGCTGCTGCATCCGGTCACCACGAGCGTCGCGGCGGCCACCACGCTCAGCGCCGCCGTCAGCAGCCGCGAGCTCATCGGAGCTCCCACGGCACTTCTCCGGAAACCATCTGTCGGGCAACGTAATCCACTTGGCGCCGGTCGAGGACCGTGCCGCGTGCGATCCCGAACACCAACACCATGGCGATGCTGAGGACCAGCCCGAGCGCCCCGCCGAGCACCAGATCCTTGAGGATCGAAGGCCGCTGCTCGGTGGCCGAGGCCGCACTGTCGATCAATACCAACTCTGCACCCGGTCCCGCCTCGGTCCATTCGACCTCTTGGGATGCGGCGATCAGGTGCTTTGCCACCGCGTTGGCAGAGTCGACGGTGGTGTCCGGATCCTCGCCGGTGACCTGGATCCGCATCAGCGCCGACATCGGCCGGGCGAACTGCGAGATATCACCGGGAATGGAAGCGACGGAGATCCGTTCGGCGAGCGCCTCGGGCGTCGTGTTCAGGCCGAGCTCGTCGATGGTTCGCTCGGTGACCAGACGTGACGTGGCGAGTTGGCTGTAGGTGTCGATGCGGACGGTGGCGCCGCGGCCTCCTTCGTATGCCGACTCGACCCCCGCGTCCCCGGGGACGACGGCGAACACCTGCGTGGAGGCGGCGTAGGTGGGCTCGGTCATCACCTGCTGGACGCCGACGACCGCCCCGGCCGACAGCACCGTCGCACATCCGATGACCAGCCATCCGTTGGCCAGCATCCGCAGGTAGTCCCGCACGCGGGGGACGTTGGTGGGCGGTCTCACGACTGACTACCGCAGGAGTTCGGCACGGGAAGTCCGTTGAGGCGGTCTTGCAGCCATGGCATCCCGAACGCGCTGTCCAGGTCGCTGTGGCCCTGGCCGATCTTCTTCACGATCTGTATGTGATCGCCCTGCGCGCAGGCACGCGACAGCGGCCGTTCGAAGCCCGCCAGATCGACCAAGGTGTCTTCGGTGCCGTACACCACCATCAGCGGCGTGGTCAGCCGGTTCTGCGGCACCGCCATCTGCGCGAGCATTTCGCGAAGCCGGTCCCTGTCCGCGGGCGTCGCGGGCTTGAGGTCCTCGTTCTTCATCTGCTCGCGCACCCGCATGATGTCGTCGAGATTCGGTGGCAGGCAATCCAAGAGCTGGTCCCAATGCGCTGCGGTCCAGCCCGACCGATAGCGGTCCAGATCCAGATCGGGATGGATCCAGCTCAGCGATTGCAGCACGAACACCAACGCCACCCGCTGGTCGGAGGTAAGCGTTTGGTTCCACGCGTCGTCAGCGAGATCGGACATATCGGCTGACGGCGCCATGGCCAGGGTTCCCAACAGATTCAGCCCCTGCCCGTACGACCCTGCCTGGTCCGCCGCGGCCCACGCCGCCATGCCGCCGAGTGAATGGCCGAACGCCACCCATCGGTCGCTGACGGGGGCCCCGACCCGACGCGCCGCCCGAACCGCGTCGATCATGTTGTAGCCGAAGGTCTTCGAGTCGAGGAACGGGTGGTAGTAACCCTCGACACCGAGGCCCTGATAGTCCGTCATGGCGACGGCCCAGCCCTCCTTGAGCATGGCCTGCATCATGAATCCGTTGCCGGGCAGCGTCCCGTACCTGCTCGGCCCGCACTTGTTCAGCACACCGGTGGTGCCGTGGCCGAACGAGATCACCGGCCAACCACCCTTCGGCGGTTTGCCGGCCGGAATCGCGACAACCCCCGACACGTCGGTGGGGCCGCCGTCGATTCCGGAGGTCGACCGGTACACCACCCGCACGTAGACGGCGTTGATGTCCTCGAGCTCTACGCTGCCGTTCATCGCGTCCACCGACATCAGCGAGCCAGGGCCGTCGTTCGTGAGATCGGGCGGCGCCAGAAGCGGCGAACCGTCGAACGGCGGGGTGAAGGTCTTCACCGCCGGCGACGCGCCCGGTGGTGGCGGCGGAGGTTCAGCGTGCGGAGCACAGGCCGCGACCAGCGCGGCGACGCAGACGACGATCGGAGTGAAACGCCGCACCGGTCATCGACTTTCGGGCTGCGTCCTGGCAACGCGATGCACACCGTTGCTGCGCCCCGCGCCGACCTGTGACCCCTGCGTAGCCACGACCTCCGTGGCGGGGTCGGTCTGGTCGACAGCCGGCGGATCGGGCCGCATGGCCTCAGTCTGCGACGTGGTTGCGGACGGCTCCGCCGACTCGCCGGATCCGGCGTTGTGCGAGCGCTCCACTTGCTTGTGGTGCCTGGACAATTCGCCGCGGTGTCCGGGCTCGCAGGTGACAACGGCGCCGATCACCTCGGCATGCGCAGTCCGCAGTATCTCCAGCGCCCGCCGCAGCGCCGCGGTCTTCGTGTGGGCAATCCGCGCGAGCACGATCGCACCGTCGCCCAGTGCCGCGGCCAGCGCGCCGTCCGTGCAACTGGTCAGCGCCGGGGTGTCGATGATCACGTAGTCGAAGTTGCTCCGCAGGGTGTCCAGGACATCGACCGCGGAATCGTCGGCCCACAGCTGCCTGCGTACCGAGGGCACCGGTCCGGCGGGCAGGAACGCCCACGAGTCACCGCCGACGTTGTCGATCAACGCCTCGTCGAGGCCGTGGTCGCCGACCAGGACGGTGCTCAATCCTCGTTCGGCCGCGCGCGCCCGCTGGTCGTCGGCCAGCGGCAACCGCTGGGCGAGCGAGGGCTTCAGCAGGTCGCCGTCGACGAGCACGACGGAGCGTCCGGTCTCGGCGAACGTTGCGGCGAGGTCGGCAGCCGTGGTTGAGCGCCCGTCCGCGGGCGTCGGGCTGGTCACGGCGATGACGTGAGGACGGCGCCCGTCGGCGGTCTTGGCGAATTGCAGGTTCGTCCGCAGCTCGCGGAGTCGCTCCACGGCGATACCACCGGCATCGAGGTCGATCAGCTCGCCCGCACGTCGACGATCGGCCACCAGCGACCCGAGCGCGAGGGAACCCGCCACCGCCTCGACGCGCTCCCGGCGACGCATCTTGGGGTCGAGCACGCCGGCCAGCACCGCGATCGTCAGACCGATGGCCAAACCGCCCGCGACGCCGAGTCCCACCCGAAGGAGCAAACTCAGTCCGGCCGATTCCGTCGGATAGTTGGCATCGTCGACCAACACTGCGCCGGCGGCAGGAGTGCCTCCGCGCCGAGAGGTCTCGAGTTCGCTGGCGACTTGCACCAACTGGTCTGCGACCGCATTTGCATACGTTTGCGCCGCGGCCGGATCGGTGTCACGGGCGGTGATATCCAGCAAAACGGTCTTCGGCATTGGAGTTGCGGTGATCTTGGAACGCAACTCGTCGGCCGACATTGGGACTTTGAGCTGGTCCACAGCGCGCGCTGCCACCTGCTGGCTGGTAGCCAATCCCGCATAGGAAACCACGCGTTCCTGCGAAAACAGGTTGTTCTGGTAGGCGTCGCCTACCGAAGTCCCGCTTTGCGTTGTGACGAATAGCCGCGCGGTCGACTCATACTGGGGGGTGTAAAGGAGCGAAGTCGCGTAGCCAATCCCCGCGCCGAGGGCGGTGAACAGCACCACAACCCACCAAAAGCGCCGGAATATCCGTAGGTAATCCCCGATGGCCACAGGGGAACTCCGTTCGTTCGTAGTTTGCCGCGGCACCAACACCATAGCCGTCCGCGCGGCCGATAGCACATCACCATAACGGTCTCGCGTGTTTGCATTCAGCGAACTCAATGCGAGGATGGGCACCGTGGTATTGGGTCTGAGGTCGCGCGCAGAAGCCGTTGCTGGCATCGCCATCATAGTGGTTTGCCCTGTTGTCGCAGCTCTCGCGGTCCTCGGGGGGACGATGGCGACGCTTGCTGTGGCCGGGGTTGTCGCACTGGCCCTCGGCGTCTACGTCGGTTTGAACCACCCATTGTGGCTGTACTGGGGAATGGCCGCGGTGCTCGGCATGCTTCCGTTCGGCTACTTTCCCGGCGTCCACCTTCCGCTCTATCTGCCGTTCGCTGCGGGGGCCTTGCTGGCTGCGCTCCTACACCCGTCCGAGCACAAGTCGTTCCATCCCGTCGAGAAGGTGGTGGTGCTGCTGGTGCTCACGTCCGCGCTGTCGCTGATCTTCACCGGCCGCACGCTGACCGACATCGCGGAGTACATCAAGTGGACGATGACGACGCTGGTGGTGGTCGCGTTGCTGCGACTGTCGCGCGAGAACATGGCCCGATTCGGCCGCATATATGTCTATGCCGCGACGGCGAACGCCCTTTTCGGCATCGCGGTCGTGGCCGCGGATCCGAACCAGCGCTTCATCAAGATCTTCGGAATCTTCGGCTACGGCCGGGTTGACACCGCTCGCTTCGTGTTCGCCGATGAGGGACAGAGTCGCTTCGCGCGCCTCGGCGGCACCTGGGTCGACCCGAACATGGCCGGCATCGGGCTCGTCATCGCGCTGGTGCTGGCCGTTGTGTTGCTGACCGGCAAGTTGCGGGCCGCTGTCATGGTCATCCTCACCGTCGCCATTCTGCTGACCCTGAGCCGGGCGGCCATCTTCACCGTTCTGGTCGGCATCGCGCTGGTGCTTGCATTCCACGGCATGCGTGCCCGGGATCGCAAGATCGCCTTCGGCACCATCGCCCTGGTGACCGTCGGTGCGTTCGTCATACCCGCGATCCGACACCGGATCTTCTCGTCATTCGGCAGCGAGGACGTCGGGACCTCGTCTCGACTGGACGCGATCGCGAACTGGCCGGGCCAGATGGCCGGACACTGGCCGTTCGGATTGGGTTGGGGGAGACCGGAATTCAAGAGCGGCCAGACGGCCTTCACCCTCAACTTCGTCGCGAACGTGCCGTTGCTGACGATCTACCGGGCCGGGATCATCGTCGGAATGGTGATGATCGTGCTGCTGGCGCTCGGTTGCGTCGTCGGCGCCAGGGCATTGCGATCCGACTCATTGCCGTACGCCCTGTACGGCGGGGTGTTCATCGGCGTGGTTTTCGTGGCCTTGCAGCTCGACCACATGGTCGTGGACATACCCCAGGTGACGCTGATGTTCTCGGTGCTTCTGGCGTTCCTGGTTTACGTAGATCAAGATCGAACTTCGCCACGACACGCCATGGATCGTGCCCCGACTTTGGCGGCCGCTCAGTCAAACTGACGGGGACGTCGTTCGTCCTCTGCTCTTTTCTCCGACGAAAGTTTGGGGTGACTTGTGCGCGGAATCCGGCGAAATCGCCGCCCTGTCAGAACCATTGCCATCGGCATCGCGACCGGCATTGCGTGCGTGACCGCGCTTGCATTGGTCCTGCCGTCACTGCGGCCACACAAGGTCGTCATTGCCGAAACGGCGAATATCAATCCCAACCCGACGACGATCGGCATTGCCGATTCCGACATCTGGTTCCGGTCAGCCGCCGATGTCAACAAGAGCTTCGACGCGATGGTGGCCACCAACGTCAAGACCGTTCGGATCGGCATCCCGTGGGCCGGCGTCGAACAGGTCCAGGGCCAGCTCAACTGGACCGACGCCGACAAGCTGGTCAACGCCGCGGTGAGCCGGAACATGGCCATTCTCGTGGCCATCAATTCCACCCCGGCATGGTCCGTCGCGCCGAATAACCCGCCGATCGTCAGCCCGCCGGCATCGATGGCCACGTTCGCCGATTTCTGCGCGAAGGTCGCGAAACGCTACAAAGGAAAGATCTCGGCGTACGAGGTCTGGAACGAACCGAATGGCATCCAGTTCTGGCGGCCCGCTCCCGACGCCGCGGCCTACACCTCGATGCTGCGGGCCGTCTACCCCAAAATCAAGGCGGTCGATTCCCGCGTCACCGTCATCGGCGGTGTGCTCGGTTCCGTCGCCGACCTCGGAACCTGGTTGATCAACCCCGTCACGTTCCTCAACCAGATGTATGCGGCAGGCGCCAAGAACAATTTCGACGCCATTTCCTTTCACCCGTACCAATACACGCTGAAATTCTCCGATGGTGTTCTGACACAGAGCTCGCCGGTGAATCAGCTCATGGCGATGCGGCAGGCCATGGTCGGCAATGGTGATGCCGCCAAGAAGATCTGGGCCTCGGAGTACGGCCAGCCGGTCGCCGGATCGAGCGAGGCGACACAGTCAGACTTCATCGCCGACATCATGACCAAATGGCAGGAAATGCCGTACACCGGGCCGCTGCTCATGTACACGCTGCTGGACAAGAACACCGGCAGCTCCGACGTGGAGGACACCTTCGGCATCTACCGCTCCGACTGGTCGGCGAAGCCCGCCCAGCAGACGATGAAAACGTCGATCACCGCCGGCCCGGCCAAATCCGCGGAGTTCGGGCGGTTCTCAACCCAAACCAACCAGGCCCATGGCACGGTGCTCAGCCCGGTGTTCCGCGCGACTCCGCAGGTGTGGGCGCAGATTCGCACGGTGAACACCCTGTTTGAAACACCGGCGCAGGGACAGTTCATCGCGTCGCCCAACCCCGTCGCGGAGAAGGCCCGTGCGCAGGGGCTGATACCCACCACGCCGTTCGCCAACGGATACCAGGACTTCAATTCCTATTGGGGATACCGGGTCTGGTACTCGGCGGCCACCGGCGCCCATGGTGCCGGCGGTGGCATCGCCAGCGCGTGGCGACCGTCGTGCGGGCTGGCGCTGACCGACGAGGTGCCGGACGGCAATGGAGCGAAAGTGACCTTCCAACACGGCTTCATCACGTGGCAGCCGTGGGTGGGTGCGACGGTCTCCTGCCCGTAGCGGCTAAACCCGGATCCCTGCCTGCACAAGGGATTCCACGGCCTGATGGGGCCGCTTGTCCTGCCAGTGCCGGTGGTTGACCTCGTACAGGTCGTTACCGGCGGCCACCGCGGCATCGCGGTCCAACAGCATGCGCCGACATTCGGCGATGAATGCCTCGTCGTCGTCGTACGTCGGCATGTCGAGCACCGTCGCCAACGATCCGACGGCGGGGATCGAGCCCACCACCGGCAGTCCCTGGCTGACCGAGTCGAGGATCTTCACCCGCACGCCGCCGCCGGTGCGGATCGGCGCCATCAAGGCCCGGCAGGTGGCAAGGAATGCCGGCAGGTCTTCGACGAAGCCCAGATCGCGTACACCGTCGGGATAGTCCGGCTCTTTCGCGCCCGCCTTCTTGGCGCCGACAATGCACAGTTCGGCGTCCGGGATGCCTTCGGCGATCCGCGGCCACAATTTGAGCGCGATGAGGAAGGCCTCTTGGTTCGGCGGCCAGTCGCGCCGGCCCAGGAAGACCAGCCGGCGAGTCGACGAGGACACGTCGATCTGGGCCGTCGGCGGCAGCGTCACCTCCAGGAACCGGGCGCCGGTCACACCGTGGTCCCGGTACATCTGGGCTTCCTCGGTCTCGTAGCACCCGACGGCGTCGGCGGCGCGCGCCACGCGGATCTCGTCGCGCAGCAGCCGCGGCGCCTCGATCCTTCCGAGCAGCCCGCGGGTGGACTTCCACACCTGCGATTCCGTGTTGATCGTGTTGATGACCATGCCCTTGGCACCGAATCGCGAACTGCGGATGAATGTTTCGGCCATATAGCTGTGCTCGGCGAGGAACACGTCGTGGTCGCTGGCTTCGATGGCGTCTAGCAGTTCGTCGGTGTCGAACCGGACATGCACGAGGCTGCGCAGATGGCGCACCGAATCGAGCAGCAACCGCTGTGGGCGAACCGGGCCCTGGTGCAGGCGGGTGAGCGGCAGGCCGCCGTCGACGACGTCGGTCATCACGTGGCCCGGTGGCTCGTGTGACAAGCAGATCGCCGAAACGTCGAAAGCGTCTGCGGCGAGCCGGATCGCGACCCGCGACAGCTCGATGTCGCCGCCCTGCTCGGTGGCGGGATCCTTCGACAACAGGAACATCACTTTGGTCACGTTGTGGCCTTTCGTCGGTATATGGCCGTCAGATAGATGCCGAGGAGTATCGCGTCGGTCAGCACCGTGGCGACCGCCGCGCCGACCGCCCCCGCCGTGGCGAGGGCGGCGACAAGTCCGAGCTTGACGGGAACCAAACCCACATTCGCGCCGAACCGGACCAGGTCGCGACGCTGCGCGTAGAGGATCACCTGCAGGATCGAGCTGATCGTGCGCATCGTGCAGAATGCGGCCATGATGAGCATGGCCACGGCAAGCTCGGTCGGCGCCGGCGAGATCAGCAATCCGATCCCGGTGAGCAGCACCAGGATTCCGGTTCCCGCGCCGATCAGCAGGGTGTTGCGCAGCGGCGGGCCTGCCGACAGGTCGCCGTCGCTGCGGCGCAGAGGCTCGTAGAAGGTCATGCCGTACGACTGGCCGACCGCGGCCAGCGCGACGGTGACGGTGACCGTGAGGGTGTAGTAGCCGACGGTTGTGCTGTCGGTCAGCAAGCCGAGGAGCAGCACGTCACCCTGGAGGTAGATGCACATGCCCAGCATCTCGCCGACCAGCGCCGCGATCAGCCGAGGCGGCCCCGGCATGCCCGGACGGTGGCCCACCACGGCGATGCCGGCCAGCACGACGATCACCAGATACGGCGCGCAGTACAGCACGGTGGCCCCCAGCAGCGTCGGATGCGGGGTGCCGAAAAGGTACGCGGAGGCGAGTGCGATGCTGCTCACCTGGCGGATGGTGTCCATCCGGAAGGTGCGTTCGGGATGACCGTCGCGGGCGGCCTGACTCTGGTAGGACTTGAACACGATTTCGCCGCCGGCCCAGAACAATCCGAAGAAGGCGATGTAGTTCACCTCGATCAGCGCCACCCCGGCCGCCATGAGTGCGGCACCGGTCACGAACCGGGTGGTGCGCTCGCCGAGGAAGTGCTCGTCGGATTCGCGTACCGCTCGGACGTTGAACGGATTGTCTAGTGGCGGGCCGATGACCGTCGCGAGCGCGAACGCCATGCCGTAGAAGCCGTAGTCCCCGACGCCGAGTCGGGCGACAAGGGCCAGTGTCCACAGCATCCCGATCCCGCGGCCGCCGTACATCCATAGGACCGCGAGCAGGGTCTTGACGATGTTGCGGCGGGCCGGTGCCTGCGGCGGGGAAAGCTCAGACACCCTGCCGCGCCAGCATTTCCGACCATGCCTCGACGAACGCATCTGCGGTGCGCGGCACCAGACGCTCCTGGCGGGTGCGGTCGGCGTTCTTGCCGAGTTCGGTGAGCCGGGCCTCGTCGCCGACCAGCGATGCGATGGCGGCCGAGAAACCGGGCGGCAGCGCGTTCGGGTCGCTTCCGCTCATCGGCACCACCACCGCCCCTGTCTCCGTGCCGAATTCGGCCAGCGACCCGTAATCGGTGCACACGATCGGCGTGTTGTAGGCCAAGGCGTGGGCGGCCACCGACGACGCCGGATAGGTCTCGGCGTAGAAATGCCGTTTACCGTAAGGGATCACGATCGCGCGCACCGACTCGAAGAAGGCGTCCTCCTCGGCACCGTCGACGCCGCCGACGATCTCGATGCCGTCCGCTCGCGGCAGTGATTCGGTGCCCCGGCCCGCGACCCGAATGAGAATGTCGTCCGGGAGGTCTTGGCGAATGCGGGCGATCTGCTCGAAACCCTTGCCCCGGTACACCAATCCGAAGAAGCCCACCGCCTTCGGCCGGTCCTCGACAGGCCGGATCGCCGGCTTTTCTGCCACCCGGTACGGTACGTAGACCGTATGAGCGTGCGGATAGGTGCGCTGGATTGATTCACGCCCGGTTTCGACTGAGCGCGAATATGGTTCGCGTCCCGTTGACGACTCCTTCCAACCATCGCGACACCGGACGCAACGGGTAGTGGAAGCCATGCATGAGCAGCCGGTGTTTCGCGACGAATTTCGTTCTGGCGAAGAACCACAGCGCCTGCGGTGGGTCGTGGGCGGTGAGCGTCACGGGTACGCCTTTGATGCCGGCGATCGCCCAGAACGGCGACATCATGCCGCAGCCGATCTCCGAGTGCACCATTACGCGCCCCGGTGGACCCTGGGCGACAAGGTCTTTCACGGTCTTGCGCACTCGTCGGATCTCGGCCAGCGTCTCGTCCCCCGGTCCGGACACCCGCACTTCGCACACCTCGCCGAGATGGGGGCGCAACGCGGCGATGAGGTCCTCGGAGTAGTCACCTATCGCGGTGACGCCGTTGCGCGGGCCGATGAACACCAGGCGGTGGTCGCTGAGCGGGCCCGTCATCAGAAGAACAGCGGGCGGTAGTGGCCGCTGTAGCCGAGCGCGTCGGGATTGCGTTTGGTGAGCACCTTGGCAGGCACGCCGCCGACGACCTCGAGTTCACCGACGTCCTTGTTCACCAAGGCCTGGGCGGCCACCACCGCGCCGCGCCGAATGTGCGACGGCAAAATCATTGCGCGGCTGGCGATCCAAACGTAGTCCTCGATCACCGTCGGGATCGGGCACGGCAGGAAGTCGGGGTGGTTGATGTCGTGGCCGCCGCCGAGGATGTGGGTGTCGCTGGCGATGGTGACGTTGTCGCCGATCGCGATGCCTGCCCGCGAATCCAAGAAGCAGCGGAATCCGATCGCGGTGTTGTCGCCGATCTTGAGGAACTCGGGATCGAAAACGGTGGTGCCGAGCATGATCGTCGAACCTTTACCGATCGTCGCTTTGCCGACCCACCGCAGGAAGTTCTGCCGGATGAAGTGCGACGGGATGTGGGTGATGACGATGTTGTACAGGATCGTGGCGATGCGGTTGCGCGCCTTACGTGCAAACGTCATGCCTTGCATCTTGTAGTCCAGCACCCGGCCGTCCGGTCCGAGCACCCATTCCGGTGGGGGCGGCATTTTGAGGCCCGGGTCGGCCGCCACTTTGCGGGCGACGTCGTCGGGGTCTGCCTTGAAGGGTTCGGGAATCACGCGTTGTTGCTCCTGTCGTAGGTCGAGATGTTCCATGGCGTTTGTTGGGACGGAATCACGCGCTCGCCAACTCGTCGACGGCCGTGTAGAGCGCTTGAGCGAATCCTGCTTCGGTGAACTGGTCGGTGTGTCGGTGAATCTTGTCGGGGTCGAACGACGTCTCCTCGAACCGGTCGAGGGCGTCCGCGATCTCAGCCGGCTCCGGCTGGTCGAAGTAGACACCGGTGACGCCTTCCTCGACGGTGTCGAGGAATCCGCCCCAGCGCAGCACCACGCTTGGGCGGCCCCACACACCCGCCTCGATGGGGGTCAGGCCGTAGTCCTCATAGCTCGCCGCGATCAGCGCCCGACACGACCGGTACAACCAGGCCATCTGCGCGTCGGTTAGGTCCGACACGATCAGCACGTTCGGTGTCTTCATCCGTTGCAGGGCATCGGCCTGCGGACCGCGGCCCACCACCACCAGCCGACGATCCGTGACGGAGAAGGCGCGGACGATCGCGTCAACGTTCTTGTACGGCAAGAGCCGCGACACACAGAGATAGAACGCGTTCTCGGGTTCGTCGGTCCGCAGCCAGCGCTGCACCTCGGGAACGGGTTCAAGGCGGTCCGATCGCGTCATGGCCACCGGCGACGGAAGCACGTCGGCGTCGATGCCGTACACGTCGGCGATGCGGCGCTGGATCACCGACGAGACCGCGAGGTATCTGTCGCACGACAACGCCGCACGCCGGTCCCATGACCGCAGGTACGGCGAGCTACCGCGCAACGCGGCGCGTTTCAGCACGCTGCTGTCGCCGAGATATTGCTCCGGCAGATAGAGCCAGCGCGCCGGCGAGTGGCAGTGCACCAGTTTGCGCCCACTGGTTCGGAACCCGTGCGCCCATCCGCTGCTGCTGGTGACCACCACATCGGCGTCGACGAACACCGACTGCGCGGCGACAGGCAGCATCGGGAGGGCGGCTCGGTGGTTCTTGCGCAGGGGGGCGAACCTGTTCAGGCGCGATACCCGAATGTCGCGTTCCGCGAATTCCGGGTAGGTGGTGGTGGGTTCGTACAGCAACGTGTAAATCGGTGCAAAGGGAAAAGCCCGGCTCATTGACAACACGACCTTCTCCGCGCCACCACGCTGAGTCAGATAATCGTGCGCGATAGCGACCCGCGGGCCGTCTACGCCGTCATACCTGCGGTTTAGCCGCACGCCGGTATTCCTCTCAAAGGGTCTGCAAATAACCGCCAGCGCATCGTCTCGGTGTGCCCGGCGAATTACACCGGCCTCTATTAGAACCGCAAACGGGGTTCAGTTACAAGCCGTGGCAAACTCGGGTGCGTCCAACTGCGGATTGTCCCCCTGGCCCCGCCCACCACCAACCGTGCTGGCAGTCGATACCATCAGCCACCATGACGAGTGTTACCGAGCCCGCTGCCGAACACGAAATCGATATCCACACCACCGCGGGCAAGCTGGCCGATCTGCGCAAGCGGACCGAAGAGACCCTGCACCCGGTCGGCGAAGCCGCTGTCGAGAAGGTGCACGCCAAGGGCAAGCTGACCGCGCGGGAGCGCATCCTGGCGCTGCTGGACGAGGACTCGTTCGTCGAACTCGACGCGCTGGCGCGACACCGCAGCACGAACTTCGGGATGGACGCCAACCGCCCGCTCGGCGACGGTGTGGTCACCGGCTACGGCACCATCGACGGCCGCGAGGTGTGCATCTTCTCCCAGGACGCCACGGTGTTCGGCGGCAGCCTCGGCGAGGTGTACGGCGAGAAGATCGTCAAGATCCAGGAGCTCGCGCTCAAGACGGGCCGCCCGCTCATCGGCATCAACGACGGCGCCGGCGCCCGCATCCAGGAGGGCGTCGTCTCGCTGGGCCTGTACAGCAAGATCTTCCGCAACAACATTCTCGCGTCGGGCGTGATCCCGCAGATCTCCCTGATCATGGGCGCCGCCGCGGGCGGGCATGTGTACTCCCCCGCGCTGACCGACTTCGTCATCATGGTCGACCAGACCAGCCAGATGTTCATCACCGGACCCGACGTGATCAAGACCGTCACCGGTGAGGACGTCACGATGGAGGAGCTGGGCGGCGCCCACACCCACATGGCCAAGTCGGGCACCGCGCACTACGTCGCCTCCGGCGAGCAGGACGCGTTCGACTACGTTCGCGAGTTGATCTCCTACCTGCCCAGCAACAACTACGCCGACCCGCCGCGCTATCCCGCCCAGGTCCCTGAAGGCGCGATCGAGGAGAACCTGACCGAAGAGGACCTCGAGCTGGACCCACTGATCCCGGATTCGCCGAACCAGCCCTACGACATGCACGAGGTCATCACCCGCATCCTCGACGACGACGAGTTCCTCGAGGTGCAGGCCGGCTACGCGACGAACATCGTCGTCGGATTCGGGCGCATCGAAGGCCGCCCGGTGGGCATCGTCGCCAACCAGCCCACCCAGTTCGCCGGCTGCCTGGACATCAACGCCTCGGAGAAGGCCGCCCGATTCGTGCGGACCTGCGACTGCTTCAACATCCCGATCGTCATGCTGGTCGACGTCCCGGGCTTCCTGCCGGGCACCGACCAGGAATACAACGGCATCATCCGCCGCGGCGCGAAGCTGCTCTACGCCTACGGCGAGGCGACGGTCGCCAAGATCACGGTGATCACCCGCAAGGCCTACGGCGGCGCGTACTGCGTGATGGGGTCCAAGGACATGGGCGCCGACGTCTGCGTGGCCTGGCCGACGGCGCAGATCGCGGTGATGGGCGCCTCGGGTGCTGTCGGGTTCGTCTACCGCTCCGAGCTCAAGGAGGCCGCGCAGAAGGGCGAGGACGTCGACGAGCTGCGGCTGAAACTGCAGCAGGACTACGAGGACACTCTGGTCAACCCGTACATCGCCGCGGAGCGCGGCTATGTCGACGCCGTGATCCCGCCGTCGCACACCCGCGGCTACGTGGCCACGGCGCTGCGACTGCTGGAACGCAAGATCACTCAGATTCCGCCGAAGAAGCACGGGAATATTCCACTGTGAAGCCGAACGTAGTGAGGCGAACCGACAGAATGATGAGCCGAACGTAGTGAGGCGAACCGACAGACCATGAGCGACGAAAACGAGATCCAGGCCATCGATCCGCACGCCCATGACCCACACATCAAGGTGGTCAAGGGCTCCCCGACCGACGAGGAGCTCGCCGCGGTGATCGCCGTGGTGGCGAGCGCGTCGAGCACGCCCGCCGAGCCGCGCGAGGCCGAGCAGAATCTGTGGGGCCACCCCGTTGACCGGCTGCGCTACACGACCTTCAGCTGGCAGCGGGTGACTCTGCTGGAACGGACGCACATGCGGAAATGACCCGGGTGGTGCTCGCGTCGGCCTCGCCGGGCCGCCGCAAAGTGTTGCGCCAGGCCGGAATTGATCCGCTTGTCATTGTCTCTGGTGTCGACGAGGACGCGGTGATCGCGCGTCTGGATCCCGACGCTACGCCTCAGGACGTCACCATCGCGCTGGCCGACGCCAAGGCCGAGTCGGTTGTGGAGGATCTCGACGCTGACATCGGGGCGGATTGCGTTGTCATCGGCTGTGATTCGATGCTGTATCGCGACGGCGATCTTCGCGGCAAACCCGAGTCGCCGGCGGCCGCGCTGCGGGACTGGCAGGACATGGCCGGCAAGTCCGGTCAGCTCTACACCGGGCACTGCGTAATCCGGTTGCGGGACAACATGATTGCCTATCGCGCCGCTGACGCCACCGTGACGGCAGTCAATTTCGGGATTCCCGCGCCGGCCGACCTGGACGCGTATGTCGCCAGCGGCGAGCCGACGCGGGTGGCCGGCGGCTTCACTTTGGACGGTCTCGGCGGCTGGTTCATCGACGGTGTGGAGGGTGACCCGTCGGCCGTGATCGGCATTGGTCTGCCGTTGACCCGCAAGCTGTTTGAACGCGCGGGCCTGTCGATCGCCGAACTCTGGGCCGCCAACCCGGTCACCCTTTAAGCGCGAGCAGACAGAGAATCGCATTACCCGAGGCGGAATCGTGCGATTCTGCGTCTGCTCGCGGGGTCAACCGGCCACCTTCGCGCACGATAAGTGGTTGTCGAGGCGGTGAGCGAAGCGCCAGGGTTCGCGTCGGACATCGTCCACGACGATCGGAATGACCGTCAGCCCGAGATCTTGGAAGTCCGCGTACCGCTTCTTGTCGCGGATCATGTCAACCCGGCCGGAATGCCATTCGATGCTTTCGTACTCGGCCACCACGCGGTGTTCCGGCCACGCGAAGTCGACGCGGTGCACGGTCCCGTCAAGGGCCCGAATCTCGTATTGCAGTTCGGGCAGCGGCAGGCCGTAGTCGATCATGACCAGACGTGCCTCGCTTTCCATTCCCGACTCCGCTCGACCGTCCGCGTACTGCAGGAGTTCGCGCACTTTCACGATGCCGCGCCGCCCCTTTTGTTCGGCAACCGCGCATTCGAGTTCAGCACGCGTGCAACACATTACGTGCAACGCCCCATCGAGAGCGGCTAGGGCTCGCGGGCGCGCCAGTTGCCGCGCTACCTCTACCGCAGTCCAGGCGGGAGTCGTAGCCAGCCGTCCGGCAACACGCTTCAGCGGAGCGCCGGTGCGTTGGTGAACCATCAGCCCGACGTTGGGTCTCATCCGCACGCCCGGATCAAGCACGTGAACCGCCGACGTGTTCTCAAGATCGAAGCCATACAGGTCCGCGGCTGTACCCATACATGCGACAGCACTTTGTCCCATGAACAGATCAAGGGCGGTCAGCCGACCGAGGAGATCCGGTGTGGTAGCGGCATATACGCCATACCAGACACGAACCAGACCCCCCTTTCTGACTTGGACGTCCAGCTCCTGCCGCGTCATGACGGTGAGCAGTTGTGCTGTGGTCGCGAATCCACCGCGTTCTTGTAAGAGTTCGAGAGCCGCTGAATGCATGCGGAAATCGTGACCGCCTCCATCGTGGTACGGCGGCCGTCATAGGCAATCTGTGGATGAAATGCTGACTGTTGATAAAGCCAGCAGACACAGAATCGCACGCAGCAGCCCTTGGTAATGCGATTCTCTGTCTGCTCGGCGGAGAAGGGGTGCTCGCCGAGAAAGGTGAGCTACATCAGGTCGTTGCCGGGGACGTCCTCGCGGTGCGCGCGGTACCACGCCACCGTGCGTTCCAGACCGTCGTCGAGGCTCACGGCGGGTGACCACCCGAGCGCGCGCATCTTCGAAATGTCCGGGCAGCGACGCTTCGTGCCGCCCTTGGGCAGCTCTCCGGGCTGGATGTCCAGGTCGACGCCGACGATCTTGCCGATGCGCAAGGCCAGCTCCCGGATGGTCATTTCCTCATCGCTGCCGATGTGGTAGATCTCGCGGTGCCCGCCCTTGTCGTACATCGTCAGGATGCCTTCGACGCAGTCGTCGACGTAGCAGAACGAGCGCGTCTCGGTGCCGTCGCCCTGGATTGGGAACGCCGTATCGCCGGCGTCCCGGCACGCCAGCGCGCGCATGATGAATTGCGGCTCGACATGCTTCCAGCCCATGTCGGGTCCAAAGATGTTGTGCGGCCGGAAGATCTGGACCCGCCTATAGTGATCCCGCCCGTAGTTGAAGGCGATCAGCTCACTGACGATCTTGCCGCCGCCGTAGGAGTACCGCGGGTTGAGGCTGTCGGGCAGCATCAGCGGAATGGTCTCCGGAGTCGGGTACGACCGACGGCGTCTGGTACACCTCGGCCGTCGATGCCACCACGAGATCGGCGACATCGGCTTTGCGGCCGGCGTTGACGACCGCCAGCGCACCGAGCATGCCGACTTCGAGCACGAGTTCCGGCTGCGTGTAGAAGTTTTCGGTGCCGTTGACGGCCGCGAGGTGCATCACCACCTCGGCGCCCTTGAACGCACGCTCGAGCGCGTCCTGGTCACGCACGTCGCACGTGAACAGCTCGACATCAGAGGCCACGTCGGCGAACCGTCGGGCATCGCCGCGCACCATCGAGTCGACAACGGCGACGTCCCAGCCGTCCGCAACGAGCCGCTTCACCAAGTACGCACCGATGAATCCGCCACCGCCGGTGACCACTACCCGCCTAGCCATTGGCGGGCGCCAATCCGCTGCGGCCGACCGCGAAGTACGAATCGCCGAGTTCGGACGACGGCAGGTGGCTGAAGTGGTTCCAGTAGTCGAAGACGAACCCGTTGGGACTGATGAACTCATTGATCGTGCGTGGCGAAATCTGACCCAGCGACGGGTGGTTGTTGGCGATCACCACCACCGACGCCCCGCTCACCGCGTCGCCGAATCGGCTGTAGACCTTCTCGTCGGGGAACTCCTCGGCCAGCACGTCCTGCGTTGTGACCGGGTCGTACACACCGATCTCGGCGTCGGGGTGCGCCTTCTTCAGCGCGTCGAGCACCTTGATCGACATCGACCCGCGCAGATCGCTGGTCTCGGGCAGGCCCTTGAAGGCCATGCCGAGGAGGCTGATCTTCAGCGGACCCGAGGCCAGCTCGCGCCGGTCGATCTCACTGCTGATAAAGCGGACCGTCTCCTCGGGCTGGCGTTCGTTGACCAACCGGCCCGCCGTGGTGATCTCCAGGTCGATGCCGCGCGTGCGCGCGCTTTCCATCAAGATGTGCGGATCCTTTTCCAGGCAGGGCCCGCCGACCAGCCCCGGTAACGGGATGTTGGTGCGGTTGTAGCCCAACTTGCCCGCCGAGATCACCTCATGCGCGCTGACTCCGAACGCATCGCATACGCGCGCAACCTCGTTGGCGAACGCGAACTGCACATCGCGGAACGTGTTGCTGACCAGCTTGATGATCTCCGCGGTCTCGATATCGGACACCTGAACGATTGAATTGGTGAGCCTGCGGAAAACCGCTGCGGCGCGATCGGCGACGGCAGGATCATCGGCGCCGACGATTTGCGGCAATTCACGTAATTCCTGCAGCGCCTTACCCTCCAGCGTGCGTTCCGGGCACATCGCGATATCGAATTTCTTTCCGCTGGCGGCCAGGATCGGCGACACCACGTCGCGGGTGGTGCCCACCTTGACCGTCGAACGCAGGATCACCAGAGCCCCGTCGGGCATGTTCTCGGCGATCTCACGGGCGGCCCGTTCGATCATGTCGACGCGTGCCACGCCGTCGGGAGACAACGGGGTGCCGACCGTGATGATGTATGTGTCGCAAGAGAAGCTGTTGTCGAACCGCTCGGCGGCGACGAGTTTCTTGAATCTCGTCACGCCCGACAGCGCGTCGGGCAGACCCGGTTTCGGTGAAGTGCGGGATGCCCTTGTTGGTCATCTCCACCAGATCGGGCCGCTTCTCCACCCCGATGACCGAGTAGCCCGCTTCGGCGAGCACAGTCGCCAAGGTAAGCCCGACATAACCGAGTCCGACTATTCCGACGTCGTAATTTGCTGGCCCAGCCATCATTCCTCATGTTTCTAGCGTGGAGACGTTGCGACAACAAGTGTTCACGATACTTTGCCGATGTCCAATTCGGCCGGTGGGTGTGCGCTGTTTGGCCTGGCGCGTGGGTAGGCTCGGGGTGTGCCGCTGCCTGCCGATCCCGATCCCGCCCTGACCGCTTATGCCCACCCGGAACGCCTGGTCACCGCCGACTGGCTGTCGGCGAACCTGGGCCGCCCGGGGCTTGCCATCGTCGAGTCCGACGAAGACGTGCTGCTCTACGACACCGGCCACATTCCGGGCGCGGTGAAGATCGACTGGCACACCGACCTCAACGACCCCCACGTGCGTGACTACATCAACGGCGCGCAGTTCGCCGAGTTGATGGACCGCAAGGGCATCAGCCGCGACGACACCGTGGTCATCTACGGCGACAAGAGCAACTGGTGGGCGGCCTACGCGCTGTGGGTGTTCACGTTGTTCGGCCATCCCGACGTTCGGCTGCTCAACGGCGGACGCGACCTGTGGATCTCCGATGGCCGCGAGACCACGCTCGAGGTGCCCAGCAAGCAGACATCCGGCTACCCCGTGATCGAACGTGACGACGCGCCGATCCGCGCCTTCAAGGGGGACGTGCTCGAGATCCTCGGCAAGCAGCCGCTGATCGACGTCCGCTCGCCACAGGAGTACACCGGCGAGCGCACCCACATGCCCGACTACCCCGAGGAGGGTGCGCTGCGCGGCGGTCACATTCCCACGGCCAGGTCGATCCCGTGGGGTAAGGCCGCCGACGACAGTGGGCGCTTTCGCAGCCGGGCCGAGCTCGATGAGCTCTACGGGTTCCTTGCGCCCGACGACAAGACCGTCGTGTACTGCCGCATCGGCGAGCGCTCGAGCCACACCTGGTTCGTGCTGACGCACCTGCTGGGTAAGCCCGACGTGCGCAACTACGACGGCTCGTGGACGGAGTGGGGCAACGCGGTACGTGTTCCCGTCGCCGTCGGGGAAGATCCCGGCGAAGCGCCATGAGCATGCCGGCCACCCTCGCCGAGGTGGTCTCCGACTTCCAGGAGGTAGAGGGCCAGGACAAGCTGCGGCTGCTGCTGGAATTCGCCGACGAGCTGCCGCCGCTGCCCGCCGACCTGGAGCAGGCGGCGATGGAGCCCGTGCCCGAATGCCAGTCACCCCTGTTCCTTCAAGTGGACGCCACCGACCGCGAGCATGTGCGGCTGTACTTCAGCGCGCCGGCAGAGGCGCCGACCACGCGCGGTTTCGCCGCGATCCTGGCGGCCGGGCTGGATGAGCAGCCGGCCGCGGACATCCTCGCCGTGCCCGACGACTTCTACACCAACCTCGGTCTGGCCGCGCTGATCAGTCCGCTGCGACTGCGCGGCATGTCGGCCATGCTGGCGCGGATCAAGCGCCGACTGCGCGGCGACGCGTAAGGCTACTCGCGGGTAACGGGTGACCGGCTCGGATACTCACGTGAGCGACCCTTAGACTGCCCGCGATACATTCTTAAAGACCTTTCTTAGAGATTGCCCAATGCGGCAAACACAGCAGGAGGCGAAGTGCCTAGTCACGCCAGCTCAAAGATCTCCAAGGTGCTTGTTGCCAATCGCGGGGAGATCGCGGTCCGGGTGATCCGGGCGGCAAGAGATGCGGGGCTGCAAAGCGTGGCCGTGTACGCCGAACCCGACGCCGACGCGCCGCACGTCAAGCTCGCCGACGATGCCTTCGCGCTCGGCGGCCAGACGTCGGCGGAGTCCTACCTCGACTTCGGCAAGCTGCTCGACGCGGCCGCGAAATCCGGCGCCAACGCCATCCACCCCGGATACGGATTCCTCTCGGAGAACGCCGATTTCGCGCAGGCGGTCATCGACGCCGGCCTGATCTGGATCGGGCCCAGCCCGCAGTCGATCCGCGACCTCGGCGACAAGGTGACCGCGCGCCACATCGCCGCCCGCGCCCAGGCGCCGCTGGTGCCCGGCACCCCGGACCCGGTCAAGAATGCCGACGAGGTGGTGGCCTTCGCCAACGAGTACGGCCTGCCGATCGCGATCAAGGCGGCGTTCGGCGGTGGTGGCCGCGGCATGAAGGTGGCCCGCGTGCTCGAGGAGATCCCCGAGATGTTCGACTCGGCGACCCGCGAGGCGACCGCGGCGTTCGGTCGCGGCGAATGCTTCGTCGAGCGCTACCTGGACAAGCCGCGCCACGTCGAGGCCCAGGTGATCGCCGACCAGCACGGCAACGTCGTCGTCGCGGGCACCCGCGACTGCTCGTTGCAGCGGCGCTACCAGAAGCTGGTGGAGGAGGCGCCCGCGCCGTTCCTGACCGATGCGCAGCGCAAGGAGATCCACGAGTCGGCCAAGCGGATCTGCAAGGAGGCGCACTACTACGGCGCCGGCACCGTCGAATACCTCGTCGGCCAGGACGGCCTGATCTCGTTCCTCGAGGTCAACACCCGCCTGCAGGTCGAGCACCCGGTCACCGAGGAGACCGCGGGCATCGACCTGGTGCGCCAGCAGTTCCGGATCGCCAACGGCGACAAGCTCGACATCACCGAAGACCCCGAACCGCGCGGGCACGCCATCGAGTTCCGCATCAACGGCGAGGACGCCGGCCGCGGCTTCCTGCCCGCGCCAGGACCGGTCACCAAATTCGTGCCGCCCAGCGGGCCCGGCGTCCGGGTGGACTCCGGCGTCGAGAGCGGCTCGGTGATCGGCGGCCAGTTCGACTCGATGCTGGCCAAGCTGATCGTCCACGGCGCCACCCGCGAAGAGGCGCTGGAGCGCTCCCGCCGCGCCCTGGACGAATTCCATGTCGAGGGCCTGGCCACCGTCATCCCGTTCCACCGCGCGATCGTCTCCGACCCCGCGTTCATCGGGGACAGCGAGGGCTTCACGGTGCACACCCGCTGGATCGAGACCGAGTGGGACAACACCGTCGAGCCCTTCACCGGTGGTGATCCCATCGAAGAAGAGGACACCATCCCGCGGCAGACGGTCGTCGTCGAGGTGGGTGGACGTCGGCTCGAGGTGTCGCTGCCCGGCGACCTGGCACTCGGCAACGGCGGTGCACCCGCCGGCGGCGGTGTCGTGCGCAAGAAGCCCAAGCCCCGCAAGCGCGGCGCGCATGGCGGTGCGGCCGCATCGGGGGATGCGGTGACCGCGCCGATGCAGGGCACTGTCGTCAAGGTGGCCGTCGAGGAGGGCCAGGAGGTCGCCGCCGGTGACCTCGTCGTGGTCCTCGAGGCGATGAAGATGGAGAACCCCGTCACCGCGCACAAGGAAGGCACCATCACCGGCCTCGCGGTCGAGGCGGGCGCCGCCGTCACTCAGGGCACGGTGCTGGCCGAGATCAAGTAACTAGTCCGGCGTCACCAGGCTGCGTTCGGCCAGGCGCGTGCCGAAGTACTCGGCGTTCGGGTCGACGACGACGGCCTTGTCGTCACCTTGGCGCGCAAGGACGTCGCGCACCATCTGCTCGAACGAGATCTTGTCCGGCCCACCGATGTTCACGACGCCGTTCAGCGGCTCGGCGACGGCCGCGCGCGCCACCTCGGCAGCAACCTGGTCGGCGGGGACCGGCTGGATCAACGCCTCCGGGACGCGCACTTCGTCGCCGACGGTCATCGACGCCGTGATCGCCTCGGTGAATTCGACGAACTGCGTGGCCCGAATGATCGTGTAGGGCAGACCCGATTCGGTGATCAGCTTCTCCTGGGCGACCTTGGCCCGCATGTAGCCGCTGTCCGGCAGCCCGTCGACCCCCACGATCGACAGCGCGACGTAATGGCCCACGCCTGCGGCCTTGCCGAACGTTGCCAGATTGGCGGTCGATTTCGTGAAGAACTGCAGCACGGGATCGTCCTCGAACGAGGGCGAATTGACCACGTCGACCAACACGTCGGCGCCGGCGAGCGCCTCGGCCAGCCCTTCTCCGGTTATGACGTCAACGCCGGTGTTGCGCGACGCCGCGACGACCTCGTGTCCGTTGTTGGTGAGGAGGTCGACGACCTTGGTGCCGATGAGCCCGCTGGCTCCGATCACGGTGACCTTCATAAGCAATGCCTACCATTAGCCGGGTGGAGCCTGTCGAGATTAATGCAGGTGCGTGGTATCTGCGGGCGCTGCGCGCGGACGACCGCATCGACGACCGGCCGGCACTGGCGGAAATGGGCGAAGCCGACGCCGGCTACGTGGCGAAGCGGACGCTCCAATGGGAGTCGGACCAGACGTACTCGTGGGCGGTGTGCGAGCCGACGACCGGTGAACTGCTCGCCGAGGTGACTTGTCCCCGGCGACCGGGCTGATCGGCATGCGCGCGCGGCCGGGGCACGCCGAAGCGGCGCAGGCCGCCGCCGACGCGGTGCGGCGCTTCGCCGATACCGTTGCTAGAACTGGAGAAGCTACTGCGTATCGATGTCTCGACCGGCTGCCAGGTCGGCGCACTGCACGTCGACCACGTCGGTGCGGGATCCCAGAAACGGCCGCGCACCCTCGTCGCCGCGCAGCGTCGCGAGCAGGTCGGGCCAGTGCCGGTGCGCCACCACGACCGGATGGCCGGGCCGGTCATGGTAGCGGGCCCGGGCCAACCCGGACGGCGACGACCTCGCCGCGTCCAGCACCCGTCGCACCACGTCAGCGCCGATGTCGGGGGTGTCGACGGTGTGCAGCACCGCGTACTCCGCGGCGATGGCAGCGATACCCGCCCGCAGCGAAGCGGACAACCCGTCGGCCCAGGTGTCAGCGATGACCGCGCGAGCCGGCGCGGGAACATCGACGATCGCGGCGCCCAGCACCACCACGATGTCGTCACAGCCGCCATCCGCCAGGGCCTTCACCCCGCGGCGAAGCCACTCGCCCTGCTCGGCACGCACTTTGGGCATGCCGTAACGAGTGCCCGCGCCCGCGGCGAGCAGCACCCCGGCCGCGGTCGCGCCATTCGACATGCACACAGTCTGAACCTGGTGGATTCCGGGACGATGCTCGGCGTCGACCAACGGCTCGAAGGGTGCTCGTCGCCGTTGCTGCTGTCTCGGATGGCTGTCGTGAACTGGGCTATTAATTTTGACTCATAGCGATTGTCGAGGACGGCCGTCGGAGTAGGGTTCAAAACAGGTTGAGTTCACAGCCAGCTGGAAACGTCATCGGCGGCAGGGCAGGACTCCCGCCCTATCGGCGAGGGCTTTGAGGACGCAGGGCCTATTTTTTGACGTGAGCCACAGTACGAAATACAAGTATTCCGACTGATGGAGTCACAAATGTCTACAGTTAGCGACGCTCAACCGGCTTCGCCGGGGTCGCTCATCGAACGCACCGATTGCCATGGGGCGCATTTCGCCACCCGGTGGCTGAAAGCCCTCGATGGCGGTGATCACCGCACACGGCGAACTCGATGCAGCCAATACGCCGGAGTTCGTCGACTACTCACTGCGCCATGCACCCCACACGGAGCGGCTCGTTTTAGATCTGTCCGGTGTCGACTTCTTCGGCACGGCAGGCTTTTCGGCGCTGCACACCGTGAACGTGCGCTGCGCAGGCGAGAAGATCGAATGGGCGCTGGTGCCCAGCTCGGCGGTCACCCGACTGCTCCGGATCTGTGACCCGGATTCGGCGCTGCCGATCTGCAGCAGTGTCGACGCCGCACTATCGGCAGTTCAGGGCGAGCCCCGTCGCCTACTGCAGCTGGTCACGAAGTCGCGCTAGGGATTTCGCCAACAACCGAGACACATGCATCTGCGAGATGCCGACACGCTCGGCGATCTGCGTCTGCGTCAAGGACTCGAAGAACCGCAGCAGAAGCACCGTCCTTTCCCGCTCCGGCAACGCAGCGAGTAACGGGCGCAGGGCTTCTCGGTTCTCGATCTGGTCCAAACCGGCGTCGACGTCGCCGAGCGTGTCGGCAATCGCAGGTGCGTCCTCGGTTCCGCTGCCGCCGCTGTCGATCGACAGCGTGTTGTAGGAGCTACCGGCCACCAGGCCCTCGATCACTTCGTCGCGGTCCATATCCAGTTCGGCGGCCAGCTCCGACGCGGTCGGCGCGCGGCCGAGCCGTTGCGACAGCTCCGCGGTCGCGGCGCCCAGTCGCAGGTGCAGCTCCTTGAGCCGACGCGGCACCTTGACCGACCAGCTGTTGTCCCGGAAGTGCCTGCGGACCTCACCCATGATGGTCGGCACCGCGAAGGACACGAAGTCCGAGCCGGCGTCGACGTCGAACCGGATCACCGCGTTGACGAGCCCGACGCGGGCCACCTGGACGAGGTCGTCGCGGGACTCGCCACGCCCGTCGAACCGGCGGGCGATGTGGTCGGCCAATGGCAGGCAGCGCTCGACGATGCGGTCGCGCTGCCGCATGAATTGAGCCGAGGATCTTCGGGGACGTCTTTCAACTCGCGGAACATGTCAGCGACATCCGCGTATTCAGAGTTCGGTCGTGACGACGAACCCTGTGACGACGATCGGCGTCACCGCAGCGAGCTCGCTCGCCTTGTCGTCATGGAGATCCCGAACACCTGCCCCTCCTCAGGTTCCCGCCCGTCCTGGAAGGTCGTCACTTCATCGGTCAGCGAACTCAAAACGTGCCAGCTGAAGCTGCCGGGAGCCAGGATGTCGGGGCCCCTGCAGGTGGTTGACGCATCGATGACCACGGCGTCGTCCCGTGGGTCGACAACCAGCATCAGCGTCGAATCGGGAACGGCGGACCGGATCAGCCGGGTGCAGGCCTCGTCGACCGCGAGTCGCAAGTCGGCGACGGCATCGAAATCGAGGTCTTCAAAGGTGCCGACGGCCGCCACCAGTGTGCGCAGAACCGCGAGGTTCTCCAGCCTGGCTTCCACCCGGAGTTCGATCGACCGGGAGCCTTGCAGCTGGCCGTTATTCGTTTTGGCGACCTCGGCCATATGACCTCCCGGCAACTTCGAGGCGAGACTACCCCAGGTCGATCCCCAGCTAACCATCGGCATTCCGATTACTCGGCGGCAACGATGTGTGGCAACGGTTCTCGCCGGGTAATCGTCGGATATGGATCCCGCGCACACCGCCACGCTGATCCGAACGGCACCCGGCCGCTGCGCCGGATACTCATCACGGCCGGATTGGTTCTGGGCGTTCTGATCCTGATTGTGGTGGCGATCTACGCGGGTGCGTTCATCATCCTGGCGCCCATGATGCAGTGACGCCGATAATGCCGCGCCTGCCAATCCCGTCGTCACCATCGTCTGAGTTCAGTACCCCGCCGTGGTCGCGGGTCAAACATGCGACTTCGCCGTAGTGTCCTCGGCGGGCCCGGCCTGCGCCGGGCGCGTCGCGGTCGCGGGTTCTCATATCACCACCCGGACGGCACACCGGTCACCGATGCCGCGGCGCTACAACGCATCAGCGACCTCGTCATTCCGCCGGCATGGCGCAGCGTGTGGATCTGCCCGTATCCCAACGGACACATCCAGGCCGTCGGCAGGGATGCGGCCGGCCGTCGCCAGTACCTGTACCACCAGCAATGGCAGGAGGAGCGGGCCGAGGAGAAGTTCGACCGTGTGCTGGAAATGGCGCCGGCCTTGCCGGAGATGCGTCGACAGATCGCCGCGGATCTGCATGGCCGCGGTTTGACCCGCGAGCGGGTGCTGGCGCTGGCCCTGCATCTGCTCGACCTCGGTTACTTCCGGGCCGGCGGCGAACAGTACGCCGAGGAGAACAACTCGTTCGGGATCGCTACGTTGCTGTGCGAGCACGTAACGCTGAAGCGTGAGGCCGTGGAGTTCGACTACCCCGCCAAGAGCGGCGTGCGCCGAACATTGCTTGTCGACGACCCCGAGGTGGTGCGTTCCGTGCGCGCCCTGGTGCGCCGCCGGGATCGCAGCGAGCGGTTGCTGGTCTGCCGCGACATCACGGGGTTGGGTCGACATTCACGCCGAGGATCTCAATACCCGGTTCAAGCAACTCGTCGGTGAGGAATACACCGTCAAGGATCTGCGCACCTGGCACGGAACGGTTCTCGCGGCTGCGGCGTTCGTCGACGCGGATCCGCCGGTCAACAAGACGGTCACCAAGCGGGTGGAATCGGCGGTGATGAAGGAGGTCGCCGAGGAACTCGGCAACACCCCTGCGGTGGCGCGGTCGTCCTACGTGGACCCACGGGTGGTCGAGGGCTACGAGCGCGGGCTGACCATCGCACCCGGGGTGCGCCGGTCCGCACGAGCCAGGCGTCCGGACGAACGCCAAGCCATTCTCGAGCGAAGCACGGCGCGGTTGATCCGCAAGATCGCCTAGGGGCTAGCGCGCTTCCGCGCGTCGCTGTCGGGCAGCGTAGTGATAGTTGCTGAATCGAAGGACCCGTTGAACGTCAACGGCTGCAGCGTCAATCGCTCGCCGGCTCCCCGCAATGCGGCCAGGTGCTCGAGAACGATGCCTTCCCGCAATGCCCACGGGCTGACTTCGGCCTGCTCGATGCGCAGACATCGCATCGTCTCGTAGGCCACGACGGCGCCGCCAAGGATCTGCCACGCCCGAGCCGGCTTGACTCCCCGAAACTTCGTCCGTCCTGCGCAGCGACGGCCATCAACTGTCGAATCGATTGAGCCACCTGCGATCTCGATATCGTACGGCGGACAAAGGGACCTTCCCGCCCGCGCGGGGCGCCATTGAGGCGGGCGAGCTGTTTGAACGTTTTGGATGTCGCGACCACGCGCCGTGGCGTGCCTTCCATTGCACGCGGTTGGCCACATCGCGAACCTGCTCCCTCACGAACCGCCGCAGCGCCTTGACCTGTGCCTTCGACGGTGGGTCCGGCCGGAGGTACGCGGCGCTGACGCGGGCCGCCCCAAGAGGCAGCGAGACCGCCAGTTCGGGAAGGTCATCACGGCCGAATGCGAGTTCCATCGATCCGCCGCCGATATCGACGTTCAGCAATCTGCCGGCCTGCCAGCCGTACCAGCGACGAACCGCGAGATACGTCAATCGCGCCTCCTGCTCACCGCTGAGGAATTGCAGTTGAATGCCTGTCTCGGCGAGGATCTGCTCGAGGATCTCGTCGCGGTTACCAGCATCGCGGATCGCTGCGGTGACGAACGGATAAAGCTGGTCGACCCGCAACTCTCGAGCCGAAGCGAGTGCCCGCGCAACCGCGGAGACAACACGATCGACGCCCTGCTGGGAGACCGATCCCTCCACCCCGACCTCCTCGGCCAGCCGGGTGGGCTGCTTCACCGCGTGAATGGGCAGTGGTGGGGCACCGGCACGTGCGTCCACCACGTGGAGCTGGGCGGCGTTCGAGCCCACATCCAGCACGCCGAGTCGCATAGAGGCCGGGTACCCGCGTGACTCATCTGAACTGGTCGGGGCCGTGCAAGGGTCAGAATCCCGTCGGTGTGCGTTCCAGATAGGTCAAGGCGGTGTCGGCGAGCATCTCGGCGTCGAGCAGGTTGCGGGTATCAACGACCACCGCGCCGGGTGCCTGGTCGGCGATCAATTGCCAGTCCAGCTCACGGAATTCCGGCCATTCGGTGAGTAACACGATGGCGTCGGCGTCTTTGGAGGCCAGGTACGGGTCGTCGACCGCGACTATCGACGACCTGCGCAGCTGCGCCTGGTCGATCCGGGCAAGTTGTGGGTCATAGCCGGTGATCTGCGCACCGGTGCGGGCCAGTTCACCGCAGACGGTCAATGCCGGCGAATCACGCACGTCGCTGGTACCGGCCTTGAATGTCAGGCCCAGCGCAGTCACCCGTGCCGCCGGTAGTGGCGCTGACATGGTGTGGTTCAAGGTGGCGGCCACGCGGCCGGGCTGGGCGGAGTTGGTGAAGAGGGCCGATTCGACCTCTGGCAGTTCGATGCCGTTAACCCGCCCGATGTGCAGCAGGGCGGCGGTGTCCTTGGGCAAGCATGAACCACCCCAGCCCGGACCTGGCGCCAGAAAGTGCGGGCCTATCCGCACGTCGGCGCCCATGCATCGGGTGACGTCCTCGACATCTGCGCCCACTCGAGCGCACAACCGCGCCAGTGAGTTGGCATACGAAATCTTCACCGCGAGAAAGGCATTGCTCGCGTACTTGGCGAGTTCGGCGCTCTCCGGGCTCATCCGCAAAGTCGGGGCGGTGCCACCGAATACGCGGTGCCACCACGTCGGCGGCAGCGTCTTCCTCGGCACCGATGATGATCCGGTCGGGCTGACGGAAGTCATAGCTGGCGTGGCCCTCGCGCAAGAACTCGGGATTGGAAACCACATGGATCCCAGCGGATCTCATGCGTCGCGCGACGTCGCGCGTGGTACCGACGGGCACGGTTGACTTCAGCGCGAGCACCGCGTTCCGCCGCAGCACCGACGCGAGCCCACCGACGGTCTCGTCAACCGCGCGCAGGTCCGCCGACCCATCGGGATGACTCGGCGTGGGCACGCAGACGAACACGACATCACAATCGGCAAGATCGGCGTAGTCGGCACTGAATCTGAGGGTTTCATTCTGCAGTCCCTGCTGCAGAAGTAGCGGCAGACCAGGCTCGTCGAGCAGCGCGACGCCGCGGCTGAGTTGGTCGACGCGGCAGGCGTCGACATCCACGCAGACGGTGTGATGGCCACGCTCGGCCACGCACACCGCGGTGGTGAGGCCGACGTAGCCGGCGCCGACCACGCCCGCCTGTAGCCCCGTCATGCGCACTCCTCCAGCAGGCTTCGACTGGCCTCCAGCACCCGCGCCACCGTGATCAGCAGCAGTCCGCTGTGTGGCCGGTCGCCGTGCGGGTCGCCCTTGTCGCCGGCCCACACCGCGATATGCGGGCCGGAGCCGCGAGGCCCCCAGCGATTGGGCGGCGTGGGGCCGAAGATCAGCACAGACGGCGCCCCGGTCGCGGTGGCAATGTGGCCCACACCGGTGTCGCCGCAGATCAACAGCCGGCAGTCGTGGATCAGGGCCACCAGGCCGAGCAGCCCGAGAGTGCCTGCCAGCACACGGGACTGCGGTAAGCCCGCCTGGCTCGCCACAGAGCCGGCGAGGTCGATCTCGCGGCTGTCACCTGTGATGACGACCTCGTGGCCGGCCTCGTGCAGCGAGGCGGCCACCGCCGCGAAACGTTCCGCCGGCCAGCGCCGTGCGGCGAACGCGGCTCCAGGATGAACGACGACCACCCCAGATCGGTCGGGATAGCCGCGTGGCCGTGGGATAGTCAGATCCTCTGGGTCGCAAGCGATCCCATACCACTCCAGAAACCGGCACCATCGATCGACCTCATGCAAGTCAACTCGCCACGGCGGTCCTTCCAGCGAGGGATAGGCGCTGTGGCGGTGGGACAGCAGAGTCGTCGGCGCGAGCGCCAGCAAGTCAGCGATGCTTTCTGGGCCGCTGCCGTGCAGGTTCACCGCCAGCGCCGGCTGCTCACCCGTCGGGCGCAAGCTGCCGAGGCCGGGTGTCGGCTGCACGCGGTCGACGGCGCCGGACAGCATCGCGAGCTCGCAGAACCGCTCGGGCGTGGCCATCACGATGCTGGTGTCCGGATAGGCGCGCCGCAGGCCACGCATCGCGGGTATGCCGGTCAGCAGGTCACCCAGTCCCAGCGCGCGCAGCACCAGGATGGTGTCGCGCCCTACGGCCACGACGACTCCGTTGACGCGCACACGACCATCTCCCGGACCTCGCAGCCCGGCGGCTGAGACAGCGCGAACACAACCGTCTCGGCGACATCCTCGGGCTTGTTCAGCTTGGCATCCGGCGGTGGCTTGTACTGCTCGTCGCGCCCGTCGAAGAAGGGCGTGTACATGCCACCGGGAATCAGCGTCGTCACGCCGACCTCTCCGGCCAATTCCGCGGCCAGCGCACGGGAAAAGCCGACGACGCCGAACTTGGATGCGCAGTATGCGGTTGCGTCGCTGACGGCCTTGATACCCAAGGTCGATGCGCAGGTGACGATCCGCCCGCCGGTGGCCTTCAGGTACGGCAACGCCGAACGCACCACCGCGGCGGTGCCGAGCAGGTTCACGTGGATCACGCGCTCCCAGTCCTTGGCGGCGACATCGTCGAGCTTGCCGCACGAGTCAATGCCGGCCGCGGTGAACACACCGTGGATCTGGCCGTCCACAAGTTCGGCCAGACCACGAACCGCCGTGTCGACGGCCTCGGTGTCGGCCAAGTCGGCCTGCATGTACGCCACGTGGGCGGGCGGATCTTTCCTGTCGATGACCAGTGGGGTACCACCATGGCCTACAACGGATTCCACAGTGGCCGCGCCGAGTCCGGACGATCCCCCGGTTATGATGATGTTGCCCAAGATTCATGTGATAGTTCCTCTCGCTCGCTATGACCGCGCCGCGGCGATCAGATTGGATGACGAATAGCCGGCCACGGTAGGCAGCAGCACCACCTCGCCGCCGTGACTGCGGACCACATCGGCTTCGGGCAGGTCGGCCTCGGTGTAGTCGCCGCCCTTGACCCAGATGTCGGGCCGCAGCTGCGCCAGTGCGCGCTCGGGCGAATCGCTCGTCGAAGATCACGACCGCGTCGACACAGGCCAGGGCGGCCAGCACCCGCGCCCGGTCCTCGTCGGCCATCACCGGCCGTCCCCGGCCCTTCAACGCCCGTACGGAAGCGTCCGAGTTGAGCAGCACCACCAGTGCAGTCGCCAAGCTGGCGGGCCTGTCTCAGCAGCCGGACATGCCCGGTGTGCAACAGATCGAAGCAGCCTCCCGTCGCGACAAGCGTGCCGCCGCGGCGGCGCAAATGGTCGCGCACGGTTGCGATGTCTCCAGTGATGGCCTCGGATTTGGTTGTGGCTGACGGGTTCCGCTCCATGGAAGCTCCTGTTGATACCCCAACTGCCCCGCCGGCAGCGACGAAGCGGCTGGCGGCCCTTACCGCTGCGGCGACCGCCGCCTGCGCGTCGTCCCCAGCCGCCAGCGCCAGCGTGGCCGCGATTGCGAACCGGTCACCGGCGCCGCAGGCATCGGTTCGACCGGGGCCTGTCCCGCCTGGTACCGGGATGTGCGCGCAGCCGAGCGACTGCGTGGCCAGCACCGCCCCCCTTGATCCCAGCGTGACGCACACCGCCCGCGCCTGCCAGCGCCGGCGCAGGCGCCTCGGGCGAATGAGTTTGCGCCTCATCCTGATTGGGGGTCACCAGCCAGCAGTCCGTGTACGGGATCAGCACCGCGCGGGTGTGGATCCCATACGACCGGTACCCGTTCGGCGGCCCGAGTGAGCAACGCGCGGATGCCGGGATGTGCGGTGACGCCGCGACCGTAGTCGGCCACGCAGACAGCACGTGCATCGTCGAATACCGCAGTCACCTCCGGCGGCACGGCGTCAGCTGCGGCCGTACCGTCGCCATGGTCCAGCCGCAGCATCGACTGTCCTGCCGCACGAATCCTGGTCTTGCACACCGTGGTTCCGGTCATCGGCAGCGCCAGCACAGTCACTCCTGCCGACGCCAACAGCTCGGCAAGTGCGCGGCCGTCGGCATCATCGGTCAGCGCGGTCACCAGGTCACGTCGTCGTCCGCCCTGGCGGCGAGCACTGCGGCCAGCCCGGCGCCGCCGGGACGATGCCAGACCCGCTCCGCGTCGACGACCGGTACGGGTGCCTCCGGGCTGAGCCGGGTGGCACTGCCCTCGATGTCGACGTCAAGCATCGAGTCGCCGACGATGAGCAGCGGCCTACCCACGAGAGGCTCCCAGCAGCACGTCATCGAGCGCGATGCACAGCGAATGCACCAACAGCAGGTGGATCTCTTGCACGGTCGCCGTAGTGGGAGCCTCGACGCAGATCGCGTCGTCGCACGTTGCGGCCAGCGGGTTGGGCGCCGGTCCGGTCAGCGCCCAGGTGGTGAGGCTCGTCTCGTGCGCGGCTTTCACAGCAGCTAGCACATTGGGGCTGGTGCCGCTGGTGGACAGCGCGACCAGCACGTCGCCAGGCCGGCCGTGAGCGCGGACTCCGCGGGCGAACATCTCATCGGATCCGTAGTCGTTGACGATTGCCGTCAATGCCGAGGTGTCGGCGTGTAATGAAATGGCGGACAACGGCATTCGTTCGTCGCGGAAGCGGCCCACCAACTCCGCTGTTAGGTGCTGGGCCTCGGCCGCGCTGCCTCCGTTGCCGCACGCCAGCAGCCGTCCACCGTCGGTGAGCACATCGGCGAGCCGCCGGCCCCATGCCGCCAGCTTGGGCGCCTCCGGCTCGGATCTGATCGACGGCCCGCGCAAGGGCGCCGAAATGGCTCTCTATCATCGCTGTCCTCCCAATCGATCGACCGCGGCCAGCAGTTCGCCGTCGGTTATGCCGTCCAGGCAGGGATGGCCGTCCACCGGGCAGATGCGGGCGCGGGTGAGCCGACACGGGGCGTTCTGGTTCCCGAGCCGGATGACGTTGTGGCCGTATGGGCTCCATTGCGACGCCGGCACGACGGGCGCAAAGAGCGACACCACCGGCGCGCCTACCGCCGCGGCCAGGTGTGCCGGTCCGGTGTTGGGCGCGACGACGACCTTCGCGGCGGCGTAGACCGCACCAAGCATCGCCAACGAAGTCCGCCCACCGAGGTCGACACCGTCGTCGCCGGCCACCGCTGCGGTGAGGTCGCGTTCGGACTGCGTCTCCGGTGCACAACCACACGGTGGCCGGCCGCGGCCAGTGCGGCCACCATCTGCGCGCTTCGCGCCGTGGTGGGCCGGCGCGCAGGCACCGCCGCGCCGGGATGGAAAACGACAAACGGTGGCTCGCCAAGAGTTTCGCGGCGCAGGTCTTCCGATAGCCGGGGGCGGCGCACACGCAGCGCGCCGTCGTCGCCGTCGGGTAGTTCGCAGCCCGCAGCGCGCACGAGCGACAGGGCACGCAGTGGCTCGGGTACGCCGCCCTCGACGTGGTGGCGGAGATCGAGCAGCGTGCCCGGATAGTCCTCGCTGATCGCGCCGATCCAGGTCACCGAGGCCATCCGGCAGATCAGCGCCAGCGGCAGCGGCGACTGGTGAAACGACGTGAAGATGTACACGCGTTCTGGTGCCACGTCGCGCAGTTGCTTGACCAGTGACTCGACGTGGTCGCCGGTGAGTTCCGGCGAGTCGAAATCGACCCAGGGCGCCTGCCATTCGATGATCTCGTCGACCGCGGGTAACAGTTCCGCCGCGGTGCGTCCGCGTGGTCCGGCCAGATATGTGACCCGTGGTGGGTGGCGGCGACGGCCCGTACCGCCGGGCCGGTGATGAGGACATCACCGGCGCTGTCCAGCCTTGCCACCACGGCGCGACTCATCGGCACTCCTCCAGCACCATGGACACGGCGTCGTTGAGGGTGGCGGCGACCCGGGCCCGCACTCGGGCGTCACTGATCTCGTGGCCAAGCGTGCGCTCGGGTGGGCACGAGCACCGCATCCGCGCGCGCCGACAACGCGGCGTCGACGTCGCCGCCGGTGTCGCCGATCAGCACACAGCGAGTGGTGTCGACGCCAAGCTCCTCGGCGGCGGCCCGCACCATTCCTGGCGCGGGTTTGCGGCACTTGCACCCGTCACCGTCGTCATGAACGCAGACCTGCCACGAACCGAACGGCCCGAGCACCTCGTCGACCCGTCCGTTCACCGCGTGCAGCTGCGTGGGGGGTGATGAATCCCTTGGCCACCCCGGATTGATTGGTGACGACCGCCAGCAGCAGACCCCGCCGCCGGAGCTCGGCCGAGCGCGTCTAGCGCACCGGGCATCGGGCGCACATCGCCGGGATCCTGAGGTACGGACTGTCTTCGATTATCGTGTCGTCGCGGTCAAGCAGCACCGCAAGGGGCGGGTCGCGATGTGCTGCACGGAACGCCCACTCGCCGCGGATGCGATGGACCACCGCGACGGCGGTATCAGGGCGCTGGTCGCGAGCATGCGTGCCGCCTCGGTCGCGGTGGGGGAGCCCGCCAAGAAACGGCGCACCGCGAACTCGGCGGTCAACACGGCCCACAGGGCGCGGCCCACTTCGCAATCGGCCAACGGCCGCCGAGCGACGTCAGCGCACGGTCGCACCCGCTGCGGTGGTCACCGAATGCGCCGGCAGCCTGCCCCCGTCCCTCGTCCACATGGCGCGCCACCGGCGCGCCGTACTTACGGCGCATCAACGCGTCGTCCGGTTGCCGATCTGCGCCTTGACGCTGCTCATCAACGTCGACTTCGCGACTGGATGGGTGCGATCGCCGGACCCTTGCACAATCTCGTTGCCTTCCAGGATGATTCGCAGCGCCAGGTCGGAGTCCTCGCGGTACGCACGAGGAAAGCGCTCGTCGAAGCCTCCAACGGCCAGCCAGCACAGAACGCCGGAAGGCCATGTCCGCCGTGATCCACTTCGCGTCGGCGAGACGTTGGGTGCGGCGTTCGTCATCGGTGGCCCGGCGTCCGGCGACCCGCGGAACATCGATCACGCCCTGCGTGCCCGCCGCACCTTCGGCCTCGGCACAGGCCAGGTCATCTGACAATGCGGTGAGCCAATTCGGCTGCGGCACAACATCGTCGTCGAGGAAGCAGATCCAGCGAGCGCGCGTGCTGCGCCAGCCGATGTTGCGGGCCGCGGCCGGTCCCCGGCCTCCGCTGTGCAGGATAGTCACGGGCAGGCTCGTGGTCGGGTGCAACGGCGGTGAGGGGTCGACGCGGTCGTCGACGAGAATCACCGCCTCCGGAGACGGACCCGATCGTAGCCGTCCAATTCGGCCAGCAGTCTGTGCACCGACTCGCGGCCGATGGTTGGAATGACGATCGCGAAGCTCATCGTGCCCGCCTGACGATGAAGGGACCGATGGCGAGCACGTCGATCGGTGCGCTAGCCGAAGCATTCGAGCGCATCACGCGGGCTGTCGACCATCGGCCGTCCGGATGTGTTGAAACTGGTGTTGACGATCACCGGCACGCCGGTACGTTCGGCGAACCGGCTGATCGTGGCGTGCAGAAGAGCGTGGCTGCGGTCGACAGTCTGGATCCGGGCAGTGCCGTCGACATGAGTGACGGCCGGAATCGTTCGAGCGCCACTGCGTCATCGACGTCGTGGACGAAGAGCATGTACGGGCTGGGAATCGGCCCGCCGGAAAAGATTTCGGCCGCCCGCTCGGCGAGCACCATCGGCGCGACCGGACGGAACTGCTCGCGGCCTTTGACTGTGTTGAGCCGTTCCAGGTTGTCGATTCGGCGCGGGTCGGCAAGCAGCGACCGCCCACCGAGCGCCGCGTGGTCCGAATTCGGCGCGGCCCTGAAACCAGCCGACCAGCTGGTTGTCGGTGAGCGCATCGCCGACCGCCGCGGCCAGGTCGTCGGGTCGCTCATAGTGGGATGGCGGCTTCGGCGAGCGTCGCGGCGATCTCGTCATCGGACGAATCCACGGCCTAGCGCGGCCGACGGCATCGGGGTGATCGGCTCGCCTGATTCCCCGGCCAGTGCGAGCGCGGCGCCGAGCGCGGTCCCGGCGTCGCCGGCGGCCGGCTGTACCCACACGTTGCGGAAGCGCACCTCGAGCGTGAATCGTGTGAATTTGCCACGCAGTTGAGCGCGACTCCCCTGCCAGGCAGAGATTTCCGTGTTCGGTGCGGAGCCGTGAGCCAGCCGACCAGGTCGAGAAGCACCTCCTCGACCACCCGCTGCACGCTGCACGGCCAGGTCGGCGTGCTCCGGGTCGGGTTGCGCGAGCGCGTGGCCCTTTCCGGCGCCAGGCTCGCGGCGAGGCGCAAAAGAGTTCCAGTCAACGGGCTCGGTGCGGAATCCGCCGTCATTGCACGCGTACACCAATTCGCGGAACTTCGTCGGCGAACCGCGGTGTCCCGTAGGACGCAATCGCCATCACCTTGTACTCGTCACTGGATCGCTTGAAACCCAGGTGTTCGGTGAGGTTCTCATAAAGCAAGCCCAGCGAGTGCGGTAGCGACTGGGAGGCTAGGACGTCGATTTGTGTCCCGGTAGCTCCCCGGCCAGCATCGAAGTGCGTTCACCGCGACCGTCGACCACCAGCACGGCGGAGTCAGAGTGCGGGGACGCCAGCGCCGCTCGAAGCGGCGTGCGCGACGTGATGTCGGACGTAGCGGACGACCGCCGGGGTCCAGGCCCGGCAACAGCGGACTGTGGAAGAACCGGGGCGCCGTTGCGGCGTACATGTGTGCGCAGGTATTCCCAGTCGCGGTCGAGGCCACTCGAGGTTCGGCGGCTGCCGTCCACAGTCGCGGGTCATACGAGTAGCCGACCGCGTCGATGTCCGACGGGGCGCAGACCGGCCTCGCGCGAGGCACCAGCGTCGCGGCCGGTCGGGCAGCTCCCACGTCGGAGAACGGGACCGCCTGTTTGCCGTGCTTGCGGCGGGTGAAGCGCTCCTCCTCGGCGGCAGCGACAATATGTCCGTCGACGACCAGCGGCGGCCGCCGGATCGTGGAATACCGCATTCATACCGAGGATTCGCATCAGCGACCTCCTGCAGTCTGGGTGTAGCACAGCGGATGCTCGCTGCGTTGACTCCGTCGCGGAACCAGTGCACGAGGGTCGCCGCCAGCCCGTCGGTGTAGCTGCACGGTCGGTGGCCAGCCCAGCCGCTCACGCGCCAAGGCGATGTCGGGGCAGCGGCGCTGCGGGTCGTCGGTCGACCGCTGGCGTGAATGCGATCGCCGAATCGCTGCCGGCGAGATCGCGGATCGAGCTCGGCGATGTGCAGCACCGTCACGCTCTTCCGGGTTGCCGATGTTCACCGGACCGTTCGAAGTCGCTCAGCGCCAGAGCAGACTAGACCGGCGACGGTGTCGTCGACGTAGCACAGCGAGCGCGTCTGCTCGCCGGTTCCCGAAACGGTGATCGGTTCGCCGTTCAGGGCCTGCCGGCAGAAGGTCGGCACCGCGCGGCCGTCGTCGGCGCGCATGCGCGGGCCGTAGGTGTTGAAGATCCGCGCGACGCCGACGTCGACACCGCCCGCTCACGCCGGTAGGCGAAGGTCAACGCCTCGGCGTACCGCTTCGCCTCGTCGTAGACGCTGCGCGGTCCGACCGGGTTGACGTTGCCCCAGTAGTTCTCTGGCTGCGGATGCTGCAACGGATCCCCGTAGACCTCGCTGGTGGAGGCCAGCACGAATCGGGCTCCGCACCGCTCCGCGATCGTCGAGTGCGTTCGCGGTGCCACTGCGCCCCGACACGCAGTGTGTGCAATCGGCAGCCGAAGATAGTCGATCGGTGATGCCGGAGATGCCAAATGAAACACCGTGTCGAAAAACATATCTCGCCACCGCGGCCGGCAAAGGCTCGCTGATGTCGTGGTGCACGAAACTGGTAGCTTGGGTGACCCGTCGAGCCGGCTCTGCGGCGTCGGGTGCGCTGGTGGACAGGTCATCGACGCAGAACACCTCCGCGCCCCGCTCGAGCAGGCATCCGACACAGATGGCTACCGAGAAAGCCGCCACCGCCGGTGACCAACACACGCGACAGCCGACGGGCCGGCGGACGGTGGCCGCCGGATTGGTGGCGAGCACCGGTTTGGGGCGGCGTCAGCCGGGTAGTGCCTCCAGTCATGCCGATGGAGCCACGCACCTCGTTCGTGATCGCTAGCCGCGACCGCGCTTCCGAACTCGCCGCAACCGTTGAGCCGGCTGCTGGACACGACGGTGTGTCCGATCGCAGTGGTGGACAATGCCTCCCGCGACGACTCGGTGGCGGTAATAGCGCGGCTGTCGGCGCGGTCCGGAGGACGGCTGAAACTGATAACCCTCTCCGACAATCTCGGCGCCGATCGGCCGCAATGTCGGCGTCGCGCACTGCCAGTACTCCGTATCGTCGCGTTCTGCGACGACGATTCCTGGTGGGATGCCCGATGCGCCGACGATCGGCGCGAGACGGTCTTCGACAGGCACCCAACTGTCGCGCTGCTGGCGGCGCGTACCGTGGTGTGGCCGTCCAAGCGCCGGAGGATCCGATGGCGGCGGCCCTTGCCGACAGTCCGCTGGGCCACGACCCAGCGCTGCCCGGACCATCGATCCTCGGTTTCCTGGCCTGCTCGGCCGATGGTCCGAAAGGAGGCCTTCGAGGCGGTGGGCGGCTTCAGCGCTATCTTGCATTTCCGCGGCGAGGAGCAGCTTCTGGCCCTGGGACCTGGCCGCCAATGGCTGGGAGCTGTGCTACTGTCCCGACCCTGCTGGCATACCACCAGCCGTCGGCGATGCGGCCAACCAACGCCGTGCCCAGGACGCACGCAATCTGCGGAATGCGGCGCTGACGGCGTGGCTACGGCGCCCCGTCCGTCGTTGCTGATGGCGATGGGCGCAGAGTTGACTGCGGGCCGCGCTGCGGGACGGCGACGCACGCGCGAAGGCGCGGCCGAGGCGCTCATGCCGATCTGCCCGAGGCGCGTGCGCCGAACGGCGACGGCTGCCCGGCGGATGTCGAGGCGGCCGTCGGCGAAACTGGAGAAGAGGCTGAACCACATCCGGAGGAGAGTCGATCACCGCCGCCGGTGCGTGCGTAGGTTCGGCCGGCACCAGCCGCAGTCGTAGATGCGCAGGGTGTCGGCCGCGATCCGGTCCCACGAGTAGCGGGCCCGGGCCCGATCACGTCCGGCCGCGCCGAGGCTCTGCCGCAGGAACTCGTCACGTAGCAGATGGTTGATGGCGTCGGCGACGTCAGCAGGCTGCTTCGGTCTCACCAGTCGGCCCGTCACGTCATGCACGACGGTGTCGAGCATCCCGCCCACCGCCGAGGCCACCACGGGAACGCCGCAGGCCATCGCCTCGAGCGCCACGATGCCGAACGACTCGTACCACGGCGTGCACGCCACCACGTCTGCGGACCGCAGGATCGCCGGCATACCTTCTCGCGCAACAGAACCGTACAGCCGCACCCGGTCGACAACGCCGAGTTCGTCGGCCAGCTCATGCAGCCGGCGCGCCTCGAGATCGGAGTCCAGTCTGCGATTCGTCGGGGCCGCCGACGATGACGAGTTCGGTATTGGGCAAGGCCGGCATCGCGCGGACAAGGACGTCGAAACCCTTGTGCGGTACGAATCTTCCGACGGTGACGATGCGGTGCGGTCTTACCGCGCGGCGCCTTGGGGCCCTCGGGCGTGAACAGATCGAGGTCCACCCCACACGGCACGACGGACATCCGGGCGCGCGACCGGCCCATGCGCATCAGCTCGAACACCTCGTCGGTGCAGGTCGCCGCGACCCAGGTCGCACTCCGGGCGAGCGTGGCCTCCAACCGCATCCGCTCCTGCGGGCTGGTGTCCTGCGCGCCTTGGTGGCGGCGCTGTGGCCACGCCGAGCGCGTGAAAGGTCTGTACTGCAGGCAGATTGAGGTGCTTGGCCGCCAGCTGACGTGGCGATGCCGGACATCCAGAAGTGGGCGTGTGCGACATCCGGCCGATCGGCTGTCCACCGCGCGTCGAGATACTGCGCGAACGGGGCCATGTATTGCAGCAGTTCGTCTTTGGGTAGTTGCCCGGCTGGCCCTGCCGGCACATGAACCACGGTGTAACCCTGCGGCGTCTCGACACGTTCGGGCAGATCCGGATCGTCGCGACGGGTGTAGACGGTCACCTCGTGACCGCGGCGGGCCAGCGCTGCCGACAGTTCGGCGACGCGAACGTTCTGCGCCGCTCGCGGACACCATCGGCGATCTTCAGCGGCGTCCTCGTTCTCGTGACCTCATCCGCAGCACTCCTCGATGACGTCGTCCCATTCGGCGAGGAACCTCTCGAGTGCGAAGTGGGACATCGCGAAGTCGCGGGCTGCCTTGCCCGCCGCGGTTGCCGCAGGAAAGTCGGTGACGAAACCCTCCAACGCGTATCCCAGCGTTTTGATGTCTGCGCTCACCACGCCGGCCTCGGGCGGCACCACCAGCGGCGCCATCGTCGATGCGATAGCCACGACGGGCATTCCGAGGTACATCGCCTCCACCAGCGACATCCCCAACGACGTCCAGCGAGCGGTATGCAGGTAGACGCGACGGCGTGCCACCTCATTCAGCAAGCGCGGCGCGGGCACATCGCCCTTGCCGCGCACCCGTCGCGTCCGGCTACGGCAGTTGAGTTCCTCCGTGTCGATGCCCCAGACATCGATGGGCGCGTGGGAGCCAAGCTCCTCCAGCAGATCGGCGCCAACGGTGCGCCAGCGGCGTAGCGGCTCGTTGATCATGGTGGCGGCCGCCGGGATCTCGCCGGTGTATAGCTGGCCGGGATCGGCGATGCCATGGGTGATGACACGAGTGGGTGCGGCGCCGTTGTCCCACATCAAGCAGTTGAAGTCCGTGACGTGGATCAGCGGGGATGTCGCCCCGCCCGGCGAAGGGGTGGACGCTGTCGACCGCAAACGGCCGTGGCGCGTTGTGTTCGACATAGACAGCCGGAACGTCGACGCCGGGGCGCCGGCCCAGCCAGCGTGTCGCCAGTTCGAGTTCGTGCGGCCGCTGCAGTACCACCAGATCGACGCGTTCGTCACGCAACTGCGACGATGGAACCTCTTGTGCCCGTGGCCAATCCCTGCCGGCCAATCCGTGGCCGTACGTGTCTTCATCCCCGTTGACGGGGATCAAGTAGCGATGCCGGCCCGCGACGAAAGATTCCGTCCACGACCCATGCAAATGCCACACCAACAGCGTGCGCGCCGGTCGTGAATCCCACATAGAGAAGACCTACCCGGAGCGTCAATTTGCGTAACGCCGTCGGCGTGAACTCTTCGCAATGTGGCTCAGCAGCACTTCGCTCTCCGGATGACTGCCTGGTGGCGGACGGTTTTCGGCGACGACGCGCGGGGTACACCAACCGTCATGCAAGACAGCGAAGAGCTTCCAGACGAAGTCCCCGTCGCCGACGCCGTCGAGCAACTGCGGCGACCCGTTGAACCGGTTTCCGATGAGGAGGCGCCCGCCGAGCCAGAGGCGGAGCTACCGCTGGAGGCGGCACCGCAGGACTGGCAGGAACAGCTGGAGACTGTCGAGCTTGATCCGGACGACGACAGGGTCGAGGACGAGGCAGAATGACCTGACGGGAGCCGCCGATGGCACAAGGCCAACGCCTGCAACGCATTCGGGCGGGGTTCTGCTGGTTGTGGTCGTCGTCGGGTTGGGTCTGTTGCTGACGCGTTGCCCCGCCAACAGAGATGGCATGCCGGGTCAACTGGCCCAGGCCATGGAGGAGACCACCGCGGCTGCTCGCAGCGGTGTACTGGCGTTGGACGTGTGGATGCAACAACGCTCAACAACGCAGCTGGCCAGTGTGCAGATCTCCGATGCCCGTGACGAGGTCACCAAGGCTTACAAAGGAATCGCCGACCTGAAGGCCGAGGACCCGATCGACCTTGGGCGCCAGCGCATGCTGACCGAAGCGATGACGGCGATCATCGGGCAACTGAATGCGGCTTCGGCAGCACTGCGCGACATCCTTGGCGAACCCACGGTGGAAGCCGTACGCGCTGAGTTGGAGAAGTTGTCGCACGAGCTCGAGACCGGATACCGCTGATGCCCAAATTCCTTGGGGTGGCGCTGGGCATCCTCACCGCCATCGGCGGGTTCCTCGACATCGGGGACATGGTCACCAACGCCATCGTCGGCTCCCGGTTCGGCTTGGGGTTGGCATGGGCGGTGGTCGTCGGCGTCATTGGAATCTGCCTGTACGCCAACATGGCCGGACGGGTGGCCGCAGTCAGCAGACGTGCCACCTTCGAGATCATTCGCGAACGGCTGGGACCACGCACCGCCGCAGCGAATCTGACCGCATCGTTCTTCATCAACCTGATGACACTGACCGCGGAGATCGGTGGTGTGGCGCTGGCCCTGCAACTGGCCACCGACGTCAGCAGGTTCATGTGGATACCGGTCGCCGCCTTCGCCGTCTGGTTGGTGATCTGGCGGGTGAAGTTCTCCATCATGGAGAACGTCGCAGGCCTCTTGGGCCTGTGTCTGATCGTCTTCGCGGTCACTGTGTTTGCGCTGCAGCCGAATTGGTCGGATCTTGCGCACCAGGCCACTGCCCCTGTCATCCCTGAGACGGAATCGGCGGCAACATACTGGTTCTTCGCCATCGCGTTGTTCGGCGCCGCGATGACACCGTACGAGGTGTTCTTCTTCTCGTCGGGAGCCGTGGAAGAGCATTGGACCATCCAGGATTTGGGCAGGTCGCGGGCGAATGTGCTGGTCGGGTTTCCCCTGGGAGGAATACTCTCGATTTTTCTCGCGGCGTCGGCGGCAATTGTCTTACTGCCCAACCAAATCGAGGTGACATCGCTGTCGCAGGTGGCCATGCCCGTCGTGGTCGCCGGCGGGAAGCTTGCGCTGGCCTTCTTGATCATCGGCTTCGTGGCGGCGACGTTCGGCGCGGCGCTGGAGACCGCGCTGTCGGCCGGCTACACCCTGGCCCAGTTTCTCGGCTGGACGTGGGGCAAGTTCCGCAGGCCAGCCGAGGCGGCAAGGTTCCACGTGGTGATATTCGTCAGCGATTGCCGGCGGAGCCGCGGTTCTGTTCACCGGCGTGGACCCGATCCTGGTGACCGAGTTGTCAGTGGTGTTCTCCGCGGTCGCGCTGCCCCTGACGTATCTGCCAATCCTGATCGTGGCCAACGACTCTGAGTACATGGGCGACGAGACAAACGGGAAGGTGATCAACGTGTTCGCATCTGTCTATCTCGTCATCATCCTGGCCGCCTCGCTGGCGGCCATCCCCTTGTTGATCGTCACCGGAGCAGGACAATGAACACCCGTGACGAGTTGCCGGTGAAGCGTCACCGCGGCGAGTTGATCGACGCCCGACTGCACCTGCTGGATCGCCAACTCTTCGATGACCACGACGATCCGGTCGGGATCGTTGACGATCTTGAACTCGACGGTGTGAAATTCGACGAGGACATCGCCGATGGGGCCGAGGCGCCCCGGGTGACGGCGCTGCTGTCGGGCCAGATACTGGCGACCCGCATCTTCGGCGGTGCACCGCCACGCTCACGGCTGCAAGAGATTCCGTGGCAACTCGTCGCCTCCGTCGGTGTAGTGGTGAAGCTGAAGCCCACGGACATGACCTTCGACGTGGGATGGGTGGAGAGGTGGCTGCGCGACCACATCATCAAACACATTCCCGGAGGACGGCATGCAGCTGAGTAAGCTCCTTGGGCTGCGCGTCATCGACGCCGCCCAGCATCCCGTCGGCACCGTGGTCGACGTCCGGCTCACCATCGCCGGTGACCGAGACGACAATCCGCCGCACGCCGAGAGTGCTGGGACTGGTGATCAGCCCGCGCACCAAGTCGTCGTTCCTCGGCTACGAACGCTCCGATGCCGACGCGCCGATGATGCTGGCCGCTTTCCTGCGATGGCGGCATCGCGGCACGTTCCTTGCCGCGTGGGAGGACGTGGCCAGGGTCAATCCGGACCTGGTCCGGCTGCGCCCGGGCTACACCCGGTATTCAGCGGTGTTGCGCACGGACTGATCCTGACGCCATGGAATCGGCACGCTGCACAGCGAACTCAAGCCTCAGCTGATTGAGCGTCATCGGTAGCGGTTCCTCCGGCGACAGCCGAGGCGCGGACCGGAAATCAAAATGCAACGCGCCCAGCATGTTCGCCAACAGCATGCTCGTCACGAACAGAACGAGATTGCGTCCGGGACATTCAGCGGGCCCGGCCGAGAACGGCGCCAGCTGGGGGTATCGCTGGGCGCGGCCGTCGAGCCATATGTCCGGCGTGAACTCGTGCGCGAACGTCAACAACATGTCGTCGCGATGGAACGCGGGCGTGATGATCATCACCCCGGCGCCCTTGGCGATGGTGAAGCGGTCGTCGCCGTCGCCCCAGTCGGTGTCCTCTGTGGTGTCCCTCAGAATCGTGGGCGTGGTGGGCCACAACCGCACCGACTCCAGCACACAGCCCCGAAGGTAAGGCCTGCGCAGCGGACGATCAACGTCGCCAACATCTTCGACGGCTCGCGCCAGCTGTCCAGGATGGCTCGCCAGCAGTGCGAGCGCACGCAGCAGCGCCATCCCCGCGGCGTCAAATGCAAAGAGCCATTGCGGCATTTGACCGACCGGATCGACCGCCCCGCTGGCCGGTGTATCGGCGAGCGCGCTGACCAGTGTTCCGGGTTCGGGCGCCTCGGCGTACCGGTAAAGACGCTCCATGAACTGGGCCCGCGCCCGATAATGCGGCAGCGCCAGGAAGGCCCAATTGCCCGCCCTGCGCAACCGTAAAAGCTGATCGGTGATCGCCGCGTCCTCGCGGGCCTGCTCACCCAATGCCAGCCGCCGAACCAATCGCCACCACGCCGTCATGAATTGCGCAGAGTCCAGGCGGCCACGCCGCATCGCGCCGGCCACCACCCCTCGTGACTCGTCGGCGATCTTCGCGGCGAACGCATCGCCCAGCCGGTGCACGGCTGAACCTGCGTCCAGCGCGGCCTCGTTGACCCCGCGCCGTCGCGCTCTGAGGGGTCCCCGAGAGATCAGCACGCCGTGCGGCTCAAACCACTGCAGGGCCATGCGCTTCTCCCGGCTGGCAGGGTCAAACGGCGTTGGCGACTGCGTCAGTACCCGGCCGACGTCGTCGGGGTCCAGAATCACCACCAAGCGCCGCCCCGGAATCACCAACTCGACAGGGCCCCTGCCGAACTGGCGCCGCAGGCTCTGCATACGCGTGACCGCGCGGGCGCGGCCTGTATCCGCTCCAGCAGTCGGATCACGGGGCGTCGCCGAGCGATCACCCCGGCCGCGATGGACGCGAAGCCGAGGTCGGTCAATGTCGCGACCGCCGGTAACCCGGTGAGTCGATGCCGATCGAGAGTCATGTGCCATGCGATACCCGACATGAGCCTCACCAAACAGGTCAGGGTGTCGCCCGTTGCCCGACGCCGGTCGCCACCTCTTTTTCCCGGAACCGTCCACCAGCTGAGGGCTCCAGTGGCGGCGTATCCATTCCGCTGCCATCCCTGAGCCCTTCGAGGAAATCACGGATCGCCTCGAGGGATGTGCGCATCGGAGTCCACTCGAGTTCTGCGCGGGCGCGCGCGGTATCCATGATCGGCAGGCTCAGCGCGAGGTCAACGAGCGTCGGGCTGGCGGGCACGAGGTGAAGATTCCATGCGCCGGCAACGGCGGCCCGGATCGGTGCCAGGGGCAGCTTGACTGGCCGTGCGCCGAGGAGGTCGCCGAGGGTGCGGGAATCGATTACGGGATCGGCCGCGATGTTGAACGCACCACGAACGGGCCGGATGACGGCGAGCCGGTAGGCCTGTGCGGCGTCGAAGGAGTGAAGAGCCTGCAACCGGAGGCCCGGCAGATCCGGGACGATCGGAAGCAGGGACGGCCGGATGAGCGTTGTGGGAAGCAGCGGCCCGGCGAAGAGGCGGCGTTGCTGGGATGCCGACTCCCGCTTGAAAATGAACGCCGGCCGCATCCGCACGACGCGCACCTGTGGGTGCTGGCGCTCGAAGCTGTCGAGCACACGCTCCAGGTATGACTTCTCTCGCCCATAGGCCGCGGTAGGCAGCGCATGGGTGGGCCAGGATTCGTCGACGCCGCGATCCTTGGGCCCAGGCGAATACGCGCCGACCGATGAGGCGTAAACCAAAGCTCCCACGCCGGCGCCGGCGACGGCGTCGAACACCCGAATGCTGCCACGGACGTTGTTGCGCCAGGTCGCCAACTCATCATGCGACGGTTGAAACAGCCAGGCCAAGTGCACGACGGCGTCGGCCCCTCGAAAGTGGGGCTCAAGCTCATCACGCGAAATATCCGCCTGGATCCACGTGGTCTTCGGCGGTTGCCAGCGCGGCCGTCGGCGGGCAATGCCGATGATGGCATCGACCTGCCCATCGGCAGCGAGGGTCTCGACCACGCTGGTACCGACGTTGCCCGTTGCCCCGACGACCACCACTCGCATGCGCTACGTATACCCACGCCACGTTTAGCCATTCGGGCCGGCGGGGAACCCAACGGCTGCGTGGGGAGATTCCCTTCGTGCGGCTCGCCTTTCGGGCCGACGCTCAAGAAGATGGGCAGACCGATCCACTGCAATAGCGGAAAGGTAACCATGACCGAGAAGAAGAACACAGGACCTGAAGAAGGCGTCAAGGGCGTTGTCGAAGACGTCAAAGGCAAGGCCAAGGAAGCGGTCGGCACGGTGACCGGCCGGGACGACATGATCCGCGAGGGCAAGGCTCAGCAGGACAAGGCCGACGCCCAGCAGGACGTGGCCAAGAAGGAAGCCGAGGCCGAATCGGCGCGCGGGGGCGCACGCGCCGCGGAGCGCCGTCAGGAAGCCGAGCAGCGGCCGTAACAGGTCCAACAGAAAGGCCCAGCCAAACGGCTGGGCCTTTTCGGTGGCGGTCTAACTGCTTGGCTCCTGGCGCTGCGCGTCGGGATGCTCTGCGTACCAACGCTCTTCGATGCGGCGGACGCGAAGGTGCTCAACGGCCAGCCACGCCCCGCCGATGACGAATCCGGCCGCCGATGCCGATGCCAGAACCAGACCGACATCGTGGTGACGGGTCGCAAACGCCGCCAGACATGAGACGAACAACACCAATGCGACAGCGATCACGATCAGCCCCGGCATGATCTTGTTGTCCTTCATCGACTCGCCGGCATGCGGTCGTGTCGTCCTCGCGTGGTCGACAGGATCTTTCGGGCCTTTCATGGGTACTCCTCCCTCGGCATACCTCTATCCGCCTCAGTTGGGCTGAGTTCATTATCCGCCGAACCCGGCCAGCGGGGGCATGGTCATCGTCAAGGCGATCAGCATGAGCGTGAGCAGAAACCAGCCGGCACCCTGCCACGCCCACCAGGTTTCCTGCTTGCGCCACGTCTGGTAGGTGCGCAAGAACGCCCGCAGCCCACCGACCAGCAAGATGACCGGCGCGCCGAGGGCCAGCAGCGTGCGCTGCGGCGTCCCGCAGGCCACCGTGTCGGCGGTATCGGCGCTGCAGGTGCTGACCCACGCGGCGGCGATGACAAGAAACGCCACTGCCGCCACGACGACGCCGGCGCCGAAGCGCACGGCGTCGCGGACGTTGGCGTCATCGTGACGCACGTCGTTGGAATTCTGATACAAGGTGACCTACCCCAACTCGCTACTGGCGGCGACGTCGGGGAGAATTCCCTGGTCGGGGGCTGGATAAACCTCAGGTATTGACGCGTAGGTGCGCGGTGAGCAGCAGTTTGTCGCACACGGCCCGCGCCGGAAGCTCCTCGCCGGACCGCGCGCCCAGGAAGTCTTTGACGATTTGTTCCGCCAGGACGCGCAGCTTGACGTTGGTTTCCTGCGAGCGCCACTTGAGCAGCTCGAACGCGGAGTCTGCGTTGATCCGGTAGATGAGCATCAACATGCCCTTGGCCTGTTCGATGCCGGCCCGTGCCTCGGCGATCTCGGCGACCTGCGCGCTGACGAACTCTTCCTGGGCCTCCTTCAACGACGGTGTGACGTCGACGTAGAAGCCATGGGTCCCGATGACCACGCCCTTGTCATCGAAGAGCTGGTCGCCCACCACGACGACGTGATGTACCTCACCGCGGGTGTCGACGATGCGGTGCCGGGTGGAGAAGGCAGCGGCGGTACGGCGGATCTCCTCCAGCGTGGCGGCGACCTGGCCGTAATCGTCGGGATGCTTGTGGGACAAAACGAGGTCGGTCGTAGGGTTGACGGTCCCGGGTTCGTAGCCGTGCATCCGCTCGACCTGCGGTGACCACTCCCAGCGTTCGTTGGCGAAATAGAACCGGAACCAGCCGACACGCTGGGGCTCTCCCCCGGCAAGGGCGTGCTCCACAGGCGTTTGGCCCTCGATGTCGGCCAGCTCGTCGGACATGTCGTGCAGATTAGCCGGACAATTGCCGGTGGGCATTGCGCTCCGCTGACTCCGGCACGAATGTGGAGACTCAACGAACTCAGAAGGGTGGGGGTTCGTAGTTGGCGGCGAGCCAGGCTTGGCGTTCTTCTTCTTCCTGGGCGATGAGTTCGGTGCGTTCGCGGCGTTCGGCTCTGATGCGGTCACGGCGGTCCTGGTCGCGGGTTTGCTTGCGCCGCGGCATCATTGCCGACCGGTCGGCGACCGCCTCCGCACCTGTCGGCGGGATGTCCAGCTCGCCGGTGGGCTGCCCCAGCGCGGGAAACATACTGGCGCCGTGCGGTTCTGTGCTGTAGATATGTCCCGTCGGAGCCGTCAACACGATAGTGCCGTCAGGCAACTGCTCATCGATCCAACCACCCGGGCCACCGCAGAAGGTTTTTATCAGGTGATGGCAGCGGCAGTATGGTTTGTTGTTGGACGGATGCGTCGGCCCGAATGGCCATGGCTTCGTATGGTCCAGATCGCATCGCTCCGCGGGTTTGTCGCAACCCGGCCACCGGCACGTCAAGTCTCGCCATTTGATGAAGTCGGCGTTCTTCGCACTGGGCCGATAGCCCGGATCCGGTGCCGCACCGGTCGGCACGATCACCGGCTTGAGCGTCGCCGCCTTGGCGAGGTCGCGTACGGATTCGGCGGGCAGGATCCCAAACCCGGGCAGATACCCCGGCGCGTCACTGCTGCCGTCCAGGGTGGCCTGCTCGGCCAGCACGTGAATCACCGCATCGGCGGCCGCCTTTCGCTCGACGCCGGCCGGGCACTGCTCTGAGCCGCACTGGCAGGCCAAACTGGCTTCACCACGTGCCAGCGGCCCGCACGCATCGGCGCGGCGCTGCGCTTTGGTGCGCGGGTCGTTCTCACACACCGTGGCCGCCAACGCCTCCAGCCGCTGATCTAACGCGGCGCCGTCGGCGGCGCGAATATGACCGGAGGCAAATGCCATCCCCGGGCTGCTCGGATCGATGTCCATATAGCGGTTGTCGTCGACCTTCGGCGGTACTCGCACCCCGGCCGGGTCGAGTTTGGCCACCCACTGATCTACCCGATCCCGCAGCTTGGGTTTGGACAGTTTCATCCACTTCTCGGCATGGCGCGCGATCGCCTCATCCAACTGGGGCATCACCCCGTCGTCGACATTGTCGGTGCGCGCCACGATCATCGACACCAACCGAAAATCAATCACGCCCCGGGCGAACACCTTGGCCACCTCGGGTAGCCGATCACGCAACGTGCGCGCAAACTGCACCTGACCCACCGCCCGGGCGTGACTGATGTTCTGGGCCGCCGACACCTCCGCGGCCACCTGATCCGTCACATCGGTGGACCACAATTCACACTCGGGACGCTCGGCAGCACGACGCGCATACAACTCACCCACCGCCGCCAACCGCTGCGCAATCGCCGTCGACTCATCACGCGTCGCCTCACCCATCACATCAATGAGCTCCGGATCGGCAACGGCCTCGAACATACTTTCGATTATGCCTGCACCCACCGACCGCGTCTCGGAGTTATCCACAGGCGTCGGTGCGCCCGCTTACCATTCGGCCGTGCGAAGGCTGAAGTGGTGCGTGATTGCCGGAGTCACATCAGGCGTCGTCGCATACCTCATGGGCGCCACGCCGATGTGGAGCCTCGCTATCAGTGCCGGCGCGCCATTCGTTTTGGCGGTCGTGCCCCGCTTTCTGATGGGCACGATCATCGGCGCCACCACCCGAAGTCCTGCCGAGGATCTGACGGCGGCCATGTCGGGGATGGAGTTCGAGGATTACGTCGCACGGATCGCGCGTTCCTGCGGTGTGCCGGTGATCATGACGTCGGTCACCGGCGACTGGGGCGTCGACCTCATCGTCGGCAAGCGGCCCGAACGCCTTGCCATTCAATGCAAGCGGCAGGCCCGTCCCGTCGGTGCCGCCGCCGTTCAGGAGGTGGTGGCGGGCGCGCCGATGCAAGACTGCGCCAAGACCATGGTGGTGACGAACCACGAATTCACCCCAGCCGCGAGAAAACTCGCGGAGTTGCACGGCTGCGAACTGGTGGGCAGCGCCGAACTTCCGCGGCTGCGGTCGATAATCCGGCGAATCAGCGCGTCTGAATGAGCGCGTCGCGCACCGCGTCGACCGCGGCGTCGATCGCGTCGCGCGACACGGTCAGCGCCGGACGGAACCGAACGCTGTCGGGGCCGCTGGCCAGCATGATGACCCGGCGGTCCCACAGTCTGCGGACCAGTTCGTCGCGCTGCGCCGCAGACGGCAGGCTGAACGCACACATCAACCCGCGGCCCCGGACGTCGAGAACAAGCTCCGGGAATTCCGCTGCAAGCCTTTCGAGCCGGTCCAGCAGATAGCGGCCCGCCTTCGCCGCATGGACCATTAACCCGTCGGACTCGATGGTCTCCAGGATGCGCCGCGACCGGACCATGTCCACGAGGTTGCCGCCCCACGTGGAATTGATCCGCGAGCTCACCGCGAACACGTTGTCGGGCACCTCGTCGACGCGGCGGCCGGCCATGATGCCGCATACCTGGGTCTTCTTGCCGAAGGCCACCACATCCGGTGCGACGCCGAATTGCTGGTACGCCCAAGGAGTTCCGGTCATGCCGCAGCCGGTCTGCACCTCGTCGAAGATCAGCAGCGCGTCGAACTCGTCGCACAGCTCGCGCATCGCCGCGAAGAAGGAGGGCCGGAAGTGGCGGTCGCCGCCCTCGCCCTGGATCGGTTCGGCGATGAAGCAGGCGATGTCGTGCGGGTGCGCCTCGAATGCCGCGCGCGCCTGCGCCAACGACTCCGCTTCCAGCGCATCCATATCGGCACCCCGCCGGATGTACGGCGCATCGATTCGCGGCCAGTCGAACTTCGGGAACCGGGCGACCTTGTTCGGGTCGGTGTTGGTCAGTGACAGCGTGTAGCCGCTACGGCCATGGAACGCACCGCGCAGATGCAACACGCGTGTGCCCAGCTCCGGGTCGATCCCGCGCGCCTCGTTGAGCCGGCTCTTCCAGTCGAACGCCACCTTCAGCGCGTTCTCGACGGCCAACGCTCCGCCGTCGACGAAGAACAGGTGCGGCAGCGCCGGGTCACCGAGCACGCGCGCGAACGTATCGACGAAGCGGGCCATCGGCACGCTGTACACGTCGGAGTTGCTCGGCTTGTTCACCGCGGCCTGTGCGAGCTCGGCGCGGAAGGCCTCGTCGTCGGCCAGCGCCGGATGGTTCATGCCCAGCGCGGACGACGCGAAGAACGTGAACATGTCGAGGTAGCGCTCGCCGGTGCGGGCGTCGACCAGGTATGAGCCGGTCGAGCGGTCGATGTCAAGGACGAAGTCCAGTCCGTCGGCCAGGATGCTGCGGGCCAGGACGTCGCGGACATCGTCAGGGGCGATCCCTGTGTGCGTCAGGACAGCGGTCATGCACCCATGCTACCGCACTATTTACGGTGTTTGCCCACTGTGACCGGATATATTCCTGTTTGCGATTTGACGTGTTCGGCAACCCACTAGTCCATGGTCGGCACGAGAACGACTCGATGGAGTTTGCCCGGAATCGGATTGGTGACCGCTCCGCTGCGCGTCGCCGCCGCCACTACCCGCATGGCGGTCAACACCGGTGAGCACATCGCCGGCATGGCCGTCGAGGCGCTCGGCGGGCCGCCCAGACGGCGCGCCAGCAGCAACGGCCGACGGCACTGGATCGAGGTCCGCGGGCTCGACACCGACAACGGCCCCGCTATTGGCGCCGACGTGCTCGCGGCGCTGCGCGCGACACCGGGAGTGCGGAACGCCTCGCTCAACACCTCGGTCACGCGGGCGGTGGTGACGGTTCGACGACGACGGGCCGACCACGGCTGCGCTCTGCGACATCGTTGCCGAAGCCGAACGCGCGTCGACGCCGCCGGGGGCCCGGCCGACGTCCTCGACCCTGCCCGGTGACGACGCGGTTCTCGTCGCCCGAACGACGGCCGCCGCCATCGCGGTGGCCGGGTTCGGGCTCGCCGTCACCGGGAGCGTGCTTCGGCTGCGGCACCTCCCCGGCATCCTGGCGGTGCCGCCGACCTTGCTTGACCACATCCCGGCCGTGCGGACCCAGCTCGAGCAGCGGCTCGGGCCCGACGGAGCGGATTTCCTGTTCGCACTGGTGAATTCGACGGCGACCGCGCTGACCGCATCGCCGACTTCCGCGGCCGCCGAGGCCGCCACCCGGGCCATGCTGGCGGCGGAAGCCTTTAACATGCGACGCGGATGGGCCCGGCATGAGCCCGAACTCGCACGCCACCCAAGCAACGCCGCAACGATGGGCCGTGACTTCTCGGCCGGCGGCGCCGAAACCTACGCCAACCGCTCCGGCCTCGCCGGTCTCGGTGGCGCGGCGGTGCTCGGCATCCTGTCCGCGAACCCGCGCACCGCCGGCCTGGCCGCATTGGTCTCCGCACCCAAGCCGGTGCGCACCACGCGCGAGGCGTTCGGGTGCGCGCTGACCCGTGGCCTCACCGACCAGCACGGTGCGCTCGTGCTGCGCCCGCGCGCGCTGCGCAGGCTCGACCGAGTCGACACCGTCGTCATCGACCCGCGCGCGCTCTACACCGACGAACTGACGGTCAGCCGGGTGCAGGGCGTGCACAACTCGAAACGGACCCGCGCATGGGAGGCCGCCCGGGCCGCACTCAACGACGGAAAGCTTTCCCCGGGTTGGCATCCACTGTCTGAGATTCCCAATGCCGGAGACGGCGGAGAGGCGCTGATCAGCCCGGTTCGTGATCCGTTCGCGGCGGCATTCGTCGCCGAGGCAAGGCGTGCCGGTCGCGCGGTGGTATCGGTCAGCGACGACGGGTTGCGTTCACTGGCACAGGGTTTCGACCATCTGCATCGGGTCGACGGTTCGACTGACGACGCCATTGTGGATGCCGTCGACACGCTACGCGCCGATGGAGCGACCGTCGCCCTGTTCACGACGCCTGACCTGCAGGCCGCGCACAGCGCCGACATCACCATCGGCGTTCTGCGCGAACAGAATCCACCACCCTGGGGCGCCGACGTGTTCGTCCCCGATCTGATCAGCGCATGGCGTGTGCTGCGCGCACTCCCGGTAGCGCGCACCGTCAAGAACCGTGGCATCGAACTGTCCGCATCGAGTTCATTGATCGGCGCACTGATGCTGATACCCGGCGTCCCGGGCAGCGGCCCTGCATCGGTCAACACCGCCGCCATCGCGGGTCTGTGGACCGGATTCTCCGCTGGTGCAAAGGTTTTCCGGGACAAGGAGCCCAGCCCGGAACCGGTGCACGACTGGCACGCCCTGCCCGTCGAGGAGGTTGCGCGACTGCTGCCACGGCCGGCCCGAGAACCTACATCGTCGTCTCAAGGCAGAGTCGGGGCGCTGGCCGCGTCACCACCGGTGCGACTAGTGGGCGGCGCGGCGATCGGATCCTGGCGCGCGGGCCGGGATTTCGTCGCCGAGATGCGTGTCAATCTCGCGGATCCGATCACGCCGATCCTGGCCACGGGTGCACTGGCCAGTGCGCTGCTCGGATCGCCGTTCGACGCGGCCCTGGTCGGTGGTGTATTGCTGGCCAATGCCGCGTTGTCGGCCGAGCAGCAGTTGCACGCCGAACGCGTGCTGCGCAGGCTGCTCGCCGTGCAGGATCCGCCGGCCCGCAGATGCTTGAGGCCGCCGGACGACCACCAATACGAAAAGGTGGAGGCCAAGCGGCTACGACTCGGCGACGTCATCGAAGTCCGCACCGGCGAGGTCGTCCCGGCCGATGCCCGCCTGATCGACGCATCGAATGTCGAAATCGACGAATCCGTGCTGACGGGTGAATCCCTGCCGGTGGCCAAGAGCATCGAGCCGACACCCGGTGCGCCGCTGGCCGAACGGGCCTGCATGCTCTATTCGGGCACGACGATGGTGGCAGGCACCGGCCTCGCCATCGTCACCGCCGTCGGGCGCAGCTCGGAGATGCGCCGCGCAATGGCCATGGCCCCCAACAAACAGCGGGAGATCGGCCTGCAGAGCCAGCTGCGCCGAATCACCGGACGAGCGTTGCCATGGAGCCTCGGCGGCGGCGTCCTCGTCGGGCTCCTCAGTGCGGTGCGCCGGACCCCACTGCGGCAGTCGGCCGCCAGCGCGGTGTCGATCATCGTCGCCGCCGTGCCCGAGGGGTTGCCGTTGGTGGCCACCCTGGCCCAGCTGGCGGCCGCCCGTAAACTCAGCGGCCAATCGGTCCTGATCCGCAACCCCCACTCGGTCGAGGCGTTCGCCCGGCTGAAGGTGGTGTGCTTCGACAAGACCGGCACGCTCAGCCAGAACCGTCTACAGGTCAAATCGGTGAGACCACTGGCCGGCCACACCGCCGGCGAGGTGCTGCACAAGGCCGCCCGCACCACATTCACCGGAGACGGCCGTCGCGCCGAGCACGCCACCGACGATGCGGTGTTCCGCGCCGCCGAAGCCGAATCCGTTGCCCCCGCAGCCGATTTCGACGCAGTGCTGCCTTTCCAGTCGGGACGGCCCTTCGCCGCGTCACTGCAGGGCGATACGGTGACGATCAAGGGCGCACCCGAAGTGATCTCGTCGGCGCTGACCGGTGACCACCGGGAGTTTGCACGGCAGATCGACGAGATGACCGCCGGCGGACTGCGCGTGCTCGCGGTCGCCGAATGCCGGCTGACCCCCGAGCAGATCGCGGGCGCGGCATCCGATTCCACTGCGTTCGAACACTTCTGCCGTAGCGGGCTCACCCCGGTGGGCTTGGTCGGGCTGGCGGATACACCGCGGGACAGCGCCCAAACACTGTTGAAGGAGCTGGGCAATCGCGGCATCGGTGTGCGGTTGATCACCGGCGATCATCCGGTGACCGCCGCCGTGGTGGCCGCTGAACTCGGTCTCGACGTCACCCCCGATCGGGTGATGACGGGCAGCGAGTGGGAACTGCTGTCGGCCGAGGAACGTATGCAGGCCGTCTCCGACCGGTTGGTGTTCGCGCGCATGTCACCCGAGCACAAGATCGACATCGTGCAGACCCTCGAGCGTGCCGACATGGTCACCGCGATGGTCGGCGACGGCGCCAACGATGCCGCCGCGATCCGAGCGGCCAGCGTCGGCATCGGGGTGGCCGCCGCAGGCAGCGACCCCGCCCGCATCGCTGCCGACGTGATGCTTCTCGACGGGCGCATCGAGGCCCTCATCGATGCCCTCGATGAGGGCCACCAATTGTGGCGGCGTGTGCAATCGGCGGTGTCGGTGCTGCTGGGCGGCAACGCCGGCGAGGTGTGCTTCGCCTTGGTAACCAGCCTGTTAACGGGTCGTTCCGTACTCAACGCGCGGCAGATGCTGCTGGTGAACATGCTCACCGACGCGCTGCCCGCCGCGGCACTGGCCGTCAGTCCGCAGGTCAGTACCGGTGTGGCCGACCGCGACGAGTCCGCGATGTGGCGGGTTATCGGGGCACGCGCCGCCACCACGACGGCCGGCGCGACGCTGGCGTGGCTGTTGGCCAGCACGGTGCACGGCACGGCACGGCGCACCGCGACGGTGTCGTTGATCGGGCTGGTGTGTACGCAGATGATGCAGACGCTGACCGACTCGCACGGCCCGCTCGTCGTCGCCACCACCGGGGGATCGTTCGCAGCCATGGTGGGCGTGGTGAGCACGCCGGGACTGAGCCAACTGTTCGGCTGTACGCCGATCGGGCCATTCGGTTGGGGTCAGGCGTTTTTCGCCGCGGCCGTGGCCAGTGCGCTGGCGGCGGCGGCTCCCGGTGTGCTGGACCGCGTGGTCGAGGTCGTGCGGTCAGTCGTCGTCGATGACGACGATGCCGGCGCGGACCAGCAGCGCATAGAGGTCGCAGAGCGGCGGGGTCAGCACCCGGACAGCGCCGCCGAGCAACGCATCCTGTCCGAGACCGCTAAGCAGGTTCCTCATGACTCCGGAAGCTAGGCCCCGCAAGCGGCAAGACCGTGAGCGACACACCACGCGTCGGCCAACGGAAAGTGACGCGCAGGTGTCGCACGCGGATGTCTCCCGACGGGTTCGCGAAGCGCGGAGCTTCGCGTTGCAGCTGCCGGTGGTCGGCCGGGTCCCGATTCCGCGGCCCGATCAGCTCGCGTTCTACGGCGCGCTGGCCGCGCTGGTGGCGGTCGAGATGGTCGACTGGCCGGTCGCCGTGGCGATCGGCGTCGGGCACGCGTTGGTCAGCGAGCGACCCGATTCTTCGCGTGATGAGGGCGCTAGACCGGAATAATTACGGTACAAATTGCCGTCCCTCGTAAAAAGTCTGTAAGATGACGGTGCTTCGGGTCCGCACGTTTGCCGCCGTGCGGATCTGCTGCAGCAAGTCTTCGAGGGCCCGCCCCGATGCGACGCGCACCAGCAGCACGTAGCTCTCCTCGCCGGCCACCGAGTGGCACGACTCGATGGCCGCTATGTGTTCGAGCCGCGCAGGCGCATCATCGGGTTGGGACGGATCGAGAGGGGTGATGGCGACGAACGCCGACAGCTGGTGGCCGACCGCCTCGGGGGCGAGGCGCGCCTGGTATCCGGTGATGATGCCGCGCGACTCCAGCCGCCGCACCCTGGATTGCACGGCCGACACCGACAGACCGGCGCTGGCCGCGAGATGGGCCAGCGTCGCGCGCCCGTCGGCGACCAGCTCACGCGCCAGGATGCGATCGATCTCGTCGAGGTGCACCGGCGCCTGGGCGTGTTCGTCAGCTTCACCCATGGCCGCACTGTATCCCCACAACTCCTACGAGAAGGCCGCATCATGACCACAACCGAAACGGCCCCGCTGGCCACCACCGACGATCTGCGCGCAAAAGTGCGCGATGCGCTGCACGCCATCGGGGACCGAACCGACCTCGGCGAGCCCAGCGATCATGGGATGCCGGCGAGCACCCCGATCACCGGCGACGTGCTGTTCACGCTGCCCGAGACCACGCCGGAGCAAGCCTGCGCGGCGATTGCCGAAGCGGCACAAGCCTTTACGACGTGGCGTACGACGCCTGCACCTGCGCGGGGCGCGCTGGTGGCGCGGCTGGGCGAGCTGCTCGTCGAGCACAAGGCCGATCTGGCGACACTGGTGACGGTCGAGGCCGGGAAGATCACCTCCGAGGCGCTCGGCGAGGTGCAGGAGATGATCGACATCTGCCAGTTCGCCGTGGGCCTGTCGCGTCAGCTGTACGGCAAGACCATCGCGTCCGAGCGGCCGGGGCACCGGCTCATGGAGACGTGGCACCCGCTGGGTGTGGTCGGGGTCATCACGGCATTCAACTTCCCGGTCGCGGTGTGGTCGTGGAACACTGCGATCGCGCTGGTGTGCGGGGACACGGTGGTGTGGAAGCCGTCGGAGTTGACGCCGCTGACCGCGCTGGCCTGTCAGGCGCTTCTCGAGCGGGCCGCCGACGACGTCGGAGCGCCGCGTGAAGTCGGCCGGCTGATCCAGGGCGCACGCGAGGTCGGCGAACGGCTGGTCGACGACCCACGCGTGGCGCTGCTGAGTGCGACCGGGTCGGTGCGGATGGGTCAGCAGGTCGGTCCGCGGGTGGCGCAACGGTTCGGCAAAGCCCTGCTCGAGTTGGGCGGTAACAACGCCGCGATCGTGACGCCGTCGGCCGACCTGGATCTGGCCGTGCGCGCAATCGTGTTCTCCGCCGCGGGCACTGCCGGGCAGCGGTGCACCACGCTGCGCCGGCTGATCGTGCACTCCTCGGTTGCCGACGACCTGGTGGACCGGATCGTGTCGGCCTACCGGCAGCTGCCGATCGGCGATCCGTCAGTCGACGGCACCCTCGTTGGCCCGCTGATTCACGAGACCGCCTACCGCGACATGGTCCGTGCATTGGAGCAGGCCCGCGCCGACGGCGGCCAGGTCTTCGGCGGCGAACGGCATGAGCTCGGCGAGAACTCGTACTACGTGGCGCCCGCGGTGGTGCGGATGCCCGCACAGACCGAACTGGTGCACAACGAGACGTTTGCGCCGATCCTCTATGTGCTGACCTACGACGACCTGGACGAGGCGATTGCGTTGAACAACGAGGTGCCGCAGGGTCTTTCGTCGGCAATTTTCACTCTGGACGTGCGGGAGGCCGAGCGCTTCCTGGCGGCCGACGGGTCGGACTGCGGGATCGCCAACGTCAACATCGGCACGTCGGGCGCCGAGATCGGCGGCGCGTTCGGCGGGGAGAAGCACACCGGCGGAGGCCGCGAGTCGGGTTCGGACGCGTGGAAGGCCTATATGCGACGGGCCACCAACACCGTCAACTATTCGTCCGAACTGCCGCTGGCCCAGGGCGTGCACTTCGGTTAGCCCCCCCGCGAGCTGGACATCCCAGGGTTTTAAATGTCAAGCGGCAGTCGTAGTTCGGTGTGCCCAGGCGGTGTTTTCGTCATAGCGGGTGTGGTGGCGTAGGCAGCCGTGCAGGATGCCAACGAGTCGGTTACCCAGCGCGCGTAAGGCCTGGTGATGGCTGTCTTTGGCGTCGCGGCGGTGGTCGTAGAACGCGCGGGCACCGGGGCTGGCTGACAGCGCGCTAAACGCCCACAGGTCGATCGCGTCGTAGAGGCGCTGGTTGCGCACGTAGCGGGCCAGCACCACGTGTTTTTTGCCCGACGCGATGGTCAATGGTGAGGTTCCGGCGTAGTTTTTGCGACACTTGGTGTCGGTGTATCGGTTCGGGTCGTCCCCGAACTCACCAAGCACCCGGGCGCCGAGCACATCACCGAGTCCTGGCTGGGAGAGGTAGATGTCGGCGTCCGGGTGTGCCTCAAAATGGGCGGCCAAGGTGGACTCGAGCTCGGCGATCTGGCGGTTCAGTTCGGCGATGATGCCCACCGCGGCGCGGGTGGTAGCCGCGAACGCCGCAGCGACCGGCGCGGGCGCGACCAGCTGCTCGGTGCGTAACGCGGCCTGGATGTCACGGGCCCGGGCGTCGATATAGCGTTGACGCCCAGCCCTTTTCAGCGCTGAGCGGATCGCCGACAAGCTCAACGCCGCGCCCTGCTCGGGCGTGGGTGCACGGCCCAGGATGGCCAGCGCGTCGCGGTCGGCCAGATCCTCGAACGCCGCCAACGCGGCCGGGTAGTACTCGCGCAACGCGCTGCGCAGCGCATTGGTATGGCGGGTGCGCGTCCAGATCAGATTCTGATGCGCGCGGGCCAGCACCTTGATCGCCTCCGCTTCGGCGCTATCGCCGGCGATCGGGCGATGATTGTGCCGATCGGTGCGCACCAGATCGGCCAACAGTTTGGCATCGGAGGCATCGGATTTGGCCCGCGAAACGTGGTGGCGGTCGCGATAGCGCGCCACCGCCATCGGATTGATGGCATACACCTGATAGCCGGCAGCGCTGAGCGCACCCACCCACAGGCCCCGATCGATCTCGATGCCGATGATCACCTGCTCGGGTTGTGTTGCATGCGCCGCGATCAACTCGTGCAACCGGCCGATGCCGGCCAGCCCCTCGGGCAGCCGTCGCGACCCCAACCGCTTACCGGCCTCGTTCATCACGTAGACATCGTGATGATCTTCAGACCAGTCATCACCGACGAAAATCACCCTTCCTGACCTCCTTGATCGAGTTAGCCCTGTTGAGCCTGGAGGACACCCGGCGGCGACCCAATGGATCAGTGCTCGACCCGGCACGACATCCCAGCAGCGCTAGAGGTGACCTCACCAACCGGCCGGGGCACGATCCAGCTCAAGGAATTGGCCCACATTCCAGGCCCCACTCACAAAGTGCTCACCGGCCAGCCGGCTCGGAGATCAGCCTTAACCGACAGGCCCACAACCCATCGACGACACGCCGATCCACTCCCATTGGGCCCCCGCGAAGCTGGGGTCAAAGGATCGGGCGGCCACCGGTGACGGCCACCCGTGCGCCCGTCACATAGCTTGCCTCGTCGGAGGCGAGCATCACATAGACGGGTGCCAGCTCGACGGGCTGCCCTGCGCGGCCCAGCGGCACGTTCTCTCCGAACGACGTCACCCGTTCCGTGGGCATGGTCGACGGTATCAGTGGTGTCCATATCGGGCCCGGCGCGACGCTGTTGACGCGAATCCCCTTCTCGCCGAGCAGTTCCGCGAGGCTGGCCGAGAAGTTCGCGATCGCCGCCTTGGTGGCGGCGTACGGCGCAAGGGTCGGATTGGGCATGTCGGAGTTGACCGAGGAACTGCCGATGATCGAGGAGCCCGACCCCATGTGCGGCAGTGCCGCCTTGACGAGGTAGAAGAACGCCCCGATGTTCAGCCTGAAGGTGTAATCCCATTCCTCATCGGTGATTTCATCAAGCGTCTTGTGGGTCATCTGGAATGCGGCGTTGCTGACGAGAACGTCGATGCCGCCGAGCTCACCGACCGCCCTGTCGATGACCGAGCGGCAGTGGGCCGGGTCGGAGAGATCGCCGGGTACCAGTACACATTTGCGGCCCGCGTCCCGGACGTAGCGTTCGACATCCCGTGCGTCGTCGTGCTCGTTGAGGTACGCGATCAGCACGTCGGCGCCTTCCCTGGCGAACGCGATCGCGACGGCACGGCCGATCCCGCTGTCGCCGCCGGTGATGACCGCCCGTTTGCCCGCCAGTCGTCCCGTACCCCGGTAGCTGGTCTCCCCGCAATCAGGAATTGGCTCCATCTGCGCCTGGACACCGGGCGGGGATTGGTGCTGCTCAGGAAAGCTCATGGGGCTACTCCTATTCGTGTGTCGACGTGATGGGTCTACCCGCGAAAATTCCGGGGTATGCATAGAGGTGATGAAGCAGAGCACGGGCCACAAGATCGTCAACTTCGCCAGTCAGATTGACGACGCCACCATCGAGCAGGCCAGGCAGACGGCGGAACTGCCGTTTGTCTATCCGCATGTGGCATTGATGCCCGACGCCCATCTCGGCAAGGGCGCGGCCGTCGGGACGGTGATTCCCACCCTCGGTGCGATCATCCCGGCGGCGGTCGGGGTCGACATTGGCTGCGGCATGATCGCGGCACACACGAGGTTTACCGCTGACGACATCGCGGGAAAAGACACAGCGCGCCTTCGCAGTTCGCTCGAATCCGCCATACCGCTGAGCGCGGGCAACTACAACAAGTCGTTGCGGCGGTATGGGTTCACTGCGGCCCGCATCCAGCATCTGGATCGTCTCGCCGCCGAAGGCAACGTCGACCTGTCCCACTCTCCGAAATGGAAGCAGCAGTTGGGAACTCTGGGCGGCGGCAACCATTTCATCGAGCTGTGCCTCGACGCCGATGATGCGGTGTGGATGTTCCTGCACTCCGGATCTCGCGGTGTGGGCAACAAGATCGCCACGCGACATATCAACGTGGCCAAGCAATGGTGTCGCAATCGGCACGTCACCCTGCCCAATGCCGATCTGGCGTACCTGGAAGAAGGCACGCCCGAGTTCGACGCCTACATCGCCGAACTTCGCTGGGCCCAACAGTTTGCGCTCGCCAACCGCGAGGAAATGATGGACCGCTTCCGGCAGGCGTTCGCCCACTGGATGCACGTCGACCCCGAGGACGTCGAGCTGGAAAGAGTAAATTGCCACCACAACTACTCCGCGCCAGAACGCCACGCGGACAAGGATGTTTGGCTTACCCGGAAAGGGGCGGTCGACGCCCACCAGGGCGTCATGGGCGTCATCCCCGGCTCCATGGGCACCCGCTCCTACGTCGTGCGGGGCAAGGGCAATCCGGCCAGCCTGTGTAGTGCGCCCCACGGTGCAGGCCGGCGCTTCTCCAGAAGCGAAGCCAGGCGCCGGTTCACCGCTGCACGACCTCGCCGCGCGGATGAAGGGCATCGAATACCGCCACGGCGAGGCGTGGGTGGATGAGATCCCCGATGCCTACAAGCCGATCGACGTCGTCATGGAGGACTCGCGAGACCTCGTCGAGGTGGTCACCACCCTGCGCCAGGTCGTCAACGTCAAGGGCACCTGAGCGCTAGTGCTCGATGTCGGCGGGCTGCTCCCCGGTCTCGATGTAGGACTTCAGCCTCTGCAGGTCACGATCGAGCTTGTGCTTCGGGTCGGCCCCGAACAACTTCGCGATGGCGTGCCCGATCGCGCCGGCGACCGGGTTGTAGCTCAGCTCGACCTGGATCCGGCTGCCGAGTCGCGTTCGGGATCGACCCGGATTTTGCCGGTGTGGGCAATGAGCTGACCGTCGGTGGTCTTCCAGGTGATCTCATGGCCTTCGACCCGACTCGTCTCCTCGGCCTGGAAGCGAACCGGCACACCGGCGGGGCCCGCGATCTCCCAGTGCGAGGTGGTGCCGTCCGCGTCGCGGCGGATGTCCCGGACGTCGGGCATCACGAAGCGGAAGATGCTGTAGTCGCTCACCCGTGGCCAGACCTGATCGGCCGGTGCGGCTACGGAGATGCTGTCGATGACCTTGACCGCATGGCGGCCGGCGCCGAGGCCGGTGAGCCGCTTGAACGGCATGTTGGTCACGGCACGAGCAACGAACGCCGTCCCGGCGCCGCGCAGTGCCCATCCGACCGGTGCCGGCACCCGGCCCGCCAACGCCCACGCTGCGACACCGCCGCTACCGGCGAAGAACCGCGCCGTCGGTGACCAATTCTGTTGCAGCAGTTCGGGAACGGAACCGCGTGGGTGCGCTCCGCCCTGCAGCATGATCACCCCGGTTGGGTCGGAATGTACCGACCAGCGCGCCTCGACGCGCTTTGATGCCGGGCACCCGCTTGATCGCCCGGCAAGCCGGCCCCTCCTCCCCGACCAGCACGTCGCCGGTGAGCGTGGCGACGCCTTCGGACACCTCGACGTGCACGGCGCGGGGGTGGCTGACGTGGCGGCCCAGCGTCTCGCGGACCCGGTCGTGCAGCACCTGATCGTCGGCGTCGCGCCCGGCCACACGGTAGCGAGCGGCGGCCACTACGCCGCCGCTGCGCGCGGCCATATCGCGGGTCAGTGTTTCGATGCCACTGCGCGATCGCTGCGTACCGCTAGCCAGCTTGTCCCGTACCTTGGCCCGCCGGCTGCGGCCGCGATCCGGGTCGAACAGGTACTCGACCGCGGCACCCGCGGCCGCGCCGAGTCCGACCTCGCCGGCCGTCGTGGCAATGCGCGGTGGCCTGGATTCCTCGGTGTGGGAATTGAGGGTACGCATGACAATCACCTCTGGTATCGCGTGCTAGCTCTTGTCATTGATTACCCACGGATCGGCCAGGCATACGCGCGCGTCCGGGCGGGTAGTCGAAAAGCATGCCTGGCGAGATCGAACTGCGCAGCCCCGCGTTCAACGACCACACGCTGATCCCGGACCGCCATTCGTTCGAGGGCGGCAACGTCTCACCGCCGCTGGAATGGGGCGGGGTCCCGGACGGCACCGCCGAACTCGTCCTGCTGTGCGAAGACCCGGACGCGCCCAGCGGAACGTTCACCCACTGGATCGTCACCAATATCCCGCCCGGCACGTCCGGTGTGGCGGAAGGCGCCCTGCCTGAGGGCGCGACGCAGGGCGCCAACGGTTTTGGGACGCTCGGCTGGGGCGGGCCAAGGCCACCGGTCGGCGATGACCCGCATCGCTACTTCTTCCGGCTCTGCGCCGCGGCCAAGCCGCTGGGCCTGAGTGAAGGTGCGAGCGCCGAGCAGGTGCACGCCGCGCTCGAGGATCACACCATTGCGCGGGGGACGTTGGTGGGTCTGTTCGGTCGCTGACTTCAGCGCTTTGTCGTCGTGGACCGCGTGCTCTTACGCGGCGCCGATCGGGATGCCTTCTTCGCGGGTTTGGCCGCGGTGGCGCGTCGCGTCGATGAGGTTGACGCCTTCTTCGCGGGCGATCTGGACGTGGCCTTGGCTGTCGACTTTGTAGCTTCGCTCCTGGGCTGTGCCTGGTTCCGGCGGCTGAGCTGATGCACCAGCAGTGCACCCCCGCCGACCGTCAGCACGATCGGCCATTCCACCAGTCCAACCGCTCCTACCGTGGCCAGTGTCAGCGCGGCCAGCGGTGTCGAGTGGCTTCCGGTGCTCAGTCCGTTTCGGATACCCCGCGCGGTACCTTCAACGCCGCCGATGACACCCGTGATCGCCGCGCCTCCAATGGCACCCGCTGCCGCGCTCGTGGCGTCCGCGGTACCGGTGATGACTCGCCTCGTGACGTCCGCCGTACCGGTGACAGCGTGCTTCGTGACGTCCGCCGTACCAGTGACGCCCGCTTCGTGGTGTCCGCCGTACCGGTGAGGGCGCGCTTCGTACCTTCCTTGATGTCCATGCCAACTCCCTTGCCGCCCATCCAAGTAGCCAAAAGGTGTACCCATGGCTGTCTTCAAGTAAACCGAGGAGAAACGGAAGGTGTCGTGCTAATGCACTGAGGGTCGCCCGCATGGGCGGGATCACCCGACCGCGCGATCAGTCGGCTCGCACCCGCAGTTCCAGCCGGAAGTCGCGCGGCATCAAGGTCAGCCGCTCTTGGATCTGCAACTCATAGCCGGGGTCGGCGATCAAGTCATAGCGGCGGACCAGCGCGCCCAGGATCAACACCGCCTCATGCAACGCGAATTGCCGTCCGATGCATGATCTTTCGCCAGTGCCGAATGGTTTGTACAGGCCGGCGGGTCGCGCCTTTACCCGCTCCGGCGCGAACCGGTCGGGGTCGAATTCGTCGGGGTTGGGCCCCCACCGAGGGTCGCGGTGCAACACAGGGGTTAACGCCAGTACCCAGTCGCCCTTGCGCATCGGCCACATGTCGGCCAGCACGGTGTCCTCGCGGGCAGCCCGGTAGTAACCCGGCACCGTGGGCTGCAGCCGCAGCGACTCGTCAAGCACCCGGCGCACATAGCGCAACTTGGCTATGTGTTCGAATTCCGGTCGCTCGCTACCCCACACATCGTCAACCTCGGCGCGGGCCCGCGTCGAACACCTCCGGGTGACGGGACAGGAAGTACAGCGCGAAAGATAGTGCGCCCGAGGTGGTTTCGTGACCGGCGACGAGGAAGTTGATCAGTTGGTAGCGGATATTGGCCGCGTCCAGGTCCGACGCCAGCATGATGTCCAGCAGATCGTCGTGATGGCCAAGGCCCTCCTCACGACGTTTCGCGATGATCTCGTCGGCCACGCCATGCAGGTAGTCGGCGTCGCGCTGGACCTTGCGCTCCTCGCGCCTTGCCAAGAACTTCGGCAGCCAGCTGGCCCGCAGCACCCCGGCACGGTCGGCGCCCTTGAGCCCGGAGACCATATGCTCGACGAACGGGTGCATGGTCTCGGTTTCAAAGACACCGAACGAGTAGCCGGCCGCGCACCGCCCAATCGTCTCCAGCGTTGTGCGCGTGGTGTCCGCCGACACGTCGACGGTCTGCGTCTCGGCGCGGCAGTCCCACTGTGAGGTCAACTCGTCGGCGACGTCCAGCATGATCGAGTGATAGCGCCGCATGGCGGACTGGGCGAAGGCCGGCATCAACAGCTTGTGGGCCTTGTGCCAATTGGGCTCGTCGTTGTAGGCAGTGAACAGGCCGTCGCCACCGAGAATCCGCAACGCCTCGATCTCGGGGCCGATGTGCTTGCAGAACCGGGATTCGTCGTTGAGGTCGGTGACGACGTCGGCCCCGGCGGCTACGACGTACCGAACGCCGAAGGCCTTCACCTCGAAGATCGGGCCCAGCCGCGCGGCGTTTTCGATCGCGGACTGCGACGGCGCGTCAGCGTCGTACGACAGCACGTCGCCCAGGAATGGCACGCGCCACCGCGGATGCGGCAGTTTCGGAGAGGTCCGCTGTTGATCGAGAACCGCCATGAGTCCAGCCTCCGCCGCTGTTATACATGTGTCAAGTAGTGCGATGGACCTCGCGATGCGACGCCGTTGTACATGTGCCAACTAGGATCACGCCATGGCCGAACCTCGCCGCCGCCTCTCCCCCGACGATCGCCGGGGCGAGCTGCTGGCGCTCGGCGCCGAGGTCTTCGGCCAACGCCCCTACGACGAGGTGCGCATCGACGAGATCGCCGAGCGCGCGGGTGTCTCGCGGGCATTGATGTACCACTACTTCCCCGACAAGCGGGCCTTCTTCGCCGCGGTCGTGCGAGCCGAGGGTGAGCGGCTCTTCGAGGCCACGAACGCCCCGCCGGATCCGGACCAGAGCCTGTTCGACCAATTGCGTTCCGGGTGTAATGGCGTATCTGCGTTACGACGAAGAGCATCCGCACGGCGCCTGGGCCGCCTACATGGGCATGGGCCGCTCCGATCCGGTGCTGCGCGGCATCGAGGACATCGACAACGATCGCCAGGCCAATCGGATCCTGGGGCGGATCAGCGAGGCCGTCGGCGCACGAACTGGACTCCAAGGTCGAGCGCGATCTGCGGATCACCATCTACGGCTGGCTGGCCTTTACCTTCGAAATGTGCCGCCAGCGGATCCTGGACCCGTCGATCGATGCCGGATATGTGGCCGACACCTGCGCCCACGTGCTGCTCGACGCCGTCGGCCGGGTGCCCGGCCTGCCCGCCGAGCTGGTCGAAGCCGTCGCGCGCAGCCGGCGACTGAAACTTGTCGGTGCCCGGGTCGCACCATGACTCAGAGTGCAGCTCTACACCACGGCCGATCCCCTGGCCCGATTCAGCGCGTTGACGCGGGAGTGGTTCGCCGGCACCTTCGAAGCGCCGACCGCGGCGCAGGCTCAGGCCTGGTCGGCCATCGCCGACGGCGACAACACGCTGGTCATCGCGCCCACCGGGTCCGGCAAGACGTTGGCTGCGTTTCTGTGGGCCATCGACCGGCTCGCCGTCGGCCGACCCTCGCCCGGCCAACGCCGGCACCCGGGTGCTGTACGTGTCCCCGCTCAAGGCGCTGGCCGTCGACGTCGAACGCAACCTGCGCACACCGTTGACCGGAATCGGCCGCATCGCCGAGCGGCGCGGTGTGCCCGCACCCGGCATCAGCGTCGGCGTCCGCTCCGGCGACACCCCGCCCAACCGGCGCCGTGAGCTGATCACCGAGCCGCCGGACATCCTGATCACCACGCCCGAGTCGCTGTTCCTGATGCTGACGTCGGCGGCCCGCGACACGCTCGCCGAGGTGCAGACGGTCATCGTCGACGAGGTGCACGCCGTCGCGGCGACCAAGCGCGGTGCCCATCTGGCGCTGTCGCTGGAGCGGCTCGACCAACTGTTGGACAAGCCTGCTCAACGGATCGGGCTGTCGGCGACGGTGCGGCCTCCGGAGGAGGTGGCGCGGTTCCTGTCCGGGCAGGCCAGGACGACGATCGTCGCGCCGCCGGCCACCAAGACCTTCGACCTGTCGGTTCAGGTTCCGGTGCCGGACATGGCCAACCTCGAAAACAACACCATCTGGCCCGATGTCGAGGAGCGCATCGTCGACCTGATCGAGGCGCACCGCAGCTCGATCGTGTTCGCGAACTCGCGACGGCTGGCCGAACGACTTACCTCGCGGCTCAACGAGATTCACGCAGACCGCTCCGGGGTCGAATTGCCGAGCGGGCGCAACCCACAGGTCGGTGGCGGCTCCCCGGCGCAGCTGATGGCCAGCGGGCAGTCGTTCGGCGCGCCGACGCTGCTGGCCCGCGCCCATCACGGTTCGGTCAGCAAGGAGCAGCGCGCCCAGGTCGAGGACGACCTCAAGACCGGGCGGCTGAAGGCCGTCGTCGCGACGTCCAGCCTGGAGCTGGGCATCGACATGGGCGCGGTCGACCTGGTGATCCAGGTGGAGGCGCCGCCGTCGGTGGCCAGCGGTCTGCAGCGCATCGGCCGCGCCGGCCACCAGGTCGGCGAGATCTCCCAAGGCGTGCTGTTCCCCAAGCACCGCACCGATCTGATCGGATGCGCGGTCACCGTGCGGCGGATGCTGTCCGGGGATATCGAGACCATGCGGGTGCCGACGAATCCGCTCGACGTGCTGGCGCAGCACACGGTCGCCGCCTGCGCCCTGGAGCCGCTCGACGCCGACCGCTGGTTCGACGCGGTGCGGCGCAGCGCCCCGTTTGCGACGTTGCCGCGCAGCGCTTTTGAGGCGACGCTGGATCTGTTGAGCGGCAAGTACCCGTCCACCGAGTTCGCCGAGCTGCGGCCCCGGCTGGTGTACGACCGCGACACCGGCACGCTGACCGCGCGTCCCGGCGCCCAGCGCCTGGCGGTGACGTCCGGCGGTGCCATCCCCGACCGCGGCCTGTTCACCGTGTACCTGGCCACCGATTCCGAAAAGCCTTCACGGGTAGGCGAACTCGACGAGGAGATGGTCTACGAGTCGCGGCCCGGCGATGTGATATCGCTCGGGGCGACCAGTTGGCGGATCACCGAGATCACCCATGACCGCGTGCTCGTCATCCCCGCTCCGGGACAACCGGCGCGGCTGCCGTTCTGGCGTGGCGACAGCGTCGGCCGGCCGGCCGAGTTGGGCGCCGCCGTGGGCGCATTCACCGGCGAGCTGGCGCGGCTGGGCCGCGACGAATTCACGGAGCGTTGCGGTGCAATAGGTTTCGACGACTTCGCCACCGACAACCTGTGGCAGCTGCTCGACGACCAGCGCCAGGCCACCGGCACGGTGCCGAGCGACGCGACGCTCTTGGTTGAGCGGTTCCGCGACGAGCTCGGCGACTGGCGGGTGATCCTGCACTCGCCGTACGGGCTTCGGGTGCACGGCCCGCTGGCACTGGCCGTCTCCCGACGCTTGAGGGAGCGCTACGGCATCGACGAGAAGCCGACGGCCTCTGACGACGGCATCATTGTGCGGCTGCCCGACACCGAAGACGCGGCGCCGGGTGCTGACCTGTTCGTGTTCGACGCCGACGAGATCGAGCCCATCGTCACCGCCGAGGTGGGCGGCTCGGCACTGTTCGCGTCGCGGTTCCGCGAATGTGCCGCGCGCGCTTTGCTTTTGCCGCGCCGACATCCCGGGAAGCGATCCCCGCTGTGGCACCAGCGGCAGCGCGCCGCACAGCTGCTCGACGTCGCCCGCAAGTACCCGGACTTCCCGATCGTGCTGGAGGCGGTGCGCGAATGCCTGCAGGATGTGTACGACGTGCCCGCGCTGACCGAGGTGATGCACCGGATCGCGCAGCGCCGATTGCGGCTGGTCGAAGTCGAGACCGCCACCCCGTCGCCGTTCGCGGCGTCGCTGCTGTTCGGCTACGTCGGCGCATTCATGTACGAGGGCGACAGCCCGCTGGCCGAGCGACGCGCCGCGGCACTGTCGTTGGACAGCGTGCTGCTGGCCGAACTCCTGGGCCGCGTCGAACTGCGCGAACTGCTCGACCCGCAGGTCATCGCGACCACCCATCGTCAGCTGCAGCACCTCAGCGACGACCGGTTGGCCCGGGACGCCGAGGGCATCGCCGACCTGCTGCGGGTGCTGGGGCCGCTGACCGAACCGAGATCGCCGACCGATGCACGACGGATGAGGTCGGCGGCTGGCTCGACGGCCTGCCAGGCCGCCAAGCGCGCGTTGACGGTGTCCTTCGCCGACCAGATCTGGTGGGTGGCCGTCGAAGACATCGGCCTGCTGCGCGACGGCGTCGGGAGTGGCGGTGCCGGTTGGGGTGCCTGCGGCGTTCACCGAATCGGTCGCCGACCCGCTGGGCGAACTGCTCGGCCGGTACGCGCGCACCCGCGGACCGTTCACCACGCACGACGCCGCGGCGCGCTTCGGCCTGGGCCTGCGGGTCACCGCCGATGTGCTGGGCAGGCTGGCCATCGACGGCCGGCTGATCCGGGGCGAGTTCACCGATGCAGCCGACGGCGACCAGTGGTGCGACGCCGATGTGTTGAGGATCCTGCGGCGCCGGTCGCTGGCCGCGCTGCGGGCGCAGGTCGAGCCGGTCAGCACCGCCGCGTACGGCCGCTTCCTGCCGTCGTGGCAGCAGGTCGGCACCCACAATTCGGGTATCGACGGCCTTGCCGCGGTGATCGATCAACTGGCCGGGGTGCCGCTGCCGGCGTCGGCGGTCGAACCTCTGGTGTTCGGCCAGCGTGTCCGTGACTACCAGCCCGCGATGCTCGACGAACTGCTGGCCTCCGGGGAGGTCACCTGGTCCGGTGCCGGCCAGATCGGCGGGGGCGACGGCTGGATCGCGTTCCACCCCGCCGAGTCGGCGCCGCTGACGCTGGCACCACCGACCGAGATCGAGTTCACCGATACGCATCGCGCGATCATGGCGACGCTCGGGGGCGGCGGCGCGTACTTCTTCCGGCAGCTGGCCGACAATCCCGGTGACGACTTGAAACAGGCTCTGTGGGAACTGATTTGGGCGGGCTGGGTCACCGGGGACACGTTCGCACCGGTGCGGGCGATGCTGTCGGGCACCCGCCGCTCTACCGGACGACGCGGGTCTCCGGCGCATCGCCAGCGCCAACGGCCGCCACGGTTGAGCCGATACAGCGTCGCGCATGCGCAGGCCCGCTGGGCCGGACCCCACGGTCGTTGGCCGGTGGTCGGCGCTGCCTACCGCTGAACCGGAATCCACTGTGCGGGCGCATTTTTCGGCCGAGGTGCTGCTCAGCCGCTACGGCGTGCTGACGAAGGGCGCGGTGGCGGCCGAAGGCGTGCCCGGCGGCTTCGCGATGCTGTACAAGGTGCTGACCGCGTTCGAGGACGCGGGGCGATGCCAGCGCGGGTACTTCGTGGAGTCGCTGGGCGGCGCCCAGTTCGCCGTGGCCTCGACCGTGGACCGGCTGCGGTCATACCTCGACTCCGTCGATCCAGAACGCCGCGAGTATCACGCCGTAGTGTTGGCCGCGGCCGACCCGGCGAACCCCTACGGCGCCGCCTTGCCGTGGCCGGCCCAAGGGCCGGGCCGCAAGGCCGGAGCGCTGGTCGCGATCGTCGACGGCGAGCTGGTGTGGTTCCTCGAGCGAGGTGGACGCACGCTACTGAGCTTCACCGACGACGCCGAGGCACACGTCGCCGCGGCCGCCGCGCTGGCCGAACTCGTGAGCACGGGCCGCGTCCAGTCGCTGGTGGTCGAGAAGGTCAACGGCGTGACCGTGTTGGAGCCAGGGGCCGAAGGTGAACGGGCGGCAGTGCAGGAGGCGCTCGTCGGTGCCGGCTTCGCCCGCACACCGCGCGGCCTGCGGCTGCGGTAGAGCATGCCCGAGGGTGACACCGTCTGGCACACCGCCGCTGTCCTGCGCGACGCGCTGGCCGGGAAGGCCCTCACCCGCTGCGACATCCGCGTGCCTCGCTATGCCACGGTCGACCTGACCGGGCACGTCGTCGACGAGGTCATCAGCCGCGGAAAGCACCTGTTCATCCGGGTCGGGCCGGCCAGCATTCATTCGCATCTGAAGATGGACGGCAGCTGGAAGGTGAACCCGGTCAGTAAGCCGAGCCGCGCGGGCCACCGGATACGAATCATTCTGGAAGCGGGCGACGTGCAGGCGGCAGGCATCGACCTCGGGGTGCTGGAGATCCTGGAACGCGAGAACGACATGGACGTGGTGGCGCATCTCGGACCGGACCTGCTCGGCGAGCGACTGGCATCCGCGGACCGCGGCGGCCAACCTGACCGCCGACCCCGCACCGGCCGCTGGCCGAGGCGCTACTCGACCAGCGGGTGATGGCAGGCGTGGGCAACGTGTACTGCAACGAGCTGTGCTTCATCACCGGTCACCTTCCGACGGCGCCCGTCAGGGCCGTCAAGGACCCGCTGCGCATGGTGCAGCGTGCTCGGGACATGTTGTGGCTCAACCGGTCCCGATGGAGTCGCTCCACCACCGGCGACACCCGGCGCGGCCGTGAGCTGTGGGTCTACGGCCGCGCCGGGCAGCCGTGCCGTCGCTGCGGCACCACCATCGAGTCAGACGGCAGCGGGGAGCGTGTCTCGTTCTGGTGCCCGGTCTGCCAGACGTGAGCCACAGCCTGACCGCGAGCGTGCGTGTCTGTTGACGACACGCCGCCGATATGCAGCAATTCGCGCACGCTCTGCGCGCGACCAGCGTCACGACCGTGCCGAGCCTGGAGCCAAGATCGGTCACGTGCTGAATGGCTGGCGCGCAACCAACCAATAGCCTTGTCAGGCAGCCTGTCCCGGCAGCGCGAGCTTGACGATCTTGCGCACCACCGTGCCGAACTGGCGAGGCAGTGATCCGGTGTTGTACGGAATGCCGTAGCGCTTACAGATCTCCCGCACCTCGACCGAGATCTCCGCGTGCCGGAAAGCAGGGATGTCCGGGAACAGATGGTGCTCGATCTGGAAGGACAGGTTGCCGCTCAGGATGTGAAAGAGCTTGCCGCCGGTGAGATTTGCCGAACCGAGGACCTGGCGGAAGTACCACTGGCCGCGGGTCTCGGCCTTGGTCTCCTCGATGGAGAACTCCTGTACATCCTCGGGGAAGTGACCGCAGAAGATGATCATGTACGACCACACGTTGCGGATCAGGTTCGCCGTCAGGTTGCCGGTGAACACCCACGGCGCAAAAGGCCCTGCCAGCAGCGGGAACGCCACGTAGTCCTTGAGCGTCTGCCGCTTGGTCTTGCGCCAGATGCCGGCCAGTACCTCACGCTTGTCGGCGATGCTGATCTCACCGGAACGGATGCGCTCGGTCTCCATTTCGTGCAACGCGACGCCATATTGGAACAGCACCATCAGCAGGAACGCGTACACCGGGTTGCCCAGGAAGTAGGGCCGCCAACGCTGGTCCTCGCTCATCCGCAGGATCCCGTAGCCGATATCGCGGTCCATGCCAACGATATTGGTGTACGTGTGGTGCATGTAGTTGTGCGAGTGACGCCACTGGTCGCCGGGGCAGGCGGTGTCCCATTCGAAGCCGCGGCTCGAGATCGCCGGATCGCCCATCCAGTCGTACTGGCCGTGCATGACGTTGTGGCCGATCTCCATGTTGTCGAGGATCTTCGAGATTCCCAGCATCGCGGTGCCCGCGAGCCAGAACGGCGGGAAGATTCCGCCGAACAGCAGCGCCCGGCCGCCGACCTCGAGGGTGCGCTGCGCCTTGATGATTCGCCTGATGTAGGTCGCGTCGCGCTCGCCGAGGTCGGCGATGACTCGTTCCTTGAGGGCGTCGAGTTCGCGGCCGAACGCCTCGGCCTGTTCGGGGGTCAGTGTGACGGTCTTGCCGCCGACGGTCTTCTCGAGGGTCTTCGGTTGCGTGTCAACCGTCTCGGTAGTGGTGACAGTCATGTCTGCCAGCTCCTTTCGTTTCTTACAGCGCGAGGTCGACGTCGCCGACGGGGGCGGACACGCAGATCTGCACGTCCTCCTCGTCGGGACTCGACACCGCGCCGGTGATGAGGTTGCGCACCACGCCGCGGGTCTTGCGGCGGGTGCAGCTGTGGCAGATGCCCATTCGGCATCCGCTTTCGGGCGTCAGCCCGGCGCCCTCGGCCTGCTCGAGCAGGGGGCGGCCGTCGTCAACGCAGTTCGATACCGCTATCCGTGAAAGCAACACTGCCGCCCGATGATTCGGCCGTTACATCAAATGTGGGCGGGACGAAGCTCTCGGAACTGACGTTGTCGCAGTGCTCGCGCACCGACGCGGCCAAAGCGGGCGGCCCGCACACGAAGACCGCATCGGGGTGCGGCATGGCGGCGGCGAGATGCTCGACACCGAAATGCCCGTCCAGCTCGCCGGCGCCCGAGCGCGTGTATCCGTGCAGTACCTTCACACCGGCCATCGCGGCCAGTTCGTCGCGGTAGCACGCCTCTTGCGGAGTCCGCGCGTAGTGGATGAACGCGATCTCGCGGTCTGAACCTTCGGACATCAACGTGCGCAGCATCGACATCACCGGCGTGATCCCGCTTCCACCGGAGACGAAAAGGATGCGCTGCGGCCGCACATCCGGCAGCAAGAAATCTCCGCCGACCGAGTCCAGGCCGACGACCATTCCGGGCCGGGCGTGCTCGCACAGATAGGTGGACACCAGCCCGCCGTCGTGGCGGCCGACGGTCAACTCGATGTACGCGAGCGCCCTCGGCGCTGGCCGGCGAATAGGGCCGGGTGCGCCGACGGCCGTTGATCTCGACGGTCAGGTTGATGTGCTGCCCGGCGCGAAATCCGGCGAACGCCCGGTTGGGCTCCAGTGTGAGCGTGACACTGCGGGGTGTCTGCCGCCGGACCGCGATCACCTTCGCCCGGGCGTCGCCCGAGGTCCAGGTCGGTTCGACGAGTTCGGTGTACCGGTCCACGCCGTGTGGGCCGGTGAGCAGGTCTACCAGCGGCGAGGCGAGCACCCTGTCTCGAAAGCCCCGCGTCAAAGTTTGAGTGAACATGTGTATACCGTGCGCTGTGGTAGACAGGTTCGTCAACAGATTCCAGCAGGTTGTGGTAGGTAACACATAGTGAACAGTCGTATGCCCAGCTCACACACAGGCAGGTCCGGCCGGTCCGGCAGGTCTCGATCCCGGGACACGCTGTCTCGTGAAGAGCGCAAGGAAGCCACCCGGCGGGCCATCGTCGCGGCCGCGTTGCGACTGCTCGAGGACCGCAGCTTTTCCGCGCTGAGCCTGCGTGAGGTCACCCGCGAGGCGGGCATCGTGCCGGGCGCGTTCTACCGCCACTTCGAGTCGATGGAGGCGCTGGGCCTGGTGCTCATCGACGAGTCATTCCGCGCCCTGCGGGACATGCTGCGCGGCGCCCGGGCGGCCAGGCTCGATCCGAACCGGGTCATCGAGTCTTCGGTCGACATGCTCATCGAGGGAGTCAACCAGCGTCGCGAGCACTGGCGCTTCATCGGCCGCGAACGATCCAGCGGCGTGACGGTGCTGCGCTATGCGATCCGCACCGAGATCCGCTTGATCACTTCGGAGTTGGCGATCGATCTGGCGCGCTTTCCCGGGCTGAACACGTGGAGCAGCGAGGATCTCAACATCCTTGCCAGCCTGTTCGTCAACGCGATGATCGTGATCGCCGAAGCCATCGAGGACGCCGGCGATCCCGCGGCGCTCGACGAGATCAAGCGGACGGCCATCAAACAACTGCGGATGATCGCGGTGGGTGTCGCAGGCTGGCGCAGCGCTGGATAGCGTGTGAAGCTAGCGCGGAGTTCCGCCGCCGTCGGCAATGATGACCTGGCCGGTGATGTAGCTGCCGGCGTCGGACGTCAATAGCAGTGCGGCACCGACCATCTCGTCCGGTGAGGCCAGCCGTTTCATCAGCGTCCCGCCCATCATGAGATCGATCGCCTCCAGCGGGTTGTTACGCATCATGTCGGTGTCGACGGGTCCTGGCGCCAGCGCGTTGACCCGGATCCCGTCCGAAACATAGGCCGCGGCCATCGACCGGGTGAACGACAGCAGCGCTGCCTTGCCCGCGGCATACATCGACACCTGCGGCGCAAACTGAAACGCGCCCGTCGACACCATGTTCAGGACTGCGGCGTGCGGGCTCGCTTTCAGATGCGGCAGCGCCTCCTGCACCAGGAACACCGGCCCGCGCAGGTTCACTTCGAACGACTTGGTCCACGCCTCGGCCGTCATCGCGCCCAGCGGCTGCGTCAGCGCGTTGGCGGCGTTGTTGACCACAACATCGATGCCGCCGAACTCGTCGACGGTCCGCTGCACCAACGCGCCGAGATCCCCGACGTCACCAAGGTGCGTCGCGACACCGATCGCCCGGCCACCGAGCCCGCACAGGTGTTCTGCCGCCCGCTCGCAAGCATCGGCTTTGCGGCTGGCCACCACCACCTTCGCACCGGCGAGCAGGAAGCCCTCGGCGAGCGCGAGGCCGATGCCCCTGGTGCCGCCCGTCACGATGACGGTGCGATCGGTCATGTCGAAGAGGCGGTCGAAGGCTTCGCGGTTCACGCTGGTCAGTAGAACAGATCGCGACGAGACGCCACGTAGTCGGCAACCGTTTGAGCGGGCCGGCCGATGATGCGCTCGACGTCGCCGGTGGCCCGGTTGTAGCGGTCCTCGCGATGCAGCCGCACCATGGTCGCGATGTGCTGTTGGACATGCTCGGGCAGGCCCGCGGACGCGAGTGCGCGCTGCACCTCGTCGGGGTCGCGATCTTCGGCCGATATCGGCCGACCCAGCGCCTGGCTGTAGTGCTGGGCCAGGCCGTGGATGTCGAGGGACTCGGGGCCGGTCAGTTCGTACACCTTGTTGATGTGGTCCGACGGATCGCTCAGGATGGCGGCGACGACGGCGGCCACGTCAGCGGAGGCGATCGGTGACGTTCGCCCGGTGCCGAACGGCAGCGCGAGCACGTCTCGCTCCCTAAGGGTTGGCGAGGCGAGGATCGTGAACAGCGGGTTGTCGAGGAAAACCGTTGGGCGGACATGGATTACGGGCAGGCCAGACCAGTTCAGCACATGTTCAGCGAGCCAGTGCAGCCGATGTTGGCGTGACTCCTCCGTGCTGGTCAGCGTCATTTGCGAGACGGTCATCTGGGACATGTTGACTATTGCGTCGAGGCGTCCCCGTTCCAGGGCAGCCGTGCATACCTCGGTGGTGGCGAGCAGATAGTCCGATGAGACGCTCATGTTGAAGAACATTCGCTGGACGTCCTGCAACGCGGCGACGATATCGCCGGCCCGGGTCAGATCGCCGACGACGACCTCGGCGCCCAGTTCCCGCAGGTGCTGTGCCCGGTCGTCGTCGCGTCGCACCATCGCCCGCACCGATTCGCCGGCCTGGACCAGCAATTCGACGACCTGACGGCTCACGCCGCCCGACCCGCCTCCGGCGCCGGTGACGAGGTACATGGCTAGTCGGCCATGGTCCAAATGGACGTGGCGATCAGATCGCCCCGATCAAGCGCGTCCACGCGGTGCTGATGAATCTTGAGGTATTCCTCGTTGGTGACCATGTCGAGGAAGGCCGCGGGTGACGGATACTCCACGATGAGAATAGCGTCCCACCAAGGCTTTTCGTCTTCACCGACAACGACAGTCGGTGAGACGCCGGCATAGCGAACGGTTCCGCCCACCCGCTGCAGATGAGGCCCGGCCTCCTGCACATAGCGCAGATAGCTCTCGCGGCCACCGTCGCGGAACTGCAGCAGGTTCACCATCGCGACCGGCTCGTCGGCCGGCCGCGCCGCGAGCGCCGCGAACTGCTCGGGGGTGGGCTCCAGGGACGGACTCATACTGCTCCTTACGAGTCTGCCGCGAGCGCGGCGGTCATCATGTCGATCGTGGCTGCGAGTGCGCCTTGGCGTGGCTGAACACGTTCTATACGTATGGTGTCGCCGCGGCGCACCACTCCGGGAGTGACAACCTCGGCATACGAACCGGCACAGGCGAATTGGCCGAGCTCGCCGATCTGTTTGCGGCCGACAGTGGCGATCGTCTTCAACACACCCGCATCCTTAGGCAGCCCGGGTTGCGCCAGCGTCGTCATCACGCAGCGCGGCGTCGGCCCGACGACGTGGATGACGGCCTCCGCGCCGAGGTGCAGATCGCAACCCAACCACTCATCCTCGTCTGCCGGTTCGTCGCCGGCGTCGATGAGCATGTTGGGCCGCATCCGCCGCGGATCCCATTCGCCGGCGGGGTATTCGGCCTTCAGCCGTTTCAGCGCGGCCGCGGACAGGATGTGCAGCGCGGCGAGGTCCAGCATGGTCCCGGGTGCGGCCATGGCCACGGGAACTTGCACGACGCGGTTGCCCTGGCTGTCGGCGGGCTCGGTTTCCAACGCGTCGACGAGCGCGTCGGGACCCAATCCTTCGATCTGCGGCCACAACTCGTCGAACGCGAGACCGTCGGGCGCGGTCGAGATGAGGCGCACTTCGCGGCCGAGCAGCGCCGTGACGCGCCGAGCCACCTCGGCATCGTCGCCGCTCACCACCGTTCCGTCGGGGAAGGTGACCTCGATGGGTGGCGGCGGCCCGTCAGCGCTCAGCGGGGCGAGGAAGCGGGCGTGGCAGTCGAGCAACGCGCCGAAACGCTTCGGGCGTTTCGCGCTCGCCAACCGTCCCGTCTCGACGTCCACGAAGCCGTACGCGCGGTCACCGATGATGCCGCCGGGACCGAGCAGGACTTCGTCGACCTCTTCGCCCTGCATGGATTTCACGGGGAAGTGCCAGAGTCGGGTGACCGTCGCGACTGTCATCGGTCGACGCTACCAAGGCTTCGTGCTCAGGAAGTCCCATCCGCGGGTGTCCTCGGTCGTGTATCGCAGCCGCCGGGCGAGCAGCGTGAACGTGTCAACGAGACCACGTTCACCGTCGGCGGCCGCGCTGCCGAACGCCGTCACCAGCATGTCCTCAAACACCCACCGCACCACCACCGACTTGCCCAGCGCAACCTCGAAAGTCCCTGTCTGGATGTGCTTTCCAGTCATGGATGCCTCGAACAACAACGGCGACGCGGCACCCGACCCGGCGGTGAACCACAGGCGCCTCTGCTTCGAGCCGACACCGGTCATTCCGCCGCCGGAGCCGCCGATGGCTACGGACTGCTCGACGCCCCAGTCGACGCCGGTGATGTCGATCCATCCCTTGCGGCCCTTCGCGGATGATCCACCTGGGATTCCATCGAGAAGCAGAAACATCCCGTACTCTGCGTCATCCGCCATCGTGGATCAGCCTCTCCATCGGGTGCAGCGTCAATCACGGTCGGATACAAGGTATCTCCGATGACCGGCAGCCCGAACGGACATAAGCGCCAACCGCATGATCGAATCGCCTGACGGCGTGCCTACCGGCTCGTAACATCGGTCCGGGCGTCGACGATAGACCGTCCGACGAGGCTGTCCGATGACCCTCCGGCGGGGTAGTCACCGCCAGACTCGGTTAACGTCCACCGTTTGCTCCGTTCGCAAGCATCGCAGGCCCTCGGGCCTCGAACCACGGCGACGACCGGCTAGCGTGTATGCCGTGCGCCGGTGGCGTCTGGCGTTGCCGAGAATCTGATCTTGGCAATAACCGGTTCGGTGTCAAACGACTGTACATTCCCTGTTTCAGCCGCGAAATGGCGGCGCTGTTTGGCATAATGGCCTGTTTGCCGACGGCAACACACAAACCCTTGATCCGTTCGGCCGCGAGAAACTTTGCGAACACGCCCGCTTCCTGGTTGCCGAAGGCGCGTGCGTTTGCTACAACTAACGTCGTGCGGGGCCATCGGGGGCACCGGCCGCACATCGTTCTCATTGGATTTCGCACCCTGGGGGTTTCTCATCGCCGCTGGCACCGGGCTGCCGTACGACCCACAACGACTCCAGCGGTATCACCGACGACGACCCAATCGCCTTCACGGTCCCTGGTCGCCGGTGGGGCTGAGCTCCGCGCAATTCAGACGGCTCGCGATCGTCGGGGCGGCCTTGTTAGCGTGCTTCGCGATGGTGAATGCACCGGCCGAGGCCGTAGCGAGCTGGAAACGGAAGTCGCCGCCCCTGTCCACGCCGTGGACTCACCTGGTGGGACCGAACAACGCACTACCTGAGTACCCGCGCCCGCAGATGGCGCGGACACGTTGGCTCAGTCTCAACGGCGTGTGGGACTACACCGGCCGGCCCATCTCGGCCGCGACAACGGCACCTCCGTCGGCGAACGAGTACAACGAGCAGATCCTGGTGCCGTATCCCACGGAATCGGCCCTGTCCGGCATCCAGCGCCACGACGACCAAATGTGGTATCGCAAGGTCTTCCAGGTGCCGGGTTCCTGGGCCGGGCGCCGCGTACTGCTGCACTTCGGCGCCGTCGACCAAATCGCCACCGTCTGGGTGAACAACCGGCAGGTGGCGCACCACGAAGGCGGGCACACCGGTTTCAGCGCGGACATCACCAGCGCGTTGCGGGGGTCGAGCAGCCAGGAGCTGACCGTGCGGGTGGAGGACCGCAACGAGGCCAACCCGTTCGCGGTCGGCAAGCAGCGCAACCGGCCTGAAGGGCTGTTCTACACGGGTTCGTCCGGCATCTGGCAGACGGTCTGGATGGAGCCGGTGCGGACCGCGCACGTCGACAAGCTCGACATCACCCCGGACCTGACGGGTTTTACCATCACGCCAAAGGTTTCCGGCACGAGTAATCAGCGCGTAGAAGTCGTCGTCTCCGAGCCCGGTGGAGCCGAGTTGGCCAGCACGTCCGGTTACCCGGGTGAGACGCTGCGTGTCCCGGTGCGAAACCCGCACCTGTGGACTCCCGAGGACCCGTACCTCTACGACCTCAAGGTCCGGCTGGTCGGCCCGACGGGAAAGGTGGTCGACGAGGTTTCCAGCTATGCCGGTTTGCGCACGATTGGCATTGTCAAGGACGCGCAGGGCAGGCCGCGGATCGCGTTGAACGGCAGGATCACATTCCTGCACGGCCCACTGGACCAGGGGTACTGGCCCGACGGGCTCTACACCGCGCCCACCGACGCGGCGCTGAAGTTCGACCTCGAGCAGATCAAGGCCCTTGGCATGAACTTCGTCCGCAAGCACGCGAAGGTGGAACCGGCGCGCTGGTACTACTGGGCGGACAAGCTCGGCCTGATGGTGTGGCAGGACATGCCGTCGCTGGACGTCTCGCTCGACATCCCCACGGGCCCCGCCCCGGAACCGGCTCCCGAGGCGAAGGCGCATTTCGAGAGCGAGCTGTCGGAGATGATCGATCAGCTGCGCAGCGTCACCTCCATCGTCGGCTGGGTGCCGTTCAATGAGGGCTGGGGCGAACATGACACGGCCCGGATCGCGGACGCGGTCAAGGCCAAAGACCCCACCCGGATGGTCAATGCGAACAGCGGGGTCAACTGCTGCAAATCGCGCGGTGACACCAGGGCCGGCGACATCTACGACGACCACACCTACGTCGGGCCCGGCCTCCCGGTGCTGCACGACAACCCCGCGACACCGCACGACGAACGGCTGCGTCTCGACAACCATCCGGTGCCGCTCGAGCACCGGGCGGTGGTGGACGGTGAGTACGGCGGTCTCGGGCTGGTGCTCGAGAAGAACCGGTGGCCGGGACGGCCGCAGGCCTACGAGATGACCGACAGCCCCGCGCGGCTGACCGAGCGGTACGTCGAGGTCAGCCGGGTCCTGGAGGAGGCGGTGCGCAGAGGTGGCTTGTCGGGCGCGATCTACACCCAGATCACCGATGTCGAGAACGAGGTGAACGGGTATCTGAGCTATGACCGGCGGGTGGTCAAGGTCATCCTCCCGACGGTGGCGGAACGCAATCGCATCGTCATCGCCGCGGGATCCCCACCGGCCGCCCCTCCCGACGTTCGTCGGTGACGGCGCGCTCGGGCAACTGGCGTCGGCTGACGAACTTGCGCTGACGCCCGCTGACCGGGTCCTCGAACTCGATGCTGTGGGCCAGAAGGTGCAGCGGCTGCGAGAAGTCGTCGGCTGGCACGTCAATAACGTTCGGGTACAAGGGATCTCCCGTGATCGGCAGACCCAGCGACGCCATGTGCACCCGCAGCTGGTGGGTGCGGCCGGTGCGTGGAGTCAACCGATACATGCCGTCATCGCAGTGTTCGACGTGCGTCTCCGCGTTCGGCTCGCCCGGCTCCTCCACTGCCTGTAACTGTCCACGCCGCTTGATGATTCGGCTTTGGAGCATCATGGGGAACGCAAGGTCCGGAGCGACGGCTGCGCGGGCAAGATAAGTCTTGCGCACCTCGCCGCGCGCGAACAGCGTCTGATACGCGCCCCGCACCTCGCGCCGCGTCGTGAACAGCAAGACCCCCGCCGTCAAGTCGGTCCAGCCGGTGTGCCGGACGTCAGCTCCGGTAAGTCGAGTTCGCGACGCAGTCGCACCGTCGCCGTCTGCGCGACGTGCCGTCCCCGCGGCATCGTCGCCAGGAAATGCGGCTTGTCCACCACCACGATGTCGTCGTCGCGGTACAGGATCGGGATGTCGAACGGTACCTCGACTTCGTCGCGCAGCTCGCGATACAAGTACACGTGAGCGCCGGCGGGCAACTCCGTCGTGTCGGTGACGACGGTGCCGTCAGCGCAGACCACTTCTCCCGCAAGTACTTTCGCGTGCGCCCGCGCGCCGAACCGCGCGCTCAGCTCCGCCAGCACCGGTCCGCCGAACAACCGCACCCGCGCCGGGCCGAGGCCGTCGCGCACCGGCAGCGGCGCCGGTTTCACGACAGCGGCACCGGTTCGAGGATCTCCGCGCGGGCCTCCGGGGCGGCGGCGCGCAGCGCGTCGGCCGACTCGTCGTCGGGCTGCTGTTGCGACCGAACCTCGGCGTCGACCCGCGCACAGTAGGTCGTCGACCTCTCGGTCTACGTCCTCGGCACTCCAACCGAGAACCGGCGCAACCACTTCGGCGACCTCGCGGGCACATTCCACGCCGCGATGCGGATACTCGATCGAGATCCGCATCCGTCGGGCCAGGATGTCCTCCAGATGCAGCGCACCCTCGGCCGCCGCCGCGTACCACGCCTCCACCTTCAGGTAGACCGGCGCCTCGGTGATCGGCGTCAACAACTCCGGCCGCCCCTCGGCCATCTGCAAGCACCTCGCCGATCAGCGAGCCGTACCGGTCCAGCAGATGGCGCACGCGATACGGGTGCAACCTGTAATGCGCGCCGACATGCTCGGTCTGGTTGATCAGCGCGAAGTAGCCGTCGGCGCCCATCAGCGGCACCTTCTCGGTGATCGACGGCGCGACCCGGGCCGGGATGTACTCGGCGGCAGCGTCGATCGCGTCGGCGGCCATCACCCGGTAGGTGGTGTACTTCCCGCCGGCGATGGCGACCAGGCCCGGGCGCCGGCACCGCGACCGCGTGCTCGCGCGACAGCTTGGACGTCTCCTCGCTCTCCCCCGCCAGCAGCGGCCGCAGCCCCGCGTACACCCCGTCGATGTCGTCGTGCGTCAACGGCGTGGCCAGCACGGTGTTGACGTGGCCGAGGATGTAGTCGATGTCGGCCTTGGTGGCCGCCGGGTGAGCCAGGTCGAGGTTCCAGTCGGTGTCGGTGGTGCCGATGATCCAGTGGGTGCCCCACGGGATGACGAACAACACCGACTTCTCGGTGCGCAGAATGATCGCCACCTCGCTGACGATCCGGTCCCGCGGCACAACGACATGCACACCCTTGGACGCCCGCACCCGAAACCGCCCGCGCTGCTTGGACAGTGCCTGGATCTCGTCGGTCCACACACCGGTGGCGTTGACCACCACATGGCCACGCACCTCGGTGATCGTGCCGTCCTCGGAGTCGCGGACCTCGACCCCGACCACTCGGTCGCCTTCGCGCAGCAGCGACACCACCTGGCTCGACGACCGCACCACCGCGCCGTAGTGCGCCGCCGTGCGCGCGACCGTCATGGTGTGCCGCGCGTCGTCGACGACGGTGTCGTAGTAGCGGATTCCGCCGATCAGCGACGAGCGCTTCAGCCCCGGCGTCAGCCGCAGCGCGCCTGCACGGGTCAAATGCTTTTGCGCAGGAACGGATTTCGCTCCGCCCAGCTGGTCGTACAGGAATATGCCAGCGGCGACGTACGGCCGCTCCCACCACCGCTTGGTCAGCGGGAACAGGAAAGGCAGCGGCTTGACCAGATGCGGCGCCAGCGTCGTCAGCGACAGCTCGCGCTCGTGCAGCGCCTCGCGCACCAACCCGAACTCCAGCTGCTCGAGGTAGCGCAGACCGCCGTGGAACATCTTCGAGCGAGCGACTGGACGTGCCCGACGCGAAGTCGCGGGCCTCGACGAGCGCCACCTTGAGCCCGCGGGTGGCCGCGTCCAGTGCCGCGCCCGCGCCGACGACGCCGCCACCGATGACGACGACGTCGAACTGCTCGCTGCCGAGCCGCTCCCAGGCCCGTCTTCCGTTGTTCGGGACACAGCAAGGTCCCCGTGCTGCCTGAGATCGGGTCACTCACTGCGACCGGACTCCTTGGTTACTCGTCGGTACGGTTCTGCCCGATCCCCAGGTTACGTGGCGTCAGTCCAAATCGTCGTGCGCCATCAACCTTCGGCCCGCCTCGGTGACCGACCCCGACAGCGACGGGTAGACCGAGAACGTCTGCGCCAGGTCTTCGACGTCGTTGCCGTTTTGCACCGCCAACGCGATCGGCAGGATCAGCTCGGAGGCGATCGGCGCGACCACCACCCCGCCGATCACCACACCGGTGGCCGGCCGGCAGAAGATCTTGACAAAGCCCTGCCGCAGCCCCGACATCTTGGCCCGGGCGTTGGTGTTCAGCGGCAACATCATCGTGCGGGCGGGCACGGAGCCGTCGTCGATCTTGGACTGCGGAACCCCGACCGCGGCGATCTCGGGCCTGGTGAACACCGCGGCGGCAACCGTGCGCAGCCGGATCGGCTCGAGTCCTTCGCCAAGCGCGTGATACATCGCGATGCGGCCCTGCATGGCGGCCACCGAGGCCAGCAGCATCAGGCCGGTGCAGTCGCCGGCCGCGTAGATGCCGGACACCGAGGTGCGCGACACCCGGTCGACGGTCAGGTAGTCGCCTGGGCCGAGCTCGATGCCGACGCGATCGAGGCCGAGCCCGCTGGTGTTCGGCACGGACCCGACGGTGATCAGCGCGTGGCTGCCCTCGACGGTGCGGCCATCGGTCATCGTCACCAGCACGCCCTGCTCCGTGCGGGTGACCGATTGCGCGCGGGCGTTCTTGACCAGGGTCACGCCGCGGTCGGCGAGCACCTCCTCCAGCACCGCGGCGGCGTCGTGGTCCTCGTGCGGCAGGATCTGGTCGCGGCTGGCCACTACGGTGACCTTCACCCCGAGTTCGGTGTAGGCGTTGACGAATTCGGCGCCGGTGACGCCGGAGCCGACGACGACGAGGTGTTCGGGCAGCACGTCGAGGTCGTAGAGCTGGCGCCAGTTCAGGATGCGCTCGCCGTCCGGCTCGGAGTTGGGCAGCACCCGAGGGCTCGCGCCGGTGGCGATCAGCACCACGTCGGCCTTGATCGTGCTGACCGTGCCGTCGTGAGCGGTGACCTTGACGGTGTGCGCCGCCATGCCGGGCACGTCGTCGACCAGCTCGCCGCGGCCCGCGATCAGCGTGACACCCTCGCTGCGCAGCCGGTCGGCGATGTCGGCGGACTGGGCGGCGGCCAGCGTCTTGACGCGCTCGTTGATCTGCGGCAGCGAGATCTTGGCGTCCTCGAATTCCAGCGCGTACCCGAGATCGGGCGCGCGCCGCAGCTCCGTGCGCACGCCGGTGGAGGCGATGAACGTCTTCGACGGCACGCAGTCCCACAGCACGCAGGCCCCGCCGAGGCCGTCGCAGTCGACGACGGTGACCTCGGCGACCTGGGGACCGCGGGCGGCGGCGACCAGCGCCGCCTCATAGCCGGCGGGTCCGCCGCCGATGATCACGATGCGGGTAGCCACGCCGCTTAACCTAGCCAAGCCGCCGGTTGATCGCCCAGCCGGCCAGCGAAGCCCTACTATTCACCCGTGCCGCTATACGCCGCTTACGGATCGAACATGCATCCGGAGCAGATGTTGGAGCGGGCCCCTCATTCACCGATGGCGGGGACGGGGTGGCTGCATGGCTGGCGGCTGACATTCGGCGGCGAGGACATCGGCTGGGATGGCGCGCTGGCCACCGTGGTTGAGGATCCGGGGTCGAAGGTCTTCGTCGTGCTCTACGACATGACCAAGGAGGACGAGGAGAACCTCGACCGCTGGGAAGGCTCGGAGCTCGGCGTCCACAAGAAGATCCGATGTCGGGTGGACCGGGTTTCGTCGGACACCACGACCGATCCGGTGCTGGCCTGGCTGTACGTGGTCGACGCCTGGGAGGGCGGCCTGCCGTCGGCCCGGTATCTCGGGGTCATGGCCGACGCGGCCGAAATCGCAGGCGCGCCAGCGGAATACGTGCACGACCTGCGCACCCGCCCCGCTCGCAACATCGGCCCGGGCACAACCTAGCTTTCTTCCCCGCGAGTGTGCGTGTTTGTTGCGCCGACACGCCGGGTTTCGCCAGCACTTTGCGCACGCTCACGCCGCGCGAGCGTTACGCAACTGCGCATCGATGCGGGCGACGAACTCCCACGCCCGATACCGCACATCCTCGGACACGACCGCGATCACCACCCAGCCGACATCCATCAGCGCAGCGGTGCGTCGGCGGTCCCGACGCATGGCATCCGCGCCGCTATGCCAGTCCAGGCCGTCGTACTCGACGGCGACGCGGTATTCCGGCCACGCGAAGTCGACGCGCCTGAGCCTCGCCGTTGCCGTCGAGGATCTCGTATTGCAGCTCCGGGATCGGCAGTCCGCCATCGATCATGGCCAGCCGGGCCTCGCTCTCCATCGGCGACTCCGCCCGTCCATCGGCCAACGGAATGAGGTCTCGAACTGCGACGATGCCCCTGCGCCCGGCCTGGTGCGTGGCGGCGCGCCACAACTCGGCGCGGCTACAGGTCGCGCTGCGAAGTGCAGCGTCCAAGGTCGCCAACGCTCGCGGACGGCGCAGCGAACGCGCCACCTCGACGGCCGTCCACGCGGGTGCGGTGGCCGGCCGCCCGTCGACGTCGACAATCGTCGCGCCATCTCGGCGATGCACCACCAAACCGTCAACTGACCGAAGCTGACCGGCCGGCGGATTGAGCACATGAAGGTCGGGAGGTTCTTCAGTGTCGAAGCCGAACAGAGCGGCGGCAGTGCCGAGGCAGACTGCGACGTCTGTGCCGCAGGACAGGTCGAGCCCGCGCAGTCGTAGCGCGTCGGTGGGCTCGCCCTGGCAATAGATGCCCTGCCACATGCGTTCCAGCGCACCGGTATTCACCGCTGTATCGAAGGCATGACGCGTCAGGATATTGAGGATCTGGCCACTGGTGGCCACGCCGTGTTGCTGCTCGAAGAGCCGCGTGAGTTCCGTATTCATGACGGCGATCGTCACCGCGTGACGCTGGGGCTTGGTAGTGGCTCACGAGCATCTGTGGATGAACAGCGGACTGTGCACTGTCGCCGACGTGCGAGCGTGCGCAATCTGCTGCTGGTTTACGGCGTGTCGGCCAACAAACACGCACGCTCGCGGAGGTTAAAGGGTTAGGAATTGTCGATGATGTTGGCCAGCACCCGCACGCCCACCGCCAGCGCACGCTCGTCGAGGTCGAATGTGGGCTGGTGCAGATCCAACTGCGGGCCGCGCCCGGTCCACACGCCGAGGCGCGCCATCGCGCCGGGCACTTCCTCGAGATACCACGAGAAGTCCTCGCCGCCGCCGGACTGACGGGTGTCGCACAGCACGTCGGAGCCGATCGCCTCGATGGCGTGGGTCATGATGCGCGTCGAGATCTCCTCGTTGACCACCGGCGGCACGCCGCGGCGGTACTGCAGGCTGTGCTGGATGCCCAGCGGCGCCATCAGCGACGAAACTATCTCGCGCACAATCGATTCCAGCGCATCCCAGGTATCGCGGCTTGCGGTGCGGATGGTCCCGGCCAGTGTGCCGCTCTGCGGTATCGCATTGGCCGCCACACCCGCATTGACCGCGCCCCACACCATCACCGTGCCGTTGCGCGGGTCGATGCGCCGCGACAGCACACCGGGCAGCCCGGTGATCAGCGTGCCGAGCCCGTACACCAGATCGCCGGTCAGATGCGGGCGCGAGGTATGCCCACCCGGCGATTGCAGGGTGATGTCGATCTGATCCGCCGCCGACGTGATCGGGCCGACCGCGACCCCAACCTTGCCGACCGCCAACCGCGGATCGCAGTGCAACGCGAAGATGCGCGACACCCCGGTCAGCGCACCGGCCGCGATGGCGTCGATCGCGCCGCCCGGCATCAGCTCCTCGGCGGCCTGGAAGATCAGCCGCACACCCACCGGCATCTCGGGCACCGACGCCAGTGCCAGCGCCGCGCCGAGCAGGATCGCGGTGTGCGCGTCGTGGCCACAGGCGTGTGTGACGTTGGGCACCACCGACGCGTACGACGCGCCGGTCCGCTCGGCCATCGGCAGCGCGTCCATGTCGGCCCGCAGCGCGATGCGAGGTCCATGCTCCGGACCGAAGTCGCAGATCAGACCGGTACCGCCGGGCAGCACCTTCGGGTTGAGCCCGGCGTCGGCCAGATGCGAGGCGACGAACTGGGTGGTCGCGAATTCCTGACGGCCCAGCTCGGGGTGGGCGTGGATATGCCTGCGCCAGGCCACCAGGTCCTCGTAATGGGTGTCCAGCCAGAGTTCGGCGGCGTCGATGATGCTCATGTCGCCCGCCTCGCCAGCAACTCCAGCACCCGGTCCCGCTCAGCCGGCGTCTCGGCCAGGCTGACGACCGTGCGCGCCAGCATGATCGCGCCCTCGACGACGGCGGTGTCGGCGCTCGGCCCTGCGGCGGCCGCGGTGAACGCCGGCTGGTGGATGGACGCGCCGCCCGGCGAGATGCCGACGATCGGATGGATCCCCGGCATGACCTGCGTGACGTTGCCCATGTCGGTACTGCCCAGCGGCAGCGTCGCCTCGACGTCCTCGGGCACCGGCGCGCGGCCCAGCCGCACCATCTCGCCGCGGAACACCGACGCCAGCCACGGATCCGGGGCCAGCTCGGCATACGGCGGCGCTGGTCTCGGTCACGACGTGCTCGCAGCCGGTGGCCACCGACCCGGCCGCGAAGCAGCCGGCCATCCGGGACTCCAGCTCCTGCAGCGACTCGGAGTTGACGGCTCGCATCGTGTACTTCATCTCGGCATGGCCGGGGATGACGTTGGTGGCCTGCCCGCCGTTTGTGACGATCCCGTGCACCATCTGCCCGGGTATCAGGTGCTGGCGCAGCAGCCCGATGGCGACCTGCGCGACGGTGATCGGCATCGGCGGCGTTGACCCCGAGATAGGGCGCGACGGCAGCGTGCGACTCGCGGCCGGTGTAGCCGACGGTGACCTCGGACAGCGCCAGCGACCGCGCGGCGGCGATGTCGATCGGACCGGGATGCAGCATCACGGTCGCGGCGATGTCATCGAATGTTCCGGCCTTGAGCAGCAAGGCTTTTCCGCCGCCGGCTTCCTCCGCGGGTGTGCCGATCAGCGCCACGGTGAGTCCGAGGTCGTCGGCCACCTCGGCCAGCGCCAGCGCAGTGCCCACCGCGGACGCCGCGATGATGTTGTGGCCGCAGGCATGTCCGATCTCGGGCAGCGCGTCGTACTCGGCGCAGATGCCGACGACCAACGGACCGCTGCCGAAGTCCGCGCGAAACGCGGTGTCCAACCCGCCGGGCGCACTGGTGATCTCGAAGCCGTACTCGGCGACCAGTGCCTGCGTCTTGGCGCAGCTGCGGTGCTCTGCGAACGCGAGTTCAGGCTCGGCGTGAATCGCGTGCGACAGCTCGACCAGATCGCCACGGCGTCGCTTGACGGCGTCTTCGACGCTGATCGACGCGGTGGCGGTGGGCATCCTCGCAGTATCTCATTGCGCTGCAAAGCGCATCGCGACAGCTAAGCTCGCGCACTGTGACCAGCCCAGCGGCGACGGCGCAACAAGCGGCGGCCGCCATCCGTGACCGCACCGGTGTCGACGTCCATGACGTGGCGGTGACCCTCGGATCGGGCTGGGCTCCCGCCGTCGCTGCGCTCGGTGATCCGGTGGCCGTCGTGCCGATGGCCGAGCTGCCCGGCTTCACCCCGCCGACCGCGCAAGGACACGGCGGCGAGCTGTTGTCGCTGCGCATCGGCGACCATCGGGTGCTGGTGTTCGTCGGACGCATCCACGCCTACGAGGGACACGAGCTGCGCCACGTCGTGCATCCGGTCCGCGCGGCATGCGCCGCCGGCGCGCAGACCGTGGTGCTGACCAACGCCGCGGGCGGTCTTCGCGAGGACTTCGCTGTCGGCCAGCCGGTGCTGATCAGCGACCATCTGAACCTGACGGCACGATCACCGCTGGTGGGCGCCGAATTCGTCGACCTGGTCGACGCGTACTCGCCGCGGCTGCGGGCCATCGCCCACGAGATCGACCCGTCGCTGGCCGAGGGCATTTACGCAGGGCTGCCAGGCCCGCAGTACGAGACGCCGGCCGAGATCCGGATGCTGCGCATCCTCGGCGCTGACCTCGTCGGGATGTCGACCGTGCACGAGACGATCGCTGCCCGCGCAGCCGGTGCGCAGGTGCTGGCGGTGTCGCTGGTGACGAATCTGGCGGCGGGTATGACGGGACGTCCGCTCAGCCATGACGAGGTGCTGGAGGCGGGCCGTCAGTCCGCGACGCGGATGGGCTCTCTGTTGTCCGCGGTGATCGCGCGGGTCTGACGCCCCAGCCGCTTGCTCGCCCAGACCACGGCACGGGCCAGGAACGGCGCCGCGAACAGCATCAGCAGCACCCGCAGCACCTGAGCCGCGATGATGAACGTGACGTTGGAACCCGTCTCGACAGCCGTCGCCAGGATCGCGTAGACACCGCCGGGGCTGGTGGCCAGGTACCCCTCCAGCGGCGTGAGGCCGGCGAAGTGAGCCAGCACGACGCCGAGGCCCGCGGTGGCGACGGTGAGCACGACGATCAGCCCGATCGCCGCGGGCAGCATCCGTGCGACCGCACGCATCGATTCGCGCGTGAAGGCCAGCCCGGCCTGCCAGCCGATCAGCACATAGCCGATCTGCACCAGCACGATCGGCACGCTCAGGCCGAACGACACGCCCGTGAGCTCGAGGACGACGGTCAATGCCAACGGACCCAGCAGGCCTGCGCCGGGCAACCGAATCAACTTGCCGACGCCAACGCCGACCAGAATGATCGCGACGAGCATGCCGACGCTGAGATACCAAGGAGCAGTATCTGTTTCAGCGACAACTGTTGCCACATGCGACGTATCGGCCTGGTAGATCAGCGCCACGATCACGGGCATGGTGGCGGTGACCAGGGCCACCCGCAGGTATTGCACGACCGAGACGACGCGGTCGTCGCCGCCGAGTTCGCGCGCGATGGCGACAATGCCGGACGCGCCACCGGCCACCAGGGCCAGCGATCCCGTCAGCGGTGTGACATCACGGCGCAGCGCGAGCAGCACCCCCGCACCGATACTCAACACCAGGGTCGCCACCGCGATGGCGAGCACAATCGGCCAATCCGTGCCGAGCGCGCCGACGGAGTCCTCCTGGACCATCGTGCCGATGTAGACGCCGAGCACGCCCTGCCCGAAGACAGCGGCGGGCCGGGGTACCCGGCTGGGAGCCAGCGATAAGAGGGCGAGCGCGATGCCGACGACCAGGGCGGCGAACAGGGCGGCGGACGGGACGCCGACCAGGTCAAGGGGGATGGTCACGGCGGCCGTTACCGCTATGAGTAAGAGCCACTTGAGCATCCGCCGCACCATCGTCACGATTTTAACAAGTATGCCCTTGCTATTTCCTGATCGCAAACCCGCACGATAGGCATGACAGGAGAGCTTTGCCAAGGTATACCTTGGTTATGACGAGTGTGGCCTCCACCACTTCCGCAGCCACCGAACTGCGCGAATCGATGATGGCGGTGACCCGGCAGATGCGCCGGCACCGACCCGACCACGGCCTGACGCTGAGCCAACTGGAGTTGCTCGGCGAGGTCAGCCGCACCCACGTGACCACACCGGCCGAGTTGGGGACGCGGTTGCACGTCCGGGTCCAATCTCTGACCGACAGCATCAACGAACTCGTCGGCCGCGGCCTCATCGCGCGCAGGCCCGATGAATCCGATCGGCGCCGTCAGCTCATCGAAATCACGGACGCGGGCAACGCGCTGCTCGAAGCGGACCGCGCCGAACGCGACGCGTGGTTGCACGCGACCATGCGCGACAACCTGTCGCAACTCGAGTTCGACCTGCTGATGCTCGTCGCGCCGGTGCTTCGCAAGCTGGCTTACGCGGATGCGAAAGCGGGCACACTAGGCCCATGACTCAGTCGCGGACCTCGACGGCCGCGCAGGAGTGGATTGCCCATGACCCCGACCCGCAGACCGCTGCCGAGCTGGCGGCGTGCAGCGACGAGGAGCTCGAGCAACGGTTCTCTCAATCGCTGACATTCGGGACCGCGGGTCTGCGTGGGCCCCTGCGCGGCGGACCGAACGGGATGAATCTGGCGGTCGTACTGCGCACCACCTGGGCCGTCGCCAAGGTCCTCAAGGACCACCACCTGGGCGGATCGCGCGTCGTCGTGGGCCGCGACGCCAGGCACGGCTCCGAGAAGTTCGCCCTGGCCACCGCTGAAGTCCTTGCTGCCCAGGGGTTTTCCGTGGAGCTGCTGCTGGCGGCGGCGCCCACCCCCGTGGTGGCCTTCGCCGTTCGGCATATGCGCGCCGCGGCCGGCATCCAGATCACCGCCTCGCACAACCCGCCGTCGGACAACGGGTACAAGGTGTACTTCGAGGGGGGTTTCCCGATCGTCCCTCCCGTCGACCGCCAGATCGAAGCCGCCATCGGCGAAGCCCCCTACGCCGACGAGATCCCCCGGCGCGCCGTCGAGGTTTCGGGGCTCGACGCGATCCAGCATTACATCGATCGCGCCGCGCACGTCCGGCACACGCATGGTTCACTGCGAGTGGCGTTTACACCGTTGCATGGCGTGGGTGGTGAATACGCACTCGACGCGTTCGTGCGGGCGGGGTTATCCGATGTGCACGTGGTCGAGAGCCAGTTCGCACCCGACCCCGACTTCCCCACCGTCGCGTTCCCCAACCCCGAGGAGCCAGGCGCCGTCGATGCCCTGCTGGACCTGGCCGCCGACGTCGACGCCGACATCGCCATCGCGCTGGATCCCGACGCCGACCGCTGCGCCGTCGCGGTGCCGACGCCGGATGGCTGGCGCATGTTGTCCGGCGACGAAACCGGTTGGCTACTAGGCGATTACATCCTTGAGCAGATCGAGCCCGGTCCGGTCATCGAAACCACGGTGGTGGCCAGCACGGTGGTGTCGTCGCGGATGCTGGCTTCGATCGCCAAGGCGTACGGCGCCCGTCACGTCGAGACACTCACAGGCTTCAAGTGGTTGTCGCGCGCCGATGTCGAGATGCCCGGCTACACCCTGGTCTACGCGTACGAGGAGGCCATCGGGCACTGCGTCGATCCGGCGGCGGTCCGCGACAAGGACGGCATCAGCGCCGCGGTGCTGGCGTGCGATCTGGTTGCGGCGCTGCGCAATCACGACCGCACGGTGCTCGATGCACTTGACGGGCTGGCCCGCCGTCACGGCGTACACCTGACGTCGGCCGTGACGGCGCACACGCGAGATGCCGGCGAGATAATGGCACGATTGCGTGCGGCACCGCCGGGCACGCTGGCCGGGGTGCCGGTGGCGGTCGAGGATCTACTGGCGAGCGACGGGCAAGCACGCACCGATGCGCTGATCTTCACCGGCGGCGACGAGAACGCCTCGGTGCGGCTGGCAGCCCGCCCGTCGGGCACCGAGCCGAAGATCAAGTGCTACATCGAGATTCGTCAAGCCGTTGAAGGCGAGCAGCTGGCGGACGCTCGGGCCAAAGCCGCGAACCTGCAGGCGAAGGTCGAAGCGGAGGCGAGGGCCCTTCTCTAAGCGCCCCCCGCACCCGTCCGATCACCGCGGACCGAACTGACGATCACCCGCATCCCCGAGACCCGGCACGATGTAGGCGATGTCGTTGAGCCGTTCGTCGATGGTCGCGGTGTACAGCCGCAGATTCGGCGCTACTTTCTCCAGCGCCGCAATGCCTTCGGGTGCGACGACCACACACACCGCCGTGATGTCAACGGCGTTGCGGGACTGCAGGAGCCCGATGGTGTATGCCATCGACCCACCGGTGGCCAGCATCGGGTCCAGCACCATCACCGGCTGAGCACTAAGGTCGTCGGGCAGCGACTCCAAATACGGTGTCGGCTCATGAGTCTCCTCGTCACGGGCGACGCCGACGAATCCAACCCGGGCCTCCGGGATCAGTGCGTGCGCCTGATCCACCATGCCGAGGCCGGCGCGCAACACCGGCACCAGCAGCGGCGGATTGGCCAATCGGCATCCGGTGGTCTGCGCCAGCGGCGTGCGAACACGGACCGTCTCGACGGCGGCGTCACGGGTGGCCTCGTAGACCAGCATCAGGGTCAGGTCACGCAGCGCGGCACGAAACGCCGCGTTGTCGGTGGCCTCGTCGCGCAGCGTTGTCAGCCGCGCGGCGGCCAGTGGGTGGTCGACGATCGCGCACATCCATCCGCAGAACCTTATGCCGACGGGAACCGAAACGCCTGCCGCGTCCGTCGTAACCGCATGCTCGCCGATACCGATGCCATCCGCGCCCTCGGCTCCGCCAGCTCGGCCCACGCCGCCGACCTCGCCGCCGTCGCTCTAACGCTGTCGTCGCTGCCGGGCCCCGCGCTCGCCTCGACGTTCGGCCCCGTCGGCGCGCGCTTCCTGGCGGCGCTGGCCGATGCGACGGCCCGCGAGGCTCGGGCCGTAACGGCGTTGAGCGACACCGTGGCGGCCGCTCACCCAACCGCCTACGCGACGGCAACCGCCTACGGCGACGCCGACCACCGCGTCGGCAATGCGCTCGGGTTCTAGCCGATGCCGAGCGCGTTAGTGGCCGCCCTCGCCGCCCCGATCCGCGAGGTGCAGTCGATGGTCGGCCCCGGCTGGCCCGGCGATCCGGCGGCCGACCCGGCCATCGTGCTCGGCGGCGTCCGCGACGCGCTCGCCGAGGTCTCGGCGGCCGCCGGCCGGGCATGGAGTCAGGCCGGTGCGCACTGGTCGGGCGCCGGAGCCGACGGCGCTGCCGATTTCGCGGCGTCGACGATGGCGGCCAGCCGATGCGCTCGCGATCCGCGCCGACCAGCTGGGCGCGACGGCCGACGCCTCGGCAGCGGCAGTGTCCCGGGCCGGTGAACGGCTGCGCGCGATCGTCGAGCGCTTCGAGACGCGTGCCGCCGCGCTGGAACCACACCTCGATACGCCCGGTGTCGCCGAGGAGCTGCTGGCCGAGGCGCAGCGCTCCCTCGCCGAGGCCATCGCCGTCGTCGACGAGCTCCGTGCCGAGCTCGACGGGCACACCGCCGCCCTGAGCGCCCCGTCAGCGGCCACGTCGCCTGCCGGCATGACCAGCCCCATGATGCCGTCGATGCCGTCGATGGGCTCGGGCTCCGGCGGTGGCGCGCCGATGAACCCGCCGTCGGGTGCGGGCGGGATGCTCGGTTCGGGGCTCGGCGACCTCGCCGAACTCGCGCGTCCGGACGCGACGCCGTCCCCCGACGCCGCGAACTTCGGTAGCGGTGTGGCGGTCCGCTTGCCCGACGGCAGTATGGCGATGGCGCCCAACGCGGTGGCGGCCAGTGCCGTTCGGCACGCGCTGACCCAGCTTGGCGTGCCCTACCAGTGGGGCGGCACGGCGCCGGGGGTCGGCCTGGACTGCAGCGCCCTGACGCAGTGGGCGTATCACGAAGCGGGACTGAACATTCCGCGGCTGGCGCAGGAGCAGGATGTCGGAGCCGCGGTGAATCCCGGCTCGTTGCGGCCGGGCGACCTGGCGGTGTGGGACGGCCACGTCGCGATGATCGTCGGCAACGGCACGATGATCGAGGCGGGTGATCCTGTGAAGCTGTCGCCGATCCGAACCGACAACGCGGGGCAGGGTTTTCAGGGGTTCTGGCGACCGACCGCGTGAGACGACTAGGCCATCGCCTCGGCCCACTTCATGTGCCCTTCGAAGCCGAGTGATGTCGCCATCTCGCGATAGCGATCCCGATAGTCGCGATAGCCGGTCTCGTCACCGTGTGCCCGTGCCAGCAGCGCGCGCATCCGCAGCAGCGGGATTTCGTTCAGGACGAATCCGGGGTCGGTTGGCACGGCGGCCAACCGTTCGATTGCAGCCGCCGCTTCCTGCACGTCGGGGTCCGATCCCCTGCCTAGCAGCGTCTCCACCAGTGCAGCGGTAGCAACACCGCACAGAAACATTTCGCCGTTCTCGAAGAGCTGATCGACAATGGAGCGGGCGCTTTCGATCGCGCCTTGGACCTCTCCCGCCTCTGCGGTCAATTCCGCGATCCGGATATCCGCCATCGTCGCGTAGACCAGATGCCGCTGCCGTACTTGGGCGTCGCGCGCCTTGCGGAGCACCTCCAGTGCCAGGTCACGGTCAGCAGCCGTGGCGCGGCGGCTCAAGACGAGGCCGTGAGCGATGTGCGCCATTTTGAGGGTGACGTCGTCGCCGCGCTCTTCGGCAATCCGCACAGCCTCGGCGGTTTCCCGCACCGCGTCGTCGTCGGCCAGCAGCGCCCCGGTCAAAATGCCCCTGGCGTATACCACGGTGATAAGCACCGGCAACGCCACCCCGTGTGCGTCGACAGAGCGCTGCATGGCGATACCTGTTCGCATGTCGTTGCGCCAGTTCTGACGACCCAACCCGCATCCCGCCAGTCCGCGATAGAGCAACGAAACTGCCAGCGGTGAACCGATAATTGCATTCCTGCCCTTCACCGGGTCATCACCGACCAAGTCGATGCACCACTGCGCTAACCGATATGCCTCGACAGCTTCACCGGTCCGCAACTTCGCTAACACTGCCCCGTGCATGACGCCAACCGCCCGCAGCGCATTGGGGCTTTCCTCAAGCAGTCTGAACTGTTCAGAGGCCAGCTCAGATGCTTCCCGGTGCCGGTGTTCAAAGCCCAGCCCTACCACCCGCCCGTACATCCCGATCGCCAGCGACACGTCATCGCCAGCGCTGGCGCACAACTCACGAAGCTCGTCGAAACCGGTGTCGGCGACGCCAAGCCCGGCATTCCACGTGCTCGCACACAGCGCCGTTCTCGGGGCAATGCGCATCGCTGTGCGTTCCGGATCGTTGGCCGGTAGCGCGTCCGCCACCCGGCGGGCGCGTTCCCAACTGATCCGTGCGGCGCGGATATCGCGGCTGCTGGACCAGGCACCGGCGCGCATGTGCCAGGCATACGCGGCACGTAGATCGCCCGCCGCTTCGAGGTGTTCGGCGACCAGCGCGGCGTTTTCGCCGACCGAGTCGTGGCCGCGTTGTTCGATGGCGACGGCAAGCCGCCGGTGCACGTCGGCGCGATCCGACTTGAGCTGAGCCTCGTAGGCGACCGCGCGGATCAGCGGATGGTGGAATACATACTCGGGTTGGCGGGTGAATTTGACCTGATCGATGAGCTGGGCCGCCACCAGGTCGGCAACGACCGGTTCGACGCCAAGCACGGTGAGCAGGTCGAGGCTAAATCGCGAGCCGATGACCGCCGCCGCGCCCAGCGTGCGTTTCGCTTTCGGGTCGAGCCGGTCGATGCGCGCGGCGATGGTCGCCTGCAACGTGGCAGGCACACTCACCTCAGCGACCTCTCCCATCGATACGTATGTGCCGCGCTCACCGCGCAGCACGCCACGCTCGGCTAGGTCGCGCACGATCTCCTCGGCGAAAAACGGGTTACCGGCAGCCCGCTCGGCGATCGTGTCGGCCAGCGCGCCGACCGAGGCGTCCGGGCCGAGCAGCTCACTAACCAGGGCTGAAGATTCCGGATCACTCAGCGGCGCAAGCGCTATCGTCTGTGCACCGTGCATCCGCGTCAGCGCTCCCTCGTACTCGGGGCGGTAGGTGATCGACACCAGCGAGGGTGTCTGCGGGATCACGGTGAAGAAGTCGGCCAGCATCGATTCGCTGACCTCATCAATCCAGTGCGCATCCTCGATCACGTAGAGCGCGGGTTCGGCGTGCGCCAACGAAGCGGCATTCACCAGGGCCGTCAACCGCCGCCGACGCGCATCGGGATCAATTGCTGGTAATGGAGCATTCGGGTCGGCGATGCCCAGCAGGTCATCAAACAACGCCAAGTCCTCGGGGTCTGCATCGGGAACCTGAGCGCGCACTCGGTCACGGGCAGCCTGCCCGTCCAGACCCTCCACGCCAGTGGCCGCGCGCAGCAACCGCGCCACGGCATGGAAGGGGACCTGACTGGTGTGCGACTCACAGAAGGCGGTGAACACCTCCACACCACGGCGACCCGCCATCGCCGCGACCTCGCGCACCATACGGCTCTTACCTATGCCAGGTGGTCCCACGAAACCTACGACCGCGCCGTGGCCGTCAGCTGCACGCTGCAACAAGTCCTCGACGGCGAACATCTCCCACCGCCGACCCACCAGATTCGACTCAACACGCCTTAGGGCGCGATGCTGTTCCCCGATGCCCAACAGCCGCAGGCCCACGACCGGTTCCTCGGCACCCTTGATCTGAACCAGCTCGGCCTCGCCAAGAGCCGCTGCGCCATCAACCAGCCGTGCGGTGGACTCGCTGAGCATCACCGCACCGGGCGGAGCGACCGACTCCATCCGCTGCGCCATCCCCACTTGTTCACCGATGGCGGTGTAACCAAAAGGCCCCGAACCGATCTCTCCCGCGATCACCTGACCGGAATTGAGTCCCACCCGCAACTGCAGGTCCACACGGTCCCGCTCACAGACTTCGATGGCAAGCCGCTTCGCCTCCTCTTGTATGTTCAGCGCAGCCAGGCATGCCCGTAGCGCATGGTCCTCCAACGCCTTCGGCGCGCCGAACACCGCCATAATCCCGTCACCGGTGAACTTGTCGACCGTACCGCCGAACCGCTTCACCACTGTGGCGCAGCGATCCGCCAGCTCGGCCATTATCTCGCGTAGCCGCTCCGCACCGACCGCTGCCGCGATGTCCATCGAGTGCACCACATCGGCGAACAGCACGGTCACTTGCTTGTACTCGGCATGTGTTTCGGGCTCGGCCAGAGGTTTGCCACAGCCGTGGCAGAACCGCGCGCTTTCCAGAGGTTCAGTGCCGCACGTCGAGCACGCCGTTACGGCCGTCATCCGACCCCACCCCTCCTGGCCCCCATGGACTCCAGGGTTTTCCCAGAATAGGCTGCTAGACGCCCGACAAGGCCGTTAACAGGCAAAGCTCGGGCCGACCCCGTTCCCGCGACATGCCATCGCGGCCCGTGTTCGAACTCGCCGCTCATCCGAGTTCGCGGTCAAGGTTGAAGGCGGCGCTGATGAGCGCCAGGTGTGTCAGTGCCTGCGGGAAATTGCCGAGCTGCTCGCCCGTCGGCCCGATCTCCTCCGAGTACAGGCCAACGTGATTCGCGTAGGTGAGCATCTTCTCGAAAGCCAGCCGTGCCTCATCCAGGCGCCCTGCGCGGGCGAGAGCTTCGACCCACCAGAAAGAGCACATAGAGAACGTCGCCTCCTCTCCGGCTAGCCCGTCCGGTGACGCCGCAACGTTGTATCGGTATACGAGGCTGTCGGAGACTAGTTCGGCGCTGATGGCGTCGAGAGTGGAGATCCAAAGCGGATCGGTGGGCGCAATGAACTTGCACAGTGGCATAAGCAAAAGCGAGGCGTCGAGCACGTCGCTGTCGTAATGCTGGACGAAGGCCCGCCGCCTTGGATTCCAACCGAGCTCCATGATCTGGTTATAAATGCGGTCACGTACCTCGCTCCAGCGGGTGATGTCGGCCGGCAGCCCGCGCTGGAGGGCGACCCGGATTGCGCGTTCGAAGGCAACCCAGCACATCAGACGGGAGTAGGTGTAGTTGCGGCGGCCGCCGCGCGTCTCCCAGATCCCTTCGTCGGCCTGGTCCCAATGGTCTATCAACCACTCGACGTTGCGGGTGAGGTCGATCCAGCCGTCGTAGTAGATAGGCAGTCCGAATTTGTTGCACAGGTAGAGGGAATCCATGAGCTCGCCATAGATGTCAAGTTGGAGCTGCGTCGCGGCGCCGTTGCCAATACGCACCGGCGAAGAGCCCATGTAGCCCTCAAGGTGTGTCAACTCCACCTCCGAGAGATCTGCTCGCCCGTCGACGCCGTACATGATCTGCAGGGGGCCGGACTCGCTGTCGCCGTAGCGGAAGCGCCCCTGCAGCCAGTTCATGAACGCGCCGGCCTCCTCGGTGAACCCGAGCCTGAGCAGCGCGTACAGCGTGAAGGCGGCGTCGCGCATCCACGTGTAGCGGTAGTCCCAGTTGCGTGCGCCACCGAGCTGCTCCGGCAGGCTAGTTGTGGGCGCCGCAACAATCGCTCCGGTGGGCGCGTACGTGAGCAACTTAAGGGTGAGCGCAGAGCGATGAACCATCTCGCGCCAGCGCCCGCTGTAGTGCGAGCGGCGCAGCCAACCCCTCCAGAACGCCACCGTGGCGTCGAACTCGGCGGCGACGTCGGCATCGCACCAAGGAGGCGGCAGCTCATCGGACTCGACGCAGTCCAACACGAAGGTCGCCGTCTCTCCGGCTTGGATGGTGAAACGCGAGCGGACGTCGCCGCCGCCGACGGCCTCCAGCGGGCAGTGTGTGGACAAACTCAGCGCCAGCGCCGGAGAGCGGAAGTGCGCGCAGTGTTCATCAAGCGCGACCTCATGACGCGCGCGGGCGTAGTCGAAGCGAGGCGAGACCTCGGCCACGAAATGCATACGCCCTCGCACCGCGAGCACGCGGCGGATCATCCGCTGCCGACAACCTGATCCACCGGTTTGCGGCGGCATGAAGTCCTGCACCTCCGCGACTCCGTCAGGCATGAGGAAGCGAGTGATGAGAACGTTGGTATCGGGCAGGTACAGCTGCTTCGAACTCCAGCCGTCACAGTCGGGTGAGATTCGGAACAGGCCACCGCGGTCGGAGTCGAGGATCGCCGCGAAGACGCTCGGCGAGTCGAATCGTGGGCAGCAATACCAGTCGATCGTCCCATCGGTCCCGACGAGCGCGACGGTGTGCAGATCGCCGATCAGTCCATGCTCGGCTATCGGCAGATACCGCGCCCTCACGGCAGTCTCCTAGTCCTAGGACACCAGTACCAGTTTTCCGATGGCAGCCGCACTTTCGAGCAACTCGTGCGCCTTACGCGCATCCGACAGCGGCAACCGCTCGGCTACCACCGGGTGGATCTTGCCGTCTCGAAGTAATGCCAGCAGCGCGCGGAAATCCGCTTGGAACCAATCCTGGTGCGGAATACGCAACTTCTGGATGCGGTAGGCGAGCACCCGTCGCCGGGGCGACAGCAATCCCCAGAGCACGACGAGTGCGGTACCCGCGTACCACTCGAATACTCCTGGCCAATTCTTGCGCCCGTGCACGATGGTGTTCTGACGGCCGTAGATGACAAGCCTTCCGCCGCGCCGCAATGCGCGGAAAGAGCGCAGTGCCATCGTGCCGCCGAACGGGTCGAGGGCGACGTCCACACCGTCTCCGGCGAGCTCGTGCACGCGCGCCAGAAAGTCCTCATGGCGATAGTCGATTGCCACCGCGCCCAGCCCCTCGACCGCAGAGCGGTCGTCAGCCGAAGCCGTCCCGTAGACGCGCAGTCCGGCCACCGCCGCTAGCTCGAGGACCGCGGTGCCAACCCTGCCCGCAGCGCCGTGCACGAGCACCGTCTCCCCGCGCTGTGCCTTCGCCGCCCGGTGAAGCATCTGGTAGGCGGTCATGTAGATGAAGACGAGGCTGAGGACCTCGGCGGGGTCGATGCCTTCGGGCACGTCGACCGCATATTTCTCGGGTACACATACGCGTTCGGCGTTCGCGCCCCATTGCGTCAGCGCGCCGACGCGGTCCCCGACATGCAGCCTTGAGCAGCCCTCGCCGAGGTCGTCGACGACACCTACGAGTTCGTAACCCGGAGTGAACGGCGGCTTAGGGCCGCCCAGATACGTGCCTGCGCGCATCTGGGCGTCGCTGAGTGACACGCCAGAGGCCAAGACCCTGACGCGAACTTCACCAGGCCCCGGTCTGGGGTCGCTCTCCTCCACCACGCTGACAACTTCCGGACCGCCGAAATGATCGATGACGACACGCTTCATGACATGACCTCCTCTATGCCGGGACGAGATGCACGACGAGACCTGTTGTTTGCAAGGGAAATTGGTTGGTAGCGCCTGCGTGGCCGTCGACCACCTCGAAGGGACAGGCGACCAAGTGGTTGCCCATTCCGCCCCGGTTGATGAGCAACCACCAAGCGTCGTGACAAGGACCGTGGACGGGCATCTCTCGCCTCCCGCCGCGCTCACGAAATCTCTAAACCGGCATCCCAACCGTTGGCCTGTGGGGCGCATGTGCGCCAGTGACTGAAGTCCTCGCTCTGACCGCCATTCGTCACTCGTTGCCGCATCCAGCGATTGACCCGCCACGAGGTTGCGTCTGTTGCACAAAGCCGGAGTAGCACTCGATGGACGCGGCGTTCAACATCGGAAACCATATGCACGGTTCGCCGAGGCGGGCGACCCGGTGCAGCTCTCGACGATTCGGACTACTAACGCGGGCCAGGGTTTTCAGGGCTTCTTCCGGCCGACCGGGTGAATCGCCAACGGTCAGCCGTGCCGGGCTGCTTCTTGCGCGAGTTGCACGCGGGAGGTGAGTCCCAGTTTGGAGTAGACGTGCGTGAGGTGGGTTTGCACGGTGCGCGGTGAGACGAAAAGCCGCGTGGCGATGTCATTGTTGGCGAGCCCTTCGCTGACCAGTCGCACGACGTCGCGCTCAGTGGGCGTGAGCGAGGCCCAGCCGCTCGTGGGGCGTTTGCGTTCGCCGTGACGGCGCTGCGCGTAGGCGATCGCTTCGTCGGTGGACAGCGCGGCGCCCTCGGCCTGCGCGGATTCAAAATCCTTCTCGCCCATTGCATCACGAAGTGCCGCCACCAAGGCTTCGTGAACGGCGTCGAAAATCTTGAAGCGGACGAGGCCGCCGCGCTGCCGGATAGCGTCTGCGGCGCCGAACAGCCGCGCCGCGTCACGGTGACTGTCGGCGCCGACGGCGAGTGCGGCGAGGCAGTCGAGGGCGTCGGGAGCGGCGGCGGGTGCCCCACAGCTGGTGGCGGTCGCGAGCGCGTCGTGCGCATCGCGATCGGCCTGTTCGGGCTCACCCTGCACGATCGCAACGCCAGCGCGCGTCGTCAGCGCCAGCGACAGGTGAAAGCCGCTCGTCGTCGCGACGGCGTCATCGGCCAAGCGTCGGGCTGCGGTCAGATCCCCACGCGCGAACGCGGCCTGGGCCGCGTAGACAATCCAGATCGCCGCCATCTTGGGCTGGAGATTGAGATGGGGCAAGCCCGCCGCGATCGCATCGTCCGCCGCGGCAACGTCGCCCGCGGCGAGGGTCGCAACCGTCAGCCCTGCGTAGGCGAGGCCTGGGAAGAACGCGCCGAGCTCCGCCGCGGCCTCGACGGCCGAGTTGGCTGTCTGCCGCGCCGCACTCAGGTCCCCGTGATACGCCAGCATGAAGGCCTGCATGAATAGGGCGCAGCACCGCCAGTACCCGTCGTGAGCCGCGTCGGCCTCGGCGATCACCTCACGCAACTGCGCGACGGCTCCAGCCAAATCACCGGTCATGGCCTGTGCTATCGCCAGACTCCACCTGCACCCATGCGAGGCGAACCGGTAACCGATGGCGTCGGCGAGGTCGCGTCCTTCTCCGGCGGCCGCCCGTATGGCGATCGGATCACCCACCATGACCGAGCCGAACGCCTGCCACGTCAGATTTTGGCTAAGCCTCCACCCGTCGCCTGTCGTGCGGGCCAGGCCGATCGCCTCGGCGAAGTATGGCCGGGCCACCTCGGGGTTGTAGACCGCGATGCCACCGCAGGCAGTCAGGGCCCGGAGCAACAGGGCTGGGTCGTCGACATCCCGCGCGATCGCCAGGGCTTCGAGGGCTTGCTCCATGCTGTCGGTGGCACCCATGAATGCGTCGAGCGTGGCCTTGTCGGCGAGCACCGCCGCGCGCACCGCCGGCGCCACCTCGGCCGGTTGTGCGTTCGCGTCGGTGAGGGCGGCGTCGAACCAGGTCAGCCCTTCCCGGATCCGGCCCCGTCCGAGCCACAGTGGCTCCAGCGACGACGCCAGCTGCGACGCGCGCGCGATATCGGAATTTTCGCGGCTCCACGCGAAGGCGGCCCGCAGGTTGTCGATTTCGTTTTCGGTCTGCTCGAGACGCTGCTCGTGGCCGGTAGGTGCCGGGGTGTCGAGCATCGCCGCCATGGCCGAGTAGTAATCGCGGTGCCGGGCACGCACGATATCGGCCTGGCCTGACTCGCCGAGCTTTTCCAGAGCGTACTGGCGCACCGTCTCCAGCAGCCGGTATCGCGTTCGGCCGCTTGCGTTTTCGGCCACGACCAGGGACTTGTCGACCAGCAGTGTGAGCAGGTCGAGGACCTGGAAGCGTTCCACCTCGCCACCGCCGGCGACCGCCTCGGCGGCGTCGAGGTCGAACCCGCCCATAAACACCGCCAGCCGGGCGAACAAGTATGCGTTCGGGCTCGGTCAGCAACGCGTGCGACCAATCCACAGACGCCCGCAACGTCTGCTGGCGGCGCACCGCGGTGCGTGCACCGCCGGTCAGCAGCCGGAATCGGTCATGCAGGCTGTCGCGGATCTCGGTCAGCGACAACACGCGCACCCGCGCCGCCGCCAGCTCGATCGCCAACGGCATGCCGTCGAGGCGCCGGCAGATCTCCGCCGCGGCGGCGGCGTTGTCGTCGGTGAGTCGGAAATCGGGCCGGACCTGTCGCGCGCGGACGGTGAACAACTCGATCGACTCGTCGGCCAGCGACAGCGACGGCACCCGCCAGGTCACCTCGCCGGCCACCCCGATCGGCTCACGACTCGTCGCCACAACCGTGAGCGCCGGGCAGCCGCCCAGCAGGGCGACAACCAGCGCGGCGCTCGCGTCCAGCAGATGCTCACAGTTGTCCAGCACCAGCAACATTCGACCGTCGCCGACAAACCGCAGCAGCGTGTCCATCGTGGAGCGGCCCGGCTGGTCGGGCAGGCCCAACGCGCGGATCACCGCGACAGGCACCAGATCGGGATCGGTGATCGGCGCCAGATCGACGTACCACACCCCGCCGCCGAATCCCCCGGCGATCTCGGCCGCCACCTGCACCGCCAGGCGCGTCTTGCCGACACCGCCCGCCCCGGTGAGCGTCACGAGCCGGTTGTCGGCCAGGATCTGCCGCACGTCGACCATTTCGGCTTCGCGGCCCACGAAGCTCGTGAACTGCACCGGAAGATGCTGGGCGACAACGGTTTCACGCGCGCGCAGCGGCGGGAACTCGTTGCGAAGGTCGGGATGGCACAGCTGCACCACCCGTTCCAGGCGCGGGAGATCCCGCAGCTGATGCGTACCAAGGTCGGTCAGCCAGGCGTCGGCCGGCAGCCGGTCGAGAACCAGATCTTCGGTGGTGCCCGACAGCACGGTCTGCCCGCCGTGGGCCAGATCGCGCAGGCGTGCGGTCCGGTTGACGGTCGTGCCGATGTAGTTGCCCTCGTCACGCAGCTGCACCTCTCCGGTATGCACGCCGATGCGCAGCCGGATCGGGGCAAGCGGCGCCTGCTGCAACTCGAGCGCGCACGCCACCGCGTTGCTGGCACGCGTGAACGCGACCACGAAGCTATCGCCTTCGCCCTGTTCGACCGGCCGCACACCGTGATGGGCCGCGATGACCTCGCATACCGTTCGATCGAGCCGCGCGATGGCGGCGGTCATCTCCTCCGGTTGGGTCTGCCACAGCCGCGTCGAGCCCTCGACGTCGGCCAGCAGCAACGTCACCGTTCCAGTCGGAAGCTCGCTCACACCTAGGTCGCTCCAGTTCAAAGGCGTGTCCGCCTCTGGTTCGCTCATGCTAGCCAGGATGCGGTGGCCAGGTGCCGCAAAACATCGGCGGAACCGCGTAGATTTGCCGCCCCGCCGAGCCCATCTACGACACAGCACCGCGGAGATTTACGTGTCCGGACGGATGATCTCGCGCCGACGTCATCGGATCGTCGACTCATATCACCCGAGGAGGCCGACGTGACCATCCACACCACCCGCTTCAACGTGACACTGGACCGGGAAGCGGCCCGGGCGGCGATCAGCGCGACAGCTCGGCGACTCACGGCGCTGCTGCGGCAGACTGATGACATCGGCCGCCAGGCCGGCGGCACCGACTGGACGGTCGCCGAGACCGCGGCCCATGTGTCCATCGTGTTCACCGGGTTCAGCGCGGCGATCGCCGGCGAGCCGCAAGCGCTGACCCCGGATCAGTACCTGGATGCGGACTTCCCGACCCGGCTGGCGGCCTCAAACGGCGCCACCGTCGCCATGGTTGACCACACCGACGCGGGACGGCTCGCGGAGCTGATCACCGCTGGGGCACAACGATTCCTGGAGCTCGTGGCGGCAGCCGATCCGCGGATGGAATGCGAGACGCCGTGGTACGGGCCTGGCCGGACCCGCACCGTGGACTGCCTCACCGCCCTGGCGCTGTCGGAGCTGACCGTGCACGGGTACGACATCGCGACCGGGATAGGCAGGCCGTGGCCGATCTCCGCCGAGCAGGCGACGCTCATCCTGGGCACGGTGTGCCGGGAGATGGCGCCGCTCGTGGTGCGGCCCGACGCATGCTGTGGCGCGCCGGTGACGTACGAGGTTCGGCTGCGCGGCAACGGCCCGCGCTACGCCATCCGGGTCGTGGACGGCACTGCGGAGGTGCGGGACGCTGGCGGTCCGGTTGATTGCGTGATCTCCGCGGACCCGGTGACGTACCTTTTGGTCGTCTATGGGCGGATGCCGCTCGGCCGGGCGCTGCTGCGCGGCGGGATGCTGTCGTGGGGCCGCCGTCCGTGGCTCGGGCTGCGCTTCAAGGACCTGTTCTTCAATCCGTGACGCCGCTCATCGCGGCGATCTAGTGCACCGACCGCCTGCACCCATATTGATCACTTGCTGAGGCCGGAGATCCGGTGAAGCTGTCGGCGATCCGAACCGACTAACGTCGGTCAGGGTTTCCAGGGATTCTGGCGGCCAACTGCGTGAACGCCGTTATGACACCGAATACGCGAAGAACGCTTCGAGTTCCGAGTGAAAGGCCAGTCGGCAACCTACCCACCTCGCGACGCCACCCACGAGCGCGGGTCGCGTACGGCCGCGACGACCTGCTGGATAGCGTCGATCACCAGCTCCGGCTGATCCTGGTGGATGTTGTGCCCGCTCTCGGTGGCGACGATCAGGCGAGCGTCGGGGACGAGCTGGGCGAGATCCTGCTGCAGCGCGAACATGATCCCTTCCATCTTGTCACTCGGCCAGCCTGGAAACGGGTCGCCGAACGGGATGCCATGGGCCAGCACGACCAGCGGCATCGGGCGCAGGGGCGCATCCTTGCGCGCCTGGCGTACCTGGCCGGTGGTGGCGTCGTCCCCCAACGGGGCGGTGTACCACCGCTCCGCCTCCGGATAGGCATCGAGGAGGTCTTGGTTGGTGACGGTGAGCGCTTCGAACTCCGCCCATTGGTCCGGCGTCATGGCCTCCTGGAAACGCAGCCACACATCCTCGTGGGTGGAGTCCAGCAGCACCATGCCGCCCACCTCGTCCGGGTACTCGCTCGCATATAGCCGCACCACCAGACCGCCCGCGGAGTGGCCGACCAGGACGTAGGGACCGGGGATCGCAGCGGCACCCAGCAGCGCGTGCAGGTCATTGACCCTGTCTTGCGTGGTGCGCGGCTGGGGCACCGGGTCGCTGCGGCTGGGGTAGAAGAGCGGCCCATGCGGATCGAGGGAGGGATTGCGCTCAGTGAGCGTGCCCGGACGGTCATAGGCACAGACGCGGGTGAACGCCGCCACGCCGGGTAGGACCATCGTTCGCGTGCCCTCGGGCTCCGCCAGATCCCGGCTCCAGACGTCGGCCCGGCCGCCGGCCCCGGCTTCCAGGATCACCGTGGGGCTGCCCTGGCCGCGGCATTCCAAGTAGAGCGATCGACCGCCAATATCGACCAGACCCGAAAAGTCCCCCGTTTCCGCCGGCGACGCGGTGGCTTTCGGCGCAGGGCCGACGGCGAGGTTGCCAACAATGGCGAGCACGGTGGCCAGGACGCACGCGGAGTGCGTGGAAATGCGATCCATACCAATCCTCCTTGGCACGCGCCGCCTCCAACCATCAGCGACGCTCAGCTTCGGAGGGAAGCGACGCCTATCGTGCACCCTGTTTGTGATACGTGCGGCCGGATTCGGACATAACAGCCAGCCGTTCTCGGACACGGCCATCGTCACCCTGCACCCCGCATGGCCCATCCACCGGCTTACCTGCATGAACTGTGCACCGGCGGTCAGTTACAGCGCGCCGAACATATGCCTCAGGTCATGTAGCCGAACACCCTCTAGCGCAACGGCTTTCAGCGCGGGCAGAAACGTGTCGCTAGGTACCTCAAGAGACCGAATATCGAGTCAGAGTCAGGGCGTAGCCCGCAGGACTGACGCGAACGACATACTTCACGCCCTCTCATCGCGCCAGTGACCCAGGCGGGCCATCCGGTGTAGAAGTCACGGATCCTTTCGGCCCTCGTTCACGTCTGTACCCATATGAATGGTTGGCCGAAGCAGGCGATCCTGTTCAGTTGTCATCGATTCGAACCACCAACGCCGGGCAGGGCTTTCAGGGATTCTTTCGTCCTACGGCTTAGATGGCCGCGCCGAAGTGGCGCGCCGTGTGCACGTTACGCACGATCTCATCGAGGTGTGTTTCCCATGTACCGCAACAGCCGCCCCACATGTCGATATGCGGGTACTGCCGAGCCAAGCCACCCATGAGCTCACCGAGCTCCACTGGGTCGCCCGACTCGAGGTGCCCGAGAGTGCAGAGCGAAATCTTGTCCATCATCGCGGCGTTGGGTCGCAGGCAACGCGCTCGCTCGAACCACGTGCCCGGCTCGATCGCCGGCATGAACTCCAGTGGGTGCGAGCAATTGATGCCGTAGAACGCGGGCCGGTCATCACCTGTCTGCGCGTCGATCGTCTCGATTGCCTCCTTGAGGCTCGGCCCTGACGCCAGCCGACGGGTGCTGCTGATCGAGCGTGAACGAGACCGCGAGAGGTAAGCCCGCACGCGCCGCCGCACGCGCCAGCCCGATCACCTCGGGCACACCGTTGAACGTCATGGCTTCGACCAAGTCGACGCCAGCACGGGCGAGCGTAGCGAGTTGTACGCTGTGGTACTTCTCCGCCTCGTCGGCGGTGATCGTCAGGTTCGTCTCGTACGCGTCGCCGCGCGGGCCGACGATTCCGGCGTACATGAGTGCTGGTACCTGACCGTCGTACGGCTGGGCGACCTCATGCAGGAAGTCGATCGCTCGCAACTGCATCTTAGCCAGCGATTCACGGGAGTAACCGAGCAGCGAGCCCCAGTCCGGGCTCGCGCGGTAGTCGAGGCCGCCGATGAGCACGCCGAACCCGTGACGGGCGGCGGTGTCGAGATACCGCACGTACATGCCACGCAACTCGGTCACGGCGCGCGGGTTATCGAGCAATGGGAACATCGCGAAATGCGGGAGCTCGAACCCGTATTTGTATAGGATCTCGGTTTCCTGGCCACCCTCGGTCAGGTAGTTCAGCCCGGGCTGCTGCTTCGGAAATCTCCGCCGCCACAATGGTCACCCCCGCGATCCTGTGAACCAAGCTTCAGTAATCATCAGATTAGCCATTGGCTCAAACAGGGGTAGCGGATTTGGCGGCAGGCGCTTGGAAAAGGCAGCATCCTCCAGGCGCTATTGACGTTGTCGGGCAACGTCGCGTTAGTGCTGCGCTCCCGCACCGTCTGCACCGCTATTGATCGTTGGTCGAAGCAGGCGATCCTGTCCAACTTTCGGCGATTCGAACTACCAACGCGGGTCAGGGTTTTCAGGGATTCTTCGCGGCCAACCGGGTGAATCGCCAACGGTCAGCCGTGCCGGGCTGCTTCCTGGGCGAGTTGCACACGCGAGGTCAGGCCGAGTTTGGTGTAGACGTGGGTGAGGTGGGTTTGCACGGTGCGCGGTGAGACGAAAAGCCTGCGCGCGATGTCCTTGTTGGCGAGCCCTTCGCTGACCAGTCGTACGACGTCGCGCTCGGTGGGCGTGAGCGAGGCCCAGCCGCTCGTCGGGCGTTTCCGTTCGCCCCGGCGGCGCTGGGCGTAGGCGATCGCTTCGTCGGTGGACAGCGCGGCGCCCTCGGCCCACGCGCGTGTCCAATTCCTCGTCGCCCATCGCGTCGCGGAGCGCGGCCACCGAGGTTTCGTAGCCGGCGTCGTAGATTTTGAACCGGACCTCGCCGATGCGCTGCCGGATGGCGTCTGCGGCGCCGAAGAGCCGCGCCGCTTCACGGTGACTGCCGGCGTCGACGGCGAGTGCGGCGAGGCACTCGAGGGTGTCGGGAGCGCCGGTGTATGCCCGGGTGCTGGCGGCGGTCGCGAGCGCCTCGTGGGCGTCGCGTTCGGCCTGCTCGGGCTCACCCTGCGCGATCGCAACGCGCGCACGCGTCGTCAGCGCCACAGACAGGTGCCAGCCGGTCGTCGCCGCGACGGCGTCGTCGGCCCAGCGGCGGGCCGCGGTCAGATCCCCGCGCGCCAGCGCGGCCTGGGCCACGTAAGCGCTAAAGATTGCCGCCACCGCGGGCTGGACACTGATGTGGTGCCAGCCCGCCGCGAGTCGCATCGTCCGCCGCGGCAGCGTCACCCGCGGCGAGGGCCGCGACGGCCAACGCCACATAGCCCAGGCCCTCGTGCCACGCTGAGAGCTCGGCTGCGGCGCTCGATGGCCGCGTTGGCCGCGGCCCGGGCCGCACTCAGGTCCCCGTGGTACGCCAGCGCGTGGGCCTGGACGAAGAGGCCGTTAAACCTCCAGAACACGTCGTGAGCCGCGTCGGCCTCGGCAACTACCTCGCGCAACTGTGCGACGGCTCCAGCCAGATCACCGCTCATCCACTGTGCCAAACCGAGAACCCAGCGGCACTGGCGCGAGTCGAACCGATCACCGATGGCGTCGGCGAGGTCGCGTCCTTCTTCGGCGGCCGCGCACGCTGCGATCGGATCACCCGCCATGAACGCCATGAACGCCTGCCAGCCCAGGATCTGGCTGAGCCTCCACCCGTCGCCTAATGCGCGGGCCAGCCCGATCGCCTCGGCGAAGTACGGCCGGCCGACCTCGGGGTTGTAGACGTTGATGCCGCCGCAGGCGGTGAGCACCCGGGCTAACAGGGCGGGGTCGTCGACTTCCCGCGCGATCGCCAGGGCTTCGCGGGCTTGCTCCATGCTGTCGGTGGCGCCAATAAGTGCGTCGAGCATGGCGTTGTCGGCGAGCGCCCGCGCGCGCACCGCCGGCGCCACCTCGGCCGGGTGTGCATTTTGGTCGGTGAGGGCGGCGTCGAACCAGGTCAGCCCTTCCCGGATCCGGCCCCGTGCGAGCCACAGCGGCTGCAGCGACGACGCGAGCTGCAACGCCAGCTCGATATCGGAATTTTCGCGGCTCCACGCGAATGCGGCCCGCAGGTTGTCGATCTCGGTTTCGGCCTGCTCGAGACGCTGCTCATGGCCGGTGCGTCGCCGGGGTGTCGAGCAGGGCCGCCATGGCCGTGTAGTGGTCGCGGTGACGCGTCCGCACGGCGTCGGCTTCGCCGGACTCGCCGAGCTTTTCCAGCGCGTACTGGCGCACCGTCTCCAGCAGCCGGTATCGCGTTCGGCCACTTGCGTTTTCGGCCACGACCAGCGACTTGTCGACGAGCAGGGTGAGCAGGTCGAGGACCTGGTAGCGCTCCACGTCGCCGCCGCCGGCGACCGCCTGTGCGGCGTCGAGGTCGAACCCGCCCATAAACACCGCCAGCCGGCGAAACAAGATGCGTTCGGGCTCGGTCAGCAGCGCGTGCGACCAATCCACCGAGGCGCGCAACGTCTGCTGGCGGCGCACCGCGGTGCGCGCACCGCCGGTCAGCAGCCGGAACCGGTCATGCAGGCTGTCGAGGATCTCCGTCAGCGACAACGACGCGCACCCGCGCCGCCGCCAGCTCGATCGCCAGCGGCATGCCGTCCAGGCGCCGGCAGATCTCCGCCGCGGCGGCGGCGTTGTCGTCGGTGAGGCTGAAGTCGGGCCGAGCACAGGCGGGCGCGGTCGGTGAACAACTCGATCGCCTCGTCGGCCAGCGACAGCGACGGCACCCGCCAACTCACCTCGCCGGCCACCCCGATCGGCTCACGACTCGTCGCCAGAAGCGTCACCGCAGGGCAGCCGCCCAGCAGGGCAACAACCAGCGCCGCGCACGCGTCGAGCAGATGCTCACAGTTGTCCAGCACCAGCAGCATCCGACGGTCGCCGACAAACCGCAGCAGCGTGTCCATCGTGGCGCGGCCCGGCTGGTCGGGCAGGCCCAGCGCGCGGATCACCGCGACCGGCACCAGATCGGGATCGGTGATCGGCGCCAGATCGACATACCACACCCCGTCGCCGAATCCACCGGCGATCTGGCCGCCAGCTGCACCGCCAGGCGGGTCTTACCGACACCGCCCGCGCCGGTGAGCGTCACGAGCCGGTTGTCGGCCAGGAACTGCCGCACGTCGTTCAGTTCGGCTTCGCGGCCCACGAAACTCGTCAGCTGCACCGGAAGATGCTGGGCCGACAACGGTTTCGCGTGTGCGCAGCGGCGGGAACTCGTTGCGCAGGTCGGGATGGCATAGCTGCACCACCCGCTCCGGCCGCGGCAGATCACGCAGCCGATGTGTGCCGAGATCGGTCAGCCAGGCGTCGGCCGGGAGCGTGTCGACGACCAGGTCCTCGGTCGTGCCCGACAGCACGGTCTGGCCGCCGTGCGCCAGATCGCGCAGCCGTGCAGTCCGGTTGACGGTCGGACCGATGTAGTTGCCCTCGTCGCGCAGCTGCACCTCCCCGGTATGCACACCGATGCGCAGCCGGATCGGGGCCAGCGGTGCCCGCTGCAACGCCAGCGCACACGCCACCGCGTCGCTGGCACGCGCGAACGCGACCACGAAGCTATCGCCCTCGCCCTGCTCGACCGGCCGCACACCGTCATGGGCGGCGATGATGTCGCACACCGCGCGATCCAGCCGCGCGACCGCGGCCGTCATCTCCTCGGGCTGGGTCTGCCACAGCCGCGTCGAGCCCTCGACATCGGCCAGCAGCAACGTCACCGTTCCCGTCGGCAGCAGCTCGCTCACGCCCAGATCGCTCCAGTTCAACCACGGCGTATCCGCGCCTTCGCTCATGCTAGCCAGCATGCGGCGACCACGGGCCGCAAAACATCAGCGGAAACGCGTAGATTGCCGCGCGGCCGTGCGGATTTACGACCCCTCACCTCGCGCATTTACGCGTTCTGACCGATGATCTCGCACCGGCGACATCGGATAGTCGACTCGTTCCGATCCGAGGAGACCACCATGACCGTCCACACCAGCCGCTCCAGCGGCCTCGGCCTCGGCAATGAGGAGTTGACGACATGGTCGCGAGGGCCCAGATCACCGACGTCGGCGCGCTGCCGCTGGTTCCGAAGAACCCACTGCCGTATCGGCAACGGTTACACGCACTCAGGGTTTTTCACACCGGACAGGAAACACTGCGCGACGCCGGCGGACCCGTGACCCGAGTGAGTTTCGGCCCGAAGTGGCTGTTCCCCCCGGTGGTCGTGGCCGCGTCACCGCAAGGCGGCCCGCGACGTCCTCGGACGCAAAGACGCGTTCGTCGACAAGCACATCGTTCATCGGGAAATGCGGCAGCTGTTGGGGGAGAACCTGCTCGACCTCATGCATGAGCAATGGCTTCCACGTCGGCGCGCGCTGCAACCGATCTTCACCAAACAGCACGTTCGGGCTTTCGGCGGCCACATGTCGCAGGCCGCAGAAATGGTCGCCGACAGGTGGCCCGACGGCGCCGAAGTCGACCTTGACGCCGAGTGCCGCCGACTGACCCTGCGGGCGCTGGGCCGCTCTGTGCTCGGGCTGGACCTCGACGAGCGCGCCGACGCGGTCGCCGAGCCGCTGCGCGTCGCCCTGACCTATATCGCCGACCGCGCCCTGCGGCCGATACGTGCGCCGCAATGGTTACCGACGCCGGCACGCCGCCGCGCACGAGCCGCTGGCGCCACGCATGTACCAGCTCGCCAACGAGATCCTGCAGGCCTGCCGCGCCGATCCGAGCCGCGACGCACCGCTGGTGCACGCCCTGATCGCGGCCACCGACCCAGCGACCGGCCGAGCACTATCCGACGAGGACATCTGCAATGAGCTGATCGTCTTCATGCTGGCGGGCCACGACACCACCGCAACCACCCTGGCCTTCGCGCTGTGGGAGCTGGGGCGCCATCCCGACCTGCAGGACCGGGTCGCCGCCGAGGTCGCCGACATCGGCGATCGCGAACTCACGCCCGACGATGTGCCCCGCCTGGGCTACACGATCCAGGTGCTGCACGAGGCGCTGCGGCTGTGCCCGCCGGGCGCCGCGGTCGGCAGGATGGCGATGCAGGATATCGAGGTCGACGGCTACCGGGTCGAGGCCGGCACGATGCTGGCGGTCGGAATCTATGCCCTACACCGAGATCCAGCTCTGTGGGACGACCCGCTGGCATTCGACCCCGACCGGTTCAGCCCGGAAAACTGCCAAGGGGCGCGACCGCTGGCAATTCATCCCCTTCGGCGCCGGCCCACGATCATGCATCGGGGACCACTTCGCCATGCTCGAAGCCACCCTCGCGCTGGCCACCATCATTCGGCGGGCCGAAATCCTTTCCCTGGACCACGATTTCCCGTTGGCCACGCCGTTCACCACGGTCGCCGCAGCACCGATCCGGGCCCGCGTACACCTCCGGACTTGACACTCGCCACGATTGGAAATGACGGCCTCGTGGACAAGGTCATCCGACCAACTGTGTTCATCGCGGTGTTGATGTGGGATCGGTGTCGACAGAGAAGGGCACTGATCAGCGGCTCTTCTGGTGGAGCCGACGGGAACCGAAACCGTCGCAATGAAGTCCTGTGACCTGTGGAAATGCGGAATTTAGGTGCGCGAAACGACTTAAAACAACATGAATCCGACCTGTAGATACCCCGAAACGGCGTTGATGCCATAAACATGCCGCTGGCGCATGACCCACGCACCCGCATATCTCATCCATAGTCCCCTAGCAAGCGTTAATGTCTTGTCGCAACCGGCTGCTGGGAGGCGACATGGGTAGCTATCGGACGGTGGTTGTCGGGACGGACGGCTCGGCCTCGTCTATGCGTGCGGTCGACCGCGCGGGTGCGGTTGCAGCCCAAGACGGTGCCAAGCTGATCGTCGCGACCGCGTATTTCCCCACTGTCGAAAAGGGGAGCTGGTCCCATGCACCGGTGCAAGATCACGTGGCTGACCCCCGCGCCGCCGACAACCTTGGGGGCGAGGCCTACAAGATGCACGGGAGTGCCCCCATATATGCGATCCTTCGGGAGGCCAGCGACCGGGCGAAGACCGCCGGCGCGCGGGACATCGAGGAGCGGCCGATCGTCGGCGCCCCTGTCAACGCACTGGTCAAGCTGACCGAGGAGGTCAACGCGGATCTGCTCGTCGTCGGCGACGTGGGACTGGACTCGGTCGCCGGGCGGCTACTGGGCTCGGTGCCCGCCGACGTCGCCCGCAAAGCCAAGATCGATATCTTGATCGTTCACACCGCCGGATAGGGTAAGGCCCGCGAGCGCTTCGACGGGACTGGATGCTGGGGATCATCGCCACCACCCGTCGCGCGCTCTACGACGAAGACATTGTCAGCATTCTGGCCAGCCGAGTGACCGAGGCGCTTCGCAATGCCATCGACGGCCATCAAGCCGATCCGCGGCCACTCGCCGTGGGGCTGCTCGGTGTCCTCGGACAGCTGCCCACGGTGTTCAGCTTCGAAGAGAGCGCGCGGCACCGGAACGTGCTGCGTCAGATGACGTTCGCCGCGATCGCACCAATTGTGGGTCTGCACCAGGCGATCCGGACCCATTACGACGATGTGCGAAACCGCAGCATTGATTGGCCCTAGTGCCGGTGCGGAACTCGATGGGTCGCGCTCACGTCTGTACTCCTATGAACGGATGGCAGAGGCCGGCGACCCGGTGCACCTCTCCGCGGTGCGGACCACCAACGCCGGTCAGGGGTTCCATGGATTCTTCCGTCCCACCGCCTGACGATGTCGAGGCGACGCTTGCTCGGGCCCGCGCGCGGGCCGCCGCGATGAGCAGGGCCGTCGAGCAGCTGGCCGGGTTGAAGGACGAGGCGCAGCGCCGTCGACGCGTGCTCGACGACTTGGCCCGCGAACTCGGTGGCTAGGCTGTGCGCCATGGCTGCTGACATCGTGCCGATCCGGCTCGGGCTGACCAAGGGCGACCTGTACACGTTGTGGGCTCCACGCTGGCGCGATGCCGGCGACGAGTGGGAGGCGTTCCTCGGCAAGGACGAGGATCTGTATGCCTTCGAGTCGGTGGCTGACCTGGTCGCGTTCGTGCGGACGAACACCGACAACGACCTGTCCGATCACCCGGCGTGGGAAGACCTGACCGAGGCGAACGCCCACAGGTTCGATCCCGCGGAGGATCGGCAGTACGACCTCATCGGCGTGCAGGAGCTGGTCACCGAGAAGCCCAGCGACGAGACGGTGACGAAGCTGCACCGCACTCTGGCGATGGTGTCGGCCGTCGGCTCCGTGTGCGAACTGCCCGCGGTGACGAAGTTCTTCAACGGCAATCCGGTGCTCGCATCGCTGGGCGGCGGCATCGAGACGTTCGGGGGCCGCAGCGGCCGCAAGCGGTGGGCCGAGATCGAAGCGGTGATCGGACGCGGCTGGGACAACGTGGTCGACGCGCTCGACGAAATCGTGAGCACGCCCGACGTCGACGACGCCGCGTCGAAGAAGGCCGAAGCCGAACTCGCCGAACCCGCGCCCGAACCGGAGGTCGAGGAGGAGGCGGACGAAGAAGCCGATTCGGACGCCGTGATCGACGACGTCGTCGACACCGACGAGGAGGCCGAGGAACTCGCCGACAGCGGCCGAACAGAAAGTGCTCGGCGGTGACGAGGACTTCTGGCACCGGGTCGGTATCGATCCCGTGCGCGTGATGACCAGCGCCGGCACGTACTTCACGTTGCGCTGTTATCTCGACGACGCGCCGATCTTCTTGGGCCGCAACGGAAGAGTCAGCGTGTTCGGCTCCGGCGGCGCGCTCGCCCGCTATCTGGCCGACGAGCACGACCACGACCTGTCGGATCTGGCCACCTACGACGACATCCGCACCGCCGCCACCGACGGCTCACTGCGGGTCGACGTCAGCGAGGACAACGTCTACGTGCTGACCGGCCTCGCCGACGACCTTGCCGACGGGCCGGATACCGTTGACCGCGACCAGCTCGAGCTGGCCGTCGAATTGCTCAGGGACGTCGGCGAATACGCCGAGGACACCACCGTCGACGAGATCCTGGACGCCGATCAGCCGTTGGGACGTCTCGTCGCTCATGTCCTCGACCCGGAGACGGTGCTTCGGCCAAGCCCGCCGTACGCCAAGGCCGTCGAGCAATGGGAGGCGCTGGAAACGTTCCTGGAGTCCCGGCTGCGCCCGGAGTAGCTACAGCTCAGTCGCTTTCGGGTGCCGTGGTTCGTACAGGCCGAGCTCGCCGCCGCCGGGGAGGCGGATGCTGGTCAACAGTCCCCAGCCCTCGTCGCTGACCTCGCCGCAGCTCACGCCGCTGGCTTTGAGGTCCTCGACGGTGGCGTTGACGTCGTCGCACATCAGATATAACTCGTGGGACTGTTGTTCAGCGGGATGCACCGCCACCTCGCCCGGTGGGAGCTTGAAGATCAGCCAGCCTCCGCCGGCGTCGACGTGTGGATACTTGAGCACGTCCTGGAAGAACGCCCGGTCCGCGTCGGCGTCGCGGCTGTAGATGATGACGTGACTGCCGGTAATCATTGCGCCACGGTACGACTGCACGATGAATTCCGTGCGTGCCGGTGGTCTATCCCGGCATGACCCTGCCTATCACCACTCGTTCCCTGCCCGTCCCAGGCGCCCGCCTGCACTACGAGATCCGCGGCAGCGGCCCGCTGCTGCTGGTCATCGGCTCACCGATGGCGTCGGCGGAGTTCGCGCCGCTGGCCGACGCCCTGGCCGGAGACCACACCGTGGTCACCTACGACCCGCGCGGTTACGCCGGCAGTCCGGTCGACGATCCCGACGCGCCGTGCAGCGTCGAACAGCGCGCCGACGACGTCAATTCGATCCTCGACGACCTGGGCGCCGCGTCGGCCGACCTGTTCGGATCCAGCGGCGGCGCGGTGACGGGGCTGGCGCTGGTCGCTCGGTATCCCGGGCGCATCCGCACACTCGTCGCCCACGAGCCGCCGTTGTTGGAACTGCTCCCCGACGCCGCCGAGCAGCGGGCGAACACCGAGGCCATCGTCGACACCTTCCACCGCGACGGGTTCGGGGCTGCCTGGATGCACTTCATGGACAACGCCGGGTTCGACGTCACGTCCGACGACGCGCCGCCCACCGCCGATGAGCCGTCAGAGGACGACGTTCGCCAGGCCGCCCGGTTCTTCGAGATCGACCTGCGTCCGACGTGCTTCTACCGGCCAGACGTCGAGGCGTTGAAGACGGGACCGTCGCGTGTCGTGATCGGCATCGGCGTGGATTCGGGAAGCCTGCTTACCTACCGAACCTCGACGGCGCTGGCCGAGCTGTTGGGCAGCACACCCGCCGAATTCCCCGGCGACCACGGCGGGTTCATGGGCGCGCCAACCGAATTCGCCGACACCCTGCGAAAGGTGTTGACGGGGTAGCAGGTCCCCCACTTCCTCGCGAGTGTGCGTGTTTGTTGCTCGACACGCCGTGTAATGCCGGCACTTTGCGCACGGTCGCGCGGTACGACGGTGCGCAAAATGGTCGCGCTACCCGGTGTGTCGGCCGACAAACACGCACACTCGCGGTGAGGGGAGTCAGCCGATCAGGACGGCGTAGCGCGGTTTGATCACGTCGTCGATGATCGACAACCGCTCGTCGAACGGGATGAACGCCGACTTCATCGCGTTGATGGTGAAGCGTTCCAAGTCACTCCAGCCGTAGCCGAACGCCTCCACCAGGCGCAGCATTTCCTGACTCATCGAGGTGTCGCTCATCAGGCGGTTGTCGGTGTTGACGGTGACGCGGAACCGCAGCCGGGCCAGCCGGTCGAACGGATGCTCCGCGATGCTGTCGACCGCGCCGGTCTGCACATTGGAGCTGGGGCACATTTCGAACGGAACCCGCTTGTCCCGCAACAGCGAAGCCAGCCGGCCCAGCTTCGCCGTGCCGTCGGCGCCTTCGAATATGTCGTCCACGATCCGCACGCCGTGACCGAGCCGGTCGGCGCCGCAGAATGCGATGGCCTCATGGATGGATGGCAGCCCGAACGCCTCGCCGGCGTGAATTGTGAAGCGCGCGTTGTTGCCTCGCATGTGCTCGAACGCGTCGAGATGCCTCGTCGGCGGATAGCCGGCCTCCGCGCCCGCGATGTCGAAGCCCACGACTCCCTTGTCGCGGAACCGGATCGCCAGCTCGGCGATCTCGAGGGACCGCGCCGCGTGCCTCATCGCGGTGACCAGGCAACGCACCGTGATGGTGCGGCCCTCGGCGATCGCGGCCTTCTCACCGTCGGCGAAACCGGCCAGCACGGCGTCCACCACCGCGTCCAGCGACAGGCCACCGTCGATGTGCAGTTCGGGCGCGAACCGGATCTCGGCGTACACCACGTTGTCGGCGGCGAGGTCTTCGACGCACTCGTAGGCCACCCGGTGCAGCGCCTCGGGCGTCTGCATCACCCCCACCGTGTGGGCGAACGGTTCCAGGTAGCGAACCAGCGATCCGCTGTGTGCGGCGGTGCGGAAGAACGTCGCGAGCTCGTCGGCGTCGGTGGCGGGCAGGTCGTCGTATCCGTTCGTCGCGGCCAGTTCCAGCACGGTGGACGGACGCAGTCCGCCGTCGAGGTGGTCGTGCAGCAGGGCCTTCGGCGCGTGGCGGATCGATTCCAGGGTCAACGGCGTCATGGAGTGATCCGATCGATGATCAGCGGCCGTTCGGGCGGCGCCGAATCGCCGACGCTCCATCCGCCGTCCAGCTCGGCCATCGCCGCCTCGAACCGTTCCGGGGTCTCGGTGTAGAGCGTGAACAACGCTTCACCGGCGGTGACGGGCTCGCCGGGGCGGCGGTGAATGCGGAGCCCGGCGCCGGGCTGCACCCGTTCACCGGGGAGGGAGCGGCCCGCACCGAGCCGCCACACCGTCAGCCCCACTGCCATCGCGTCGATACTGCCCATCGTGCCATCGCGGGGTGCGGTGATGGTTTCGGAATGCGCACCGATGGGCAACGACTGAGATAAATCGCCGCCCTGCGCGGCGACCAGCTCGCGGAAGCGGTCCATCGCCGTCCCGTCCCGCAGCGTCTGCGCCGGATCGACGCCGTCCAGGCCAGCGGCGTCGAGCATCTCCCCCGCCAGCGCCAGCGTCAGCTCCACGACGTCGGCCGGGCCGCCGCCGGCCAGCACCTCCAGCGATTCGGCGACCTCGACGGCATTGCCGACGGCGCAGCCCAGCGGCGTCGACATGTCGGTCAGCAGCGCGCGGGTGTTCAGCCCGTGCGCGGTGCCCAGCCCGACCATCGCGTGGGCCAGCTCGCGCGCCTCGGCCGTCGACTTGAGGAATGCCCCGGCGCCGACCTTGGTGTCCAGCACCAGCGCCCGCGTCCCCTCGGCGATCTTCTTGCTCATGATCGAGCTGGCGATCAGCGGCAAGGATTCGACGGTGGCCGTGATGTCGCGCAGCGCGTAGAGCTTGCGGTCGGCCGGCGCCAGCTCGCCTGCGGCGAAAATGGCCGCGCCAAGCGTGCAAAGTTGTTGGCGTATTTGGTCTTTGGACAACTCAGCGCTGAAACCGGGGATCGACTCAAGCTTGTCGAGTGTGCCGCCCGTGTGCCCGAGGCCCCGTCCGGACGGCCTGCGGCACCGCGCCGCCGCACGCCATCACGACGGGCACCAACGGAATGGTGATCTTGTCGCCGACCCCGCCGGTGGAATGCTTGTCCACCAACGCCAGCGGCTTTCCATCGCGGCGCAGATCCGTGAAGTCCATGCGCTCCCCGGAGGCCACCATCGCCGCCGTCCAGCGGGCGATCTCGGGACCTGTCATGCCGCGCAGGAAGATCGCCATCAACAGCGCCGACATCTGCTCGTCGGCGACCCGGCCATGGGTGTAGGCGTCGATCACCCAGTCGATCGCCGCATCCGAGAGCGCCCCGCCGTCGCGCTTGGTGCGGATGACCGTCGGGGCATCGAATGTGAACTCCGTCACGGTATTTCCTCTTCGGGCAAACGCTTCGACCGCGCCAGATCCTGCGGGCCGAACGCGTCGGGCAGCAACTCATCCAGGGGGCGCGGCCCCATCGGATGGTCGATCAGCAGCTGCGGACCACCATGCTCCAGCAGCACCTGACGGCACCGCCCGCACGGCATCAACAACTCACCGTCGGCGGCCACACACGACAGCGCGATCAGCCGTCCGCCACCGCCGGAATGCAGGGCGCAGACCACAGCGCACTCGGCACAGAGACCTAGGCCATATGAGACATTTTCCACATTGCAGCCGGCCACCATTCGGTGATCGTCCACCAGCGCGGCCGCGCCGACGGCGAATCCCGAATACGGCGCGTAGGCGTGGACCGACGCCTCGATTGCCTTGTGCCGCAACATTTTCCAGTCGATCTCGGATGTCATGTCAACCTCACCAGGGTCGATTCTGAATGCATTCCGAAGCCACGCCCGCTCGTTCGACTTTCGGAATAGGTAACCCTAACTTTTGCGTTTTTCAGTACGCCGACGGCTAAACCGTAGTTCGTTAACCAGTACAAGTGGGTTTAGAGTCGCCCCGAGGTTTGGGTGAGGGCAAACCGGGCCCAATGTCGGCGCCGGCGCGCCTCCGAGCCCAAACGTCCACCGAAGGCGTTGGAGGCCCGATGAGCACTGCGACACCCGAGAGCCCTGCGGTACCGACTCCGCGATCTCGACCGCCGCGCAGACGCACCCTCTACCGCGGCGATCCCGGCATGTGGTCCTGGGTGCTGCACCGCATCACGGGTGCGACCATCTTCTTCTTCCTGTTTGTGCACGTGCTCGACACCGCGCTGGTGCGGGTCAGCCCGCAGGCATACAACGAGGTCATCGAGACGTACAAGACACCGCTCGTCGGACTGATGGAGATCGGGTTGGTGGTCGCCGTGCTCTACCACGCCCTCAACGGCATCCGGATCATCCTGATCGACTTCTGGCAGCACGGTCCGAAGTATCAGCGGCTGATGTTGTGGATCGTCATCGGCGTCTTCCTGGCGGTCTTCATCCCGGCGCTCGGCGTGCTCGGAATGCACATGGCGGAGCGGTTCCTGTGAGCGCGCCAGGACCCTGGACTCCCCACCACCGCGAGGGCCGGATCGCCCCGGTGCTGGAAAAGGAGCACGACCGCCCGGCCGGGCTGGACCATCCGCGTGCGCCGCGGCGGCCGAGGGGCATCCCGTACTTCGAGAAGTACGCCTGGCTGTTCATGAGGTTTTCCGGTGTCGCGCTGGTGTTCCTGGCGCTCGGCCACCTGTTCATCATGCTGATCTGGGACGACGGGGTGTACCGCATCGACTTCAACTACGTCGCCGAGCGCTGGGCCTCGCCGTTCTGGCAGATCTGGGACATGGCGTTGCTGTGGCTGGCGATGGTGCACGGCGCCAACGGAATGCGCACCATCATCGGCGACTACGCCCGTAAGAACATCACCAAGTTCTATCTGAATTCGCTGCTGCTGCTGGCAACGGGATTCACGTTGGTGTTGGGCACCTATGTCCTGGTGACCTTCGACGCGAACATCGGGGTTTAGTCATGATTCAGGAACATCGCTACGACGTCGTGATCGTCGGCGCCGGCGGCGCGGGCATGCGCGCCGCGGTCGAGGCCGGGCCGCGGGCGCGCACCGCGGTGCTGACCAAGCTGTACCCGACCCGCAGCCACACCGGCGCGGCCCAGGGCGGCATGTGCGCGGCGCTGGCCAACGTCGAAGAGGACAACTGGGAGTGGCACACCTTCGACACCGTCAAGGGCGGCGACTACCTCGCCGACCAGGACGCCGTCGAGATCATGTGCAAGGAAGCCATCGACGCGGTGTTCGACCTGGAGAAGATGGGGATGCCGTTCAACCGCACCCCCGAGGGCCGCATCGACCAGCGCCGGTTCGGCGGGCACACCCGCGACCACGGCAAGGCGCCGGTGCGCCGGGCCTGCTACGCCGCCGACCGCACCGGCCACATGATCCTGCAGACGCTGTACCAGAACTGCGTCAAGCACGACGTCGAGTTCTTCAACGAGTTCTACGCGCTCGACATCGCGATGACGGAGACCCCCGGCGGGCCGGTGGCCACCGGCGTCATCGCCTATGAGTTGGCCACAGGCGATATTCATGTCTTCCACGCCAAGGCGATCGTGTTCGCCACCGGCGGCTCGGGCCGGATGTACAAGACCACGTCCAACGCCCACACCCTGACCGGCGACGGGCTGGGCATCGTGTTCCGTAAGGGACTTCCGTTGGAGGACATGGAGTTTCACCAGTTCCACCCGACGGGCCTTGCGGGGCTGGGCATCCTGATCTCCGAGGCTGTCCGCGGTGAGGGCGGCCGGCTGCTCAACGGCGACGGCGAACGCTTCATGGAACGCTACGCGCCGACGATCGTCGACCTGGCTCCGCGCGACATCGTCGCCCGGTCGATGGTGCTCGAGGTGCTGGAGGGCCGCGGCGCCGGGCCCAACAAGGACTACGTCTACATCGACGTACGCCACCTCGGCGCGGACGTGCTGGAGGCCAAGCTGCCCGACATCACCGAGTTCGCCCGCACCTACCTGGGCGTCGACCCGGTCACGGAACTGGTGCCGGTGTATCCGACCTGTCACTACGTGATGGGCGGCATCCCGACCACGGTGAACGGCCAGGTGCTGCGCGACAACACCAACATCGTGCCCGGGCTCTACGCCGCCGGTGAGTGCGCATGCGTGTCGGTGCACGGCGCGAACCGGCTGGGCACCAACTCGCTGCTGGACATCAACGTGTTCGGCCGCCGCGCCGGCATCGCCGCCGCGAACTACGCGCTGGGCCACGACCACGTCGACCTGCCGTCGGAGCCGGCCGGGATGGTGGTCGGCTGGGTCGGCGACATCCTGTCCGAGCACGGCAACGAGCGTGTCGCCGACATCCGCGGTGCCCTGCAGCAGTCGATGGACAACAACGCCGCGGTGTTCCGCACCGAGGAGACGCTCAAGCAGGCGCTGACGGACATCCACGCCTTGAAGGAGCGCTACTCCCGAATCACGGTGCACGACAAGGGAAAACGGTACAACAGCGATCTGCTGGAGGCGATCGAGCTGGGCTTCCTTCTCGAACTGGCCGAGGTGACGGTGGTTGGCGCGCTGAACCGCAAGGAGTCCCGCGGCGGCCATGCCCGCGAGGACTACCCCAACCGCGACGACACCAACTACATGCGCCACACCATGGCCTACAAGGAAGGCGGCGAGCTGCTCAGCGACGTCAGGCTGGAATACAAGCCGGTGGTGCAGACCCGCTACGAGCCGATGGAACGGAAGTACTGACTTGACGTCCTCCCCTGGCCTGCTGGGGATTCCAACTACACCCACTACCTATGCGGCAGGAGAGCAGAGTTGAGGTTCACGGTTCGCGGACCGGCTAGCGCCGAAGTCTCCCCGTGCTGTCACCGCCCGTCCGGCGGCGATGTTGCGTGCAGCGTTCACGTCAGCGTTGCACGGACCCGCGGTGCAGGCTTCGCACTCGAAAACCGCTTGGCTCTTACGGCTTCCGGGAGCGACATGCCCGCACACCGAGCAACGTTGCGACGTGTAAGCGGCCGGGACCTGCTCGACCCGACCGTGAGCCTTGTGCTGCAAACGCGAGGCGAGCAGACCCCATCCGCTTCGGCTGATGCCACGGTTCAGCCCGCGTTTCTGAGCAACCCGCACACCAGGTTGCTCGACCGTTCCGCGTGCAGAGCGGGTCATCGCGCGCACGTCAAGGGCTTCGATGCGGATCGTGTCGAAACGCCGCGCGATGTCCGTGCTGACCTTTTCGACCCAGTCGTTGCGTCGGTCTCGCTCACGCGCTTTCAGCTTGGCGATCGCGAGTTTTGTGCGAGCTCGCCGGTTGGAGCCGCTGTTCGCGCGGGCCAGGCGCTCCTGCAGCATCTTCAACCGTTTCGACTCGCCCGGGGTGAGACTGGGTGCGTGCAGCAGTTCGCCGGTCGACAATGCCGCCGAAACCACAACACCACGGTCGATGCCCACCACGCTCCCGTCACCCGGACCGGCGATTGGATCAGGGATGTGGGCGAAGGAGATAAACCAGCGGCCGGCCCGGTCGCGGGTGACTCGGTAGGACTTCACCCCCTGTGGGACCGGGCGCGAGAGGCGGAAGCGGACCCAGCCGACCTTGGGCACCCACACCCGCCCGAACCGGCGGTTCAGACGCTCGACGTGATGGGGTTTGACCGCGACCTGCCGGAATCCCTCGTGCGCACCTGCTTTGCGCCAGGTCGGGCGGCGGTGCGTTCCGCCGAAAAAGTTGCGCATCGCCTGAGCGAAGTCGCGCAACGCCTGCTGCTGCACGGTTTGGGAGCCGCCCGCCAGCCAGTCGTACTCGGCGCGGGCCGCGGTCAACTGCGCACATTGCTCGTTGTAGCCGGGCGCGCGACGCCCCGGCTGCCAGTGCTTTTGCTGCTCGACGGCCAAGTTCCACACATACCGGGCGTGGCGACAATGCTCGCCGAGCACCACCGCCTGCTCAGCGGTAGGAAGCAACCGGTATCGCGCCATGCCAGCAACATAACCGCCGCCACCGACAAGTCACCGAAAGGAGACGCGGCGTCTCCGCCCCCGGCCAAAGCCAGGGGATTCCACGCCGCAACGATCCCATGACAATCACGCCGGACGTCGACACCACAGAGGGCGCCAAGCCCCCGATCCCCGAGGGCGCGGTGATGGTCACGCTGAAGATCGCCCGGTTCAATCCGGAGAACCCCGACGCCGCGGGCTGGCAGAGCTTCCGGGTGCCGTGCCTGCCCACCGACCGGCTGCTGAACCTGCTGCACTACGTGAAGTGGTACCTGGACGGCACGCTGACCTTCCGGCGGTCCTGCGCGCACGGGGTGTGCGGTTCCGACGCGATGCGCATCAACGGCGTCAACCGCCTGGCGTGCAAGGTGCTGATGCGCGATCTGCTGCCGAAGAAACCCGGCAAGCAGCTCACCATCACCGTCGAGCCCATCCGCGGGTTGCCCGTGGAAAAGGACCTCGTGGTCGACATGGAGCCGTTCTTCGACGCCTTCCGGGCGGTCAAGCCGTACCTGATCACCAGCGGCAATCCGCCTACGCGCGAACGGATTCAGAGCCAGACCGACCGCGAACGCTACGACGACACCACCAAGTGCATCCTGTGCGCGTGCTGCACCACGAGCTGCCCGATCTACTGGAGCGAAGGTTCGTACTTCGGGCCGGCCGCGATCGTCAACGCGCACCGGTTCATCTTCGACAGCCGGGACGAGGCCGCCGCAGAGCGGCTGGACATCCTCAACGAGGTCGACGGCGTGTGGCGCTGCCGCACGACGTTCAACTGCACCGAGTCCTGCCCGCGCGGCATCCAGGTCACGACCGCCATCCAGGAGGTCAAGCGCGCGCTGATGTTCGCGCGCTAAGGCGATTTCGGCGCGCGTCGAGGTAGCTCCTTCCTCGAGACTGCTGACAGATCGTGAAAGTCGCGGAGATCGCGATCTCCCAGCAGTTTCGGCGCAGACGACGTCGGCTAGATGACGATCACCGGGATGAAGACCCCGAACAGCCAGAAGCCGAACACGTGGAACTGCGGGTGCCACACCACGTGCACGGGATGACCCCAGTAGTGGATGACCGCCGGGGGATGGCCACGCCAGTGAACGGGAGGCGGTGGACCCCATCCCCACGGCGGCCGGTCATCGTTACGCCACTTGTGGTGCTTCCACCACTTGTCCCAGTCGTGGTCGTTCCAGTGCTTCCACTCCCAGTCCTGCTCGAAGCTCCACTTCCAGTCGTGCCCGCCGCGCCAGTCGTTGTCGACCCACTCGTCGTGGTCCCAGTCATCCCAGTCGGGCTCGGCATTGGCTGGAACGGCTCCGACCCCCATGGCGCCGGCGGCGAGCACACCGGCCACTGACCCCTGGGCCACCAGCTTCTTGAAGTTCATCTTTGACTCCTCGTCTCCCCGACTTCATACAGGAAACTGAGAAGGCCAACCCCGACTGTCTGCCAAGTCCGGCCTGGACAGACTTGATCGATCTCAGAAAGCCGGCACGTCGGTCCGAGGGCCGGCGCAACGACCTTGCAATGGCTTATCGTCCCACACGGCTAGCGCCGTTACCGATAGCCGACAGCGTGGCAGACATGCACTTTGTGCGGGTATTCACGGCGTGTCGTGAAGGAGGAAACTTCGCTCATTCCACGCTGTCACACATCAGACGGCTGTCTCGTCTAACGGGTATGACACAGAAAACTCGCATCGAACCCGTCCCCCCGCAGCGCGCCTCACTGCTGACCAAGATCTTGTACCGGGTGGCCAAGCGACGGTTCGGCGAGGTGCCCGAGCCGTTCGCCGTCGCCGCGCATCATCCGCGGCTGATGCTGGCCAACGTCGTGCACGAGGGCATGCTGCAGTCAGCGTCGAAGAAGCTGCCGAAGAACGTCCGCGAGCTCGCGGTGTTCTGGACCGCGCGCACCATCGGCTGCTCGTGGTGCGTCGACTTCGGCGCGATGCTGCAACGCCTCGACGGCCTCGACGTCGAAAGGCTGAAGGAGATCGACGACTACGCGACCTCGCCGCGCTACACCGACGACGAGCGCGCCGCGATCGCCTACGCCAACGCCATGACGACGGACCCGCACACCATCACCGACGAGCAGGTCGACGATCTTCGCCGCCGATTCGGCGATGACGGCGTGATCGAGCTGACCTACCAGATCGGCGTGGAGAACATGCGGGCACGGATGTACTCGGCACTGGGCATCACCGAGCAGGGCTTCAATTCCGGTGACGCGTGCCGGGTTCCGTGGGCGAGCACCGACGCTACCGAGGCGCAGGCGTGATCTCGATGTAGGCCATGTCGATGCCGAACGCTTGGCTTCCCTTGTCGAGGCCGCGCTCGAACACCTTCATCGGCAGGCTCCAGTTCGCCGCGATTGCCTCTTCGGCGTGCGCGTGTTCGGACTCGGGCAGGATGCGGGCCACCCCGGCGACGGCTTGCCCCTTGGGTTTTCCTCGCAGATTGCATGGCACCACGACGACGTTCGGGTTGTTGCGCAGCCGCTTGACCTTTCCGGTGGACGGGTCGGTGCGCACGTAGAGCTTTCCGTCGGCGACGCCGTGGTTGATGGGGCTGGGCATCGCCTCGCCGGACCGCTTGAACGTGACGAGCACGATCTGGCGCGCCTTGTCGAAGCCGGTGAAGTCGGTCCCCGTGGGAGTCATGGTGCCGACGTCAAAGGCGCCGCGGTGGCGCAACTTGTCCGTTCCGCGGAACATCAATGTGTTCATCTTCGTTACGAAGCTATCGCCCATCTGCCTGTCTCTCAGTCTCGTGCGACCCGCGCAGCGGCGAACCGGTGAACTTGTCGGGGTTGGCGATATCCCAGATGGCGCAGACCTTTCCGTCGCGCACCGTCATCGCCGTCACCCGCGGGGTCATCGCCGGATAGCCGTCGGCGCCGGGGGCTCCGCGGGTGTAGCTGCCCAATTGGCCGTTGACCTTTGCGAGCTGGTTCGATTCCAGCCACCCCGGACCGTAGCGGCGGGCCAGGCCGAACAGGAAGCGCGCCACCTTGTCCGGACCGCGGATGACGCGGGCGGCCGTTGGCGCCTTGCGGTTGGAGTCGCCGGTGTAGGTGACGTCCGGATGCAGAAGGCGCACAACGGCTTCCATGTCACCGGCAACCAGCGCCGCCATCAGCGCACCGGCGACCTCGTTGTGGGTGTCCTCGGCGACCGGTGGTGGTGCCGACGCCACCGCCCGCCGCGCGCGGGACGCCAGTTGACGTGCCGACGCCGCACTGACGCCCAGCACGTCGGCGATCTCGGCGAACGGCACATCGAAGCCGTCGTGCAGCACGAATGCCACCCGCTGATCGGGGTTGAGCCGCTCCAGCACCACCATCGCCGCGAACCGCGCGTCCTCGCCGGCCACCACCGCCGCCAGCGGATCGGAGCCGTCCAACTCGGTGACGACGGGCTCCGGCAGCCACTCGACCGAAGTAGGTTTCCCGTCGGTGCGCGGCGGAGCGCAGCCGGTCAAGGGCGAGCCGGCTGACCACCGTCGTCAGCCATGCCCGCAGGTCGTCGATCGCACCGGAGCTGCCGTCCCAGCGCAGCCAGGCATCCTGCACGATGTCCTCGGCGTCGGCGACGGTGCCGGTGAGCCGGTACGCCACGGCCAGCAGATGTGGGCGCAGCTGCTCGAACTCGTCGACCCGGGTACTGGCGGTCACGGTTCGAGTCTAGGCGGGGACAGTTGCGACGCAATCCGTCGCAAACCCCTGCTCCTGGAACGATTTGCGTGTTGATCCTCCATAGCAACAACCGAAACCGTATATTGCGCGCATGGCAATCAAGGAACCTCCGGCGACAGTCGTCGGCGACAAGGGACTGCAAGCAGGTGCCCTGGGCCTCCTCGGCAACATCGTCATCGGGTTGGCAGCAGTGGCACCCGCGTACAGCCTGGCCGCCACGCTCGGCTACGTCGTGCTCGCAGTCGGCGAGAAAGCTCCATCGATGTTCGTGCTCGCATTCATCCCGATGCTGCTGGTCGCCTTCGCCTACAAGGAACTGTCGCAGGACACTCCCGATTGCGGAACGACGTTCACCTGGGGCACCAAGGCGTTCGGACCTTGGATCGGGTGGATCGGCGGCTGGGGCCTGGCCGTCTCGGCGATCATCGTGCTGGCCAACGTCGCGGAGGTCGCCGCGATCTATATGTTCAGGTTCCTCGGCCTGGACGACCTGGCCGAGAACCTGTTCGCCAAGGTGCTTCCTCGGGTCGTTCTTCATCATCGCCATGACGCTGCTGAGCGCGCGCGGCATCGTGGTGTCCGAACGAATTCAGAATGTGCTGATCGCCATCCAGTTCGGCGTTCTGATCATCGTCAGCATCATCGCGCTGGTCCGGGTGTTCGCCGGCAACGCCGGCGCGCAGGCGATCACGCCGCAGCTGTACTGGCTGTGGCCCAGCGGGCTCGACGCCTCCTCGATCGCCGCCGCCATCATCTTGTGCATATTCATCTACTGGGGCTGGGACGCCTGCCTGGCGGTGGGCGAGGAGACCAAGAATCCCGGCCGCACACCCGGCATCGCGGCGGTGATCACCACGCTGATCCTGGTGTGCACCTACGTGCTGGTGGCCTACGCCGTGCAGTCCTTCGCCGGGTTCGGTGACGTGGGCATCGGCCTGAACAACGCGATGAACACCGACGACGTGCTCACCGTCCTCGGCGAGCCGGTGGCGGGCGCGTTGGCGGCGTCGCTGCTGCTGTTGACCGTGTCGGTGTCGGGCCTGTCATCTACCCAGACCACGATCCTGCCCACCGCGCGCGGCACCCTGTCGATGGCGGTGTATGAGGCTATCCCCAAACGGTTTTCGCGTGTGCATCCGCGCTACATGACGCCGGCGTTCGGCACCATGGTCATGGGTGTGACGGCACTCGGTTTCTACCTGGTGCTGACCTTCCTGTCCGAGAACGCGCTCGCCGACTCGGTGGCGTCCCTAGGGCTGGCGGTGGCGTTCTACTACGGCATCACCGCTTACGCGTGCGTATGGTACTTCCGCCGCAGCCTGTTCCAGTCGGCACGAAACCTGTTCATGCGCGGCATCTTCCCGCTGCTGGGGGCGCTGGCGATGACGTGGGCGTTCGTCCAGAGCGCCATCGACATGATCCAGCCGGACTACGGCTACACCGCGTTCGGCTCGATCGGCGGCGTCTTCGTCCTCGGCGTCGGCATGCTGGCTCTCGGTGTCCCGCTGATGCTGCTGTGCTTCGCGTTCGGCACCAAGCGGTTCTTCCGCGGCGAAACCCTCACGGCCGCAACCGAAGTCAAGGTTCCCGACGTCTACTGAGAAGGACTGACCCATGCATCTCACTGTCGGGTATCTCGCCACGCCAACGGGTGACGACGGCGTCGCGCTTGCCGCCGCGCTCGCCAGGACGTTCGACGCCAACGTCGACGTCGTCCTCGTCGTGCGCGAGGAGTTGCCGGACGGGCACCCCGGACGCGCCGAGTACCAGCTGTTGCTCGTCGAGCGCGGTGAGGAGTGGATCTCCAAGGCCATCGACGAGCTGGCGGCAAGGGCTGTCAGCGCCACGTCGACGGTCCTCGTCGGCGAGTCCTACGCGGAGTCGCTGATCGAGTTCGCCGAGCAGAAGAACTCGGACCTGATCGTGATCGGCGGTGCGCGCGACGGCATCTTCGGCGGCCACGTCATCGGCTCGGTGGCCGGCGCGCTGCTGCACCGCTCCCCGATCCCGGTCGCGCTGGCACCCCGCGGCTACGCCGAAGAACCGCCGGAGACGATCACGTCGGTGACCGCCGCGGTGCCCACCCGCCCGGGCGCGGACAATCCGTTGCCGTTCGGGATCACCCTGGCCAGCGCCGCCGGGCTGCCGATGCGGATGGTGTCGCTGGTGTCGGCGGAGAACCTCGCCGAAGCGGAGAACCTCGCCGAACTTCGCCAGATCCAGGTGTCCGCCGCCGAGGAGAACCTTCTGGTCGCGGCCCGCGCGCTGCCCGACGCGCCTGACATCGAATCACTGGTGGCCGACGGCATGACGCTGGAGTCGGCGCTGAAGAAGCTGAAGTGGGATGCCTCCGATGTGCTGGTCGTCGGCTCCAGCCGGTTCGCACCGCCGCGGCGGGTGTTCCTGGGTTCGACCGCCGCGCGCATCCTGGCCGGAACCGATGCACCGGTGATCGTCATCCCGCGGGACTAGCTTCGCTTACTGAAAACCGTTCGGTGCCAATCCTTGTCGGCCACGCCGGTGATGTCGCTCATCACGTGCTTGATGGTGAGGTACTCCTCGAGCGAGTAGTCGCTCATGTCCTTGCCGAAGCCGGACGCGCCGACACCGCCGTGCGGCATCTCGCTGATGATCGGGATGTGGTCGTTGATCCACACACAGCCGGCCTTGATCTCGCGCGACGCCCGCTGCGCCCGGTAGACGTCGCGCGTCCACGCCGACGCGGCCAGGCCATAGTCGGTGTCGTTGGCCTGCCGTAGCGCGTCGTCGTCGTCGACGAACGACCGCACGGTCAGCACCGGGCCGAAGATCTCGTCGCGGTACACCTCGGAGCGCTCACCGACGTCGGCGATCAGCGTCGGCCGGTAGAACGATCCCGGCAGGTCGGGTGCGCTGCCGCCGGTGACGATGCGGCCACCTTCGCTGGGCGCCCGCGCGACCATGGCCGCCACCTTCTCCCGGTGCGCCATCGAAATCAGCGGGCCGAGATCGGTGTCGGGGTCCGCAGGGTCGCCGACGACGACCTTGCCCATCACCTCGCCGACACCGGCGACGAAGTCGTCGTAGAGGTCGCGCGCCACAATCGCGCGCGTCGCGGCGGTGCAATCCTGACCGGTGTTGATCAGCGACCCCGCGACGGCGCCCTGGATGGCGGCGTCCAGGTCGGCGTCGTCGAACACCACGAACGGCGCCTTGCCGCCGAGTTCGAGCTGGGTGCGATGGCCGTGCACCGCGGCGGCGGCCATCACCTTGCGGCCCACGGCCGTCGACCCGGTGAACGTCACCACGTCCACGTCGCGATGGCCGGCCAGCGCCGTGCCCGCGTCGGCGCCGAGGCCGGTCACGACGTTGAATACGCCGTCGGGCAGCCCGGCCTCGCTGGCCAGCCGGGCCAGCGTCAGCGTCGTCAGCGGGGTCAGCTCGCACGGCTTGATGACGACCGTGCAGCCGGCGGCCAACGCGGGCAACACTTTCCAGACCGCCATCTGCAGCGGGTAGTTCCACGGCGTGATGGTGGCGACGACGCCGATGGCCTCGCGCCGGATGCTCGACGTGTGGTCACCCGAGTACTCCGCGGAGGCCTTGCCCTCCAGGTGGCGGGCCGCGCCGGCGAAGAAGTCGATGTTGTCGATGCTGCCCGGCACGTCGAACTCTGCGGCCAACCGCACCGGCTTGCCGGTCTGGCTGACCTCCTCGGCGACCAGGTCGTCGGCGTGGTCGCCGGCCAGCACCGCGAGCTTGGCCAGCACCGCCGAACGCTCGACCGGTGTTGCGGTAGCCCAGCCCGGCAGCGCCTTGCGCGCCGAGGCCACCGCGGCGTCTACGTCGGTGGGCACGGCCAGCGCGTAGTCCGCGACGGCCTCGCCGGTGGCGGGGTTGATGACGCGATGCAGGCCGCCGCCGGTCACCACCGGGGCGCCATTGATCCAGCTGCCTGCCACGCTGGTAGACACTGTTGCAGTCATAGGCCAACGCTAACCGACGCGGAAAGCCGGGGCTACGCATTCCCGCAGCGGCAGGGCCTCCAAACGCGTGATTTCATGGCCGTGGTTGCTTGTGACGACGGATTCCGTGCACAATCACAGCATGGCCAATGGGGGTGCCCCGCACATCCAGCCCGTCTCGCTCCGCGTCAACACCCGACCCGGTGCGGCGTTCCAGCTTGACGATTTGTCGAAGCAGATCATCGAGAAGCTGCAGCAGGACGGCCGCCGGTCGTATGCGGGCATCGGCAAGGCGGTCGGATTGTCCGAGGCCGCCGTGCGTCAACGCGTCCAGCGTATGGTCGACGCCGGCGTCATGCAGATCGTCGCGGTCACCGACCCGATGCAACTGGGCTTCGCCCGCCAGGCGATGATCGGCATCCGCTGTACCGGTGACACCACCAGGGTCGCCGAGAAGCTGGCCGCCATCCCGTCCGTGGACTACGTCGTACTCACGGCCGGATCGTTCGACGCCATCGTCGAGGTGGTCTGCGAGGACGACGACGACCTTCTGGACCTACTCAACACACAGATTCGCGCTCTTCCTGGGGTGATATCAACCGAGACACTTGTTTACCTGAAACTCGTTAAACAGCAATACAATTGGGGTACAAGATGACGACTACCGATATCACACAAGAGATTTCATCCGAACTCGGCGCCAAGGCCAACCGCCATCTGTGGGGACACTTCGCGCGGCACGGTGAAGGCATCACACCGCCGATCATCACCCGTGGCGAGGGCGTGACGATCTGGGACGACAAGGGCAAGAGCTACATCGACGGCCTCTCAGGCCTTTTCGTTGTCCAGGTCGGCCATGGCCGCAAGGAGCTGGCGGAGGCGGCGGCCAAGCAGGCCGAGACTCTGTCGTTCTTCCCTCTTTGGTCGTATGCCACACCTCCGGCGATCGAGCTGTCGGAGCGCATTGCCGGTTACGCGCCAGGGGATCTGAACCGGGTGTTCTTCACCACCGGTGGCGGTGAAGCGGTCGAGTCCGCGTGGAAGCTGGCCAAGAACTACTACAAGCTGACGGGCAAACCCGGTAAGCACAAGGTCATTTCGCGCGCGATCGCCTATCACGGCACCCCGCAGGGCGCGCTGGCGATCACCGGCCTGCCGGCCTTCAAGGCGCAGTTCGAACCGCTGACGCCGGGTGGATTCCGCGCGCCGAACACCAACTTCTACCGCGCACCCGAACACTTCGCACACGACATCAAGGCGTTCGGCCAGTACTGCGCCGACCGCATCGCCGAGGCCATCGAATTCGAGGGGCCCGACACCGTCGCCGCGGTCTTCCTGGAGCCGGTGCAGAACGCGGGCGGCTGCTTCCCGCCTCCGCCAGGGTATTTCGAGCGGGTCCGCGAGATCTGCGACGAGTACGACGTGCTGCTGGTGTCCGACGAGGTGATCTGCGCCTACGGCCGGATCGGCTCGATGTTCGCCTGTGATGACTTCGGCTATGTGCCTGACATCATCACCTGCGCGAAGGGCCTCACATCCGGGTACTCGCCCATCGGCGCGATGATCGCCAGCGATCGGTTGTTCGAGCCGTTCAACGACGGCAAGACCACGTTCGCGCACGGCTACACGTTCGGCGGCCATCCGGTGTCGTCGGCGGTGGCGCTGGCCAACCTCGACATCTTCGAGCGCGAGGGCCTCAACGATCACGTCAAAGAAATGGCGCCGGCATTCCGGGCGACGCTGGAGAAGCTCTACGACCTGCCGATCGTCGGCGACGTACGCGGCGAAGGGTTCTTCTACGGCATCGAGCTGGTCAAGGACAAGGCCACCAAGGAGACCTTCAACGACGAGGAATCCGAGCGGCTGCTGCGCGGATTCCTGACCCCCGCGATCTTCGAGGCCGGCCTGTACTGCCGCGCCGACGACCGCGGCGACCCAGTCGTTCAGCTGGCGCCACCGCTGATCAGCGGCCAGAAGGAATTCGACGCGATCTACGAGATCCTGCACGGCGTGCTGAGCGAAGCCAGCCGACGCATGTAGATCCTGGCCGCGAAACGGTATTCCAGCAGGAAAAGATCGAGTAACGACCTGCTGGAATACAGTTTCGGCGAAACTGGCGCCATGTCCGCCGAACCGAAACCTCCCATCGACCCAGTCCGGTGGCAGCCGCCGCCCGTCGACCCGCTGCCGGACTTCGGATCGGTCGACCTCACCGTCATCCCGGTTCCGGGCCACGCGCCCGAAGACGTCGTCGTCGACGCCGAGGGCCAGATCTGGACCGGCGTCGACGACGGCCGCATTGTGCGGATCTCGCCCGACGGCGGCTCCCCTGAGGTGGTCGCCAAGACGGGCGGGCGCCCGCTGGGGCTGGCGGTGGCGCGCGACGGCCGCATTCTGATCTGCAACAGCCCGGGCGGGCTGCTTGCGCTCGACCCGTCGAGCGGAAAGCTCGAGACCCTCGTCGAAGAGGTCGACGGCCGTCGACTGCAGTTCTGTTCGAACGTCACCGAAATGGCGGACGGGACAATCTATTTCACCGAGTCGACCAGTGCCTTCACCTATGCACACTTCAAGGGCGGCGTGCTGGAGGCGCGACCGCGCGGCAGCCTGTTCCGTCGCGATCCGGACGGCACGGTACTGACGGAAGTGCCCGGGTTGTACTTCGCCAACGGCCTCACGCCGACGGCGGACGGGTCGGCGTTGGTGTTCGCCGAAACGACGGGACGCCGGCTGTCGAAGTACTGGCTCACCGGCGACCGGGCCGGCACGGTCACGCCGTTGGTCTCCAACCTGCCCGGGCATCCCGACAACCTGTCCACCGGCGCCGACGGCCGGATCTGGTGCGCGATCGTCTCGCCCGTCAACGCCGCCGCGGAGTGGCTGGCACCACGATGGCCGGCATTGCGCAAGCTGCTGTGGAAACTGCCGGACCGGTTGCAGCCGCAGATCAAGCCGGAGGTGTGGGCCGTCGCATTCGATTCCGACACCGGCGAACCTGTCGCCGGCCTGCGTACCGAGCATCCGTCGTTCGGGATGGTGACCGGCCTGGTCGAGGCCGACGGGAAGCTGTGGATGGGCTGCATCGGAGCCCCGGCCGTCGCGTATACCGCATTGCCTTGACCTCACGGTTCAATCGGGAGCACAATTCAATCTGTGTTGAAATTACCGCTGCGTCCAGCCGCTGAGGCGGCGTACCGGCTAGGCCTTGGACCCCGTCCCTCCGATGTGCCCGATCACCGGCTGGTCGAACTCGTCGAAGGCGCAGAGCCGTTGCCGCCGGGACGCGCCCTTGACCTGGGCAGCGGGACGGGGCGCAATGCCCTTTACCTGGCGGCGCACGGCTGGGACGCAGTCGGCGTTGAAATGTCCGGATATGCGGTCGAGGTGGCGAAGGGCAAGGCGGCGGCACAGGGCGTGCCTGCCCGGTTCGTGCAGGGCGACGTGACGCGATTGGCCGAGCTGGACATCGGCGTGTTCGACCTGTTCATGGACGGCGGCTGCTACCACACGATCCCGCCGGGTCGCCGCAACGCGTATGCCGAAAGCGTCACGGCCGTAGCCGCGCCGGGAGCACGACTGATCCTCGTGGGATTCAGGGCTCCGCTCGCTGCTGGCGACGATGGCGAGAAGCTGCTCGAGCGGCTTCCTGGCTGGCGCCTTCTGCGCGTCGCCCGGATCCCGGGCGAGCAGATGGCCGAATACGTTTCGGGTCCGGCACCTCTGCGCGCCGCGTTGAAGCGGGGCATATTCCACCCCTTGAGGTACGAGCTCGAATTCACCGCGAGGTGACTCGGTATCCAGTCACGTTTGTAACACCAACCACATGGGTCACAGCGCGCCTCCGCGATATGGCGGTTAACCGCCGCTAATCTGCGCTCACGATGGCGAACATTCGAATCGTGTACCAGCGCGCTGCAGCATTGGCAGCGGCACTTCTCCTGATGACGGCACCGGCAGTGGCAAGCGCCGAACCGAACGCGACGCCGGGTGCCTGCCCGTATCGGGAAGCCACGCCCCCAGCCGTCGACGCCTCCGAGGTACCCAAGCCCGGCCACGCTCCCCCCGGCCCGCTGCCGGTGCCGGCCAAGCCGCTCGGCGGTGACGCGCTCTCCGGCTGCGGTGTCATCACGGCGCCCGGCACACCACCGTTGCCGGGCGACGTCTCCGCCGAGGCCTGGCTGGTGGCCGACTTGGACACCGGAGATGTCATCGCCGCCAGGGATCCGCACGGCAGACATCGACCGGCCAGCATCATCAAAGTGCTGACCGCCATGCAGGCCATCAGGGAGCTGCCAATCCACAAGGTGGTGGCAGGCACCGCAGCCGACGCGGCCCAGGAAGGCACGAAAGTCGGTGTCGGAGAAGGCGGTTGGTACTCGATCAACGACCTCCTGCACGGCCTGCTGATGTACTCCGGCAACGACGCCGCGCATGCGCTGGCCGCACAGCTCGGCGGCATGGACGCCACGATCGCCAAGCTCAACGATCTGGCCGGCAAGCTCGGTGGACGCGACACCAGGGTTGCGACACCGTCGGGTCTGGACGGTCCCGGCATGAGCACCTCGGCCTACGACATCGGCCTGTTCTACCGATACGCCTGGCAGAACCAGACTTTCGCCGACATCGTGGCCACCCGCAGCTTCGACTTCCCCGGCCGTGGCGACGTCGGCTTCCCGATCGAGAACGACAACAAGCTGCTCGCCAACTATCCCGGCGCGCTCGGCGGAAAGACCGGCTTCACCGATGACGCCGGACAGACCTTCGTCGGCGCCGCCAGCCGCGACGGTCGCCGCTTGGTCGCCGTGCTGCTGCGCGGCACGCGCCAGCCGATCGCGCCGTGGGAGCAGGCGGCACACTTGCTCGACTACGGCTTCGCCACGCCCCCCGGCACCAAGGTGGGCACGCTGATCGAACCCGACCCCTCGCTCGTCGCCCCGAAGCCGGACCCAGCAGCCGGCAGTCCCGGTGTCAACGCCGCATCCGCGCTGCCTGACATCGATGCGATGCCGGTCCGGGTGGGGGTGGGTATCGTGGGCACGGTCATCGTGTTCGGCCTGATCATGGGTGCCCGCTCGCTAAACCGCCGCCCGCAGCACTAGAACTGGAGTGTGACCGCCAACGCTGCCGGACGGCTGATGGCCGCCGAGATCGCCGAACAACCCCAGGTGTGGCATCGACTGCTCACCGAAGGCATCGACCCCATCGGTGATGCGGCAGCCAGAATCGCGGATCGCGCGCCGCGATTCGTGCTGCTGGCCGGTCGCGGCACCAGCGATCACGCCGCGCTCTACGCCAAGTATCTGATCGAGATCACCCATGCCCTGCCGGCCGGGCTGGTGTCGCCGTCCACCACCACCGTGTATGGCGCCCGCCCGGACCTGCGCGACGTCCTGTACGTCGCGGTGAGCCAGTCCGGTGGCTCGCCAGACCTGGTGCAGTCGATGGAAGTGGCCCGTCAGCAAGGCGCGCTCACCCTGGCAGTGACGAACAACCCCAGTTCCGCGCTGGCGTCGGCCGCCGAGATCCACGTCGACGTGCTGGCCGGACAGGAACGGTCGGTCGCGGCCACCAAGTCCTACACCGCGGAACTGTTGGCGCTCTACCTCTTGCTCGATCGCGCCCGAGGCGGTGACGGCCAGCACGCCGCGGAGTTGCCGGAGTTCGGCACGCAGGTGCTGGCGTTCGACGAACTCGTCCAAGGTGTCGCCCAGCGATACCGATTCGCGCAGCGGCTCATGACCACGGGCCGCGGCTACTCGTATGCCACGGCGCGCGAGGCCGCCCTGAAGCTGATGGAGACGTGTTACCTGTCCGCCCAACCGTTTTCGGGGGCCGACCTGCTGCACGGTCCGCTCGCCGCGGTGGATCCGTTGGTGCCGGTGCTCGCCGTGGTCCCGGAGGGCGCGGGCGGTCAGGCCATGATGCCGGTGCTCGAGCGGCTGGCCGAGCGCAACGCCGACGTGTTCGGCGTTGGCTCGGCCGCCGCGTTGGAGCTTCTGGCCGGTGGGATCACGCTGCCCGCCGGCGTGCCCGAGGAGCTGTCGCCGTTGCTGGAAATCCTTCCGCTGCAACAGCTTGCGCTGCACCTGGCGATCGCCCGCGGCGAGGATCCCGACACACCGCGCGGCCTGCAGAAGGTGACCGAGACGCTGTAGCGGACTCGCGAGTGGTGCTAAGCAGGCTTGGCGGAGGTCGTGGATGGTGACCGCATTCAGGAGGTCCAGGATCAGTCTCGGTCTTCTACTGCCCGAGGCTGATCCTCATGACCTCATTCGAGACTCGCTCCTCTGCGATCAGGACGACGTAAGCGGTGGTCGGGTCTCCATAGCTGTCTCCATAGCCATTGGTTTGCCGGAGTTGGGGACCTCACCGCCGGACGGCTCATCGCAGCCGAGTGTGGCCAGGGCGATCGTCTGATGCTCCAACCGGTCTTGCCGCTGAGCGTGGAGCACCGCACGGCGTACCCGCGGCGGCAGCGTCGACTCGTACGGCTCAGCCCGCAACGCCTTCAGCGTGGACACGCACATTGCGATCAGCACCAGCATGAACGGGCCTGCGACCAGGATCACCAGGGTCTGCAACGCCTCCAGTCCACCCGCCCACAGCAGCACCGCCGCCACGGCTCCGGTCGCGACACCCCAGAAGAGGGTCAGCCCGCGCCGGGGTTCCTCATCGCCGTTCTGGCTGAGCATGCCCATCACGATCGAGGCGGCGTCCGCGCCGGTGACGAAGAAGATCGCGATGAGAAACACTGCCAGCGCGGAAGTGATGGTGCCCAGCGGGAAGCTGCCGAGCGTCTCGAAAAGCGCGCCCTCCATCCCCGCGTCGACCACCGCACCCATGTCTTTTCCTTGGTTCAGCTGCAGGTCGAACGCCGAGCCGCCAAGGATCGAGAACCAGACGAACGACACCAGGCTTGGCACCAGGATCACGTAGACCACGAACTCGCGGATCGTGCGGCCTTTTGAGATCCGTGCGATGAACATGCCCACGAAGGGCGTCCAGGAGATCCACCAGGCCCAGTAGAAGATCGTCCACGCGGACAGCCACGGCCCGGCCACCTCGGCGTCGAAAACGCCGTCGCGGAAGCTCATCGCCGGCAGCTGGGTGAGGTAGCCGCCGAGCGACTCGGTGAAGGTACCCAGGATGAAGACGGTGGGACCGACAACGAACAGGAAGAGCGCCAGCAAGGCCGCGGCCGCCGCGTTGGCGTTGGACAGCCACTTGACGCCGCGCTCGATCCCGCTGACCGCCGAGACGACGAAGCACGCGGTGAGGAACGCGATCACCCCGACGGCCAGCAGCTTGGAGTCACGACCGGATCCGAACACCTCGTCGATGCCCCCGGTGATCTGCAGCGCCCCCAATCCGAGCGACGTCGCGGAGCCGAACAGGGTGGCGAAGATGGCAACCACGTCGATCGCCTTGCCCGGCGCCCGGTCGACCCGGTCACCCAACAGCGGCCGGAACGCAGCCGAGATCAGGTTGCCGCCGCCCTTGCGGTAGGCGAAGTACCCGATGGACAGGCCGATCACGGCGTACATCGCCCAGGGGTGGAAGCCCCAATGGAAGAAGGTGTACTCCATCGCCAACTGCGCTGCTTCGGGAGTGCCGGGCTCGGCCATCCCCAGCGGCGGGTCGTTGAAGTGGAACAGCGGCTCGGCGACGCCGTAGAACATCAGGCCGATCCCCATCCCGGTGGCAAACATCATCGACACCCATGAGAACTTGGAGAACTCCGGCACAGCGTCGTCGGGGCCCAACTTGATGTTGCCGTACCGGCTCAGGGCCAGGTAGGCCGAGAACGCCACGAATGCCCCACTGGTCAGGACAAACAACCAACCGAAAGACCCGGTCACCCAGGTCATGGCGTTGGCGGTGAGATCGCCCATTTTCTCCGGTGCGATTGCCCCCCAGAGCACGAAGGCGAGCGCGAGGGCGGCGGCCACCGCGAAAACCTTGCGGTCCACGGGAAGGCCCGTTCGATGTTTCACCTTGGCGTCGGGAACTTCCTCGGTGGGCTCGGACACGGTCCTGGTCATGGGAGCCTCCTCCATTCTTTGGGCTGTGGAACTGTTGCGTATTACACAATCGTTCGCTCTATGCGCAACATTTCGTGGCTCGTATAATCAGCCCCCAACCACCCCCAGTCAAGACCTGGCTTCGGTACGTAACGAGTTTTTTGCAAAATCCGCACGTTCGAGCGCGCCGCGCGGCCCGCGACAGGCGATCGGCAGGTCGACGCTCCAATTGCGCGCAGACCTATTGACGTGCAATAGGCATGGTCCTAATCTGATGAGCGATTGATATATCACTCGTCTGACAGAATGACCGATCACTGGTTGGAGCGTTCGCTGAAGTTCGATCCGTGGGCATCCGTGCCCGAGTCCACAGATTCACAGCCGTCCACACCACCGTGCGGAAGCCGGAGGAACCTGAAGAAGGGCTCGAGAGATGTCCGCGACTCAGACTTCTAAGACCGCGCCCACCAAACGTGGTAGGCCGTTCCTGCTGACCGGCGAGGGCTGGCCGTACCTGCTGGTGCCGTTGATCCCGGTCGCGATCGTCCTGGAGTTTCTCCATGCCGACGCGGTGGCGGTGTTCGCCGCCTCGGCGCTGGGAGTGATCCCGACGGCCGCACTGATGGGTCGGGCGACCGAGGAACTGGCGGCCCGGTCGGGCCCCGGCATCGGTGGATTGCTGAATGTGACGTTCGGTAATGCACCGGAATTGATCATCGCGCTGTTCGCACTGGGCGCCGGCCTGCACGAGGTGGTCAAGGCCTCGCTCGTCGGGTCGATCCTGGGCAACATCCTGCTGGTCCTCGGGGTGTCGATGCTGGTGGGCGGGCGGAAACGGGAACGGCAGCGCTTCGAGCTGCGGGCGGCCACCGCCCAGTCGCTCATGCTGCTGCTGGCGACGGTCGCGCTGGTGATGCCGGCGATATTTCAGCTGGTGGCCGGCGGCGGGCTGCCCGATCCCACGGCCAAGGCGGTGACTTTCAACACCGACCTGCAGGCGCTATCGGTCGGGGTCGCCATCGTGCTGCTGGCCTCGTACGCGGCCGGGTTGGTGTTCTCGCTGAAGACCCACGCGCACCTGTTCAACCCTTCCCACGACGAAGATGAGCACGGCGGCGAGCCGTGGTCGGTGCGCAAGAGCGTGCTGATGCTGGCAGGTGCGGGTGCCGCGGTGGGCTGGATGTCGGAGATCCTGGTCCACTCGATCACCGAGGCGTCGGCGGCCATCGGGCTGTCCCCGTTCTTCGTCGGCATCATCGTCGTGGCGGTGGTGGGCAACGCCGCCGAGCACTGGGTGGCAGTGTATTTCGCCTCCCGCGACAAGATGGACATCTCGGTCAACATCGCGGTGGGATCGGGCGCCCAGATCGCCCTGTTCGTCGCTCCGGTGTTGGTGCTGGCGTCGTTCGTCATCGGCCCGTTCCCGATGGCCCTGGTGTTCAACGGGTTCGAGCTCGGCGCGGTGTTCCTGGCGGTCATCATCGCCAACGAGGTCACCCAACGCGGCGAGTCCACCTGGTACGAAGGCCTGCAACTACTCGCCATCTACGTCGTCCTTGGACTCACCTTCTACTTCGTCTGAGGTGTCAGTCCTCGGATACGCGATCAAGCCACGAAGTCACCTCGTACATCAGTCGTTCGGGAGCGTCGAACTGAATCAGGTGGTTGCTGCCAGGCACGGTGCGCAGTGTCGAATGCGGCATGAGCGCATGCAGGCGATCGGCCCGTTCGACAGGTATCCATGCGTCTTGTTCGCCCCACACGATGTGAACGGGCACAGTGAGTTTCGCTAACAGCTCTTCGTTCTCGCGCAGATAGCCCTCGTCGTAGTCAATGATCTGTCGGTAGAACGCAGTCTGGCCTTCACTACCAGTCCACGGCTTTACCAACTCGTCAAGATCTTCGTCGCGCAACCCGCCACTGCTTGCATTGCTGATATAGGCGCGAACGATCGCGCGGTGAACGTATCCCGGGAGTTGGTCGAGCAGACCGGGATTGTCCTGCACGAACTTGAAGAACGGTGACCCGCTCGGTGGGATGGCGACGACATCGACCAGCATGAGTGACGCATAGTCGACGCCGCACACCAGGTGCGCACGAAGTGACACCGCGCCCCCGAAGTCGTGAGCGATCACATGCGGACGGGCAATCTCCCAGTGCCGTAACAGTGCATTGAACGCATCGGCTTGACTTCCGAAATCGACAGGGTGGTCGGGATGTTTCGACGACCTGCCATAGCCGGGCATGTCCCACAGATAGACGGTATATCTGTCGGTCAAGGCGTCCGCGATTGGTCGCCAAAGCGCGGACGACCACGGCGTGCCGTGGCAGAACACCACTGCCGGGCCGTCGCCGGCACGGCCCCACGCAATCTGACGCCCTTGCCACTCGTAGCGCTCAGTGAGATCCACGCTCACCAGGTTGGCAGTTATGCCGTTGCGTTGCAAGGGCTTTAACGAGCCCCGAACATCCTGAGTCTTTCGTCCTCGGTGAGGCCACCCCAGACGCCATACGACTCCCGAAACGTCAGCGAATAGTCGCGGCATTGCGCGACGACAGAGCATTCGGCGCAGAATCGTTTGGCTTCGCGTTCGCGCTGGCGCCGAGAGCGTCCACGTTCGCCGTCGGGGTGGAAGAACATCGCGGGATCTGCGCCGCGACAGCGGGCAGACAGCTGCCATGTCCAGGCTTCGGCGATTCGGACAATCGGCGGAGCCGCCGCGACCGATCCGTCACGTTGGCGCGTTCCACCCCTGTACACGTTTATTGGTGGTGTCGTGTCAACCGTCATCCCGCCGCTGGCCGCACGAGTTCGCGTACCGGCCCTACAAGGTAATGCGATCCGATGACCACCACCATTCCGCTGGTTCCCGCAAGCGACGTCGAAACCTGCAGCGCCTTCGAGATAGCCGGCTCGCTTCGGACCGTGACATCGAATGTCGCCGCCGCCGAGGCTGTCGCGTTGCAGGACAGGGCGCGCGGCGTGTCAGGTTCGGTGACGACGATATGGTCGAAACGATCAGCGCCAAGGTTTGCGAGGAACTGGTGTGCGTCCCGGCCAATCGTCAGACCGCAGAGCAAAACACGTCGCGCCTTCCAGCCGGGTTGTGCTGTCCACCAGCGGGCGAAGTGCCAACGCCGCTGCTTCGTTGTGCGCGCAGTCCGCAACGATCAACGGTGCGTCGCGGAGAACCTCGAATCGACCTGGCAGGCTCACCGTACGGAACACATCGGCAACCACACCACTGTCCATCGGCCGCTGAAGGAACGACTCCACCGCGGCAAGTGCGCATAAAGCGTTGTAGCGCTGGAAATCTCCAGCGAGATTCAGCTCGATGTCGGTGTGGCGGCCCCACGGAGTGGTGTAGTCGGCGGCACCGGTCAGCGCTGAGGCCGCAGACTTATCGACAACAGAAATGTCGCGGTCCAGCAGCAGAATCCGGCCAGGCCGCTGCTGCTCGAAGTAGGACCTGAGCGCGCGATCGCCCTCCCCCAGGACCAAGGTCGATCCTGGACGAACTATGCCGGCCTTCTCGTACGCGACGAACTCCCGCCCCGGACCCGCTAGCTCAGCATGGTCCCAGCCGACGTTAGTGACGACAGCGACCTCGGCATCGATGACATTCGTTGCGTCCCAACGGCCCAACATCCCAACTTCAATGACCGCGGCCTCCACCCGGCAACGGTCGAAGTGCAGCAGGGCTGCGGCTGTCATCGCCTCGAACCAGGTCGGTTGAACCGATGCCCTCAGCGCCGCCGTCCGCACTCGGTAAAGAGCCGACGACAGATCCGCGTCGCTGATGGCAGCACCGTTGACGGCTATGCGCTCGTAGACCCTCGATAGGTGCGGACTCGTGAACAGCCCGACCTTCAGATTGGATGCGGCTAGCAGCTCAGCACATATCGCCGCGGTGGAGCCTTTGCCATTGGTTCCGGTGATGTGCACCGCCCGCAGCCGCCGCTGAGGGTTGCCGAGCGCATCCATCAGCTTCTGCATGGTGTCCAGTGATGGTTTACTCCTCGAGCGGCTGTGCTCGATGCTCTGCAGACTCTGCAGATAGTCGTCGCCATCGAGCGTGGCCGGGGGTAATGATCCGAGCTGACCGTTCGTTGTTGTCGTCACGTCAACCTCTCTGCAGAGAATTCTTGATTGCCTCGTGAGCCGTGCTCAGATGGCTCGAACTGCGCGATTTGTTACGTATTACGCAACTCAGTCTCTTAATATGAAACTAGCCTGCCCACGCGGTGTGATGCCTGTCAAGGTCTGGCAGAAGAATGACCTGAGTCACATCAGGTGCGACCGCACTCTTGACGTGTCGACGGCACGACCCTAGCCTGATAGGAGATTGATATATCACTGAGTCGCGGAGTGATCGATCACCTGATCGTGGTCGACTCCCACGTCGGCGGCAGTGTCTGCACCCGGCCCTCGCGCCTAACCGAACAGCCCAAGGAACGCGATGACGACGCTTACCACCAGCCACGTCCCGACTGATCGTCAGTACACCGACGTTCACAGCTGGCTGGCGCCAGGCTCCTGATGGGCGACTCGCAGATCAACCACTGCGGGTGGGCGTCACCGACGCCGCCACCGAGGGGACTTGCGTTGTCTCCGTGGAACTTCCGCCGATCGGAACGGCTATCGAGGCGGGCGAACCTTGTGCGCTGATCGTGACCTCCCCGCTGAGCATCACGCCGGTTTACGCACCGATCGACGGGCTCGTCACGGCGGTCAACGCCACCGTGCGCGACGATCCCGGCATCGTGGCCCGCGATCCCTTCCAGGCCGGCTGGCTGATTGCCGTTGTGCCGACAACCGAGTCGTCGACGGATGAGCTCTTGACCGCCTCCGAATACGAGGGCCTTCTCGGCGACGCGATTCCCAGGAAGGTGGAGCCATGACCGTTAGCGTGTTCGAGCTGTTCTCGGTGGGCGTCGGCCCGTCGAGTTCGCACACCGTGGGCCCGATGCGCGCAGCCGCTCGGTTTGTCCGGGACCTGCGCACGATGGACGCCGTCGCGGACGTGTCCGATATCCGTGTCGACCTGTATGGCTCGCTTGCCGCCACCGGCGCCGGGCACGGGACGATGCCTGCCGTCCTGCTGGGACTGGAGGGGTTCGAACCCGAAACCATCCAAACCGAGGAGATGGAGCGCCGTCTCGACGAAATGCGGGCGTCGCGGCAGATACAACTCGGCGGCGAGATGGCAATCAAGCTCGCCGAGGACGAGATCGTCCTGCACCCCGAGACGATCCTGCCGTTCCACCCGAACGCAATGACGATCACCGCATCATCGGCGGGCAACGTCGAGTTGCACAGGCAGACATACTTCTCGGTCGGCGGCGGCTTCGTGGTCACCGAGTCCGAGGCGGCCGCCCCACCCGCTACCCCGCAGACGCCGCTGTCGTTCGGATCCGCGAAAGAGCTTCTCGAGCTCGCCGACCAAATCGGCTCCACGATCGGCGAACTGATGCTTCCGTACGAAAGCCAATTTCCGGCCGGTCGACGAGATATTCGCGCGCCTGCTGCACATCCGCGACGTCATGGAGGAATGCAGAGCAGCGAGGCATCTCCCGTGACGGTTTGCTTCCCGGACCACTACGCGTGCGGCGCCGAGCGCGCGACTGGTACCTGCGGCTGGCCGACGAGGACCCCGGCCGCGACCCGGCCTTCGCCGAGGACTGGGTCAACCTCGTCGCGCTGGCCGTCAACGAAGAGAACGCCTCCGGCGGGCGGATCGTCACCGCGCCGACGAACGGTGCCGCCGGGATCATCCCCGCCGTCTTGCATTACGCGGTGCACTACACGCCCGCTGGTAAGGCCGACCGCGACGACACCGCAATCCGCTTTCTGTTGACCGCCGGCGCCATCGGCTCGCTGTACAAAGAGCGCGCGTCGATCTCGGGCGCCGAGGTCGGCTGCCAGGGCGAGGTGGGCTCGGCCGCATCGATGGCTGCCGCCGGGCTGGCCGAAATCCTCGGTGGCACACCGGAACAGGTGGAGAACGCCGCCGAGATCGCGATGGAGCACAGCCTCGGACTCACCTGCGACCCGATCGGCGGGCTTGTGCAGATCCCGTGCATCGAGCGCAATGCCATCTCGGCGGGCAAGGCGATCAACGCGGCGCGGATGGCTTTGCGTGGAGACGGCACCCACCGCGTGAGCCTCGATGAGGTCATCGAAACCATGCGCAGCACCGGGCGGGACATGAGTTCGCGCTACAAGGAAACGTCGACCGGCGGTCTTGCCATCAATGTCGCAGTCAATTTCGTCGAATGCTGACGAGAACCGCACCTTCAGTGATGTGTCAGAGCGCGCATCAGATATTTCATCCCTAGGATCAGCCATGAGGTCAGATCGTCGACCCGCTGCTGGAGAGCTTCACGCTGAAGAACCTCCAGCTGCGCAATCGAGTCGTCAGCACCTCGCACGAGCCGTCGTACACCGAGGACGGGATGCCGAAGGACCGCTACCGGCTCTACCACGTCGAAAAGGCCAAAGGCGGTATCGGGCTCACGATGATGGGCGGGTCCGCAGTAGTCGCACCGGACAGCCCTGCCGCGTTCGGCAACCTGCACGTCTACAAGGACGAAATCGTGCCGTGGCTGCGCGAGCTGGCCGACGACGTCCATGAGCACGGCGCCGGCGTGATGTGCCAGATCACCCATTTGGGCCGCCGCACCAGCAACTACGACGGGGACTGGCTGCCGGTGGTCTTTCCGTCTGCCCTTCGCGAACCCGCCCACCGCGCCTTCCCTAAGGTGGCCGAGGAGTGGGACTTGGACCGCATCGTGCGGGCCTACGCCGACGCCACCGCCCGGTGCCGCGAGGCCGGCCTCGACGGCATCGAGCTCGAGGCGTACACGCATTTGTTGGATGCCTTCTGGTCGCCGCTGACCAACCATCGCGAGGACGAGCACGGCGGCAGCCTCGAGGACCGGCTGCGCTTCCCGCTTCGTGTCATCCGTGCGGTTCGCGAAGCAGCAGGCCCGGACTTCATCGTCGGCATCCGGATGTCATTCGACGAGGACACCCCCGGCGGTCTCGGCCGTGACGAGGCGCTGACGATCGCGGAGCGGGTGGTCGCCGAGGGCGTCGACTTCATCAGCGTGATCCGTGGCTGGATGGCCAGCGACGAGGCGCTGTCGCGCGTCATCCCACCGATGGGCACACCCGTCGCGCCGCACCTGGAGTTCGCGGGCGAGATCAAGCGCGCGGTTGGAGTGCCGGTGATGCACGCCAGCCGGATCAATGATGTGGCCACCGCACGCCACGCCATCCGCGACGGGCTGCTCGACCTTGTCGGGATGACCCGAGCCCACATCGCCGACCCGCACATCGTCGCGAAAATCCAAGCGGGCGACGAGGATCGGATCCGTCCCTGCGTCGGAGCCAGCTATTGCCTCGACGAGATCTACCAGGCCCGCGACGCCAAATGCATACACAACCCGTCAACTGGGCGCGAGCACCGGCTCCCCCATCACGTAACGCCGGCCGCAGGCGCGCCGCGCAAGGCGGTGGTCATCGGTGCCGGCCCTGCCGGACTGGAGGCCGCCCGGGTGCTCGGCGAGCGCGGGCATCGGGTCGTCGTGCTAGAAGCCAATGACGCTGCGGGCGGCCAGATCCGGCTGGCCGCATCCTCGCAACGGCGGCGAGATCTGATCGGCATCATCGACTGGCGGCTGGCCGAGTGCAAACACCACGACGTCGACATCCGATACAACACCTACGCCGAGGACGAAGACGTGCTCGCCGAGGAACCCGACCTCGTCATCGTCGCCACCGGCGGCATTCCGAACACCGAATTCCTCACCGAGGGAGCACATCTGGTTTCCGACGGTTGGGACGTGCTCAGCGGCTCGTTCCGGGCGAAGGGTGACGTGCTGCTCTTCGACGACAACGGCCAGCACCCAGGGCTGGATGCCGCGGAGGTCCTGGCCCGCGCGGGCGCGAAGATCGAATTCGTCACGCCGGAGCGGATATTGGCCCCCGACGTCGGCGGGGTCAACTACCCCGGCTACTTCAAGGTGTTCGCCGAACACGACGTCCGGGTCACACTCAACGAGCGGCTGACCGCGGTGCGCCGCAAGGACGGCCGACTCGAAGTCGATCTGTACAACGAATACGCCCACGCGACAAAGCAACGCGTTGTCGATCAGGTAGTCGTCGAGCATGGCACGCTACCCTCCGACGAGTTGTACTTCTCGCTACTGCCGGGGTCGTCGAATCTCGGCGAGGTGGACCAGCAGGCGATGCTGGACCTGCGCCCGCAAGAGGTGCAGCGCAATCCGGACGGCCGCTATCAGCTCTTCCGGATCGGAGATGCCGTGGCCAGCCGCAACATCCACGCTGCCGTGTACGACGCATTCCGGCTGTGCCTGGCGCTGTAGGCGATTTGGGTGCGTTGCAGCGGTCGAGTGAAGGGTTGACCCTCATGGGTCAGCCTAATATGATTTTGATATATCAGTTGTTGACCTAGGCGATTTCGCTTCCGTTAAACAAGCCCGCCAGGCAGTAGACCTCCGCGCGAAAGTACGCATAAATCTAGGAGAAGATCATGGCTGGACCGCGTGTAGTAGTCATCGGTGCTGGCATCGTCGGCGCCAACCTGGCCGATGAGCTCACCGCCCGCGGTTGGGACCAGGTCACCGTGGTGGACCAGGGGCCGTTGCCGTTGACGGGCGGCTCGACGTCGCACGCACCCGGCCTGGTGTTTCAAACCAATGAGTGCCAAACGATGACCGCATTCGCCCGGTACACGGTCGAAAAGTTCGTCGGCATGGATCTCGACGGTGACTGGTGCTTCAACCAGCTCGGCGGCCTGGAAGTGGCCACCACGCCCGAGCGGCTCGCCGAGTTGCAACGTCGCCAGGGGTGGGCGACGTCGTGGGGCATCGAGGGCACGGTGCTGGACCCCGCGGAATGCGCACGCCTGCATCCGCTCGTCGACGAGTCGAAAATCGTTGGTGGACTGTATGTTCCCACCGACGGGCTTGCCAAGGCGTCGCGCGCCGTTGCCGCGCTCGCGCGCCGCGCCGAGGGCCGTGGCGCAGTGTTCCGCGGATCCACCAAGGTGACCGGAATTGAACAAAGCGGCGGGCGGGTTACCGGCGTCGCCACTTCGGACGGCACGATTCCCGCCGACATCGTGGTGTCGTGCGCAGGCTTCTGGGGCCCCGACATCGGTGCGATGGTCGGCATGGACGTCCCGCTGCTGCCGCTGGCGCACCAGTACGCGAAGACCGACCAGATTCCACAACTCGTCGGGCGCAACACCGAGGCGGCGGAGGCGGGCCTGCCGATCCTGCGCCACCAGGACCAGGATCTGTATTTCCGCGAACACGTCGACCGTCTCGGCATCGGCTCTTACGCCCACCGGCCGATGCCAGTGGATCTGCGCGACCTGGCCGAGTCCGCCGATGTCTCCGCGTCGAGCATGCCGTCGATGCTGCCCTTCACCGACGAGGACTTCGCCCAACCGTGGGAGCAGTGCAAGCTCCTGCTCCCCTGCCTCGAACAGGCCAAGGTCGACAGCGCATTCAACGGAATCTTCTCGTTCACTCCCGACGGCGGCCCCTTGATCGGCGAGTCCCCCGATGTCGCCGGCTTCTGGATCGCCGAGGCGGTTTGGGTTACGCATTCCGCGGGTGTCGCTCGCGCCGTCGCGCAACTCTTGATTGATGGACGCAGCGACACCGATTTGCACGGCTGCGATGTGCACCGCTTCGAAGAGGTTCAGGTCACGCCGGAGTATGTCAGCGAGACGTCGCAACAGAACTTCGTCGAGATCTACGACATCCTGCACCCTCTGCAACCAAAACTGTCGCCCCGAGATTTGCGGGTCAGTCCCTTCCATGCCCGGCAAAAGGAGCTCGGCGCGGTTTTCCTGGAGAGCGGTGGTTGGGAGCGTCCGCATTGGTTCGAGGCCAATGGCCGCCTGCTCCAAGACCTTCCGGCCGAGTGGGTGGAGCCGCAGCGCGACGCCTGGGCTGCACAGTTTCACTCACCGATTGCCGCGGCGGAGGCCTGGCGCACCCGCACCTCGGTCGCGATGTATGACATGACGCCACTGAAGCGGTTGGAGGTCACCGGCCGCGGTGCCCTGCCACTCCTGCAGCGCCTCACCACCGGGAAGATGGACAAGTCCATCGGTTCGGTGACCTACACGCTTCTGCTCGACGACGCCGGCGGCATCCGCAGCGACCTCACCGTTGCACGGTTGGCGGAGAACCATTTTCAGGTCGGCGCGAACGGCAATATCGACCTGGACTACTTCCAACGGCAGGCATCCGCTGATGACAGCGTGCAGGTCCGCGATATCACCGGAGCGACATGCTGCATAGGCCTGTGGGGCCCGCGGGCACGCGACCTGGTCCAGGCCCTCAGCGGTGACGACTTCTCGAACGAGAATTTCAAGTACTTTCGGGCGAAGCGGGTGCGGATCGCAGGTATCCCGGTCACGGCGATGCGCCTGTCCTACGTCGGCGAGTTGGGATGGGAGCTTTACACGACTGCCGACTACGGGCTGCGCCTCTGGGATGTGCTGTGGGCGCAAGGCCAAAAGCACGATGTGATCGCCGCCGGACGCGCAGCCTTCAACAGCCTGCGCATCGAAAAGGGTTACCGCTCGTGGGGTACGGACATGACAACCGAACACAACCCGCATGAGGCCGGACTCGGCTTTGCGGTGTCGGGCAAGAAGACGGATTTCGTCGGTTATAAAGCGTTGCAGGGTATTTCAGGGTCGACGATCGACCGCCGACTGGCGTCCGTGGTCATCGACGACGGCAGGTCGGTGGTGCTGGGACACGAGCCGGTCTTTCTCGACGGCCAGCCGGTTGGCTATGTCACCAGCGCGGCATTCGGTCACACCGTGGGCGCACCGGTGGCCTATGCCTGGCTGCCGGTATCTGCCAAGGCGGGCACCCAGATCGAGATCCAGTACTTCGACCGGCGTATCGCGGCCACGGTGGCAGCCGAACCGCTCGTCGACCCGGAGATGAAGCGGATCAGGGCCTAACCGCGAGCCCGACCCGCGTACGTAAGCGGCTGAACGAATGACCCGGATCATCGACGGCACCCGGTTGGCGGTTGCGATTCGTGAGGAGACGTGCGAAGCCGCGCGCGCTCTCGCATCGCAAGGCTGCACGCCCAAGCTTGCGGTGGTGCTCGCCACCGAGGACGAGTCGACGGCGTGGTACGTGCGTTCGATCGCTCGGGCCGCCCGCCAGACCGGAATCGCTTGCGACATCGTCGATGTCGGCCCCTCGGCCGGTAACGACGAGATTCGAAACGTCCTGACGGCGTTGAGTCACAACCGCGACGTGCACGGAGTCATCCTGCAGACACCTTTGCCCACCCACGTCGACTTGGACACGTTACGGGAAGCAATCGATCCCGCCAAGGACATCGACGGGGCCAATCCGGTCAGCCTGGGACGGCTCGTCGCGAATCTCCCGGCTTTCGCGCCGTCCACCGCACAGGCGGTGTTGGCGTTGCTCAATGACTACGGAATCACGCTTCGCGGCAAAACCGTTGCCGTGGTGGGCAGATCGACCGTCGTCGGGGCCCCCACGGCCCGGCTTCTCACTCGGGCGGACGCCACCGTAACCGTTTGTCATCGGCACACCGCCGATCTCGCCGCGCGCACTCGCGATGCCGAGATCGTGATCGCGGCGGCCGGAATGCCGGGTCTCATCACTGCGGAACACATCGCGGAGGGTGCCATCGTCATCGACGTCGGTGCCACAGCGACCGATGACGGCCGCGTACTCGGCGATGTGGATGCCGCAAGCGTTGAGGGTCGCGCCGGGGCGCTGACCCCAGTACCGGGCGGCGTCGGACCGGTCACGACGGCCGTACTTCTCCAGCACACGGTCAAGGCCGCTGCGGGTCAACTCGCCGACTGCGGACCGGCGGCTTCGCCCGACATCACCGGCGCTGAGGCAAGGCGCCCCATCAGCTATGCAGCTCCAGACGAATCGTGACGGCTTTCGAGACCGGGGTATTCGACGTGCGCGCAACGTGATCGAGGGGCACCAACGGATTGGTCTCCGGATAGTAGGCGGCGACGTTGCCGCGCGGCGTCGGGTAGGGCACCAACCGAAAGTCTTTGGCCCACCGCTGTTCCACCGTGCCGTCGGGCTCGGCCCATTCTGAAATCAAGTCGACCCGATCGCCGTCGGCGAAACCCAGGACGCTGATGTCATCAGGGTTGATGAACAGCACCCGCCGACCACCCTTGACTCCGCGGTAGCGGTCATCGAGCCCGTAGATCGTGGTGTTGTACTGGTCGTGGGACCGCATCGTCTGTAGGATCAGCCGACCGGGCGGCACGGGCACCCAGTCCAGCTTGTTGATGATGAAGTTCGCTCGGCCACTGGATGTTTCGAACCGGCGCTCGTCGCGTGGCGGGTGCGGCAGTACGAACCCATCGGGGCGTCGTACCCGCGTATTGAAGTCTTCGAAGCCCGGAATCACCCGCGAGATACTGTCCCGGATGCGGTCGTAGTCGTCGGCGAACTGGGCCCACGGCACCGGATGTTCCGGCCCGAACAGCGCTTGCGCCAGCCCACACACAATCGCCACCTCGCTGCGCAAGTGCTCGCTCGCCGGGGTCAGACCACCGCGCGACAAGTGCACCACCGACATCGAGTCCTCGACGGTGACCATCTGCTTGTTGCCCGCGCGCACGTCCTTGTCGGTGCGTCCGAGCGACGGCAGTATCAGCCCAGTGCGTCCGGTGACGAGGTGGCTTCGATTCAGCTTCGTCGAGATGTGAACGGACAGCGAGCATCTGCGCAGCGCCGCCTCTGTCACAGCGGTATCGGGTGTCGCCGCGACGAAGTTTCCACCCATCGCGATGAACACCGACGCCTTCCCGTCGCGCATCGCCCGGATTGAGTCGACGGCATCCAGACCGTGCCTGCGGGGACTGGTGATGCCGAATTCGGCGTCAAGGGCAGAAAGGAATGCCTCGGGCATCTTTTCCCAGATGCCCATCGTCCGATCGCCCTGCACGTTGGAGTGCCCGCGGACCGGGCACACCCCGGCGCCGGGCTTGCCGATCATCCCACGCATCAGCAGCACCGCCACCGCATCCTGAATCGTTGCCACCGCGTGGGTCTGCTGCGTCAGCCCCATCGCCCAGCAGAGAACTGTCCGTTCGGATGCCATCAGCGCCTGTGCCGTCTCATGGAGCTGCGTGATCGACAGTCCGGTAGCTTCGACAACGTCGTCCAGATCGACATTTCTGATGCGGGCGGCGTACTCGTCGAACCCGGCGCAGTGCGCGTCGATGAACTCGCGGTCGATGACGGTGCCGGGGTCGCAGTCGTCGGCTTCCAGTAGTAGCTTGGCCAGCCCCTGGAACAGCGCCTGGTCTCCGCCGATGCGGATCTGCAGGAAGGAATCCGCGATGGCGACCCCACTGCCGACCACGCCGTGCACTTTCTGGGGATCCTTGAACCGCAGCAGCCCCGCCTCGGGGAGCGGATTGATAGCGATGACCTGTGCGCCGTTGGCTTTCGACTTCTCCAGAACAGACAACATCCGGGGATGGTTGGTGCCCGGGTTCTGGCCTGCAATGAGGATCAGGTCGGCAGTTTCGAGGTCGGTCACCGATACCGACCCTTTCCCGATCCCGATCGTCTGCGCCAGCGCCGATCCCGACGATTCGTGGCACATGTTTGAGCAATCCGGCAAGTTGTTGGTGCCGAAGGCCCGAATCATCAACTGGTAGAGGAACGCTGCCTCATTCGAGGTACGCCCCGAGGTGTAGAACACCGCCTGATCGGGATCGGTCAGCGCCCGCAACTCATCGGCAATCAAGCTGAATGCCGCATCCCAGCCGATCGGTGTGTAGTGGGTGGCTCCGGGGAGCAGGACCATCGGGTGCGTCAGCCGGCCCTGCTGCCCCAGCCAGTAGTCCGTCTTCTCCAGCAGGTCGCTGACCGGATGGGCGGCAAAGAACGACGGCATCACGGTGCGCGTCGTGGCCTCCTCGGCGACCGCCTTCGCGCCGTTCTCACAGAACTCGGCGTGCTTGCGGTGCCCGGGTGTCTCCGGCCACGCGCAGCCCGGACAGTCAAACCCGTTGCGCTGATTCAGCTTGAGCAGTGTGCGCGCGGTCCGCAGCGCACCCATCTGCTCCAGCCCGCGGCGCAACGACACTGCAACCGCGGGAATCCCAGCGGCGTAAGACTTCTCGTGGGTGACGACGATATCCGTCTCGTCTGCGCTGCGCTCGTCGGCGTGAGTCACCTGCGTCAGTGTCCTCGCGCGATCCATTCGGCGAGATGGGGGGCCTCGGCGCCGATGGAGGTGCCGTCGCCGTGCCCGGTGTGCACGCTGGTCTCCTCGGGCAGGGTGAACAGCTTGTCGCGGATGGAGTCCACGATGGTGGGAAAGTCCGAGAACGACCGTCCGGTGGCACCAGGCCCACCGCTGAACAAGGTGTCGCCGGAGAACAGCACCCCGGCCTCGGGCACATAAAGGCAGCACGACCCCGGTGAGTGGCCGGGGGTGCGAATGACCTGGATCTCGGTGCCCGCCACGCCGATTCGCTGACCATCGTCCAGGCGCCAGTACGGCTCTTCATGGTGAGTCATCTTCCATAGGACATCGTCCCCGGGATGCAGCAGGACCGGGCAATGCAACCGCTCGCCAAGCTCTGGCGCAACGGTCACATGATCGTTGTGGCCGTGAGTGCAGACGACCGCGGTCACGTTACGACCGGCGACCGCGTCGATGATCGGCTGCGCCTGGTGCGCGGCGTCGACAACCACGACGTCGCTGTCGTCACCGACGAGCCAGATGTTGTTGTCGACCTCCCACGTGCCGCCGTCCAGCGCGAAAGTTCCCTTGGTGACGACTCGCTCGATACGTAGCGATGCACTCACAGGACCACCACCGACCGAAGCACCTCACCGGCATGCATGGTGTGGAAGGCATCCTCCACGTCGTCGATCTTGATCCGCTCGGTGACGAACTTCTCCAGCGGCAGCCTGCCCTGAAGGTAAAGGTCGACCAGTGTCGGGAAGTCACGCTCGGGCAGGCAGTCGCCGTACCAGGACGACTTCAACGCTCCTCCGCGGGAGAAGAAGTCGACCAACGGCATCTCCAAAGTCATGTCGGGTGTCGGCACACCGACCAGCACCACTGTGCCGGCCAGATCGCGTGCATAGAACGCCTGCCGCCACGTCTCGGGCCGTCCGACCGCGTCGATGACGACGTCGGCGCCGAAGCCGCCGGTCAGCTCGCGCACCGCCTCAACCGTGTCCACCTGCGCGGCGTTGATGGTGTGCGTCGCACCGAGCTCGGTCGCCCATTGCAGCTTCTTCTCGTCGCGGTCGATCGCGATGATCGTTGACGCGCCGGTGAGGCGGGCGCCCACGATGGCGGCGTCGCCAACGCCGCCACACCCGATCACCGCGACGGAGTCGCCGCGCCCGACATTGCCGGTGTTCACCGCGGCTCCCAGGCCTGCCATCACCCCGCAACCCAGCAGGCCCACGACGGCAGGGTCGGCGGTGGGGTCGACCTTGGTGCACTGTCCGGCGTGTACCAGGGTCTTGTCGGCGAACGCACCGATGCCGAGCGCCGGCGTGAGTTCGGTGCCGTCGTCGAGCGTCATCTTCTGCGACGCGTTGTAGGTGTCGAAGCAGTACTGCGGACGACCGCGCTTGCATGCACGGCATTGCCCACAGACGGCGCGCCAGTTGAGGACGACGAAGTCACCCTCCTGCACGGAATCGACTCCTGCGCCGACGCTTTCGACGATCCCGGCGGCTTCATGCCCGAGCAGGAAGGGGAACTCGTCGTTGATGCCGCCTTCGCGGTACGTCAGGTCGGTGTGGCACACACCGCAGGCAGCGATCTTCACGACCACCTCACCCGGGCCCGGATCGGGAATTGTGATCGTGGTGATCTCGACGGGCTCGCCCTTGGCGCGGGCGATCACACCTCGAACCTGCTGGGGCATGTGGACTCCTCACTCCGAACGCTGCTGTACGACGGGAACACCCTTGACGCTATTCCCACGTCTCCCGTAACCTACGACTGATATATCACTCTGTCAATAACTGACCCGCCAGATCGGGGACCGTGTTCCTCGCTGACTTCCCCCATCACCAGGAGGCGTCAATGCCCCAGTCATTCACGCTGACATTGACATGCGCGCAGCGTCCCGGCATCGTTCATGCCGTCAGTTCGTTTCTGTTGCAACAGAATTGCGACATAGCAGAGCATCAACAGTTCGACGACACGCAGAACGGCGCATTCTTTCTGCGCACGTCGTTCGTGCCGGTGGACGACAAGGACGTCGGGACACTCACCAGCCGGTTTCAGACAACGGCGAGCGAGTTCGGGATGAACTTCGAGTTCAGCAACGACGAGCCTGCGCGCGTGATCGTGATGGTGTCGCGCATGGGCCACTGCCTCAACGATCTCCTGTTCCGCTGGCGGGCAGGCAGTCTCGGCGGCGACATTGTCGCCGTGGTGTCCAACCATGAGGACCTGCGACGCATGGCTGAGGCCGCGGACCTGCCGTTCGTTCACATTCCGGTGACGCCGGCGACCAAACCGCAGGCAGAGGAAGAACTGCTGCAACTCGTGGAACGCTACGACGCCGATCTGGTGGTGCTGGCGCGCTACATGCAGGTGCTCTCCGACGACACCTGCCGCGCCCTGTACGGCCGTGCGATCAACATCCACCACTCGTTCCTGCCCGGTTTCAAGGGGGCCAAGCCCTACCACCAAGCGTTTGATCGCGGCGTCAAACTCGTTGGCGCCACGGCCCATTACGTCACGGCCGACCTCGACGAAGGGCCGATCATCGAGCAAGAGGTCATCCGCATCGACCACTCGTACGATCCGGCCCGACTGGCCACCGTCGGCCGCGACGCCGAGGCGCTGGCGCTCTCGCGTGCGGTCCGCTGGCATTGCGAGCGGCGGGTCCTGCTGTACGGCAACCGCACCGTCGTGCTGCGCTGACGCAACGGTTACAGGATCTTGCGGATGGCCTGCTCGAAACCTTCGATGTGCGCGAGTGTCAATGCGGCGGCGGTATCTTCGTCGCCGGCGACGATCGCCTTGAGCAGTGAGACGTGTTCTCGCACATGCTCACCCACCCCCGGCAGCCGATCCAGGAACAGGCACCAGATTCGGGTGGCGTGGGAATCCAGGCTCACGAGGATGTCCTCGAGATAGGGGTTGCTCGCGGCGCGATAGATCTCGCGGTGAACTCGGACGTCCTTGCGCAGAAGATCCCGCGGCCCCTCGCCGTCATCGAACGTCGGGATCTCCTCGGCCAATGCTGTGAGCCGTGCCCGCACATCTGCCGACGCCGTCCTCGCCGCACGCGCGGCCGCGATGGGCTCGAGCTGCTTGCGGATTTCGGAGATGTCCGCCAAGTCGGTCATGTCCACCGCCGTCGCAAACGTGCCGCGCCGCGGGAAGGCGATGACCAGCCGTTCGCGCTCAAGACGCTTGAGCGCCTCACGCACCGGCGTCCGGCCGAACCCCAGTTCGGTGGCGAGACGATCGTCGTCAATCGGCTCGCCCGGTCGGATGTCGAGCATCACCAGGCGATCTCGAACCAGCTCATAGGCCTGGTCGGCATAGGAGCCGGTCGGGGCAAGCACCTCTGCAGTCACGGCTCGTGCCTCCTCGCTCATGTTCTGATATGTCGGGCCCTTGACCATTCTCGGTTATTGATCGTACCCTATCCAACAACTGGTATATCAATGTTCGGACACTGGGCTTCCAGAAGGGTTTCTGATGACTCAACTAGGCACGGCTGCGGTTCTCGCCCCGGCCAATCCCACTCTTGGCATCGCGCTGGCCGACGCCGATCCACAGGTGTACCGCGCGATCACCGCGGAGTGGAATCGACAGGAGAGCACGCTGGAGATGATCGCCAGCGAGAACTTCGCCCCGCGGGCGGTCATGGAGGCCCAGGGGACGGTGCTGACCAACAAATACGCCGAAGGCTATCCAGGACGCCGCTACTACGGAGGCTGCGAACACGTCGATGTGATCGAGCAATTGGCGATCGACCGGGTCAAGGATCTGTTCGGGGCGTCTTACGCGAACGTGCAGCCACATTCGGGTGCGCAGGCCAACGCCGCGGCGATGTCCGCGCTGCTGCAACCGGGGGACACCATGCTCGGGCAGGCCCTCGACCATGGCGGTCACCTCACGCACGGGATGAGGCTCAATTTCTCCGGCAAGCTCTACCAGGTCGCCGCGTACCACGTGCGCGAAGACGACCACCTGATCGACATGGAGGAGGTCGAGCGGCTGGCGCACACGCACCGGCCCAAGCTGATCATGGCCGGCTGGTCGGCCTACCCACGTCATGTCGACTTCGTGGCGTTCCGGCGCATCGCCGACGAAGTGGGCGCGTACCTGATGGTCGACATGGCCCACTTCGCCGGCCTCGTCGCCGCAGGCCTGCACCCCACACCGGTGCCGCATGCCCACGTGGTGACCTCCACGACCCACAAGACGCTTGGCGGCCCGCGCGGCGGCATCATCCTCACCAACGACGAAGCCCTTGCCAAGAAGTTCAACTCCGCTGTGTTCCCCGGCCAGCAGGGCGGCCCGCTCGAGCACGTCATCGCGGCCAAGGCGGTGTCGTTCAAACTCGCCGCCGAGCCCGAATTCCGTGAGCGCCAACAGCGCACGCTCACAGGCGCGAAGATCATCGCAGAGCGGTTGCTGCGCGCGGACTCTCGCCAGGCAGGTGTCAGCGTGGTCAGCGGCGGCACCGACGTCCATCTGGTGCTGGTGGACCTGCGCGCATCTGAACTCGATGGCAAGCAGGCCGAAGATCGCCTGCACCGAGTCGGAATCACGGTGAACCGCAACACAGTTCCATTCGATCCGCGCCCGCCGATGGTCAGCTCCGGTGTGCGCATCGGCACTTCGGCGCTGGCCACCCGTGGCTTCGACACCGATGCGTTCGCCACCGTCGCCGACATCATCAGCCACGCCCTGCGCCCCGACACCGACGAGTCTCGGCTCGACGATCTGCGGGCCCGTGTCGACGCCCTCGCTGCGCGGTTCCCGCTCTACCCCGACCTGATGGAGACCACCCGATGACAGGCCAGCCCCCCGGCGCTCATCTGCCCGACCATCCGGATTTCCTGTGGCGCAACCCGGAACCGAAGTCCTCCTACGATGTCGTCATCGTCGGCGGCGGCGGCCACGGCCTGGCGACCGCGCACTATCTGGCGAAGAACCACGGCATCACGAACGTCGCGGTTCTGGAGAAGGGCTGGCTGGCCGGCGGCAACATGGCCCGCAACACGACGATCATCCGGTCGAACTACCTGTGGGACGAAAGCTCCAAGATCTACGAGCACGCCCTCAAACTGTGGGAAGGGCTCGAGGACGACCTCGGTTACCCGATCATGTTCAGCCAGCGCGGCGTGCTCAACCTGGCCCACACCCTGCAGGACGTCCGCGACAGCGTCCGCCGGGTAGAGGCCAACAAACTCAACGGCGTCGACGCACAATGGGTCGACCCCGACGAGGTCAAGAAGCTGTGCCCGATCGTCAACATTTCCAGCGACATCCGCTACCCCGTGCTGGGCGCGACGTATCAGCCGCGCGCGGGAATCGCCAAACACGACTACGTGGCATGGGGATTCGCCCGTCGCGCCGACGAAGCCGGCATCGACATCATCCAGAACTGTGAAGTCACCGGATTCAGCACGGCCGGCGACAAGGTCACCGGGGTGCACACCACTCGGGGCACCATCGCGGCCGGGCAGGTGGCGCTGTGCGCGGCCGGACATACCTCGACGCTCACCGACATGCTGGGCATCCGAACGCCGCTGCAGAGCCATCCGTTGCAGGCGTTGGTTTCCGAGCTGCTCGAGCCGGTACACCCGACCGTCGTCATGTCCAACGCCGTGCACGTGTATGTCTCCCAGGCCCATAAGGGCGAGCTGGTGATGGGCGCCGGCGTCGACTCGTACAACGGCTACGGGCAACGGGGCGCCTTCCACATCATCGAGCGGCAGATGGCCGCGGCCGTCGAACTGTTCCCCGTCTTTGCGCGCGCACATCTGCTGCGCACCTGGGCGGGCATCGTCGACGTGTGCCCGGACGCCTCACCCATCGTCGGACGCACGCCGTACGACAACGTCTATCTCAACTGCGGCTGGGGCACTGGAGGATTCAAGGCGACCCCCGGCGTCGGGTGGTGTCTGGCCGACACCATCGCCAACGACCAGCCACACGAATACATCGCGCCGTTCACCCTGGACCGATTCGTCACCGGCGCGCTGGTCGACGAACACGGCGCCGCCGCCGTCGCCCACTGACCCCGAGGAATACCAATGCAATTGATCGAATGCCCATGGTGCGGGCCCCGCGAAGAGACGGAGTTCCATTACGGCGGCGAGGCGCACGTTGCCTATCCGGAGGATCCGCAAGCGCTGACCGACGAGCAGTGGGCGCACTTCGTGTTCTACCGGGCCAATCCCAAGGGCCTGTTCGCCGAACGGTGGAGCCATCATGCCGGGTGCCGGCGCTGGTTCAACGCGGTTCGTGACACCGCCACCTACCGATTCCACAGCGTGTACCGCCTGAACGAGCAGAAGCCGGATATTTCATGACCGCACCCTTCCGCACCGCCGGTGGCGGCCGCATCGATCGCTCCGTCACGCACAACTTCACCTTCGCGGGCCGGGAACTGACCGGCCATGCCGGCGACACCTTGGCTTCGGCATTGCTGGCCAACGGGATTCATCAGATCACCACCAGCATCAAGCTCGGCCGGCCGCGCGGCATCACCGCCGCGTGGGCCGAAGACACCGGCAGTCTGGTTCAGTTGGAGGCGCCGTTCCCCGAGCCGATGCTGCTGGCGACCACCGTCGAACTGTTCGACGGTTTGGTGGCCCGGGGCATCCCGGGGCAAGGCCGGCTCGCAGAGATTCCCGACTCGGCGAAGTACGACGCCAAGCACGTTCACACGGACGTCTTGATCATCGGCAGCGGACCGGCGGGCCTGCGCGCGGCGTTGACCGCGGCGCGTGCCGGCGCGCGCGTGGTCGTCGTCGACGAACAAAGCGAAGCGGGCGGGGCGCTGCTGGGCAGCACCGACACCATCGACGGAACGCCGGCCCTCGACTGGGTCGCTGCCGTGCTGGGCGAACTGGCCGACGTATCCCGATGTGCTGCACCTGCAGCGGACCACCGCGTTCGGCCACTACGACGACGGGTTCGTGCTGGCGCTGGAGCGCCGCACCGACCACCTCGGCGGCGACGCGCCGACAGCGCTGAGCCGCCAACGGATTTGGCGCATCCGCGCCCGACACATCGTGGTGGCCACCGGGGCCCACGAACGCCCGATCGTCTTCACCGACAACGACCGCCCCGGCATCATGCTGGCCGCATCGGCGCGTACCTACCTGCACCGGTACGGCGTCAAGGTCGGCGGGCAGGCGGTCGTGTTCACCACGAACGACAGCGCCTACGCCGCCGCGATCGACCTGCACGACGCCGGGGTGCGTATCAACGCGGTCGTCGACGCCCGGGCTGAGGCGCCGCAGGCGTGGAAAGCCGAATGCGACAAGCGGGGCATCCCCGTGCGAACCGACTCGGTGATCACCGGCACGCGCGGCGAGCAGCGCATCACCCATGCGCTGGTGAGGCGGCGTTCCGACCGTGACCAGACGGTGCCGCTGTCATGCGACGTGCTACTGGTCAGCGGAGGATGGAACCCCGCGGTGCACCTGTTCAGCCAGGCCCGCGGCAAGCTGCGCTACGACGAATCCCTCGGTGCGTTCCTGCCCGCAGAGCAGTTGCCCGGAGTCTCCGTAACCGGCTCGGCCAACGGCGTTTTCGACTTGGCGGGCTGTCTGCGCGCGGGCCGAGCCGCCGCCGCGGCGGCGTTGGCCGATCTGGGCCTCGCCTCCCCATCCGTGCGGGAACGCCGCAATGGCGGCAGCGACGATTCGGCCGCACCCATGGTGCTGTGGCGGGTTGCCGATGTCGAGCACGAAGAGCTCCCAGTTCGTCGACCTGCAGCGCGATGCGACGGTCGCCGACCTGGCCCGGGCGGTACGTGCCGGCATGCGCTCGATGGAACACATCAAGCGCTACACGACTATCGGCACCGCTCATGATCAGGGCAAGACGTCGGGGGTCATCGCCTCCGGCATCACCGCCGAACTGCTGGGCACCCGGATCGAGAACCTGGGCACCACGACGTTCCGGCCGCCCTACACGCCGGTGGCGTTTGCGGCACTGGCGGGACGCAACCGCGGCACGCTGTTCGACCCCGAACGTGTTACCGCACTGCATGATTGGCACGTCGGTAACAATGCCGTGTTCGAGGACGTCGGCCAGTGGAAGCGTCCGCGCTACTACCCGCTGCCCGGCGAGAACATGGAGACCGCGGTGCTGCGCGAGTGCGCCGCCGTACGCGCGAGCGTCGGAATCCTCGACGGCTCCACCCTTGGCAAGATCGACGTCCAGGGGCCGGACTCCGGGGTGCTGCTCGACATGATCTACACGAACATGATGAGCACCCTGAAGGTGGGCATGGTCCGATACGGGGTGATGTGCGGCGTCGACGGGATGGTCATCGACGACGGCACCGTCATGCGGCTGGCCGAGGACCGGTTCCAGATCTTCACCACAACCGGCGGGGCGGCCAAGATCCTCGACTGGATGGAGGAATGGCTGCAAACCGAATGGCCGCACCTGAAAGTGCGGCTGACCTCGGTCACCGAACAGTGGGCGACATTCCCTGTGGTGGGGCCGAAGTCGCGCGACGTCGTCGGTGCTGTGTTCGGTGACCTCGACGTGAGCAACGAAGCGTTCCCGTTCATGGCCTGGCGTGACACCACTCTTGACGGTGTGCCGGTGCGGGTCGCACGGGTCAGCTTCTCCGGCGAGCTGGCGTTCGAGGTCAACGTCGACGGCTGGCACGCGCCGGCGGTGTGGGACAGGCTCATCGCCGCGGGCGAGAAGTTCCACATCACGCCGTACGGCACCGAGACGATGCATGTGCTGCGCGCCGAAAAGGGCTATCCGATCATCGGACAGGACACCGACGGCACCGTCACCCCGCAGGACCTCGGCATGGACTGGGCGGTGTCGAAGAAGAAGCCCGACTTCATCGGCAAGCGCTCGTTCAGCCGCCAGGAGAACCTCAACCCGCTGCGCAAGCAGTTCGTCGGCCTGCTGCCGCTCGACGCAGAAACGGTGCTGCCAGAAGGCGCGCAGATCATCGAATACGTTGACAGCGAGGTGATTCCGCCTCCACCCGTGCCGATGCTCGGCCACGTCACCTCCAGCTACCGCAGCGCGGAACTGGGCCGTCCGTTCGGTCTGGCCCTGGTCAAGGGTGGGCGATCGCGGATCGGCGACACCCTGCACGTCCCGGTGGACGGCACGCTGGTGGCGGTCGAGGTCACCGGCTCCGTCCTCGTCGATCCAGAAGGAGCACGTCGCGATGGCTGAAACCCTCACCGCAACAAGCCCGTTGGTGGGCTGGCGCGACAAGTTCGCCGCACTTCCCCGCACCGTCAAGCTGAGCGAAGAGCCCTTCGTCGCGATGGTGGATCTGCGGGTCGATCCGGATGGGCCGGCGGCCTCGCGGGCATCGGCGATCCTCGGGGTGGAGCTTCCGACCACACCCTCGACATATGTCAGCGACGACACGATCACGGCCATCTGGATGGGGCCGGACGAGTGGCTGATCACCGCCGGAACACGTTCGGCGGCGACGTTGGAGACAGAACTGCGTGCGGCCGTGGGCGAAGACGGCGCGCGCGATCGACGTCTCCGCGCAGCGCACGACGTTGCGGCTGAGCGGTCCGGACGCCGGGAGGTATTGGCCAAGGGCTGCTCGCTTGACCTGCATCCGAAGGTATTCACGAAGGGTACGGCCGCGCAAACCATGCTGGGGTTGGCGGGGGTGGTCCTGATCGCCCTCGACGATGCCGGCACCGATTACCGGATCCTGGTGCGATCCTCATTCGCGCGCTACCTCGCCGACTGGTTGATCGACGCCGCCGAGGAATTCGGCGTCCTGCGCTAGCTCCGCGGTCGGCCGCCCGTGATGTAGTAGCCGAATCATCTGCACTCACCAACATGATTCGCTAACGAATCAATGGTGCGTCTGCGAGCCATCTAGAAGGGTGGGGGTTTGTTGCGTTCGGCGACGTAGTCGTCGTTGAGTCGGCGTTCGGCTTCGATGGCGCGTCGCCGGTTTTCGGCGCGGGTGTGTTTACGCCGGGGCATGGCCAGTGCTCCGGCCGGGGTCGGCGATGTGGGTGGCGGTGGCCGGCGCCGTCGCGGTGACGGGGGCGGTGGGTCGGCACAAGCTCGGGAACAGGATGCGGCTACCCGGATACGTGGTGTACGTCTGCCCGTCCGGCGCCGTCCAAATCATCGTCCCATCGGGCAGCTGGCGATTCACCCAGCCCCCAAAAGTCTTGAGCAAGTGATGTTTTCGACACAGACAACCCAGATTCGACGCACACGTCGGCCCATGCGGATACGCAATCGTATGATCCAGATCGCAACCCACCGCGGGCTCATCACAGCCCGGGAACCGACACGTCATATCCCGGCACCGCACAAAATCAGCCAGCCTGCGTGACGGGGTGTAGCGCGGTTCGGGCGGGGCGTCGCCGGGATGGATCAACGGCCGGATCGTCGCCGTCATCGCCAGTTTCGCCGCCAACAACGGCGCCGGAATGATCGACCCCCCGATGATCGCCGCCGGGGACGTGGCCGCCGGGCCGGCCGAGGGCTCTTGGCGCGGGGCCAGCGCCTCACCAAGGGTCCTCTCCCGCACGGCTCCTCGACGCGCGGTTCGGCCCCTCCTGGCCGGGTGTCCTCGGCAGGGTGTCGGGCTCGTCGGTGCCCGGCCCGGGAGCCTCGGCGCCGTCGAATCGGGCCGGGGTGTCGTCGGTGAGGCTGTCGTGCTCGGCGATCAGATGGATCACCACATCGCTGCGCGACCCGCCCTGCGCGGCGGCCGGGCAGTCATGCGGCCCCGCAGCCGCAGGTCAGCCGGTCGGCGCCGGCGCCCAGCGCGCCCAGCGCATCGGAGCGGCGCTGATCCAGGGTGCGCGGATCGTGCTCGCACACCGTGGCCGCCAACGCCGCCAGCCGCTGATCCAGCACCGCGCCGTCATGGGCGTACAGGATGCCCTCGAGGCTGGCCAGCCCCGAACCGTCCTCGGCGGGCACCACATCCACATGCCGGTCCCGCGATTTCGATGCGCTGCGCCGCAGCGCCCCCGGGTCAAAGCGGTCCACCCAATAGTCGATCGCGGTCTGGGTCTTGGCCCCCGACAACGACCCCCACCCGGTCACGTGGGCGGCCAGTTCGGCGTCGACCTTGGCCAGCGCCGCACGGTCCTGGATCAGCTTGGTGCGCGCCACGATCGCGCACACCATGCGGTAGGTGATCGCGCCGGTGGCGAACACCTCGGCCACCCGCGGCAACCGCTCCCGCAGCGCCTGGGCCACCAACAACTGATGCGACGCCACCCCCGCCACACGTTCTGCGCGGCGCCGATCTGCGCGGCCACGGCGTCCCAGTTGTCCAGGCACCACTGCTCCCGCTCGGCCGACCCGTCGGCAGCAAGGCCGCCTCCAGCATGTCGGCCATCGCCGCCAGCCGGCGCGCGCAGGCGGCGTTTTCCACCCGCGCCCACGCCCCCACCCCCGCAGCACCCGTGCTGCGGGCGGTGGCCGCCACCAACTGATCGAACATACAAGCGACGCTAACCGCCACCCCCGACCAGCCACGACGCGAGAACCGCCGAACCACGCCAACCTGTGGATGAAAACGCGACTGGGGATAACCCGCCGACACCGACAACGCCGAGTCGCCCGGGTAGGCGCCGACTGGAGCGGTCGAGCGCAACGTTGGGGTCGTGATGCCCGAGACGGATAATGCGCCCCCAGCGCCACGCCCCAGTGCGCCGGTGAACACAGTGTCCCCACGGCGGGTGCTCGGCAGTCGTCGAATCATGTTGGCGGATAGGATGATTCGGCTATCACATCAGCGTGGGCGGCCGACGGCGGCGTGAGAGTTCGCAGGCGCCGGCGTTGCGGTCGACTGATCCGCCAACAACTCGAGACCCGCGGTGCGACGAAACGGATGACACGCTGGCGTGCTGAACGTGGTGCGGTGAAGGGGCCGCCATTATCGACCGACAATGTGTTTAGCATGGAGCACCGTCCGACCAATTCAGCGCACAGAACAAGGAACAGACCGAGCGCCAATGCGTGATATGAATCATGTTCCCTATCGCGCAACAACATCCCTGCCTATAGTTGCGCTATGAGCAACAAGGAGCCTGCCGAAGCAGGAGGCGGCGGCGTACAGTCGGTCGACCGCGCGGTCAGCGTGCTAGAGATCCTCGCGCGGGGCAGTGCCGGCGTCAGCGAGGTGGCCACGGAGTTAGGTGTCCACAAGTCGACCGCTTTCCGGTTACTCACGGCCCTGGAAGATCGCGAACTGGTTGAACAGGCTCAGAACCGCGGCAAGTACCGCCTGGGCTTTGGCGTGCTGCGGCTGGCCAATGCGGTGGTCGGTCGCCTGGACCTCACCCAACAAGGCCGGCCGGTGTGCGAACAACTCGCCGCAGAGCTGGGCGAGACGGTCAACATCGCGGTGCGGCGATCGCATTTTGTCGTCAATATCGACCAGGCACGAGGACCCACCTCTGTCGGCGCGCACAACTGGGTCGGTGAGCTCACCCCTTTGCACGCCACCTCCACGGGCAAGGTCCTGCTGGCCTCCATGGAACCCGGGGAACGACGGGAGCTGTTGGACAGCGCAGGAATGCCCCGTTTCACCGCGCACACCATCACGTCGCTCGATGAGCTCAATGCACAGATTGAACAAGCCGTTCGGGATGGCTACGCCAGCGCGATCGAGGAACTCGAGGACGGTCTCAACGCGATCGCCGCACCGGTGCGAGACCACACAGGTGTCAGTCGTTGCCGCGCTTACCGTTTCCGGTCCCGCCTACCGGTTCGATCGGCAGACGCTGCGCGACGCGGCCCCGGAGATGATCCGCGCCGCCGCCGAGATCAGCCACCGAATGGGCTTCTTGGACTGAGCTCACCGGCCGATGCGCGTCAGTGGGCGATTGCGGCGCGCAGCCACTCATGGAATTCGCCGATGTGGTGCTCGCTGGGCACCAGCACCCCGCCATCGTGGTAGACCCGTGAGTTCATCGCCGGCTGGCAGCGTTCGCATGCCTCGAAATCCTGCTGATTGACGCGGTGGAAGAGCTCCACGGAACGACTGATGTCCTTGCCGGACTGCACGACCTCGGGCAGATACAGCCAGTCGCACTCGACGATGGTGTGGTCGGCAGCGAGGGGGAACATCCGGTGCACGATCACATGGTCGGGCACCAGATTGACGAACACCTGCGGGCGGACGGTGATGGCGAAGTAGCGACGGTCCTGGTCCTCGGTGATGGTGGGTAACTGGGTGAGCCCGGGTGAGCCATCGACGGTGAATCCTTCGACGTCCTCACCGAATTCGGCGCCGTGCCCCACGAAGAACTGCGCGGCCAGCCCATCGGCGAACTCGGGCAGTACCTCTGTCAGTTCGGGATGGATCGTGGCGCAGTGGTAGCACTCCATGAAGTTCTCGATGATCAGCTTCCAGTTCGCCTTGACGTCGTAGCGGATCCGCCGTCCGACGCTCAGATCGGCGATCTCGTAATGCTCGATCGCCTCCGCCGAGCCCAGACGATCGAGGACGTCCTTGATCACCGTGTCCTCGAAGCTCGGCGGCGTTTCGGCCAAGCACACCCAGACGTAGCCCAGCCACTCGCGCACCTCGATGCGCCGCAACCCGTACTCGACACGGTCGATGTCGGGCATCTTGGTCAGGTTCGGGGCCGCGACGAGCTTGCCGTCGAGGTCGTATGTCCAGGCGTGATACGGGCATTGGAATGCACGCTTGACTTCACCGCTCTCCTCGGTGCACAGCTGCGCACCGCGGTGCCGGCAGACGTTGAAGTAGGCCCGCACTTCACCTTTGCGCGACCGGGCAAGCAGCACACTCTCCCGCCCGACCTGAACCGTCTTGAAGGCGCCGGGCTTGTCGAGATCGTCGGCGCGGACCGCGCAGAACCACATCGATTCGAAGACCTTGTCCTGTTCCATCGCGAAGATGGTGGGATCGGTGTAGAAATTGCCGGGCAGGGTGGAGATGAGGCTGCCAGTCTGGGTGGCGGTCGTCATCGCTGCGTACTCCTTCTGAAGGTCTGGTTGGTGGCTCGGTTCGAGTCAGGACGCTGCAGGCAGCGGTTCAAGCTGGCGGCGTAGTCGGGTGAACAGCCGCGGTTGGTCCACGCCCAGCACCGCGACGGGCCGGTCGTCGCGGCGATAGACGGCCAGGAAGCTGTCCTCGTTGAGATCGCCGGTCTCGAAAGTGATTTCGTCATCGGGGCGCGCGATGCCGGCGAACTGAATCCGGCAGCCGTACTGATCCGACCAGAAGTACGGGGCCTTGACGGGAGTCCCCTGATAGCAGCCGGCCAACAGCGTCGACACCGCGACGGCCGCCCGTTCGCGTGCTCCGGTCCAGTGCTCGACTCGGTGCGCGGTACCGACGCAGGGCTCGTACCACGCCGAGCAGTCCCCGACCGCAACGACATTCGGGATCGACGTCGCACCGCCCGCATCGCACACCACGCCGTTGGCCAACTCGAGGCCGCTGCCGTCGAGCCACTCGACATTGGGGATCGCTCCCACGCCCGCGACGACGACGTCGGCGGCCAGGTGGCGGCCGTCGGCGAGTTCCACACCGGTGACATGTTTAGCGCCGGTGAGGCCCGAAACGCCGACGCCGCAGAGCAGACGGGTGCCGTGCTTGGCGTGCAGCCGGGCCACTGCCGCACCGAGCTGCTCCCCGAGCGGGCCGGCCAGCGGTGTGCACGCCACTTCGACCACGGTGACATCAAGGCCCAATTTGATTGCCGTTGAGGCGACTTCGGCGCCGATGAAGCCCGCGCCGATCACCACCAATCGCGCACCGGGGCGCAGATCCTGGCGAAGGGCGAGCGCGTCGTCGACGGTGCGCAGTACGTGGACCCCGGCCAGGTGCTCGGCGGCCGGCCATGCCCGTGCCCGAGCGCCGGTGGCCACGATGACTCCGTCGGCGCGCACTTCGGTGCCGTCATCCAGCACCACCGCACCGGCGCCGGCATCCAGTCCGGTCGCGTGCACTCCCAGCAGCCAACGTGCGTCGAGATTCTCGTCGTCGAGTTCCAGGGCAAGGTCGTCTTCGCCGATGTCACCGGCGAGGAACTCCTTCGACAGCGGTGGGCGGTCGTAGGGTCGACGCGCCTCGGCGCCGACGATGGTCAGCTCACCGTCGAATCCCTGGCGTCGCAGTGCGCGGGCGGCCGACAGCCCCGCGAGCGATGCGCCGATCACGGCAACACTTCTCACTGGACGGCCTGCCCGACTGCGCGGGTGGTGACCCCCGGCGGAAGGTTGGGCGGCGCACTGTTGAGGACGACGTTGATGACCCCGTCGGAGACGACGACTTCGTGCGTGCGTACCGGAAGCTTCGCGGGCGGCGCGTCGACCGCGCCGGTCCTCAGGTCGAACCGGGAGGCGTGCAGCGGGCACTCCACCTCGCACCCTTCCACCCAGCCGTCAGCCAGGGATGCGTCCTGATGGGTGCAGGTGTCGTCGATCGCGAACACCTCACCGTCATCGGTGTGAAAGACCGCAATCGGTGGATCCGATTCGACCCGCCGCGCCTCGCCACGAGGCAAAGCCGCCAGGGGGCAGACTTCTAGCACGATCTCGACCTCCAGAAATGAACCCTGTGATTTGTAGCGTATTACGGAACAGCACTCGCTATTTGCAACAAGTCTGGAGCCGGTGGTCGGCGTTGTCAATACCGGCGAGCCGATGCATTTTCAAGGCGATCAGTCGCAAGGAACAGCGCTGGTCAAGCCGCAGATCTCGGCAGACCCGGCGAAGAGTCGCACGTGGCGCAATGACTACGACAGCAGCACTAGCGGCTAGTGCCGTCGCAGGCGCGAAAAGCCCAGCGCCCCAAGGGCTCCCACTCCGGCCGCGGCTAGCGCTCCGCCGACGCCGAGTCCTTCGCGCTCCTGCACGCGCATGGTGATCTGCGCGCCTTTGGGCGGCTCGACCGGTGCGGCCTCCAGATTCTCGGTCGATGTGGCCGCCCACGCGGTGGAGAACAGGATCAGCCGCGCGGTGATGTAGGCGAACACCATCAGGCCCAGCACCGGGCCGAACGTCGAGCCGGCGGGGCCGTGCATCACCGACTGCAGATAGATCGAGCCCAACTGCTTGAAGACCTCGAAGCCCACCGCCGCGATCAACCCGGCCCGCATGGAGCTACGAAGACTCGCCGGTTCACGGGGCAGCCGCGCGATGATCCACGTGAACAACAGCCACGAGATCAACACCGACACCAGCAGCGATGCGACCGTCAGCGCTACGCCGACACCCGGGACGTCTTGCAGCCCAACCCATCCCAGTACGCGCTTCATCATGTCCGAATTGCCCACCACCGTCAGCGCGATGGTGACGACGATCGCGGCGAAGAGGCCCACGATGGCAATCAAATCGGACAACTTGGTGCGGACGAACCCCGCAGTGTCGTGGCGAAACAGCCCCCACATCTGACTCAGCGCCTCGCGTAGGTTCGCCATCCACCCCAACCCTGCCCACGCGGCGGTGGCCAGGCCGATGATGCCGACCGAGGTGCGCGAATCGATCGCCGAGTCCATGAGGGCGACCAGCTGGTCACCGAAATCGCCGGACACCTTCGATTTGATCTGGGCCGTGACCTCGGCGAGCAGTTCGGGGTTGCTCGCCAGCACGAAACCGGCTGCGGCGAAACCGAGCATGAGCAACGGGAACAACGCGAACACCGTGAAGTACGTGACGCCCGCCGCGTAGAAGTCGCCCTTGCTGTCCTGGTACCGCTCCTGGGCGCGCATGACGTGGTCGAACCAGCCGTATCGTGCGCGCAGTCGATCGAGGATTCCCGGTTTGGCCGGCTCAGTCATACCAGCCTCCGAAGCATTACGGGCGCGGTGGTAAGAACCCTAAACGGTCGTATACCCGCTGAAGCGTCTTGGCAGACACGTCCCTGGCGCGTTGCGCACCGGCCGCGAGAATCGACTCGAGTTCGCCCGCATCGGCGAGCAGTTCGTCGACCCGCGCCTTGATCGGCGTGACGAATTCGACGACGGCCTCGGCCGTGTCGGTCTTCAGGTCTCCGTACCCGCGGCCGGCGTATCCCTCGACCAGCTTGTCGATGTCGGCGCCGGTGACCGCCGACTGGATGGTCAGCAGATTGGACACCCCCGGCTGGTTCTCCGGGTCGTAGCGCACCTCGCGCCCGCTGTCGGTGACCGCAGAGCGGATCTTCTTCGCCGACACCTTCGGATCATCGAGCAGGCTGATCAGCCCGGCATCGGTCGCGGCCGACTTACTCATCTTCGACACCGGATCCTGCAGGTCGTAGATCTTCGCCGTGGCCTTCTGGATCATCACATCGGGCACCACGAACGTGTCGGGCAAGCGCGAGTTGAACCGCTGCGCGACGTCACGGGCCAGCTCCAGGTGCTGGCGCTGATCCTCTCCGACCGGCACCAGATCGGTGTCGTAGAGCAGCACATCGGCCGCCTGCAGCACCGGATAGGTGAACAGGCCCACCGTGGTGGAGTCGGTCCCCTGCTTCTGCGACTTGTCCTTGAACTGCGTCATCCGCGACGCCTGCCCGAAGCCGGTGAAACAGCCCAGCACCCAAGCGAGTTCGGCGTGCGCGGGGACATGGCTCTGCACGAAGATCGTGGCGCGCGCCGGGTCGATTCCCAGCGCGAGGTACTGAGCTGCGGTGACCAGCGTGCGGTGCCGCAGCTGGTCGGGATCCTGCGGAAGGGTGATCGCGTGCAGGTCAACGACGCAGAAGAACGCGTCGAACTCGTCCTGCAGACCCACCCACTGCTTGATGGCACCCAGCGCGTTGCCGAGATGCAGGGAATCAGACGTGGGCTGGACACCGGAAAAGACGACGCGGCGGGAAGTGCTCATGATGGATCAATCTTTTCATACGGCCGCCAGCGGTTTCGGCGGCCGCGGCCGGCGCGAGCGCTCACCCTGGTACGGATTTAGGGCTGCCAAACCGTACGTAGTTGAGCGCTCGCGGGGTCGGCGGCACCCGCCCCGCCCAGATCAGCCGATGGCCTTCGGCGTGTTGTTCTGCTCCTGGACTTGCTCGATCGCCCGGCGCGCGAACACCCACCGCTCGGTGATCGCCATCTGGCCGCGGCCTCTGCCGAGGAAGGTGACGAACCAGGAGATGACGGCCATAGTGCGGTTGCGTCCCCCGACGAGGTAATACAAGTGCAAACCGAGCCACGCCAGCCAGGCGAGGAATCCGCCGAACTCGAGCTTGCCGACCTGGCACACCGCGCTGAACCGCGACACCGTCGCCATGCTGCCCTTGTCGAAGTACTTGAACGGCTTTCGATCCGCCGGGTCTTCGCCCTTGAGGCCGGCCTCGATCTGCTTGGTGGCGTAGACGGCGCCCTGGATCGCACCCTGCGCCTGCCCCGGCACGCCCGGCACGCTCATCAGGTCGCCGACGACGAAGACATGAGGATTGCCCTTCACGGTGAGGTCCGGTTCGACGATCACGCGGCCGGCGCGGTCGGTTTCCGTCCCGTCCGATTGCTCGGCGATCTGCCGGCCGAGCGGGCTCGCCTGCACACCGGCCGACCAGACCTTGACGGCGCAGTCGATGCGATGTTCGGTGCCGTCCTTCTCCTTGACCGTCAGGCCCATGTAGTCGACGTCGGTCACCATCGTGTTGAGCCGTACCTCGACTCCCATCTTCTCCAGCCGACGTTGCGCCTTGAGTCCGAGTTTCGGTCCCATCGGCGGCAACACCGCGGGCGCGGCCTCGATCAGGATGACGCGGGCGTCGCTCGGCTCGATCGTCCGGAACGCTCCCGTCAGCGTCCGGTGGGCGAGCTCGGCGATCTGCCCGACGACCTCGACGCCGGTCGGTCCCGCGCCCACCACGACAAACGTCAGCCGGCGCTTGCGTTCGGCCTCGGACATCGTCACCTCGGCCGCCTCGAACGCACCGAGGATCCGGCCGCGCAACTCGAGGGCGTCATCGACGGTCTTCATCCCGGGCGCGAACGCCTCGAAGTGGTCGTTGCCGAAGTACGACTGCTGCGCACCCGCGGCGACGATGAGGCTGTCGAACGGGGTCACCCGCTCCCAGTCCAGCAGCTTGGAGGTGACGGTCTTGCTCGTCAGGTCGATCCGGACGACCTCGCCGAGCAACACCTCGGCATTCTTCTGTTTGCGCAAGATGATTCGCGTCGCCGGCGCGATCTCACCGACCGAGAGGATGCCCGTCGCGACCTGATACAGCAGCGGCTGGAACAGGTGATGGGTCGTCTTCGCGATCAACGTGACGTCGACGTCTGCGCGCTTGAGGTGCTGCGCGGCGAACAGACCGCCGAAACCCGAACCGATGATGACGACGCGATGACGCCGAGGGGTGGTGCTGGAGTCGCTCATGGGCCGTGCTCCTCCCGAGACTCGGACGTAGTGACCCTAACGGACACCTCGTCGACGCGCCGAACCTGAGCCTGTGCTCGAAAACTCGCGCAGATTTGAGGCATGAGCTCAGATTCGGCGATCAGCGCCGGTATTCCACCGTCACCGGCGCGTGGTCGGACCACCGCAGCGCATACGCGGCCGCCCTCTCCACCCGCGCAGCCTTCGCCCGCCCGGCCAGGCCCGGCGTCGCCAATTGGTAGTCGATGCGCCAGCCGGCGTCGTTGTCGAACGCCCGGCCCCGCCACGACCACCAGCTGTACGGGCCGGCCACGTCCGGGTGCAGCACGCGCACCACGTCGACCCAGCCCGTCGCCAGTAGGTCGGTGAGCCACTGCCGCTCGCTGGGCAGAAAGCCCGACTTCTTGATGTTCCCGCGCCAGTTCTTGATGTCGTTCTCTGTGTGCGCGACATTCCAGTCGCCGCACACCACCGCGTCGCGACCGGACGCAGCCAACACGGCCATCCGGTCAGCCAGCGAGGTCATGAACCGTTCCTTCTCCAGCTGCCGGTCGGTCCCGGCTTCGCCGGTCTGGACGTACACGCTCGCGACCGTCAGGTCCGCCACATCGATCTCCACATAGCGGCCGTGCAACGCGAATTCACTAGCGCCTAGATCACGCACCGCAGTGATCGGATGGCGGCTCAGCACCGCAACACCGTTGCGGCCCTTGGCTTCTGCACCGGCCGACGCCAAGTGCCAACCGTCGGACAGCGCGGGCGCCAGCGCAGCGCTCAACTGTTCGTCGTCGGCCCGTGTCTCCTGCAGACACACCACGTCAGCGGCCGTCGCGGCCAACCACGGCAGCAGCCCCAGGTTCTCCGATGACCGCTGCTTGATCGCCGCGCGGATGCCGTTGACATTGATGGTGGACACGATCACGGCCGCACTATTTCACAACGCCGAAGCAGCGACCGCGGACCCTCGAGCCATGTCTCTTTCACGGGGCGTCATCATGTGTTGACGCTGTTGGAGGAGTCACGTCGTCAGGCCGGCTTCCCGCCACAACTGCACCACTCTTGCGGTACCGGCGGTATCACCTTAGTGTCGGCCAGCATGACCGAGCGCGAACCGATCCACCTGGGTTCCGGCGAACCGATTCTCTTGCTGCATCCGTTCATGATGTCGCAGAACGTGTGGAAAAAGGTCGCGCCGCTGATTGCTGAAACCGGCCGCTACGAGGTGTTCGCACCGACCATGCCGGGCCACAACGGCGGCGTCAAGGGCACGTTTTTCCTGGATCCGGGTCGAGCTGGCCGATGACATGGAACGCCGGCTCGACGCGCTGGGCTGGGGCACCGCGCACATCGTCGGCAACTCGCTCGGCGGCTGGGTGGCGTTCGAGCTGGAGCGCCGCGGCCGGGCTCGCACGCTGACGGGCATCGCGCCGGCCGGCGGCTGGCGACATGGTTCACCCCGGCGAAGTTCGAGATCGTCGTCAAGTTCCTGGCCGGCATGCCGATGTGGCTGTGTCACCATGGCACTCGGCGCGCGAGCTTACGCTTCCGTTCACCCGCTAGCTGGCGTACCTGCCGATCAGCGCGACACCCGAGTGGCCTGTCCGAGGACGACCTGCGCGACATCATCGACGACGTCAGGCACTGCCCCGCGTACTACCAGTTGCTGTTCAAGTCGTTGACGCTGCCGGGCCTGCTCGAGCTCGCCGAGGGCAGCGCGCCAACCCATCTCGTCATCTGCGAGAAGGACCGCGTACTACCGCATCCGCGCTTCACCCGCCACTTCACCACGCAGCTGCCGAAGGACACCCGGATCACGCATCTCGACGGGGTCGGGCACATCCCGATGTTCGAGGCGCCGGCCCGGATCGCCGACCTGATCGTCGATTTCGTCGACGGCTACGCCACGCCGCCGCCCAAGAAGGCGACCGGCTAGGCGTCAGCCGTGCGCGGCCTCCAGCACCGAGTTCAGCGTCTTGCTCGGCCGCATCACTGCCGTGGTCTTCTCCCGGTCCGGGTAGTAGTAGCCGCCGATGTCCACCGCTTCGCCTTGCACCTCGGCGAGTTCGGAGATGATGGCGTCTTCGTTCTCGGCCAGTGCCTTGGCCAATGAGGCGAAGCGGTCGGCCAGCTCCTGATCCTCGGTCTGCTCGGCGAGTTCGGTTGCCCAGTACTTCGCGAGGTAGAACTGGCTGCCCCGGTTGTCGAGCTCACCGGTCTTGCGCGACGGGCCTTTGTCGTTTTCCAGAAGCTTGCCGATCGCGGCGTCCAACGTCGTCCCCAGCAGCGTGGCTCGCTTGTTGCTTGTCTTGCTGCCCAAGTCCTCGAAACAGGCGCCCAGCGCGAGGAATTCGCCGAGCGAATCCCAGCGCAGGTGGTTCTCCTCCACCAGCTGATGGACATGCTTCGGCGCCGACCCGCCTGCGCCCGTCTCGTACATGCCGCCGCCGGCCATCAACGGCACGATGGACAGCATCTTGGCGCTGGTGCCCAGCTCCAGGATCGGGAACAGGTCGGTGAGGTAGTCGCGCAGGATGTTGCCTGTCACCGCGATGGTGTCCTGGCCGCGGATCAGCCGCTCCAGCGTGTACCGCATGGCCCATACCTGCGGCATGATCTGGATGTGGAGGCCCTCGGTGTCGTGGTCGGCGAGGTACTTCTTGACCTTCTTCCTCAGCTCCACCTCGTGCGGACGTTCGGTGTCCAGCCAGAACAGCGCCGTCATGCCGGAGGCGCGCGCGCGGGTGACGGCCAGTTTGACCCAGTCCCGGATCGCCGCGTCCTTCGTGACGGGCATGCGCCAGATGTCGCCCTCCTCGACGTTCTGCTTAACAACACCTCTCCGGTGTCGATGTCGACGATGTTGGCGACGCCGTCCTCGGGGATCTCGAATGTCTTGTCGTGCGAGCCGTACTCCTCGGCCTGCTGCGCCATCAGGCCGACATTGGGAACGGTGCCCATGGTCGTCGGGTCGAACTGGCCGTGGGTCTTACAGAAGTTGATGATCTCCTGGTAGATCCGGGAGAACGTGGACTCCGGGTTGACCGCCTTGGTGTCCTTGAGTTTTCCGTCGGCGCCGTACATCTTGCCGCCCAGGCGGATCATCGCGGGCATCGAGGCGTCCACGATCACGTCGCTGGGCGAATGGAAGTTGGTGATGCCCTTGGCCGAATCCACCATGGCCAGCTCGGGCCGGTGCTCGTGGACCTCGTGGAAGTCCCGGATGATCTGCTCGCGCTGCGTGACGGGCAACGACTCGATCTTGTTGTACAGATCGACCATGCCGTTGTTGACGTTCACGCCCAGCTCGTCGAGCACCTTCTGGTGCTTGGCGAAGGCCTCCTTGTAGAAGACCTTCACGCAGTGGCCGAAGACGATGGGATGGCTGACCTTCATCATCGTCGCCTTGACGTGCAGCGAGAACATCACGCCGGTCTTGTACGCGTCCTCGATCTGCTGCTCGTAGAACTCGCACAGGGCCTTCTTGCTCATGTACATGCTCTCGATGACGTCGCCCTCGTCCAACTTCGTCTCGGGCTTGAGCACGATGGTCTCGCCGCGCTTGGTCACCAGTTCCATCCGCACGTTGCGCGCGCGGTCCAGCGTCATCGACTTCTCGCCGTGGTAGAAGTCGCCGCTCTTCATGGTCGCCACGTGGGTGCGCGATGCCTGGGAGAACTCACCCATGCTGTGCGGGTGCTTGCGCGCGTACTCCTTGACGGCCTTGGGCGCGCGACGGTCCGAATTGCCTTCGCGCAGCACCGGATTCACCGCGCTGCCCAGAATCTTGCCGTAGCGCTCCTTGAGCACCTTCTCCTCGTCGTTCTTCGGCTGCGCCGGGTAGTCCGGAACCGCGTAGCCCTTGTCCTGCAGCTCCTTGATGGCGGCCGTCAGCTGCGGCACCGAAGCGCTGATGTTCGGCAGCTTGATGATGTTGGTGTCCGGCTCCTTGGTGAGCCGGCCAAGCTCGCCCAGGTTGTCCGGCACGCGCTGCTCTTCGGTCAGGTAGTCGGAGAACTCGGCGAGGATGCGCGACGCGACGGAGATGTCGCTGCTTTCGACGTTGATCCCGGCCGGCTCGGTGAAGGTTCGGATGATCGGCAGAAAGGCGTACGTCGCAAGCAGCGGCGCCTCGTCGGTCAGCGTGTAGATGATGGATGGCTGCTCGGCGCTCATGTCGTGTTCTCCCGGCGGTGGTGCGGATCGGCGGCTATCAGTATTGCGTCCGATACGACGCTACGCGTGCCCACCTGCAGTCCCGCCGACGACCAGGTGGCACTGCGTTGACGGCATGGGATATCCTTCTCCTCGGTCATGAGCGCCAGCGTCAAGCCCCGGCTTGCTGGCCGGCAACCCTCCAACCGCGGTGGGGTGCCCCGGGTGATGACCAGGTTGAGTAACCGTTAGCGGTTACCGGCAAGCGCGGGTCCGTTGTGACGGGCCCCCAGAGAGATAGGCGGAGGTCCGGCGTGCGCAGTTGTCGCTGAGTGCGTCGAACCCAGCCCAGCCGGCCCATCACAACAGGAGAAACCACCCGTGAGCACCGAGATCCCCGAGGTCGTCGACCCAAGCGCGCATTGGTCATTCGAAACCAAGCAGGTCCATGCCGGCCAGACACCGGACATCGCGACCAACGCCCGAGCCCTGCCGATCTACCAGACCACCAGCTACACCTTCAACAGCACCGACCATGCCGCCGCGCTGTTCGGGCTTGCCGAGCCCGGCAACATCTACACCCGCATCATGAACCCGACGCAGGACGTCGTCGAGCAACGGATCGCGGCGTTGGAGGGCGGCGTCGCGGCGCTGTTCCTGGCATCCGGTCAGGCCGCCGAGACGTTCGCGATCCTCAATCTGGCCAACGCGGGCGACCACATCGTGTCGAGCCCACGGCTCTACGGCGGCACGTACAACCTGTTCCACTACACGCTGCCCAAGCTCGGCATCGACGTCAGCTTCGTGGCGAACCCCGACGACCTGGAGTCGTGGCGCGCGGCCGTGCGGCCCAACACCAAGGCGTTCTTCGGCGAAACGATCTCCAACCCGCAGAACGACATCCTCGACATCCCCGGTGTCGCGGGCGTCGCGCATGACGCGGGCGTGCCGCTGATCGTCGACAACACCGTCGCCACCCCGTACCTGATCCAGCCGATCAGCCACGGCGCCGACATCGTCGTGCACTCGGCCACCAAGTACCTGGGCGGGCACGGATCCGCGATCGCGGGAGTGATCGTCGACGGCGGCACCTTCGACTGGACCAACGGCAGGTTCCCCGGCTTCACCACGCCGGACCCCAGTTATCACGGCGTGGTGTTCGCCGAGCTCGGTGCGCCCGCGTTCGCGTTGAAGGCCCGCGTGCAGCTGCTGCGCGACCTCGGCTCGGCCGCCGCACCGTTCAACGCGTTTCTGATCGCACAGGGATTAGAGACGCTGAGCCTGCGCGTTGAGCGGCATGTGGCGAACGCGCAGAAGGTCGCCGAGTACCTGGCCGGGCATGAGGACGTGATCTCGGTGAACTATGCGGGCCTGCCTACCTCGCCCTGGTACGAGCTGGGACGCAAGCTGGCTCCGAAGGGAACGGGCGCGGTGCTGGCCTTCGAGCTGGCCGGCGGCGTGGATGCCGGCAAGGCATTCGTCAACGCGCTGACGCTGCACAGCCACGTCGCCAACATCGGCGACGTGCGGTCACTGGTCATTCATCCGGCGTCGACGACGCATGCGCAGCTGACCCCCGAAGAGCAACTGGCCACCGGTGTGACGCCGGGCCTGGTGCGGCTCGCGGTTGGCATCGAGGGGATCGACGACATCCTCGCCGACCTCGAGCAGGGCTTCGCCGCCGCCAAACCGTTCAAGGCGGCGTCGTGACCATCTTCGAGGTGCCCACCCTGAGCCTGCCCGCCGAAGGTGAAGTCGGTGTCGTGGACATCGGCCCGCTGACGCTGGAGAACGGCACGGTGATCGAGGACGTGTCGATCGCCGTGCAGCGGTGGGGCGAGCTCTCCCCCAATCGCGACAACGTGGTCGTCGTGCTGCACGCGCTGACCGGCGACTCACACGTCACCGGTCCTCACGGTCCAGGAAACGAGACCGAGGGCTGGTGGGAAGGCGTGGCCGGGCCGGGCGCGCCGATCGACACCGACCGTTGGTGTGCGGTCGCCACCAATGTGCTGGGCGGCTTTCGCGGGTCGACGGGACCGAGCTCGTTGCATCCGGACGGAAAGCCTTGGGGGTCAAGGTTTCCCCAGGTGACGGTGCGCGACCAGGTCGAGGCCGACGTGGCCACGCTGGCGGCGCTTGGCATCACCGAGGTCGCCGCGGTGGTCGGCGGTTCGATGGGCGGCGCCCGCGCGCTGGAGTGGATCGTCGGCCATCCCGACAAGGTGCGGTCGGCGTTGGTGCTCGCGGTCGGGGCACGCGCGACCGCTGACCAGATCGGCACCCAGAGCACGCAGGTCGCGGCCATCAAGTCTGACCCGAATTGGCAGAACGGCGACTATTACGGCACCGGCCGCTCGCCCGATCTCGGCATGGAGATCGCCCGACGGTTCGCGCATCTGACGTATCGCGGCGAGGAGGAGTTGGATACGCGATTCGCCAACGATCCTCAGGGCGATGAGGATCCGGGGACCGGCGGCCGCTACGCGGTGCAGAGCTACCTCGAGCACCAGGGCCGCAAGCTGCTGACACGGTTCGACGCCGGCACCTACGTGGCGCTTACCGACGCGCTGTCCAGTCATGACGTCGGCCGGGGCCGCGGTGGTGTGGAGGCCGCGCTGCGCGGCTGCCCGGTGCCGGTGGTGGTCGGCGGCATCACGTCCGACCGGCTGTATCCGCTGCGGTTGCAGGAGGAATTGGCCGAGCTGCTGCCGGGTTGTACGGAGTTGGACGTGGTCGACTCCATCTGCGGCCACGACGCCTTCCTATTGGAGACCGAGGCGGTGGGCAAGCTGATTCGACGCACGCTGGAGTTGGCCGAACGGTGACCCGCTCCGAGCAGCGTTCACTGTCGTTCGGCGCGGAAGCCGCGGCGTACGAGCGCGGCCGACCGTCCTATCCGCCGGACGCGATCGATTGGCTGCTGCCGCAGGGTGCCCGCGATGTGCTCGACCTCGGTGCGGGCACCGGCAAGCTGACCACGCGCCTGGTGGAACGCGGGCTGGATGTCGTCGCGGTCGACCCGATTCCGGAGATGCTCGAGCTGCTGTCCAGCTCGCTGCCCGACACACCGGCGCTGCTGGGCACCGCGGAGGAGATCCCGCTGCCGGACGACAGCGTCGACGCCGTGCTTGTCGCGCAGGCGTGGCACTGGTTTGACACCGAGCGCGCGGTCAAGGAGGTGGCCCGGGTGCTGCGGCCCGGTGGCCGGCTGGGCCTGGTGTGGAATGCGCGCGACGAGCGGCTGGGCTGGGTGAAGGAGCTGGGCCGCATCATCGGCCACGAGGATGCGCATTTCAACGACAAGACGACGCTGCCCGACGTGTTCACCGACGTCGAGCACCATAAGGTCGAGTGGACGAATTACCTGACACCGCAAGCGCTTATCGACCTGGTCGCCTCCCGGAGTTATTGCATCACCTCACCGGAGAAGGTGCGCACGCGCACGTTGGACCGGGTCCGCGAGCTGCTGGCCACCCATCCCGCGCTGGCCAACACGAACGGGCTGGCGCTGCCGTACGTGACGGTCTGCATAAGGGCGTCGCTGGCCTGATCGGGCCGCCGAACGTGAGTTCGTGTACCAAAAAGCCACGCAGAATTCGCGCAAAACTTCATGTTCGGCCGACGATGTAGTCGCCGGGTTACGTTGGTTTCATGGCAGAGACCAGAAACGAAGGACGCGGTGGCAGAGTTTTGCGATGCCACGCGGGTCAACGACGTCGACCGCATGATGAGTGCACTGGCTCCCGACGCGGAGCTGGTCTCGCCGCTGTCAGGCAGGATGGTCTTCCGCGGGCGTGACGACCTTCGCGTGCTGTTGGCGGCGGTGTACGGCGGGTTGAATGACCTGACGTGGCAGAGGTATCGGCGAGGGATCGACTCGGGTGGCCGTCAGCACCGCACGCATCGCGGCGTGACGATCACCGACGCGATGGTGGTGGAGCTCGACGACGCCGGGCTGATCCGGCGGATCCGGCCACACTTGCGGCCGTGGTTGGCCATCACCTTGTTCGCTCTGCTGCTGGGGCCGAAGATAGCCCGTCATCCCGGCGCGGTGCGCCGCGCTCTGCGGCGCTGACACCGAACCACCGCTGCAGCGCGGCCTGCAACCGGCGCTCGTCGTCGGCCTCGAAAGTGTCTGCCGCCCACGCGACATAGCCGTCGGGCCGGATCAGCAGCGCGCAGACGTCGAGGCCGTCGACGGCGCCCCGCACCACATCGACGCGGTCGGCCCACCGCGTGCGGCGTCACCCACACGCCCGGCCAGGTCGAGCAGTACCGGACGGCCGTGGTGCAGGAGTTCGGCTATCCGCCGCCCATCGTCGAGGGTCAGGTCGGGCGCCAACCGGCCCGCGAGCAGATGGTCGTCCCCCACGTCGTAGCGGACGTCTGAGCCGGCGAGCAGGTGTGCCATGTGTTCGGCGACGCTCGGCAGCTGCAGTAGTTCGTCGAAAAGTTCTCGCAGCGCGGCGATCTCGGGCCCGGGACCGAACAGCGCGGTCTGCGACATGGAGTGCATCATCACCCGCTCGCAGACGGGATACCGCTCGCTGTGATAGGTGTCGAGCAAGTCGGCGGGCGCCCACCCGTTGACCGTGGCGGCGAGTTTCCAGCCGAGGTTCATCGCGTCCTGCAGCCCCAGGTTCAGGCCTGGACCGCCCATCGCAGAGTGCACGTGGGCGGAATCGCCGAATAGGAAGATGTTTCCCGCGCGGTAGCGGTCGGCCTGGCGAGTGTTCTGCCCGGCGATGCGGCGCAACGCATGTGGCCCCTCTCCGACCGGCGGCTCGACCGGCAGATCCGCACCGAGCACCCGCCGTGCGCTGTCCCGCAGTTCGTCGAGCGTCATCGGCTCGGAATCGTCCGCATGCTGGTCGAACTCGATGGTGCCGACCAACGGGCGATCGGGTTCTAACGCGGCGTAGACGAGCCCACCACGGTCGAGTCGGTTATGGCCGAACGGCAGGCGACCCACGCCGGGCACGTCGAGACCTCCATCGGCGGAGCGCATTTCGTCGGGCACGCTCACGTGGGCAAGGCGGGCGACCGTGTTGGATGTGTGGCCGGGAAAGTCGATGCCGGCCATCTTGCGGACGGTACTGCGCCCACCGTCAGCACCGACGAGGTAGGCGGCCTCCACTGTGTACGTTTCGTCGGACGTCGAGACGCTGACTTTGACACCGTCAGAACGAGACTCGAGGCCGATCAACTCGTGGCCCCAGCGGACGTCGACGCCGAGTTCGCGCCCGCGCTCGGCAAGCTGCCGGACAAGCCGCGGCTGCGGCATCATCAGCCCGTACATCGGATTGTCGCGAACACCGAACAGCGGCACCGACAGTCCGCTGAACATCCATTGGTATGCGGGGCGCGGCGGGTCGTCCGATCCGCTGAACCGCTGGTACAGCCCGCGCATGTCGAGCAACCGAACGACCTGTCCGACCAGGCCGTTGGCCTTGGGCTCGTCGCTGGGAGCGGGCAGTCGCTCGAGCACAACGGGCCGGACGCCGGCGAGTGCGAGTTCGCAGGCGAGCATCAGCCCGTTGGGACCTGCGCCGGAAATGACTACGTCGATTCGGTTTTCGGTCATCGGCTCCTCCTTGGATCGGGCAGCCCCGCGGCCACCTCGGTGAGACCGCGACGAAGCAGTTCGGTATAGGCCACGGGTGGATCGGCATTGGCGTAGGTCTCCATAGCCGCTTCACCGACCGCCCGGATGACGGCAGTGACCAACCGTGGGTACATATCGCGGGCGGGGTCCGTGCCGGTGCGTTGCGCGATCGCGTCGACCCAGTCGGCGAACAGGTCCTTCGTCAGCGCGGCACGAAGATCCCGGCGGACAGGAGCTGTCGGATCACCACCAGCTCCTCGTGGGTCGGCCGAATGTCCGAGGCGCCCTCGGCTTCCAACGGCGCAAGGAATGATTCCGTGATCGCCGACCACAGCGGCTCGTCGGCGGGTCGCTTACGGAAGGCCGCGAGGCTCTGTCGCGTTCGATCGATCTGCCGGAAGGCGACCGCCTCGTACTTGCCCGTGAAGTAGTTGTTGAAGGTCCGCAGAGACACGCCGGCTCTGTTGGCGATGTCTTCGCGAGTGACGTTCTCCAGCCCCCGCTCCAACGCCAGCTCCAAGGCGGCATCGCTGAGCGCCCAGCGGGTGCTGAGCTTCTTGCGCTCCCGAAGCCCCGTTCTTGCGTTCACGTGGACCAAGGTAGATCAAACTTGCACACCGGGCAAGTTTGCCTGGTGGGCATGTTTCTGCCGTCGCCGCGGCGCTGAAAATGAGTTGAAGCGCCCCGGCCGCTCTACTTACGGTGGAGCCATGACAGCTTCGATGAGGTTGCGCTCCGCCTAGCGGCGGATTGTTTCCTGCACGACATATCCGCCGCGCAGCAGCTTGTCCACTGCTATTCGCGGAGTTGTTGTGTCTTCCCCTCATCACGGCCGGCACGAGCACGGCCAGAACTTCCTTCACGACCGCCGTGTCATCGACACGATCGTCGACATCGTCGCGCACACCGATGGGCCCATCGTCGAGGTCGGTGCCGGTGACGGCGCGCTCACCCTGCCATTGCAGAGACTCGGTCGCCGGCTGACGGCCATCGAGATCGACGCACGCCGGGCGGCGCGCCTCAATAAGCGCACCGCGCCCTCGACGCGCGTCGTCGACGCGGACTTCCTGCAATATCGGCTTCCCCGCACACCGCACATCATCGTCGGCAACCTGCCGTTTCACCTGACGACGGCGATGCTGCGACGAATCCTGCACGGCCCGGGCTGGACGGACGCGGTGCTGCTGGCGCAATGGGAGGTTGCGCGCCGGCGGGCGGCCGTCGGCGGCGCCACCATGATGACCGCCCAGTGGTGGCCTTGGTATGAATTCTGTTTGGTGCGACGGGTTTCCGCGGACTCGTTGCGGCCGAAGCCCAGTGTCGACGGCGGGCTGATGACAATCAGTCGCCGGGCGGATCCGCTGGTCGATGCCTGCGACCGTCGCCGTTATCAGGCTATGGTGCACCAGGTGTTCACCGGCCGCGGTCACGGCATCGAGCAGATCCTCGACCGCCGAATGCCACGCGGACTCACCCGGCAATGGCTGCGCGACAACGGTATTCGCACGTCCGCACTGCCGCGTGATCTGTCCGCTGCGCAATGGGCTGATTTGTATCGACGGTCGACGCACCGATAGGCAATTGCCCACTCGGCCACCGGACGACACACTTCTAAGCCGCGTCACCACTTGTTGACGCTCGGCAGAAGGGTGGTGGCCCCCGGGAGTACGTCGCTGAGTTGTCGCTAGCTCGTGCCTAAGGGGTCGATCGTCCATGCTACGTACAGCATGGCCGCGCTGACGGTCGCGGTCGTGACGAAGTCGACGCCGCGACTTCTCACGACCAACAGCCCTGCGCGGTCGTCGGTGAGTGCCAGCCGCAGCGCGGCCGCGACGCCGACGCCAATGGCCATCACCAGGGCACCACGTCGCCAGTAGCCCGCGACCACCAGCCCGAACGCGGCGATGAAGATCAGGCCGACCAGCAGGATCGGCCACTGCCCGGCGAATACCTTGCGGGCGAACTCACGCAGTGTCACGACGCGGCCAGCACCTCTGCTCGCTCGACCACGTTTGTCAGCAGGAACGCCCGGGTCAGCGGGCCGACACCACCGGGATTGGGCGATACGTGGCCGGCCACCTCCCACACGTCTGGGTGCACGTCGCCGACCAGTTCCCCTCCGCGTCACGCGCAACACCCACATCCACCACCGCCGCGCCGGGCCGCACCATCTCCGCGGTCACCAGGTGCTGCACACCCGCGGCCGCGATGATGATGTCGGCCTCGCGGGTCAGCGACGCAAGATCACGAGTTCCGGTGTGGCACAACGTCACCGTCGCATTCTCCGACCGCCGCGTCAGCAACAGTCCCAGCGGCCTGCCGACCGTCACACCGCGCCCGATCACCACGACCTGCGCGCCGGCGATCTCCACCTCGTAGCGCCGCAGCAGGTGCACGATCCCGCGCGGGGTACACGGCAGCGGCGCCGGCTCCATGAGCACCAGCCGGCCCAGATTGGTCGGATGCAGCCCGTCGGCGTCCTTGCCCGGATCGACCCGCTCCAGCGCGGCGTTCTCGTTGAGGTGCTTGGGCAGAGGCAACTGCACGATGTAGCCGGTGCACTCCGGGTTGGCGTTCAGCTCGTCGATGGTCTCGTCGAGCTTGGCCTGACTGATGTCGGCGGGCAGGTCGCGGCGGATCGAGTTGATGCCGACCTTCGCGCAGTCGGCGTGCTTCCCGCGGACGTAGGCGTGCGAGCCGGGGTCGTCGCCGACCAGGACCGTGCCGAGTCCGGGTGTGCGGCCCGCGGCCGTCAGCACCTCTACCCGTTTCTTGAGGTCGACGAAGATCTCGTCGCGCGTGGCCTTGCCGTCCAGTGTGATCGCACCCACGAAGGCCAGTCTGACATGCGCTGTGGGAGGCTCCACGTATGAACACTGCGCCCAATGTGTTCACCCCGGCCAAGCTCGGCCCGGTGACGCTGCGCAACCGCATCATCAAGGCGGCGACGTTCGAGGCGTCCACGCCGAATGCGCTCGTCACCGACGACCTGATCACCTACCACCGGCTGCCCGCCGCGGGCGGGGTCGGCATGACCACGGTCGCGTACCTGGCCGTGTCGCCGGGCGGGCGGACCGAGGGCAGGCAGATCTGGTGGCGCCCGGAGGCCATCCCCGGGCTGCAGAAGCTCACCGCGGCGATCCACGCCGAGGGCGCCGCGATCAGCGCGCAGATCGGCCACGCCGGGCCGGTCGCCGACTCCCGCTCCAACAAGGCCAAGGCGCTGCGCGCCGGTGCGGTTCTTCAACCCACTGTCAATGCGTTTCGCCAAGAAAGCCACAAGAGACGACATCAGCGACGTCATCGCCGCGCACGCAGACGCCGCCCGGTTCGCGATCGACGCCGGGTTCGACGCCGTCGAAATCCATTTGGGCCACAACTATTTCGCCAGCTCGTTCCTCAGCCCGCTGATCAACCGGCGCGACGACGAATTCGGCGGCACGCTTGCGAACCGCGCCAAGGTCGCGCGAGGCATGGTGATGGCGGTGCGGCGCGCAGTCAAAGACCAGATCGCGGTGACCGCCAAGCTCAACATGGCCGACGGTGTGCGCGGCGGCATCTCGACGAAGAGGCGCTGACGACCGCGAAATGGCTTGAGGAGGACGGCGGCCTGGACGCCATCGAACTGACCGCGGGCAGCTCATTGGTCAACCCGATGTACCTGTTCCGCGGCGCCGCGCCCGTCAAGGAGTTCGCCGGGTGCGTTCAAACCGCCGCTGCGCTGGGGCATCCGGATGACCGGCAAGAAGTTCTTCCGCGAATACCCCTACCGCGAGGCGTATCTGCTGCGCGACGCCAAACTGTTTCGCGCCGAACTGAAGATGCCGCTGATCCTGCTCGGCGGCATCACCAACCGCGAAACCATGGACCTGGCAATGGCCGAGGGGTTCGACTTCGTCGCCATGGGCACGGGCGCTGCTGGCCGAGCCGGACCTGATCAATCGGATCCAGGCCGATGCCAGTGTCCGATCGGTGTGCGATCACAACAACCAGTGCATGGCCACCATCTACAGCCACACCCACTGCGTGGTCGACCGGATCGCCCGGCTGACCGGCTAGCCCGGTTTCGACGCAGGTAGCTCGACCGCGAGCAGCGGCGGCGTCCCGAACTGCAGCACCGGCTCGGTGCGCACCCACTCGTCCGACCTGATGACGAGCTCCTTTGCGGTGACGGTGTAGGTGGCACCGTCTTTCTGTGCGAAGAACTCGCCGGGCACGGTGGGTTCGGCAACGACGATGAGCACCGCATCGTCGCCCAATCGGGCACCGCGGTATTCGTAGTGGCCGTCGGGGTCGACGCAGATCGCGACGAGCGATTGTGCAGTGCGACCGAAGGCGACCGCCGACTGTGGCACTTCGCAGCGCACGTCGGTGTCGATGAAGCCACGATCGTCGGTGGCGATGGATTCGGGCTGGGCGCCGACCGTCGGCGACAAGATGGTCGCTGCCAGACCCATGCTCACGGCGGCACCGAGCAGCAGCAGTGCAGGCGTCCTGGACACCATGACTCATGGTGACCGCGAACCGCCATGGATACCGCGCGACTCGCCGTATCGACTGCGACATTGTCGGCCGCTTGTTAGCCGGCCGGTATCAGGGCTCTGGCGCAGTCCGCCACGATCGCGTCGGCGCTCGCGGGGATCGATCTCTCGCGACCAGTAGCCGACGGCGCACGACCGCGTAGGGGATGTCGATCACAGCCGCGTTCACCCGTTCGGAGTCTCGGTGCAGGCCGCTCAGCAGTCTGCGCAGTTTGCGGTGCAAACGCCTCTGCCGTGCGGTCAGGTCGTCCGGCCAGGCGCTAGGACAAGACGATCTCGGACCGGAGAGCAGGACCTGCGCCTCGGCCGGATGGTCGCGACACCACTGGACGGTGTGGCGGGCGCCCGCGACGCAGCGCGCCTGCGGATCGTCTGAGCCCGACAGGCGGCGGTGAAACCGGCGTGGAAGCGCTCCTCGGTGCGCATCCAGAGCTCGCCGCACAACGCCGCGCGCGTCGGGAACCGGTGATACATCGAGCCACTCGGCGCACCCGTCGCGCGTGCCACGGCCGACATGGTGACCGCCGCCGGACCATCGGCGGCCAACAGCGCCGCGGCGGCATCGAGCAGCTCGTCGACGGAGTATCGCGCGGGCCGCGGCATTGCCCTACCTATAATAGAGATGTCACTCTCTAATATTCACGTTTGTTCCGCTCACCGCGCTTCTCATCGCCCCACCCCTGAAGTCCTGATCTACCCACCGCACGTCGCCCGGCGCCTCTACGCGGCGTTCGCCGGCGCCGATGGTCAGGTCCTATTCGACTTGCTGACAGACGATTTCGTCGGCACAGTCAGCGCCGGCATGCCGCACGGTGTTGGCGGCGACCACGAAGGGCCCGTCAACATGATCACCGGGTGTGGGCCCGCATCGCGTCGCTCTACGACATGCACGTCGATCCGGTCGAGTATCTGCCCGTCGACGACGACCGGGTCGTGGTGCTCGGGCGGTACTGGGGTCCGGCCCGCGACGGCGGTTCGTCCGTCGACGCCGCGTTCGCCCACGTCATCACCACCCGCGGCGACCAGGTCGCGGCATTGCAGCAGATCACCGACACCGCACGATGGAGTATCGACCGACCCCCTGACAGGCCATCGGACCGGCGCCGCGGGCGGCGGTGATACCGATAGAGTCGGTGCCGATGAGCCGACCAGCCCCGCCCGCGCTGACTGTTCGGTACGACGGATCAACGCGCACGTTCGCGGCCGGCAATGACGTCGTGATCGGCCGCGACCTGCGCGCCGACGTCCGCGTCGCCCATCCCCTGATCTCGCGCGCCCACCTGGTGCTGCGGTTCGACCAGGGCCGTTGGGTGGCCATCGACAACGGCAGCCTCAACGGCATGTACGCCAACGGCCGCCGCGTGCCGACGCGTCGACATCCAGACGGCCAGCAGATCAACATCGGCAATCCCGACGGGCCGGGACTGACGTTCGAGGTGGGCCGCCATCACGGCTCGGCAGGCGCGCCGCCGCAGACCACGGCGGTGCGGCTCGCGACACTGCCCAGCGCCGCCCGGCCCGCGCAGCCACCACCGCAGACGTCGCGGCCGCAGACGTATCCGCCGAGCACGTTGCCTCCACAGCCGCCCGTATATCCGCCGGGACCGCAACCGCGATACCCGTCTGGGTCCTCGGGAATCCAGCGGTCCGACGCCCTATCCGCCGAGCACTCCCCGGCCCGCCCGGCCGGCCCGTGTCGCGGACCGATATCGCGCCCGCGCCTGGAATCGGTGACGGCGATGGGTCCGACGGCCGCGCCGCGCTCGACCGAGGGAACCTCGCGACGAGCATGCTGAAGATCCTGCGTCCCGGCAGGCCCAGCTGAAGTCCCTGCGGGCGTCGATCAAGATAGGGCGCGCGACCGACAACGACATCGTCATTCCCGACGTGCTGGCGTCCCGGCACCACGCGACGTTGGTGCCCGGCCCGCGCGGCACCGAGATCCGGGACGAACGAAGCATCAACGGCACGTTCGTCAACGGCGCCCGCGTCGAGGCGACGGTGCTACACGACGGCGACACCGTCACGATCGGCAACGTCGACCTGGTTTTCCGCGGCGGCACCCTGGTGCGCCGCACCGAGACCGAGGCCGCGACCCGCACCGGAGGTCTCGACGTCCACGGCGTCACCTGGACCATCGAGGGCAACAAGACACTGCTGGAGAACATCTCGATTGCGGCGCGACCGGGCACGTTGACGGCCGTCATCGGGCCATCCGGTGCGGGCAAGTCGACGTTCGCGCGGCTGGTGGCCGGATACACGCATCCGACCACGGGCACGGTGTCGTTCGAGGGTCACGACATTCACGCCGAGTACGCCTCGCTGCGGTCCCGGATCGGGATGGTGCCGCAGGACGACGTGGTGCACGGCCAGCTGACGGTCATGCAGGCACTGATGTACGCGGCCGAGCTGCGGCTGCCGCCCGACACGAACAAGGAAGACCGCGCAAGGTCGTCGCGCAGGTTCTCGAGGAACTCGAGATGACGCGGCACGCCGAGACCCGCGTCGACAAGCTCTCGGGTGGCCAGCGCAAGCGTGCATCGGTGGCGCTGGAGCTGCTGACCGGTCCGTCACTGCTGATCCTCGACGAACCGACGTCGGGCCTGGATCCCGCGCTGGACCGGCAGGTCATGACGATGCTGCGCCAACTGGCCGACGCCGGTCGCGTGGTGCTGGTGGTCACGCACTCGCTGACCTATCTCGACGTGTGCGATCAGGTGCTGTTGTTGGCGCCGGGCGGCAAGACCGCTTTCTACGGCGCCGCCCGAACCAGATCGGCGCGTCGATGGGCACCACCAACTGGGCCGACATCTTCAGCTCGGTCGCCGGCGACCCCGACGGGGCGAACAAGCGGTTCATCGCCCAGCATGGCCCGCCACCACCGCCGCCGCCGGCGCAGAAACCGACAGACCTCGGCGAGCCCACGAAAACCAGCCTGCGACGAGCAGTTCTCGACGATCTCTCGCCGCCAGATGCGGCTGATCGTGTCCGATCGCGGTTACTTCATCTTCCTGGCGGTGCTGCCGTTCATCATGGGTGTGCTGTCACTTTCAGTGCCCGGCGACGTCGGCTTCGGCGTACCCGTTCCTGCGATTCAGGGTGGCGCGGCGCCCAACGAGCCGGGGCAGATCCTGGTGCTGCTCAACGTCGGCGCCATCTTCATGGGTACCGCGTTGACGATCCGCGCCCTCATCGGCGAACGGGCGATCTTCCTGCGTGAGCAGGCGGTCGGGTTGTCCACAACCGCATACATTTTGGCCAAGGTCTTCGTCTTCGCCGGGTTCGCGCTGCTGCAGTCGGCGATCGTCGTCGGCATCAACGTGTGGGGCAAGAAGTGGGGCCCGGGGGCGGTGACCAGCGGAGCGGTGATACCCCCTCGGACCCTGGAGCTGTACGTCGACGTCGCGGCCTGCTGTGTGGCGGCGGCAATGACCGGCTTGGCACTCTCGGCGCTGGCCAAGTCGAACGAGCAGATCATGCCCCTGCTGGTGATCGCGATCATGTCGCAGCTGGTGTTCCAGGGCGGCATGATCCCGGTGACCGGCCGCATCGGACTCGACCAGCTGTCATGGTTCACGCCTGCGCGGTGGGGGTTCGCCAGCACAGCGTCGACGATCGATCTCATCAGGCTCGTCCCCGGTCCTTTGACTCCGCAAGACTCGCACTGGAGACACACCCCGGGCACGTGGTGGTTCAACATGGCCATGCTCGGGGCGATCTGCGTCGGCTACCTGAGCTTCGTGCGCTGGAAGATCCGCCTCAAGGGCGGCTGATCCGGCGAAAACCGTTGTCTCCCTGAAGGTTTCATGCCCCCCAGGGGTACGTTTGGGCGGGTTGCGTAACGGGTAATGCGGCCACCATGGATGTGGGTCGCCTTCTGCGGCAGTCGGTGGAGCTTCCGATGCGAACCGCCGCCTTCGGCGTCAAGACGGCGGCGGCCGTCGCCGGGCTTTCGGTCGACATCGCGACGGGCGCCGCGGGCAAGGCGGCCTCGACAGGCGTGGATGCCGCGCTGGCGGGGATGGGCCTGATGTCCGGTGGCATCGGGCTTGTCACCGCTCCCCTGCGTGAGGCGCTCGACGTGCCGGGGGCGGTCGAATCGGTGGTCAGGACCGCGCTCGACAACGTCGGCGGGCCGCCGGTGCGGCGGTGTTGTCAACGCCCCGATCGGGCGTGGATCGAGGTTCGGGGGCTGCGCGAGGAGCACGGCGAGGAACTCGGCCGCGCCGTGCTGGAGGCGCTTCGCGCGCACCCCGGCGTGTCGACTGCCCACCTGAACTACCCGTTGTCCCGGGTGTTCGTCCGGTACGGTCCCGCCGGGCCGACGTGCAAGGAACTGTGTCGGGTGGTCGGCGATGCCGAGGATCGTGCCCGCGCCAGGGCGTCGCAGCACGACCAAGCCGTGCGCCATTCCTGCCGGGCGACAACGCGCTACTGGTCAACCGGCTGTTGGCGGCCGGGGTCACCGCTGCGGGCTTGTGGGGCGCGGCCGCGGGCCGGGCGCTGCGGCTGCCGAGGTTGCCGCTGCCTCTCGGCGCCTCGGTCAGCATGCTGCAGTATCAGCCCCGGCTGCGGACCATGCTCGAGGACCATTGGGGTGAGGAGACCGTCGGCAAGACACTGAGCGCCGCCAAGTTCACGACGAGGACGTTCGGACAGGTGCCCGGCTCGCATGCGGTGGCGCTGATGTCGCCGCATCGCACGCACTGCCGAATGCCGCGCCGGGCAGCGGGCCTGGGACCGCTATGAGCCGCGGCTGTTCGACCTACGCCGAGTGTTCTGACGTGTTCCCGCTGCCTGCGCGGTTTCACGGCCGCGGTTCGGTCGAACACCACCTCGATCGCAGTGCGCTCGTGCAGGCGGCCGGCGCCGCGGGCGTCGGAGTGCTGACAGGCAATGCGGACGCCGCGGCTCGGGCGGCCTTGGCCGCGGTTCCCAAGGCGGCGCGCACCTCGCGGGAGATGTTCGCCAGCACGCTCGGCCGCGGCCTCGCCGACGACCACGCCGTACTGACCATGCGACCCGCGGTGTGGCGCAGACTCGACCGGCTCGACGCTGTGGTGATCGACCCCCGCTCGCTGTGCACCGCCGGCTTGCGCGTGAGCCGGATCATGGGCGTGGCCGACCAGGATCGGGCCGCCGTGTGGGAGCGCGCCCAGGAGCTGCTCGAAGCGGGGAAGCTGACGCCGGGGTGGCACCGGATCAACGCGCCGGGCCACGACCCGCCGCCCAAGGTGCTGGTCCGCCACGCCCACCACCGCATGGCGTCGGCGATTGTCGCCGAAGGCCGGCGATCGGGACTGAGAACTGGTGTCCGTCGACTGCGATAGACCTCGGGGATCTGGGCTCAGGATTCGATGAGTTGCGCTCGCGCGAACGGCAGCTCGATCGACGACGCGATGGGCGCAGCGGTTGATGCACTGCGCCGGTCCGGCCGCAGCGTGGCGGTGATCTCGAACCGTTCGGCGACGGCCTGCGCCGCCGCTGACGTCGCGATCGGAATCGTCGACGAAGGCTGTCCTCCGCCGTGGTGCGCCGACGTGCTCATCGACGACCTCAGCGCCCTGTGGTGGATCCTTCACGCCGTTCCCGCGGCCAAGTCGGCAAGCCGACGCGGTGTTGAAATTGCCACGGGCGCATCAATTCTCGGTGGACTGATGTTGGTTCCCGGGGTGCGTGGGCGTGGCGGCGGCCCTGGCCCGATCACGGTCGGTGCGGCGGCCGGGCAATGGACCGGTTACCGGCTGGCCCGCCGCGCCTTGCAGGCCGACGCGCCCGCACCGGCGCCGCCACACAACTGGCACGCCATGTCGGCAGAGGCGGTCCGCCGGGTGCTGCCGCCGCCGAGCCAGGACGCCGCCCAACGTCGTACAAACCCCGTCGAGCAGCAGGTCGGCCGAATGATCGGCGCCGCAAGGGATTCGGTGGCGCGATGCGGGCCGAATTGTCGGACCCGCTTACCCCCGTGCTCGCCACCGGTTCGTTGGCCAGCGCGCTGCTGGGCTCGCCGATCGACGCAGTCCTGGTGGGCTCCGTACTTGTCGGCAATGCGACGCTGGCGGCCACGCAGCGGCATCAACGCCGAGCGGGTGCTGTCCCAGCTGCTGGCGGTGCAAGTGCCCAAGGCACGAAAAGTGCGGGGCAGTGACTACGTCACCACGAATGCTGATGCGCTCCAACCGGGCGACGTCATCGAGGTGCGGGCCGACGAGGTCGTTCCCGCCGACGCGCGGGTAGTCGAGGGACGGACATCGAGGTCGATGAATCCGTCGCTGACCGGCGAATCTCTGCCCGTCGCAAAGCATGTCGAGGCCACGCCGGGCGCACCGCTGGCCGAACGTGTCCTGCATGCTCTACGCCGGTAGCACCGTCGTCACCGGCACCGCGCTGGCGGTCGTCACCGCGGTCGGGTCGCAGACCCAAGCCAACCGCGCCGCCGAGCTGGCCAGCAGCCAGCAGCGCGAAGTCGGGCCTGCAGACGCAGCTGCATCAGCTGACCAACCGGGTGTGGCCCGTGAGCATCGCCGGCGGTGCGCTGGTCACCGGGTTCGGATTGTTGCGCCGCACCAGGCTTCGGCGACGCGGTCGCCAGCGGCGTGGCCGTTGCCGTTGCCGCGGTGCCCGAGGGGCTGCCGCTGGTGGCAACGCTCGCTCAGCAGGCCTCTGCGCGCCGGCTGACCAAGGCACGGGGCGCTGGTGCGCAGCCCGCGTTCGGTGGAAGCGCTGGGCCGGGTGGACGTCGTGTGCTTCGACAAGACCGGAACGCTCAGCGAGAACCGCCTGCGCGTCACGAAGGTGCGACCCCGTCGACAGGCTCTTCGCCTGCAGGACGTGGTTGCCTGTGCGGGCCGCGGCGGCCCCATCCCGAATGGCAAAACCCTGACGACCACGCCACCGACGCTGCGATCGTAGAAGCCGCCGCAGACGAAGGTCGTCGGACCACAATGGATTCGACTGTCGCGCATCTCCCGTTCCGCTCCGGCCGGTCCTACTCCGCGTCCGCGCACGGCGACCAAGCGTGTCGATCAAGGGCGCACCCGAAGTCGTGTTGCCCGCGTGCGGGCAAGCGGGCCAACGATCCGGCGCACGGTGGCCCAGATGGCCGAGAATGGGTTGCGGGTCATCGCCGTCGCGATCGCGCGACCTGACTCCCGAGCAAGCGCAACGCCGCCCGCGACAATCCCGACACGCTGGCCGAGTACTGCACCGAAGGCCTGCGCCTCGTGGGCCTAGTCGGGTCTGGCCGACACTCCCCGCGCCGAGGCGTCCGAAACTGCTGGCTGCGCTCGCCGAACGTGGCGTGGACGTACGGCTCATCACCGGTGATCACCCCGTCACGGCCGCGGCGATAGCGGCGGAGTTGGGCCTGCCCGTCACGACGGATCAGGTGCATCACCGGAACAGAATGGGAGAACTTGTCGCGGCGCGAGCAAGAGCATGCGGTCGGCGAGCGGCTGGTGTTCGCCCGCATGTCACCGGAACAGAAGGTGCAGATCGTCCAGACGCTGGAGCGGGCCGGGCGGGTATGCGCAATGGTCGGCGACGGGGTGAACGACGCGGCAGCGATCCGCGCGGCGACCGTCGGCATCGGTGTCGCCGCGCGCGGCAGTGCGCCGGCCCGCACAGCGGCTGACGTGATGCTGCTCGACGGACGGATCGAGGCGCTGCTGGACGCGCTGGACGAGGGCCAGCAGCTGTGGCGGCGGGTGCGGTCGGCGGTCTCGGTGTTGTTGGGCGGCAACGCCGGTGAGGTCATCTTCGCCATCATCGGTTCCGCGATCACTGGTCGCGCGCCGCTGAACGCTCGCCAGCTGCTGCTGGTCAACATGCTTACCGACGCGCTGCCCGCCGCGGCGTTGGCAGTAGTCCACGCCAAGCAACGGCAACTGGCTCGGCAGAACACGGCCCCGACGAGGCCGCGCTGTGGCGGGCGGTCGCGCTTCGCGGCGCCGCCACCGCGGGCGGCGCGACGAGCGGCATGGCTGCTGGCCGCATGACCGGGCGGCGTCGCCGCGCGGAAACGGTCGGTGCTTGTCGCGTTGGTGAGCACCCAGCTGGGCCAGACCTTGCTCGATTCGCATGACCGGTCGGTGGTGTTGACGGCGGTCGGCTCGCTGGCCGCGATGGGCGTGCTGATCAGTACGCCCGGGGTCAGCCAATTGCTTGGCTGCACACCGCTCGGGCCGGTGGGGTGGACGCAGGCGTTGGGCAGTGCGGCCGTTGCCACTGGTGCTGCCGCGCTGGTATCCCGTGGCAACGGATGAACGACGGTAGTTCAGTCGACGTCCAAAACCGCCTTACCGACAACCCGGCGGCCGCGCAGCGCTTCGGCCGCTTCGGCTACGTCCTTCCACGACGTCCGCAGGCCGACCTGCGGATCGATCTCGCCGGCGGCGAGCAGCTCCACGAGGAAAGCCAGGTCGGGCCCGAATGGCGTGCCAACGGTGAACGGCTCCAACCGCTTTCGCGCCCTGAGCTATGGTTCACGCCCGCGCGGTGGGGATTCGCCAGCACCGCGTCGACGATCGATCTCATCAGGCTCGTCCCCGGTCCGCTGACTCCACAAGACTCGCATTGGAAGCACACGCCGGGCACGTGGTGGTTCAACATGGCCATGCTTGGGGCGATCTGCGTTGGCTATCTGAGCTTCGTGCGCTGGAAGATCCGCCTCAAGGGCGGCTAGTCACGGCGTGAGCACGTAGCGTCCGCGCACTCCGCCCTCGGCCATGGCCCGGTGCGCGTCGGCGACCTGGTCGAGGGGACGACCGCGTGCACTCGGGCCGGCAACTGCGCCGGACGCGGTGCGGGCGAGCAGGTCGCGCCAGTCGAGGGCCGTCGGGGTGCGCGACCACGCCGCCGACGGTGATCCCGCGCTCGGTGGCCGGCTCGGCGTTCGGCCGGACGCCGACGAAGGCCCCGCCGTCGCGGACCAGGGCGAGGCCTCGCTCCTGCATCACCGCGCCGTCGGCGACCGCGTCCCAGCCCGGCTCGGCGTGCGCGGTGAAGTCGGCGCCGAGGCCGCGGACGAACTCCTCGTCCTCGGGTCGGGCCAGACCGGTCACCTGCCAGCCGCGGTCCTGCGCGAGCGCGGCGACGTACCCCCGACCGCGCCTGCCGCCCCGGTCACCAGCAGGCGGTTGCCGTCTGGGGGCGCATCGCCGAGCAGGTCGACGATCTGTGCGGCGGCCAGCCCGTTCAGCGGTACCGTCGACGCCGCGACCAGGTCGAGTCCGTCGGGCACGACGGCGACGGTCGCGGCCGGCACGACGAGCTGCTCGGCGTACGTGCCGAAGTCGCGGTCGAAGCCGTCCACCAGGCCGGCGACCCGGGTGCCGACGGGCAGGTCCACGCCCGGGCCGGTGGCGACGATGGTGCCGGCGAAGTCCCAGCCCAGGCCGGTCCACTCGGGCTGGTTGATCAGGCCCATGCCGTGGAAGACGCCGCCCGCGACCCCGAGGTCGACGGGGTTGACCGGCGCGGCGGCGATCGCGACCCGGACCTCGCCGGGTCCGGGCTCGACGACGGGAACGTCGATGATCTCGATCGAGTCGGGTCCGCCGGGGTGCGGACGACGGCGGTGCGGAAGGTGGAGGTGCTCATGGTTCGCTCCTCGTGGCTCGTGTTCGACGCCGTTACCCTCACTATTGAGTGATTAACTCTCTATTGGGAAGTACGCACTTTGAAGTGCGTAGCTCACCCCTCGGTAGGAAGGAGCGATCGATGCCAACGACGACAGCGGCCCAGAAGCGGGCACAGGCGAAGGTGGAATACGACGCGTTCCTGGCGCAACTGCCCCAGCCGCCAGCTGCTCGACCGGATCTCCGACAAGTGGGTCGCGCTGATCCTGGCCGCGCTGGGCAGCGACGGCCCGCCGCCCCGGCGACACGCGCCGGTGAGCCGCGATCGATGCGCTACTCCGAGCTGTCCCGCCGGCTGGCCGGGGTGAGCCAGAAGATGCTCACCCAGACGCTGCGCTCGCTCGAGCGCGACGGCCTGGTCACCCGCACCGTGACGCCGACCGTGCCGGTCACGGTCACCTACGAGCTGACCGACCTCGGCCTGTCGCTGCAGCACGTGATGTGTGGCGTCAAGTCGTGGGCCGAGGCGCACATGGACGAGGTGCTCGCCAATCGCAAGGAGTACGACAACCGCTTATAGCCCGGGTTGGTCCTCGATGATGCCGAGCCAGATCTGGGCCGCGTCGATGGCGACCTTCTCACTGATGAACGCGTGCTGCGTGCCGGTGTAGAGGTCGCGGAAGGCGCGCTCGAGCCGGCTGCCCTCGCGGATCGAGCTGGTGCCCGCGGCCAGATGGGCCCACTCCCCACACGCTCTGGCCACATCGGTGGCGTAGACGGCGGCGACCCGCATATCCGCGCGAAAGGTCGGGGTGAGGTCCTCGCCCGCGGCAACCGCGGCCTCGGCTCGCGTGAAGGCGTCGAGCACCAACAGGCGGGCGGCGCGCCACGATGCGACGTGGTGCGCCAAGCCTTTCTGGAATGTCGGGCGGTTGGCCAACGACGCCATGTCGCTCATCCGGAACTTCGTGGCGGCCAGCTCCTCGACATCGTCGAGCATGCTCTTGGCGACCCCGAGCGCCCATGATGCGTGCCCTGCGGCGGTGACGGGCATCAGGCCCATGCGGGTCGCAGGCGACGTGCCGCGGTGCGGTTCGCGAGCGAACAGCGGAAATGTCCGGTAGTGCGGCACGAATACGTCGGCGGCGTTGTAGTCGTAGGAGCCAGTTCCCTTGAGTCCCTGGACAAACCAGCCGTCGGTGAACGTGATGTCGGCGCGCGGCAGGATGGCCACCTGCATGTCGGGAAGGCCCTCGCTGATCCAGCGCACCTCGCCGTTGTCCATCGGCATGAAGCCTGCCGCGACGTACTCCGAGTGCCCGGTACCGGAGCCGAAGCTCCATGCCCCGGTCAGCCGGTAGCCGCCGTCGACAGCCTCACCTTGGCCGTTCGGAAAGAACTGACCGCCCATGGTGACGCGGTTGTCGTGAGCGGTGAACACCTCGGCGAAACCTTCGTCGGGCAGATACGCCGCGGCCGCGAACGACGACGGCAGATTCGCGATGCCGACCCACCCGAATGACCCGTCCTGCCAAGCCATTTCGATCCACGTCTCGATCATGTCAGTGAACGAGGGTTCGACGCCGCCCGCCGGCACAGGGTTGAACGACGACATCAAGCCGCTCGCCCACATCTCGTCGACGATGGCAGGCGTCAACGTTCGAATTCGCTCAGACTCGGCGGCCTCAGCGCGCACCAGTTCGCGCATCCCACGCGCCCACGTCACCGTTTGACTTCCCAGTTCGGCTGTCGACGTCATGGTCGATGACCGTACGCTGTCGCGGCTCAATCACCGTGCAGATTGGGATGAGCCATCAGACCACGTCCAGTACCGCCTTGCCGGCGACACGCCGTTCAAGCAAGGCCTCGGCCGCTTCCGATACTTCGTTCCACGAGACCCGCAGCCCGATCTGGGGATCGATCTCGCCGGCCTCCAGGAGTTCGACGAGGTAGGCCAGATCAGGCCCGAACGGCGTGCGAACAGTGAACGGTTCCAACCGCTTACGCATCCCGACCTGTCGCTCGGCCTCGAAGTCGATGGTGGTGGGCTGGCCCGATGCCATCCCGATGGACTGCACCGAGCCGCCGTCGGCGACAAGGCTGAACGCCTCGGCGAGCAGAGGCCCGCCGACGTTGTCGAGCACACCGAACACCGGCTCCTTCACGCCGGCCAACCCGACCACAACCTCGGCGGCGCCCAGCTGGGCGAGGCCTTCACCGCGCGCTGCGGAGCCGACCGCGGCGATCACATGCGCGCCGGCCCTTGCCGCCAACTGCACCCCGAACCGTCCGACACCGCCGGACGCACCGGTGATCAGCACCCGACGGCCGACCACCGGACCGAGCGCGCGCAGGGCCTGCAGTGCGGTGACCCCGGCCACCGGCAACGCCGCCGCCTGCCCGAAGTCGACCGAATCCGGAAGTACTGCAAGGTTTTCCGTCGGCACAGCGCGCTGCTGTGCCCAGCCTCCAGCACCGTTGAACCCGACGACCCGGCTGCCCACCTGCGGGCCGGAACCATCGGTCGCAGCCTGGGCGACCACGCCCGCCGCGTCCCAGCCCGGAACCTCGCCGGGCTTGCGCATCCGATCGATCCAGTGCACCTCGCCGAAGTTCAGCGCCGTGGCTCGCACTTCGATGAGCGCCTCGGCTTCGGCGGCCACCGGCTCGTCGACGTCGGCGAATCGCAGGTTTGCACGTGCTTCGGGGTCATATATGACGGCTCGCATGCACACCGTCAACCCGATCGCGCGTCGGATATTCCCCGCCGGGCTCCCGCAGGCAGGATGTGCCGCTTTGGATGTCGGTCTCCAGCAGTGCACCCACCTTGCGCGGCCGTCATCATTGTTGACGGCCGCAGAACGGTAGGTGCGTCGGACAGGGGGATCCACGCCAAGACGAATGATGGCTCAACTAGGTCGAGGAATGAAGCCATCATGTGGCTGTTGCAAAATCGGCGGCTGATGAATCGCCTGTCATGCCTCGGGGTGGTGGCGGGGTTTCTACCGTCTCTGATGCTCTAGTTGGCCGGTGCTTTAGGTGGCCGGTTGTGCGCGGTGGAGTCGCACGAGGTTGATCACGGTGGCTGCGAAGTTGAGTTCGGTGGTGACTGCGGCTAGTCCTCGGCAGGAGAAGCGGCGGAGGTTGATCTGGTCTTTGAGGTGTGCGAAGACTGGTTCGACGGTGGCGCCGCGGCGTTTGTAGCGTTCGGCGTTGCCGGGGTTGGCTAGTCGGTGGCGCATGGCGTCTTTGGGGGGCTAGGTGTGGAGGCGGGGGCCCGTCGGTGGGATCGTGGCGTGCGTCGATGTAGAGGTCACGGTTCTTTCCGGGCGCGATGAGCCGGTCAGGACCGGGGGCGGTGAGGTTCTCGTCGGTGAAGTAGCCGGAGTCGCATGAGGACCACACCGATCTGTTTTCCGAGCGTGCGGGCTTGTTTGGTGGCTTCGGTGATGCTCGGGATGTAGCAGTGGGTGTCGTTGGCGTCCTGGCTGGTGTGCACGCCGAGGATGTAGTGATCATCAGTGACGGCGAACTGGGCGTTATAGGCCTGCACCGATCCGCCGCTGGAGCCTTCGAGCATCAGCCGGGAATGGGGGTCGGTGATGTTGACCGGATCTGCCATGCCGCCACGGGTATTTGCCCGGTTGGCCCGGCGATCGCGCCGTCGGGCGGCTTTGCCGCGCAGGTCGGGCTGGTGACCGGCGGCGATGTCTGCCTGGACCTTGTTCAAGGCCTTCTGAGCGGTCTTGAGGGCCGCGCGGGCCTCCTTGCGGATCTTGGAAGCGGCGGCGCCGTTGACGCCGTCGACCTCGTCAATGCGGTTCTGGGCGCGCTGAATTGGGGCCTGGTGGTAGCGCACCGGGTCCACATTTCCCGGGGCCCGCCCGACCGGGCCACCGGCCTTGACCCGAACCAGGTAATCCTCGGCCGCAGCGCGATCGGCGGAATCGGCTCGAGCGTGGGCGTCGCGGCGGCGGTTGAGCTCCCTGACGGCTCTGGCGATATTGGCCGCCCGGCGACTATGACTGGCGAACTCCTCGGGCAGCCCATCGCGACCCTGCCCACCGCCGTGGGGTCGGCGGGCTTGCTCGGCGTCTTCGGCCGCATCGGTGGCCACCGCTTCGGACACGGCGGTCTCGGCGATCTGCCTGCTGATCCGTTCGACCTCGCGCTGCACCGATTCCGGTGACCGGTTCGCCCCCGCGACGCGTTCGCCGCGATCTTGCTGCCATCGATTGAGACCACCCCGACCTTGACCATCCCAGCGGCCGAACACAATTGCAGGACCTGGGCGAACAGGCCGGTGAACGCGTCTTGATGCGCGGCGCGGAACCGGGCGATCGAACTGTGATCAGGAGCGTCCTGGGCACACAGCACCCGGAAGGCCACATGATCGCTGCACAACCGTTCGATACGCCGCGAAGAGCGCTCCCCGCTGGCATAGGCATAGATCAGTAACGCCAGCAGCATGTCAGGGTCATACGCCTGCCGGCCTGCCCTGCCCAGCTTGCGGTTGGCGTGAAACGCCGTCGTGTCTAACTGCTCGACGACCTCGATCACGAACCAGACCAGATGATCTTCGGGTAACCAATCGATCATGTTGGGCGGCAACAGGAACTGCTGATCCCGCACCACCGGACGATACCCACGAGCCACACCCAAGTCTCTCGAGAACCGCGCACCCAGTCACGCACCCCGGCCGATACTGCAGCCGCCGATTTTGCAACAGCCACCAGTTGACCGCAATTCTTGACCTAAAGGCCGCGTCCGTTTACGCGCCGTGGACGTCGAGCCCGTGCGCCGCCGCGTACGTCAGCGCCTGATCGATGTCGATCTTGGCGCCGCGTAGCGATGCCGTGGTCCACAGCGTCGGATCGGTGCGGGCGCCGCGCAGATCCGCCTCGTCGAGGCGCAGATCCTGCGTCCGCACGCCTTGCAGATCGGCGCCGCGCAGCACGGCCTTGCGCAGGTCGGCGCCGACCAGGCTGGCTTCGGCCAGTCGGCAATCCGACAGATCGACGCCGCGTAGGTCACACCCGCCGAGCACCGCCAGCGTCAAATCAATCTCCACCAGCGACACCGGCCGCAGCCGGCTGTTGGTGAACACCGAGCCCAGCAGGCTGCACTGCGCAAATGTGCTGTGGTGCAGGGTTGCCCGTTCGAAGGTGCAATTACGGAAGGCAGAGCCGATGTGCTCCGACTCGGCCAGGTTGACGCCACGAAAGTCGCATTCGTCGAACACGGAACGTTCGGTGCGCAGCCTGCTCAGGTCATCGTCGCGAAAGTCGTGGCCAACGAATTCGCGTTCCGTCCAGACAGGTTCGTCAGTATCCACCGACTCAGCCGCGCAGCGGAGTCAGGCTGCTGAGCGCGTACTCGGTGACGGCGATCAGCGCGGCCTTCGCAGAGTGCCGGTCGCGGGCGTCCACGGTGATCATGGGGATGCGATCGGGCAGTGCCAACGCCTGGCGCACGGCTTGCACGGGATGCCTTGGTGCCCCGTCGAATTCATTGACGGCAACCAGGAACGGCAGGTTTCGCGCCTCGAAGAAGTCGACTGCGGCGAAGCTGTCCTGCAGCCGTCGGACGTCGACCAGGATGATCGCGCCGATGGCGCCACGCACCAGGTCGTCCCACATGAACCAGAACCGGCGCTGGCCGGGCGTACCGAACAGGTACAGCACCAGGTCTTGGTCGAGCGTGATGCGACCGAAATCCATGGCCACCGTCGTGGTGTTCTTCATCGGGGTGGCGTCCAGGCCGTCGACGCCCTCCGACGCGTTGGTCACCAGCGCCTCGGTGCGCAACGGCATGATCTCGGAGACCGCGCCCACGAACGTCGTCTTGCCGGCGCCGAATCCGCCAGAGATGACGATCTTCGTCGAGGCGGCGTCGCGCCTCTCAGAGTGCTCGTAGGCCACGCAGGGTCCTTCCTATCAGTTCGCGTCGTTCGTCGTCAGTCGTCGAATCACCCAGGGTGGTGTGCACCCGCAGATAACCCTGCGTCACGAGGTCCCCGATCAGTACCCGCGCCACGCCGAGCGGCACAGATAAATGGGCGGCGATTTCGGCGACCGATGGGTTGTCGACGCAAATCGTCAGGATCTGGCCCCGCACATCGTTGCTCGGCCACCGGGGCGGCTTGGTCGAAGGCAGCGTCTCCACCGGAGCTTCCAGCGGCAGGTTGACGCGCGAATCGGTGCGGCCGGCGGTCAGGGCGTACGGCCGGACCAGCTTCGGTTCGTCCGCCGCTGCCCCATCTTCAAAGTCCCGATCGTCCATAGGCCACTCACGAGTGTTGCGGGGCTCGCCGCCGCGACGCCTGGACCGTGGCACCCACTCGTTCCACCAGAATGGCCATCTCGTAACCGATCTGGCCGATGTCACAGTTACGGGTCGCCAGCGTCGCCAGATTGGAGCCGTCGCCGACCCGCATCAGCAGCAGGTAGCCGTTCTCCATTTCGACGACCGACTGCAGCACGTGTCCGCCGTCGAACAGCTGCGCCGCCCCGGCCGACAGGCTGGCGAGCCCGGAGGCGACCGCCGCGAGCTGGTCGGCCCGCTCGATCGGCATGTGTTCACTGGCGGCCATCAGCAATCCGTCGGCGGACACCAGCACCGCATGCGACACACCGGATACTTCGCGGGCGAACTTGGAGACCAGCCAGTCGAGCGAATCGCGCTGCGTCGAACTTGCTGCTAATGAATCCCGGGTCACTTCGTTCTCCCCTGGCACTACAGCCATGGCCCCAACCCGCCGGCGTCATTCGTTATCTGTTCCTCTGGTCTCTTGGGCATGCGACCGGCCGGCGTGCACCCGCCGAAATGGTTGCTGATACTCGCCCGGACGGCGTCCGGATCACGCAGCGGCATCGAATGCGCGCCGGTGTCGAACTCAGCCGCCGATGCTACCTCGTCACCCTGATCATTGTTTCTGTGCGCTCCGCCGTTGCCGTGATGCGCGCCGTCGAGCGGCCCCTCGACGACGGCATCCACAGCGCCGGGTACCAGCCGAGCACCGGGCTCACGCAGCGGCAGGCCTACGTCGGTGTGCTCCAGCACAGGCGCGTCCTCCGCGGCCGCGGCCGCCGACCAGCCATGATCCCAAACCGACTCCCAGTTCAGGTCCTCACTGTTCGCCAGTTCGTGCGGGTCGACGAGCCACTCGGACAGCATCTTCTGGTAGATGGCATCGTCCGCGCCGGCCGTCGGTGACGGTTCATGCACCGCGTGCCGGGACGGCTCGCTGGGCGCCTCATCCGCGGCGGCTACTGGCTCCACCCGCGGCGCGCCGTTGCTCGCAGCCTGGGCACGCGACGCGAAGAACGCCGAGGTGTTCGTCGGCTGCGGGGCCTGGCCGTCGACCGCCGGTTGCTCCCAGTCGGCGGGTTCGTGCGTCTGCCTGGGCATCGAGTCGGCCGGCCACTCGTCTGGCGGCTCGGCAGGCGGCGTGGCCAACGACGTCGGGATGTCCGAGATCCCGCTGGCTACCGGATTGCGCTGCGGCAACAACGTGAAGGGCACCTCGGGGTGGCCGTTGCGGCGCTGCTCCCCGTCGTCGTAGTCGGTGAACTGCGCCTGGTCCTCGTCGAGCGCGAGCGCCGTCACGATCCCGGCATGGGCATCGGCAGGTTGCCGTCATCGTCGCCACCGATCTGTTCGTGCGCGCCGGCCCGCATCAGCAGTTCGGCCGGCACGTACACACCGGCCGTCATACCCGAATTCGGTTCCCCCGCAATGGTGCTGCGCAGCCGGACGACGAGGCCGTGCTGTGCCGCGAGGCGGCCGACGACGAACAGCCCCATGTGACAGCGGCGTAGGGGTTGACCTCGCCGCCGGACTGCAGCCGGGTGTTGGCCACCCGCAGGTCCGAATCGGTCATGCCGAGCCCGATGTCGCTCACCTCGATGACGAGCCCGCCGTTTCCGGTGTGC
>CAVXVJ010000002.1:0-286376 GCA_963765155.1 uncultured Actinomycetota bacterium
CGCGCCGGATGTCGAACCGGTCGGGGTCGGTGAACACGGCCGGATCCCGGTTGGCGCCGGCGATCGAGACGACGACCAGGTCGCCGCGCCGGATGCGCGCACCGGCGAGCTCGATATAGCGGGTGGCGTACCGATCGACGACGGCGGCCGCCGGCTCCAATCGGATCGACTCCTCGATCGCGTCTGGCAGGAGACCGCATCGCCCACGGACGAGCGCGACCGCCTCAGGGTCGACGAGCAGGTGCCGGACCGCGTTGAGGATCATGCCTTCGGTGGTGTCGATACCACCGAACATCAGCACCGCTGCGTTCGACGCGACTTCATCCTCGCGCAGCCCATCGGGCGCTCGCGCCGTTCAGCCAACCAGTGACGGCTTGTCGGTATTGCCAACGGTCCGTCGCACTGCGGCCCGCAGTTGGCCGAACGCGTCGGCGCTGGCCGAGGTGACCGGCCCTCCCGCCGTCACCTCCGAGACCGCCGCCACGATCGCCGCGTACCAGGACAACACCTTGTCCGCGTCGACATTCCGCAGCCCGAGCACCTCGGCGACCACCGCGACCGCGAGCGGCCCGGCGAACTCGCTTCGCAGATCGGCGCTCCCGGCCGGCCGGATCGTCGAGATCAACCGATCGGCCTCTGCTTCCACGAACCCGGTGAAGCGGTCCCGCACCCTGTGCCGGGCGGAACGGGTGCGCGAACGGTTCGCGGTGACGGGCGTGGTCGATGCCGTCCAGCGAAGAGCATGCTCGGGCCCACCACCCTGGACGTGGAGAACCGGGGATCGTCAACGGTGAAGGTGACGGGATCGCGCATCACCCGGACGGCGAGATCGTAGCGGGTGACCAGCCACCCCTCCAGGGCGGCAAGCCACGACACCGGCTCAGCCATCCGCAGCCGCGCCAGCAGCGGGTGCGGGTCCTCTTCCAGCTGGCTCAGCGTCGCGTCGCGCCCGATTGGGATCTTCTCGATCTGGTACGTCCTACCAGACGCGGACGTAGTCGACGAGCATGTCCGCCGGGTAGGTCCCAGCTCCGGGATCGCCACCCCCTGAACCGGCAACCGCAAGGCCCAAGATCGGAAACAACGTGTAGCCGGGTTCGTTGAAATGCCAGTCCGGAAGCGAGTTCGCCGGAACATCGAAGTACGGTTGCGCGCCGTCGACGTAGTCCTTCCAGAAGCGCATACCGGCGTCATCCCATTGGACGCGCCACGTGTGCCAGCCGCTGTCCACCGTGATCCCCTGGCTCACGTGTTCTCCGCCATTCAACAGTCGCGTGGACAGTGGTGCCCGCCGCCCAGTGGCCGTTGCCGTACCACTCCATGAGGTCGACTTCGCCACCGTTGACGGGATTGTTGTTGGCCAAATACCAGGCGGGCCAGCATCCGGGGGTGAGGCAGTTCAGCTTGATCCGGGCTTCCCAGGTGGTGCCGATAGGGCCGCGGTATTTGCCGAAGAGCTTGCCGCTGTAATAGGTCTTGCCGTCCTTCGCGGCGCGGAGAACGAGGTTGGACTTGCCGTCGACGAATAGATTTCGGCGATCGTCTCGGTACTGGCCGACGTTCTCGGGTAGCTCCCAGAACGTCGGGTCCTCCATCGACTCGCGCTCGTACGCCGGCTCCCACTTGGAGTAATTGGGGGCTGAGCCGGCCGGGCCGTCGAACTCGTCCTGGAAGAGGTAGCCGCTGGGTGGTGGCGCGGTCGGCGGCGGCACCAGTCCGGACGGGGAGGCATCGGCGGTCGGGAGGGGCATCGCGGCCGCCAGCGCGGCGATGCCGGCCAGGGACATCGCATGGCGACGATTCATGTCAGACATCCGACCAGGAAAGCCGGAATGCGCGCTGAGCGCAAACCGCGAAGCAACTGCAACTTTCCGCCTGTGGTCACAAGGGAAGTACGTCCAGCCGACCGGATCCCACCAGTACAACCTCGCCGCCCACTCTGACCCGAACCCCGCCGTCGGCGCTCCGTGCCGAGATGCTGATCCGGGATGGCCGGTCGATAAAACGGCCCTGACGTAGCTCAGCGTTCTCATCGTCGCCGAGCTGGCCGTGTCGATGAAGGTAGGCGGCAACGCAACCTGCGGCGCTGCCCGTTGCCGCGTCCTCGACGACACCGTCATTGTTCCAGTGCCGACCCTCTCCAGCCTCGGCGTCGAGCAGATAGGCGTATTCCGCGCCGACCTCGGCCAGCGCCACGTCGAGTTCGCGGTGAGAGATGCCGGCGCGAGCGAGCGCTCCGTTCCGAACCGGCACGATGAGGTAGCGCAGACCGGTAGAGACCACTTCGAGGGGCAGTCGAGTGTCGAGGCCGCCGGTGGGCAACGAGAACCACGACGCCACCTGCGCGCGCGAGACACCAGACGGCTCGCCGAGAAAGTGGGCCTGCATCTCGGGCAGGGCGGCGTGGAAGGAGCCCGGACCGCGACGCTCGGTCTCGATGGTCAGCGCACCGGAGGCCAGCTCCAGCGTCCATCGTCCGCGAACTTTGTCGCCGCCATGCTGATGATGAAGGACGGACGCCGCGCCGATCACCGGGTGCCCCGCGAAGTCGAGCTCTTCGAACAGGTCGAAGATACGTGCTTGCCAATGGTGTTGCGGCCCAGCCGGGTTGAGAAAGATGGACTCGAACTGGCGCAGCTCCCCCGTGATCTGAGCCATCTGGCCGGTGCTGAGGCCGCCCGCGTCGGGGAAGACGGTCAGGCTGTTGCCGCGATAGGGCGTCGAGGTGAACACATCGACGAGCTGGAACTGCACCGCAATGACGCTACCGGCTCGCGCCTACTCGCGATATCGTTTCACCGATACCATGATGTAGAACGATGGACACGTCTCTGCGCTCGTCTGTCTGTTTTTGCTCTTCGACGAACTGTCCGACCCGCTGGCATTCCCTCGCCTCGCGGCTCGTGCCGAGGAGAGTCGTTTGGCACGTTTTCTTCGTCTGGGACCACGTCAACTGCGGGCACCGATAACGTCCGTCGCCGACTCATGGATCACCTCGCCGCGATCGTCGCCGCGACCGATATCACTGACCTTCGTTCCGATGTTCACACCTCTGGCCCGCCGTCGACGTGTCAAGCTCGCTCGCGAGACCGTCGACACTCGATCGGCTCATCGTTGTCCGGCTGGTGCTGGGTGTCGGACTCGGGGATGACGCTTCGGCAACGAGTTCAGCAAGACCGTCGATGAACTCGACGCTCGAGTGCGCGCCGAGATGCTCGACGAGGCGTTGGCACTCCTCCCCTCGGCGTGGAGTGTGCATCCGTTCCGCCATCACGGCAAGCACTACACCGTCGACGACATCACTTCCTTCCACGACCTGTGCATCCGACCATCCCCGTTTGGATCGCGTTTTTCCCGGCAAAGCGGTGCCTCTGCGCCGTGCGGCACGCTTTCACGTGTACTTCCCGTCAACCTCGAATCGCTCGAGCATGTCGCTCACGCCGTGGAAGTGCTTCGCTGCCTTCGCGAAAACCACACGCCGACAGAGCCTTTCGACATCGCTGTCATCATGTGTCTCAGGCGTCCGACGTCGGAGCCTATGTCGATGCGGGCGCGACGTTTGGCTGACCGACTTCGAACCAGAAGCGCTCACAATCAGCCGCGTTCGTGCCGTCATCGACGATGGCCCACACGCTCGGACGCCGAGATAAGTGAGCGCTCATTTGCCGGGCTACGCGCGACATTTCGCTCACGAGTCCGGCATTCGGGCCATACCGGGGTGGGAGGCCAACCGTCGAGCGCCTAGTCCAAGCGTCCCGCCTCGACCACGCGCATGAAGCGCTGGCCGCCAGCCTCGGCTGCGACTGGCTTCGCGTCCGAGGAGCATGATGACGACGTGCAACGGGGGCGCTGCCTGGCCGATTCGCCGATCCGCCGCGAACCGGACGCTGACGACACCATTGCCATCGAGAAGCGGCATCCGGACTTTAGCATCGAGTCATTGTGTGCGCCGAACCGTCGTCTTGTGTTACCCAAAGCCGCGCATATCTCACACCACCGTCATTGGCCGAACGTCAGCTGCCGCAACGACTGAGTGAGGCACCGATCAAACGAAAGCCGACCCGGACATAAAACGGGGCGGCTTTCACCTTCCTCTTGACCACCATCGCCGACCTATCGGCGAGCAGCACGCTAGTCCACACACTCACCGCGAGGCGTCATTTGCCGCGGTCAGTGTGGACGGGAACTCTGGTACCGCGAATCTGAATTGTGTAGGGCAACACATCATTGCGCGGGGCGCTGTCATCACCCTCGATTCTCTGAAGCACCGCCGCGCTGCGCGACGACCCATCGCGTCGCGGGGCACAGTGACAGTGCTCAACGGGAGCGGTCCCGCGCTGGAAAAGCTCATGTCGTCAAACCCGGAGAGTGCGATGTCCTCTGGCACCCGCTTGCCGATCTCCGTGCACATGTCTAGGACACGAGTGCAATCACGTCGTTACCACAAACGAACGCGTCGATATCGGGATGTTCGGCCAACAAGGCCCGTGCCCGAAGCGCTCCCGAGGCTCGACTCGATTCTCCCCACACATCTGGCTCGTTCACGCAGTCAATCCGGCTTTGCGTAGTGCGTGTTGGTATCCGTGCATACGACCCGTGGATGCACTAGACGCCTCGGGGCCACCGACAAGCGCTATCCGTCGCCGACCGGTGGCCACGACATGCGATGCCATCTCAAACCCCCCGTGGTAATCGTCGATGCCCACCCAGTCGGATCGTTCCCCTTCGACCTTGCGGTAGACCTGCACCACGGGAACGCCTCATGCGCAGCGTGTCCAGCATCGGTTTGTCGGCAGCAACCAAACCGGTGAAAATCAATCCACTGCAGCTGCGGTCGACTAGCCCATAAGCAACGTCGGCTTGGCGAGCCACGTCGACACCGACGTGCGCAACGGAGATCTCGTACCCGGCTTCCTCTGCCGCGGCAACCACTCCGCGGCCACCTCGGTGTAGAACGGGTTCGCGATGTCGGCGAGGAGCAACTCAATGGAGCGCGTGGTGCCCGAGCGCAGGTCCCGTGCGGTTCGGCTGGGCTGAAATCCCATCTCTTCGGCAACGGCAAGGATGTGGCGCCGCCGGTCCTCACGACACCGGGAGCACCACTCAACGCATAAGACACCGACGCGCCTGAAACACCCGCCTCCCGCGCCACATCGCTCATCCGGACACGCTGAGGGCGTCTCCCTGTCCTGGAGCCGCTCGCCGTCTTGCGAGTTTGCGGAGTCTGCGTTACACCCCAAGCTTAGGCGATTAAGCCATATCTGCCAGGCAGCTCGTTGACACTCCAGTACGTCTCTGCGGCAGCGACAGTCTGCCCACCTTCTTATGATTCGTTTAAGCAGCGTCACTGATGCTCGAGTTAGTAAGGGTTGATGGCTGTTGCAACCCGATAAGATCCTGTTTGGCACCATCAAAGGCTATGAAGCGTCGCGCAAAATCGACCTCTTGCGCCGTCAGCTGCACCGACGATAAGATACTTATTCGATTAAGTCTAACACAGCCAAGGAGGCATCCGTGAGTTCCACCATCGAGATGCAAACGAAGAAGCCGTCCCCTACACGGGTCGCAAGCTTACGGCATGAGCGATGATCTTATCACCTCGGGGCTCTGGACCTCGACTGCGATGAGCGGCTTTGGGTTCCGCAATCTAAGGACGTCGAGTTCCGCCCGTTGCTGCTCTCGGCAAGTCAGGGCAGCTTCGTCAACATCCTGCGGGTGCGGCGTTCGGGAATCCTGTCGCGGCACCGCCACGCGGAGCATCACGCATTCACCTGCGTGGGCGCTGGCACTACCTGGAATACGACTGGTGGGCCGAAACAGGTTCTTACGCTTTCGAACCGCCGGGCGACATCACACCTTGAGGTGCCTGAAGACGTGACCGAAATGGCCACCCTGTTCCACGTCAACGGCGCCTACATCTACGTCGATGTCGACGGCAACACCATCGGTATCGAAGATGTCTTCAGCAAGATCGACAAAGCCCGCGCCCACTACGAAAAGATGGCCTCGGAACTGATTTCGTCGACCAGTTCATCCGTTACACCTTCACGGCATCGAGCGACAACTCAGCCCGACAGCTCATCGGGCGGTGCACGTCCACACCACCGATCTCCCACATCCCGAATATCAACTCGATATCTCAACATCACTAGACGACTTTTTTTTTTTTTTTTTTTTTTTTTTTTTTTTTTTTTTTTTTTTTTTTTTTTTTTTTTTTTTTTTTTTTTTTTTTTTTTTTTTTTTTTTTTTTTTTTTTTTTTTTTTTTTTTTTTTTTTTTTTTTTTTTTTTTTTTTTTTTTTTTTTTTTTTTTTTTTTTTTTTTTTTTTTTTTTTTTTTTTAAAAAAAAAAACCTGGTCGCGAATCCTGAACGCTCGACATTCTGTGGTTTTTTTTTTTTTTTTTTTTTTTTTTTTTTTTTTTTTTTTTAAAAAAAAAAAAAAAAAAAAAAAAAAAAAAAAAAAAAAAAAAAAAAAAAAAAAGGCATATCAGCAAGAAGAGAGTCGGGGTGCCCAATGCGTCTCTAGTACCGCGTTTCTCAGCACTCTCGACCCCGTAAGGAGCATCAGAGGCGGCGCCTCGGGGCAACCGCACGAGCGCCCGCACCTGACGTCTGCTCAACAGCGCCGGAATCATCCGACACCGCCCGGTAAACCGGACTCACCCGTGCCTGTCGTTCATCGACCGCAATCTGACGCCTCGATCGTCCTGGGCAGTGCTTTGCGCGCGGTCTGCGAGAGAACTCGGATCTGTTGTGTCACCACAGGCTTGCACGCCACTATGAAACGCATAAGTTCCAGATATTGGACAGTCTCTAGCACCCAGGACGCGCACTTCACCTCAACAGTGACAATATCTGCAGCTCAGAGGCCTCTTCGTTTTTCCCCAAACTAGGTCTTGTGCCCTGGATCACGCTCGTGCTACCGTACTTAAGCGATTAATCACCTGATGAGCTGCGAGACCTGACGGGAAACGCGAGCTCACCACGATGGATCCTCAGATCGATTCCGCGACAGGAGCGTACGAACACATGCCCGTGACTATCAAAATAAATCGTGTCCCTTCGACGCAAGAGTTACTGCAGGACCTGCCCACCACCTGAGGTAGGTGGCGTGCCGACGAACTGAGCGCTCCACACAACCTCGGCCGTGCCGAGGTGTTTGCCAGCATCGCGAAGACCAACAGGGCAACAGCGTCACCCTGCAGGCCCAGATCAGAAACGCCCAGATAAAAAATTTAATTTAAAAAAGCGAGATCTCCGCTTCCCGCAGCTGCCACGGACGCAGCCTGCTAACCACGTCAATGACGTGGATCACCACTAGCGAACCTCTTCTCCCCCTCAACTGGAGTTCTTCATGACAACCACCAATGGGTCACTCGGCACCGAAAACACACCGTCGGTCGGTACACCATCGCGACGCCCCCGCCCCAAGCGCCGCCGGACACCTGCCTACGCGATAGGGGCGTTGGTCTGTCTCTGGCTGGTGTATGCCATGAACGCCAATACCCGTCAGATCTTCTTCTTCGTCCTGCCCTCGATCGTCAAAGAATTCTCGATCACGCCCGGTACCGCCAGCGTGATCGCCGCAATCATCACCGCATCGTGCTCACTGCTCGCCCTGCCCCTCGGACCGTGGTTCGACCGGGGAGGACACGGGTGGGCCCGCAAGTACCGCAGCGCCGCCATCGCCGCCGGGTACTTCGTCTTCTCGATCTTCACCGGAATCGCGGCACTGACGTCGTCGATCTGGTCAGTCGTGGTCCTGCAGACGGTGAAGAACGCCTTTGGCGGAGCGGGCGAAGCCATCGAGGTCACCGCGATGGCGGAGTCCTACCCAGTGGAGCGCCGCGGCCTGGCGTTGGGGCTGCAGCACACGGCCTACCCGTGGGGTACCTTGATCGCCTCGTTTGTCACCTCCTGGATCCTGGCGGCGTTCGGCCCAGAGAACTGGCGCTACGTCTTCCTGCTGATTCCTCTGGCGATGATCCCCATCTGGATCGCTTACTGGCTGTTCGCCACCAAGAAGCGTTACCAGAAGTTCGAGCGGGACACCGAAGCCGCCGGATTGACCAAACCGCTGAGCGACTCCAACGACAGCGACGACGCATCGCGCGGCCCCAGGCGCGATGGGACGGGCGCTGCGCAATCCTAATATTGTGTTTCCCTCGCATGGCCTCGATGTTGGGCATCGCGGTGTATGTGGGGATCAGCTTTTGGCTCCCGCAATACATCGCCTTCGTGGGCAACTACAGTTTCGCTGAGGCAGCGGCATACTCCGCGGTGTTCACGATCACCGGGGGCATTGGGCAGATCCTGTGGGGCTGGGTCTCAGACTCACTTGGGCGCAAGTTCACTTGCATCGTCGCCTTCGCCTGGCTGGGACTTGGAATCTTCCTGCTTCAGTACGCTGGCGCGGGCCTAGCATGGTTGATTGTGCTGCAGCTCTTCGCACGGCATGGCCACAAACGGCGTCTTCCCGGTGATATATAGCTTCGTCAGCGACGCCGCTGAACCGGGCGCGATCGGAACGGCGAACTCGGTCATGCTGACGGCGATGTACCTAGGCGGTCTCTCGCCGCTGGTTCTTGGCTTTCTCATCGGAGTCGGCGGCGGATTCTCCTCAGCCACTGGGTACCACTGGGGCCTGTACTTCCTGGTAGCGGGGCATGCGTGCTCGCCGTTGTTCTGCTTGCGCTTTTCACCCGAGAGCCGACCGGCAGACTGCGTCCGTTTGATCGCGCCCTGGTGAGCAAGGGCAGCTGCAATCTGCCGGCGGCCTAACACTTTAGGTCTTACCCAACGCCCGCAATCGTCACACAACCGACATTTGAAAAACAGAGAAGAGTAACAATGACCGGCAAGCCCGAAACCGTCTACGTTCCGCACTTGGGCGGCTCGACGATCAGCTACAAGCTCGGCAAACCATACGACCCGTCGCTTCCGACGCTCGTCATGATCAACTCGTTTACCACGTCGATGGAGTTGTACCGCGCCCAGTACGCGGATTCCGAACTGATCGCCGCCATGAATGTGCTGGCCATCGAGCCCTACGGACACGGCGCCACCCGCGCGACATGGCAGCAATTTACCTACTGGGACAGCGCCATCGCCGACCTGCAGGTACTCGAAGTTCTCGGAATCCCTGAAGCTTTCGTGCTCGGCACCTCCCAAGGCGGCTGGATCGCCGCCCGGATGGCGATGCTTGCCCCTGACAAGGTGAAAGGCATCATCGTCCTGGGCACCTCGATGGATGACGAAAGCCAGCGCAGCCGTGATCTCGGTTGCTGGGACGGTGATGAATTCCTGCACACCGACGATCGAAGAGTTCTCCGCCCCGGTCGGCGACGATTGGGTGGTCACCGACGACTACGTGACGAAGTTGCTCGAGTCCGGCCTCGGCGACACCGTCACGGCCGAGGAGCATGCCTTCTGGCTCAAGGCATATCGGGCCAACTACACCGGTGATGCCGGCCGCAAGCGCATTCTGATCAGTGCTATCAACTTGCGCGACCGAGATGGTCTGCACGCGCGCCTCAACACCGTGCTCTGCCCGGTCCTTTGGCTGCACGGCAGCGAGGATTCGGTGTACTCGATCGCCAATGCGCGCGAGGAGATCGCGATGTTCACCAACTCGCCCTCTGCGGAGCTGCGCGTTGTGGAAGGCGGCCAACACTTCCTGAGTGCGTCCAACCCGGAGGACGTCAATCAGGCGACCGTCGAGTTCGTCGACCATTGGAACTCAAAAGAAAAGCCGACATCAGATGCGCTGACTGCGACTGCCCGCTGACAGTCCAACAACACGCGGTGGCGGGTCCGAAAACGCCACCCTCGGGTCGTAGCCACACGATCAAAAAACAAACCAACATCCATCCCGACAGGAAAGAACCCCCGACATGCCGCACACACAACAGGTCATCGCAGTGCGCGACACCCACCTATTTGTAGACGACACCGGTGAGGATGATCTGCCCGTCATTCTCTGCCTCCACTCCCTGTTTCTCGACTCGCGCATGTTCGACGGACTCGTCGACGCGGTGCGCGGTGAATTCCGGGTCGTGCGACCTGAATTCCGCGGCCAGGGCAGAAGCGACTTCCACGACGTCGACATCATCACGATGGACGACGACGCAGAAGACATTCTTGCCTTGATCGACGTGATGGGCTTGACAAACATCAACATGCTCGTGCAATCGATGGGCGGAGACGTGGGTGTTCGAGTTGCCGCTCGACGCCCCGAGCTCTTCCGGAAGATCGTGATGGCAGGCTCGTCCGCGCGCGGCGAAACACATGAGTCGTACGTCGCGTGGACCGACCGCGCGAGTGTCAACGGGTTCGTCGGCGATGTTCTCGACGAGACGCTTGACGTGATGTTCGGTGAAACGATCCGCAACGACCCCGAGCGGGCCGACATCGTCGCGCTATGGGCCGACCGCATCAACGCCCTACCGAGAAGTTTGCGGCCGGCGATGCTGGGTGTCATGACCCGGAAAAGCGCGCTCGACCTGCTCCCGCAAATCCCTTGCCCGGTACTGATCTTCTCCGGAGTCGAGGATCACGCCCGGCCACCAGAGTGGGCCCAAGAAGTCGCCGAGGCGCTCCCGGACAGCGAACTCGTTGTCCTTGACCGAGTTGGCCACAGCCCGACCCTGGAAGTACCGGACATCGTGTACCCGAGGATGATCGACTTTTTCCGATCCTGAGGCATATATCGTATCTGTACGTTAGTTCATCTGAAGAAGATTAAGACAAAGTAAAATGAATGATAAATGGTTAGAAAAGTTAGTGAAGATAAAGAGATTATGTAAGTTAGGAGAAAGGATTGATGAGAGTGGTAGATAGGTGAGCGACCACGAGCCCTTAGTCCATGCGGCCGGCGTCGACCAGGCGGAGAACCACCGTACCCTCCTCGTCGGAGGCCTCCAGGTCCACCTCGACGTCGAAGCCCCAGTCATGGTCGCCCGCGGGGTCGTCCAGGATCTGCCGCACTCGCCACACATCAGGCTGGCGATCGATGATCAGCAGTGCGGGGCCACGGGCGTCGGCGCCGATTCCCACGTCATCGTGCTCGTCGAAGTAGTCACGCACGACGTCCTCCCAGCGTTCGGACGTCCATCCGGAGGTGTCGTCCAACTCGCCAAGTTCGTGCCAGCGGCGACGTGCGAACAGCTCTACCCGCCGGAACAGCGCATTGCGGACCATCGCACTGAACGCCCGCTCGTTACCAGTGAGCGGGCGCGGGCGAGCCGGCACGGCCACCGGCGCGTCCAGCGGCTGGTCAGGGCTGGTGAGCTGCTCCCATTCGTCGAGCAGACTCGAATCGACTTGGCGCACAAGCTCACCGAGCCACTCGACGATGTCGGTGACCTCCTCGGTCCGCGCGGCGGCGGGCACTCCGGACCGCAGCGCCTTGAAGGCGTCGGACAGATAGCGCAGCACCGTGCCCTCGGAGCGGGTCAACCCATAGACGCTGACGAACTCGCGGAAGGTGAACGCCCGTTCCCACATCTCGCGCACGACGGACTTCGGTGACAGCTGCCCGTCGGCCGCCCAGGGATTGCTCTGCAGGTACACATCGAAGGCGTGCCCGAGCAGCTCCTCAAGCGGCTTGGGATAGGTGACGTCGTCCAGCAACTCCATCCGCTCCTCGTACTCGATGCCCTCGGCCTTCATCGCGGCGATGGCCTCGCCCCTGGCCTTCTTCAGCTGCGCCGCTAGGATCTGGCGGGGGTCCTCAAGCGTCGCCTCGATCACCGAAACAACGTCCAGCGCATGGGTTTCCGATTCCGGGTCGAGCACTTCGGCGGCCGCGAGCGCGAACGTCGACAGCGGCTGGTTGAGGGCGAAGTCGGGCGGCAGGTCCACTGTCAGCCGGTAGCGCCGTCCGTCGGCGTCGGGCTCGTCGAGCCGCTCCAGCACGCCTGCCTGCAGCAGTGAGCGGGCGATGCCGACGGACTCGCGGATGTGCTGCAGCTGCCGCTTGCGCGGCTCGTGGTTCTCGGTGAGCAGCCTGCGCATCGCGACGAACGGGTCACCGGGACGGTCGACGACGTCGAGGATCATCGCCGTCGACACCCGCATGTTGCTGGTCAGCGGCTCAGGGGCGGCCTCGACCAGCCGCGTCATGGTTGATTCGCTCCACGGCACCATGCCCTCGGGCACCTTGCGGCGCACCAGCTTTCGTCGCTTCTTCGGGTCGTCGGCCACCTTGGCGAACTGTTTGAGGTTCTCCACCTCGTGTTCGGGCGCCTGGACGACGACGGTGCCTGCGGTGTCGTAGCCCGCCCGCCCGGCCCGCCCCGCGATCTGGTGGAACTCGCGGGCACTGAGCAGCCGGGTGCGGGTGCCGTCGTACTTCGACAAAGCCGAGAAGACGACAGTCCGGATCGGCACGTTGATGCCGACGCCGAGGGTGTCGGTGCCGCAGATGACCTTGAGCAGGCCGGCCTGAGCCAGCTGTTCCACCAGCCGCCGGTACTTGGGCAGCATCCCGGCGTGGTGCACGCCGATCCCATGCCGGACCAGTCGCGACAGCGTCGTACCAAAGGCCGAGAGAAACGAAAGCCGCCGATCAGCTCGGCGATCGCAGACTTCTCCTCTTTGGTGCACACGTTGACACTCATCAGCGCCTGCGCCCGCTCCAACGCCGAGGCCTGGGTGAAGTGGACGACGTAGATCGGGGCTTGCTTGGTGTCGAGCAGGTCCTGGATCGTCTCGTGCATCGGCGTGGTCGCGTAGTAGTGGTGCAGCGGAACCGGGCGCTCGGCGTTGGCGACCAGCGCCGTCGGCCGGCCGGTGCGTCGGGTGAGGTCCTCGCGGAGGAACGTCACGTCGCCGAGCGTGGCCGACATCAGCAGGAACTGTGCGTTCGGCAGCTCCAGCAGGGGCACCTGCCAGGCCCAGCCGCGGTCGGGGTCGCCGTAGAAGTGGAACTCGTCCATGACGACACGCGGCCGATGTCGGCGATCGGCGACCTTCGCGCAGCGAGATGTTGGCCAGTACCTCTGCGGTGCAGGTGATGATCGGCGCCCCCGCGTTGACCGCAGGCGTCGCCGGTGAGCATGCCGACGTTGGCCGCGCCGAACACGTCGCAAAGGGCGAAGAACTTCTCACTGACCAGTGCCTTGATCGGCGCGGTGTAGTAGCTACGCCGTCCCGCTGCCAGCGCCGCGTACAGCGCGCCGGTGGCCACCAGCGACTTGCCCGAGCCGGTCGGCGTCGCCAGGACGACGTTCGCGCCGCTGACCAGCTCGATCAGGGCCTCCTCCTGCGCCGGGTACAGCAGGTGCCGCTCGCTTCGGCCCAGGCGGCGAAGGAGGCGAACAGCTCGTCGGGGTCGGCGCCCTTCGCGCGCAACGCGGACAGGTCGCCGGATGTCGAGCAGAGCAGGAGCAGTGCGGTCATGGGGTGGGGCGGTGGGAGGGACATCGTGAGGACAAGCGTGCCTGACGGGCATACCCGCCGTCGCGTCGCCCGGTCACGGGCGGTCGATTCGCCCAAGCCCGAACGCCACCATCGCGCCGAGCACCGCGATGACCGAACCACACACCATCACCGTCGACACTGATGTTGCATCGACAACGGCACCACCGGCGAGCGCACCGATCCCGATCGTCACCTGGAACACTGAGGTGAATAGCACCGTCGCGGCCTCGGTCGCGTTTGGCGCCGACCGCGCCGATCCATATCTGTGAACATGCCGGCACCGCACCGTATGCGAATCCCCACACAGTCAGCAGCAGTGCGGCCGCAACCCAATGACCGGAGGCGGGTAGCAGCAGAGTCGCGCCGGCGATCAGGAGGGCGGACCGCCGAAGCTATGCCGGAGCCAGCGGCCCATGGTGAAGCCGACCGCGAAGTTTCCGATGATGCCCGCGGCGCCGTACGCCAGGAGCAGCGAGCTGATCAGCGCAAGTCCGATATGCGTGACTTGCTCCAACAGAGGTGTCACGTATGTATATGTGCCAAAGTGCGCCAGCACTATGAAAAACGTTGCGATCAAGCCGATCCGGACGTTGTGCCGCCTCAACAAGCTACGCAAGACGCCAAGCCGGGTGACGTGAACGGCGGGGATTGGCGGCAGCAGCGTCATCAAAGCGATCATCACTGCGAGGGTCGAAATACCAAGCAGGACAAATGCCGAGCGCCACCCGATGACGTCGGCAATGAACGTGCCTGCAGGCACGCCGATGACGGAACCGAGTGGCACCGCAACGAAGATCACCGACGTCGCCCGTGGAACGTGGTGTTCGGATACGAGCCGCGCGCCCAGACCGGCGCCGATGGACCAGAAGCCTCCGATCACCAAACCCACCAGCACCCGCGCCACCAGGATCAGCCAATACTGATCGGTCAACGCACAGATGAAATTCGACGCGGCGAGCACGCCATCCAGGCGCAGAGCATCACGCGTCGATCCATCCGAGCCGTCCACACCGTCATGAGGGGCGCCGCGACCGCAGCGACCAGACCGGGCAGCGTCATCATCAGCCCAGCCGTGCCCTCGGAGATGGCGAACGTGGCCGCAATCGGAATCAGCAATCCGATTGGCAGGATCTCCGCGGTGACGATGACGAAGATGCCCATCATGACTGAGACGACACCCAGCCATGATCTCGGTGACGTTCGCGACTCAACATTTTGAGATGTGTTGGCGGCCAACGTGATTTCTGTGTGATCCACACAGAAGTCGATCACGTCAGCCCCAGTTGAGGCTCGCGTGTTTACGACATCACGGTGCCGATACGACATTGGCGTCGTTTTTCCGCGAGGAGTGGCACCCGCGGGACTTTCAGATCCGCGGCGGCGGCTGTGAGCCGGCGTCTTCCGGATCGACTTCGACGGCATACGACGTGATCGCGGTGATCTCGTCGCCGCTGAACTCGTAGATGTCGCAGCTGGCGACCGCGGTCTCTCCATCGGGACGCTGTAGTGGGCGAACGTGTCGACGGCGACGGCGTCCGATCCCGCGGCGACGACGCAGCGGTCGTATGTGGTCGTCGTGTCCTCGAGGCTTTCCAGGGTCTCGCGACAGGTCTGCCGGACGGCGTCGGCACCTTCGAGCACCATGTATCCGACGATCGTCCAGCGCACATCCTTGGCGAGGTGCCCGAGCGCCTCGTCGAACCGGTGCTCGGAGAACGCGCGGCCGACGGCGGCCGGATCGAATGCCATGAGCCGACGGTAGCGTGAGGCTGTCGGTGAATGGGAGAGGATGAACGCATGGATCTGTCGGGCGTTGGCGTATGGAGTTCCCAACTGCGGTACGGCAGCCCTGAAGAGGTCGGCCGAGGCCGCCGCGGAGCTGGAGGAACTCGGGTTCACCGCGCTGTGGATTCCCGACGTCGGCGGGTCCCGTGTTCGACGCTGTGGCCCATCTCCTGGCGTCGACCAAGCAGATCGTCATAGCCACCGGCATCCTGAATCTCTGGATGCACGAGCCGGCCGACGTCGCCGCCTCTACGCCTCACTTGACCAAGACGCACGGTGAGCGCTTCCTGCTCGGCATCGGCGTCAGCCACGCGCCGCTCATCGATTCCAAGGAGCCCGGCCTCTATCGCAAGCCCCTGGCCGCCACGCGCGCCTTCCTCGACGCCATCGACGCCACCGAGCAGCCTGTGCCCGCCGAGAACCGAGTGCTCGCGGCGCTCGGCCCAAAGATGCTGGAGCTGGCCGCAACCCGTGCTCGCGGCGCCCACCCCTACCTCGTCACGCCCGACCACACCCGCCAAGCGCGTGAAGCGCTGGGCGACGGGCCTCTCCTGCTGCCGGAGCAGACCGTGCTCCTGACCGACGACCGCGCCGAAGCGCGTGCCATCGGAACCGATTGGCTGCGTGCGTATCTGGCGTTGCCGAACTACGCCAACAACCTGCTGCGGTCCGGCTTCACCGAAGACGATCTGGCATCGGTCAGCGACCGACTGTTCGACGCGATCATCGCGTGGGGCGACGAGGACGCCATTGTGCGGCGGGTGAACGAGCACCGCGCGGCCGGCGCCGACCACGTCTGCATCCAGGCGCTCACCGCCGACCCCGAGAATTCCCGCGCGAACAGTGGCGCCGGCTGGCCGCCGCCTTACGCTGAGGACTCGAGCGCGGAAAGCACGTCGGCGCTGTCCATCTCGGCGATCTCCAGGTACACCTCGGCCACCATGTTCGAGCCGGTCGCTGCCGGATTCGCGACGAGACGAGCCGGTCGGCCAATGCCGACACGCAGCGGGTGGCGAACATGTCGGTGACCAACACCGTCGGTGTGTCCAGCCAGTCGCGAACCCGGGCGACCACCTGGGTGGCCAGCACGGAATCGCCGCCCAGGGAGAAGAAGTCGTCATCGACTCCGAACGTCGCTGACGCCGAGCACCTCGCCGACGATGGCGGCCAACGCCGACTCCAGCGGGGTCGACGGCGCCCGATAGACCTGTGCAGCAGGCAATTCGACATCGGCCAACTGCCGCGCGGCGGCCTTGCGGTCGAGCTTGCCTTCGACGGTGAACGGGATCCGGTCGGTCACCACAATGACTTTGGGAATCATGTGTGCGGGAACCAGTTCGGCCATCGCGGCCGTGACCGCGTGCGCGTCGACACCGGGATCCTCGGCGCGCACCAACGCCGCCAGCACGTCCGACCACCGATGACGGCGGCGACCGCCGCGTCGACGCCCGGGACCCGCTTCAGCGCCGCCTCGACCTCACCGAGTTCGATCCGGTACCCACTGATCTTGACTCCGGTGGTCGATGCGGCCGACGAACTCCAGTGTCCCGTCGGGCCAGTAGCGGACGAGATCGCCCGTGCGATACCACGTTCGGCCGTCGTGCTCGACGAACTTCTCCGCCGTCAGGTCCGGCCGCCCACGGTACCCGCGCGCGATACCGCGACCGGAGAACCACAGCTCCCCCGGCACCCAATCCGGGCAGTCGGATCCGTCCGCGGCCACCACGCGGCAAGCGTTGTTCGGAAACGGCGTGCCGTACGGCACCGAGGTCCAGTGCCGCGGCGGGTCGTCGACCTCGCAGATCGTGCCGTGCACGGCGGTTTCCGTTGCGCCACCGAGTCCGGCGGCCCGCACTCCGGGCGACGATTTGCGAAGCCCGCGAATGAGTTCCGGCCGTACCCAGTCACCACCGAGCAGCACCACCCGCAGGCTCGACAGCCGGGCACCGCCGACCTCCAACAGCATGTCCAGCCAGCCCGGCATCCAGTTCAGGAATGTGACGGAGTGCGCTTCGATCAGCCGAGCCCAAATATCGGGGTCGCGCCGGTGCTCCTCGTCCACGACGACGACCGCACCGCCGGCCCTCAGGATCGCGAAGATCTCCAGCACCGACATGTCGGCCTCCAACGAGGCCAACGCCAAACTGCGGTCCGCCGGTCCGATGTCGTAGTGGCCGTTGACGAATTCGACGGTGTTCATCACCGCGTCGTGGGTCAACTCGACACCCTTGGGTTCGCCGGTCGAGCCCGAGGTGAACAACACGTAGGCCAATGCGGACGGGTCGACAGGGTCGGGCGCATCGTTGGCGTCGTGCCGGACCGCGTCGGCGACGGTGATGGTCGGCACCGAGGTCTGAATCGGGTCACCCTCACCGCAGATCAGCACCGCGGCCACCCCGCTCGATTCGAGGATGCGCGTCGTCCGCTCTGCCGGCTGGTCGGCGCCGATCGGCAGGTACGCGGCTGCCCGCGGCGAGGATGCCCAGCACCGCGGGTATCTGCTCGGCGCACTTGGGCCCGATCAGCGCGACGAGGTCGCCGTGCCCAACGCCGTTGTCGCGCAGCGTCGCCGCCACCGCGAGCGCCTGCTCGCGCAGCTCCGCGTAGGTCAGGTCACCGTCGCGGCTGAACACTGCGGGCGCATCGGGCGGTGGCCAGCGCGTTGCGGAAGAACCCGTCGTGCAGGGCCTCTCCGCTGGGCGGTGCAGTGGTGTTGTTCACCGCGTCGCGAATGGCGCGCGCGGCCTCGGGAACCGCCGGCGGATCCGGCGCATCCCACGCGGAGTCGTCGGTGGCAAGCCGAGACAACTCCGCCAGGTGATAGGCGAACATCGCGTCCGCGACACCGGGGCGGAACGCGTCGACGCGGACGTCCCAGTTGATCATCAGTCCGTTCGCCAGCGGAGTTGCCTGCGCGTCGATAAGCACTTGTGGCCCTTGGGAAATGGTCCACACCGGGGCGCCGAACTGGTCGGTCACCTCACCAGCGAACAGATCGCCGAGCCCCAGCGCGCTGGTGTATACGATCGGAGCCAGTGTCTGGGTGCCGCGATGGCGGCCCAGATCACGCAGCACCGACAGCCCGGAGTAGCTGGAGTGGCTTGCGGTGCTGTGCAACGTTTCCTGGACCGCGCGGGTCCGCTCTGCCGGTGTACCGGATCGGCTGAGGTCGATGTCGAGCATCAGCGACGAGGTGAAGCAGCCGACCAGCTTCTCGACGTCGGGATGGAACGGTTCACGACCGAACATCGGCAGGTTCAGCAGGAACCGCCGGTTGGTCGACCATCTGGCCAACGCATTCGAGTACGACGCCGCGACGGCCATCGCGGGCGTGAGTCCGCGCCGGTGCGCGGCAGCGAAGAGCGCGTCTCGCGTCGGGACGTCGAAGATGTGCCAGAGCCGGATGCTGCGACGCGGGTCGGCCTGATCCGAGAGCGGAACCAGCGGCAGCGCAGGCGGTTCGGCGAGTTCCGGAATCCGTTCGGCCCACCACTGGCGGTCTTCGTCGGACGGCCCAGGATCCGACGCGGTCAGGGCGGCGCGGTACTCCCGGTAGGTGTATTCCAGTTCGGGCAGCTCGCCGCCGCGGTAGAACACCGCGAGGTCGGCCATGAACTTGCGGTAGCTCACCGCATCGGCGGCCTGCATGTCCATGTCGACATGCAGCCGGGTCCGCCCGTCGGGGCGCAACGACAGGCTCAGCTCCAACACGTCGCCGTCGAGAAGCTGATGTGACTTCTCGTCGCGGATGGCTTCCAACCGCGCCTCGGCCGCGTCGGCATCCAGCTCACGCAGGTCGTAAACCGTTACGGGCAGCTCGCGATCGCCGATCCGCTGGGTGCCGTCGGGCAGGATCTCGACGCGCAACATCGGATGGCGGGCAGCCAGTTTCGCCGCCGCGTCGCGCAACCGCTCGGGATCGACCCCGGCGCCGTCGAACTCCACATACAGATGGGCGGCCACGCCACCGAGCTGCTGATCGGCGTTGCGGCCCACCCACATCGCGTGCTGCATGGGCGCCAGCGGGAACGGATCACCGGCATCACCGGTCTCGGTGGCCGGGACGGCGGGCGCGCTCTCGGCATCGGTGGACCGCTCGGCCACCAGCTCCGACCACGCCGCGACGGTCGGGTTGGCCGCCAAGGCGGCGAAGCCCACGTCGATGCCCTGCTTGCGCCACCGCCCCGACAGCGACATCATCCGAATCGAATCGAGGCCGGAGGCGATGAGGTCGGCGTCCGGGTCGACGTCGTCGGGGCGCACACCGAGAAGTTCGGCAACCTCCTTACGGACGGTCTCGGAACTCGTCGCAGCAACACCCACGTTCGTCCTCCAAATTAGTACAGGCTGCCCTAACTAACCTGGTGGAAGTTACCTTATATTCGAGGCACCGAACACACCTACCCGACAGGGGCGATATCACCCATGAGCCAAGCTTGCGAGCTAATCATGGACACCGCGGGCCGAGCCTGCGAGGCAGGCGCATGAGCACCGGTTTCGAGGCTGGACAGACCGACCTTGCCGACCTCACGACAGGTTTCGTGCCGTTCCCGCCCGACCGGGCCGAAACGTACCGGCAAGCCGGCTACTGGACCGGTCGCCCTCTCGATTCGATCCTCGGTGAGGCGGCCGCAACGTGGCCGGATAAGACGGCGGTGATCGACCCCGACGTGAGCTACACGTTCGCCGAACTGGACGCGCGAGCGGACCGGATCGGCGCGGCACTCGCCGATCGTGGAATCGCCCCCGGTGACCGGGTGCTGCTGCAGCTACCGAACTCCTGCGAGTTCGCGGTCGCACTGTTCGGCCTGTTGCGCGCGGGCGCGGTGCCGGTGATGTGCCTGCCCGGCCACCGGTCTGCAGAACTCAGTCACTTCGCCGACGGTCAGCGGGGCCGTCGGCCTCGTCGTTCGTGACAACGTCGCAGGCTTCGACTACCGGGACCTTGCGCAGGCCCTTGTGAACGACAATCCGCGGCTGAGTCACGTGTTCGTCGACGGAGACCCCGGTCCCTTCCAATCATGGTCGCAGCTGGCCGATTTCGACGGGCCCGTACCCGACCGTGGACCCGTCGACCCGGCCCAGCCCGCCCTGCTGCTGGTATCCGGGGGCACCACGGGGCTGCCCAAGCTGATCGCGCGCACCCACGACGACTACGTGTACAACGCCACCGCGTGCGCGCAGGCATGCGAACTCACCGGTGACGACGCCTATCTCGTTGCGCTGCCGGCCGGGCACAACTTTCCGCTGGCCTGCCCCGGCCTGCTCGGCTCGATGACCGTCGGTGCCCCTTCGGTGTTCACCGCCGATCCCAGCCCAGAATCGGCGTTCTCGCTGATCGATCGCCACAAAATCACCGTCACGGGGCTCGTCAACGCGCTGGCCAAGGTGTGGACGCAGGCGTGCGAATGGGAACCGGTGCTGCCGAGGTCATTACGCCTTGTGCAGGTGGGCGGTTCGCGCATGACCGCGGAGGAAGCCCGCTTCATCCTGGACGGACTGACGCCGGGACTGTCCCAAATCTTCGGCATGGCGGAGGGAATGCTCAACTTCACCCGCCCCGGCGATCCCGTCGATGTCGTGGTCAACACGCAGGGCCGACCGATGTCGCCACATGACGAGATGCGGGTGGTCGACGACACCGGCGCGGAGGTGGCACCCGGCGAGGAGGGCGAGCTGCTGGTGCGCGGGCCGTACACACTCAATGGCTATTACCGGGCCGACGAGGCGAACGCGCGCTCGTTCAGCCCAGATGGCTTCTACCGCACCGGCGACCGGGTGCGAATTTTCGCCGACGGTCCGCGCGCCGGCTATGTCGAGGTCACCGGCCGCATCAAGGACGTCATCCACCGCGGCGGCGAGACGGTGTCGGCGTCCGACCTGGAGGAGCATCTGTTCGCCCATCCCGCGATCTACGCCGCGGCGGCCGTAGCCCTACCCGACGAGTACCTTGGCGAAAAGATCTGTGCAGCAGTCGTGTTCAACGGACCTCCGATCTCGCTGGCAGAACTCAACGGGTTCCTGGACGAACGTGGTGTATCCGCGCACTCCCGCCCCGACGTGCTGGCACCGATGCCGACGCTGCCGAAGACCGCCGTCGGCAAGGTGGACAAGAAGAAGGTCGTCGCGCAGCTGGTGAGCTGAGGCCGATATTGCGCCGAACGTTCCTTACCGCTCGATATTTCGGCGAATTGTCGAGCGGTAGGAACGTTCGCCGGTCAGGACACCTCGACTTGCTCCGGCTCGGCCGGAACGCTTGACACGGAGAGCAACTCGACGATCCGTTCCGACACCGCCGCGGCCGTCGGATGCTCCCACAGCAGGGTCGGCGGCAGCGACAGTCCGGTCTGCTTCTCCAGGTGGCGCAGCAGCCCCACGGTCATGATCGAGTCGACCCCGATCTCGACCAGGGGCAAACCGGTGTCCACGTCCTCCTCGGGCAACCCGATCTGTGCCGCAATCGCGGCGACGACACGCTGGGCCACCCGCTCGGGATCCGGCTCGCCGACATCGCCGATCAGCGTTCCCAGTAGCGTGTCCGGCAGACCCGACTCGTCGGTCTCCGCCGGTGCCACCTCGGCCAGCATCGGTACCGCGGCAGCCGCCGGAAGAACCGGCAGCACAACCACATTCGGTGCATCGTCACGCATGGCCAGGTCTAGTGCCCGCATGGCCTCGTCCGCGGTGATGGTGCCCATGCCCAGTGCGTCGAGCTGCGCTGCGACGAAGCCGGACGTCGACCCCATGCCAAGACCACGCCATGCCGTCCACGCAACACTCACGGTCCGGTCGCCCAGGCCGCGACGATGCCGGGCCATGACGTCGAGGAAGGAGTTGGCGCACGCGTAGGCACCCTGTCCGGGAAAGCCCGCGAGGTAGCCGCACGACGAGAACAGCACCATCCAATCCAACTGTTCCGGCGGGAACACCTCGTGCAGCAGTCAAGGTGCCGTCGACCTTCGGGTGCATTGCCGTTGCGATGTCCTCGTCAGTGGTATTGACGAGCAGGGCACCGGCTTCCATACCCGCCGCGTGGATCACGCCGCGCACGGGCGGCAGATCCCGCAGGGCGGCGCGCAGCATGTCCGCGGAACCGGGCGCGCCGATGTCCATCGCCACGACGTGGACGGACACCCCGCGCTCCTCGAGCGCCTCGACGGTGCGGACAAGCTCGGATTCGGCCGCATCGCGCCACCTAGCCCGCTCGGGCATGCCAGATCGGGACAACAACACCAGGCGTCGCGCGCCGATATCGGCCAGCCGCTGCGCCATCCGCAAACCGAGGACACCGGTTCCGCCGGTGATCAAATACGTGCCGCCTGCCGAACACTGCATCGGCGTCCCGGCGCCGCGACCCGCGTGGGCCAGGCGCGCGGCGCTGGCAGTGCCGTCGCGCATCACAACAACGGGATGATCGCGCAGCGAAGCGAGTGCGCCGACGGCGAGCCGCGCGTCGGCCACGTCGAGCACGCCGCCCCAGACCTCGGGGTGCTCGGCGGCAGCGACTCTGGCCAAACCCCACAGTGGCGCGTGAACCACGTTGGCGCCCTCGTGCACCCGCTGCGTGAGGACCCACATCCGTGCCTTCGCACCGCGATCGAGCAAGTGTCTCAGCGTGCGCATCACCAGATCGACCGACTTCTGCGGCGAATCATGGAGGCGCGGTAGCACCAGCACCACCGCGTCGCGGTCCAGCTCGCCCGGAGTTGCGGTGATGTCGGCCGGATCGGCCCATGCCGCATGCGGCACGTCGGCGGCCGCGAGGTCACGGATCACGAATCCGCGAGTCTGCGCGTCACCGCCGACGAGCATCACCGCTGCGGGGCGGTCATCTTCCCGCCACCGCACTGGCTGCCACGTCACGTGGTGCAGCATCCGCGAAAGATCGCTGCCCGCAGGGTTTTCCAGTTCCTCGAACGACATTCCGGTGAGCGAGGCAAGAACCGAACCGGATTCCTCGGCGATCACCACATCCGTCGTCGTCGAGCCGGGACGGCGCAGCACCTGCAAGAGCGCGACCGCGGGCGGGCGGCCGTGCACGGCGACCCGTTCGATCCGAGCGGGCATCCGCAGCCGCGGTGGGCCACCGAACACCGTGGAGGCCGCCGACGTCGCCGCGTCCAGCAGCGGCGCCCAGGTGGCCGGTTCGGATCCGTCGCCAGTGGCGGCTACCCGGGCCAGCAGTTCGCCGTCGCCTCGGCGCAAATCCAGGATCTCCCAGTCGAATCCCATCGCGGCCACCCCGAGGGTGGCCAGGGTGTCCACGACGTGATTCGGGGCCAGCGGTTCCGGGCAGCGCTCTCGGGCGGCGTTCTCGTCGAGCACCTGCCGCAGCAGATCCTCGATGTCGTCGTCGGCCGCGGCGACCGCGCAGCTGTTGGTCAGCCACCCGCCTTCGTCCGCGGATTCGTCGTCGTCGACCAGGCGGGTGGACAGGGTCAGCCCGCGGTCCTGCAGCACCACCTGGACGTCGCGGGCGCGGCCCGGCACCACTGGGGTGCGTAGCCGGACGTCGACGAGGTCGGTTCCCGTGCGCGCGGAGCGGGTGTTCAGCTCGCTGGCCGCACCGAGAAAGGTATTGAGAATGACTGCCGCAGGCACGATTTCGGTGCCCTGCACGGGGTGGGTTCCGGGGTATGGCCGGCTTGCGAGATCCAGCCGCGTCTGCCACATCCTCGAGGCGACGGCCCCGGTCACCTCGACGGCGCCACCGAGCAGGGTGTGGCTTTCGACGTCGTGCACACCGCGACCGCCGGGCGGGGGCGTCGGTGTGCGCCAGAAGTGCCGATGATGCCACTGCGTCACCGGCAGGTCATCGGCCCACGCGGCGGCCGCGCTGATCCCGTGGGCGACAGGCGCACCATGGCAATGAAGAGTCGCGACCGCCGTTGCGACCGCGTGCAATTCGGGCTTCGACCGCCGGAGCAGCGGAACGACCGCGTGCTTGTCGATCCCCGAGTGCATCAGCGTCTCGACGATCGAATGCGCCACCACCGGATGGGCGGACACCTCCAGGAACAGCCGGTGCCCGTCCTCGGCTGCCGCGCTGACCGCCTCGGCGAAGCGCACCTGCTCTCGCAGATTCGCCATCCAGTATTTCTGGTCTCGACGCGCCGTCGAGCGTGGATCCGCCAACGCCGTTGTATACAAAGGAATCTCGGCTGGGCGTGAGGGTGGCAGTTCCGCGGTGAGACGGCCGAGTTCATCCGTGAGGGCGTCCATCGCCGGGCTGTGGAACGCCACGTCGGTGTTGACACGGCGCACCATCACGCCCTGGTCCGTCCAGCTTTGGCAGACATCGTCGACGGCGCCGATGTCGCCGGAGATCACGGTGGATTCGGGTGAGGCGCTGATCGCCGCGACCACGTCGCTACGTCCGTGCAGCCGTCGTTCGGCCTCCGCGAACGGTAGCCGCACCAGTGCCATCGCCCCGTGCCCCATCACCGACCGGAAGCCCCGCGCCCGGAAGCACGCCACCGCAGCGCCCACGGTCAGGTCGAACACCCCTGCCGTCACGCATGCGGCGACCTCGCCGACCGAGTGACCGATGACGGCCGCCGGCGTCACACCGCGTGCACGCAACACCGCAGCGAGTCCGACCTGCATCGCGAACGTCAGCGCCTGCACCCGGTCGGTGCCGCCGAGCTCGCCGGTGGTCAACGCCTCGCGCGCAGAGAATCCCAACTCCGCCAGGAACACTGGGTCGACGGCATCGATCACCTCGGCGAAGGCAGGCTCGGCCAGCAACTGCTGTCCCATGCCCGCCCAATGCGATCCGTGGCCGGAGAAGACCCAGACCGCGCCGTTCGATGCCTCCGGAAGCACGGTGCCGGTCACCACGGTGGGATCCGGCGCGTCGTTCGCCAGCGCGTCCAGCCCGGCTGCCAGACCGTCGACATCGTCGGCTACCACCGCGGCCCGCACCGATTCGTGCGACCGTCGCGTCCATGACGTCGCCGCGACCCGATCGATCCTCTCGTCGCCCGCGCGCAGGTGATTCGACAGCGCTTGCGCCTGAGTGCGCAACCGGCCGGCCGAGCGCGCCGAAATGGGTATCACCGCAGGCGATTCGGTGGCCCGTGCGGAATTCGCCGTGCTTTCGGGTGCTTCCTCGAGTAGGACGTGGGCGATGGTGCCGCCATACCCGTAGCTGCACACCGCCGCGCGCCGAGGCGTGCCGTCGGACCGCTGCCACGGTTCGGCTTCGGTGGGCACGCGCAGTCCGCTGTTCGCCCAATCTACGGCTGGGGTAAGTGAATTCAAGCCCGCCGTCGGCGGAATGACCTCGTGATGCAAGGCCAAAGCAGCCTTGATGAGTCCGACCACCCCGGCCCCACCTTCGAGGTGGCCGACGTTGGGCTTCACCGACCCGATGCGGCACGGCGAATCGGCACTGCGCGCGGCGCCATAGACGGATGACAGCGCCCGCGCCTCGGTCGGATCACCGGTCGGCGTGCCAGTGCCGTGCGCCTCGATGAAGCCGACGCTGGCGGGCGAGACGCCCGCCGATTCGCATGCGCGCCGGAACATCTCGGCCTGGGCATCGCCGTTGGGCGACATGATACCGACGGTCCGGCCGTCCTGCGCCACCGCGCCGCCGCGGACAAGCGCGAGGACGCGATCGCCGTCACGCACCGCATCGGCGAGGCGCTTCAGCACCACGACACCCGCACCTTCGCCGCGCCCGTAGCCGTCGGCGGCGGCGTCGAAGGTCTTGCACCGCCCGTCGGGTGCGGTGGCGCCCGCTTCGTCGAGCACCCGGGTCAGGCCCGGGCCGACCAACGCGCTGACCCCTCCCGCCAACGCAAGCGAGGTCTCGCCTGCACGCAGCATCTGGCACGCCTGATGCACCGCAACAAGGGACGCCGCGCACGCAGCGTCCAGAGCGACGCTGGGGCCGCGCAGGTCGAGCAGATGCGATACCCGGTTGGCGATGCCGCACAACGACGTGCCGATTCCGGTCCAGGCTTCGATGCCGGGCAGGTCCTCCATGATCAACTTGCCGTAGTCGTCGGAGTTGACGCCCATCAGCACGGCGGTGTCGCTGCCCGCCAGAGACCTCGGCGGCACACCGGCGTGTTCCAGCGCTTCCCAACTGACCTCGAGTGCCAGCCGCTGCTGCGGGTCCATCAGTTCCGCCTCGCGCGGGGAGACGCCGAAGAACTCGGCGTCGAAGCCGGCCAGGTCGTCGATGAAACTGCCCCAGCGAGTGGTGTCTTTCAGTACGGCGGCGTTTCGCGGGTCTCGGCGCAGATACGGCTCCCAGCGCTCGGCGGGTACCTCCGTGATGTTGCTGCGGCCCTCGAGCAGGAAGCTCCAGAACTGCGCGGGATCGGTGACGCCGCCGGTCAGTCGGCAACCGACGCCGACGATCGCGATCGGTTCGGGGTTGGCGGACGGAACCGGATTCTGGTCGGACGAGGTGCCGTTGCCGGCCACGTCAGGTAAGTCCGGGACGGATCGAAGTCTGGCTAGGCTTACCTAAGAACCCACACGTCATGTCGGCAATTTTGGCATAGCCCGATCCGTATCGGGGGGCTACACAGGCGCGCCTGAGGGTGGCGCCGGTCACGTCAACCGGCGACTACAGCGTGGAGATCGCCAGCGGCTCTTCTTCCCCCGTTACCCGGATGTCCACGCTGCGGATCTGCTCCTTCGGGATGCTTGTCGCCGCGGACAACCCGGTCGCCTCATCGCCGGCCGGCTTCCATGATCCGACGACATACTTCGTTTCGTCGTGCGTCGTCACCACGATGTCGTAGCTCTTGACGTTGCGCGACCAGTCCTTGGTGTACTCGCAGGCCCAGTTCAGCTCGGTGCCCCACTTCTTCTCGGTGACGGCGAGCTGGGCGGTCAGTCCTCCGCGCGGTGTCGGCTGCATGGGCTGCATCGCCACCGTTTCCACCGGCGCTGTGGGCCGCGAAAAGACCGTCGCTCCCACGACACCGCCCGCGATCACCAGCGCGGCCGCCGACGCGACCGCCGCCGTGAGCATGGTGCGCCGGGTTCGGCGCTGGCGCTTGGCCGCCGCCTGGGCCAGCGACGCGACGTTGTCGGGCTGCGCCTCGCCGGGTGCGGCACCGGCAAGGTCGGTCAGCGCAACCGCTTCCTCGCGGCTGAGGGCATTGAGAATGCCGGGCATCCCGGCCAGCTCGGTCAGCTCGGCGGCACGTGGCGGGTTGGCCGCGAGATAGCTTTCGTAGGCGCGCCGGTCTTCGAGGCTCAGCGCACCGAGGATATAGGCGGCGTCCCACTCGGCAAGGTCGTCGTCGGGTCTGAAGTTCGTCACCGGACAACCCCCCTTTCCTGCAACGCAATTCGCAGCGCGCGAAGCGCATAGTGAAGGCGGGACTTGACGGTGCCCTCCGGAACCTGCTCCTGCGCAGCGATATCGGCGACGGTTTGGCCGAGATAGTAGGCGCGCACTATGGCATTGCGGTGGTCCGGACTCAGTGACTGTAGGGCGTCGGACAAGATCCACTTATCGAAGGCGGGGCCGATCGCGTCGGGCGACGGCTGCTCGGGAAGGTATTCGGTCTGCAGTTCGCGGGTGTAGCGGGCACTGCGCCGGTCGTCGATCACCAGATTGCGGGCCACGGTGAACAACCACGCGCGGACGTTGTCAGTCGGCTGCTCCAGGACCTCCGGCTTGCGCCACAGCCGCAGCAGCGACTCCTGCACAACATCCTCTGCGAATGGCATATCACCTCTGGTCAGCCGTAGTACGTAGCGCAACAGCGTCTGGGCGTGCGCATCGTGAACGGCGCGCAGAAGCGCGGCCTGGTCAGGCGCGTCACTCATGACTCGTGCACCGCGCATCCCTCGCTTCCCGACGCCTTCGCTGACCACAACGATGCAACGCGGGCGAAAGGTTCAATAGCGATTCTCGCGGATTCGGCTCTAATCCAGCAGCGTGCGGACCACCGCGTCGGCCAACAACCGGCCGCGGTCGGTGAGTATCAGCCGGTCGGCTTCGAGCACGAGCAGGCCGTCCTCGATCACCGTCTCGGCACGCCCGCGTTCGGCGTCGCTCAACACCGCAACCGGCAAGCCGCCGCGCAGCCGCACTCTCAGCATCACGTCCTCGGTGTGCATCGTCGTTGCGTCGAGCCGCTCGAAGTCGGCCACCGGCAGCAGCCCGTCGGCCAGCGACTGCGCATAGGCGTTGGGGTGCTTGACATTCCACCACCGTGTCGACCCGACGAAACCATGTGCGCCCGGCCCGGCGCCCCACCATTGGCCGCCGTCCCAGTAACCGATGTTGTGCCTGCACTCGCCGCCGGGCCGGCTCCAATTGGAGACCTCGTACCAGTCGAAGCCGGCCGCCGACAGGCGAGTGTCGAGCAGTTCGTAGCGGCGCGCGAGGACGTCGTCGTCGACCGGGACGATCTCGCCCCGCCGCACCCTGCGGGCCAGCGCGGTGCCGTCCTCGACCACCAGCGCGTAGCCGGACACATGGTCGACACCCGCGTCGATGGCGGCGTCGACGGAGCGGCGCAGGTCGTCGTCGGACTCCCCCGGTGTGCCGTAGATCAGGTCGAGGTTGACGTGGTCGAAGCCCGCGGCACGGGCTTCGCGCGCCGCATCGAGCGCCCGGCCGGGTGAATGCACCCGGTCCAGCACCGCCAGCACGTGCGGGGCGACCGATTGCATGCCGAGCGACACCCTGGTGAACCCGGCCGCGCGCAGCTGCGTGAACAGCCGCGGCGAGGTGGACTCGGGGTTGGCCTCCGTGGTGACCTCGGCGTCGGGCGCCAGGGTGAAGTGGTCCCGGAGGGCGTCGAGCACCGCGGACAGGCCGGCGCCGCCCAGCAGCGACGGTGTGCCGCCGCCGACGAACACCGTGTCCACGGCCTGGGGGCCCAGCCGCTCGGCGGCCAACCCCAGCTCGGCACGCAGCGCGACCAGCCACTCGTCGGGATTCGCACCGCCGAGTTCGGCGGGCGTATAGGTGTTGAAGTCGCAATAGCCGCAGCGCGTGGCGCAGAACGGCACATGGATATAGATGCCGAACGCGTCGCCCCGGGCTGGCTGCCAGGGCGGGCAGCGTCGCGGGTGCCGTTCGAACCGTCATGCAGCCAGTCTCCCAGAGCGGGCTTAGCCGAGCCGGTGCGTGAACTCTAGTGTTGAGGTTCGCGCCGGATGTCGTGCAGAAGCTCGACGTGTCGGCGGCGCACAGGTGCCGACATTTACTCACGATGAGCGCAAATCTCGCCCGGTTAGGGCATATGTCGGTGTCCGTGGCACAATTGGGGACGTGATCGCCGCCCACTTCCCCCAGCGTGTATCCCTGGTGGCGCGGCGGCATGTCGACTTCAAGCGCGTTTGTACCTGTTGTTGTCTGCCTTGACGTCGTAGACCCGCCCACCTGTACTTTCAGCTGGCCGCCGGATCTGCGCCGCCGGACAGCCCCCCGGTGATATGCGCGTCCGAACGCCGGCTCCACGAAGGAGCCACCCATGACGGAGCCCTCGACGAAAGCCCGCCCGCCGAAGAAGCGCAAAGGTGAAGGCCAGTGGAAGCTCGGCTACCGCGAGCCGCTCAACGCGAACGAGCAGGTCAAGAAGGACGACAACCCGCTCAACGTGCGCGCCCGCATCGAGAACATCTACGCGCACGCCGGCTTCGACAGCATCGACAAGCAGGACCTGCGCGGCCGGATGCGCTGGTGGGGCCTCTACACCCAGCGTGAGCAGGGTTACGACGGCACCTGGACCGGCGACGAGAACATCGACGTGCTGGAGGCCAAGTACTTCATGTTGCGCGTGCGCTGCGACGGCGGTGCGCTGTCGACGGCCGCGCTGCGCACGCTTGGCGAGATCTCGACGGAGTTCGCCCGCGATACCGCCGACATCTCCGACCGCGAGAACGTGCAGTACCACTGGATCCAGATCGAAGACATGCCCGAGATCTGGAAGCGGCTGGCCGAGGTCGGCCTGCAGACCACCGAGGCCTGCGGTGACTGCCCCCGCGTGGTGCTCGGCTCGCCGCTGGCAGGCGATTCGCTCGACGAGGTGATCGACGCCACCCCGGCGATCGACGAGATCGTGCGCCGCTACATCGGCAAGCCCGAGTACTCCAACCTGCCCCGCAAGTTCAAGACCGCGATCTCGGGCCTGCAGGACGTCTGCCACGAGGTCAACGACGTCGCGTTCATCGGCGTGAACCATCCCGAGCACGGCCCCGGCCTGGACGTGTGGGTCGGCGGCGGCCTGTCCACCAACCCGATGCTGGGTCAACGGCTCGGCGCATGGGTGCCACTGGACGAGGTGCCCGACGTGTGGGAGGCCGTGGTCTCGGCGTTCCGCGACTACGGCTACCGGCGGCTTCGCGCCAAGGCGCGGCTGAAGTTCCTGATCAAGGACTGGGGCGTCGAGAAATTCCGCCAGGTGCTCGAGGACGAGTACTTCGGGACGGAAGCTGATCGACGGGCCCGCACCCGAACCGGTCGTCCACCAGATCGACCACGTCGGCGTGCAGAAGCTGAAGAACGGCCTGAACGCCGTCGGCGTCGCGCCGATTGCGGGCCGGGTGTCCGGCACCATCCTGTCCAAGGTGGCCGACCTGGCCGACGCGGTCGGGTCGGACCGCATCCGGTTCACGCCGTATCAGAAGCTGATCATCCTCGATGTGCCCGACGACAAGATTGACGAGCTTCGGGCCGGCCTGGACGCGCTGGGGCTGCCGTCGACGCCGTCGCACTGGCGGCGCAACCTGATGGCCTGCACGGGCATCGAGTTCTGCAAGCTGTCGTTCGCCGAGACACGCAAGAAAGCCCAGGTGCTGGTGCCCGAGCTGGAGCAGCGGCTCGAGGACATCAACGCCCAGCTCGATGTGCCGATCACCATCAACATCAACGGCTGCCCGAACTCGTGCGCGCGCATCCAGGTCGCCGACATCGGGTTCAAGGGCCAGATGGTCGACGACGGCGACGGACCGGTCGAGGGTTTCCAGGTGCATCTGGGCGGCAGCCTCGGTCTGGACAGCGGTTTCGGCCGCAAGTTGCGCCAGCACAAGGTGCTGTCCAGCGAGCTCGGCGACTACATCGACAGGGTTGTTCGCAACTTCGTGAAACAACGCGAGCACGGAGAGCGTTTCGCTACGTGGGCAGTACGAGCAGACGAGGCGGATTTGCGATGAGCGAAGTGATGACGGAGACCGACCTGATCGAGCTGGCGGAGCGGGGCGCGGCTGAATTGGACGGTGCCAGCGCTGACGAATTGCTGCGCTGGACCGACGAGAACTTCGGCGGCAACTACATCGTCGCGTCCAACATGCAGGACGCGGTGCTCGTCGACCTCGCCGCCAAGGTCCGGCCGGGCGTGGACGTGCTGTTTCTGGACACCGGTTATCACTTCGTCGAGACCATCGGCACCCGCGACGCTGTCGAGGCGGTCTATGACATCAATGTCGTGAACGTCACACCGGAGAACTCCGTCGCGAAGCAGGACGAGCTGTTCGGCAAGGACCTGTTTGCGCGCGAGCCCAACGAGTGCTGCCGGATGCGCAAGGTCGAGCCACTGGGCAAGGCGCTGCGCGGCTACTCCGCGTGGGTGACGGGCATTCGCCGGGTCGAGGCGCCGACGCGGGCCAACGCGCCGCTGATCAGCTGGGACAAGGCGTTCGGGTTGGTGAAGATCAATCCGCTGGCGGCGTGGACCGATGAGGAGATGCAGGCCTACATCGACGCCAACGATGTGCTGGTGAATCCGCTTGTGTTCGAAGGGTATCCGTCGATCGGTTGCGCGCCGTGCACGGCGAAGCCGGTCGAGGGCGCCGATCCGCGCAGCGGGCGTTGGGCTGGGTTGTCGAAGACGGAATGCGGGTTGCACGCGTCGTGACCCTGGTCTTGGCCGCGCACGGTAGCGCCGATCCCCGCTCGGCGGCGGTGACGCATGCGGTGGCCGGCCGGATCCGGCGGCTGCGGCCCTGGCTCGACGTCCGTCCCGCGTTTCTCGAGCAGACAACGCCCAGCCTCCGCGATGTGTTGGCCGGTGTGCCCGGCGGCGTCGTGGTTCCGTTCCTGCTGGCCGACGCGTATCACGCCCGGACCGACATCCCGGCGATGATCGACGAGTCGGGCGCCGCGGTTGCGCAGGCCGAGGTGCTCGGCGAGGATCCCGCGCTGCTGTCGGTGTTGAGGCTGCGACTGGCCGAGGCCGGTGTGTCCCCGGACGACGGGGTCTGGGCGTTCTCGTAGTCGCCGTGGGCTCGTCGAGTGAAGCCGCCAACGCGCGGACGTCGACGGTGGCACCTGCACTGCGCGCCGGAACCCGTTGGGCGGGCGCCGAAGTCGCGTTTGCGACGGGACCGCATGCCGGTATCGCCGACGCAGCGGCTTACTTGCGCGCCAACGGCGCCGACCGTCTGGTCATCGCCCCGTGGTTCCTGGCGCACGGCGTGATCACCGACCGGGTAGCGGCCTTTGCTGCGGCACACGGCATTTCGATGGCCGAGCCGCTGGGCTCACACAATTTGGTCGCCGCGACGGTGCTGGACCGGTTCGACGCCGCGGCCGCCGAGGACCGGGCCGCCGCCTAACTCCCGCGAACTATTAAGACGGCGGCGTAGTTATTGCTTGCCGCGCGTTGGCGCGGACGTCGGCATCGACGTCGTCGAGTGCGCCGCGCATCGCTCACCTCCTCTCCGCCGCTGACCAGGACCGAACGTCACCGTAATGCGGGTTCGGGAGGTCCAGATGGCCGCGAAACGGCCGCCGCCGGGTCGCCGCAGCAATCCGCCAGGCCAAAACCGCCGGTCACCTGGGCAAACACGCTGTCGGCTCCCTATTACGCCACCTGCAGGATTCGCCTACCGGTTCCGATCACGATGATTCGAGTAAACAGCGTCGTCGCGCGGCGACGGCCCAAATACCCTGTCACGCTGCGTCGTTGTCGCTGAACTTTTAATCACGGTGATCTGAATTGCGCGTCCGGAATGCGGCCGGGCTGCCCGCGTTGGACAGTTACGTGATCGACCCAAATACATTCGAGAAGGCGGGCATGTGAGCGCGGATCTGCACGTGGCCGTCGCCCTGGACGGTTACGGCTGGCACCCGCGGGCGTGGCAAGCGACCCGCCCCGCCGCGGCGGTCACCAGTGGCAGCTACTGGGCCGACCTGGTGGCCATTGCCGAACGCGGGCTATTCGACTTCCTCACCATCGACGACTCTCTGATGCCACAACCCGGCCGCCGCGAGCAGATCGACCCACGGCGCCTGGCCGGCCGCGCCGACGCAGTGCTGGTGGCGGCCCGCGTCGCACCCGCGACCCGGCACATCGGCTTGATACCGGTCGCGACCGTGACCCACACCGAGCCGTTCCACGTCTCGAAAGCCATTGCCACGCTTGACTTCGTATCCCATGGGCGGGCCGGCTGGCAGCCGCGAGTCAGCACAACCCCATACGAAGCGGCGCTCTTCGGTCGACGCTCATTCGGCCTCGGAGACGGCGATATCCCAGACGTCGACGAGCTTTTCGGCGAAGCAGCCGACGTCGTTGAGGTCGTCCGAAGGCTGTGGGACAGTTGGGAGGACGACGCGGAGATTCGGGACGTCGCCGCCGGGCGGTTCGTCGACCGGGAGAAGCTCCACTACATCGACTTCGTGGGAAAGCACTTTTCGGTCAAAGGTCCCTCGATCACGCCTCGTCCGCCGCAGGGCCAGCCGGTGATCGCCGCACTGGCGCACGCACCGCGGATCTACGAATTCGCCGTACGCACCGCCGATCTGGTGTTCGTCACCCCTTCGGACGACGATTCACTGCGGTCCATTCTCCGTGAGATCGTCCACGCGGGCGGCACGCATCTGAAGGTGTACGCCGACGTGGTGGTGTCGTTGGGCGGCGACGTCGACTTCCAGTCCGATGCCACGATCTTTGCAGGCAGCGCCCCCGAATTGGTCGATCTGTTGCTGCGGTGGCAGCGGCTGGGCATTGGCGGGGTCCGGCTTCGTCCGGCCGTCCACGCCACCGATCTGCCGGCGATCGTCGATGAGGTGGTGCCGTTGCTGCAGGATGCCGGCGTCTTTCGCACCGCCTACCGCGACCGTGAGACGCTGCGGAACAGGCTCGGCCTTCCCGCGGTGAAAAGCCGTTATGCGCTGGATCAGTCGTCATGACGGCGCCGAATTCTCGTCACGCAGGAGCTCACGGCATTCCGTTGTCGATTCTCGATCTGTCACCGATCAGTGAGGGCAGCGACGCCGCGACGGCATTGCGCAACACCGTCGACCTGGCCCGGCATGCCGAGCAGTGGGGGTTTCGTCGCTACTGGATCGCCGAGCATCACTTCGTGGCGGTCGCGAGTTCGTCCCCGGCGGTGCTGATCGGGCAGATCGCCGCCGCTACGGATCGGATTCGCGTCGGCGCGGCCGCCGTCCAACTCGGTTTCACTACGGCCGCCGCCGTGGTTGAAGGCTTCGGCACGCTCCATGCGTTCCACCCGGGCCGCATCGACCTCGGGCTCGGCCGCTCCGGGCAGCGCCGAGCGCAACTACTCAAGACCGACGATCGGCCGCCCACGCCGCCGCTGTCACCGGAATGGCGCGAGGTCGACGGAGTGATCGTGCCGCCTCCGCTCGAAGTCGGCGCCGTGATGCGTAGCCCCCGGCTGCGGGCACAGATGTCGGTCCTGCAGCAACCCGAGGCGGCGACGCCGGACTTCGCCGAGCAGGTCGAGGACATCGTCGCGATGTTGAACGGCGACTACCAGATTGACGGGATCGACACCCGCGTGGTGCCCGGCGAACGGGTTCCCCTGACGCCGTGGATCTTCGGCAGCAGCAAGGGCCAGAGCGCAGAGGTCGCCGGTGCCCGCAGTCTGCCGTTCGTGGCCAGTTACCACATCACGCCTGCCACGGCCCTGGATGCGGTAGACGCCTATCGCAACGCCTTCCGGCCGTCGGCAACATTGGCGGAGCCGTACGTCGTCGTCTCGGCCGATATCGTTGTCGCGGACGACGCGGATACGGCACGGCAGCTGGCAAGGAGCTATGGGCATTGGGTGTACTCGATCCGCAGCGCCGGGGGCGCCATCCCATACCCGGATCCCGACACCTGCCAACCCTTGACCGAAGAGCAACGGGCTCTGGTAAGTGACCGCATCGCAACGCAATTCGTCGGTGATCCGGATGAGGTCGCCGACGGGCTGGCACGTCTGCAGCGGGCCACCGGCGCCGACGAGCTCGTCGTCACCTCGGTGACACATCGTCACGTCGACCGGTTGCGCTCGCACGAATTGATCGCCAAAAGTTGGGGTCTGACGGGATGAACACACGAGAAGGTAAGCATCGCAAGCCGATACACTTAGCTGCTCATTTTCCGGGCGTGAACAACACCACGGTGTGGTCCGACCCGGGGTCCGGTAGCCAGATCGATTTCGACTCGTTCGTGCATCTTGCCCGCATCGCCGAGCGCGGACTGTTCGACTTCTTCTTCCTCGCCGAGGGGCTGCGGTTGCGCGAGCACCGCGGCCGCATCCACGATCTCGACGTGGTGGGCCGGCCGGACACGTTCACCGTGCTGGCGGCCCTGGCCGGTGTCACCGAACGCCTCGGGCTGGCCGGCACCATCAACACGACCTTCAACGAACCCTTCGAAGTGGCACGGCAATTCGCCACACTCGATCACCTATCCGACGGCCGGGCCGCCTGGAACATGGTGACGTCATCGGACGCCTTCACCGGCGAGAACTTCCGCCGCGGCGGGTTCCTCGACCACGCTGACCGCTACAAGCGGGCGGAGGAGTTCATCACCGTCGCGCGCGCCTTCTGGGACAGCTGGGCACCGGACGCGGTACTGGCCGACCACGCTGCCGGCGTATACGTCGACCCGGACCGGATTACCGCAGTGGAGCACTATGGGCCGCAGTTCACGGTGCGCGGTGTTGCGACGCTTCCGGGCGGCCCGCAGGGCCATCCGGTGCTGCTCCAGGCGGGAGACTCCGCCGACGGGCGGGCGTTCGGCGCCAAGCACGCCGATGCGATGTTCACGTTGCACTCCACGCTGGAGGCCGGTCAGCGGTACTACACAGATGTGAAGGGCCGTGCGGCATTCTATGGGCGCGATCCCGACCGGCTCAAGGTTTTTCCCGCAGCCAGCGTCGTGCTTGGAGACAGCCCCACCGACGCCGCCGACAAGGCGCGTCACATCCGACACCAGCAAGTGAGCGGACCGACGGCGATCGCGATGCTCGAGCAGGTCTGGCAGCGCGATCTATCCGTCTACGACCCCGACGGCCCACTGCCAGACCTCGAACCGGCCGACGACCCGACGGTTACGCAGGGTCGGGTGCGGCACGGCGACCCCAAAGCTCTGGCTGCGATGTGGCGTGAGCGCGCGGAGGCCGAGAACCTCAGCATCCGCGAATTGGTCATCGCTGTCACCAGCCGCCAGCAGTTTGTCGGCACGCCCGCGCAGGTCGCTGATGAGATCGATCTGCACGTGCAGTCCGATGCGTGCGACGGGTTCATCCTGGTTCCCCACCTCACGCCGCACGGACTGGACGAGTTCGTCGATCGGGTGGTGCCTTTGCTTCAGGAACGCGGTAGTTTCCGCACCGAGTACCGTACGCACACCCTGCGTGAGCATCTGGGCCTATAAGCTCGCCGGCTCCCGAGACGATCTGGGCGGTGGGCGCGCAGGCTCACCCAACGAGATCGGTGATTTCGTGGAGTGCCTGCATTCGTCGAAACCGACTGCCGTGGAACACCAGTGGCTCTACTTCGGAGCGGGTGGCCAGACGATGGATCCTCAGCAGCACCACCTTGTGGTCACCTGCTGGCACCTGCGTCTCGACTACGCCCTCGATCCACGCCGATGCGCCGTCGACGAACACCGCGTCGTCGCGCCCGCGGTGCAGTTCGACGTTCTGGAAGCGATCTCCGTTCCGGGTGCCGAGCGCCCGTGCGGCCTCATCTTGGTCGGTCCCAAGCAAGCTCAGGCCGAGGCGGCTTGCGGCCGACAACCGCGGCCAGGTCGCGGAACTGTTTTGAACGCAGAATGACGCCAGTGGCGGATCCAGCGACACGGGCACGAAGGTGCTGACGGCCAAGCCGTGGAGTTGGCCGTCGATACGCGCACACACCGCGACAACACCACTTGGGAAGTGCGCGAACGCACGGCGTAGGCCCGCACCATCGGTCGGAATCTGAAGCTGCTCACGCATGATTCACAGCATCTCGGCGTAGGCCTGCAACGCATGCAACGCCTGTTTCGGGCTTCTGACGACCACCGTGACTGCCATCAGATGACTCCGTGCAGCGGTGGCGGCGTTCCCTGTAGCAATGCGCGGCCGACGTGCTGGTACTTCCACCTGACCGGATCGTGCAGCGTGTGGGTGCGAGCGTTGCGCCAGAAATGGTCGAGATTCAAATGGGCTGCGGCGCTGCGGGTGCCACTGACCTCGAACAGCGCGCTCGACACGTCGTTGGCGGCCTTGTCGGCAAGCACCTTGGCGGTGGCCACCGCAAGCGAGGCATCGGCAGGCGTGTCGGGCGGCTCGAGCGATCCACTCGTGATCGTGGCATCGACGGCCGCTCCCGCCGCTGACAGTGTCGCTTCGGCCGCGGTGACGGTTACGGCGAGTTCGCCGAACCGCTGGATCAAAAGGGGGTCGTCGATTGCCCGGCCCACGTCGGCCTCGAACCACGGTCGGCTGTTAGCGCGGACGAAACCCGCCGCAGCCTCCAGGGCACCGCGCGCGATTCCGGTGTCGATCGCCGCGTGTAGCAACTGCGCGAACGCGCCATATCCGGTCGGTGCGTTCACGGCGTCAGCCCTCGCCACCAGTTGGTCTCGCTCGACGACCACACCATCGAACGTGATGGTGCCGCTGCCGGTTGTTCGTTGCCCCAAGGCATCCCAGTCATCGATGATGTGCACACCGGTAGTGTCGGCCGGAAGGTAGGCAATGTACTCCCCCTCCGGCAGACCGCTGACACGGTCGGGATCGACGAGCCGCGTGAGCACCGCAAGCAGGTCGGCGAACAGCGAGCCGGTGCAGTAATACTTGGCGCCGTTGATGCGGAAGCGATCGTCCTCGGGACGCAGAGTGGTGGCGACGTCGGCGACTGTCTTGCCACCGCGTTCGGACTGAGCGTTAGCGATGCGGGCGCCGCGCAGCACCTGACCGCCAAAGCGGTGTAGCTGATCATCCGAGCCGGCAAGCCGCAGCAAGTTCACATACACGAAATGGCTGTGGGGTATCTGCGCGATGTTCGGGTCAGCCGTCGCGAGAATGCGCACCACCTCGGCGACGGTGCTCGGCGGCAGATCGGCGCCGCCGTACGCGGCGGGCACGGTGACCGCCAGCAAGCCGCTGGCCGCAAGCCGGTCCATCTCGCGAAACGGTAACTCACGGTTGCGGTCTCGGTGAGCCGCGCCGGCCGCGAATTCGCCTGCGAGTTCCCTGGCCACCGACACCGCTTCGGCGGCTGACAAGATCGGCCCGGCCTCGATGGTCGTCATCAGCTCGCTACCGGGATCGGCTGCTCCTGTGACTCCAGCTCCCGCACCAGCGGCAGCACCTTGGCGCCGAAGTACTCGATTTCCTCCTGGAAGTGCAGGAACCCGAGCCAAAATGAGGTCGACGCCGAGCCGTCTGTAGGCGACGATCCGTTCGGCGATCTGTTCGGGAGTGCCGATCAGCTTCGTCCGGAACCCGTCGTTGTATTGCACCAGATCTTCGAACGAGGAATCGGCCCACATGCCCTTGCGGTCCCCGGTGGACGCGCCGGCCTGCTGAACCGCGTCCCGGAACCCCTCGACCGCGGGGCGGTTGGCCTTGTCGATGATCTCGCGGAGGGTGTCGTGGGCTTCTTTCTCCGTGTCGCGGGCGATGATGAACCCGTTCAGCCCGAACCTGACCTCACGGTTGTGTGTCCGGGCGACAGTCGCGGACATCGCTCAGCTGTTCGGTGACACCGTCGAAGTCCTTGCCGTTGGAGAAGTACCAGTCGGCATAGCGCCCACCATTGCGGCGCGCCGCGGTCGAGTTGCCACCTTGGAACAGCTCGGGATTGGGTCGCGCAGGTGTGTTGAGCGGCTTCGGCTTCAGCGTGAAGTCGCGGATACGGTAGAAGTCGCCGGCGAAGTTGACGTTGTCCTCGGTCCAGATCTTGCGAGATCACCTCGAGAAACTCGGCGCTGCGCCGGTAGCGCTCATCGTGCTCGAGCCACGGCTCGCCGAGCGCCGTGAATTCACCTGCGAACCAGCCGGATACGACGTTGATCGCAAATCGCCCGTTCGACAGATGGTCGGCGGTGGCGCCCAACTTGGCAAGCACTGCAGGATGCCAGAGCCCCGGATGCACCGCGGCGATCACCTTCAGACGCTCGGTCGCGCCGAGCAGCGCCAAGCTGAAAGACGTGGACTCGTGCTGGTATTCGGCACCATAGGAGGCCATGTAGCGCACCTGCGACAGGGCATAGTCGAAGCCGTTGTTCTCCGCGGTCTGCGCGAGTTTCTTGTTGTATTCGAAGTCCCAGCCGGTGCGCTGGTCAATCGTGCTCGTCACCAGCCCGCCGCTGACATTGGGCACCCAATAGGCAAACTGGATCTGCTCGGTGATCTTTTCGGTGGTCATATCTGCTCCATGTTGTTAGTGAGACTGTGTCCATCAGCGGAAGGAAGCCGCCGCAGTGGCTCTCTTAGCCGCGGACAGGCTGCGAGGCAACCGATGACGAGGAAGACGGCAGCGTGGAGGGGCGTTCGACGATGGCCGACTCCGGGCCGCCAACCCGGTACCGCGCACCGCGGTGCTCGTCGGGAAGTCGGTCACCATTGCCCAGCAGCTTGTTGCGCAGTGTCCCTGGGGCGTACGACGATTGGTAGGCGCCACGCGCCGTCAGCACCGGAACCACATACTCGATGAAATCGGCGAACGAGCCGGGCGTGATCGCATAGGCGAGGTTGAAACCGTCGACATCGGTCTCCTCGACCCACTCCTGCAGCGTGTCGGCGACACGCACACCTGAACCAACGATTCGGGGGCCCATTCCGCCGATCTCACCCCACTCGGCGATGTCGCGCACCGTCCATTCTCGGCCGTCGGGGTCGGCAGACTGGAATGCCGCGACAGCCGACAGGATCGCGTTCGAGTCGACGTTGCCGATCGGCTCGTCGAGGCCATAACGTGCCAGATCGACACCCATCCAGCCGGACATGAACACCAACGCGCCCTCCGGGTCGCCATAGGAGAGGTACTCGGCGTGCTTCGCGTGCGCCTGCTCGTCGGTTTCGCCCGTCACCACCGTGGTCAGATTGAAGATCTTCGCCGAGTACGGATCCCGCCCAGCCAGCTCCAGCTCGCGGCGGATAGTCGAAACCGTCTCCCGCAGAATCGCTTTGGTCGGCGCCGCGGTGAAGATGGCCTCGGCGTTCTCGGCGGCGAACCTTACTCCGCGCGGTGAAGAGCCGGCCTGGTAAATCACCGGGGTGCGCTGCGCAGACGGCTCGGACAGGTGCACTCCCGGCACGCTGAAATGCGTGCCCTCATGACCGATGTGGTGCACCTTGGCTGGGTCGGTGAACACGCCCCGTTCGCGGTCGCGGATCACCGCGTCGTCCTCCCAGGACCCCTCCCACAGCTTGTAGAGCACCTCGAGATACTCATCGGCATGGTCATATCGGGCGTCGTGGGCGGGCTGATCTGTCTGTCCCATATTGCGCGCGGCGGCGGGCAGGTATCCGGTGACGACGTTCCAGCCGATGCGACCTCCGGTCAGATGATCAAGCGTGGACATCCGCCTGGCGAAAGGATAGGGGTGCTCGAAACCGGTGCCCGTCGTGATGCCGAAACCCAGATGATTGGTCACCAAGGCCATCGCCGAGACCAGCAGCAGCGGATCGTTGACCGGGATTTGTGCGGCCTGGCGGATCGCAGCCTCGTCGCTGGCGCCGTACACGTCGTAGGTGCCGAGCACGTCGGCGATGAACAGGCCGTCGAAGCGTCCACGTTCGAGCAATTTTGCCAACTCGGTCCAGTAACCAAGATCCTTGTATCGCCAGGATTGGTCGTCGGGATGGCGCCACAGCCCCGGGGATTGGTGGGCGACGCAGTTCATGTCGAAGGCATTGAAGCGGATAACGCGAGTCACTGATCGAATCCTCCTCGGTCGTCCGATGCGGGGCACTGGTTGTGTTCAGCGCGATCGGAACGTCGGGTGAGAGGCAGGCGCGAGGACCTCGGAACTGAAGTTGTGCAGAGGATTTCAGTAGCTTTGCCTGCATGCCTTCAGTTTCGCCGCGAGCTTGGCAAGGGGGTACGTGTCACTGTGATGCGTGACGCTCACCCGCGCTCCACGCGAACGGCAATGCGGTGCCGTTGAGGACGTGGTCACCGATCGCCCGTGCCTTGTAGATGGCCGGGTTGTGGACCGAGATGGTGCGCGCGTTACGCCAGTGCCGGTCGAGACGCAGGCGCTCGGACACGATCGACGCGCCACCGACCTCGAACAACAAGCTGGTGGCCGGCAGGACCACGTCGATGACTCCGAGCTGGGCCTGTGCGGCGGCGAATTCGACGGCAGTGAGTGCATCTTCGTCCGACGCTCCGTCGGCCAGGATGCGGTCCAAGAGATCGGCTACCGCCAGCACGGCGGCTCGCGCCGTGAACGCCGCACTCGACAGCCGCCCGATCACCTGCTGCACAAGCGGATCGTTGCGCGGTAGATCCGCGGTGGCGTGGGTGTAGCTGCGCGTGCGCTCACCAACCCACTGCCGGGTGTCGCGCTCCGCGCGTTGTGCGATTCCTGCGAGCACGGCGAGCTGCACGAGTTGCAGGTAGGCGGTCGCATACGTGGGACCTGGGGCGCCGTAGCCGGGACCGAGAACCCGATCGTCATCGACTGCCACAGCGGTGAATTCGGTGGTGCCGCTGGCGGTCAGGCGCTGCCCGAAGCCGTTCCAGTCGTCGTGCTGGCGAACGCCGTCGGAGGTCGCGTCGACGAGCACGCCGACTCGTTCGCCGTCGCGATCCGCAGCGGCCAGGATGTAATCGGCGAACAGCGAACCCGTGCTGTAGTACTTGACACCGTCGAGGCGCCAGCCGTCGCCGTCACGCGTCAGTGTCGTCCGGTAACGATCGACTGCACCCACGCCAGGTTCGGTGATCGCATTGCCCACAAGAGCACCATCTCCCACCGCGCGGAGCCATTGCTCCCGCTTGGCCCCCGGCTCGTCCAGCAGCCTGTCCTCAACGAACGTGAAGTGCACACGCAGGGCCTGCGGAATGTTCGACTCGGCGGCCGCCAGGTCGATCAACAGTCCGAAGAGCTGGCGGACCGACGCGCCGTAGCCGCCGAATTCGACCGGTACCCGCAGTGCGCCGAACCTGGCTTCGCGCAGCCAGCCCACCTCCTCGTACGGCAGCCGCCGGTCTACCTCCCGGTCGACGGCCCCGGCGGCGACCCGCTCGAAGATCGGCGCGAAGGTCGCCACGAGTTCTGTATCGGAGGTGGTTTGTACAGCAAGAGACGTCATCGCCGCACTATCACCGGCACCGGCTCGCGTGCACACGGGTTGCGCGCTCACAGATTCGAAATGGTGACAGGGCCACGCGCATCGCCGATTATCGACGCGACCCGGAGAAGGAGAACGAACCGAATGGCCCTGTCGTTCCACTGGTTTCTGCCCACATACGGTGATTCCCGCGGACTGGTCGCGGGCGGACATGGTTTGCCGATGTCCGGCAACCGGCCCGCGACGCTGCGGTACCTCAACGAGATCGCCTCGGCAGCGGAGACCAACGGGTTCGAGGCGGTGCTGACCCCGACCGGTGCCTGGTGCGAGGACGCGTGGCTGACAACGGCGATGCTCGTCGAGACCACACGAACGCTCAAGTTCCTGGTCGCGTTTCGCCCCGGACTCGTGAGCCCGACTTTGGCCGCGCAGATGGCCGGCACGTTCCAGAGACACTCCGAAGGCCGGCTGCTCGTCAACGTCGTGACCGGCGGCGAATCCTACGAGCAGCAGGCCTACGGCGACTTTCTCGACAAGGACCAACGCTACGAGCGCACCGCAGAATTCCTGCATGTAGTGCGCGAACTGTGGAACTCTCGGCAGCCGATTACCTTCGAGGGCAACCACATCCACGTGCGCGATGCGCTGTTGGCCAACCACCCCGATCCCGTGCCGCCGATCTTCTTCGGCGGCTCCTCGGCGGCGGCAGGCCCGGTGGCGGGCCGCTACGCCGACACCTACCTCACCTGGGGTGAGCCGCCGTTCGCCGTCAGCAAGAAGCTCGAACGCGTCCGCGGCCTGGCCGTCGACAACGGCCGAATCCTGTCCTACGGCCTGCGGATCCACGTGATCACCCGCGACACTGCCGAGGAGGCGTGGGCGGTCGCCGATCGGCTGATCACCGGGATAGACCCCGCCGACATCGAACGGGTGCAGGCGAACCTCGCCCGCAGTGAATCGGAGGGCCAGCGCCGGATGGTCGAGCTGCACAACGGCAGCCTGGACAAGCTGGAGATATCCCCCAACCTGTGGGCCGGCGTCGGCCTGGTGCGTGGCGGCGCGGGCACTGCGCTTGTCGGGTCACACGAGGAGGTGGCCGAGCGCATCATCGAGTACTCCCGGCTCGGGATCAACCACTTCATCCTGTCCGGCTACCCACACCTCGAAGAGGCGTACTGGTTCGGCGAAGGCGTGCTGCCGATTCTCGAACGCAAACGCCTCTGGCGCCATCCCCATCCTCCGGCGTACCGGTCGGTCGGAACACCGTTCGCACGCGCCGCGACCAGCTGACAACCGCCTCATACGCGCGAGCTGGGCCCACACGAAGTCGGGGATCGCGAAAACCCCTATTTCAGCGCGCAATTGGGGGTTTTCGCGTCTGCTCGCCGAAAGAGCCTGGTCTGACGCGCCTACGTCGGCAGTCCGATTCTCTGCGCGTCCGCTCGGTAGCGCTCCACCCATTCGTCGGAACGTTGGTCGGCCTGGCGTTCCAGCACCGGGGCCGGGGCCAGCCGCGGATCCTGCCCAAGCGCATCGAGGATGGTTGCGACTATCTCGGTGAGGTTGCGCCACAGCACCGGATACGCGATATCGATCGGCTTGACGCCCTCCTCCTCGAACCAAGTCTGCCAACCCTTTTCCTGCTCGCGCAGCATGTTGATCACGTGGGCAATGGCGCCGGCGTGGTACTCGGCGCGGGCATCGCGCACCGGGTCGGGGCGCCCTCGCCACATCCGGGTCTGCACCGCCCGCCAGAACGACACTGCCTGCGACACCACGTCGGGCCGGTGGATGTGCACCAGCACCGGGTCGCCGCCGATGACGTCGCGTATCGCGGCGAGTAGCCCGTCCCCGGAGCGGTTGGGCAGATTCTTGGCCCGCTTGAGCAGCAGCGGCGTTTGATTCCACATCAACTTGCCGCCCCACACCCCGTTGGGTGTGCGACCCACGGTGCGGATGTAGTCACGCCAGATCTCCGCGGGGGCGAAATCGGGGTGCCGTCCTCGAGCGGATCCAGCAGGCGCAGGATCGACTGGTCCTCGACGCCGTCGAACCACTGCCGCGGCTGAGGTGCTTGGCTGGTGTCCGGCAGGTACTGGAAAAACTCCTGCGGCTCGCCGGCTACGCCTGTAGCCCTCAGCGATTCGACCAGCAGCGTGCTACCACTGCGCTGCGACCCAAGCACCAGGTACGCAGACGAGACCGCGCTCATTCGCGAGAGCTTAGCGGCAATCGACTTGCGTTGCACGGCAGCATTTTTCGATCAGCCTGATTGAAACTATTGCCTTGTCCGGACGTCCTCCTCGATGCCGCGCTCCCCGGCGATCGCAGACCGCGAGGTAGGTTCTCGCCCGTGGACGCGCAGATACGTCTCGGTGTAGCGGATGGCGATGCGGTTACCCGCGAACACCGACGGAATGACGTCGCCGGTGCTCTGGCGCCATTCGTGCAACTGGACGGCGAGATCGGTGGCGATCGACTCCGCGTGATCCGAGGCGTCGCCTTCGAGAAGATTGTTCAGCTCGGCCGGATCCTCGAGGAGGTCGTACAGCTCATGGGTTTGGCGCGGTGCGGCGACAAACGGGGCCACCGCCTGCCCGGACGGGCTTTCTACGATGTCCCACGGCAGATCCAGCACAGGCCGTTGCCCGTAGTTCTCGATGTAGCTGTACTCCTTGGTGCGAATCGCCCTTATCGGATCAAACGAATCGTGATACGTCTTCTCCGTGAATACGCGATCGCGAATCGGGGTGATCTCGTCGACGGCCCCGAGTAGATTGCGCGCGTGCGACATTCCGTCGATACCGGCCGGCTGGCCGACACCGAGGAGGTCGAGCAGAGTGGGAACCAAGTCCACTCCGCTGAACAATTCGTCGTACACCCGCGGCGCGATTCTCCTCCCGCGCGGTGGGCGAATGATCATCGCGATGCCGGTGCCGGCGTCGTAGAGCGTCGACTTGGCGCGCGGGAATGCCGGACCGTGGTCGGTCATGAACACCACCCAGGTCGTGGCATCTAGACCAGTTTCGGCCAGGGTGTCGAGCATCAGGCCGACGGCACTGTCGGCCGTCGCGATCGCACCGTAGAACTCGGCGAGGTCACGTCGCACCTCGGGAGTGTCGGGTAGATAGTCCGGCACGTCGACCATTGCGGTGTCGGCGGGTTCGTACCTTTCCCGTGGGTAGGGCCGGTGCGTCTCGAAGAAACCGGCCGTCAACAGGAACGGCATACCTGCGAGAATCGGCGCGCTTTCGGTCAGCCATTCCCGCGCCCTCGCGACGACGTAGTCGCAGTAGGAGTTGGAGACGTCGAACTCGTCAAATCCAAGCCGGGACGGATACGACGTCTCGTGCTGCATACCGAAAAGTGCTGTATACCAGCCAGATTCAGACAGAAGGTTTGGAAGTGTACGTACTCCAGCGCGGTATTCCCAGCCATGATGCGCCAGCCCGACGAGACCGTTTGTGTGTGGGTAGCGGCCGGTGAACAGTGAGCCGCGCGACGGGGAACACAGCGGCGCGGTAGCGTGCGCCCGGGTGAACAGGATTCCGTCGGCGGCCAGCTGGTCTAGCCGCGGGCTGGACACCTCGGGGTGGCCGTAAACGCCAAGCTGGCGGCCGAGGTCGTGCCAATGCACGATCAGCATGTTGTCTCGTCGCGGCTGGGGCACTGCACACGCCTTTCGTCTCGTCGATGTCGCAAACGGCGCGATGAGTTGGTCGCTAGGCCTTCGTCAGCGAGTCGTCCTCGTCGGCCGTATCGCTCTTCGGGATTTCGGTGCCGCCGGGCAGTGGACGGCACCCGGGTCGCGCGGACGTAGACCGTGTCGCCTTCCTTGAGCCCGAGCGCCTCGGCGTCGCCGCGGGTGATCTGCGCCGTGAACGGCGTCTTGTCTGCCGCGCTGGTCAGTTCGACACGAACCTCGAAGCCCAGCATCACAATTCGGTCGATGGTGGCCCGCAGCACACCGGTGGCCTGGAACGGAATCGTCGCTGGCCGCGATCGCCATGTCGGGGTTGCGGCCGACGCGAATGTCGTGCGGGCGCACCAAGGTTCCATTGAGCGACGACACCGCGCCCAGGAACGACATCACGAACGCGTTGGCGGGTGTGTCGTAGACGTCCGTCGGCGAGCCGACCTGCTCGATACGGCCCTTGTTCAGCACCGCGATCCGGTCGGCGACGTCGAGCGCCTCGGACTGGTCGTGAGTGACCAGCACCGTGGTCACGTGCACCTCGTCGTGCAGCCGGCTCAGCCATGCCCGCAGATCCTCGCGCACCTTGGCGTCCAGCGCGCCGAACGGCTCGTCGAGCAGCAGCACCTGAGGGTCGACGGCGAGCGCGCGCGCCAATGCCATGCGCTGGCGCTGGCCACCGGAGAGCTGGTTGGGATAACGGGTCTGAAAGCCGCTCAGTCCCACCACTTCCAGCAGGTTGTCCACCTTCTCCTTGATCTCGGCCTTCGGGCCGCTTGCGGATCTTGAGGCCGAACGCGACGTTGTCGCGGACCGTCAGATGCTTGAACGCCGCGTAGTGCTGGAACACGAAGCCGATGCCGCGCCGCTGCGGCGGACACCGGTGACATCGCGTCCGTTGATCGTGATGGTGCCGGTGTCGGGCTGGTCCAGGCCGGCGATCGCTCGCAGCAGCGTCGACTTACCCGACCCGCTGGGGCCGAGCAGCGCGGTCAGTGAGCCCGACGGCACGTCGAAGTCGACGTTGTCCAGCGCGGCGAAGTCGCCATAGTGTTTGTTCGCGCCCCGCACGGCGATCGCAATGGTCATATCAGCGTCTCCTGGTGGCCTAATTGTCCGTTTTCGCGCGCCGGGCGTCGAGGATCACCTGAACAATCAGGACAATCACCGCCACGGCCATCAGCAGCGTTGAGATGGCGTAGGCGCCGTACTCGGCGCCCCGGTTGTGGCGGTCCGATACGAGCAGTGTGAGTGTTTGCGACGTTCCCGGAAGGTTGGACGACACCATGATCACGGCGCCGAACTCGCCGAGCGTGCGTGCCACGGTCAGCACGACGCCGTACATCAGGCCCCACCGGATGGACGGCAACGTCACCCGCCAGAACGTCTGCCACCAGCTGGATCCCAGCGTGGCCGCCGCCTCTTCCTGGTCGGTGCCGAGCTCGTGCAGCACCGGTTCGACCTCGCGGATGACGAACGGCACCGTGACGAAGATGCTGGCGAGCACGATGCCCGGGAAGCCGAAGATGATCTTGAAACCGAGGTCGTTCTCCACGAAACCGAAGACACCGGCCGTGCCCCACAACAGGATCAGCGCCACACCGACGACGACCGGCGAGACAGCGAACGGCAGGTCGATGACGGCCTGCAGCGCGCCCTTACCGCGGAACCGATTGCGCGCCAACACCAATGCCGTCGGCACGCCGAAGATCACGTTGAGCGGCACGACGATCGCGACCACCAACAACGACAGCTGCAGCGCCGAGACCGCCGCCGGGGTGGTGATCGACTCAACGAAGGCGCCGACGCCCGGCGCAAAGGTGCGCCACAAAATCAGCCCGACCGGGACGACCAGCAGCACGAACAGATACCCGAGCGCGACGTAGCGAGCGAGATAGCGAACCGCCGGCGAAAGGTTCACTGCGCCAGCTCCTCACGCTTCGCCGCGCGCGAGCCGATGCTTCGCAGGACAAACAAGACGACAAATGAAATCACCAGCAGCACAATCGAAACCGCTGCGGCGCCGGTGCGGTCGTCGTTCTCGATCAGCGTCCGGATCCACTGCGACGACACCTCGGTCTCACCCGGTACCGCACCGCCGATCAGCACCACCGAACCGTACTCACCGATGGCGCGCGAAAACGCCAGGCCCGCACCGGAAAGCAGCGACGGCAGCAGTGCAGGCAGGATCACCAGCCGGAAGATGGTGAGGTTGTTGGCGCCCAACGACGCCGCGGCCTCCTCGACCTCGCGGTCGAGTTCCAGCAGCACGGGCTGCACCGAGCGCACCACGAACGGCAGTGTGACGAACAGCAACGCGACGCCGATGCCCCACTTCGTGTGCTGGACATGAATCCCGACGGGGCTGCTGGGTCCGTAGAGCGCGAGCATCACCAGGCTGGCGACGATCGTCGGCAGCGCGAAGGGAAGGTCGATAATCGCGTCGACCAGTCGCTTGCCGGGAAATTCATCACGCGTCAGCACCCACGCGACGAGCAGGCCGAAGAACAGGTTGATCACTGCGACCGCGAACGAGATCGTCAGGGTGACGCGGAAGGACTGCATCAGCGGCGTTGGACGTCACCGCGGTCCAGAACGCATCCCAACCGCCGCCGGCGGACTGCCGGACGATCGCCGCGAGCGGCAGCAGCACGATGACCGACAGCCACGTCGTCGCGACACCCACCCGCAGCGACGTGCTGCCGTAGCGGCTCTTGAAGAAGCCCCGAGGCGCCCCGGCCCCGCCGTCGCCGGTCAGTTCCGGCCGGGTCGCCTCTGGAGTCGAGAGCAGCTGTCATCCAGTGGCCTGCTTGTAGATCTTGGTGATGCTTCCGTTGTCCTTATCGAACAATGCCGGATCCACAGAATTCCAGCCACCCAGGTCGGCGATGGTCCACAGCCTCTGCGGTGCCGGGAAATCGTCGGCGAAATCCAGCGCGACCGCGGGGTCGACGGGCCGGAAGCCTGCCTCCGCCCAAATCTTTTGGCCCTCGGCGGTGTACAGGAAGTTCTTCAGCGCATTGGCCTTGTCCAGATGGCGCTGAGGAAGTGACGACCGCGACGGGGTTCTCGATCTTGAAGGTCTGCGGCGGGTTGATGTGCTCGACGGGCTTGCCCTGACGCTCGACGTTGATCGCCTCGTTCTCGTAGCTGAGCAGCACGTCACCGGTGCCCTGCAGGAACACGTCGGTGGCTTCCCGCCCAGACGCCGGACGAGTCTTGACGTGCTCGGTGACCAGCTTGTTGACGAAGTCCAGGCCCGCCTGCGGGTCCTTGCCGCCGTTGCTCTTCGCGGCGTAAGGCGCCAGCAGGTTCCACTTGGCGGAGCCGGAGCTCAGCGGGCTCGGGCGTGACGACCTCGATCCCGGGTGCCAGCAGGTCGTCCCAGTCGTTGATGTTCTTCGGGTTGCCCTCGCGGACGACCAGCGAAACGACCGAGCCGAACGGGATGCCCTTGGTGGCGTCGGCGTTCCAGTCCTTGGCTACCTTGTCGGCCTTGACCAGGCGGTTGACGTCGGGCTCGACCGAGAAGTTGACGATGTCGGCGGGCTTGCCGTCGACGACGGAGCGGGACTGGTCACCCGAGGCGCCGTACGAGGTGGTGACGGCCACGCCCTTGCCCTCTTCCGTGGCGGCGAACGCGGGGAGGATCTTGCTCCATCCCGGCTCGGGCACGGCATAGGCGACAAGGGTCAGCGTGGTCTCGGCGCTGCCCGCGTCGCCGCCACCTGCGACGTCGCTGGATCCCCCGCCACAGGCCGCGAGCAGCAGATGCTGCGGCGGCGAGTGCGGCGGCACTGCGCCAGGAGCTTTCGGATGGTGAACATTGGTGACCTTTCCTTGCACGGGACGAACGGGCGGGATTCCGTCACGACGGCAAGGAGAGGATCAGTACCTGGGCACAGAGATAGCCGCTACCGACACCAAACCGCGGACGGTGTGGAGTCAGCGACAACAGTGAACGTCTGCAACAGCGCAGTTACCCACGGCAATGAGAGCCAAGATATGGCTCTCGGTACTGCCGGTCGCGGCGTGCATGGCGCGAAGAATAACAGAAACGTGAAGCGGTGCTCAGGCTGGGCTTAGTCGAGTTAACGAGTTAGCAACCACATGACGATCACCAACACCACCAGGATGACCAGCACCAACGTCACCCGCGACCGGGGTAACCCGGTCATTCGTCATCCTCATCCAGATGGCGGGCGCGGCGCAGCAGGCGGATCCCGTTTCCCAACGCGCCGTCGAGCAGCATGGCCACCCCGTACGCCAGCCGCAGCACCACCGGCATCACCACCGCGGTCTGCGCGACGAACGGCAGGCCGGAGAGCCACAGCTCCACACCGTCCCACCAGTTGAGGAAGCCGTTCACCCGGCCAGCGTATTCGATGCCCGGCCAGCGCCCGAACAGGCGCCCGAGTTTGCCCGCCGCGCAGGCGCCACCGGCCGGACACGCGCGCGCCTGAGTAGACGCCGGGTGCCTCAGCAGTCGATGATGTCCGCATGGTTCTGCAAGACACCGAGCCTTCCGACGGGGCACCGCTCGTCCAGGCCGACCGCGCGCCGGAGGCCCCGTTCACTGTGACGGCCCCGGTGCCGTATGCCCCCAGCGGGTCATTGCGGAATCCGTTTCCGCCGATCGCCGACTACGCGTTCCTGTCCGACTGCGAGACCACCTGCCTGATCTCGTCGGCCGGCTCGGTGGAGTGGCTGTGCGTGCCACGCCCGGACTCCCCCAGCGTGTTCGGCGCCATCCTGGACCGTGCCGCCGGTCATTTCCGGCTGGGACCGTACGGCGTGACCGTGCCCGCCGCCCGCCGCTACCTGCCGGGCAGCCTGATCCTGGAGACCACCTGGCAGACGCACACCGGCTGGCTGATCGTCCGCGACACGCTGGTGATGGGGCCGTGGCACGACATCGAGACGCGCTCGCGGACGCATCGCCGCACCCCGATGGACTGGGACGCCGAGCATATTTTGCTGCGCACCGTGCGATGCGTGAGCGGGACGGTCGAGTTGGTGATGAACTGCGAGCCGTCCTTCGACTACCACCGCGTCAGCGCCAGCTGGGAGTACTCCGCCCAGGCCTACGGCGAGGCGATCGCGCGGGCGAACAAGAACCCCGACTCGCACCCGACCCTGCGGCTCACCACCAATCTGCGTCTCGGGCTCGAGGGCCGCGAGGCGCGGGCCCGGACCCGGATGAAAGAGGGCGACAACGTGTTCGTCGCGCTGAGCTGGTCCAAACTCGGCGTTCCGCAGACCTATGACGAGGCCGCCGAACAAGATGTGGCAGACCAGCGAGTGCCTGGCGGCAGTGGATCAACATCGGCGACTTCCCCGACCATCCGTGGCGGTCATACCTTCAGCGCAGCGCGCTGACGCTGAAGGGGTTGACGTACTCGCCGACCGGCGCGCTGTTGGCGGCGCCCACCACGTCGCTGCCGGAAACCCCTCAGGGCGAACGAAATTGGGACTACCGCTACGCATGGGTGCGCGACTCGACTTTCGCGCTGTGGGGCCTCTACACGCTGGGGCTGGACCGCGAGGCCGACGACTTCTTCGCATTCATCGCCGACGTGTCCGGGGCCAACAACGGTGAGCGCCACCCGCTTCAGGTGATGTACGCCGTCGGCGGCGAACGCAGCCTCGTCGAAGAAGAGCTGCACCACCTGTCCGGCTACGACAACGCCCGCCCGGTGCGCATCGGCAACGGCGCGTACAACCAGCGCCAGCACGACATCTGGGGCACCATGCTCGACTCGGTGTACCTGCACGCCAAGTCTCGCGAGCAGATATCCGACACGCTGTGGCCGGTGCTCAAGCAACAGGTCGAGGAGGCCATCAAGCACTGGCGCGAACCCGACCGCGGCATCTGGGAGGTGCGCGGCGAACCGCAGCACTTCACGTCGAGCAAGATCATGTGCTGGGTCGCGCTGGACCGCGGCTCCAAACTGGCCGAGCTGCAGGGCGAGAAGTCCTACGCGCAGCAGTGGCGCGCCATCGCCGAGGAGATCAAGGCCGACGTGCTCAAGAACGGCGTCGACTCCCGCGGCGTGCTGACCCAGCGCTACGGCGACGACGCTCTGGATGCCTCGCTGCTGCTGGCGGTGCTGACCCGCTTCCTGCCCTCCGACGATCCGCGGGTGCGGGCCACCGTGCTGGCCATCGCCGACGAGCTGACCGAGGAAGGGCTGGTGCTGCGGTACCGCGTCGAGGAGACCGACGACGGCCTCGCCGGCGAGGAGGGCACGTTCACCATCTGCTCGTTCTGGCTGGTGTCGGCGCTGGTCGAGATCGGCGAGATCCACCGGGCCAAGCATCTGTGCGAGCGGCTGCTGTCGTTCGCCAGCCCGCTGCATCTGTACGCCGAGGAGATCGAGCCGCGCACCGGGCGGCATCTCGGCAACTTCCCGCAGGCGTTCACCCACCTGGCGCTGATCAACGCGGTGGTGCACGTGATCCGCGCCGAGGAGGAAGCCGACAGCTCCGGCGTATTCGTGCCGGCCAACGCGCCCATGTAGGGACGGTAGCGACCGGATGACGGGTGGTGTCACCGCTCAAATGGGCGGGACGGATCGGCAGTCCACTCCGAGGCCGAACCGACGTACAACCGCGCCCGAACGCCCAGCAGGTTGAGGGCGAACACCTCAAGCGCCGCCGACACACCCGACCCGCAGTAGGCGGCCGGTTCGGTCGACGGTCCGATCCCAAGCCGGGCGAAGTGCTCCCGTAGCTCGTCGCTATCTCTGAAATACCCTGCGCTGTCAAATGATTCCGATACCGGAGCGCTCTTCGCCCCGGGAATATGGCCGGCGGATTCATCGGTCGGGTGGGAGAACGTGGCTGCTGGGCGGGCGTCAAGCAACAGGGCACGATCCGCGAAGGCCGGCACATCGGCCACCTCAACGACGGGCAGGCGGCCCGGCCGGATCGAAAAGTCGCTTTCGGCGCCAAGTACCGGCTCGCCGCTGCGCAACTGGCCGCCGTGGCTGATCCACGCGTCGAGGCCACCGTCGAGAAGCCGCACGGATTCGACGCCCGCCCATTGAAGCAACCACCATGCGCGGGCAGGTGCCGGTGACCTAGTCGCGCCGTAGACCACGACCGGCGTGCTCGCCTCGATACCCCAGCGACGCACCGACTTCTCGAACTCTTCCGGGCTAGGGAGGGGGCGTCTGCCGTTGGCTCCGGTGCTCACACCCGCCAGGTCGGTGTCGAGATCGACGAACAGCGCGCCAGGGATATGCCCGGACAGGTAGGCCTCGAGATCGGCGTGGTCGCTAGAGGTCGAGAGGGACTGACGGACATCGAGAACGACCAGATCGCTGCCCCCAGCGGACAGCTCCGCGAGGAGCTCCGCCGGACCGATCAGGTTGGCGCTGCGGGCGGTGTCGCTCATGGCGTTCTCCTCGGCGTTGCGGACCCTCACGTACGAATAATGTCTTGTAACACAAAGCTGTTCCGGCCGGGACACAAAAAATTGTGCTGATGCAAATACGCGTGACGGTTGCAGACGAGACGGTCACGAGATGCTGGCGTTGATGGTGGATGTGAACAGCACCCGCACCCTGGTCCCGCATCGTCGGCGGCACCAGTGAGAGATCACCACGCCGGGGAATGATCCGCGAGGCGACGGCGTTCGTGCCTACACCAGGATTGGCGGAGGAACCACGCGCGCGGCAGGAAGGTAAGTGAGGACCATGGCCACCACCCCAGATACCGCAGAAGTGACGTTCGAGACCGCCTGGAACGAGTGGCACCGCGAGCGGGAACGCTACTACGGCGACCCGCTCGGCTGGGTCAGCTTGACCGGTTTGTACTGGCTCACCGATGAATTCGAGACCGTGAGCGATCTTCCTGGTCGCTGGCGCGCAGACGCCGATGCTGTGTACGTCGAGGGTATCGACGGTACCGAACGACTCGAACCGGTCGAGGGCGCGCCAGGGCTGCTTGTCGAGGACGGCGATCGCCGTATCGAAGTCATCCGCCGAACCGGTTCGGTTGCGCTGCGGGTACACGATCCGAAGTCTCCGCACCTAAACGCATACCGAGGGATTCCTGCCTATCCGCCGAGCGAACGGTGGCGCGTCGCCGGTACGTTCACGCCCTACGAAGAGTCGAAGGTCGTCACGACGGGGGCCGTCGTCGAAGGCCTCGAGCACCACCACAAGGCCGTTGGTGTCATCGACTTCGAATTGAACGGTGCCGCGCTGCAGTTGGTCGCGTTCGGCCGGCCAGATGGGTTACATGTTCTTTTCACCGATGCCACCAGCGGTGTGACGACATACCCTGCCGCAAGGTCGCTTTCGATCGACGCACCCGTAGCCGACGGGACGGTGACGTTGGACTTCAACCGAGCGTCTAACCTGCCGTGCTCGTTCACCGACTACGCGACGTGCCCGGTGGCACCTGCCGAGAACAGGCTCGCGATCGCCGTCGAGGCCGGCGAGAAGAACCCTCGAGCCTGATCAGGTGCGGGTGCCCTGGGGCAGATTGAGCGGCCCCGCGCTCAGGGGACGAACGCCACGGCTCGCACCGGGGCTCCGTCGGCGTCGATCGGAAGCGGGAACAAGCCGATGCGCACATGCTCGGCCAAACCCTCGAGCCGGCATAGGTTCTCGACGATCAGGGCGTCCGCGCCGAGCACGACTCGGTGCACAGGCAGTTCGGTGACGGCTGCCGAGGTGGGGTCGGGGCTCAGCGTGTCGACGGCGAGCACGTGCATGCCGCGGCGAAGCAACTCAGCCGCGGCCTCAGGGTCGAGCGACGGATGGTCGAGCGCGGCGTCGCTGCCGAAATGCGCCGCCCAGCCCATGTCGATGACGACGATCGGCGGCAGCCGTTCGGGCAGACCGTCTTTGAGCGCCGCGGCAATTTCGGTGAGGCCATAGGTCGCACGGGGCGAGCACTTGCCGAGGTGCACAACGAGTGCGTCACCGATGAGTTCGTCGAGGCCGATCCGCCCGGTGGTGCGCCCACCGGCGATGGTGTGCGAGGGCGCATCCAGATGCGTACCGGTGTGCGAGCCCAGATGCATTTCCACGACGTCGACCCCGTCGGAAGCGAGCAGCAGTGCGGGCTCGATCCGCACCGAGGGATCACCGGGATACACCTGCATTCCGGTGGTGATCCGGTGGCTCAGTTCGCGCATGGCGCTCAGTGCGCCTCAGCCGCGAGATGCGCGCTCGAGGTCCGCGGGTGGCGTGCCCGCTCGGGCAACATGGCGAGCAGATACAGGCCGAATGTGAGGATGAACGCCGGAATTGTCGCGCCGATCGGGCTCGGCCAGACGTAGGCCCACACATACGACATCACCGCGCCGACCACCCACACCGTGATCGCGATCCAGTTCACCCCGCCGAGATACCAGTAGCGCCCGCCGTCGCCGCGCAGGATGTCGGCGGTGTACGCCGACCGTTTCACGATGTAGTAGTCGACGATCATGATCGCGAACACCGGGACGAAGAATGCGCCGATCGTGACCAGGAAGTCGGTGAATTGCCCAAGCAGCGCAAGCCATGTCGAGCCGACGATCGAGATGATGCCGAGCACCAGCACGGTCGGCAGGAAGCGCAGCCTGCTGCCGACGCGGGCGTTGACCACCGACTGGACCATGCCGTAGACGACCATCGTGTTGGTGGCCATGACCGACACGAAGATCACGATCGCCAGTGGAGCTCCGAATGCGGCGACGATCGTGGCCGGGTCGAACGCGACGGCCTCGTCGCCGCGCAGGATGACGTAGCCGATTGCGGTGGCGCCGAGCGTCATTGAGATCACGGTCGACAGTGTGTAGCCGATGCCCGAGCCGAGAATGCCGGCCCTGCTCGACCGCGCCAGCCGGTTGAAGTCTGCGGATAGCACCGTCCACGAGATCGCGGTGGCAATGACGATGTCGAGAACCGTGACGGAGGTATAGCCGATGGACGCGTCGACGGGGATGGCCTGGAAGTCGGCCGGGCTGAAGCTGGTGAACGCGACGATGAAGATCCAGGCGATGATCGCCAGCATGAGCACGGCGAGCCACGGTTCGACCCTGGCGATGCCTTCGTGCCCGAGGATCGCGATCAGCACCACGAGTGTCTGGCACAGCACGGCGAACAGTGCGGGGCTGGAGAATCCGGTGACGCTGGCGACGAGGTAGTCGACCGTCACCCCGGCGAGCATCGCCTGCACCCAGCTCCAGCCCATCAGGACGATGACGTTCGCGGCCACGGGTAGCAGGCTGCCGTGTAATGCCGAACGCGCCTCGGGTGAGTGCCATTGTCGGCATGCCGGTGCGGGTGCCGATGTTGCCGACGAGGGTGAGCACGACCGCGCCGCCGATGGTGCCGAGCACGATCATGGTGAACGCCGTGCCGAAGTCGACGGCGGGGACCAATAGCGTGCCGGTGAGCAGGCTGGTCACGACGAGGTTCGCAGCGAGCCAGATCATCCCGATGCGGGGCATCGACAGGGTGCCGCGGATCGGTCCGGCATTGTCGGACTGGGCTTCCAGGCGGTGGTCGAGCCGCGAGTAGAGCGACGTCATGGCTTCTCCTCGGGTACCGGCGAGAGGTGTTCGTGGATCGCGATCAGACGATCGGCCTCGGCGCGGAAGACGATGGTCTCGCGTTCGCGGTAGCTGCCTTGGCGGTCCGGGGTGTCGACGGTGGTGGCCACGTCGTGGGTGAAGACCGCCCCGCCCGGGAAGGTCTGCACCAGTGGCGCGCTCGACGCACAGGATCGGACCCGCCAGCCGTGCGATACCCAGTCGCGCCACAGCCGCTCGTAGGCGGCGCGGTCGTTCAGACGTGCGGGCTCGGTGTGGAAGCAGAACGTCGCGTCGGGCGCGAAACAGGCGAAGTAGGCATCGGTTTCGGTGGCGGCGTATGCGTCGACGATCTCCGCCGCTGCTCGGCGCACCTCGTCGTGGAACGGTTCACGCATGGCGTTGTCCGAAAGGTGCCATGGCGCTGATCAATTCGTACGCGACGTGGGCCGCGGCGATGCCCGTGACCTGTGCGTGGTCGTATGCGGGCGCCACCTCGACGACGTCGGCACCGACGATCTGCCTGTCGGCGAGCGCACGGATGATGCGCAGCAGCTCGCGGCTGGTGAGACCGCCGGCCTCGGGGGTGCCCGTGCCGGGAGCATGCGCCGGGTCGAGGACATCGATATCGATCGAAATGTACAGCGGCGCATCGCCGATCCGGTTGCGGATGCGCTCGATCGCCGCCGGCACGCCGTGCTCCTCGATGTCTTCGGTGGTGACAATCGCAAAGCCGAGGCGGGCGTCGTCGGTGAGATCCTCGACACCGTAGAGCGGCCCGCGGGTGCCGACGTGCATGCTGGCCGTCAGGTCGATCAGGCCCTCCTCCGACGCTCGGCGGAAGGGGGTGCCGTGGGTGATCGGTGCTCCGAAATAGGTATCCCAGGTGTCGAGGTGCGCGTCGAAATGCAGCACCGCGACGGGCCCGTGCTTGGCAGCGACGGCGCGCAGTAGCGGCAGGGCGATGGTGTGGTCGCCGCCGATGGTCACGAGGCGGTCCGCCTTCGCGGCGAGTTCGCGTGCACCACCTTCGATTTCGGCCACAGCGGCGTCGATGCTGAACGGATTCACCGCGATGTCGCCGGCGTCGGCGACTTGCTGCACCGCGAACGGCTCGACTCTCTGGGCGGGATTGAAGGGGCGCAGCAGACGAGATGATTCACGGACATGGGCCGGACCGAAGCGGGCGCCGGGCCTGTAGCTGACGCCGCTGTCGAACGGCACGCCGACGACCGCGATGTCGGCATGCTCGACCTCGTCGAGCCTGGGCAGGCGGGCGAATGTGGCGATGCCTGCGAACCGTGGGACGACGCTGGCGTCCACCGGGCCGATCGGCGAGGGTTGCATATAAGTAAACTTTCGATATCTTATAGAAAACTGTGAGCCACACCATATGACCGGCCGCAGCCGCTGTCAACGGGAAGATGGAGGACACGGCATGAGGCCCATGCACCCCGATCCGAGCGCGTCACGCATCCCGATCGGCGCCCGCATCCGCAACGCGCGCACGGCACAGGGACTGACGCTGGCCCAGGTCGCCGAGGCCAGCGGCCTCACCAAGGGATTCCTCAGCCGGCTCGAGCGCGACGAGACTTCACCGAGCGTCGCGACGCTGGTGCAGCTGTGTCAGGTGCTGTCGCTGTCGCTCGGCGCGCTGTTCGCCGAGCCCGAGATCCAGAAGGTGTCGTTCGACGAGGCACCGTTCATCAATCTCGGCGGCACGGGCGTGACCGAGCGACTGATCTCGCCGCGCACCGAGTCACGCGTGCAGGTCCTCCGCTCGAGCATGCATCCCGGCGCGAGCGGCGGCGCGCAGCTCTACACGATCAGCTGCCAGGTGGAGCTGCTGCATGTGCTGTCGGGCGGAATCACGGTGCATTTCGTCGATCGCAATGTCGCATTGACAGCAGGTGACTCGCTGACCTTCCCCGGGCGAGAGCCGCACAACTGGGACGCCGACGCAGTAACGGGTGCGGAGGTCGCGTGGGTCATCGTTCCGGCATCGTGGAGCGGAACCGCGTGAAGCACCCGAATGTCTGCGCAAGGCTTCCCAACACGCTATTCAAGGATTATATTGAATAGGTGATTACTGGTGCGGACGCTAAACGTGACTTCAAGGACCGGCTGTACGCGGAGTTCGCCCGCATCGGCAAGGCGACCGCCAGCCCGCACCGGCTCGAAATCCTCGAGATCCTGGCCCAGGGCGAGCGCACCGTCGAATCGCTTGCGGCAGAGGCCGGTCTGTCGGTCGCCAATACGTCGCGGCACCTGCAGCAGTTGAGGCAGGCTCAGCTGGTCCTCGCCCGCCGGGACGGTCTGTACGTCCACTACCGAGTCGCCGGCCCAGAGGTCGTCAGCCTCGTGCTGTCATTGCGTCACACCGCCGAGCGGCACCTCGCGGAGGTGGACCGTGTCGTGGGTGACTTCCTCGGTGACCGCGACGGGTTCGAACCGGTGACGCCGGACGACCTAGCGCGACGTATGACCAACGGCGAAGTCGTCCTGTTGGATGTGCGGCCCGAGCAGGAGTATGCGGCCGGGCATATCAGCGGGGCGCGATCGATGCCCGTGGCGGACATCTCATCGCGACTTGGCGAGCTCTCTCGCGACAAGGATTACGTCGCGTACTGCCGGGGGCCCTATTGCGTCTACGCCGACGAGGCCGTGGCGGAGCTGCGTGCGAATGGGATTACAGCACAACGTCTTACCGAGGGTTATCCCGAGTGGTGGCTCGCGGGTCGGCCGGTGCACACGGCCAAATAGGTAGTCACACAACAACGGGGAGGGCCCCATGAATCGCTATCTCACTGTCGGCTACGGCGCCGCGTGCTACCTCGTCTTCCTGGTGGCCTTCCTCTATGCGATCGGCTTCGTCGGCAATTTCGTAGTGCCGCGCAGCGTTGATCACGGCATTGCGGCGCCCATCGCCGAAGCGGTCATGGTCAACGTGCTGCTGTTGGCTCTGTTTGCAGTTCAGCACAGCGTCATGGCACGGCCGGCGTTCAAACGCCGGTGGACGCGGTTGGTACCCAAGACCATTGAGCGCAGCACCTACGTGCTGATCTCGAGCCTGCTGCTGTTCCTGCTGTTCTGGCAATGGCGGACGATGCCGGCGGTCATCTGGGACGTGACGTGGCAGCCGGGCCGCATCGGACTGTACGCGCTGTTCGGGCTGGGCTGGGTCACCGTCTTGACCGCGACGTTCATGATCAATCACTTCGATCTGTTCGGCCTGCGGCAGGTGTATCTGGCTTGGCGCGGCCAGCCGTACAGCGACCTGAGCTTTCGCACATCGCTGCTGTATCGCCTTGTGCGCCACCCCATCATGCTGGGATTCATCATTGCGTTCTGGGCCACGCCGACGATGACCGCCGGCCATCTGCTCTTTGCGCTGGCGACTACTGGTTACATCCTGATCGCTCTGCAGTTCGAGGAGCATGACCTGACCGAGGCGCTCGGCGATCAATACCGCGAATACCGGAGCCGGGTGCCGATGCTCGTACCGGGGCTTCATCGTCGCGGTGGCCATACCGTGCCGAGCGCCGAGCCGCGGCCGGCGTAAGGAGAGCGATCGAAATGACTGTCAAATCTTCGGTTCGGAATCGTATAGAGGCTCAAGGATTTTGCGGACTCAACGATGCAACGCTTCGAGAGCTCGCCCCGTGGATTCGGTGGACATACACACTCGGAACACTTGTCACGGTCATCGGCGTGGTGACGATGTCTCCCGCCGCGCTGTGGGCACTTGCGGCGATCACATCCGTGGGTATCTTCCTCCCGTTCCACCCGTTCGATCTTCTCTACAACTACGGCGTTCGGCATCTGACGGGTACGGGCCCGTTCCGGACTCAGGGCCGCAACGACACTTCGTCTTCGTAGTCGCGACCATCTGGCTGGTTGCGACTGGCTGGGCGTTTAGCGTCGGCGCGACCACTACCGGTATCGCGCTCGGCGTAGCACTGATCCTGGTGGGCACGCTGGCCAGCGTGACCCATTTCTGCATTCCATCGTTCATCTACAACGCCGCCGTCCATCGACGGAGCCAACATGTACTCGAGAGGGAATCTTGATGACATCGGGAATCGACCTGATTCCTCTTATCGACGAAGGACTGGGCAACTCCGCCTACCTCGTCGATCTCGGAGACGGACGTGCCCTCGTCGTTGACGTCAGCCGTGATCTACGAGCCGTACACGCAGCTGCTGACCGGCGTGGCCTGATCGTGGCGTTCGCCGCCGATACGCACCTGCACGCCGATTTCCTTTCCGGCGCATACCAACTCGGCGCGAAGAGTGGCGCGCAGGTGCTGGCCTCCGCGGCGGGGCACCGCGAATTCACCCACACCGGCTTGCACGATGGCGACGAGGTCGACCTCGGCGGTCTGCGGCTGCGTGCACTGCTGACACCCGGTCACACGCACGAGCACTTGGCATTCCTGCTGCTCGACGGCGACCGCGCGGTCGGGGTGTTCACCGGCGGGTCACTGATCGTCGGTTCGGCCGCCCGCACCGATCTGGTTTCCGACGAGCGCACCGAGGAGCTGACCCGGGCCCAGTACTCGTCGCTGCGGCGGTTGGCGGCACTGCCGGGTGACGTGCACGTCTGGCCGACGCATGGCGCCGGATCGTTTTGCTCGGCACCGCCCGGAGCGGAACGCACGAGCACCATCGCCCACGAACTGGCGACCAATCCGCTGCTCCAGGTCCGTGATGAAGACGCCTTTGTGTCACGGCTTCTCGGCTCACTGGGCAGCTATCCGCCCTACTTCCGGCGCCTGGGCGAGATAAACCGCGTTGGGCCGGATCTACTCGACGGCGAGCCGACATTGCCCCCGCTGTCCGTCGACACTGTGCGAACTCTGATAGCCGATGGTGCGGTTCTGATCGACGCTCGCCCCGTAAACAGGTTCGGCCCCTCGCACATACCGGGATCGATCTCGATTCCGCTGCGCCCGGCGTTCGCGAGCTGGCTCGGATGGCTGGCCCCCACCGATCGACCCCTGATCATCCTGCGCGACCAGGACCAGGACGCCATTGAAATCGCCTGGCAATCCGCCAAGATCGGATACGACAACATCGTTGGCGAACTCGACGGAGCGATGGCAGCGTGGACGGCGGCCGGTCACGACACCGCCGCAATCTCCCTGAAACGCGCCGGGATCTCAACGGGCGTCGCGTGCTGGACATCCGCCAGCGTTCCGAATATGTCGAAGGACACCTGCCCTGCGCGGTACACGTCGAACTCGGCGACATCCCAACGCGCGCTGCCGACATTCAAGATGAGCCCACCGTCGTGATGTGTGGCCACGGCGAACGGGCGATGGGCGCGGCAAGCCTGCTCGAGCGAACCGGGCATCGCGACCTCGCCGTGCTCGACGGCGGCCCCGAGGACTGGGCCGAAGCCACCGGAGGCAAGCTCACGACCGGATCATGAGCACGACGCGTGGCGGACCTCGACTGGGGTTACGCGCCAATCTGGTTCAGTTCTGCCTGCTCGTCGCGGTCAACGCATTGGTCGGCGGCATGGTCGGCCAGGAGCAGGCCGTGTTGCCGCTCTTGGCCGAGCGGCAATTCCATCTGACCGGATACACGTTCCTGCTGACATACGTGATGGCCTTCGGAATAACCAAGGCCGTCACCAACTACTTCGCCGGCACGTTGTCAGACCGCTGGGGCCGCAAGCCCGTACTCGTCGTCGGCTGGCTACTCGCGATACCCGTTCCGCTGCTACTGATTTGGGCGCCGTCATGGGGCTGGGTGATCGCGGCCAACGTGCTGCTGGGCGTAAACCAAGGCCTGACCTGGTCGACCACCGTCGTGATGAAGATCGACCTCGTCGGTCCGCGGCAACGCGGACTGGCCATGGGATTCAACGAGGCTGCCGGCTACGGAGCCGTCGCGCTCACCGCAGTGCTCGCGGGGTATCTGGCCGCCAATTATGGGCTGCGGCCGGCACCGTTCCTGCTCGGCCTGTCCTATGCGGTGATCGGGCTGGGCGTGTCCGCGGTGTTCGTGCGCGAGACACGGGGTCACGCCCACCTAGAAGCCAGTGACTATGGCGACGGCGAAACCCATGCCAGGCCGTCGAACCGGAAGATCTTCAGCCGCACCAGCTTCACTGAGCCCGCGTTGTCGTCCGCCAGCCAGGCAGGCTTGGTCAACAACTTGAATTTCGGGCTGTCCTGGGGACTGTTCCCGATCCTGTTCGCCACCACCGGGATGTCCGTGGAGAGGATCGGCATCCTGGTCGCGGTGTATCCGGCCGTATGGGGGGCGGGCCAAATTCTCACCGGCGCGCTCTCCGACCGTTGGGGCCGCAAGCACCTCATCACCGCCGGGATGCTCACCCAGGCCGCAGCGCTGGCGCTGATCGCCGCCGCGGACGACTTTGGCTGGTGGATGGCCGCCAGCGCACTACTGGGAGCGGGTACCGCCATGGTCTACCCCACCCTGCTGGCCGCGATCGGCGATGTCGCACACCCCTTATGGCGCGCCCGCGCCGTCGGGATATACCGACTTTGGCGCGACAGCGGTTACGCCGCCGGTGCCATTGTCGGAGGCATCGTCGCCGACGTGTGGGGGCTGCGCGCCGCGGTGTGGGCCGCGGCCGCCATCACGGTCGCCTCCGGCGTCGTCGTCGCAGTGCGAATGTATGAAACCCACCCGAGACTCGGCGCTGAACAAGGTCGTTGATCGCTCACACTCGGCGTGCGATTCCGAGAATGTGGGTCTTCGGCGGGTCGAGCACTGAGACCCTGAAGACGAACCGCTCGACCCGCTCGATACGAAACCCACCGCGCTCCAAGGCCGTTCGGGTGTCACGGGCCAAATGGCACCCACCGGAAACCGTCGGCCAAATCGTCGCGTCGGCCGTCCGTTGGAGGGTGCGCCGAGCGGCCGCTCCGAGACGACGTGTTCATTGAAACGGAGTTCGCCGCCGGGCCGGACCACGCGGTGCAGCTCCGCGATGGCCACGGCGGCATCCCTGACCGAGCAGAGCACCAACGAGGCGACTGCAGCGTCAACACTGGCATCCTCAAGCGGCAAGTCTTCGGCGACAGCGTCATCGACCTTCACCGGAACCGCCGCACCATCGGCTGACCGCAGAGCGAGTGCACGCAGATACGGGTCGGGCTCGAAGGCGTGCACCAGCGTCACCGCCTGCGGGTAATGGGTGAAGTTGAGCCCATTGCCTGCGCCAATTTCGACCGCCTCCCCGGCCAGCCCGGCGAGCATGCGGCCCCGTTGATCGGCCATCCCGCGCGATTCGGCGGCCTCGGATTGCTTGGCGTACAACCGCGCGCACAGCGGATGACTCACCTTCGCCTGGCGACTCACTGCCGCAGCACCGGACGTTCGGCTAGCGGACAAGAACGCCGCCACGGCAGCCGTGCGCCGATTCTCGAGAACAGGTTCTTCAGCGTCTTCATCAGGTTCCTCCTCGTGATCTGAAACCTACCACAACGATCGTTATGACAATAGATAACGTATGATTGATCAGTGCCTAGCTCCTCCACGCCCGATCGCCTGATGGACGCAGCGTTGAAACTGTTCGCCGAACAGGGCTTTAAGGCCACGACGGTCGGTTCAATCGAGAGCGAGGCGAGCCTGGCGCCTCGGTCGGGAGCGCTCTACCAACACTTCAAGGGCAAACAAGAACTCCTTGAAGCGGCGTTGGACCGCGAGTTGGCCGGGATGGACGAGCTGACCGACGCCATCGCGATGTTTCCCTTGGGTGACCTGCGTGCCGAATTCACGATGCTCGCTCGATGGAACCTCGCCTCGCTCGACCGGCGGGCTGCGCTGACACGTTTCGTCCGACGCGAGGCCGACCTACTCCCCCAACGGCTGCGGACCAAGGTTTACGACCGCCTCGTCGCCAAGCCATACGCCGAAATCGTGGCATGGCTGAATGCGCGGTTTCGCGATGCCGCGATCGATCCGCCCGACCTTGACGCGCTGGCCCTGATCCTGATCGAGTCCATGGCCGCATACCGAGAGCTCGACCGGCTGTTCGGCAGGGTTCCGGCGCAGATCGACGACAAGCGCTTCATCGATGCGTGGGTGGACGCCGCGCTGGCGATCGCGCACCGCTACGGACTGAGCTGAGTCGCTTACTTCTCTGCGGCGTTCGCGATCATCTCGTCGGCGATCGTCGCCGCTTCGTCACCAACGTCATAACTGCACGCCCACGCTTCGACGGTGAGATTGGAGACCACCGACAGGGCGTGCTGGCATGCCCACCCGTCGGCGTCCTCCTGCGTCGTGACCTGAGTGATCATCGTGTCCTCGACGGTGACGTCTTCGATCTGCCACAAGTAGCTCGCGTCGAAGTCGTCCACCGAGATCGCACTGCCAGCACACTGCTCCCACGAGGACTTGGAATCGTTGAAGAAGTTCTGCGCGTCCTCGGCCGACGGGTACAGCACCGCCGTCTGCTCCACCCAGTGGTCGTTGTCCTCGTCGGGCTCACTGGCGACCTGATCGAGCACCGCGGTCCAACCGGAGGCTTCGTATACCAGTTCCTCGGCGCCGTACATGGAAGCAAGGCAGTCTGGATCCGACACCTCCTCGGAGTGGTCGGACATCTCGTCCAGTTCCACGGTGGTGGTCATCCGCGTGGAGCCGACGATTCCGTTGAGCTCCCCGATGGACAGCAAGACGTCGTCGAGCTTCGCCTCGTCGAGCGGCGGCACGTCCATGGGGGCCGCGCCCTGCGCACGCACCGCGGTGCCCGAAACGCTGCTCACACATCCGGACAACAGGACGACGGATGCCAGCACACCGCCGAGGGCACACGCCCGCAAAGTTCTTGCCGTGAAGATCACCAGCACATTGTGGCGGAACCATCGCCGAAGTGGAGGATCGCAGCGAAAACCGACGCGCGCGTCAGCGCGATGTGGTGAACGCCGGGAATCGGCGGGACACCACGAAGGTGCCCGCCGAGTCTCGGTGGTTCGTCAGCAGCAGGAGCCGGCACCAACCTTGTTGTCGGCGGCAGCGGCGCCGTCGTTGGTGGCGGCGCCACCGCAGCAGGCGGCGCCCTCGGTGTCGGGGTCGCGGTGCTGCGGGCTGGTGCCGAAGGTGTCGGAGTCGGCAAGCACCGTGTAGACCTCCCACTTCTCCCCCGCAGGTCCGGTCACCCAGACCTTGTCCTGGGTGGCGAAGCAACAGGTGGTGCCGATCTCCTCATCGGTGAACAGGCCCTCGCCGCTCAGCCGCGCGATCTCGGAGTGCACCTGCTCGCTGGACTCCACCTCGACACCGAGGTGATTGATCGTGCCGCCCTTGCCGGGGTTCTGCAGGAGCACGAGCTTCAGTGGCGGGTCGGCAATCGCGAAGTTGGCATAGCCGTCCTTGAGCTTGGCCGGTTTGGAGTTGAACAGCTTGGAGTAGAACGTGACGGCCTCGTCGAGGTCGTCGACGTTCAGGGCGAGTTGGACGCGGGACATGATGTGATCCTCCGTGGAATTGGACATATATCGAAGTGGCGCCAAGGCCCAGCATCCCACCTTTTTGATATATGTCAAGATGTCTGGCAGGATCGATGTATGCCGAAAACGCTGCCGACGATCGACATCTCCGCACCGGTGTGCTGCGCACCCGTCGCGGCCGGTCCCATGACCGATGACGCCGCGCTCGAGGTGGCGTTGCGCCTCAAGGCATTGGCGGACCCGGCGCGGGTGAAGATCATGTCGTTCCTGTTCAGCTCGTCGACCGGCGAGGAGATCAGCGGTGACCTCGCCGCCGTCCTCGGATTGAGCGAATCAACGGTAAGCCACCACCTCACCCAGCTCCGCAAGGCCGGGCTCGTCGCATCAGACCGGCGCGGAATGAACGTCTTTCATCGGGCACGCAGAGACGCGCTTGGCGCCATTTGCACCGTGCTCGATCCCAATTGCTGCACCTGACGTCTCGCCGAACGTTCCTTACCGCTCGAAGATTCGCCAAAATTTCGAGCGGTACGGAACGTTCGGCGCTTTGTTACGGCGTGCGGACCTTCTGCAACATGAGGTTGGCGACGTCAACGGCCGGGTGCCTGCCGCTGCCGGCGGTATCGGTGATGTCCACGTCCACAATGCAATCCGACCCGACGCCGAGCGCGCGCTGGACCAGCTGCGCCCTGTCGTTCATCACCACGGCGGACACCACCGTGGGCGCGATGACCACATCGGTGATCCTGCTCGACCCGTCCGCGCGGTGTTCGGGTTGGTGCAGCACCATCGTCTGGCCGTTGCACCGCCGCCACTTGTCGGCAGTTGCGGCGAAGAAAGCCTGCGCGTCATCGGGTGTCGCGAACTTGACCACACCGAAGAACCCGGTCATCGACGGCCCGCTGGCGTCGCCGCCTGCCCACGATTGACTGGCCACGGCGCGCACCGGGCCCGCCTGGTAGACGACCTTTTGCAGTCGGTGGGTGGCACCGACGCATTCGGCGGGTGTCGCCTCTGATTCGCGCACCCCTTGCAGCAGCATGTCGGGCCCGCCCGCGACGAGTGGGCCCATCAAGCCGCCGATGCCCAGCTTGACCGCCAATTCGTCGATGGTGGGCAGCACATGCTCCAAAGGAACCGAAGGCTTGGCGGCCTCGGCGATGTGCACCACAGGGGCACCACCGACTGGGGCCGAGCATCCCGCCAGAACCGCGCACACGCCCATCGCCGCGATGGTCGCTCGTCGTGCGGGCACGCTGACTCCTACTTCGTTACCTCGCCGGGCTGTCGCCGCGGTATCCCCTCGATAGCACGTCCGGGCGGATCGCGAGGCGAACTTCATGGGATTCGTGGCCTGTTCAGCCGACCTCGGCGATACGGTCCATCATCAAATGCGCCAATTCGATTGCCACATCCTCGAGCCCTGGGGGCGCGCTGTCCCCGCCGAAGAACGACACGTCGACCTCGACAAGGCAGTTCGCGCGCACACCGATAGCGCGCAACCGCGGCCACTCAATCGACTCGGAAGGTTTTGCCGTGGCGAGATCCGCTGACACAACAGAATTCTCGACACGCACACCGGTGATCGTATCGGTGAAGTACTCGTCGCCGTCTACGGTCGGGAGCTCGACGACGGTGCCGTCGCAGGCCTCCCACTGTTTCACGAAATCCTCGAACACATCGTTCGCCGCGGCCGCGCTCGGAAACGCCACGACGCCGGTGGTAGTGCCGAGCACATCACCGTTGTCACTATCCGGTAGCTCCCAGTCATAACTGGTGAAGTCCGTCATTGAAGTGCCCTCATAGATTGAGCGTTGCAATGGCGCCGTCGCTCCAACACATTCGTGCGGTGACGCCTCCGCATCGGAGCTCAATCCGTCCGGCATATCCGACACCTCACCCGACATCGCGGGCTCGGTGGGATCCGGACCGAGGCGATCACCCAATATCTCGGCGATCTGATTCTCGGTCGGAAGAACCTCTTCGAGTGCGGCACCGTTCAGCGGACCGAGCGGCAGCCCTTCGGCGGGCCGAACAGTACCGTCGGTGACTGTCGTGCAACTGGAAAGCACGAGACAGCCAACCACCGCGAGGGCGAACCGGTGACGACGTCCGGCGATCGTCATCGGCTACTTCTTGGCTTTGTCGGCGGCCGAGGAGTCGGTGGACAGGGCGGCGACGAATGCCTCCTGCGGCACCTCGACCCGTCCGATCGTCTTCATCCGCTTCTTGCCTTCCTTCTGCTTCTCCAGCAGCTTGCGCTTACGGGTGATGTCACCGCCGTAGCACTTCGATAGCACGTCTTTGCGGATCGCACGGATGTTTTCGCGAGCAATGATCTTCGAACCGATCGCCGCCTGCACCGGAACTTCGAACTGCTGGCGCGGAATCAGCTCCTTGAGCTTGGTCGTCATCTTGTTGCCGTAGGCGAACGCGGCATCCCGGTGCACGATGGCGCTGAACGCGTCGACGGCCTCGCCCTGCAACAGGATGTCGACCTTGACCAGTGACGCCTCCTGCTCGCCTGCCTCCTCGTAGTCCAGGCTGGCGTAGCCGCGGGTGCGCGACTTCAGCATGTCGAAGAAGTCAAAGATGATCTCCCCCATCGGCATTGTGTAGCGCAGCTCCACCCGCTCGGGCGAGAGGTAGTCCATGCCGCCGAGTTCACCGCGCCGCGACTGGCACAGCTCCATGATCGTGCCGATGAATTCGCTTGGCGCGATGATGGTTGTCTTCACCACCGGCTCGAACACCGTGCGGATCTTGCCTTCTGGCCAGTCCGACGGATTGGTGACGACCATTTCCGTTCCGTCCTCCAGCACCACCCGGTAGACCACGTTGGGCGACGTGGAGATCAGATCCAGGTCGAATTCGCGTTCCAGCCGTTCGCGGGTGATCTCCATGTGCAGCAGGCCGAGAAACCCGCAGCGGAAACCGAATCCGAGCGCCACCGACGTCTCCGGCTCCCACGACAGCGCCGCGTCGTTGAGCTGCAGCCGCTCCAATGCGTCACGCAGATTCGGGTACTCGGAGCCGTCGACCGGATACAGCCCGGAGTACACCATCGGCCTCGGCTCACGGTAGCCGGTCAGCGCCTGGGTAGCGCCGTGGCGCGCGCTCGTCACGGTGTCACCCACCTTGGACTGGCGCACGTCCTTCACGCCGGTGATCAGGTAGCCCACCTCCCCAACACCAAGTCCCGCAGTGGGTTTGGGCTCGGGCGAGACGATGCCGACTTCCAGCAGCTCGTGGGTGGCGCCGGTGGACATCATCTTGATCCGCTCGCGTGGCGTGATCTTGCCGTCGACGACGCGAATGTAGGTGACCACGCCGCGGTAGATGTCGTAGACCGAGTCGAAGATCATGGCCCGCGCTGGGGCGTCGGCGTCACCGGTCGGCGCAGGCACCTGGCGCACCACCTCGTTGAGCAGCTCGGGCACGCCTTCCCCGGTCTTGCCCGACACCCTCAAAACGTCACCGGGTTCGCAGCCGATGATGTGCGCGATCTCGCCCGCGTAGCGGTCCGGGTCGGCGGCGGGCAGGTCGATCTTGTTGAGTACCGGGATGATGGTCAGGTCGCGATCCAGGGCCAGGTAGAGGTTGGCCAGCGTCTGGGCCTCGATGCCCTGGGCCGCATCGACCAGCAGCACGGCGCCCTCACACGCCTCGAGCGCACGGGAAACTTCGTAGGTGAAGTCGACGTGCCCCGGGGTATCGATCAGATGCAGGACGTAGTTCTCGTCATTGACATTCCATGGCAGCCGGACGTTCTGGGCCTTGATGGTGATGCCGCGTTCGCGTTCGATGTCCATCCGGTCCAGGTACTGCGCGCGCATATCCCGATCGGCGACCACACCGGTCAGTTGCAGCATCCGGTCCGCCAGCGTCGACTTGCCGTGGTCGATGTGGGCGATGATGCAGAAGTTCCGAATCTGCGCCGGCGCGGTAAAGGTCTGGTCGGCGAAACTGCTGATGGGAATCTCCTGGTGGGACGGTCCGTGTGCGCTACCAGCGTATCGAGGTGGAGGCCGGTCGACACAATCGCGGCCCGTCACGGTCCCCTATGCTCGAAACATGACGTCGCAGTGGAAGACGTTTCAGCGTTTCGCAGAGAACCTGGTGTTCAACGAGGCGCCCAAATTCGTCCGCCAGCTGCAGCGCTCCGAAACGCTGCAGCGCGGAATCCAGGTGGGCATCAAGTTCGGCTTGGACACAATCGCAGGCACTTCCAACGACGAGGCCCCGGCGCTGACCGCCGGCCGTCCGGTCACCAAGAACAGCTTTCCGACCGCGCAGCGGGCCCGCACGCTGGTGTACGCGCCGGACCTCGACGGCCGCGCCGATCCCGGTGAGATCGTGTGGACCTGGGTGGTCTACGAGGACGACCCCACCCGCGGCAAGGATCGGCCGGTGCTGGTGGTGGGCCGTGACCGCAGCACCCTGCTCGGCCTGATGCTGTCCAGCCAGGAGCATCACCGCGACGACCCGGACTGGGCGAGTATCGGCAGCGGCAGCTGGGACTACGAGGGCCGGGCCAGCTGGGTGCGGCTGGACCGCGTGCTCGATGTGCCCGAGGAGAGCATCCGGCGCGAGGGCGCGATCCTGGACCGCGAGAGGTTCGACGTGGTCGCCGAACGGCTGCGCGCCGACTATTCCTGGAGCTGACGACTCCCTGCTCATCGCCGCTGACGACAGGGTTAATACACCCCAAATCGGGTAGTCCGTCCTGCACTGGGAGGGACTAAGCGGTGAACCGACGAAGCGGTGAGCCCGCACTCGATGATGCGGCCATGCCGGAACCAGACCGGGTGACCGCAGTCATCTGTCCCGCCTGCGGTTATCCGACGCTCAACGCGGGCTTATGCGCCTACTGCCGACCGTCGCTCGCGCTCTAGCTGTGCCTGACAGCTATCGCGGCGCCCTCCACATGGGCCACATGCTCGGCCCGCCGCCCGGCAGCTTGATCTCACCGGTGACCTCGAATCCGAACCGCATGTAATACGGCACATTGTCCGGGCTGCTGGACTCGAGGTACGCCGGGGCGTGCTCGGCGTCGCATCGATCCAGGCGTGAGTTCAGCAGCGCCTGACCGAACCCACCGCCTCGCACGGTCGGGTCACTGCCGATGACGGCGAGGTACCAGTGGGGTTCTTCGGGATGCGTTTCCTTCATGAGTTCCATGACCTGCCGAGCGGCGGACATGCGGGACCGAAACGCCCAGATGAGCGTCGGCAGCATTCGCAGTTCGTCGCGCCCCGAGTGCTTCCACCGCCCGGGCGGACCCCACAGCGCGGCCGCGCCGATGCCCGAATCGTTGATGGCCACCTCCGCGCCGCCGCCGGCCAGGAAGTGATACCGCGTCATCGCCGCAAACATGCGCGGCAGGCTTTTCGCCCGCTGTGCCGCGTTGGGCAGCATCCACGTCATGATCGGGTCCTCGTAGAAGGCCCGGCCCAGCACCCGTGATGCATCACGAACATCCGTCTTCTGCAACGGGTGGACGTCAACACCCACTCAGCGGCCCTGGGTGATGTAGGCCTGCAGCTGCTCCTGCTGGGCTTCGAGTTCTTCCATCCGCGTCTTCACCACGTCGCCGATGCTGACGATCCCGGCCAGCCTGCCGTCAACGACCACGGGGATATGCCGAACCCGCTTCTCGGTCATCAGCGCGCTGAGATGGTCCACCGAATCGTTGGGTGTGCAGGTCGCCACCATTGTGGTCATGATCTCCGAGACCGGCCGCCGCAGCAGGTCGGCGCCGAGTTCGTGCAGTTTCCGCACGACATCACGCTCGGACACGATGCCCACGATCCCATCGGGCGACACCACCACCATGGCGCCGATGTTGTGCACTGTGAGCTCGGTGAGCAGTCCGGCGACAGACGTCTCCGGGGTGATGGTCGCCACCGCCGCGCCCTTGTTCCTCAAGACGTCCGCGATCCGCATCGATGCCTCCGCTCGTGAGCTCCTTCACACCAGGCTATGTCCGAGACGCCCGGTTCGAAAGGGAAATTGATTGCAAGCGGATCACGAGCAGCGCGGATTCCAGCGCGCTTCACACGAAGGTTGCGTTGGAGTGCGCTCGAACTCCTAGCCTTCCTCACATGGCCGTAGATCTTGTCGACGCGGTGTTCGGGATCGCCGAGGTCTCCGAACGCACGGGTCTCACCCAGGACACCCTCCGCTGGTATGAGCGGGAAGGCATGATCCCGCCCGTGGCCCGCGGCACCGACCGGCGCCGCCGCTACAACGAACAGTCGGTGCAGCGCATCGAATTGCTCGTCCGGCTGCGCGCCACCGGCATGCCCACAAGCGAGATGCGCGAGTTCGCGCAGATGCTCTCGGGCGGAATAGAAACGCACAAGAGGCGGCTGCAACTCCTGCTGTCCCATCGTCGGCGCATCCTCGCCCGCCAACAACGACTCGCCGAGTGCCTGGACGCCGTCGACTCCAAGATCTCCCACTACCGAAGACTCGAAGGAGAAGGATCATGACAACCGCGAACTCTGTGCCAGCAATCAAACTGGGTGACGAATTGTCGGTCAGCGCAATCGGTTTCGGGGCGATGGCGCTGACGCCGGTGTATGGCGAGGTCGACGACACCGAGTCGCTGGCCACGCTGCATCGCGCGGTCGACCTCGGCGTGACGTTCATCGACACCGCCAACATCTACGGCAGCGGCGACAATGAAAAGCTCATCGCCAAACTGCTCGCGGACCGGCGCGACGAGGTAACCCTGGCAACCAAATTCGGGATCAGCGGCAATCCAGCCGACCGGGCGGCAGGCCGGATCGGTGTCCGCGGCGACGCCGCCTATGTGCATCAATGCATCGACGAGAGCCTGCAGCGTTTGCAGACCGACGTCGTCGACCTGTACTACATGCATCGCCGCGACCTGACCCTGCCGATCGAGGAAACCGTCGGCGCGATGGCCGAACTGGTCACCGCGGGCAAGGTCCGCCACCTCGGCCTTTCTGAGGTGACCGCCGACGAACTGCAGGCCGCCGTGTCGGTTCACCCGATCGCCGCCGTGCAGAGCGAGTGGTCGATCTGGAGCCGCGACGTCGAGCGCAGCGTCGTGCCGGCGGCCGCCGAACTCGGGGTGGGGTTCGTGCCGTACTCGCCCCTCGGGCGCGGCTTCCTGACCGGCACGGTGCGTTCGGCCGCGGATCTGTCGTCGCCGTCGGACTTCCGCAAGACCTTGCCGCGATTCAGCGAGGGCACCCTTGATGCCAACCTCGCCGTCGTCGACGTCGTCAAGGCGGTTGCGGCCCAACAGGACGCGACCCCGGCGCAGGTGGCACTGGCTTGGCTGCGATACCGGGCCGACGCGCTCGGCGTGGCCTCCTCGCCCATACCGGGTACCCGCCGCGCCGCGCGTGTCGAGGAGAACCTCGGCTCGTTGTCGGTGACGTTGACCCCCGAGCAGCTCGATGCACTGGACGCTGCCGGTGCTGCGGTGTCGGGCCAGCGTTACGAAGATCTGACCTGGGTGTCGGCCGGGCGCGAGTAGTTCAGTCCGGTGGTGGCTGGCTCACCCGGATGGCGATCGCGGCGTCGTCGAACTGGGCGGCCTGCGCACTGACCCTGGTGATGTCGCTCGGGCGTTTGAGCAGTCCGCGTACCGCGATGATCGCGACCTGTTCGCCGACGCGGATGGCCTCCTCGATCCGGTCGCCCGGATCGGTGTGCAAGCGGGTGCGCTTCTGCGCGCCCTCGTCGAAGTTGAGCAGCAGGCCCGCGGTTTCTTCCCTGTCGCAGTCGATGAACTTGCCCTCGCTGATCGCGGCGCCGATCAGGTCGACGACCCAGTTCTTCAGCCGCTCGTAGTCCGTCCAGAACTGGTGGAACTCGGTGCGTTGATCGTGGGCGATGCGCTGGATCTCGTTGAAGTCGATCGGCGACATCGCCAGCTGCATGGTGTCGAATCGCAGCAGCCGGTACAGCTTGACGGCCGGCGAGCCCGACCCGGCGCCGACCTCCGCGATGAACTTCAACGGCGCCCGGTTCACCAGCAGGGTCTCACCCAGCAGTTGTTCCTTGTTGCGGAACCAGTAGTACAGCGATGACTGCTGCAAACCCGACGCGCGGGCGATATCGCTCATCGTCGTTTGGGCATAGCCCTTTTCGGAGAACAGCTTTGTCGCCGCGCTGACGATCCCGGCGCGTGGCTGGGCCATCCGGGCGGAGTCGGCGCCGGCGGCGGGGACATTGCGAGGTCTTCCGATGGAATGAATGTTAGCCAAGCGGCGGCTTTTCATTGTGGGCACGTTCAACCACGTCACGCGCCGCGGCCACGACGTCCCGCCACAGCTCGAGCCCCATCGACTTCGTCGCACGCGACGGATATCCGGTGACGCCATTGGTGGACACCTGCTGCACGGCGTAGCGGAAGACGGCGCCCTCGGTGCGGTCGGGATCATCGGCGTCACGCATCTTGTCGGTGTCGACGAGTTCGGTCGCAGCGCGAGCATGATCGACGTCTCCGCCGCGTTGGCGTGCCAGTCGACTGCGTCCTCCGTTGCGCGGCGGGCGATGTCCGGCGTGAGCTCCCACCACTGCATCACCCCGATCCGCAACTCTGGGAAGTCGCGTCGGAAGCGGTCACAGGCGATCCACAGCGGGGCCGCGTTGCCAACGTGACCGTTGACGAAGAGCAGCCGCCGAAAGCCCGAGTCGACACAGGCTTCGGCGACCAACCCGGCCGCCGCTGCGGTCTCCTCACCCGAGAACGGGACGGTGCCCGCGAGTCGGCTGCCGTGAAAGTAGCTGGCGCCGAATCCGAGTGGCGGCAGCACCACCGCCAACTGTCCGGCCGCAGCGTCCGCGAGCGCCGTCGCGATGATGGTGTCGGTACCGACCGGCAGGTGTGGCCCGTGTTGTTCGGTGGCTCCGACCGGTATCAGCGCCACGCAGTCCGGGTCGGCTTCGATGCGCGTCGCGATCTGCGTGGACGTCAGCTCCTCCCAGCGGGTCATCATCACCAGAACCTCAGGTAGCGTTCGGTCTCCCACGCCGATACGTGCGTGGTGTAGCCGTCCCACTCGGCGCGCTTCTCTGCGACGAACGACTCGAACATCGCGTCCCCGAACACCTTTCGAGCCAGCGGGTCGGCTTCGAGCGCATCGATCGCTTCACCGAGTGACCGCGGTAGCCAACCGATTCCGCGCTCGGCGAGGTCGGCCTCGCCGAGCCGGTAGAGGTTGTCGCGATTCGGTTCGCCGGGATCCAGCTGCTCGCGGATGCCCTCCAGCCCGGCGGCCAGCATGAGTGCGCCACCGAGGTACGGGTTGCTGGCGCTGTCGGCGGCCCGGCACTCGACGCGCCCGCCACCCCTGGGGATTCGCATCATGTTGGTGCGGTTGTTGTCGCCGTAGCAGGCAAAGACCGGCGCCCACGTCAGGCCCGACATGCTGCCCTGCTTGACCAGTCGCTTGTAGCTGTTGACCGTCGGTGCGACGACGGCGCAGATGGCGTCCGCGTGCCGCAACACCCCGGCGATGAACTGGTATCCGATCGTCGAGAGCCCGCAGCCTCGCGGATCATCCTCGGTCGGCGAACAGGTTCGTACCGGAGCTGTCGGCCAGCGACATGTTGTAGTGGGCGCCGCTTCCGGTGCGGTCGGCGAACGGTTTGGGCATCCACGACGCGAACAGGCCGTGCTTGCGGGCGATCTCGCCGACCATCATCCGGAAGAACACCAGCCGGTCGGACATCGACACCACATCGGTGTAGGTGAAGTCGGTCTCGAACTGGCCGGTGCCGTCCTCGTGGTCGAATGAGTAGACGTCCCAGCCCAGTTCGTTCATCGCGGACACGATCTCGTCGACCACCGGATAGTTGTGCAGCATCGTGCGCAGGTCGTAGCAGGGCTTGTCGAGGTTGTCGTCCGGGCTTGCCGGAGTGGGGTTGTCCGTGTCGGTGAGCAGGAAGAACTCGGTCTCGATGCCGAGGTTGAAGGTGTAGCCGAGCGAGGCGGCGCCGGCGGTCACGCGTTTGAGGATCTGACGGCTGCACGCTTCGAACGGTGTGTCGCCGATCCACAGATCGCCTGGAAACCACGCGATTTCGCGATTGAACGGCATGATGATCGGCGCGTCGAGATCGGGGTGCGGGGCGACCTCGTCGTCGTTGACGTCCTGGGGCACACCGTCGAGCGCGGCCCCGGTGAACATCTCCGATCCCATCGCGGCCTGTTCCAGATGCCCGAGCGGCACCATCTTGGACTTCGGCTTGCCGTGCATATCGACGAAGCTGATGGCGGCGTACTTGACTGCCTTGGCGGCCAGTCGGTCCGCGACGTCGCGTGCGGCCGACGCGACGGCGGCCTGTCCGTTCAGTGTTGTCGTCATAGATCAGCCCGCCGATGCCAGAGTGGTGTTGACGACGCCGAGTTCGCGCCCGAGGTAGCGGTAGAACTCCCACAGCGGCCGCTCCAGGTGCGAGAGTCGGCCGGTGCTGGTGACGCCCGAGCGGATGGCGCGCTGCACGGCAGTGCAGACGTCGATGTCTTCGCGGTGGATGTCGCAGATCGACTTGACCAGTTGGTTTTTGCGTTCGTCGAGGCCTGGTGCGGCCAGTGCGGCGGGCGACATGCAGATGTCGAGCTGTAGCTCGATCTTGCCTGCCCCGAGCGGAAGCGTCTTGAGCCAGTACATGAATCCGGGTCCGAGCGAGACCTGGAGCAGTGGATAGCCGATGAAGATGAGCAGCTTATGGCTGTGCTCGGGGGTCAACGTGTCGGCCCCGGGGGCCAGGAACGGCGGCTCGGCGGGGTAGCCGGGCGCCTGCTCGGACCACATCGTGGTGAAGTAGTCGCCGACGTCGCCGGTGTAGCTCATGGTCGCCGGGAACTCCGACTCGAGTGACTGCCGGTGCGGTCCCATGTGGTGGTAGCACTCCATGAAGTTGTCCACCATGATCTTCCAGTCCCAGTCGCACACACCCCAGTCGGTCTGCTCGACGGTCCGATAGTTCTCAAGGTCGTACGCGTCGACCAACGGGTCAAGAGCGGCGTATTGGGCCGCCAACGGCTCGGCCTGCCCGTCGAAGTTGACGAACACGAAGCCCTTCCACACGTCGTGGCGGAACTTCTTGAGCGGGTGGTCGTTTCGGTTGAAGCCCGGCGACTTCTTCATCTCGGGGGCACCGGCGAGGTGGCCGTCCAGCCCGAAGGACCACAGGTGGTACGGACACTGCAGCACATTGGCCTCCCCCGCGCCGCTGCAAATCTCCATCCAGCGGTGAGTGCAATTACGAGACAGCACACGGATTTCCGAGTGCCGGTCGCGGGTCACCACCAGCGGTGTGCCGAGGATGTCGATGCTGTAGTAACTGCCGGGCGTGGACACCTGCTCGACGCGGCACAGCGGGATCCAGCCGCGCTTGAAGATTCGATCGACCTCGTCGGCGTACAGGTCGTCGCTGCCGTAGGCCTCCGGCGGGAGGGTGATCGCGTTGTCGGACGAATCGACCGCACAGGTGGCGGTCAAGCGCGAGTAGTCGAACGTCATGGCCCGACGCTAAGGGCGGTCTGTTGCCTTGCTGTTTCCGAGTGGTAAATGACCTATTGAAATCTGTCCTCGGGTGACGCGCTTATTTGCGCAGTTGAACTCCTGGTCGTTGGCTCGGTGTCAATAGAGTATTGAAACGGCGAATCCGGCTTTCCGATGCGTCGAAACCGGTAGGAATGTCGGCATGATCGAGGTCACCCTGCTCGGCACCGGAAGTCCCATTCCCGACGCCAATCGGGCGGGACCCTCGACACTCGTGAGGGCGGGCGGCCAGACGCTTCTGGTCGACTGCGGCCGCGGCGTGCAGCAGCGCTTGACCGCCGCGGGTGCGGGCGCCAGCGGGCTGACCGCATTGCTGCTGACGCACCTGCACAGTGACCACATCGCCGACCTGGGCGATGTGATCATCACCCGCTGGGTCACCACGTTCACGCCCGATCCGCCGCCGTTTCTGATCATCGGCCCGCCGGGCACCGCCGAGGTGGTCGACGCCACGCTCAAGGCGTTCGGCTTCGACATCGGCTATCGGATCGCCCATCATGCGGACCTCACCTCGCCACCTCCGCTCGAAGTCCGCGAGTACACCGAAGGTGTGGTGTGGGACCGCGACGGAGTTCAGATCCGCGTGGCGCCCACCGATCACCGACCGGTGGCGCCAACGATCGGATTCCGCGTCGAACACAACGACGCATCGGTCGTGCTGGCCGGCGACACGGTGCCCTGCGAAAGCCTCGACGAGCTGGCCAAAGGGGCGGGAGCGTTGGTGCACACCGTGATTCGCAAGGATCTGGTCGAAACGATGCCGATGCAACGCATCAAGGACATCTGCGATTACCACTCGTCGGTCGAAGAAGCCGCGGCCACCGCAACCCGGGCGGGCGTCGGCATCCTCATCCTCACCCATTACGTGCCGGGAATCGCACCCGGCCAGGAGGAGGACTGGCGCGCACTCGCGGCGTCGGTGTTCGACCGGCAGATCGAGTTGGGCGACGACCTGCACCGCGTGGAGGTTCACCCGGGAGTGTGCACAAAGCCCGCGAGCTGATCTGCTGCACCCGCCGCGCTATCGAGATCACTTTCGGTAAGCGGCCGGCCGCGCGTGATCACGACAACGTGTTGCACCCCGAGGTCGCCCAGAGCGCGACATCTGTCTACAAGCTGGTCGGACGATTCACCCGGCTCGAGCGCGGTGGTCACCGTGCGTTCAACGTCCTGGGTGGGCCGGCCGACGTCGGCGCAATGCCGAGCCAGCACCTCGAGTTGGCGCCGGATCGCGCGGCCACCGTCGGGAATGTCGAACAGATTGCAGGCGTCGCCGTACTCGGCGACCAGCCGCAGGGTGCGCCGCTCCCCCGTGCCGCCGATCAAAACCGGCGGCCGCGGCGACGTGATCGGGGCTGGGCTGCCGATCGGATGCTCCAGCTCCAAATGGTCACCGCGGAACGGTGTTTCGTCGCCGGCCCACATGTGCCGGGCCAGCCGCAGCAGCTCGGCCATACGGTCGAACCGTTCGGCGGTGCCGGGCAGGAACAATCCCATCGCACGTGCTTCGTCGGCGTTGTAGCCCGCGCCGATCCCCAGCCACGCGCGGCCGCCGGAGAGCACGTCCAGCGTTGTGACCGCCTTGATCAGCAATGCCGGAGCGCGAAACGTCGCGGCGGTCACCATCGTGCCAAGACGAATGCGCGATGTCTTGGCCGCTAGGTATCCCAGCGTGGTGTACGCCTCGAGCATGGGCTCGTCGAGGCGGCTGGACGGATCGGCCTGCAGCAGGTGGTCAGCGACCCACAGTGTGTCGACGGCGGTGCCTTCGAGGAAGCTTGCAAGCGGTGCGAGCCGGTCGCCGATTCCGTCCGGCCACGAGTAGTTCGTAACGCTGACAGACAGTTTCATGGTCATCCCGCCCCCGCACGCACCTCTTGCCTATTGCGCCGGCGCAGTGGCAGCAGTGCTCCGCCGACGATCAGCCAGATCAGGCCGGTAAACCGGGCGACCGGCAACAGCGGCGACAGCACCGGCCAGATCAGCACGAGCGTCGTCAGTTCCGCCAGCACCGCGATCGCGAGACCGGCCCACGCCACCGGCCGCGGTAGCAGTCCGACGATGAGGCCGGGCACGCAGATGCCGGCAATCAGCAAGCCGAGGGCGACCACGTGCCACGGCCCGCCAGTGAGGTAGGTCAAGTAATACAGGGCGCGAACCAGCGCGGCGTCTGAGGTCACCTCGGGCCGCGACAGTGTCCACGCCAGCAGGCCAGACAGGCCCAGACCCGTAGATGCGAGAAGGCCGCCCGCCAAAGCGATCGTTGCACCCGGTGCGGTGATGCCGAGCTGACGCAGCCGGGCGCTCGCGGTCGCCGCGTAGATCGCCAGCGGTATCGACGAGGCGAACGCCCCGACAGCGATGGCCTGTGCAGAGGCATGGTTATTGGCGATGTAGTCCTGGATCGCCTGCCCGGATCCGTACGGCAGCGGCATCACACCTCCGAGCGCGGCTCCGACCGCCAGGCCGGCGATCAGCAACACCAGACAGATCACCGCCAACAGTGCCAGCGGTGGCCCGCCCTGAACAGGCCTGCGGGCCGTCTCAGTTCTATCAGCGTGTGAATCATTCATAATTGGAACGATATCCCTCCTTATGGGTGCTGACAAGCGATTTGGACAATTCGGGGTAGAAATCATTCACAAGTGTTACGATTTAGCGGTGTCACCAGCCGCAAGCGACAACCGAGGCGATAACGTTGGGTTCCTGCTGGCCCAACTCGGGCACCAGTCTGCCTCGCTGTTCGCCGACCTGATGGCCTCGATCGATTTGACCCCGCCGCACGCCGGCATCGTGCGCGCGATCGCGGCCGAACCCGGCCGCAGCCAGCAGGCGCTCAGCGGCCAATTGGGCCTGTTACCCAGCCGGGTCGTTGCCTATGTGGACGAGCTCGAGGATCGCGGCTACGTCGAACGTCGTCGCAACCCCGCTGACCGGCGGCTGCATGCGCTCTATCTAACGGCGTCGGGCAAGAAGCTGATGACCAAGATCGGCGACCTGGCGCGTCAACAAGATCGCCTGATCACCGCGGGCCTTGACGCCGAGCAGCGCGCGACACTGCACCAACTTCTCGCGGCGGTGGCCGAGCGACAGGGGCTCACGCCGCATGTACATCCCGGCTACCGCATGCTCGGCCGTAGCAACGGATCGCGCGGGTCTACGCGAACAGTCGCGAAAACCCCCAAATCTCGTTGATTTCAGTGGGTTTCGCGTCTACTCGCGACTAAGCCAGCCGGGTGATTTCGACGACCACGTCCAGGTCGGTCGAGCCCTCGCCGGAGTAGATGCCCTTCAGCGGTGAGACGTCCGAGTAGTCGCGGCCGACGCCGACGCTGATGTACTGCTCGTTGATCTCGGCGTCGTTGGTGGGGTCGAAGTTCCACCATCCGCCGGTCCAGGCCTGCACCCAGGCATGGCTCTGCCCATCGATGGTGTCGCCCACCTTCGCCTTGCCCTTGGGATGCAGATACCCCGATACATAACGTGCCGGAATCCCCATGCCGCGCAACAGAATCAACGTCAGGTGAGCGAAGTCCTGGCAGACGCCCTTTCCTTCGCGATGCGCATCAAGCCCCGACGAGTGCACGCCGGTGGTACCCGGCACATACTCCAGTTCGCTGTGTACCCAGTCCGCCGCCGCGACGACGGCCTCCTGTGGCTCGTGGTACTTGGCGATGCGCTCCCCCACCCGCCGGATTCGCTTGCTGTGCGGCGTGTAATTCGTCGCGCTGAGCACCTCGTCGAAACGGTCGATCACCGCTTCGGTATGCAGGTCGTCCCAGCTGACCTTATCCGCGGGCATCTCACCGCGGTCGGTCTCCACGACCGACGACGAGGTGACCTCCAACTCGGTATGCGGGGCATGCAGGTCGAAAGCGGTCACCGCGGTACCCCAGTAGTCGACGTAGCGGTACGACCGTGTCGCGGGGACGGTTTCCACCCGGTTGAGGATGACGTTCTGCCGGGAATCCGACCGCGGCGTCAACCGGGCCTCGTTGAACGACGCCGTCACCGGCGACTTGTAGGCATAGCCCGTCGAGTGCACAACCCGCAGCCGCCACATCAGGTTCTACTCTTCGCGCAAGCGCTCATCGTTAGACTTCACCTTCCTCGATGACCAACGACCCGTTGCGACCGGCGTCGTGCCACGCCACCCACGGCGCGGAGTGAAAGTACTGCAGTGCCAATGCTTCTCCGACGTCAGCGCAGGTCTGCTGCAGGCCTGCCAGCCGCTGCTCCAATGATTCCAGCAACACGCCGGGACGTAAGAACTCCAGCTCGCTACGCGCCCGGCCGAGTAGTCGTTGCGCCTCCGCCGTGGCGCCGAGCCGGTTGTGCGGCCGGTTCATCAGCTCGTCCAGGCTATGTTCGGCCAGCCGAAGCGAGTAGAAGATCGATCGAGGGAAAAGCCGGTCCAGCAGCATGAATTCGACCACCCGGCCGGCGTCGAGGACACCGCGGTAGGTACGCAGATAGGTGTCATGCGCGCCGGCGGACCGCAGCGTCGTGACCCATGCCGGTGACGAGCCACTGTCGCCGACGCGGGACAGCAGCAGGCGAACCGTCATGTCGACCCGTTCGATCGCCCGGCCCAGCACCATGAACCGATAGCCGTCGTCCCGGCTCAGCGTCGAATCGGCCAGGCCCGCGAACATCGCCGCACGGCCCTCGACGAACGACAGGAATTCATGCGGCCCAAGCCGTTTGGCGGCGCGCTCGCGTTCGGCCAATGCGTTGTAGGTGGTGTTCAGACACTCCCAGAGCTCGGTCGACGTGACTTCGCGTGCGCCGCGGGCATTTTCCCGTGCCGCTGAGATCGCGTCGACGATCGAGTTGCCACCCGCCGTGTCGCGGGTGAACGCGACGATGTCGGTCAACGACCACACGTCCAACGGCTCGTCGGGCGGCTTGATGCCGAGCACCTTCAGCAGCGTCCGCGACGCCTGGTCGGGGTCGACGCTCGAGTCCTCGAGCAGCTGATGCACCGTCACATCGAGAATGCGGGCGGTGTCATCGGCACGCTCGACGTAGCGGCCGATCCAGTACAGCGATTCGGCATTGCGCGCCAACATCAGATCATCACCGCCTACTGCTGCTGTTGTTGTTGTTGCTGCTGCTGGCTCTGCGAACCATTCGCGGGCGGCAGCAGCTGCGACTGTTGCTGCTGCTGTTGTTGCGACGACCCGTCGGTACCGCTCTCGACCTTCGGCGCCTTCGTCGTCTTGGGAAGCGCGCGAACCACTTCGGCGGCCGCCAGCTCGCGGTCGGCCACCGAGGCGCGCGACGCCAGCACCCAGGTGTCCTTGGAGCCACCACCCTGGCTGGAGTTGACCACCAGCGAACCCTCGGGCAGCGCGACGCGGGTCAGCCCGCCGGGTAGCACCCATACGTCGTCGCCGTCGTTGACCGCGAACGGCCGCAGGTCCACGTGGCGGGGCGCCAGCTTGTCATCGATTTTGGTCGGCACTGTGGACAGCTGCACAACCGGCTGCGCGATCCAGCCGCGAGGGTCATTGCGAACCTTCCTGCTGATTGTCGCCAGTTCTTTCGCGGAGGCCTCCGGGCCGAACACGATGCCGTAGCCACCGGAACCCTCGACCGGCTTGATGACAAGTTCGTCGACGCGGTCCAGCACTTCCTCACATTCGTCGTCAAGCCAGCAGCGGTAGGTGTCGACGTTGGCCAGCAGCGGCTTCTCGCCGAGGTAGTACTCGATGATGGTCGGCACATAGGTGTAGACGAGTTTGTCGTCGCCGACGCCGTTGCCCACCGCGCTGGAGATGACGACGTTTCCGGCGCGGGCGGCGTTGAGCAGGCCCGCGACCCCGAGCACCGAGTCCGGCCGGAACTGCATCGGGTCGAGGAACGCGTCGTCGATGCGGCGGTAGATGACGTCGACCCGCCGTTCCCCCTCGGTGGTGCGCATGTAGACGGTGTTATCGCGGCAGAACAGGTCGCGGCCCTCGACGAGTTCGACGCCCATCTGGCGGGCCAGCAGCGAGTGCTCGAAGTACGCCGAGTTGTAGACACCGGGGGTGAGCACGACGACCGTCGGGTCGGCTTCGTTGGACGCCGCGGCGTTGCGCAGCGCCCGCAGCAGATGCGACGCGTAGTCGCCGACCGCGCGAACCCGATGGGTGGCGAACAGGTTCGGGAAGACCCGCGCCATTGTGCGCCGGTTCTCCATCACGTATGAGACGCCCGACGGCGAGCGCAGGTTGTCCTCGAGCACGCGGAAGTCGCCCTTGGCGTCGCGGACCAGGTCGATGCCGGCGACGTGAATGCGCACGCCGTTGGGCGGGACAATGCCGGCGGCTTCGCGGTGGAAGTGTTCGCAGGAGGTGATCAGCCGCCGCGGGATGACCCCGTCGCGCAGGATTTCCTGCTCACCATAGATGTCGTGGAGATAGTGCTCCAGGGCCTTGACCCGCTGCTTGATGCCGCGTTCGAGGCGGGTCCACTCCGCAGCCGAGATCACCCGCGGCACGAGGTCCAGCGGGAACGGGCGTTCCTGGCCCGACAGCGAGAACGTGATGCCCTGGTCGATGAACGCGCGTCCCAGCGCGTCGGCGCGGGCTTCCAGTTCGGAGGCGTCGGAGGGGGCCAGCTCGGCGAAGATGCCCTTGTACGGTCCACGGACATTGCCCTGGGCGTCGAACATCTCGTCAAAGGCCTTCGAATAGCTGCCCAGCTTGTTGTAGCCGTCGAAGACACCCTCGTGCCGTTTGGAAGCTTTGGAGCTGTTGCGCGACGGCCGTGCGGTCTCGGTCGGCAATGTTCGAAGGCTCACCCTGCCATGCTGCACCACTTGAGCGGTTTCGGCAGGCCAGTGCGGATCGCTTTGGGATCTGGGTAGCCCCGCTGGTACCCTGAACAGTCGCTGCCCGCCGCCGGGCGCCACAGACTCAAGTAACCCCGTCGAGATTTGCGAAGGAACACGCGTGGCCAACATCAAGTCGCAGGAGAAGCGCAATCGCACCAACGAGCGCCGCAGACTGCGCAACAAGTCGGTGAAGTCGTCGCTTCACACGGCGGTCCGTGGATTCCGTGAGGCCGTCGCGGCCGGTGAGAAGGACAAGGCCACCGAATTGCTGGCCTCCACCAGCCGCAAGCTGGACAAGGCCGCCAGCAAGGGCGTGATCCACAAGAACCAGGCGGCCAACCGCAAGTCGGCGCTGTCTCGCGCTCTCAACAAGATCTGATCAGTCGGCGGCCAACTCCGCCACTTTCCGCACTGCCGCCTCCAACGCGTAGTCGGCGTCGGCCGCTGCGCCCTTGACGTCGGCGTTGAGCGCCGCAACGATCTGCATCGCCTCTGCCACCGACGCCCGCGACCACCGTCGCGACTGCTTCTGTGCCTTCTGCACCCGCCACGGCGGCATGCCGAGTTCGGCCGCCAAGCGGTACGGATCCCCCGACAGCGGGCCGACCCTGGCGATGCTGTGCACGGCCTCGGCCAGCGCGTCGGCGAGCACGACGTGCGGCTCGCCGCTCATCATCGCCCAGCGCAGCGCCTCGGCGGCTCCGGCCACATCGCCGACGACGGCCTTGTCGGCGATGTCGAAGCCCTTCACCTCGGCCTTGCCGGAGTGGTAGCGGCGCACGGCCGCGGCATCGAGACTGCCGTCGGTGTCGGCGACCAGTTGCGAGCAGACCGCTGCCAGTTCGCGGATGTCGGAGCCGACGGCGTCGAGCACCGCGGTGACGGTGTCGTCGCTGACCTTGACCTTCAGGGCCCGGAATTCGCGACGGACGAAGTCAGCACGCTCGGATGGCTTGGTGATCTTCGCGCACGGATGAACCTGTGCACCGAGCTTCTTGAGTTGATCCGCCAGGGCCTTGGCCCGCCCGCCGCCGGAGTGCACGACGATGAGCACGGTGCCCGGCGGCAGGTCGGCGGCCGCGGTCGCGATGAGGGCGACCGCGTCCTTGCCGGCTTCCGCTGCGGCTTCGAGCACGACGACTCGTTCGTCGGCGAACAGCGACGGGCTCAGCAGCTCGGCGAGCTCGCTGGTGCTGACCTCACCCGCGCGCATGCGATTCACCGGGACGTCGCCGGTGCCCGCGTGCTTGCGCGCGTCGCGCAGGACGGCCGTGACCGCGCGCTCGACGAGCAACTCCTCGTCGCCCAGCACAAGGTGCAGACCCGAAACGTCTTGGCTCACCCGACGATCGTGTCATGTCCAGCCGACAGGCCCGACACCGTCCACGCAAGCAGGCACACGACCACACCGCACGCCCCGAAACGCACCCAGCGCCAACGCCACGACAGCACCACGGCGATGCTTGCCGCCGAGACGATAACGACGCCGAGCAGTCCTGACGGGACGGGGATCGACGCGCCCGTGACGCCCGCCGTCCAATGCGCCACCCGCAGCAGCCACCACAATTCGGGGCCGGTGAACCGGATGAGCAGTTCGGCGCCGGCCGGCCACAACGGACACAACGCCGCGGCTGCGGTGCCGATCACCGTGATGGGCGGTATCACCGCAGCCACGGCGAGGTTGGCGGCGACGGAGACGACGCTGAACGTGCCCGATATCCCGGCGACCAGCGGCGCGGTCACCAGCTGCGCGGCGACTGCGACGCTCACGGCGTCGGCAAGCGGCTTGGGCCAGCCGCGCTCGGTCAGGCGCCGCGACCAGACCGGCGCGATGACGACAAGCGCCGCTGTGGCCGACACCGACAGCGCGAAGCCCACATCGACGGCGAGTTCGGGCGCGGCGATCATCAGCACGATCACGCTGGCCGACAACACGGGAATGGCTTGCCGGCGGCGATGCGACACCACCGCCAACAAGGTGATGCCTCCCATGACGGCGGCGCGCAACACACTCGCGGACGGTTGGACGACGATGACGAACGTCAACAACGCCAGCGCTGCTGATCCGACGGCCACGCGCGGGCCCACCAGCGCGGCGGTCAACAACACGGCGCCGCACACGATGGTGACGTTCGCCCCCGACACCGCGGTCAAATGGGTCAAACCCGACGTACGGAACTCCGTGATCGTCTGCCCGGTCAACGTAGAGGTGTCCCCGAGCACCAGCGCCGGCAGCATCGCCGCCTGATCGACGGGCAGCGCCGCACGCGCCGCGTCGGCGAAGGTTGTCCGGACGTGGTGCGCAACCCGGTGAATCGGCGCAGCCTCACCGAAGGTCGGTTCTCCGGTTGCCGTCAACACCGCGACGGTCAGATCGCGGCGCATGGGCCGCCCGACGCTGGCGCGGAAGCTGACCGGTCGGCCGGCTGACAAGTCTGCGTAGCCGGCAGCGGATGCGAAAACCAGTGTCCGCCCTGATGTTTCATGGCCATCGAACATCTGTATCGATGCGCGGAACATCATTCGACCACCGTTCAGCGAGCGTGGGCTCTCGGTGGGCGTGACGACGACGGTGGCGAGCGTGCCGTAGCGGTCGCCGATCGGATGATCGCGCAGTTCCGCCACCCGCAGGCCGACCGAGAACGCGAAACCGGCGCCGACAACGGCGACGGCGAGAAGCCCGGCGCGAAGCGCGCGGCTGTCGGCCTCCCCGTCACGGCGGCCACAACTCCACCACCCGGCAACGGCTGTGATGACGACCGCTGCAACGACGGCCGCGATCGAACCGCCTACCTGCCAGAGGATTCCGGCCGCCGTCGCGGCCCAACTTGTCAGCGCGGCCGGGACGAGTCGCAGATCCAGCCGGGTGCCCGCACCGTCCACTGACGTCACACACGGACACGGTTCCGCAGCTTCTCCAGCCGCGCGGGTCCAATGCCGTCGACGTCGCCGAGCTGATCGATGCTGGTGAACTGTCCGTTGGCGTCCCGCCACGCAATGATCGCCTCGGCGGTCACCGGACCTATTCCGGGTAAGGTTTCGAGTTCTTCCACAGTGGCGGCGTTGAGGTCTACCAAATCGCCTGGCGGCGGCGCGTTTCCAGGTGTTGCAGGTGTGGCCGCAGGCGCGGCGGTGCCCGGCTCGGGGCTGATCGAGCTTCCCATGGCGGCCGGTTCGCCTGGCGGCCCCGCAATTCCGACGATGATCTGCTCACCGTCGACGACGCGCCGGGCCATGTTCAGCCCCAGCAGATCGGCACCATCCAGTGCACCACCGGCCGCGGTCAACGCGTCGGCGATCCGCGCGCCCGGCTTCAGGGTGACCAGCCCCGGCTTGTGCACGAGGCCGACCACGCTGACGACGACCGGCTCGTCCGGTCCTGGCGCTTCGGCGTCCGGTTTAGGGCTAGCAGACGAAACCATTTGCACCGGTGGCAGTTTGGCCGAGACCACCGGAGGTGGCTTGTCTCGCACCACGGTAAACACGGTGACCAGCACCGCGATAACACCCACTGCGGCGAGCGCGATGACACCGGCGCGTCCGGGGTCGGCCCGCACGGCCGCGATCCAATTGGTTGTTCCACTGGGCTTGCTGTCAGGCAGCCAGCGCGACAACGAAGCGTCCGGGCGCTCGTCCTCGGCATCAGGCTCGGGATCGGATTCCGCGCCGAGGCGGCGTTGCAGACGCTCGGCCGGCAGTTCGGTTCGCATGCCTGCAAGGTAGGCCCGTCGCCGGACGGCATTAGGCGCTCGCGACGACGCGCCGACGGGCCTGTGGATCAAATCGGGTCTGTGGATAACCGACTACGATCATTTCCATGGATCGTCGTATACCGATGATCGCTGGCATCGCGTTCGCGGTCCTCTTCGCCGCCGCGCTGCTTATGATTCCGACCTTGCCCGGCATCGACAAGCCGGGATATGACATCGTCTCGCACGTCAAAGAGCACTCGGACGCGATGCGTATGCAGGCACTGCTGGTGGCGTTCGGCCTTCTTGCCTTGGTGGTGGTGGTCGGTTTCGCCCGTGACCAGCTGTCCGGCCCCGCGAGTTACGTGTTCACGATCGGCTCCGCCGTAGTGCTCGTCGAAACGAGTATCGCGATGTGGATCACCACCGGGCTCGCGATGCACCCGAACCAACTGGGGTCGGCCACCGCGCGCGCCATCGCGGACCTCGTCGCAATGTGGGGACCGATGCTGACCGTCGCCAACATCATGGTGGCTGCGCCGATCCTGTTGGCCGCCAACGCCGGTCAGTTCCCGCGGTGGCTCGGCATCATCGCCGCGGTCTTCGCGGTTCAGCAACTGATCGAGACGATCACGATCATCGGTCCGCCGGGCAGCTTCATTTCACCCGGCGGCGCGATGAACTGCTATGTGGGCGGACCGCTTTTCGTGGTGTTCTTCCTGGCGCTCGGCATCGCATTGTCACTTGAGCAGCAGCCAGTCGAAGCACCGGCCGCGGTTGACGACGAACCGGACGCGGGGCCGTCCGACTAAACGCCTGCGCGGTCGATCTGGTCGATCCGCAGCATCCGCGTGATGACCTTGTCGAGCTCGGAATCGTCGAAGATCTTCTTCCAATCATCGCGAACAATCGACTCCCGGCCGTAGTCCATCGCGATCAGGCAGGCATCCGAGAACGGGTTCGAGCCGCGGAGCGTGTTCGCCAGCGCCACTTGCACATGTCCGAAAAGCATTGCCTTGGCGGCAGCTTCGGGCACACCGACGGTATGCACCGTCTCGTGCAGTGCCTCCTTGAGCAGCCCGCCGACCATGCAGGCCACGGTTTCCACGAGCGTGGGCTCCAGCACGGCGAGTTGTTTGACGGTCACCCAGTGGACGTCGATAACCGGGCCGTAGCTGACCCTTACCACCGCATCGACGCGGTCGCGGGCGGCCTGGTCGCCGTTCTCGAACGCCGCGACGACCTCTTGGGGTGCGGCGATGCCGCCGAACGTGTCGGCGTGCTGCTCTTTGGTGGTGCGCTCGAGGAAGACCGAGGGATGGCACGGATGCGCGACCGCGTAGCTGATGTCGTCGCGGCGGAACAGCAGGTTGGCGTATGCCGCGGCAGGATCCAGCGTCAGCAGCGTCGCCCCGGACTTCATCAGCGGCACCACGCCGGAGGACACCTTGCCCAGCACCACGTCGGGCACGGCGAGGATGACGACGTCAGCGCCGGCCGCAGCGTCGTCGGTGTCGGTGAGCTCGCGCCCCAAGCCCAGCACCAGCTCGCGGCCCTGCGGCGAGTTCTCGCAATAGAGGACCCGATAGTCACTCTTTGCAAGATTGTTCGAAATCCGTTGTCCCATTTTGCCGCCCGCGCCGATGACGCTGACGGTGACTGGCCTCTCGCTCATGATTTACTCCTCAGATAGTCGACACTGTGTTGTGTCCATTGGGCTTCGGTCAGGCAGGTTGTCTCGGCGTCGTCCTGCCATGGGAGCCAGTGCTCCACGATCTGGTTGATTCCCCTTGATGCTGGATCCACGACGGTGACCATCTCGTCGTAGTCCAGCAACCCCTCGCCAAGGGGGCATCCCGCCAGCGTGAAGCCGACCCATCCCGGCTTGCCTGGTGAAGGCGAAGTCTTTGATGTGCATGTTCTTGACGTACGGCGCGGTCCGGTCGACGACGTCGTGCGGTAGTTCGAGGCTGGCGACGCAGTTGGCCGGGTCGAGACAGATCCCCAGCGCGTCGGACCCGACAGCCTCGACGACCTGCACTAGTTCGGAGCGTTCGGACCTGTTCATAGGTCTCCAATGCCACACTCACGCCGTGGTTCTCGAATGCCGGCAACGCCTCCTTGAGCAGGCCGATAGCTTCCTCGGTGCTGGGTTTGTGTGCGGCGGTGTGGAGCATTGACCGGACGAGTGTCACACCGAGGGGTTCCGCGATGTCGAGGTAGCGGTAGAGGTGCGCGGGATCGATGCCCCGCGTGCCTAATTCGATCTCGATGCCGAGGTCTGCGGCCGCGTCGTGGATGTCGAGCAGTTCGCTCGGGGTCAGTGTTTCGACGGGCGGGTAGTCGCAGATCTGCAACACCGTGCAGCCCAGTTCACCGGTCTGCTTGATCATGTCGTGCAGTGAGAGCGGCGCAACGACCTTGGTCGAGGTTCGCCAGAAGAATGAGTAGGTGCTCAGGCCGATCGCCACTGCGGACTCCCCTCACTGAGAAGGACCTCGTCCAGAATCGTTGCGACAGCGGATGGGTCGTGGGCGAACCGCCCGAGGAACAGCCCGTCCACGCCCGACTTCAGTCGCGTCAAGAGTCCGGATTGCGCGCTGCCGCCGTAGATGACCTGACTGCCGGTGAAGGGTGTCAGGTGGGTACGAAGAGCCGCGCAGACTGCTGTGATGTGTTGCGGTGACGCGGGTTTCGTGGCTCCGATCGCCCATTGCGGTTCGTAGGCCACCACTACGGGTCCCGCAGCGTCGGCAGCGACGGTGGACAGCGCGGAATCCAGCTGTGCCACGCAGTCCGCGGTCGCCTCGTCAACCGACGACCGCTTCGACTCGCCAACACACAGCAGCGGTGTGAGGCCGTTGCGAACCGCGGCTGCCGTCTTCAACGCGATGATCGGCGTCATCCTCGCCGAAGATTCGCCGCCGCTCGGCGTGGCCGATCTCGGCGTAGTCGCAACCGAGTTCGGCCAGTTGGGCCCCGCTCACCTCACCCGTGAAGGCGCCGCTGTCCTCCCAGAACAAATCCTGTCCACCGAGGTGGACGGGTGTGGCCCCGAAGATGTTGCGCGCCTCCAGGAGATAGGGGTGCGACGGCAGCACCACCAGTCTCACGCGCCCGTCGGTGATGGCCGGATGCGACGAAGCGATGTCGGCGACTCCGCGGCACCAGTCGGCCGTGCGGACTCGCCCGAAGTACATCTTCAGGCTGACACCGATGAACACCATTTAACAGGTACCGCTCAGCTCGTAGGACGCCAGCACCTGCAGTTTGTCTGCCGATGCCGAGGTTTCGTCGAATCGGTAGGTCAGCCATTCGCGGGCGAGCCGCCGGGCGAGCTCCAGCCCGATCACGCGCTGGCCGAACGTGAGGACCTGGGCGTTGTTGCTCAGCACCGACCGCTCGACGGAGAAGCTGTCATGCGCGGTGACCGCGCGGATGCCGGGCACCTTGTTCGCCGAGATGGCCACTCCAAGCCCCGTGCCGCAGACCAACAGGGCACGGTCGGCCTGCCCGGCGGCGACCAGTTCGGCCGCGGACACCGCGACGCGCGGGTAGGGCTCGTGATCGTCGACGCCGACCCCGACGTCCACCACCGACTCGACCAGCGGGCTCGCCGACAGGTCGCGCTTGAGCGCCTCCTTGTACTCGAAGCCGGCGTCGTCGGATCCGACTACGATGCGCAATCTTTCGGTCAACGTCATCCCTCTTCCTTCACGAAGACATGCATTCAGCAGATACCGATCAGGGCGTCACGCACAGCGCCAAACGCGAGCGCCATCGACACAGCGCCGGGATCCGGTGTGCCCTTGCTCTTTTCGGCGAGTGGACGCGCGCGCCCCATCTTCGGCAGCATCGCGCTGGTGGCCTGCGCGGCATCCTCGGCGACGCGGGCGGTCGCTTCCATCGCCGCGCCGAGGCCCTGACCGCTCGACACGGCTCGGCTCAGCGCGTCGCTTGCCGGTGCCAGCACGTCGACCAGTGTCTTGTCGCCGAGCTTGGCCTTGCCGACCTGCTGGACGGCGCGCAGCGCGGCGACGATCCCGTCACTGACGGTCGTGGCGTCGGGCTTGTCCTCGTCGCCCACCGCGGATCCGATGGCGCGCAGATCCAATTCCCCACAGCGCGCCGGAGGTGCCGCCCGCGCGGTCGGACCATGCATCACCCGCGAGGGTCAGTACGGTGCCGGCGCCGGCGCGGCGTTCGATCGCGGCCGTCGCGGCGGCGACGGCCGCCTTGGCGCCGCGCTGCATGCCGATGCCATGGTCACCGTCGCCGGCCACGGCGTCGATGTCGCCGAGCCGCTGGGCGTGTTCGTCAATGGTGTCGCGGATCGGAGACCAGCACGGCGAGTGCGGTGCGGGCGGCGTCCTGTGACGCGTCGCTGCCGGGAATCACGCTCGTCCGCGAACGGCACGGCACGGAGCGGCGACGTCCGCCGCGACCGCGGGGGCGGTCAGCGTGACACCGCCCTTGCGGAAGGCCGCGGTGTGCACGGGCAGCGTCCAGTAGTGCTCGAGTTCGTCGTCAAGCCAGAACAGGGTCAACGACAACCCCGCCAGGTCGTAGCTCGTGACGAACTCACCGACCTCGGGGTGCACGATCTCCACACCCTCGGCGGCCAGAAGCTGCGCGACGCGGCGGTACACCACGAACAGCTCTTCGTGTTTGACGGTGCCTAACCCGTTGAGAATCAAGCCAACTCGCGCACCGCGCGCCGATGGCAAGTCTGACGGCAGATCGTCCAGCAGCCGGGAAACCAGCATCCCGCCAACGCGTCCGCGGTGGGCACGGCCACCTCGCCGATACCGGGCTCGCCGTGGATGCCAAGTCCGACGGCCATCCGCCCCGGGGTCACCGTGAATAGTGGGCTCGTCCGCTCCCGGCAGCGTGCAGCCGGAGAACGCAACGCCGAAGGAGCGGGTGCGGTCGTTGGCCCGTGATGCGACGCTATGCACCTCGTCGAGCGAGAGACCGGCCTCCGCCGCGGCGGCGGCGGCCTTGAACACCGCCAGGTCACCGGCGATGCCGCGGCGCTTGTCGATCTCGTCGGTGCCGGCGCTGGCGATGTCGTCGGTGACCGCCAAAGTCTTTGTGGGAACGCCGTTTTTGTTCAACAACGCGGCGGCCTCCGCGCAGTGCAGCACGTCCCCGGCGTAGTTGCCGTAGCACAGCAGGACGCCGGCGCCCGCCGACACCGCGCTGGCGACCGAGCAGATCTGCCGCGCCGACGGGGAGGCGAAGATGTTGCCGACGGCGGCGCCGTGGGCCAGACCTGGACCCACCAGGCCCGCGAAGGCCGGGTAGTGGCCGGCGCCGCCCGCCGACCACGACGGCGACTTCGCCGGGCTGCGGCGCCACAGCCCGGATGACACCTCCGGGCACGCGGCGGACCAACTGGGGATGGGCGGCGACGAAACCGTCGAGAACCTCGTCGGCGAATGCGGCAGGGTCGTTGAACAGATGCGTCATCGGGCCGGCTCCGGAACGTCGACGGCGGCCAGATCTTCGGGTGGCGGAACGGTTTCCGTCACCTGAGGCGGTGCCTGTTCGCGGCGGCTCAGCGCCACCATCAGCACACCCGACAGCAGCATCAGCCCGCCGACGACGAACATCGGCATCACATAGGAGCCGCTGAAGTCCTTCAGCCATCCCGTCACGTAACCGGCCGCGAACCCGGCGATGTTGCCGAAGGTGTTGACTAGTGCGATGCCGACGGCGGCCGCCGCCCCGGTGAGGAACTTCGCCGGGACCGTCCAGAAGTTCGGCAGCGCAGCGAAGATGGCGCACGCCGTCACGGTGATCACGGCGATCGTCGCCGCCGGCGAACCCATGAACAGCGCCAGCGGCACGCTCAGCCCGCCGACGACCGCGGGGCCGGCGATGTGCCAGGTCCGCACGCCACGACGGGTGGCGTCGCGCGACCACAGCAGCAGCACCACCGCGGCCGGGAGATACGGGATGGCGGTGATGAGGCCCTTCTCGAACACGTTGAACGTGGTGCCGAACTGCTCCTGGAAGCCCGAGATGATGGTCGGCAGGAAGAACGCCAGGGCGTAGAGGCCGTAGATGAAGCCGAAGTAGATGAAGGCCAGCGTCCACACCCGGCCGCTGCGGATCGCGGCGAGCATCGAGCCCTTCTCACTGTGGCCGGTGGTCTTGACTTGCTCCTCTGCGGCAAGTTCACCGGTGAGCCACTTCTTCTCTTGCGGGGTAAGCCATTTCGCGTCGGCTGGCTTGTCGGTGAGGTAGAACCACGCGATGACGCCGATGACGATCGCGGGCAGCGACACGCACAGGAACATGAACCGCCAGCCCTCGAGGCCGAGAACGCCGTCGGCTGAGATCAGCGCGCCGGCCAGTGGTGCACCGATGACGGTGGTCAGCGGCTGCGCCACGTAGAACAGAGCCAGCACCCGGCTGCGATACCGGGCGGGCACCCACAGGCGACAGGAACAGGATCGCGCCGGGGAAGAACCCGGCTTCGGCGATGCCGAGGATCACGCGCAGCGCGTAGAGCCCTTCGACGTTCTGCACGAACGTGAACAGCAGCGACACGATGCCCCACGACACCATGATGCGGGCCAGCCATTTGCGCGCGCCGAATTTGTGCAGCGCGATATTGCTGGGGATCTCCAGCAGGATGTAGCCGATGAAGAAGACGCCGGACGCCAGGCCGAACTGCGCCGCGGTCAGGCCGAGATCCTCGTTCATGCCGTTGGGACCGGCGAATGAGATCGCGGTGCGGTCGAGGTAGTTGATGAAGAACATCAGCGCGACGAACGGAACCAACCGCACGGCGATCTTGCGGATGGCCGACCGTTCGACGGCCGATGGGGCGACTGTGCCCATGTGTGACTCCTACAGTCCTACGGGTATGAGGTACTGCGCGCGGAGTGATGCTAGACACAACGGATATTCGACAGCCGACAGCCCGCGTGAACGAAGTTGCACACCGTCTCATGGGCGACCTGCATCGTCATCACGCCGCTGCGTTACGAAATAGGCGGCAACCGATCGCTCGAAGTGAGAATCCGTTCAGTCAGCCGACGAGCAACTCGGCTGCCTCGTCGTCGACGACGAGGTCGGTGACAGCGCCGGCCAGCAGGGCCGCGCGGATGATCGGGGCCTTCGCGGCGCCGACGGCCACACAGATCCGGCGCCTGATGCGCTTGAGCGTGTCGATGGGCAGACCGCTCGAGCGGGCATTGACGTCGAGGGACTCGCTGGAGCCGTCGGCGCGCAGGAATACGGTGCCCAGCTCACCGACGACGCCACTGTTGGCGAGGGTGCGCAGTTCGTCGCGCTGTAGGTAGCCGGCCCGGTACAGGTGCCCGGGGATGCGGCTCTCCAACGCACTGACTGAGAACACCGCAAGGTTGGCGCGCTCCTGCAGCGCAAGCACGCGCTGCACGCTGCGCTCGCCCCAGACCGTCTCGCGGGCCGACGCGCGGTCGAAGAACGCGGGCACCGGGAATTGGTGCACACGCGCGCCGAGGGCAGCGCCGAACCTGCCGAGCGTGCCCGCCGCATACTCCGCTCCGGATGAGAACGTGTTGCCCGCGCCGCTCATCTGCACGACCTGCAGTCCCGGTACGACGCCCGGCGTCAGGCTGCGGGCCAGAGTTGAGATGGTCGTCCCCCAGGCGACCGCGATCGAGAGGTCGGGCGCAAGGCTCGCGCGCAGAACCGTTCCGGCCTGCGCCGCCGCGTGCCGCAATCGGTCGGAGTCGTTGGCGTCATCCGGCGGCGCCACTACCGTGACGTCGACGTTGTAGCGTTCGGCGACAAGCCTTTCCAGCGTGGCCGCGGCACGGCGGTGCGCGATGCACGGTGATCTCGACGAGTCCCAAAGCGCGGGCTTCGCCGATCATCCGGGAGACGGTGGCCCGCGAGCACCCCAGCGTTTCGGCGATGGCGTCCATGGTCTGCTGTTCGAGGTAGTACATCTCGGCGGCCCGCATCACGGCGGCGCTGCGCGAGCGGGTCACGCGAAATGTTCCGAGACCGCGGCCATCGCGATGGCGAAGGACACCGCACCGGGGTCGGCGTGCCCGAGACTGCGGGCGGCCAGCGGCCGGGCCCGGCCGAGCCTCGGCGTCAGCGACGAGGTGGCCTCCGCGGAGCGGGCGGCGGCGGCGGCCGCGTTGACCCACGCCGCACCCACCGGCAGGCCGGCGAGGATGTCGACCTCGAAACTCTCAACGAACGGAAGGAACGCGTCGACAAGCGTCTTGTCGCCGAGCCGCGCGTTGCCGTACGCGGTCACCGCGTCCAGCGCGGCACGTAAAGCGGTGGTGGCGATGCCGGAGCGCACCTCGTCGTCGGACATCACGCGCGCGGCCGCGCGCAGGCCGGCGCCCCACAGCGCCCCCGAGGTGCCACCGGCGCGGTCACTCCACGCGTCGGCGGCCAGCAGCAGCGTGGTCGCGGCGCCGGCGTCGTCGGCAACCGCACGCCGCGCCGCCGCCACGGCGGCCCGGGCGCCGCGCGTCATCACCCGGCCGTGATCGCCGTTGCCGGCGAACGCGTCGAGTTGGCCGAGTTCGGCTTCGTGGTCGGCCAGCGACTCGGCCACCGACTCCAGCGCTGCCACAATGTTTTTCGCGACGAGCCGAGACGCCGGTGAGGCAGCGGGGATGGTTCTCGCTGCGGGCAGCCGAACCGTTCGCGCCGTCGCGGTCACCGGTTCCATCGCGATCTTGCGGTACGCCGGTGCGTTGGCGGGGGCGCTCCACAGGACCCGGGTTTCGTCGTCGAGCCAGCCGATGGTCAACGACGCGCCTGCCATGTCGAGGCTGGTCACCAGCTCGCCGACTTCGGGGTCGACCATCTCGACGTCGGCGGCCTCCAGACGAGGCACCACCTCGTGCCACAGCACGAACAGTTCCTCGTAGCGGGTGGCGCCCATCCCGTTCACCAGGACGGCGGCCTGCGTCGCATCGTTCGGACGTTCGGCCAGAATGCGGGCGACCAGCAGCTCGGCCAGGTCGGCGGCGCGCAGCACCGGCTCCTCGGAGATGCCGGGCTCGCCGTGCAGGCCCATGCCGACCGCCATCTGACCGGGCGGGAGCGAGAACAACGGCGCATCGGAGCCCGGCGGTGTGCAGCCGGAGAACGCCACGCTCAGAGACGCGGTCCGCCTGTTCACCCGCTCGGCGACGGCGGCGACGGTGTCGAGGTCGTAGCCCGCCTCCGCGGCGGCGGCAGCCACTTTGACGACGATCAAGTCGCCTGCCGTGCCACGGCGAAGCGGTCGGTCCTCGGGTGGTGCGGACGCCAGGTCGTCGGTGACGACAACCGAACGGGTCGGCACCCCGGCGGCGATGAGTTGGTCGCGTGCGGCCTCGAAGTTGAGGACGTCGCCGGCGTAGTTGCCGTAGCTCAGGAAGATGCCGCCGCCGGCGTCGGCGGCCACCGCCACGGACACGATCTGCTGTGTCGACGGTGACGCGAACACATCTCCGACGACCGCGCCGTCGGCCAGCCCCGGACCCACCCATCCGGCGAAGGCCGGGTAGTGCCCGGTGCCACCGCCGACTACGACGGCGACCTTGCCCGGCGTCGGAGGGCTGGCACGCACCACGCCGCCAGGTACCTGCTGCACGTACCTCGGGAAGGCGCGGGCGAATCCCGACAGGGTCTCGCCTGAGAAGTCGGCCGGATCGTTGAAGATCTTGGTCATTGGCCGCGATTCTATGGTCGGCTAGCGCGCCACCGTCTGGGTCTCCGCTGCGGGCATGTGGATGCTCGCGAGGATGAACGCGGTGAAGAAGTCGGTGAAGTGGTCTCGGCCGACGTCGAGGTCGCCGCTGAGCCACATCGCGGTGAGGTCGAGGCCGCCGCTGACAATGGTGAGTGCGATGAGCTTCCGGTCGATGTCCGACGGTGCCGCGTCACCGAGAAGTTCACGGGCCTGCGCAGCCATGATCTCGGCGAGCATCATCACGAACTGCTGGCGTCGCTGCCGAAGGGCCTCGGTGGCCTGCGATTCGATGAGCACCCGGCCGCGGCGGGGATCGACGGTGACGAACTCGACCGCGGTCTCGACGCACGCCCGCACCCGGGTGTGCAACTCGGCTTCAGTCGTGGTCAGGGTCTCGGCGAACGCGGCCATCGCCTCACCGGCTAGGTCATCCATGAGCGCCGCCACGACTTCGTCGCAGTCGCAGAAACTATCGCATCGTGGTGACATCGACCATGCTCGTGTGTGTTCTTCGGCGATGTCGGACCCGGGAGTTAGGTTGCGGGTGTGAAGCAGGTGGTGCAGGTTCGGCTGGAGGCCGACGCCGCTGAGTTGGATGTGCTTGCCCGCACGTTGATCGCGTGCAATGAGACGGCGAACTTGGTGTCAAAAGTCGCGCACCGTAATCGTGTTACCGGTCGCGGGATCTGCGGGCGATCACCTACGCGCAGGCCCGCGCGCACGCCGGGCTCGGGGCGCAGGTGGCCCAAGCGTGCATCCGCAAGGTCGCCGACGCGTACACCACGTTGAGAGCCAATCTGCGCAACGGGCGCTACGGCAAACCGGGAAGTTCCCGGCGGGTAAAGGTGGAAACGTCGGCAATTCGGTTTCGGTCATTGGCGGCGCAGCCGTTTGATGACCGCTGCCTGTCGTGGACCCATGACGGCACCGGAGACACGGGCGGGACGGTGTCGATCTGGACCGTTGACGGTCGGTTGAAGAATCTGCGGTTCACCGGGGACCCCGCCCAACTCGCGCTCCTGCGGGCCCATCGCGGTGGAGAAACCGATCTGGTGATTCGGCGCCGCCGGCGCGGTGGCGCGCTCACCGCCTACTTGATCGCCACCCTCGACCTACCCGATCCGCCGGTCCGCACCGGCGCACATTGCACGAACAACGAGGGCTGGATCGGTGTGGATTTGGGTGTGGTAAACATCGCGGTCACCAGTGATCGGCCGCTGGCGCGCGAGCTGATGAGCACCTACGGGTCCGATGCTCCCGACGGGGCGGCCGGGCGTGGCAGTGTGAAAGACCGGCGCGCCCGCAACCGTGAATTCCGGCAGAAACTGCAGGCGAAGAACACCAAGTCGGCCAAACGGCTGCTGCGCAAACGCGTCCGCAAGGAGGCCCAATTCGCTGCCGATGTCAACCACCAGATTTCCAAGAGGATCGTGGCCGAGGCTGAACGCACCGGACGCGGGATAGCAGTCGAAGAGCTGACCGGTATCCGCGAACGGGTACGGCTTCGCAAGCCCCAACGCGCCACCCACGCCAGCTGGGCGTTCGCCCAACTCGGTGTGTTCCTCACCTACAAGGCAGCCCGAGCGGGCGTGCCGTTGGTCCACGTGGACCCGGCCTATACCAGCCAGCGCTGCACCAGCTGCGGCCATATCGACAAACGTAACCGGACCAGCCAGGCCGAGTTCGTATGCCGGGCCTGCGGATTCGCCGCAGAACACGCAGACATCCTCGGAGCCGACAACATCGCGCTCCGAGCCGCCACACCTGGGCCCAGTCAACGGCCCCCAGCGCGGCGTAACACCTGGCAGCCAGTCAGGCGCTACAGCTGCAAACCTGGTCGTTCAGGATCAGGTAGTTGACGGAGTTTCCGTTCATGAGTGCGCGCCTCGTGCACGCGATGGTGCGTTCAGGCATGAACCGTGCCGGCTCATCCGTGGCAAGAGCAACGCCGATGCCCTGCGTCTGGTGGACAGTTTGGTGTTCCAAGCGCTTGTCGTGGCGGTAGCCGGTGTCAATCATGTCCTGGAGTACCCGCGGCTGGTCGTTCCGGGGCTTACTCGCCGGCGCGAACGCATCGGGCGTCGCAACCTCGAGTAGCTGGCCCGCCGAACGATGGCCGGGCACAACGGCGACCGCACGTACCGTCGCCACGACGGCCTCGGATCCGCGCCCGCGGCATAGGTGTCAAACGAGATCGCGTGGTGCTCTTGATAAGTGCCTAGTGCCCACGTCTGTGCGACAATGTCGCAAGCTGCGTAGGCCGTCAAATTTTCTAGCGACAATGTCGCACACAGCCGAGCACCCGAGTAGTTGAATGGCAGAGTCGGGCGGGCGCGAGGCTAGTTCGCAGCACCCGCGTCATCCGCCTTCGTGTCGCCGTCCTCGTGCTTGGATTCGCGCTTCTGTTCGCGGGTTGATGTCTTGGGCTCGTCCTTCGCTTCCTCGCGCTCCGAATCCTTTCCATCACTTTGATTTTGGGCCGATGCGTCGGTGCGTTGGGTCCCGCTGCTGCGCGTATTCGGTTTAACGGGCTCGGTGTCGTGCGCGGCGGTGACGGTGGCCTCCGCTGCAGGCGCCTCCGACGTCGTCTTTGTCGTCGAGGGGAATGGATCGTTGAACGACGCGCTGATGTTGGCGACCGCGGTATCGAACGCATCTTTGGCAATCCCGCCGGCCGTGGCGATCGATTCGCTCGCTTGTGTGGCCCCGGCCGCGAGCGCCGCCCCGGCGTCACCCGACTCGGCCAGCTCCTGCGCGGCCGCGTCCGCCGTTTGAACAATCCCAAGCAGAAGCAGCTCACCTGCTTGAAATGCGACCGCTGAGAACACCTTGATGGTCTCGACCGCCAGCACCTGCGGCAGGGTTCGAGCGCCGGTCTCGGTCGGCGCCGGAGGCGGCAGCGGTTGATTGAGTGCGGCGAGAATCCTTTCCCGAGCGGTGTTGACGGCGGGCAGCAACTCACCGGGCTGGAACGCGGCCGCACCGACATTGAAAATCTCGACGACAGCGACCTCCAAATTGTTGAATGCCTTTGGCACGACTCGGTATACATCGTTTTCGATGATGGGCGTCGCCGCGTCGTTGGCCGCACCGGTCACCGATGCCGCGGCCGCACCGACGGACCGCAGTAGCGATCCCGTCCTCTGCAGTGAACCCAGGAACGTCGCCGGTGTCAGCACGGCGGCGGTGGGCACCGTCACCGCGCCCTGTACGACGTGTGGGCAGATCACCGAGCAGTACTGAAACTGGTTGTTGATGAACGCCAAGGGAATCGCACCGAGGGGCGGAGCCGTGGCCGCGGCGAGTCGGACGTCATGGACTCCAGTGGGTGGCGCAGGAGCTACGGGTGGCGGGGCCACCGGAGCGACGACGATGGCGCCGATTCCCACCGCTGCGACGGCCGTAACGAGACCTGATCGGATCGGCCCGCGCATCTCGAACCCCCTACGGTTGTGCGAACAACAGCCCCTCTTGATCACGGCCGGCGGCCCCAAACAGTTCAAACCTTCAAAGAGATTTGCTGAGAACGCAATCGCCGTAGGATTCTCGATGTGGATGGTGTGCACGACCTCGGTGGCATCGACGGCTTCGGGCCGGTCAAGCACGAACGCGCCGAACCCCTCTTCAACGAGGACTGGGAGCGGCGGGTCTTCCGCCTGATGGTCGGCGCCGTCGGGCCGCTCGGCGGCAACGGCGGCATGTTCCGCCACTCCATCGAGCGGATGGACCCCGCGCACTATCTCTCGTCTTCGTATTACGAGCACTGGCTGACCGGCGTGACGACCCTGGCCGTTGAGGCGGGCGCGGCGACGGTCGAGGAGCTGGAGAGCCGGGCCGGCGGGCACTTCCCGCTGTCCCGTCCCGACCGGGGCGTGCTGCCCGATGACCTCACGCCGCGCACCGAGCCGCGTTACGCCATCGGCGACGAAGTCCGTGTTCGCGAATGGCATCCACCGGGACACACGCGGGCGCCGCGATACGTGCAGGGCAAGCGCGGGACCATCGTGCGCGTCGACCCCGCGGCCAATGTCGCCGACATCGAGGCACACGGCGGCGGATTCGTGACGGACCCGCTGTATTCGGTGCGGTTCACATCGCGTGAGCTGTGGGGCGACGGGGGCGCCGACGGTGAAACCATGCATGTCGACTTGTACGAACGCTACCTCCAGGACTCCTGATGACCGCTGACCATCATCACCCCGCGGATCTTGCGCCGGTCGAGGCTCGGGTTGCCGCCATCGAATCCGTGCTCGTCGAGAAGGGCATCCTCGACACCGATGCGGTCGACGAGATCGTCCGGCACTTCGAGGACAACCTCGGCCCGATGAACGGCGCGAAAGTCGTTGCGCGGGCGTGGACGGACCCGGCGTACAAAGACCGGCTCCTGGCCGACGGCACCGCCGCCATCAAGGAATTGGGCTTCGATGGGCCAGAGGGCGATCATATGGTCGATCGTCGAGAACGTCCCGACGGTCCACAACCTGGTGGTGTGCACACTGTGCTCCTGCTATCCGTGGACGGTGCTTGGGCTGCCGCCGAAGTGGTACAAGGCACCGGCCTACCGATCGCGCGCCGTCCGTGAGCCGCGCAAGCTGCTCGCCGAGTTGGGCACCGTCCTTGACGACGACGTCGAGATCCGCGTGTGGGACTCCAGCGCCGAGGCGCGCTACCTCGTGCTGCCGATGCGGCCGGACGGCACGGCCGGCATGTCGGAGGAGCAGCTCGCCGGACTGGTCACCCGTGACTCGATGATCGGGGTCGCGCGACTATGACCGATGCGCCTGTCGATGACAAGTCGCTCCCCCGCGATAACGGCGAGCTCGTGTTCGAAGCGCCTTGGCAGGCACGCGCATTGGCGATCGCAGTCGCACTGGTCGAGCGCCTCGACCTGCCATGGGATACGTTTCGCCGACGCTTGATGGCCGAGATTGCCGACGACCCGGAGCGCCCGTACTACGAAAGCTGGGGCCGGGCGCTCGAGTCGATGGTCGTCGCGCTCGAACTCACCACGCCCGCGGCGCTCGACGCCGCCGAGCCGACCGAACGCGCGCCGCTATAGTTACTGGCCTCGCGTGGCCAGCACCTTGACGCGCACCCCGGCGACATCATCGGTGACCAGGTAAGTGATTGTGGGGCAGCCGATTTCATCGCCGTGTTGATTGCGACGAGACATGGTGGCGCGGTATATCGCCGACATCGCGTTCAGCACAGTCACTTCCGGGTGCAGGACCTCGATGTGGTGAAAGCCAAGCCCGCGTAGGCCGTCGACCAGGCTCTGGATTATGCCGGCCGCTTCGTCGTCGGTCATCACCTCGATGACACCGTCGTCACTGGTGATGATCAGCGGGACACCGTAGTGGGCGAGCAATGTGGCCATTTCTTGCTCACCCCGGACGCACGCCGCGAAGGTTTGGAGGTAGTCATCGAACCAGCGACCAACCGCGCCGGCATCCAGGGCCATGACCTTGATCATGCCCCCTAACTGGTACGCAGGCGGGTGACACGCCACAGGTAAACCCTGCGGTTGCAGTGTTGTCAGCGCCCGACGGCACCGTCGATCTGTTCGCGCAGGATGTCCGCGTGGCCCGCGTGCCGCCCGGTCTCCTCGATCATGTGCACCAGGACCCAGCGCATCGACGGCACCGATCGCCCCCGCGGCGCCTTGGGCGCGGGCTGGGTCAGGTCTGTGCAGGCGTTGACGACCTGGTTGGCTCGCCGGATGGCCTCCCGGTAGTGGGCGAGCACACCGTCGATCGTCTCCTCGGGGGTCGGACGCAGGGTGGCGTCCCAGTCATCGACGTCCTCGCCCAGGAAGTAGAACCGCTCGACGTAGACGAGGTGCTTGACGAGTCCCAGCAGATTGGTGCCTGATGGCACGCCCGCTGTCCGGATCTGCGGGTCCGGCACACCTTCCGCCTTGGCGGCGATCGCGCTGCGCAGGTAGTCGAGGAAGCCCAACAAGGTGGCCTTCTCCTCGGCGCCGGTTTGCGGGGGTCGGGTGTCTTTGTTTTTGGGCATCGTGTCGTTTCGTTCGGGGCCGTTACCGACTCTATTGAACGTGGAGACACAGTGATGGCGTGGCGTGGCCCCCGCGGCGTCGGTCACCCTGGGCCGGAGATACGCTTCGGCGGTGTAAACCGCTGCGACAGAGGGCTTGCCACTGCTGACGCTGGGGTCAGCCAGCACCGCCTGGCTACGTGCTCTGACTATGGCGCCGGCCCGTCAGTGGCTCCTCGAGATTGATACCACGCGCATCATCGGGCACCTTCGGCGCGGTCAACTCCGGCGTCTCGCCGTTGGAAGTCTCTGTCGTCGTCTCGTCCTCATCGTGCGGCGTCGATTTCTCCAGGAATCGAAGCAGCTCGACCGGGAAAGGCAGTACAAGTGTGGAGTTCTTCTCCGCGGCCACCTCGACGACGGTTTGCAACAGCCGCAGCTGCAGCGCCGCCGGCCGCTCGCCCATCACCTTGGCCGCCTGCGCCAGTTTCTGCGACGCCTGCAGCTCACCATCGGCAGTGATCACGCGCGCCCGCCGCTCACGCTCGGCCTCCGCTTGCCGGGCGATCGAGCGCTTCATCGAATCGGGCAGCGCCACATCCTTGATTTCGACGCGGTCGATGTGGATGCCCCAGCCCAGTGCGGGGCTGTCGATCATCAACTCGAGGCCCTGGTTGAGTCGCTCGCGGTTGGACAGCAGGTCGTCCAGGTTGCTCTTGCCGATGATCGAGCGAAGCGATGTCTGGGCCACCTGCCCGACGGCGGACATGTAGTCCTGCACGTCCACTGCCGCGCGCACCGGATCCTCCACCTTGAAGTAGATGACGGCGTCGACCCGCACAGTGACGTTGTCGCGGGTGATGCCGTCCTGGGCGGGCACCGGCAGCGTGATGATCTGCATGTTCACCTTCTGCAGGCGATCGGCGATCGGAATCAGCATCGTGAGTCCCGGCTGGCGGACACCCTTTTGGACCCTGCCGAACCGATAGACGACACCTCGTTCGAACTGCCTGATCACGCGGATGTTCTGCGCTGCCATCCAGATCACGGCGAGGCCGCCGGCAGCGGCGAGGGTGAAGGTGTACAGGACGCTCATGGTGTCCTCCTTGACGGATTAACCCACGGCGCTGGAGCCCCGCGGGCTCATGATCCGATTGTCGTCCCCCAGCCGTCGCCGCGCCAGCACACCCAGTCGATCTCGACGCGCGCGCCGACAGCGAGGCCGGTGACGCCGACGCAGGTGCGCGACGGCAGTCGGTCGGGGAACCACGCCGCGTAGGCGGAGTTGAAGCCGTCGTAGTCGTCCCAGTCGATGAGGTAGGCGCGCACGGAGACCACGTCGGCCAAAGTCCCGCCGCACAACTCGGTGACCCGCAGCAGGTTTCGCAGCACCTGGTCGGTCTGGGTGGCGACATCGCCGCCCACCAACGCGCCGGTGGCGTCGGTGGGCATCTGGCCGGTCACGTACAGCGTCGGGCCGGCAGCGGTGGCGTGGGCAAACGGTGCGACGGCGGGTGGGACACCGTCGTCCGGCGTGAAGGTGAACACACGAATTCCGTTCTCGCTCATGGCGTCGACCATCGCCTGAGCATGCCAGCCGCAGGCGGTGCGGCGCCTGCATAGGCCAATTTCTGCCAACCGTCAATCAAATCCTGCCAATGGAATTAAATCGCTGACCTGTTGGTTTACAAGATCAGACGCGTCCGAACCGATTCGAGCGACGGCTCGAAACAAAAGAAGAAGCGACAGAAGAAGAAGGCACCAACATGAAGAAGTTCGGAATCGCCACTGTGCTCGCAGGCGGGCTGGCCGCCGCTGTGATCGGCCTGGCGTCTCCCGCTGCCGCCGCCCCGACCGGGCCCGGCAACGCCCAAGACACCATCACAAGCCTGCAACAGAAGGGGTACAACGTCATCGTCAACCGCATCGGCGATACCCCGCTCGACCAGGCCACTGTCGTGGCCGTCCGGCCCGGGCAGACACACGACACCACGGATTCCCGTGGCGGCGGGTCGATCAAGACAACGGTCACCTCTCAGACCGTCTACGTCGACGTGAAGTAAACCACCCCCACGACAAGGGCACCCCTACTCGGGGTGCCCTTGTTGTCGTTAAATCCAAATGTGCCAGTGAATCTCGCGTCGTGCTGGACAAATCAGGAGGGGATGACCAGGCCAACCTTGCAGCGACGCCCTGCTGTACACCACGATTCGGCAGAGCCAGCAGCGCCGACGAACTAGCATCCCCCCGGTGACTACGTTGCAGCGTTATACCGACCGCCGGGTCCTGATCACCGGAGCTGGCTCTGGAATCGGCCAGGCCACCGCCGTTCGCATCCTCGAGGAGGGCGGCACCGTCGTCGCGGCCGATATCAGCGAGGCGGGACTGGCCGACACGAAGGCCCAAGCGGCTGCGTCCGAGGATCGGCTCACCACAATCGTCATGGATGTCGGCAGCGAAGACTCGGTCACCGCCGGTGTGGCCCGTGCCGTTGAAGCACTCGGCGGCCTGGACGCCCTCGTCAACGCCGCCGGGATCTTGCGGTCAGCGCATTTCATGGACACCACACTCGCCGACTTCGAGCAAGTGCTGCGGATCAACCTCATCGGCACGTTCCTGGTGACCCGGGAGTGCATCCCCGCGCTGCGCAACGGCAACGATCCCGCCGTGGTCAACTTCAGCTCCACCTCGGCGACGTTCGCGCACCCGTACATGTCCGCCTACGCCGCGTCCAAGGCCGGCGTCCAGGCGATGACGCACGCGCTCGCGCTGGAGTTCGCCAAGGAAAGGATCCGGTTCAACTCGGTTCAGCCCGGCTCGATTTCCTCCGGAATGACCGACGGCTCAGGCGAATCCAAACAGAGCATCGGACCCGGACTGCCCGCCGATGCGGACTTCTCGCTGTTCGGCAAGATCACCCCGGTGCTGCCGCTCGACGACGGCGGGATGTTCGCCAAGCCGGACGCGGTCGCCGCCGTCGTCGCAATGCTCGGCTCCTCGGACGCCTATTTCGTCACCGGAACAGAGGTGCGTATCGACGGCGGCACGCACATGTAGCCAGGTATCAGCCCAGCAATTCATAGACGAGGAGCGCCGACAGCCCCAGGACCGAGCAGAATCCGAGGATGCCGAACACGTTCTGCCACCAGGTATTCCGCAGGTTGCCCATCAGCGGTCCCTTGTTGCTCATGACGAGCATCAGCAGCGCCAGCATTGGTGCGACGATGATCGTCAGTGCCTGCGCGATGACGATGAGCTGAACTGGCGACGTCTGGAACGCCAACGTCACCGCCAACCCGAACGCGAGGATCACACCGCTCGTGGTCTTCGCGACCCGCGTGCTCGGCGACGGTCCCTTGCCGCGCGCATCGGAGAGCATGGTGCCGCCGGCGGTGGCATTGGCGATCATCGACGAGAACGCCGCACCCGCCAATCCGACGGCGAAAAGGAACGAACCCACCGGCCCGGCAAGGGGTTCGAAAACTTTGGCGAGCTGTCCCATGGAGGACGCTTCGGTGTTGGTTCGTCCCAGCACAGCGGCCGCGACGACGATCACCAGGGCGGTCATGACGCCCGGTGCGACGATGCCGGGGATGGTGTCGGCGATCGTGGTCTGGCGGTACTCGTCGCGGTTTCGGCGCCGCTCATGGATGCCATAGGACGTGAAGAACGCGGCATTGATGGAGAAGTTCGTGCCGACCAACGCGACGACCAGTAGTTGACTGTCGGCGGGCACGGTGGGCACGAGGCCTCCGAGCGCGGTGAACCAATCGGGTTTGGCGATCACCGCACTGGCCACGAACGCGATGCCCATCACCGCGACGATGACAAGAAGCACCTTCTCGATGACGCCATAGACGTTGCGGAACAACAGAATCAGTCCAACCACAAGGCTGCAGACGAGGGTCCAGACCACCGGAGAGCCACCGAATGCCATAGACAGTCCCAGGCCGGAACCCACCGCGTTGCCGACCGAGAACATGAGGGTGATGAAGAAGACTCCCATGCCCGCGGCGAGCCCTACCCGCCGACCGAGTAGGTCCTTGATCGACGAGATGAGTGAGACCGGCGTGCAGATGCCCAGCCGCACACTCATGTCGGCGTAGAACAGCATGAAGACCGTTGAGACGGCGATGACCCAGATGAGTTGGTAGCCATACTCGCTGCCGGACTGCACTGCTGTAGTGAGGTTGCCGGGCCCGAACTGCCAAGCGCCGACGACGAACGCCGGCCCGGCCATGGCCAGCGTCTTGAGCCATGACGTGCTTCGGGCCGGCGTCGACGGGTCGCCCCGGCGCGGAGTCAATGGTGTTGTGCGACTCATCGGTGAGTTCCTTCCGGGATGATTGTTCCTTGTTGGCCGCTGGTGGTTTAGGCGAACGCCGCGACGGTGGAGAGCCCGGCGTCGTGCAGCGCCTGCGTGATCTCGTCGGCTGCGCCCTCGGGCAGGGGCAGCAACGGCGACCGGACCGTGGCGTGCTCGAGAATGCCCCGCGCGACGAGCCCTTCCTTGAGCGCGACGGTGCCTTCCATGTGGGACCCGCGGTGATACACGGTGCGCGTCACTGGCAGCAGTCGATCGTGGATCGCTCGCGCGGCCGGATAATCCTTGGCCTTGCCTGCCGCGATCAGTTCGATCAGCGGTTCGGGCGCCAGACCGCCGTATCCGACGAGAGCGCCGTCGACGTCGAACATGGTGTGCAGCAGATACTCGTCATGGCAGGTCAGGACCTGCAGCTCGGGGTTTTCTCGTCGCAGCACCGGGATCTCGGTGTCCCAGCGGCGCATATTGCGAACGCCGTTCTTGGTGGCGAAAACGCCCGGTTGCGCGGCGATTTCGAGTTGGGTGTCGAGGTCGTAGGTGGCCTTGGTCGCGTCCGGGTACTGGAACAGGATCAGCGGCAGGCCCGACTCTTCATGGATCTGGCGATAGCGATCCTGCGGCGCGCCTTTCTGGAAGCCGAACCGCAGCCAGCCGTGCGAGGGGTAGACCAATCCCGCTGCGGCGCCTGCCGCGACGGCGCGCTGCGCCTCCCGCGCCGCGACGGCAGTTCCCTCGCCGGTGATGCCGGCGATGATCGGAATGCGGTGCTCGACGGCTTCGCAGAACGCAGTGATCACGGCGGTCTGTTCATCGGTAGTCAGGAAGGTCCCTTCGCCGGCGTGCCCCAAGACGACCAACCCCTTGACGCCGTCGATGCTGGCCAGCCAGGAGCCGAGCCGGTTGATCGCGGCGAAGTCGACTGATTCGTCGGGATCGAACGGGGTGACGGGCGCGGGCACGAGGCCGCGGAGGTCCAGGGTGCTCATCAGGCATTTCCCTTTCATATCGAGTGTGAGAACGTATCCGGGAACGTTCCCGCGAACGTTCTCAGTATCGGTATGATGATGTTGTGTGTCAAGGGTCACGCCGCGCCTGCGATGTGACGTGAGGCGCTCAGACGAAGATGGAACCCGCGTAAGCGAATGGAGCCGAAGGCGATGGAGACGGACGACGACGCTGCCGCCAGCTCCCCGGCCGCCGCCGTGACGCTGCGGGAGGTCGCCAAGGCCGCCGGGGTCAGCGTGTCAACGGCCAGCCGGGTCCTTGACGACCGGGTCCCGCCCTCACAGACCGCGACCGCGCACCGCGTCCGCGCCGCCGCGGAGGCCCTCGGTTATCGCCGAAACACCTTCGCCTCCAGCTTGCGCCGCGGCCAAGCCGCGACGATCGGCGTGCTGGTGCCCCGCCTCAGCGACACCGTGATGGCGCTGATGTTCGAGGCGATCGGGCGCGCGGCCGAACAACGCGGCTACTTCGCCGTCGTCGCCACCGCCGGTGACGATCCGGCGCAGGAACAGAAAGCGGCTCAGACGCTGCTCGGGCGAAATGTCGACGGGCTCATCATCGCCTCCAGCCGGCGCGACGACCCGCTACCCCGGCAACTGCGCGACCAAGGTGTGCCCCATGCGCTGGTGCTGCGCACCGACGGCATCAGCCCGTCCTCTGTTGGTGACGACGAGCTTGGCGGCTACCTCGCGACGCGCCACCTTATTGATCTCGGCCACCGCGATATCGCCGTCCTGCCCGGTCCGCTGTTCACATCAACGGCGGCCGGACGCCTGGAGGGAAGCACCCGCGCACTGCGCGACGCAGGCCTGGTGCCCAACACCGATTGGATCGTCGAAAGCGGCTTCGGCATCGAGAGCGGCATGGACGCCGGTAATCGCCTGTTCAGCGTGACACCGCGGCCTACCGCCGTCTTCGCCGCAAACGACAACCTGGCGCTGGGCGTCATGGCCGCGGCTCACCAGCATTCGCTCGCCGTCGGCGTGGATCTCGCGCTCGTCGGATACAACGACATTCCACTCGCACACCTGCTGCCTGTCCCGCTGTCATCCGTGCGGACTCCATTCGACCAGATTGCAACCACCGCAATGGATTTGATGCTTCGGCGAGAACCCATGGACAATCCGATCCGCCGAGCGCTCCCCACACTCATCCCCCGCAAGTCATCAGGGCAACCAAGAGTGACCGCCGCCAAGCACGAGTAGGAAGCCCACTCCGGTGGCAATCCAATGCAACTTTATGCAATTTCTTGACAAGATTGCACAATCTCTTGCATAGTTGTGGCTGTCATCACAGTCAGCCTTAGGAGTGGTCCGTGGCACCAACACTGACCGAAGTCGCCAAGCGGGCGGGAGTCTCCCTGTCCACGGCGTCACGCGCCTTCAGCTCTCCGGAGCGGATCTCGCAAGAGACCCTGGCCCGAGTCATCGCCGCCGCCGATGAGATCGGCTACAGCGCAGCGCGCGGGGTCGAGATCCGGCAGTCGGCCACGACCGTCGCCGTGGTGATCCCCGACATCGCGAACTCGGTGTTCGCCTCATTCGTGAAGTCCGCCGAGGCGCAGGGCTGGCCTCGGCGCCAGACCGTGGTCCTCACCGACACCGACGGCAGTTCGGACCGCGAGCGCGAGGTTGTCGGTGACCTACAGAGCCGCGTCGACGCGCTGATCGTGTGTGCTCCCCGGCTTCCAGCCGAGGACATCGTCCAACTCGCGGGCGACACGCCACTCGTGCTCGTCAACCGGCTATCCGACGACTGCGACTGCGTGGTGGCCGACTCCGAACACGGTATGCGCCAGGCGGTCGACTACCTGTTCGCGCTCGGCCACACCCACATCTCGTATGTGCAGGGGTCCCCGCAATCATGGTCGAACGCCCAGCGCGTCAAGGCAGTTGAGGAATTGTGCCGCGAACGCGGCGTGCGCGTCGACGTTCTCGGTTGGCAACAGGAGACGCTCGCCGGCGGTCACGCGGCCGCGGCCAGTGTGGTTGCCACCGGCGCCAGCGCCGTGATCACCCACAACGATCCGATGGCGATCGGCGTCATCAACGGCGTTCGGTCCATGGGATATTCGGTTCCCGCCGACCTCAGCGTGATCGGCATCGACGACTCGCCCATCGCCCAGTTATGCCATCCGACGCTGACGAGTATCAGCGTGCCGATGGCCCGCGCCGGTGTCGTCAGCACCGATCTGGTGCTGCAGCGCGCGGCGGAACCCGACGCTGCGCCGCGCGTCGTTCACCTGCCAACCCAGCTCGTCGTGCGGGAATCGTCAGGCCCTGCTCACGACCGCGTCTTCGGTAAGACCGAGGGCACAGAACCGTGAAGATCGTTGTCGCCGACCGGAACCTGACGCCGCATCGGGAGCGGTTCGAGAGCCAACTGCCCATCGGTTCGACCGTCGTGTGGCATTGCGAGACCACAGCTCCCGATCTCGCCGAGGCCGACGTATTCGTCGGCTCGACTTTCAGCGCCTCGATGGCTCGCTCCGCCGCGAAACTGCGGCTGGTGCACGTCGCCGGCGCGGGCACCGATGGCATCGAATTCGGTGCACTGCCCGCCGGCGTTCTGGTCGCCAATACGTTCCATCACGAAAACTCGATCGCCGAATACGTGGTCGCGACATCCATACTGCTGTGGCGTCGAATCCTCGACCAGGATCGCCGACTCCGCCTCGGCGTGTGGGCCTCACCCGCCTTCGACGGCGCGTTACCCCAACCGGACGCGATCAGCGCCGCGCACATCGGATTTGTCGGCTTCGGACACATCGGCCGCAGCTCATGGAACGTGTTGCGCGTCCTCGGCTGCACAGGGGCCGCGGTCACCGGCCGAGGCTCCGTCGACGACGAGAGCGGCCTGAGCTGGTCCGGCGGCCCCGACCGGCTCGACCAGCTGATGGCCGAATCGGACGTCGTCGTGGTGTCGGCACCCCTGAGCGAGCGAACCCGGGGCGTGATCGGTGAGCCGCAATTGCGTGCGCTCGGTCCGCGCGGCGTGCTGATCAACGTCGGACGTGGACCGCTCGTCGACGAAAAAGCCTTGTACACAGCGCTATCCAAGCGGGACATCGCCGGGGCGGCCATCGACGTCTGGTACAACTACCCCGACGCCGATGCCATTGGCGCGCCAAGCGAACTGCCCTTCGCCGACCTCGACAACCTGGTTCTGACTCCGCACACGTCGGGCATCACCCGGCAGACATTTCTCGGCCGAGTCGACGACATCACCGCCAACATCAGACGCCTGCACCGACGCGAGCCGCTCGTCAACATCGTTGCCAACTAAGGCAATTGGAGGATCACACCATGCCCGACCGTATCGTGGCCGCAGACGTCATCATCTGCAGCCCCAGCCGGAACTACGTCACCATCAAGATAACGACCTCCGACGGTGTCGTCGGGTATGGCGACGCAACCCTCAACGGACGTGAGCTCGCGGTCGCGTCGTACCTGAAAGACCATGTGGCTCCGCTGTTGATCGGCCGCGACCCGGCCCGCATCGAGGACACCTGGCAGTACCTGTATCGCGGTGTCTACTGGCGGCGTGGACCAGTCACCATGGCAGCGATCGGGGCAGTCGACGTCGCCCTGTGGGACATCAAGGGAAAAACCTTGGGACAACCGGTGTATCAACTGCTCGGCGGTGCCGTGCGCAATCGCGTCCTGTCCTACACCCACGCCACCGGCTGGGATGTGCCACAGCTCTTGGATTCCGTTGACAAGCGACTCGCCCAGGGATTCAAGGCGGTACGCGTGCAGTCCGGGGTGCCCGGGCTCGAAACCGTTTACGGCGTGCACCGTAACGCCGCCAAGTACGAGCCAGCCGGTCGCGGCGCCGCACCGGCGGAGGAGATCTGGGACACCGACGCATACCTGCGCCACGCGCCGGACGTGCTTCGGGCGGTCCGCGAGCACGTCGGCGCCGAAACGAAGTTGTTGCACGACGCACATCACCGGCTCACCCCGCAGCAAGCCGCGAGGCTGGGCAAGGCGGTCGAGGACGTCGACTTGTACTGGCTGGAGGACGTCACTCCCGCCGAGGATCAGAACGCGCTGCGGTTGGTGCGACAGCACACGACCACCCCACTCGCCATCGGCGAGGTGTTCAACACAATCTGGGATTGCCAACTGCTCATCAGCGAGCAACTGATCGACTTCATCCGCGTCGCCGTCGTCCACGCCGGCGGAATCAGCCACGTACGCAAGATCTTTGGTCTTGCCGAGATCCACCAGGTCCGCGGTGGCCCGCATGGGCCGTCCGATGTGTCTCCGATCAGTCTTGGCGCCAGCATCCATCTCGGGTTCACAACACCGAACTTCGGCATCCAGGAGTACATGGGCTACGACCCGATTGTCGACGAGGTTTTCCCCCATGCATGGAGCTTCGACGACGGTTACCTGACGCCCGGCGACGCACCCGGGGTCGGCGTCCAGATGAACGAGGAACTCGCAGCGAAGTACCCCTACGAACCCGCCTATCTACCGGTTGCCCGCCGCACCGACGGCTCGATGACCGACTGGTGATCCGATGACCGACTACGCAACCGAACTCACCGATACCGAGCCGGCCACCCGACTGGCCAGGCCAACTGCGCCCGCCGCTGCACTGATCAACCACCGACCCCTCGCCGAAACGGGCATCGTGCACCTCGGCCTCGGCAACTTCCACCGGGCCCACCAAGCGGTCTACACTGCCGCGGCGCTGGCCGCCCAGGACGGGCCCTGGGGCATCCTCGGGGTGGCGAACAGCTCGCGCACCGTGGTCGACGCGATGACTGCCCAGGACATGCTGTACAGCGTCGTCGAGGTCTCGCCGGTCGACTCTCGGGTGACCGTCCCCGGCGCGCATACGGGCGTACTGGTAGCCAACGACAACCCGGCAGCTGTCGTCGATGCGATCGGTGCCGCGACGACCCGCCTGGTCACGTTGACGGTAACCGAGCACGGCTACACGTTTTCGGCCAAATCCGGTGCGCTGGACACCGAGTCGGCTGCCATCCGTCACGACCTCGCCGATGGGTCGTCACCGATGACCACGATCGGCCGCATCGCCCGTGGCCTCATCATGAGGGCGCGCACGCACGGCGCCCCAGTTTCGGTGGTCAGCTGTGACAACCTGCTTGGCAACGGTCGCCGCACCGAATCACTTGTCCGGGAGTTCATCTCGCAGGCTGGTGACGCCGACGAGGCGCTGAGCTGGATGGATGGCCACGTCACGTTTCCCAATTCCATGGTTGACCGCATTGTGCCCAGTAGCGCCCCCATCTATAACGACGCGGCGCGGCAATCCCTCGGGGTCGTCGACGAAATAGCAGTCCCCGCTGAGCCATTCACGATGTGGGTGATGGAAAACCGCTTCGCTGCGGGTCGTCCCGCGTGGGAGGCCGGCGGCGCGACGTTCACCGATGACGTGGAACCTTACGAGCTGCTCAAGGTACGGCTGCTGAATGGCACCCACTCGCTCATCGCGTATCTGGGGGCGCTCGATGGCCGGGCGACGATTCCGGAGTCGGTAGCGCAGCCGTACATCGAGGCCGCCGCGCGACGCGTCATGATCGACGACTATCTCCCGACGGTGCGGGTGCCAGCACAGGTGAACGCCGCACATTACATGGCACAGCTTTTCGAGCGCTGGTCGAACACGGCGCTCGGTCACCGCACGGCGCAGGTCGGTTCGGACGGATCGGCAAAACTGGCCCAACGCATACCGATTCCGGCGAAGCTGCACCTCGCCGCGGGCCGAACGCCACAACACCTCGCCCTCACGCTCGCCGCCTACTTGTGCTGTATCGCCCCACCCGCCGGTTTTGACCCCGGCCCGCATGCGGCCGCAATGACAGATCCCGCTCGACCGCGCTTGAATCGACTGACAGCGCAGCCCATGTCAACGGTCGAGCGAGTGCGCGCGGTTCTCGCCGACGGCGGGCTCTTTCCCAAGGAGTTGGCCTATTCTGACGAATTCATCCGTACGACAGCAGAATTTGTCGACATCATCGTCGCCCACGGTCCACGCATAGCGGCCGCGGAGGCCAACAACCGATGACTCCGCAATCCCGTCAACCTGTCCCTGCACCGGGGGCACCGACAATTGAGGTGAGCATGGCAACAACGATTCCCACGTCGGCGCCCACCGATGTGACCACTCCTGAACACGATCCGGCCGCCGTCCGGCGGGCGGCGTGGGCCGGGCTGATCGGCACTACGCTCGAGCAATACGACTTCGTCATTTACGGCACCGCCTCAGCGCTGGTCTTCAACAAACTGTTCTTTCCCAATGTTTCCCCGGCCACCGGAATACTGGCGAGCTTCGGCGCATACGCCGTCGGCTTTGCCGCTAGGCCACTGGGCGGGCTGTTCTTCTCGCGCTACGGCGACCGACTCGGACGCAAGTGGGTGCTCGTCGCCACCCTTCTCCTCATGGGCGGTGCCACACTGGCGATCGCGGCGCTACCCACCTTCGCCCAGGTGGGTCTGCTCGCTCCCGTACTACTGGTGGTGTGTCGGTTCTTTCAGGGATTCGGCGCGGGAGCCGAACAGTCCGGCGGGGCAACGCTTCTCACCGAGACGGCGCGCATCGGGCATCGTGGTCGACTGGCCGCGTTGGTGATGACCGGCGCCGCTCTCGGCACCGCACTCGGCGCCGTCGCCTGGATCCTCGCCCAGATGCTGCCCGACGAGGATCTGATGTCGTGGGGTTGGCGTCTGGTGTTCGCCAGCAGCCTGTTCGTCACCATCGCGGCCTTGATCATCCGGCGCAAGCTGAACGACAGCCCAGTCTTCCAGGAACTCAAGCGGACCCACGTCGCGCCGAAAGCGCCGCTGCGAGACGTGTTCGCCCACGGTAGGAAACCCGTGCTGCTCGTCATGTTCATGACCATCGGCATCAGCGCACAGTCGTACACCTACCAGGTGTTCATGGCGTCCTATCTGAAGAACGACGTCGGCGTCGACCCAGCGTTCATCCCCAAGGTGCTGCTCATCGGCGCGATCTGCGGCGGCATTGCCGCGCTCGGCTTCGGGCGCCTCTCCGACGCGATCGGCCGCAAGCCCGTCTACCTCGGAATCGTCAGTTGTATGATCCTGCTGCCCATTCCGACCTTTCTCGCGCTCAATACCGGCTCACATGGGCTGATCACCATCGTGATGATCGTCGGGTTCATGCTCGCCTGCCAAGGGGCCGTGGGTGTCACCATGAGCTACTTCCCAGAGATGTTCGGCGGGCGGTATCGCTACGCCGGGGTCACCCTTGGTCGAGAGTTCGCCTCGGTTTTCGGCGGCGGCTTCGCACCGCTGATCTGTGCGGCGCTGATCACGGCGTTCTCCGGGTCGTGGATACCCGTCGCCGTGTACATGATGGTCATGGCACTGACGGTGTTCATCGCCGCGCTCTTCGCGCCGGAGACCCGTGACCGCGACCTCACCGACCCCCTTGACGCGACCGTGATCGCGCGGCAAAGGACTGAGGACGTGGCGCAGCGATGACGGTGATCACGTTTGGCGAAACCATGGCCCTGGTGCGTACTCCGGGCACAGGGCCGCTGGCGCACGCGACGACTTTGGAGCTCGGCGTCGGTGGTTCGGAGTCGAATGTCGCTATGGCGCTGCGGCGATTGGGTACTGACGCGACATGGATCGGGAGGCTCGGCGATGACAGCTTCGGCGATCTGGTCGAGCGCGAGCTGCGCGCCGAGGGCATCGTGGTGCACGCACTGAGGGATCCAACGGCGCCGACGGGGTTGATGGTCAAGGAGCGTCGAATCGAAACCGCGACGCGGGTCTGGTACTACCGAACCGGCAGCGCCGCATCGCGCTTCACCGTCGGGGACGTGCCGGATGCGGTGTGGAACACGGCGACGCTATTGCATGTCACGGGGATCACGGCAGCCCTGTCGGACTCGGCCACCAAGGCCACGATGCATTACATGGAACATGCCAGGGCGCTCGGCGTGCCCGTTTCGCTGGATCTCAACTACCGCCGCGCGCTCTGGACGGCTGAGGACGCGAGGCCGGTCTTGCGGTCACTGGCCACACTGGCCGACGTGGTCTTCGCCGGTCACGACGAGGCTGAAATCGTGGTCGGCGAGGGCACACCCGACGAGGTCGCCCTTCGATTGTGTGAACTGGGTCCGGCCGAGGCGATCGTCAAACTCGGTGCGGCCGGCGCCTATGCGCGTATCGACGGCCGGCCGTATGAGTTGGAAGCGGTGCCCGTGTCGGTCGTTGACTCCGTCGGCGCCGGTGACGGATTCGTCGCCGGATATCTCGCCGAGCGACTCGCCGGCCGCAGCCCGGAGGGGAGGCTGCGGACGGCGGCGGCGGTCGGCGCATTTGCCTGCACCGTCGCCGGCGACTGGGAAGGCCTGCCCCGCCGCGACGAATTGCCACTTCTGACCGCACAGGAACCGGTGACACGATGACCGCCGACGTACCGTCGACAGCACTGGCCGTCGTCGCCTACGGGGCAAGGGATCTCCGGGTTGAAGAGCTGCCCGTCGCCCCTCCGAGGCCCGATGAGGCGGTCATCCGGATCGCCTATGGCGGCATCTGCGGATCAGATCTGCATTACTGGCAGCACGGCGCGGCGGGGGAATCGATTCTGCGCGCACCCATGCGCCTCGGTCATGAGGCATCGGGAACCGTTGTGGTAGGAGCCGAAGACGGCACCGGGCCCGCCGCGGGCACCCCGATCACGATCCACCCGGCGACACCCGGCGGGTCGGGTGCGAAGTATCCGCCGGATCGGCCCAACCTGTCACCGGGCTGCAGTTACATGGGCAGCGCGGCGCAGTTCCCGCACCGCGACGGGCTCTTCGTGAGCCACGTGGCGGTCCCCACCCGCATGCTGCGCACCCTCCCCGCCACGTTGGATCTGCGCACCGCCGCGGTCTCCGAACCGGCCAGTGTGGCGTGGCATGCGGTCGCCCGGGCCGGCAACGCGGCCGGTCGCACGGCGCTCGTTGTCGGGGCCGGTCCGATCGGCGCGCTCATCATCGCTGTGCTCGCGCGTGCCGGTGCAGCCGAGATCGTCGCGGTCGACATCGAGGAATATGCACTCGACATCGCCCGTCGGGCTGGTGCCCACCGCACCCTGCACGCTGGTGATGCGGACGAGATCGCCGCGGTCGAGGCCGATCTCACGTTCGAATGCTCAGGCAATCACCGCGGATTGGCGTCGGCCATCCGAGGAACCGCGCGGGGCGGGCGGTTGGTGATGGTCGGTCTGCTGCCGAAGGGAGACCAGCCTGTACCCATCTCGCTGGCCATCACACGCGAGCTCGATCTCATCGGCAGCTTCCGATTCAACGACGAAATCGGCGACGTCGTCGTGGCCTTGAGCGATGGTTCGCTGGACGTGTCGGCCATCGTCACCGCCGAGTTTCCAGCCGCCGACGCCCTCGAGGCATTCGCGGTCGCCGCCGACGCCTCGAGATCCAGCAAGGTGATGCTCGCTTTCTAAACGACGTACGGGGCCAGGGCTCGACCGGGTAGACATATCTCCAATAGTGTCTTCTGCGGACCGCAGACTCACCGAGGAGATGCCATGACTGACCAGCCACTTCGCGTCATCCAGTGGACTACCGGCAACATCGGGCGGCGGTCGCTGCACGCCATCATCGGGCGCGACGACATGGAGTTGGTCGGCGTCTACGCGCACGGTGCCGACAAGGTCGGCGTCGACGCCGCCGAGCTGGCGGGTTGGCCCGAGCCGACCGGCGTCACGGCGACCAACGACATCGAAGTGCTGCTCGCCCTGAAGCCCGATGCCTGTTGTTACAACCCGCTGTGGCCGAACGTCGACGAGTTGACCCGACTGCTCGAATCCGGCATCAACGTGTGTTCGAGCGCGGCGTGGATCACCGGCGGTAAGCAGACGCCGGAGGATCTCGAACGGATCCGAAAGGCTTGCGAGAAAGGCAATTCGACGATCTTCGGCAGCGGCGCGCATCCGGGCATGACGAACATGGTCGGGATGGTGCTCAGTGGGTCGTGCGAACGGGTCGACGAGATCCGTATCACCGAGTCGGTCGACTGCTCGACGTACGAATCAGCAGGCACGCAAACCGCGATGGGCTTCTCGCAAGATCCAGACACCCCCGGGCTGGCCGAGAATGTCCGCCGCGAAAGCGAAGTCTTCGCCGAATCGGCCGCGATGATGGCCGACGCCATCGGCGCCGAGCTCGACAGGATCACCTTCGACGTCACGTTCACCGCCGCGACCGGCGACACCGACTTGGGTTTCATGCAGATCCCGAAAGGCACAGTGGCAGGCGTCTACGGCTATCACCGCGGCTGGGTCGGTGAGAAGAACGTCGTCAGTGTGGGATTCAACTGGATCATGGGCGATCACGTCACGCCGCCCAAGCCGTTGGAGCATGGTCACGTCATCCAGGTCTACGGCCTGCCCAACATGCGCACCGTACTGCACTGTCTGCCGCCGAAGGATTGGACCGAGCCGGGGTTCATGGGCCTCGGCATGATCTACACCGCGATGCCCGTCACCAACGCCGTACCCGCGGTCGTCGCCGCGCCGCCCGGCATCGTGACGCTGAAGGACCTGCCGCCAGTCACCGGCCGCTTCGCCGGCTAGTCGGACCCGACAAACGTATTCTCGGCGAGAAGCTAAATGTGTTGAGCGAGTTTGACTTTCCCCGGCCCGTCGAGATCGTCCAAGGCTGCCCGGCGGCCGGCCATCGCCATCAAGATCGCCTCGCCAGCCCCCCGCACCTCCGGCCCGCGACCGTGGAACCAATCGAGATCGGTGGCCACCAGCCGCACACCGCGGGCGCGCAAGGCACCGAGGATGCGCGGCGCATACGTGGCGAAATCCAATGCGGTCCGCAGCCTATCCGGTGGGATCGTCCGCGGGATGCCGAGCGGTCGGCGGATGTCCTGCTGGTGAATCATCCCGTCGGTGAGCGCAATTCGGCCGCCGAACCCTGACGTCAACCCTTGGGGAACGGCATACTGACGCACCAACGCGGTGAGTTCTTCCGGTGACTTGTCGGCATAGTCGGCGACACCTACTGCGTTGGCGCCGCCTCGAGTGACAAGGCCTTTGGCCATCCGACGCATGAGCTGTACGCGGGTCAACGGGTCGTACCCGATCACATGGGCGACGACGTCGCGGACCCGCCACCGTTCGCAGAGCGTCGGGCTGTGCCACTGCTGCGGCGTCAGGCCGTGCAGCAGCGCGGCGAACTCTTCGCGTTCGGCCTGCGCCATCTGCATCGCGGACGTCACAACCCGGGCGCCCCGCTCTCGACGAGACTGACGTAGCGTCCCAGGTACAGCGGCCAGCCGGCGTCGCCGCCGACTCCGGCTGCGACGGACTCCCAGCCCTCGCCGTGGCGTTCGATATGGCGATGTTCGAGTTCGACGCGGGTGCGCTCGGCGGACTCGGCGGAGAAGCGGACTTCGACTTCACTGGTTCGTGAGGGGTCGGTTTCGAGCTGCCAGGTCGGACCGATGTCCCACGTGAAGACCACCCGGTTCGGTGGCTCGTAGGCCATGATGCGCGCCCACTTGCACAGGCTGCCGTCGACGCCACGGTCGTAGATGTGTCCGCCGACGCGGGTCTCGAACACCGTCTCAGCGATCGGGACACTGAGCAGATTGTGTTCGCGGGGCTTGAAGTCGCCGAACTGCTCGGTGAACACGCGGAACGCCCGATCGAGAGGGGCATTGACAACAACGTCGTGGCGGACGGTGGTGGATTGAGCTTGTGTCATCATTCGTCTCCTTCTTGACGCTCGACGATTTCCTTGAAACCGGCCAGGGTCTGCGCCCAGAACCGGTCGAGATATTCACGCGCCGCCATCAATCCCGCCTGATTGATGCGGTAAAGGCGCCGAGTCCCCGCCACTGATTCGACGACGAGGTCGGCCTCCTTGAGCACACGCAGGTGTTGCGAGACAGCCGGCCGGGAGATCGGCAATTGTTCGGCGAGAACACCAACCGCGACCGGACCGTCGGCCAGCTTCTCGAAAATCGATCGACGGGTCTTGTCACCGAGTGCGTCTAGGACGGCCGAGGCAGAGGCAGGCACATCGGTAAGTTTGAACTAACGGTAAGCAAATGTCAACCGTTAGCGTTGGCTTACTGATCGGAGATCTGGACCGCCACCCCGACCGCGCCGCCGCCGACATGGATCGACAACACGGGGCCCATGTCGGTGACGACCAGCGACTCGATCTGGGGCAGCCGCGTCGTCAAGGCTGCCCCGAGTTCGTCTGCGGCGTCGTGGTTGTCGACGTGGTGCACGGCAATGGCGGCACGCTGCTCGCCGACGATCTCTGCGACGCGATCAACCATCGCCGCATGGGCTTTGGTGACGGTCCTGATGCGCTGATCGAGCACGAGCCGGCCGTCGACGTCGAGACACAGCAGCGGCTTGAGTGACAGGGCCGTGCCCAACCACGACGCCGCCGTACCCATCCGGCCGCTGCGGCGCAGGTTGTCCAGCTTGTGCACGACGACGAACACATGGCCGCGCGCGACGGCCGAACGCGCAGCGGCTTCTACGGCATCCAAGTCGGCGCCCGACGCCGCCGACTGCGCTGCGGCCAGCGCGACGAAGCCGACACCCATAGCCGCCGACCGCGAATTGACGATTCGCACTGCCGAACCGAACTCACGGGCCGCCTGCACAGCCGAACCACATGTGCTCGACAGGACGGCCGAAATGTGCACCGCCACCACACCGTCGCCATGACTGTCGGCCAGTGCCTGCTGGTAGATTTCGGAGAGTTCGGCCGGTGATGCGCCCGATGTGCTGGCCTTCGGCCTGTCGTGGATGTCGTACGGCACGTCGTCGACACCGTCACGCATGTCGTCTCCGTCGACGAGGACGTGCAGCGGCACTTGGCGAATGTTCCACTGCTTGAGGTCATCTGACGATAAGCGCGAGGATGAGTCGGTCACCACGACGACCGCCATGGCTAACCGCGCGTATCGCCGGGTAGCACACCGGCCTCGGCGAGGGCCTTCATTGTCAGCTCGGCCACCGCCTGATGTGCCTCGAAGTTCCAGTGGATCCCGTCGGGATTCCCCCGACCACTCATGATGTGCTCACCGACCGCCGCCTTCTGGTCGACCAGTGGGACGTCGTGCTGCTCGGCCCATTCCGTGATGGCCTTCGCCGTGCCTTCTCGCCCGTGGTGCGCGTTGCCGTACGTCGCCGCGACGTGCACCGCCGGCAGCGAAGCCACGATCGGAATACCTGGGCGATTGAAATCGATTGCGCTGCGGGTCATTTCGAGGTACTCAGCCGTCAGGTGGGGCGGCAGCGCGGCGCGCGCCACCGGCGAGAACCGCGGCTGCACCCAGCCGTAGCCGTCGCGCGCCCAGCGCCGAAGCCACGGCGGACGCACGTAGCGGATCAACTCACGCAGCGCAGTGGGCAGCGGCGACGGCAGCGAGTCCATCCCGCCCGTCGCGAAAATGACCGCACCGGCCCGCGGCAGCGCCGCCCAGGCGCGTGGGTCCTGAGTGGCCGCCCACCACACGTCGCGACAGGTCCAGCCGATCCGGCCGATCAGCTCGAGCTCCCAACCCAGTTGACTGGCAACAAGATTGGGCCAGATCCGCGGATCGTCGGACGGCAGCCCGCCGGTGGGCCCGTAGTAGGACAGGGAGTCGCAGAAGACGAGCAGCTTAGGCGGCTGGTCAGAGGACATCGTTGGCAACCTGCGCCGAGGCGTTCCACACGTCGAGCCGCCACCGGACGTCCTCGGGTGCGGCGTCTGTCTCGCCATGCCCGGACAGCTGCACCCAGCTGGCGTTGCCCATGCCACCCAATATCGGCCAGTTGTCGACCGGAATACCGAGCAGCGCCGCCGTGAGTGCGGCGATCAGCCCGCCGTGCGCGACCAGCACCACCGGCCGGTCCGGCTCGTCGACACCCCACTCGCTTTGTTCGGTGATCAGTTCGGCCACGAGCGGCATGCTGCGTGCCGCGACGTCGACCCGGCTTTCCCCGCCATGCGGTGCCCATCTGGCGTTTTCCCGCCACGCCAGCCGGGCACCCGGCGCCGCAGCGTCGACCTCCAGATGGGTCAGCCCCTGCCAGTCGCCGAGATGCGTTTCCCGCAGCCGGGTGTCGACGAGCACCGGCAGCCCGGACCGCTCACCGAGGGCGACCGCGGTGTCCAGGGCCCGCCGCAGGTCCGAGGACACGATGGTCAACGGTTGTCGCTTGGCCAGCACTTCGGCGGCGGCCGCGGCCTGCTCGCGGCCCAGGTCGCTCAAGTCGGTGTCGAGCTGGCCCTGCATCCGGCTGCCGGCGTTGTATTCGGTCTGCCCGTGCCGCAGCATCACCAGGTGGCGGATCCTCATGATTGACCGTCCACATCCACCGGCACGACCGGGCAGTCGCGCCACAGCCGGTCCAGCGCATAGAAGTTGCGCTCGTCCTGATGCTGGATGTGCACCACGATGTCGACGTAGTCGAGCAGCGTCCACCGGCCTTCGCGGGCGCCCTCGCGGCGGGCCGGCTTGTAGCCCGCGACCCGCATTTTCTCTTCGACCTCGTCGACGATGGCGTTGACCTGGCGCTCGTTGGACGCCGACGCGATGACGAAGCAGTCGGTGATGACCAGCTGCCCGGACACGTCGATCACCACGACATCCTCGGCGAGTTTCGATGCGGCGGCCCGCGCGGCCACGGTGGCCATCTGGACGGCTTCGTCGGTGGCGCTCATCGGTGCTTCCCGTCGATTGCCACCGGCTGCGCAGCGTAGAGCTTGCGCTTGGACACGTACTGCACGACGCCGTCGGGCACCAGGTACCAGATCGGGCGGTTCTCCTCGGCGCGCTTGCGGCAGTCGCTCGACGAGATCGCCAGCGCGGGCACCTCAACCAATGTCAGCGCGTCGTCGGGCAGTTCTCTCATCGCCTCGGCGATGTGCTTGCCGTGCAAGTCGTAGCCGGGGCGGCTCACGCCGACGAACCTCGCGATGGAGAACATTTCCTCCCAGTTCTGCCAGGACAGGATCGACGCCAGCGCGTCGGCGCCGGTGATGAAGTACAGGTCGCTGTCCGGGTTGAGCGCACGCAGGTCCCGCAGCGTGTCCTTGGTGTACGTCGGCCCGCCGCGGTCGATGTCGACCCTGCTCACCGAGAACCTGGGGTTGGAGGCGGTCGCGATCACTGTCATCAAGTAGCGGTCCTCGGCGGGCGTGACGTAGCGGTGGTGCTTCTGCCAGGGCTGGCCGGTCGGGACGAACACCACCTCGTCGAGCTCGAACAGATCGGCAACCTCGCTGGCCGCGACCAGGTGGCCGTTGTGGATGGGGTCAAATGTCCCACCCATCACGCCCAGCCGCCGTCGAGAAGTCACAAACAGCCAGCTTACGGGGGTCTCGCGAAACTGTATTCCAGCAGGCCTCTACTCGAACTTTTCCTGCTGGAATGCCGTTTCGGCGACTCAGACCGGCAGCAGCTGGTCGATCACCCCGGCCAGCTGCTTGGCCGACCTGCATTCGTGCATCGTGATGATGTCCTGATAGCGCGGCACCGCCGAGTCGCCGCTGCCCCACAAATGCTTGGGCTCGGGGTTCAGCCAGTGCGCATGCCGACTGGCGTTGACCATGTGGGCCAGCAGGTCGGTCTCGGGATTGCGGTAGTTGTTGCGGCCGTCGCCCAGCACCAGCAGGGAACTGCGCGGCGACAGCACGTTGGGCCAGTTGTCCATGAACGACGCGAACGCGTTGCCGTAGTCGGAGTGCCCGTCGCGCGTGTAGACGCCGGCCTCGCGCGTGATGCGCTGCACGGCGACCGCCAGGTCCGCGTCGGGCCCGAACAGTTCGGTGACCTCGTCGGTGGTGTCGATAAAGGCGAAGACGCGAACCCGGGAGAATTGCTGACGCAGCGCGTGCACCAGCATCAGCGTGAAGTGGCTGAAGCCGGCCACCGAACCCGACACGTCGCACAGCACCACGAGTTCGGGTCGGGCCGGATGCGGCTTCTTGAGCACCACATCGATCGGCACCCCACCGGTCGACATCGACTTGCGCAGCGTCTTGCGCATATCGATCTCGCCCGCGCGCGACCGTCGCCTCCGCGCGGCCAGCCGCGTCGCCAACGTCCGCGCCAGCGGCGCCACCACCCGGCGCATCTGGCGCAGCTGCTCGCCGGACGCCCGCAGGAACTCGACGTTCTCGGCCAGCTGCGGGACGCCGTACATCTGCACGTGGTCGCGGCCCAGCTGTTCGGCGGTACGACGCTTGGTCTCGGCCTCCACCATCTTGCGCAGCTGTGTGATGCGTTGAGCGGCAAGTGCCTTGGCGATCTGCTCCTGCGTGGGCGTGGGTTCCTCGCCGTACGGCGCCAGTAGGCCGGCCAGCAGGCGGCCCTCGAGGTCGTCCAGGTTCATCGCCTTGAGCGCCTGATACGACGAATACGACGGCCCGCGACTCGAGTTGTAGCGGCCGTAGGCCTCGACGATTTGGGCGATCATCGCGGCCATCCGGTCATCGAGGTTGGCCAGATCGGTGTTCTGGCTCAGCAGGTCGAGGAGCGCGCCACGCATGGCCTCGATGTCCTCCGGCGGTAGCCCCTCGGGCTCGCCGTCACCTTCGTCATCCTCGAGCAGCACCGTCTTCGCGCCCAGAGCGGCCGGGAACCACAGGTCGAACATCGCATCGTAGGTGTCGCGGTGGTCGGGACGGCGCAGCACCGCGCAGGCAATGCCCTCGCGCAGTACCTCACGGTCGCCGAGCCCCAGCACCGACATCACCCGGCCGGCGTCCACCGTTTCCGATGGCCCGACCGAAATCCCTTGCCCACGTAGCGCTTCGACGAACCCGACCAGGTGGCCCGGAAGTCCGTGCGGCGCCAGCGGCTGCGGCGGGCGGGTGCGGCGGACGGCCATCAGTTCAGCCTTAATTCACCGCTGGCCTTGACCTGATCGGATTGATGCTTGAGCACCACACCGAGGGTGGCGGCGATCGTCGCGTCGCTGATGGTGTCCATGCCCAGCGCCAGCACCGTGCGCGCCCAGTCGATGGTCTCGGCCACCGACGGCAGCTTCTTGAGCTGCATGCCGCGCAGCACCCCGATGATGCGGACCAGCTCCTCCGCGAGATGCTCGGGCAACTCCGGCACCCGCGACAGCAGGATGCGCCGCTCGAGGTCGGGGTCGGGAAAGTCGATGTGCAGGAACAGGCATCGACGCTTGAGCGCCTCGGACAGCTCCCGGGTGGCGTTGGAGGTCAAGAGAACGAACGGCGCACGCTCGGCGACGATGGTGCCCAACTCCGGCACCGTCACCGCGAAGTCGCTCAGCACCTCCAGCAGCAGGCCCTCGATCTCGATGTCGGCCTTGTCCGTCTCGTCGATCGAGCAGACACGGTCGGTTCGGTGCGGCGGATCGCGGTCAGCAACGGCCGCGTCAGCAGGAATTCCTCGGAGAAGACGTCGGTTTTCGTCTGGTCCCAGTCGCCGGACCCGGCCTGGATCCGCAGGATCTGCTTGGCGTGGTTCCACTCGTAGAGCGCGCGGGCCTCGTCGACACCCTCATAGCACTGCAGCCGCACCAGCCCAGAACCGGTGGCCTGCGCGACCGCTCGGGCCAGTTCGGTCTTGCCGACGCCTGCAGGACCCTCCACCAACAACGGCTTGCCCAGCCGGTCGGCAAGGAATACCGCTGTGGCGGTTGCGGTATCGGGCAGGTAACCGGTTTCGCCCAGTCGCCGTGCGACATCGTCGATGTCGGCGAACATCGGCGCCGGACGTGCGGGGACGCTCACAAGTTTCTCCTATTAAGCCGGGCGGGTGTGGCCGTCGCCCCACACAATCCACTTGGTTGACGTCAGCTCGGGCAGACCCATCGGTCCGCGGGCGTGCAGCTTCTGAGTCGAGATGCCGATTTCCGCGCCGAAACCGAACTGCTCGCCGTCGGTGAACGCGGTGGACGCGTTGACCATCACCGCCGCCGCGTCCACCCGCTCGGTGAACCGTTGTGCGGCAGCAAGATTCGTCGCCACGATGGCCTCGGTGTGCCCGGTGCCGTATTCGTTGACATGCGCGATCGCGGCGTCGAGGCCGTCGACCACCGCCAACGCGATGTCCATCGACAGGAACTCGGCCCGCAGGTCGTCCTCGGACGGATCGGTCGTGCACGGTGACGCCCGCGTCCTGCAGGGCCTTCGTCAGGCGGGGCACGGCTTCGGTCGGCGATTGCCGCGTCGATCAGCAGCGACTCGGCGGCATTGCACACGCTGGGCCGACGGGTCTTGGCGTTCAGCAGGATTCGCTCGGCGACGTCGAGGTCGGCCGATTCATGAACGTACACATGGCAATTGCCGACCCCGGTCTCGATGGTGGGCACCTGGGCGTCGCGCACCACCGCGTCGATCAGCCCCGCTCCCCCGCGCGGGATGACGACGTCGACCAGACCACGGGCCTGGATCAGGTGCGTGACGCTCGCGCGATCCTGGCTCGGCAGCAGCTGCACGGCGTCTCGCGTCAGACCCTCGTTACTCAACGCGGCCTGCAACCCCGCGACCAACGCCGCGTTGGAGTGCACCGCCGACGAACTGCCGCGCAACAACACGGCATTGCCGGACTTGAGCGTCAACCCGAACGCGTCGACCGTCACGTTGGGCCTGCCCTCGTAGACGATTCCGACCACGCCGAGCGGAACCCGTTGCTGACGCAGCTGAAGCCCGTTGGGCAGGGTGCGGCCGCGCAGCGTCTCGCCGATGGGATCGGGCAGCCCGGCGACCTGTCGCAGGCCGTGGGCGATGCCGTCGACGCGTTGTGGGCTGAGCGCGAGGCGGTCGAGCATCGCGGTGGGGGTGCCGGCCTCGCGGGCGGCGTCGAGATCCAAGGCGTTGGCCGCCAGGATGTCGTGCGTGCGGGCGAGCAGCGCGTCGGCGGCCGCATGCAGCGCGCGGTCCTTGGTCTCGGTGCTCAGCGTTGCCAGTTCGCGGGCTGCGACGCGCGCCCGGCGTGCGGCGTCGTGGACTTGTTGGCGCAAGTCGGCAACCGGCGGTGCTTGCAGACTCATCGGCCCAGCGTATCGGACCTGCCTGCGGCCCTCGACAGCTGTCAGATGACGCGCCTGCCCGCCTTTGCGCACAGCGGGCTGCCGCTGGTCTAGTTTTGGTGTTTATGGTGGCGCGGGTCTGCGTGGTGGGCAGTGTGAACGCCGACCTCACGTTCACCGTGGAGGCCCTGCCGCGCCCCGGACAGACCGTCCTCGCCTCGTCGCTGTCGTCGTCGCCCGGCGGCAAAGGCGGCAACCAGGCCGTGGCTGCCGCCCGTGCCGGCGCCTCCGTGCAGCTCGTGGCGGCGCTCGGCTCGGACTCCGCCGCCGATCAACTGCGTGCGCACCTGCGCGCCAACGACGTGGGTCTCGACGGCGTGGTCAGCCTGCCCGGCCCGAGCGGCTCGGCGGTGCTGATCGTCGACTCGGCCGCGGAGAACACGATCGTCGTGGCGCCCGGCGCGAATGCGCATCTGAGCGTGAACTCCGCCGACGTCCGCGAGGTGATCGCCGACAGCGACGTCGTGCTGTTGCAGTTGGAGATCCCGATCGCCACGGCCGTCGCCGCGGCGCGCGTGGCCCGGTCCGCGGATGCGGTCGTGATCGTCAACGCCTCACCCACCGGCGCCAAGCCACACGACCTGCTGGCGCTGTCCGAGCAGGCCGACGTCGTCGTGGTCAACGAGGCTGAGGCCCGCGAATGGCATTGGCCCGTACCGCATCTGGTGATCACCCGCGGTGCGCGCGGCGCCAGCTACCTGGGCGACGACGAGAGGTTCGACGTGCCCGCCCCCGCGGTCGAGGCCGTCGACACCACGGGCGCGGGCGACGTCTTCGCCGGCGTACTCGCCGCAGGATGGCTGGACGGTCACGAGCAAGCGCTGCGCCGGGCGTGCGCGGCCGGCGCCCTGTCGACGCTGGTGCCGGGCGCCGGTGACTGCGCGCCGTACGCCGAGGCCATCGACGATGCAGTGTCCAACAGAAAGGCTCGGGACCGACAGCTATGACCAGCACGCCGCGACCGCCGGATGGCGACTGGCTCGGCACGCCGTACCTGCGCTTCACCCGCGAGGGGCCGTTCGGTGTCTGCACGCTGGACCGGCCGGAGGCCCGCAACGCGATGACGCCGGCGATGTACTTCGGCATCAGGTATGCGGTCAGGCACGTCGACGCCGACCCCGACCTCGCGGGTCTGCTGATCACCGGTACCGGTGACGTCTTCGCCCCCGGCGGCGACATGGGCGGCGGCGACGGCACGCGACAACTGGCTGACCTTCGGGTCGGCGCTGGGCATGGATGTCACGCCGTTCGAGACGCTGCGGCAGTCGGTCAAGCCGGTGGTGTCGGCGGTCAACGGCTTGTGCCAGGGCGGCGGGCTGCAGATCGCGCTATGCAGCGACATGGCAGTGGTCAGCGACCGCGCGACGTTCCGGGTGCCCGAGCTGCTGCGCGGGATCGCCGACACCTACTACAGCCAGATGCTCGCGCGGCTGATCGGACCGGTCCGCACCCGCGACCTGATGTTCACCGGCCGCGCGTTGTCCGCGCAGGAGGCGGCAGATTGGGGCATGGTCGCCCGTGTGGTCCCGCACGACGAACTGCTCGACGCCGCGCGCGAGGTGCTGGGTCAGTGCTGCCGCACCGCACCGGCGGCCCGGGGCGTGGTCAAGTCCAGCCTCGACAACTACCTCGGACTGTTCGACCGCATCGGCATGCAGGCCAGTTACAGCTCGCCCGAGGCGTTCGAGGGCTATCGCGCGTTCAAGGAGCGGCGATCACCTGCCTGGGTGCACCCCGACCTGCGCATTGACGGGCGACTCTGAGCCAGTCGCGATCACGACCGTTCCGTTTGTCGATTCAACAACCTGCGTTCATCCAACCTCGTACGGTAACCCCATAACGACCATCAGTCCGGCTGCCCAACTGGGGCGAGGAGATGGGTGATGTACGCGTCCGCGCCGGTGAAGGTCTTGGCGAGAGTCACTGTTGTCGCCCTCGCCATAGTGTTCTGGCTCTTCGGCCCCGGAGTCCAGTTCGCTTCCGCTGCAACGGTTCTGATGGTCGGCGGGGCGGGTCAGCCCGTCCTCAGCGAGGCGGAAATGGCGGCCGTCCTCGCCCCCCGTTATGCCGGCGACACCAGGGTCCCCGTCGAGTGGCCCGCTCAGGCGTGGCCGCAAACCGGGTTGACCTCGCTCACGATGGGCCAATCCGTCGCCGTCGGAATCGAACGGCTCGAAGAAGCCATCGACGAATCGTCCGGTCCCACGGTCGTGCTCGGCATATCGCAAGGCTCGCTCGTGGTGGACGCCGTGCAGCGGCGGCTGGCTGCCGGCGGGACCACTTCGCAGCTCACATTCGTGACGATCGCCGATATGAACCGCGGCAACGGCATCTTCACCCACTTCAGGGGCGTGTACATCCCGATACTCGACTACACGCCGCAGCCCGAGCCGGTTACCCCGTTCGACACGATCGTCGTCGCCAAGGAGTACGACGGCTGGGCCGACTTCCCCGACCGGCCATGGAATCTGGTGGCGACGATGAACGCCATCGCCGGGTCGGGCATCGTTCCCGGTTTCGCAGGCGTGCACGACGCCACCGTGTCGGCTAACCTGTCGCAGGTGCCCCAGAAGAACATCACGACCACGGAGAATTCCCTAGGCGGTACGACGACGTCGTACCTGGTGCCGACACGAGACCTGCCGCTGCTGCAGCCGCTGCGTGATTGGGGCGTGCCCAAACCCCTCGTCGACACCGTCAACAACCTGTTGAAACCGGTCGTGGACGCCGGCTACAGCAGAAACGACAGTCCCAGTGTCGCGCCGACCACGGTGGCGCCCGCTGCGGGCACATCGAAACCCTTGACGAACGTGGTCCGGCAAAGCCCCAAGTTCGACCCCCGATCCGATGCCGATCCGGTCGAAGCATCCCGTGACGCCTCGGATGACACCGTTAAAGCAGAGCAGGACGGCGACGGCGGAACCGACAGCGATCCTGCCGCGACCAAGCCGGACGACAACACGTCGAGCGCCAGTAGCGCTACCGCGTCCGGATCGACGCCAGACTCGGAGCAATAATTCAGTTCATGTCGGCTCCCGTGACGCGTCGCGATGTCCTGTCCCGTCGCATCCGGCTGTTGGTCGCAGCCACCATCACCTACAACGTCATCGAGGCGGTCATCGCGCTGGCCGAGGGCACCCGAGTGTCGTCGACGGCCCTGATCGGCTTCGGCCTGGATTCGGCGATCGAGGTGTCGTCGGCGGCCGCGGTGGCGTGGCAGTTCTCGGCGAAGGATCCCGAGACGCGGGAGAAGGCGGCGCTGCGGTTCATCGCGTTCTCGTTCTTCGCACTCGCGGCTGTACGTCTGCGTGGACGCATCGTTGTCGCTGCTGGGCATGGGCGAGGCAGCGACCCTCGCCGATCGGCATCGGGCTCGCCGCGGCCAGCCTGGTGATCATGCCGGTGCTGTCCTTGGCACAACGGCGCGCAGGCCGCGAGCTGGGTTCGCTGTCGGCGGTCGCCGATTCCAAACAGACACTGTTGTGCACGTATCTGTCCGCGGCGCTGCTGGTGGGTCTCACGCTGAACGCGTTGTTCGGGTGGCACTGGGCGGATCCCGTTGCGGCACTGGTGATCGCCGCGATCGCCGTCCGCGAGGGCGTCAACGCGTGGCGCGGTGACCCGTGCTGCTGACGCTGACGACACACGCGCTAACGTAGGTCAGATGGCACGCAAGCAGATGAACAGCAAGCAAGAGGCGAGCTGGCTCTGGGTGCCGTTGATCATCGGTCTGATCATCGGCGTGACGGTGGCTGGAATGACAGGTCAGTGGTGGTGGTCGACGGTCGGGGTGCTGGTTGGCGCCGCGGTCGGTGCCGCGGGCGCCGGCAAACTGCGCTGGCCCGGATCGAGCTAACCTCTTCAGTCCTCAGGGATTTCGCGTTCGATCTCGTCGAGCCAGGTGCGGGCCGACATGTCCGACGGCGCGCGCCAATCGCCGCGCGGCGACAGCGACCCGCCGTGCGACACCTTGGGCCCGTTCGGCAATGCCGAGCGCTTGAACTGGCTGAATGAGTAGAACCGCTGCGCGAACACCTGCAGCCAGTGCCGAATCTCCTTGAGCGAGTATGACGGACGCTTGTGCTCGGGGAACCCGGCCGGCCAGTCGCCGCGCTCGGGATCGCTCCACGCATGCCAGGCCAGGAACGCGACCTTCGATGGCCGGAAGCCGTATCTCAGCACCTGGAACAGCGAAAAGTCCTGCAGCACATATGGTCCGACCTTGGCCTCGCTGCTTTGGATCTCCTCGTCCTCACCCGTCGGGACCAGCTCTGGCGTGATCTCGGTGTCCAGCACCGACTGCAACACGTCGTTGACGGCGTCGTCGAACTGATGCGACGCGATCACCCAGCGGATCAGGTGCTGGATCAACGTCTTCGGCACGCCGCCGTTGACGTTGTAGTGCGACATCTGGTCGCCGACGCCGTAGGTCGACCACCCCAGTGCGAGCTCGGACAGATCCCCGGTTCCGAGCACGATTCCGCCACGCTGGTTGGCCAGCCGGAAAAGATAGTCGGTGCGCAGGCCGGCCTGCACATTCTCGAACGTGACGTCGTAGACCTTCTCGCCGCGCGAGAACGGGTGACCGATCTCGGAGAGCATCAGCTCGGCCGTCGACTTGATGTCGATGGTTTCGAACGTGACACCCAACGCCTCGGCCAGCCGGGTCGCATTGCCCTTCGTGCGTTCGCCCGTCGCGAAGCCCGGCAGCGTAAACGCCAGAATGTCCTTGCGGGGCCGCTCTTCCCGGTCCATTGCTCGGGCGGCGACGATCAACGCGTGCGTGGAATCCAGACCGCCGGACAGGCCGAGGATCACCTTCGGGTAGTTCAGCGCACGCAGTCGCTGCTCGAGGCCGGAGACCTGGATGTTGTACGCCTCGTAGCAATCCTGTTGCAGCCGTTGCGGATCCGCCGGCACGAACGGGAACCGTTCGACCTCGCGGAGCAAACCGATGTCGCCCGGTGGAGGATCGAGTTGAAAGTCCACGCGCCGGAACGACTCCGCCATAACGCCGTGGTGACGACGGTTGTCGTCGAACGTGCCCATCCGCAGCCGTTCATTGCGAAGCAGTTCGAGATCCACGTCGGCAACAGAGCGGCGCTCGCCCCGCGGGAACCGCTCGGACTGCGCGAGGCACACCCCGTTCTCCCAGATCATCGTCTGGCCGTCCCAGGCGAGATCGGTGGTGGATTCGCCCTCGCCAGCGGCGGCGTAGACGTACGCGGCCAGGCAGCGTGACGATGCCGACCGCGCCAGTAGACAGCGGTCCTCGGCGCGACCGATGGTGATCGGGCTGCCCGACAGGTTGGCCAGCACCGTCGCGCCAGCCAGCGCCGCCTCCGCGCTGGGCGGAATGGGCACGAACATGTCCTCGCAAATCTCGACGTGCAGGACGAATCCCGGCATATCGGCGGCGGCGAACAGCAGGTCGGGCCCGAACGGCACCTCTGCACCGCCGAGCCGGATCACGCCACGCTGGTCATCACCCGCACCGATCTGACGGCTCTCGTAGAACTCCCGATACGTCGGCAGATAGGACTTCGGAACGATGCCCAGCATCCTGCCCCGGTGGATCACCACGGCGGTGTTGTAGATCCGATGACCGCGTCGCAGCGGGGCACCGACGACCAGGACTGGCATCAGCACCGCGGACGCCGCGACAACCTCGAGCAGCGCCTCCTCGACCGCGTCCAGTAATGCGTCCTGCAGCAGGATGTCCTCGATCGAGTAGCCGGACAGCGTCAGCTCCGGGAATACCGCTAGTGCAACGCCGTCGTCGTGGCAGTCCCTGGCCAGCCGTAACACAGATTCGGCGTTCGCCGCAGGATCGGCGAGCGCCGTGTGATGAGTGCAGGCGGCCACCCGAACGAAGCCGTGCCGGTATGCCGAGTAGAAGTCCATCGCCTCCATTGTCGCCCGCCAAGTGTCAAGATCGGGTGACGGGGTACCAACATTTGGTGAGCGACACCGCCGTCCTTGTCATCGACATGCTGAACGCATACCGGCATGAAGACGCGGAATTGCTGGTGCGCAACGTCGCCGAGATCATCGATCCGCTGGCAGGCCTTATCGCCACGGCCCGTGAACGCGACGATGTCGATCTGATCTACGTCAACGACAACTACGGCGACTTCACGGCCGATCGTGCCGGGATCGTGCGGTCTGCGCTCGACGGTGCGCGGCCCGATCTGATCAAACCGATCGTGCCGGATGACGGCTGCCGGTTCCTCATGAAGGTGCGCCACAGCGCGTTCTACTCGACACCATTGGGGTACCTGCTCGGCCGGCTGGAGACCAAGCGGCTCATCCTCACCGGGCAGGTCACCGAGCAGTGCATCCTCTACACCGCACTGGACGCCTATGTTCGTCATCTGCCCGTGGTGGTGCCGCGCGATGCGGTCGCCCATATCGACCCCGACCTCGCCACGGCCGCCCTGAAGATGATGCAGACGAACATGAGCGCCGAAATCGCGACGACGGCCGACTGCCTCGCGCTGACGGGTGAGACCTCGTGTTGGCCTGTCGTTCGCCCGCTCGCATCACGCTCGATCCGACAATTTTCCCTGGGGAGCGCATCGTCAAGTCACGTCCACTCGCGCGTACAGATCCCTGGAGGAATCGTGAACAAGCTTGCCGTTCAACGTCAATCGCGGCCGTTGCTGCCCGAGCTCGCTGAACTCTTCAACGGCTTACCGACGTTCGCGGGCCTGCGGCCGCTGTTCGACAACAATCTGATCCGCGTGGAAGACGAGACGAAGGACGGGATCTACGAACTTCGCGCCGAACTCCCGGGAGTCGATCCGGTCGAGGACGTCGAGATCACCGTGCGCGACGGCCGGCTGACCATCAAGGCCGAGCGCAAGCAGACGAGCGAGTCCAACGGCCACTCGGAATTCTCCTACGGGTCGTTTGCCCGCACCGTGTCGCTGCCCGCGGGTGCCGATGAGGATGAGATCCACGCGATCTACGACAGGGGCATCCTCACGATCTCCGTACCGGTCGGCGAGGACGAGCCCACCGAGAAGCGTGTCGAGGTCGTCGAGACGGTGCTGCTGGACGACGACGAGGACGACGAGGACTTTGAGGAGGACGACGTCGACGAGGACGCCGACGACGACAGCGAGGCCGAAGCAGCCGACGATCAGAGTGAGCCTGCCGAGGCGCCCGTACCCTCGTAGACGTGGAAGCACCCGAACTCGTCGCCCTGCTGCAGGGGCGGCGCGTCGCGGTGCTCACCGGCGCCGGGATGTCCACGGATTCGGGAATCCCCGACTACCGCGGGCCGGACTCGCCGCCCAGCAATCCGATGACCATCCGCCAGTTCACCTCCGACCCGGCGTTTCGGCAGCGCTACTGGGCGCGCAACCACGTCGGCTGGCGGCACATGGCCGAGACGCTGCCCAACGCCGGTCACCGGTCGCTGGCGACTCTCGAGCGGGCCGGTGTGGTGTCCGGGGTGATCACCCAGAACGTCGACCTGTTGCACACCAAGGCCGGCAGCCGCGCGGTGATCAATCTGCATGGCACGTATGCACAGGTGATCTGCCTCGACTGCGGGTACACCCTGTCGCGGGCGGCGCTGGCTGACATGCTGGAGGCGGCCAATCCGGGCTTCATCGAACGCGCGGAGGCGGTGGGCGGCATTGCGGTGGCGCCGGACGCAGACGCCGTCGTCGGTGACACCACGTCGTTTCGGATCATCGACTGTCCGCGTTGCAGCGGCATGCTCAAGCCCGACATCGTCTACTTCGGCGAGAACGTGCCGAAAGACCGTGTGGAGCAAGCCTATTCGCTCCTCGATGACGCCGAAGCGCTGCTGGTGGCGGGATCGTCGTTGACGGTCTATTCGGGCTATCGGTTCGTAAGGCACGCTGCCGCGTTGCGCATCCCCGTCGCGATAGTGAACCGCGGCCCCACCCGCGGCGACGATCTGGCGACCGTGAAGGTCGACGGCGGATGTTCCCCAATACTGGCGTTGTTGGCCGATGAACTGCCCGCGGTGGCAAATTCGGCTTGAATAGCGGCGTGTCCGAAGACGGTGGCTCCGACGACGTTTCGTGGCTGCGCGAGTTGCTGGAGCGCCGGCGGCCAGCCCCAGAACCGGTTGTCGGCCGCTGGGCCCTGGGCATCGGAGACATGGTCGCTGATCACCCGATCACGCCAGGCAAGCTGCGTGGGCTTACCCGCAAGCTGAACCACTTCGGAGGCGTCGCGATCAGCGAGGAGTCTGTCGAATTCGACGGCGACGAGGTCAAGTGGTCGGACGTCACCGAGATCCGCACCCGCAGCCTCGTCGAGTATCTGTTCACCGGCGGCATCGACCGGCAAGCGGACAAGCTGCCGCTGCCGTGGTTTCCGGGCCGCCGCATGCTGATCAACGCGATCTCACGAGCGGCGTTGACGCTGTTGCTCGCCGCGGCAAAGCAGCAGCTCGAGGGCGGGGCCCTGGAGATCCGGATACCGGCCGAGGTGCAGTACCAGGGGCTACTGCGCACGCGCGAACTTGCGCCGGGCATGCTCGCCGCGGTGATTCTGGCCGATCCGGCGGTGCGTCAGTGTTTCGAGGCGACCGCGACGGTACACGGGGTCACCATCTGTGCCGCCGAGGACGATGTGATGGACGACGCCGACGAGCGGGCCGAGCAGATCAAGTCGATGCTCGCGAAGGTCGACGCCAAACTCGACCGGCTGCGCGGCCATTAGCGATCACTCAGACCGCGACCAGGTCGTCGGCGTGCACTGCGGGCCTGCGCATTTCGGCCGGCAGGTCCGACGTCGACCGCCCCAACATGCCGGCCAGTTCAGCGTGGTCGTAGGCGACCACGCCCCGGGCCACCATCGTCGCGTCCTGAGAACGCAACTCGACGACATCTCCACCGTAGAACCGTCCGGACACCGCTGTGATGCCGGCGGGCAACAGCGAACGTCGTTGCCGCACAACGGCGCGCACCGCACCGTCGTCAAGCGTCAATGCGCCCGACACCTCGGCGGCGTAGCGGACCCAGAACTTGCGCGCCGACATGCGTTCGGGCCGTGGCGCAAACACCGTGCCCACCGACGCGTCGGCCAACGCGATGGCCGCGTCCGACGCGGCGGCCAGCAGCACCGGCACACCCGCGTCGGCGGCCAGCAGCGCCGACGACAGCTTTGACGCCATCCCGCCGGTGCCTAGATGGCTACCGCGGCCCGCGACCACACCGTCGAGATCCGAGGGCGCATCGACCTCGGAAATGAAGCGCGCGTTGCCCTTCCGTGGATCAGAGTCGTAGAGCCCGTCGATATCGGACAGCAGAACCAGCGCGTCGGCGCCGACGAGATGCGACACCAGCGCAGAAAGCCGGTCATTGTCGCCGAACCGGATCTCGTTGGTGGCCACGGTGTCGTTCTCGTTGACGATCGCCACCGCGTGCAGGGCCCGCAACCGGTCCAGCGTGCGCTGCGCATTGGTGTGCTGCACCCGCATCGAGATGTCGTGTGCGGTCAGCAGCACCTGCCCGACGGTGCGGTTGTATCGGGCGAACGCGGTATTCCACGAGTTGACCAACGCCACCTGCCCCACGCTGGCCGCCGCCTGCTTGGTGGCCAGATCGGCGGGCCGCCTGTTCAGCCCGAGCGGTTCGATTCCGGCGGCGATCGCGCCCGACGACACGATCACCACGTCCGAGCCCGCCTTCATCCGGCTTTCGATGGCGTCGGCGAGTACGGCGAGCCGGCTGGCGTCGAACACCCCGGACGGCGTGGTCAGCGCGGTGGTGCCGACCTTCACAACGACGCTGCGGGCGGTGCGCACGGCCTCCCGGTGGGGGCTGGTCATTCCTTGCGCTCTCGACGTTCGCGTCTGGCGGCCTTCCGCTCGTCGGCCCCCACACGCTCGTTGCGCTCCAACCGCGCGTCAGTGCCACGCCCGGTCGGCATCACATCCACTCCTGCGGGGGTCTGCGGCTCCCAGTCGAAGGTCACGTCGCCGATGGTCACTGCGCAGCCGGGTTTTGCGCCCAGCTTCAGCAGCTCGTCCTCCACGCCGAGGCGGGCCAGCCGGTCACCGAGGTAGCCGACGGCCTCGTCGTTGTCGAAGTCCGTTTGGGCGATCCAGCGTTCGGGCCGCGTGCCGCGAACCAGGAAGCCGCCCTCGCCGTCGGACTCCACGGTGAAACCGCTGTCGTCCACCGGTATCGGGCGGATGACCGGCCGCCGCGGCACGATCTCCGGTTGCGCGGAGCGATACGTCGAGACCAGCTCCCACAACGCAAACGTCAACGGCCGCAACCCTTCATGCGTGACCGTCGATATCGCGTACACCGGCCAGCCGAAGCGCCGGGCAATCTCATCCTGGACGAAATCGGCCAGTTCACGCGCATCCGGCACGTCGATCTTGTTCAGCACCACCGCGCGCGGCCGCTCGGCAAGGTCACCCAAGGTCGAATCGCCTTGCAGCGTCGGGGTATACGCGGCCAGCTCGGCCTCAAGCGCCTCGATGTCGGAGATCGGGTCGCGGCCGGGCTCCATCGTCGCGCAGTCGACGACGTGCACCAGAACTGCGCACCGCTCGATGTGCCGGAGAAAATCCAGGCCCAGCCCGCGGCCTTCCGACGCGCCGGGGATCAGGCCGGGCACGTCGGCGACGGTGAAGGTGTGATCCCCCGCCGACACCACCCCCAGATTGGGGGCGAGCGTGGTGAACGGATAGTCGGCGATCTTCGGCTTGGCCGCCGAGATCACCGACACCAGCGAGGACTTGCCTGCGGACGGGAAGCCGACCAGGCCGACGTCGGCGACGGTCTTGAGTTCCAGCGTGAAGTCGCGGACCTGACCCTTCTCGCCCAATAGCGCGAAACCGGGCGCCTTGCGGGCCCGCGACGCCAGCGCGGCGTTGCCCAGACCACCGCGGCCACCCGCAGCGGCCTCGAAACGAGTGCCTGCGCCGACCAAGTCGGCGAGCAACCGGCCGTTCTCGTCGAGGACGACGGTGCCGTCGGGCACCTTGACCTCGAGGTCGGCACCCGCCGCGCCGTCGCGGTTGCTGCCCGCGCCCTGCTTGCCCGAGGGTGCGACGACGTGCGGATGGAAATGGAAGTCGAGCAGGGTGTGCACCTGCGGATCGACAACCAGCACGATGCTGCCGCCGCGGCCGCCGTTGCCGCCGTCCGGCCCGCCGAGTGGTTTGTATTTCTCCCGGTGGACCGAGGCGCAGCCGTTACCGCCGTTGCCCGCCTTCGCGTGAATGACAACGCGGTCTACGAAGCGCGGCATTGCGATGACTCCTTAGCCGAAATGGACGTTTGGGCGGAAAAGTGCGGGTGTTCCGCGCCAAAACGTCGATCTCGACGCGGAACTAAGCCTCCTGCGGCAACGGTCGCACGACGCTGATGGTCTTGCGTCCGCGCTTGGTGCCGAACTCGACGGCACCGGGGGCCGTCGCGAACAGCGTGTCGTCGCCGCCGCGCCCGACGTTGACGCCGGGGTGGAAGTGCGTGCCGCGCTGCCGGACGATGATCTCGCCAGCCTTGACGATCTGGCCGCCGAACCGCTTGACGCCGAGCCGCTGTGCGGCGGAGTCACGACCGTTGCGTGAGCTGGAAGCGCCCTTCTTGTGTGCCATGTGTCGCCTCCTACTACTTGATGCCGGTGACCTTGAGGACCGTCAGCGGCTGACGGTGTCCCTGCCGCTTGTGGTAGCCGGTCTTGTTCTTGAACTTGTGGATGCGGATCTTGGGGCCCTTGGTGTGCTCGAGCACCTCGCCGGTGACGGCGACCTTCTCCAGGTCCTTGGCGTCGCTGGTGACCTTCGCGCCGTCGACGACGAGGGCGACGGGCAGCGACACCTTGGCGCCGGGCTCGGAGTCGAGTTTCTCGACCTTGACCACGTCTCCGACGGCGACCTTGTACTGCTTGCCGCCGGTCTTGACGATCGCGTACGTGGCGTTCTCGGCTGCCATCGTTTCCTCTTCGTCTCTGGGCGCGCGCTACCCGTGGGTGCGCGTGCGGGTCTGGGGTGCGGGACACAGCTGCCCGCTGTCGTCGGCGTCAGCCGAAAGACAACTGCTCAAGATTACGTGAGACGCGCCTAACGGGTCAAATCACCGCAGGTCACGCTATCAGCCTCCGTGGATGGGTGGGCCTGCGGGACGGGCGGCGGCGCGGCGGCGGTGCCGACCGCCCGGAGCCGACGCAGCGGGCTCGTCCTCATCAGAGTCCTCGTCGTCTGAGTCTTCGCCGTCCGAGTCCTCATCCGAGTCGTAGTCGTCGTCGTCTTCGTCTTCCGAGTCGTCCGAATCCTCGGAGTCGCCGTTGATGACCTCGATGTCGTCGTCGATGTCGTCGTCCTCGTCATCGGCGTCGAGGTCGATCTCGTCCTCGTCGGATTCGTCCTCGTCGGACTCGTCCTCCTCGTCCGACTCGTCGAAGTCCTCGTCCTCGAGTTCTTCGTCGGCGGTCTCGACGAAGGCTTCGCGAATGGTGTCGGGTTCGAGTTCGGCACCAAATTCGGCGTCCTCGGCTTTCTTCTTCTCCTCGCCCTCGCCGCCGGTGTCCTCTTCGTCTTCGTGGCGGCCGTTGGCCGCGGCCATCGCCTTGAACATCGGATGCTCGCCCTGCGGATGCTCGGGCACCTTCACAACGGCGACGTCTTCGGCCTTACCTGCCCGCTTGCCGCGCTTGCCGCGCCGGCCACCGGACTCGGACTTGCGCCCGGTCGTCGAGGTCGAATCGACGGGATCGCCGTGCAACACGATCCCGCGCCCGGCGCAGTGCGGACACGGCGTCGAGAACGCCTCAATCAGACCGGTGCCCAACCGCTTTCGGGTCAGCTGCACCAACCCGAGCGAGGTCACCTCCGACACCTGGTGGCGGGTGCGGTCACGGGCCAGCGCCTCGGTCAGCCGTCGCAGCACAAGGTCCCGATTGGATTCGAGCACCATGTCGATGAAGTCGATGACGACGATGCCGCCGATGTCGCGCAGCCGCAGCTGGCGCACGATCTCCTCGGCGGCCTCGAGGTTGTTGCGGGTGACGGTCTGCTCCAGGTTGCCACCCGAGCCGGTGAACTTGCCGGTGTTCACGTCGACCACCGTCATCGCCTCGGTGCGGTCGATGACCAACGTGCCACCCGACGGCAACCACACCTTGCGGTCCAACGCCTTGGTCAGCTGCTCGTCGATGCGGTGCACGGCGAAGACGTCCGGGGCGTCCTGCGATGCCGGCTCATACTTCGTCATCCGCGGAACAAGCTCGGGCGCAACGGAATTCACGTAGTCGCTGATGGTGTTCCACGCGTCGTCGCCAGACACGATGAGCCCGGAGAAGTCCTCGTTGAACAGGTCACGGATTACCTTCACCAGCACGTCGGGCTCTTCGTAGAGCGCCACCGCGGCCCCCGCGGCCTTCTGCTTGGTCTCGACGGCCTTGGCCTCGATCGACTTCCAGCGCTCCTGCAACCGGTTCACGTCGGTGCGGATGTCATCTTCCTTGACGCCCTCGGACGCCGTGCGGATGATCACGCCGGCGTCCGACGGCACGACCTCGCGCAGGATCTCCTTGAGCCGCTGCCGTTCGGTGTCGGGAAGCTTGCGGCTGATGCCCGTCGACGACGCCCCCGGCACATAGACCAAGTAGCGGCCGGCCAGCGACACCTGGGTGGTCAGCCGGGCGCCCTTGTGCCCCACCGGATCCTTGCTGACCTGGACCACGACGTAGTCGCCGGGTTTAAGGGCCTGCTCGATCTTGCGGTTGGAGCCGCCCAGGCCCGCGGCTTCCCAGTTCACCTCGCCGGCGTACAGCACACCGTTTCGGCCCCGGCCGATGTCGACGAACGCGGCCTCCATCGAGGGCAGCACGTTCTGCACGATGCCGAGATAGATGTTGCCGACCAGCGACGTCTGGGCCGCCGAGGTGACGAAGTGCTCGACGACGACGCCGTCCTCCATCACCGCGATCTGGGTGTATCGGGCGCCTTCGTACGGCGGCTCGGTGCGGACCTTGTCGCGCACGATCATCGTGCGCTCGACGGCCTCTCGCCGGGCGAGGAACTCGGCCTCGCTGAGGATGGGCGGACGGCGCCGGCCGGCATCGCGGCCATCGCGGCGGCGTTGCCTCTTGGCTTCCAGCCGGGTCGATCCGCTGATGCCCTGGATCTCACCGTTGGCTTGATCCCGTTCGGCCTTTTCCCGTTCGGCGCGCGGCGCTCGCTCGTGAACGACGGTGTTGGGCGGATCGTCCGGGCTGCCGTTGTCGTTGTCGTCACCCGAGCCGGACTTGCGGCGCCGACGACGTCGGCGACGGCGGGTGCCGGCATCGGTGCCCGTGCTGTCGTCGTCACCGGAGTCTTCGTCGGACTCATCGGAGCCCTCGCCGGAATCCTGCTCGCTGCCCCGCGAGTCGGTGTCGCCGTCGGTGTCATCACCGTTCTGCTCGCCGCGACCACGGCCACGTCCGCGGCGACCACGGCGACGGCGTCGGCCGGAGGGCCGGTCTGCCTGCTCGTCGGACTCCGGACCGCCGTCGTCGGCGTCCTCGTCCTCATCTTCGTCGTCGGAGTCGGGCTCGAGCTCGATCGGCTGTGGCGCCACGAACAGCGGCAGATAGTCGGCGGGTGCAGGGCTCGCGCTGGGTGTCTCGAGGATCAGCCGTGACTCGGGCTCGTCGCCGTTGCCGGAATCGCCGTTGCCGGAATCGCCTTCGCCGGAATCACCGTCGGAGTCGCCGGGATCGGCTTCGGCGGGACTGGCGGCCAGTGCTTCACGCACGCGCTCGGCTTCGTCGCTGTCGACACTCGAGTGCGCGCTGCGGGGACGGCCGTCCAGTTGGGTCAGCGCATCGAGCACGCGCTTGCTCGTGGTGCCCAACACCCGCGCCAGCGCATGGACCCTCAGCTTCTCCGGCTGGGATTCCCCGCCGCCGGCGGCTACAACCTGTTCGCGCTGGGACTCTTCTGATAGGTCGTAGGTAGGGGCTGGAGAATTTTCATTGTCGGACACGTAGTCTCCTCTAAGCCCCCGGGCGCGTCGTGTTTTGACGCGGCCACGCGAGGGCTTCCGCTATGGACCCGGGTTAGATCACCCGAGCTTGTTATGGTCTCGCCCCGAGCGGCCCCTGGCGGAACCATCTCGGTGCCTGTCTGAATGATGGCTGGACGGTCGGCGCCGCACCGCGGGTGGCGATGGTCGCGCACGTCTAAGTCTTCATTCGGGCGTCCGACCCTGGTATACGGCCGGCTACCCGTCCCTAGTATCCCACATCACGCGGCCCGAACCGACGAGGCGGCGTGAGCTGGCTATTCGCCGGGAAACCAGAGCTCGATTTCGCGGGCCGCAGACTCGGGCGAATCCGACCCGTGGACGAGGTTGTCCTGGGTGACAAGTGCCAGGTCACCGCGGATTGTGCCGGGCGCGGCCTTCTCGACCGGATCGGTCGCGCCGGCGATCTGGCGAAACGCGGCAATTGCCCGCGGCCCCTCCACAATGGCGGCCACGACAGGGCCCGAGGTGATGAACTCCAGCAGCGATCCGAAGAACGGCTTGCCCTCGTGTTCGGCGTAGTGCCGCCGGGCCAGGTCGTCGCTGATGTCCTTGAGTTCCAGGGCCGCCAGCGTCAGGCCCTTGCTTTCGATTCGGCTGATGATCTCTCCGACCAGACGCCGGTTGACGCCGTCGGGCTTGATCAAAACGAGGGTGCGCTCAGTCACGGCCGACAGCCTAACTGGGCGGCTGCTGCTGCCCCGGCAGGAGTCCACGCTTCTGCCGGCGCAGCACCTCCGCGCGCAGGTACGCGATCAACGCCCACACGGCGAGGAAGACCACACCGATGAATGCGACTGCGCCGTGCACGACAAAGCCCGCGATCAGCACGAACTGCAGCGCCAGGTTCACCCAGATCGCCCACGGCTTGCCCTGGACTCCGGCCAACAGCACCAGCAGGACCGCGAATCCGATCAGGTAACCGCCGGACAGCACCGTCAGACCACCGTTGGCGCGGGCGACAACCGGCAGCGCCAGCAGCACCACGATGGCCTCCAGGATCAGCGTGCCGGCCAGCACACCGCGGAAGCTCTTCCATGGGTCCGGCTGCTGAGGTTGGCCCTGAGGCTCGTGGGTCATTCGGGGTCCCTTCCGAACAGGGTCCGCGCTGCCCCGGCGGTGACGACCGAGCCGGTGATCACCATGCCGCTACCGCCAAGGCTTTCGCCCTCGTCATCCTCAACGATCGCCGTCGCCGTCTCGATCGCGTCGGGCAGCGTGGCCGCGGTGATGACCCGTTCCGGGCCGAACCGCTCCTCGGCGCGCAGCGCCAGCGCCTCGACGTCCATTGCTCGCGGTGAACCGTTGTGGGTCACCACGATCTGGTCGAACGCCGGCTCGAGTGCGGCCAGGATGCCGTCGACGTCCTTGTCGCCCATCACCGAGATGACGCCGATGAGGCTGCGGAAGTCGAATTCCTCCTGCAGCGCCTGGGCCAGCGCGGTGGCGCCGGCCGGGTTGTGCGCCGCGTCGATGAACACCGTCGGGGCGCTGCGCATCCGCTCCAGCCGCCCTGGGCTGGTGACGGCGGCGAAGCCCGCGCGCACCGCGTCGAGGTCGAGTTGGCGCTGCGCGCCTGCCCCGAAGAACGCCTCGACGGCGGCCAGCGCGACCACCGCATTGTGCGCCTGATGCTCGCCGTGCAACGGCAGGTAGATGTCGGAGTACGCGCCACCGAGACCCTGAAGCTCGAGCAGCTGACCACCGACGGCGACCTGACGGCCGAGCACCGCGAATTCGGCATCCTCCCGCGCGACGGCGGCATCGGCGCGAACCGTTTGCGCCAGAAGCACTTCCATCGCCTCCGGCGGCTGACGCGCGATCACCGCGACGGTGTCGGTCGGCACGAGGTCGTCCTCCTGCTTGGTGATGATCCCGGCCTTCTCGCCTGCGATCTCCGCGATGGTGTCACCGAGGTAGTTGGCGTGGTCGACCCCGATCGGCGTGATCACGGCCACCGGCGCATTGACGACGTTGGTGGCGTCCCACCGCCCGCCGAGGCCGACCTCGACCACCGCAACGTCGACCGGTGCGTCGGCGAACGCGGCGAACGCCATTGCGGTGACGACCTCGAACTTGCTCATCGCCGGGCCGCCTCCGGCCTCCGACTGCTGGTCGACGAGCTGCACGAACGGTTCGATCTCCTGATAGGTCGCGACATACCGCGCCGGGCTGATCGGACTGCCGTCGATGGAGATGCGTTCCACGGCCGACTGCAGGTGCGGGCTGGTGGTGCGGCCGGTGCGGCGGTTCAGCGCGGTGAGCAGTGCGTCGACCATCCTGGCCACCGAGGTCTTGCCGTTGGTGCCGGCGATGTGGATCGACGGGTAGCCGCGCTGGGGCGAGCCGAGCAGGTCCAGCAGCGCCGAGATGCGGGCGGTGCTGGGCTCCAGTTTCGTTTCCGGCCAGCGCTGGTCGAGCAGATGCTCAACCTGAAGCAGCGATGCGATCTCGTCCGGTGTGGGGACGGCGTCGGTCATTTCAGGCCGGCCAGCCTCGCCGTGATCCGGTCGACCTCTTCTTGGGCCAGCTGCTGGCGGGCGCGGATCTTCTCGACGACGTCGGCCGGCGCCTTGGCCAGGAAGGCGTCGTTGCCGAGCTTGCCGGTGGTGCCGGCCAACTCCTTTTCCGCTGCCGCCAAATCCTTTTCGAGGCGCCGCCGCTCGGCTGCGACGTCGACCGTGCCCGACGTGTCCAGCTCGACGGAGACGGTGCCCCGTGACAACCGCACCTCGACGGCGGCCGACGCGTTGAAGCCGTCCCCCGCCGCGGTCAGCCACGCCAGCGAGCTGACCGCCGGAACCTGCGCTTCGAGATCCGCCTTCTCGATGTCGGCGAGACGCGCCGGCACCTTCTGGCGGTCATTGAGACCCTGATCGCTGCGGAACCGGCGGACCTCGGTGATCAGCTTCTGCATATCGGCGACGCGTTGCGCCGCAACGGTATCCAGCGTGAAACCGGTCGGCCCCGGCCAATCGGCGATCACCAGCGACTCGCCACCCGTCAGTTGCTTCCACAGCACTTCGGTGACGAACGGCATCACCGGATGCAGCAGCTTGAGCAGCGTGTCCAGCACCGCGGCCAGCACGGCGGTGGTGTGTTGGACACCTTCGGCCAGTTGCACTTTGGCCAGTTCGACGTACCAGTCGCAGAACTCGTCCCAGGCGAAGTGGTACAGCGCCTCGCACGCCCGGCTGAACTCATAGCTGTCGAGCGCCGAATCCACTTCGGCGCGAACCTCTTCCAGCCGACCCAGGATCCACTTGTCGGCGTCGGTCAGGTCGGCGACATCGGGCAGCGGTGCGGGGGCGGCGCCGTTCATCAGCGCGAACCGGGTGGCGTTGAACAGCTTGGTGGCGAAGTTGCGCGACGCGCGGGCGTGGTCCTCGCCGATGGACAGGTCGCCGCCGGGGCTGGCGCCGCGGGCCAGGGTGAACCGCAACGCATCGGCACCGTACGCCTCGACCCAGTCCAACGGATCGATGCCGTTGCCGCGTGATTTGCTCATCTTGCGACCGAACTCGTCGCGGATCAGCCCGTGCAGGAAGACGTTCCGGAACGGCACCGGCGCGTCGCGCTGGCCGTCGAGGGTGATCGCGGGATCGTCGGCCACGAAGGTGCCGAACATCATCATCCGCGCCACCCAGAAGAACAGGATGTCGTAGCCGGTGACCAGAACCGTGGTCGGATAGAACTTCTCCAGGTCGGCCGAATGCTCGGGCCATCCCAGCGTCGAGAACGGCCACAGCGCCGACAGAGAACCACGTGTCGAGCACGTCGGGGTCCTGCTCCCAGCCTTGCGGCGGCGTTTCGTCGGGTCCGACGCAGACGGTTTCGCCGTCGGGGCCGTGCCAGATCGGGATGCGGTGGCCCCACCACAGCTGACGGGAGATGCACCAGTCGTGCATGTTGTCGACCCAGCCGAACCACCGCGGCTCCAGGCTGGGCGGATGAATCACGGTGTCGCCGTTGCGAACCGCATCACCAGCAGCCTTGGCCAGCGACTCGACCTTGACCCACCATTGCAGAGACAGCCGCGGTTCGATGACTTCGCCGCTGCGCTCGGAGTGCCCGACGCTGTGCAGGTAGGGCCGCTTCTCCTCGACGATGCGGCCCTGCTCGGCAAGCGCCTCGCGCACCTTGACGCGCGCCTCGAAGCGGTCCAGACCGTCGAAAACCGTTCCCGTGTCGACGATCCGAGCCTTCGTGTCTAACATCGACGGCATCGGCAGGCTGTGCCGCAGGCCGATCTCGAAGTCGTTCGGGTCGTGGGCGGGGGTGACTTTGACTGCGCCGGTCCCGAATTCGGGGTCGACGTGGTCGTCGGCCACGATAATGAGCTGCCGGTCGAGAAACGGATGAGGCAGAGTCTTGCCGACGAGATGGCGGTAGCGCTGGTCATCGGGATGCACCGCGATCGCGGTGTCACCGAGCATCGTCTCGACCCGGGTGGTGGCCACCACGATGTGCGGTTCGCTGTCGTCGAGCGAGCCGTAGCGGAACGACACCAGCTCGCCCTCGACCTCTTCGTACTTGACCTCGAGGTCGGAGACCGCGGTTTGCAGCACCGGTGACCAGTTGACCAGCCGCTCGGCCCGGTAGATCAGCCCGGCGTCGAACAGCCGCTTGAAGATGGTCCGCACCGCCCGGGACAGGCCCTCGTCCATCGTGAACCGGTCGCGGCTCCAGTCGACACCGTCGCCGAGCCGGCGCATCTGGCCGCTGATGGTGCCACCGGAGTCGTGCTTCCAGTCCCACACCTTGTCGACGAAGAGCTCGCGGCCGAAGTCTTCCTTGGTCTTGCCGTCGACGGCGAGCTGCTTTTCCACCACTGTCTGGGTGGCGATGCCGGCGTGGTCCATCCCGGGCAGCCAGAGCACTTCGTAGCCCTGCATCCGCTTGCGCCGGGTCAGCGCGTCCATCAGCGTGTGGTCAAGTGCGTGACCCATGTGCAGGCTGCCGGTGACGTTGGGGGGCGGCAGCACGATCGAGTACGCAGGCCTGCTGCTGGCGGCGTCGGCCTTGAAGTAGCCGGCGTCCACCCAGCCCTGGTACAGGTCAGCCTCCGCCGCGCCCGGATCCCAGGACTTGGGCAGGGCATCGGCGGCGGGCTCGGGGCTGGCGGTCACCGCGCCATTCTATGAAGTGCGGTTACCCGGCTGGCGGGACGGTCTTCCGGCTCCGCCGGGGTGGCTACTTTTTCCCGCCGAGCAGGCCGCCGAGAATCTCGCCGATCGCGTTGCTTTGGCTGCCGCCGCCAAGCACGCTGCCCAGGATGCTGCCCAGGGGGTTGTTTCCCCCGCCACCGCCTGCACCGCCGAGGATGCTGCCGAGGACGTCACCAAGTCCACCGGACGGCGCGGACTGCGCCTGGGTGTTGGCCGGGGCGGGCTGGCTCCCGGTGAGCTGTTTGCCAATGTAGGCCAACACGATCGGAGCGAGGATCGGCAGCAACCTCTTGAGCAGATCGCTGTTGCCCGCGCCCCCGCCGGCGAGGGCCGACGCGACGGTATTGCTGTCGTTGCCGCCGAAGATCTTGGCAATTGCCTTGTCGCCGTCGTGTTCGTCCACCTGGTCGACGCTGACGCCGCCGTCGAGCAGTCCCGCTTTCTGGCTGGCAGCCGAGTGGATTTCGTTCGCGACGTTGTCATCGGCCTGCGCGTTTTGCTGCAAACCTCCGACAAGCGCGGGCACCAGCGTGCGGACCGCGTTGTTCACCTCGCCTTCGTCGGCACCGAGCTTGTTGGCGATGTCGCCCACGGGGATCTGTGCAAAGAGATCGTCGAGACCAGCCATGTCCTAATCCACCTTCGTCGCTGGGATGTTGAACAACCAACCAAGGGTTGACCCTAGTCCAGTCGATCTTGGTTCTCAGGCGTTCCGCGACGCCCGATCAAAGGAAATTCAACCGAGGCGCGTCGTCTCCAATGACACACCGGCAGCAGGGAATCGGGCCATCAATGCGTCGCCCATCGCTGCCGCCGGCGTCAATACACCGCGCAGGTCCGACAGTCGGTCGCGGTCCAGTGCGAGCGCCAAGCCACTCTCCCCCAGCAATACCGACGTCGCCTTGTAGCCGGGATCGCCCTTCTGCGACATGGTGGCTCGGTAGCGTGCGCCGGTCGTCGTGGTGGTGTACGTCTCGACGGTGTAATGGCCCTGTTCGCGGACGCGTTCGCTGGGCCCGGTGCCCGGCTTGGGGGCGATGCGGTCGACGAGCTTGCGTGGAAGCCGGTCGAAGTAGCGGCTACCCAGCGCCATTGTCGCGGCGTTGCCGCCGGTCGCCATCGCCGCCGCCACCGGTGCGACGACCGATCTACCCAGGCTCATCTGCTCCGCGTACTCAAACCGGCGACCATAGGCATAGCCGAGTAATGCGTTGCTGCGCCGGACAATTCGCGTGTTTGGGCCGGCCATGACGAACGCGCCGACCCAGTAGCCGTTGAGTTCGGGCGCGATTTCACGGCCCCGACGCCACCGCGCGTCCGGCTGCGCGCCGAGTTCCGGTTCGGCGCCGCGGTCGGGGGTCAGGGTGTACGGGTCGTTCATCAGCCGCCTGGCCTCGGGATCGGTGGACGTCACGCGCATCAGTTCCAGCATCGACGCGACGGTGCCGCCAGACACTCCTCCGACGAAGGAGCGCACCACAAGGTTCGTGTCGCCGAGCTGACCCGCCTGGTCTTCCTCGGCGCGCAGGTGAAGCGCGTAAACGGTGAGATCCGAAGGGATGGAATCGAATCCACAGGAATGCACAATTCGCGCACCGGTGTCGATCGCCTGTTTGTGATACAGATCGATGCTCTCCCGAACGAAGATCGGTTCGCCGGTGAGGTCGGCGTAATCGGTTCCGGCGGCCGCGCATGCCGCCACCAACGGCAAGCCGTACCGGAGGTAGGGCCCGACGGTCGTCACCACCACCTGTGTCCGCTCGGCCATCGCGTTCAACGTCGACGGCTGCGACGCGTCGGCGGTGATCAGCTCCCACGATTGCGCCTTGTCTCCGAGGGTGTCACGGACGGCGGCCAACTTGTCCGCGGACCGGCCTGCCAGGGCGATGCGCGCGTCACCGCCCGCCCTGGCCAGATACTCCGCGGTCAACTTGCCGACGAAGCCGGTAGCGCCGAACAGGACGATGTCGAACTCACGCTGGCTCATGTGCGCGACGCTACTATCCGAGCGTCTCCGGCAGTTCGACGTCCTCGCCCAGCACGTGACGGGCCAGGAAGGCGGTCACCACCTGGTACCAGATCTTGGCGTGATGCGGATTGAGCACCCAGTGGTTTTCCGACGGGAAGTAGAGGAAGCGATGCGGGCTGCTGCCGTCGTCTGCGGCCGGCAGCCCGGATTCGGTCAGCAGCTCGTACCACAGCCGTAGCGCCTCGCCGATCGGCACGCGATAGTCCTTGTCTCCGTGGATGACCAGCATGGGGGTGCGGATCTGGCCGACATAGCGGTGCGGCGAGTTGCGTTCGGCCATCTCGGGTGTCATCTCGCGCGCCCACCAGTACGCGCCGTCGGTCGTCGCGCCGAACTGGTCAAGCGCCCACAGGCTGGCGTGGGTGACGATCGCGTCGAACCGGTCGGTGTGTCCGGCGATCCAATTGGCCATGTAGCCGCCGAACGAACCGCCCATCGCGGCAGTGCGCGTCCCGTCGACCCGCGGATCCGCGCACGCCGCATCGGTGGCCGCGATGAGATCGGTGTAGGGCGCGAAGCCCCATGCGCCCCAACCACGTTGGATGAAGTCCTGCCCGTATCCGGTGGACAGCGCCGGGTCCGGCATCAACACCGCGTAGCCCTGCGCGACGAGCAGCCACGGATTCCACCGCCAGTGCCAGGCATTCCAACTGGCCAACGGTCCGCCGTGGATCCACAGCAGCAGCGGCGCGCGGTCGGCGCCGGTGGGCAGCGCCAGCCACGACCGGACCGGCTGGCCGTCGTCCGCCGTCGCCGTCACCTCGGTCAGGGTGCCGGGCAGCTCCGGCGGGTCGAAACTCGGCAGCACCGTCACCGCGCCGTCGGCATCGATGCGCACCGGATGCGGTGGTGTGGCATAGGAACTGCGCAGCGCGAAGATCACGCCGCCCGGGGCGGGGCGCACGTCGGAATAGGTGTAGTCGTCGTGGGTGCGCCGGGTGACCGCTCCGGTCGGCGGGTCGACCGTGAACACCGGGCCGCGCCCGTTCTCGTCGGCGGTGACGATCAGCGCCGAGCCGTCGGCGGACCAGGCCACCGACTTCGGCCACCGGTCCCACTCGATGGCCAACTCGGTGAAAGGCTCTCCGAAATGCATGTGGCACAGTGTTATTCGTGGCGCCTTTTCCGGCGTGGAGAATGTCTCGCGGGTGAACGCCACCGACTTACCGTCGGGCGAGATCGCCGGGAACTCCAGGTCCGCGTCGGGATCGTCGGCGATGGCGGTGCGCTCGCCGCTGGCCAGGTCGATACGAACGAGGGTGCCGCGGATGGCGGCTCCGGGTGCGGGGTCGTGCCAGGACGTCACGAGGAAGCGGCCGTCGGCGCTGACGTCGAAGTCGGCTTCCCGCAATGCGTCACCCGGATGTGGGGTCAGGTCGCGCGGACCGTCGGCGTCGAGCAGATGCGGATGGTCGGGTCCGAGGTCGTGATCCCAGTACCGCACCGGATAGCTGCTGTGCAGCATCGCGGAGATCTTGTTGTCCTTGCGCAGTGCCCGCAGCCGCTTGTCGTCCTCGACGTCGGTAGCGGAGCGCAATAGCTTGGCGGCGACCACTGTGGCCGGGGCGGTGCGCGCGGTGCGTACGTCGGCGACACCGCCGGGAAGTGCCAATTCCTCGACCGCCTCGCCGCCAGCGGCCGGTAGCCGCCACAAGGATGCGGGCGGCTTGTCGTCGTCCTCGGTTGGCCGCGCCGCGACGAACAGCAGATCGCCGTCGGCGGTGAAGGCAGGCGACGACTCCCCCTTGGCGCCGCGGGTCAACCGGCGCGCCGGGTGGTGTCCCGCGGCGGTCGAGTTCCCATATGGCACTGACGTATTCGGTGCGTTTGTCGTTGAGCTCGGCGACGGTTGTCACCACCCGGGACCCGTCGGGCGAGACGGCGAGGCCGGAAACCCGTGGCAGCGCAAGGTAGTCGTCGAGGGCGTGAAAGGGCGTCGACGCCGTGTCGGTCATGCCCCTTTGGTAGCACACGCGGCAAGCGAGTTTTGACGTCGGCAACTCGCGCGCATCACGCTAGATTCGACGGATGGCGCGGCAGATTCTGGTGATCGGGGCGGGCATCGCAGGCCTTGCGACGGCCGTCGCGCTGCAGCGCCGCGGACACGATGTCACCGTGATCGAGGAGCGCACCGACACCTCGTCCGGTGCGGGCATCAGCATCTGGCCCAACGCGTTGGCCGCGCTCGACGAGATCGGCGTCGGCGATGCGGTCCGCGATGCCGGAGGCAGGGTGACCGCGGGCGCGCTGCGCTGGCGCGACGGCAGCTGGCTGCGCCATCCCGCCCACGAGCGGTTGGTGAAGGCGCTCGGCGAGCCGTTGGTCGTGCTACGGCGGTCCGCGCTGACGAAGGTGCTGGCCGGTGCGGTCGCCGAGGGCACCGTGCGCCACGGGGTGTCGGCGCGTGAGCTCGTCGCGACCGCCGACGGCGTCAGGGTCAGGGTGTCGGACTCGTCGACGCTGCAAGCCCATGCGGTCATCGGCGCCGACGGCACGCGCTCGGTCGTGGCTCGGCACCTCAACGGCGCGCTCACCGACCGATATGCCGGCTACACGGCGTGGCGCGGAGTGGCCGACTACAGCCTCGACCCGGACGTCGCCGGCGAGGTGATGGGGCCGTGCGTCGAATTCGGGCACGTTCCACTGGGACCGGACTGCACCTACTGGTTCGCCACCGAACGCGCACCCGAGGGCCGGGTGTCGCCGCAAGGCGAGCTGGCCTACCTGAAGGAGCGGTTCGCCTCGTGGGCCGACCCCATTCCGGCGCTGCTGGCCGCGACCGACCCCCAAGACGTCTTGCACAACGATCTCTACGACCGTGACCAGGCACGGCAATGGTCCCGCGGGCCGGTGCTGGTGGTCGGCGACGCCGCGCACCCGATGCGTCCGCACCTGGGGCAGGGCGGCTGTCAGGGGATCGAGGACGCGGCGATCCTCGCCAGATTCGTCGACGGCGACGGTGGCGACGGTGACATTGCGGCTGCGTTCGCGCGGTTCGCCGCCTTCCGCCGGCCCCGGGTGCGGGCGATCGTGCGCGAATCGGCGATGGTCGGCCGGATCGTGAACCTGCGGCCCGCATTCCTCAGCGCACTGGCCACCCGGGCCAGCGTGCTGGCACCGGAGGCACTCCTCACCCGGCACTTGGCCGGGCTGGCGTCGCGGTCGGCGTTCGTGCTGCCGACCGAGCGTGACCTCACGGCCGCATAGGCACCGAGGTCAGCGTGGCGCCGCCAGCGCGCCCAGCGGGCTGAGCAGCGCGGAGCACATCTGCCGCGGGTTGATGAAGCCGAGCAGGCCACTGGTCGGCATCGCGGCGCAACCTGAGGACGTGGTCGGCACGGCGGGCGCGGCGGGCACGCCGGTGTTGGTCCACACCGCGGGCGACGCGCCACGGGGGCCGCACTTGGGCCACGCCTTGAGCCCCTGCGTGCGCAGGACGTTCTCGGCCACTCGGATCTGCTCGGCCCGCGGGGCCGTCGCCGGATTGCCGACGCCGCCGTTGGACGCCCAGGTGGCCGGCTTGAACTGCAGGCCGCCGTAGTGGCCGTTGCCGGTGTTGGTGGACCAGTTGCCACCCGACTCGCACTGGGCGATCGCGTCCCAGTTGACGCTGTCGGCGTGCGCGGTGCCCGTCGACAGGGCCATGGGGACGACAGCGAGCGCCCCGGAGATAGCGGTGGCCAATAGGCCCTTGGTGACTGCCTTTCGAATGTTCATCACTGCGGTCCTTCCCCGACCGTTTTGAAACAAGGGCCGCAGGTGAAGAACTGTGCGTTCTCCGATGCGGTTACCTGTTGTTTCGGGTGATCAACATCACGTGTTACCCAGGAGGCAGAAGTTTTAATCGTTACTTATCTGGTGTAAGAGCCTTCTGAGAAGGATGAGGCGGCACCGGGCGCAATCGCCCGGCACCGCCTCATAAGTCCTTCGTCGCGTACTAGCCGCGCCCACCGCAGCGTCGGCCACGCGCCGATGCCCTGCGACTGCAGCACGTTCTCGGCCACGCGGATCTGCTCCTCGCGGCTTGCATTGTGAGGCGAGCCGGAGCCGCCGTTGGAACGCCAGGTGCCCATGGTGAACTGCAGGCCGCCGTAGTAGCCGTTTCCGGTGTTGATCGACCAGTTGCCGCCGGACTCGCAGGCGGCGACGGCGTCCCAGTTGACGCCGCTGTCCGCATTGGCGGTGCCGGTCGCCAGCGCGATCGGTGCCACAGCGAGCGCACCGGCAATGGTGGCCATACCAAACGTCTTGCGGATGTTCTTCACTTCGATCCTTTCGAAAGCGCGCGCCATCGACACCCGCGCGGAAACGCGGGCGTGGCTGCCTGTACACAGGCGGGTGGTTGGGTCGCGCCGTCTCGGTCAGACGCGACAGGGGAGGCGAGAGCCTCGCCGGGGAATCAGGACCGGCGGCCGCAGAAGGCGATCCCGCCTCCCGCAGCCCCACTCACACGCAGGTTCGTGGGTTTTGAAATTATTTGCTCCGTTTGAAGCTGTTTGGACCGTACAAAGCCGGACGCAGTAAGTCATATCGGGGGAAGGGTGTGTCGCGGTTAGATCACGAACAGATCACGACGGAACCTGAGAATCATCTATGCAGGTCAGCTGTGACTTTGACGGGACCACGGAACAAGCGACGATTGCGTGTGAACGTGACTCAAATCACCATGATTTTGTGAGCTGGAACACGGCGTTTTGGGGATTAAACGAAGCTGCAAGGGCCGAAAGATGGCCTCTCAGCGCAAAAATCGCTGGTCAGAGCCTCTCCCGCCTCATCTTTCACATTCGGGTTCGCTGGCTGGCGGCGCGGCCACAACGGGACGCCTGCCAGCCGAAATCGCTTGTGGACGCGGCTTTTTCACACCGAGTTGGGCATTGACTCAGCACGCCACAGGGATTGCGCCGCACGTGCGGGGGCGAGGTCGCTGACGTTGAAACCCATTGCTGAGCAATGTATTTCGCCGCCAAAGACGCAGGCTGTCGACCTCAAGCCATCGGCCGTCTCGTCCGCCGCCGCGCGCAAAACGTGCTTGCACCGGGCCTTCTGACGCTTTGACCTCAGGTCGGCCGCCCGTCGCGAGAAGCCTTGAGGCGAAAGTCCGACATGCAACGTGCGTGAATTCGTGCGTATTTCCGCGCGGTCTGGCGCAAAATACGTGGCCCATAAGGGATCCCACGCCGCTGACCGAGCGGCCGGACACCATATTCCGGAGCGGCTCGTCCCGGCTACGTGTTCTTTATCACGCCAATTTGGCGATGAAATTGCAGTGCAGAAATTTCCACAGCTTAATTGCTAGTTTCGACTTCAATTACCTGTGAATTTGCTAGCCAATCGCGGCGGGAGGGCGGCGCTGAGATCCGCGGCGGTGTTGACGTTGGTCAACGACCGCTGCGCGGGCATGACGATCCGCTGCGTATCGACGGCGTCCACGAGCGCCCGCATGCTGCGCTCCCCCGCGGCGACCAGGGCGTCGACGCGGTCGACGAGCGACGTGCGGTAGATCCCCGCCAGATAGTGGTCGCGACCATCCCACGGCAGCACAACGTCGGCGCCCAGGCGCACGGCGGGACCGGCGAGCTCGTCGATCAGATCGGTGGTGAGCAGCGGCATGTCCACGGCGCAGACAAACGCCAACTCCAGGCCGGCGTCGGCGGCTGCGCGCAGTCCCCGGCCCGTCGCGAGTAACGGCCCGACGCCACGGACTTCGTCGCGCAGCACTTCGGCGTCAAGTTTGGGAAGTGGCTGCCCCGGCGCGGCGATCACGAAGACCGGGGAACACCGCGGGCTCACGACCGACACCATGTGTTCGACGAGGGTCTTGGCCCCTGAGGGGCCTTCAAAGATCACAGTGGCCTTGTCGCGGCCCATTCGCCGCGACGCGCCACCCGCCAACACCACGGCGGCCAGCGGAATGGGGGCTGTCACGCCCGTGAGGTTAGTCGACGGTCCAGGTGTCTTTGCCGCGCAGCAGGTTTTGCAGCGCCGCCGTGTCGTGCGGTTTGGCGTCGCGAGCGGTGACGAGCTGCTGGCGGGCCGCGTCGTCGTAGGTGGGCCGGCTGATCTGACGGAAGATGCCCATCACCATGTGATCGAGGTTCTGCTCGGAAAGCCGAGACAGCGCGAACGCGTACGCCGGGTCGTCGATGTGCGCGTTGTGCACGACGATCTCGTCCGCGGACACGTCGGCGGTCTTGGCGACCTCCAGCCCGAACCCGGACTTGACCACGCAGTACTCGCCGTCGGCGCCGAAGGTGATCGGCTCACCGTGGGCGATGTTGATCAGGCGCTCCTCGGCGCCTTCCTTGCGCAGCGCGTCGAAGGAACCGTCGTTGAAGATCGGGCAGTCCTGCATGATCTCGACCAGCGCGGCGCCACGGTGCGCAGCGGCACCACGCAGTACCTCGGAGAGGCCCTTGCGGTCGGAGTCCAGCGCGCGGCCGACGAACGTCGCCTCGGCCCCTAGCGCCAGCGACACCGGGTTGAACGGGTAGTCCAGCGAGCCCATCGGGGTCGACTTGGTGATCTTGCCGACCTCGGATGTCGGCGAGTACTGGCCCTTGGTCAGCCCGTAGATCCGGTTGTTGAACAACAGGATCGTGATGTTGATGTTGCGGCGCAGCGCGTGGATGAGGTGATTACCACCGATCGACAATGCGTCGCCGTCGCCGGTGACAACCCACACCGACAGATCCTCGCGGGCCAGCGCCAAGCCGGTGGCGATGGTCGGCGCCCTGCCGTGAATGGAGTGGAAGCCATAGGTTTCCAGGTAGTACGGGAAGCGGCTCGAGCAGCCGATGCCGCTGACGAACGCGATGTTCTCCCGTCGCAAGCCCAACTCGGGCAGGAAGTTGCGGATCGTGTTGAGGATGACGTAGTCACCGCAACCCGGGCACCAGCGGACCTCTTGGTCACTGGTGAAGTCCTTGCCCTTTTGCGGTGCGTCGGTGGTGGGCACCCCGCTGTTCTTCGACAGTGGGGTAAGGCCCAGATCTCCGATCAGGTCAGTCATGCGCTAGCTCCCACACCAGTTTCCACAGTGGCCGCCGCCAGCCGCGCGAATTTGGCCTTGTCGGTTTCCTTTTCGCCCAGCGTTCCGTCCAGGGCGGCATCGATGATGCCCTCGACTTCGTCGGCCAGGAACGCCATGCCCTCCACCTTCGTCACGGACTGCACGTCGACAAGGAACTTGCCGCGCAGCAGCAGCGCCAGCTGGCCAAGATTCATCTCGGGCAGCACCACTTTCGGGTATCGCCGCAGGACGTCGCCGAGGTTGGCCGGGAACGGATTGAGGTGCCGAATGTGGGCGTGGGCGACGTTGATGCCCTTGCGCCGCGCGCGCCGGCACGCCTCGCCGATGGGTCCGTACGAGCTGCCCCACCCGAGCAGCAGCAGTTCGGCTTCCCCGCTCGGGTCGTCGACCTCGAGGTCCGGAACCGTGATCCCGGAGACCTTCTCCTGACGCAGTCGCACCATCAGGTCGTGGTTCTTGGGCTCGTACGAGATGTTGCCCGACCCGTTGGCCGCCTCGAGGCCGCCGATGCGGTGCTCCAGACCGGGGGTGCCGGGGATCGCGAACTGCCGGGCCAGGGTCTCCGGGTCGCGGGCATACGGCTGGAAGGGCTCGTCGGACTTGGCGAAGGTGTGCTCGATGGGCGCGTAGCCGCTGACGTCGGGAATGCGCCACGGCTCGGAGCCATTCGCGATTGCGCCGTCGGACAGGATGATCACCGGGGTGTGGTAGGTGATCGCGATACGCGCGGCCTCGACGGCGATTTCGAAGCAGTCCGACGGTGACCGCGGCGCCAGCAGCGCGACCGGTGATTCACCGTTGCGGCCGTAAAGCGCCTGCAGAAGGTCGGCCTGCTCGGTCTTGGTCGGCAGACCGGTCGACGGGCCACCGCGCTGAACGTCGATGACGATCAGTGGAAGCTCGGTCATCACTGCCAGGCCGATGGCTTCCGACTTCAGCGAGATGCCGGGGCCCGACGTGCTGGTGATGCCGAGGGCACCGCCGTAGGAGGCGCCGATGGCCGCGCCGATGCCGGCGATCTCGTCCTCGGCCTGGAAGGTGAGGACGTTGAAGTTCTTGTGCTTGGACAGCTCGTGCAGGATGTCGGACGCCGGGGTGATCGGGTAGGTGCCGAGCACGATCTGCAGATCGCCGAGGTGACCGGCGGTGACGAGGCCGTAGGCCAGCGCGGTGTTGCCGGAGATCTGCCGGTACTCACCGGAGTGCAGCTTGGCGGGCGACACCTCGTAGGTGCTGGCGAACGCCTCGGTGGTCTCCCCGTAATTCCAGCCGGCCTTCAGGGCGAGGACGTTGGCCTCGGCGATTTCGGGCTTGCGAACGAACTTCTCGCGGATGAACGCCTCGCTGTGCTCGAGTTCGCGGCCGTACATCCAGGACAGCAGGCCGAGCGCGAACATGTTCTTGGCGCGCTGGCCGTCCTTCTTCGTCGCGCCGATCGACTCGACCGCGCCGAGCGTCAGCGTCGTCATCGCAACGGGCTGCACGACGTAGTCGGAGAGTTCGTCGGACTCGAGCGGGTTGGCCTCGTAGCCCACCTTCGCCAGATTCCTCTTGGTGAACTCGTCGGAGTTGGCGATGATCAGGCCGCCGCGGGGCAGATCCGAGACGTTGGCCTTGAGCGCGGCGGGGTTCATCGCGACGAGCACGTCGGGCCGGTCGCCGGCGGTCAGGATGTCGTAGTCGGCGATCTGGATCTGGAACGACGAGACGCCAGGCAGCGTGCCCTGGGGTGCGCGGATCTCGGCGGGGTAATTCGGTTGGGTGGCAAGGTCATTGCCGAACAGAGCGGCTTCGGAGGTGAACCGGTCACCGGTGAGCTGCATGCCGTCGCCGGAGTCGCCGGCGAAGCGGATAACGACCTTCTCGAGTTTCTGCCGCGTCCCTGGACTGGCGCCGTTGCCGTTCGCCCCCACTCGCCTGCCTTCCATCTTGATTCGCCTTATGTCTGGCGAATGTCATCCGAGTCGCAGTCGGAGCGACGCGCCGTCGGTTGACGTCCACCGAAAATTTGATGTCACTGCCAGTACCGATTATTGCACTTCTCTTAGGTAGGCCTATACCCGACTCGCGGGCGACATGCAGGTGACGGCGGATAGAACGCACAGCTCAGCCGATGTGGAGACGAGCCAAATGAGACAAAAGTGTGGGATTCGTCACGTTCAGCGAGAACGTCATTTCTAAGGAAATCGTTACCGATCAGTAGCCACCCGCAAGCACCTAGCCCGGGAGGTTGTACGGGGTGATGACCTGGATCGGCGCCGCCCGTGCCGGCTCGACCGGCAAAGCGCCGCGCTCCTGCAGGATCAGCCGCATCGCGAGCCGCGCGTCGGCGCGCAGGTCGTTGTGCAGGACCACCGAGATGCGGCCCTCGCGGAGCAGCCGCCGGTTGTCGGCATCCAGGTCGTGGGCAATAAAAACCTTGCAGTCGCGACGCAGCCGTTCAAAGGCCGCGACGGTGGCCGTGTTTCCGCCGCCGACCGAGTAGACGGCCTCCACTTTCGGATTCTGCTCGAGCGCCTCGAGAACCAGACGCTCGTTGGTGACGTCGATGCCGTCGCTGTCGCTGACCTCGACGATTGTGCGGCCGGAGCCGCGTAGCGCGGCGCGAAAACCGACCTCGCGCTCCCCCTCGCCGCGGAACACCGTGCGACTGAGCGTGATCAGCACATCCGATGGCGCGGACCCGAGCCACTGTCGCATCAGATAAGCCGCCGTCACCCCGGCGCCGTGGTTGTCGATGCCGACGTATCCGCAGCGCGAGCTGCCCGGCACGTCGGTCGCATAGGTCACGACCGGCACCCCGGCTTCGACGAGTCGGTCGATGGCCTCGGCGACCTCGGGTTCGTCCTGCGCCTTGAGGATCACGCCGTGGCTGCCGCGGATGCGGCTCAGCGCATCGACCATCTGCGCCGTCGACCCCGATTCCCACAGGTGGAACCGCGCCCGCAGCATCGCCGGCGCGAACGCGGGCAACTCGGCCTCGACCGCGGCCCTGAAGGCGTCGGAGAACCGCTGCGGGGTCTGCATGACGACGTCGATGAGGTAGCGGCGGCCGTTGAGACGGAGTTGAGCACGTTGTTTGTCGAGGTCGGCGATCGCCTGCATGACCTCGGCCCTGGTGTTCTCCCGGACCCCGGGCCGCTGGTTCAGGACGCGGTCGACCGTGGCCTCGCTCAGGCCGGACTGCTGAGCGATCTCGCGAACCTTGTATCTGTGCGGCACGGGGTTCCGTTTCCTCCGCGAGCAGACAGAGAATCGCATTACCCGGCGGGTTTCTATGCGATTCTGCGTCTGCTCGCCGTTATTGGTGAGGGGTTTTTGATGGGTTTTTGGCGTTGAATGCGGTCGCTATCACAGCAAGACTATCGGGCATGGCTGCGCCAGTGAGCACGACATACCAGCCGTGGATCGACGAGTCCGACTGCAGGCTCGATGACTTCCGCGCCCAGGTGCTGCGCGAAACCGACGCGGCGGACTATCCGCTGGCCGCTGACGTGCTGAGCAACGTGCCGGTGTACTCGGCCGACGCGGTGGCGACGTCCGACCGGCGCGCGCTGCAGTCGGAACTGATCCGCGCACTGGCCGACGGACCCGGCGTCGTAGTCTTCGAGGGAGCGTTCTCCCCCAACATCGTCGACCGTGCCAGCGTGGCGTTCTTCGACATCATCGCCGCACAGCACGCCGCGGGCACGGCCGCCGGCGACCACTTCGGCAAGCCGGGCGCCAACGACAGGATCTGGAACGCCGCGCAGAAACTGGCACTGCATGCGCCCCTAGTATTCGCCGAGTACTACGCCAACGACGCCCTCGCCGTCATCTGCCAGGCCTGGCTCGGTCCGCGATACCAGGTCACGTCGCAGGTAAACGTGGTCAATCCCGGTGGGACACAGCAGGTTCCGCATCGGGACTATCACCTGGGCTTCGTGCCTCCCGACCAGCTGGCGGAGTATCCGGCGCACTTGCACCGCACTTCGCCCGTACTGACGCTGCAGGGCGCGGTGGCCCATTGCGACATGCCGGTGGACAGCGGTCCGACCATGCTGCTGCCGCACTCGCAGTTGTTCGCCGGCGGCTACATCGCGTTCAGCCGGCCGGAGTTCGTGGAGTTCTTCGCCGAACATCACGTCCAGTTGCCGTTGCGCAAGGGCGACGCGCTGTTCTTCAACCCGGCGCTGTATCACGGTGCAGGATCAAACATTTCGACCGACATCCGCCGAATCGCCAACCTGCTGCAGATCTCATCGCCGTTCGGCCGGGCGATGGAGGCGCTTGACCGCACCGCGATGGTGCGCGCGGTCTATCCGTCTCTTCAGGCCATGAAGGCGGCGGGCCGCCCGCAGCAAGAACTGGTCAACGCGGTGGTCGCCACCGCCGAGGGTTACGCGTTCCCCACCAACCTCGACAGCGATCAGCCCATCGGCAGCCTGGCCCCACCCAGTCAGGTCGACACCGTGCTGGCCGCGCTGGCCGACGACCTGTCCCCCGAACAACTCGACATCGCGCTGCGCAAACAGGACGAACGGAGACTTCCATGACCACACTCGGAGTGATCGGATTGGGCCGCATCGGCGCCTTCCACACCGATACGCTCAGCGCGCTCGAGGGCGTCGACGGGTTGGTCGTCACCGATGAGCGACCGGAACTGGTGGCCGCCGTCGCCGCGAAACACGGTGCCAAACCGGTTGATTCGGTCGAGGCGCTGCTGACGTCGGGCGTCGACGGTGTCGTCGTGTCGGCCGCGACGCCCGCCCATGCCGAGCTGACTCTGGCGGCCGTGGAGCGGGGCCTGCCCACGTTCTGCGAGAAGCCCATCGCGGCGACGGCTGCGCAGAGTGCCCGGGTCGCCGACGCGATCGCCCGCTCGGGCGTACCGGTGCAGGTGGGTTATCAGCGGCGGTTCGACGCCGCGTTCGCCGCTGCCAAGCGTGCGGTCGACGACGGCTCGCTGGGGCCGCTGCATACGGTGCGCAGCACCACAATGGATCCCGCGCCGCCACCGATGGAGTACATCGCGAGTTCCGGTGGGATCTTCCGCGACTGCGCGGTGCACGACTTCGACGTCCTGCGCTGGATCACCGGACAGCAGGCCGTCGAGGTGTACGCCACCGGCAGCGTGCAGGGCGATCCCCGGTTCACCGAGTATGGCGACGTCGACACGGCGGCCGTGCTGGTGACCTTCGATCAGGGCACGCTCGGCGTGGTGTCCGCGGCCCGCTACAACGGCCACGGCTACGACTGCAGGCTGGAGGTTCATGGCTTCCATGACACGGTGGTCGCCGGCTGGGATCAGGGTGCTCCCGTGCGAAACGTGGACCCCTCCAACGACTTCCCCGTCGGCCCTGCGCATCACTTCTTCATGGACCGTTTCACCGACGCGTTCCGCGCCGAGCTGGCCGCGTTCGTCGACGTGGTCAACGGCAACGCTGTCCCCGCGTGCACCGTCGCCGACGCGGTCGAGGTCGCATGGTTTGCAGAAGCGGCGACCGAGTCGTTGAAGCGCCGCGTCCCGGTACGAATCGACGAAGTGAGGTCACAGTGAAAACCCTGAAAATCGCTGGCGCACCGATCTCTTGGGGCGTGTGCGAGGTGCCCGGGTGGGGCCATCAGCTCGCGCCGGAACGCGTGCTCGCCGAAATGCGCGACGCCGGACTGTCCGCCACGGAGCTGGGACCCGAGGGATTCCTGCCGTCCGATCCGGATGAGCTCAACGCATTGCTCGACTCGAACGGGCTCAGCTGCGTCGGCACCTTCGCGCCGGTGTTACTGCACGACGCCGGCCACGATCCCCTGCCCGACATTGCCGGCCCGCTCGATGCACTGGTGGCATGCCAGGCGAACGTTCTCGTGCTGGCCGCGGCCACCGGCGCCGACGGCTATCGACTCCCGCCCGGCGCTCGACGACGACCAATGGGCCACACTGCTCGACAATTTGGACATGCTCGCCGCGGCCGCGGCCGATCGCGGCGTGCTCGCCGTGCTGCACCCGCACGTCGGCACGATGGTGGAAACCCGCGACGACGTGGACCGCGTGCTGAAGGGCTCGGAGATCCGGTTGTGCCTCGACACCGGCCACCTGCTGATCGGCGGGACAGATCCGCTGCAGCTGGCCCGCGAGGTACCTGGCCGCATCGCCCACGCTCATCTGAAGGACGTCGACGCGGCAATGGCCGCCCGCGTACAGGCCGGTGAGCTGTCCTACACCGAGGCGGTGCGGCAGGGCATGTACACGCCGCTCGGGTCGGGCGACGTGGACATCGCCGGAATCGTTACGGCGTTGCGCAACGACGGGTTTGACGGCTGGTTCGTGATGGAGCAGGACACGATCCTCGATCGCGAGCCCACCGATGAGGGCCCGGTGCGCGACGTGCGGACCAGTGTTGCGTTCATGCGGGACGTATGCGTTCCGGCGTGAATCTGCGAAGACGATCGCGAGTGAGGATCGCAGCGAGGGACGAGCGGGGACCGGAGCGAGCGGAAGTCGAGGCATGAGCCTCAGAATCGGGGTTCTCGGGGCGTCCCGGATCGCCGAGCTCGCCATCGTCGGGCCCGCCCAAGAACTCGGATTCCGGCTGGTCGCCGTGGCTGCGCGCGATCCGTTGCGCGCGCAGGCATTCGCCGAAAAGCACGGTGTAGAACGGGTTTTGACGTCGTATGCCGACGTCATCGGCGATCCCGAGGTTGACGTCGTGTACAACCCGCTGGCAAACTCGTTGCATGCACCGTGGAATCTGGCGGCCGTAGCTGCCGGTAAACCGGTACTGACCGAAAAACCGTTCGCGCGCAATCGTGCGGAGGCGCAACGAGTTGCCGCGGCCGCGGATGCCGCGGGAATCACCGTGATGGAGGGCTTTCACTACCTGTTACATCCGGTGACCCAGCGCGCGCTCGAGCTGGCCTGCGACGGCACGCTTGGCGAGTTGGTCCATGTTGAGGCGCGGATGGCCATGCCCGCACCGGAGGCCAGCGATCCGAGGTGGTCACTCGAGCTGGCCGGCGGCGCACTGATGGATCTCGGTTGTTACGGCCTGCACGCCATGCGACAGTTGGGCCATCCGTCGGTCGTGCGGGCGCATGCCGAGCAACGCAGCCCCGGCGTCGACGCGTGGTGCGACGTCGACCTCGCTTTTCCCGGCGGGGCGACTGGACTGAGCGCCAACTCGATGGTGGCCGACGATTACTCGTTCACTCTTCGCATCGTGGGTACCAAGGGAGATGTGTTGGTGCACAACTTCGTCAAGCCCCACGATGACGACCGGCTAACGATCCGCACACCGGAAGGCACTACGGTCGAGAGGTTGGGCAACCGTCCGTCGTACACGTATCAGCTGGAAGCGTTCGCAGCACACGTACAGCTCGGCGCACCGCTTCCCCTGAACACCGCTGACGCGGTGGAGAACATGGCCTACGTCGACGCCGCATATCGCGCGGCCGGCATGTCCCCGCGCTAGGACTGGGCCATTTCTAGCCGTCGCGAGCTGTGGCCAATCGCACGTAGGCAGAGGCCGCCACGGCGCGATTCGTCGCGTGCAGTTACCGATGAGAGTTGCCGGCGATCGTGAGATCTGCATGGCCGCAGGCATCTGCTTGATGACCGCCGATGCGCTCTTCGACCACGACGACGACGGCCGACGAGAATGCCGTGCGCAACGCGGTCAGGATGTGCCCGTCGGGCGCGCTTCGCATCGTGGCTGATTGATCAGTTCCCCGGTGGCAGCAGCATCGTCTGCCACGTCTTGTCGTCCGGCGCACCCTGAGCCAGATCCGACTGGGTGTAACGGCGGCCGTCGGGTCCGATGTAATTACCTGTCGCAGGGTCGTATTCGGCCGCGGCCAGCGCCGGCACCTCCGGGCCGGGCACCGCTAATGGCGGCGGCTCGGGCGGCAACTGCGGGATGGGCTGACCCGACAATGTGGCGTTGGGGTCCCCCTTCCAGTTGAATCCGTCGTTGAGCGGTATGTAGGTTTCGTCGCTCTCACACAACGCGACCGTGGGTGCGCGTTTGCCGGGCACCGTTTCGCACGGGATGTTGCGAGCGCCGCGCACGTTGAACTGCGAATCCTGCGGGACCCGGCAATACAGGTCACCGGCCGGTCGTTGTGGATAGTCCTCGAGCGCGGCAACGCGCTGTTGCTGGGCCGGCAGAAACCCAGTGGTGCACGGTGGCGGCAGGTTGAGGTTCAGGTTGAAGCTCAGGTATTGGCCTTTGTAGTCCTGTTTGGTGTTGAGGTTGGCGAGGATGCCGGCCTGTTCGGCGGCGATGGCTTGAGGGAACACCACCAGCAGCTGTTCGATGTCGTTTTGATAGGTGAGTGCGACTTGCCCGACGCTGACGAGGTTGGCCAACAGGATCGGAAGGGTGGGCTGCAGCCGCTCGACCAGTTGGCGCACCTCCGCGGCCGCTGGGCCGCCCTTGTCTAGGACGCCGGCGACCGCCTCGTCATGGGTCCGCAATTCGGCGGTCACCGTGGCCAGGTGCGATGCCCACGCCTGAATCGCATCGGAGGTGTTCGTCTGCGAATCCAACACCGGTTGCACCTGATCGATCAGTGTGGTCAGCGGGTCGAGATTCTTGCGGGCGTCGATGGCCAGGGTGGATGCGCCTTGGATCACGCGGGACAGCTCCGGGCCGAGTCCGCCCACGGCCGTGTAGGACTCGTCGATCACAGTCTTCAGGTTGTCGCGAGGGATGGCCTGCAGGCCGGTGTTTGCAGCGGCGAGCAGAGCGTTGATGTCCGGCGGCACCGAGGTGTCGGCCAGGGCAATCACGTCGCCGTTCTTCAGCGGCGGCGAGGCGCCGTTTCGGGGTAGCAGAAGGACATAGGATTCGCCGACCGCTGATTGGCTGTGCACCTCGGCATTGAGGTCTGAGGGGATGGCAATGCCGGAATCCAGCGACAGCACCGCTTCGACGCCGCTATCGCTCAGGCGCACGGATTCCACCCGGCCGACTTTGGTGCCGCGATAGGTGACGTTGCCGGATTCATATAGCCCACCGGATTTCGGCAATTCCATCGTCACCGTGTACTGGCCGACGTCCAACAGCAGGGCGGGCAGTTTGATGAAGTGCAGCGCCATCACTGCAACCGTGACAAGCGCGACGACCGTGAAGATGGTCAGCTGGATTCTTACCCGTCGGGTCAAATGCATGCTAGGGCCCCTGATCCCATCGGTAAGGGATGACCAGCGGATTGCCGGGGCCGTTCGGGCCGCCGGACATGCAGGGGCTGGGGAACTGGCCGATCGTTCGGCCCCACTGGAGCTCGAGCTCGGTCAGTTCGCACTCGAATCGCGTGCCGGTGAAGATTCCCTGGTCGATGCGGCTGAGCGTGAGGTCGACGATGGCGGTCAAATTGGCGTAGTCACCGCGTTGGAAGTTTTCGAAGGTTTCGTTCGGAAAGGGGAAGGTGGCAAGCAGGCTCAGGGATCGCGTAAGGCTGGGACCGGCGTTGGCCAGCGACTCCAACACCGGTCCGACTTGCTGCAATTCCTTCACCAGGTTTTCGGTGGTCTGATTGACCGTGTCGACGGTCAGGGCGCTGAACTTGCCGAGCTGATCGGCCGCCTGAACCAAGTTGTCCCGTTCGGAGTTGAGCACTGCCAGCGCGTCGGGGACCGTGGCCAGCGCCCGGTCCAGGACCGGTTGTTGTGCGGCGAATTTCCCGACCAGGCCGTTGAGGCTGTCGGTGGCGGCGATGATGTCGCCGGTCTGGTCGTTGAGGTGGGTGGTGAATTCACCCAGCTGTGTGATCAAGCTTCGTACGTCTTGCTCGCGGCCCCGGAACGCGGTGGAAAGCGCCTCGGTGATGTCCTGTACCTGGCCCAGTCCGCCTCCATTGAGCACCATCGACAGCGCCGCCAGCGTCTGCTCGGTGCTCGGGTAGGCGCCGCCGTGCGGCAGCGTAATGAGCGAGCCGTCTCGGAGCCTGCCGTGTGGCGGTTCGTTCGTAGGCGGCGCAAGCTCGATGTGCAAGGAACCCAGCAGACTGGTTGTGCCGATCTTGGCCGTCGCATTGGCGGGCAGGTTGACGTCACCGTTCAGACGCATGCTCAGCAACGCATGCCAGCCTTGGCGTTCGATCTTGGTGACATGGCCGACGGTTACGTCTGCGACACGCACCCGCGAGTTCGGCTCAATGTTGTTGACGTCAGGCATTTGTGCCTGAATCACGAACGAGCCCGAGCCGGTGCCCTGCGTGCCGGGCAGGGGTAGTGAATTCAGCCCGCGCCAACCGCAGCCGGCCACCGCGGCCACGATCAGGACCATCGTCACGTTGGCCGCGGCGCGCTGCCAGCGTCGCCGTCTCACGAGCCGCCTCCGGGGGGCACCATCATGCCGGGCAGCCCATCGTTGGGGTCAGTGGCCAGCGTCGGGGCGGGTGCCGCGTCAGGGGCGGACGCCTCGGCGGCCAAAGGGACGCCCGGCGGCGGATCGGCGGCCGGCGGAATGTGGTCGGGCCGCATCCAGGGCTCGCTGTAGGTGATTTCGTTCGGCCGGGTCTGCGCGCCGACGAAGAGGTTCTCTCCCAGCGGGGGGAAGTTGTACTGGCGGTTTTTCACTATGGGCGCCAGATACTGCGCGCACAGTTTCGCCGATTGCTCGGCCACCCAGCCGTGAGGCGGACTGAATTGCGCCGCACAGGAAGGAGATCGGGTTTGCGAAGTTGTTGATGGCCAGCGCGCCTGTGAGTGAACCGTTGGCGGGCTCGTAGATGTTGTTGAAGTTCTGCAACACCGTCGGGGCGATGTGCAGCGTCTGCTTGATGTCGTCGAGGCTTTCAACCAGTACGCGGGTGATCGAGGCCATCGTGTCCGACGCGGTGCCGATCGCCTCGGTGTTGTCGACGGCGAAGTCTTGAACGTCGGCAACGACCGCGTTGAGGTCCTCGACCGCCTCACCGACCTTGTTCGGGTCGTCGGCCAGCAGCGAGGTCACCGCGGCCAGGTTGTCGTTGAGTGCTTCGAGCAGGTCGGCACTGTCGCCAAGCGCGGACACCAGCGTCGAGAGGTTTTTAAACGTGGTGAAGATGTCGTCACTGTGGTCACCGAGGATCGAAACCGCTTGTGACAGTTTGATGATGGTGTCGCGGATCGTGGGGCCTTGCCCCCGCAGGTTGTCCGCCGTGGCGTTGATGAGCGCACCCAGCGTGCTCACGCCACCGGGCCCAGCGGGCTTGAGCAGCTCGGTCAGCCGCTCAAGCTGCGCGCGTAGGTCGTCCCATTCGACGGGCACCGCGGTGCGGTCGTCGGGGATCACCGCGCCGTCGGTGATCGTTGGTCCGCCGGTATAGGGCGGTGTGAGCTGGATTGCCCGGCCGGTTACCAGCTGCGGTGACAGGATCACGGCCTTCACATCGGCAGGGACCTTGTACTTGCTGTCGAACCAGAACGTGATCTTGGCCCGCTCGGGCTGCGGTTCGATCTGCACGACCTTGCCGACCGGCACGCCTCGAATGCGCACGTGGTCGCCGGCGAACACGCCGGTGCTGTTCTCGAAGTAGGCCACTACCGTCGTTCGGGCGATCTGCGCAGGCATGCGTACCGCGACGAACAGGCCCGCACCCAGCACCAGCACCAATGCCGTCGCCACGACGATGCGGGCGGTTCGCCGCGACCTCATCATGGCCGGACTTCCGGTTGCTGGGCGGGCGGTGCCTCGCCGGGCGCCGGCACGTATACCGGCGATGGAATCGGCTCGGGCGTAGACGCCAACTCCGGCGGGGGCGGCGCGGGCGGCCCCGGTGGCGGACCGCCAGGCGGTGGGGGCGACGACGGTTCGCGGTAGGGATAGCGTGGATCGCCGGGTTTGCCGGTGATCGCGTCGGGCAGATGCATGCGCGGTTCCCCACCCTGGCCGGTCCGCGGGTAGGGCACCGGTAACGCTGGGGTCCCCGGCTGACCGGTCTGCGGGTCGGTCAGCTGCGAGGGCAATAACGTGGCCGGATCCAATCCCAGATCCGAAAACGCCGCGTCGACGAACGGTTGCACGAACTGACCCGGGAAGAGGTTGACCACATACGCTTTGAAGAACGGTCCGGAGGACAGCGATTCACCAAGCGACATGACATAGGTGTTGATCAGTTTGATGGCCTGCTGCACGCGCTCCTTGCGACTGTCGACGATCGCCAGTACTCCATTGAGCTTGTCCAGCGCCGGCCGCAGCTGCTGACGGTTCTCGGCGATGAACCCCTGCAGCTGCCGCGACACCGCCGAGATGTTCGCCCAGATCTGGTCCAAGGCCGCGCTTTGTGTCCGCAGCTGCGCGAGTAGCGCATTGGTGTCTTTCACCAGACTGACGATGTGGTCGGTGCGTTTGGCCAGTACTCCCGTCGCTTGGGCCGCGTTGTCCAGCAACCTGCGCAGTTGCGCATCGCGAGTGTCGAGTGTCTGCGCAAACCGCGCCACCCCCGCCACCGCATCCTTCAGATCCGGCGGGGTGGCCGAAAAGGTCTGGGCCAACGTGGCCAACGAGTCCGACAGCTGGTCGGTGTTCAGGCCACTGATCGTGGTGGCCAGGTCACCGAGCGCATCGGGCAACTGGTAGGGCGACACCGTGCGATCGAGCGGAATGGCGCCATCGAGTTGCCCGCCCCCACGCGGTGTCACGTCGACGATCTTGGCGCCCAGCAGGCTCTTGGTTTTGATGGCGGCCTCGGCGCGGTCGCCCAGAAGCACGTCCGTGCCGATCTTGAACTTGACAAGCACACCGGTCTCGTCGAGTTCAATGGCCGAGACGTTGCCCACCACATAACCCGAGACTTCAACGCCGGCACCGGTGTTCAGCCCGCCGGCATCGGCGAAATAGGCCGAGTACTCCTTACCCGAGTTGAGGAAGGGCAGATTCTGCCACTGCAGCGCGGCCAGCACCATCACGACGACTGTCACGAGGCCGACGGCGCCGATGAGCAATGGGCTGCGCTCGGAGAATGACTTCACTTGGGCGCGCACCGCCCCGTGCTCTGACCGGCCACCTTGACATACACCGGCTGGCCTCCCTTTCCGTTGAGTTTGAGCACCACATCGCACAGGTAGAAACTGAAGTAGTCGCCATACAGCCCCTGGCGGACCATGGCCTGGTACCTGTCCGGCAGCGTGTTGAGCAGATTGTCGAGGTATTCGTGGTCGGCCACGGCGATCCCCGCAACCCGGTCGGTCTCTTCGACCACCTTCCGCAACGGCGCCCGCGCCTGCGCCAACAAGTCCGCGAGTGAACCGGTGGCGGCGTTGGTATAGGCCACCGCGTTGGAGATGTCGGTTTTGCGTTCGGCCAGCGTGCCGATCAGCTCGGAAAGCGATGTCACCGCTTTGTCCAGCCGGTCGCTCTGTCCGCCCAGCGACCCCAGCACCACGTTGAGGTTGTCAATGACCTGCCCAATCAGCAGGTCACGGTCGGCCAACGTATTGGTCACCACCGCGGCTTGCTGCAGGAAGGACCCGATCGCGGGGCCCTGTCCCTCAAACGCCTCGATCAACTGCTGGGTGAGGTCGTTGACCTGCTGCGGGTTCAGCGCCCGGAAAAGCGGTTTGAAGCCACCGATCACCGCATCCAGATCCAGCGCGGGTTCGGTCTGAGTCAGCGGAATGGTCTGCCCGGGATTCAGTGTCTTGAGCCCGCCGACGCCTTCCTCCAGCGCGAGATAGCGGTCACCAAACAGGTTGTCGTACCGGATCACCGCCCGGCTGCCCTGCGTGAGCACGACCGACTTGTCGGCGAAAAACTCCACTCGCACGGTCGCATCGGGGTTTATGGAGATGTGGTCGACCTTGCCAACCTCCACCCCGGCGATCCGCACTATCGTGCCCTTCCTCAGATTGGAGACGTTGGTGAACTCGGCGAAATAGCTGTTGCCCGCGCCGAAGCGAAACTGCCCGAAGATCGTCAGCGTCAGGAACGCGACGAACACGCAAACAGACATGAAGATGCCCAGGCGCCAGATGATGCCCCTGAGGTCAGCCACGGCTTGCCTTTCTGTGCGGATCGTCAACGGTCACAACGACAATCGCGATCACGGTGGGCTCTGCCCGTTGTGGTCGGGCTGCGCCGGGCCCGGCCCTGGAACTGCCGGAGCCACCCCCGGCCACAGCGGCACCCCGCCCGGCCCGTAAAGCGGCGCGCCATACGGCGGCGCCCCCGGGTAGGGAACGGGTCCGATCGCCGGGCCCGGAAGGCACTCGCGAATGCTGGGTGGCTTCGGCACGGCGCGGGTCACCGGGAAGTAGTTCGCCCAGCAGGGATGCCCGATGCCGGGGTTGGGCCGGATGTCCAGGCCGGTCCCCCAACCGGTGTTGGTGACCAGCTGGCGCACAGGGAAGTTCTTGGTGGCCTCCGGTAGCGACCCGCACCCCGGCGCTCCGCCGGGTCCGCCCTTGGCGGCAACGATGGGCAGGTTGTCCGGATACGCGTAGGGATCGTTACCCAGCAACAAGGCGACGTCGAGCTTAAGTGTGCGGCCATCGCCGCCCCACGCTGCAAAGCCGCCGTTGTCGAGGTACCACGTGGTGCCCTTCAGAAAGCACGTGTACACGGGGTTGTGCTGCAGCAGCAGGTTCGTCGTCGGCTCAAGGGTGTTGACCGCCTCGACGAGATCGTCCTTGCTCGTGGCAAGCAGGTTCGTGCCTGCGTTCGACAAACCAATGACGTTGAGCAGCAACCCATCCAGTGCCGTCGCGTGGTCGGTGACGGTAGCGCTGGTGGTGCTGGCTGCGTCCAGAATGGCCAAGATGTCGTGGGCGGCCGCGTCATAGGTGTCGGTGAAGTTCTTCAGCGAGCGCCAGTTCCCTCCAATGGTTTCCGCGCGCGCGTTGAGTGCCAGCAAGACCTCATTGAGATCTGTGGTGGCTTGGCCCATCCGCTCGCCCTGTCCGCGCACGCCGTCGGCCACTGCGGTCAGCACCGCGTTCAGCTTCAGCGGATCGACCACCTTGAGCAGCTCTACAACGTTCTCGAAGACCGTGTTGATCTCCGTGCTGACATTCTTCGAATGCAACACCGCGCCGGCGGCCAGCCGCTGCTGGCTCGGGTTCGGCGGATACACCAGCTCGACGAACTTGGTGCCGAACGCGGTGGTGGCACTGATCTGGGCCTGCCACGTTGGCCGGGATGTAGCGGATCTGGTCCGGGTCGATCTCCAGCCTCAGACTGGCGCTGTCCGCCCCGCCGCCGCCGATCTGGCTGACGCGGCCGACCTGGACGCCACGCAGCATGACATCGGCGTTGGTCTCCATCACCAGCCCCGCTCGATCCGATGTCAACGTCACGGGCACATATGACCTGAACGTGCCCGCAAACGACACCGCGGTCACGAACAAGAACACACCGATGGCCGCCAACAAGATCAGCGTCCACCACCCAGTGGCGATGCGGTATGTTCCCGACCTGCGCTTCATGCCGCTAACCCGCCAAGTGGAAGTCGCCGGACTGGCCATAAATGGCCAGCGTCATGATCACGATCAAGATCGACGCGACGACCATCGAGGCGCGCACGGCACGACCAACGGCCTCACCCACCCCCGCCGGCCCGCCACGCGCGGTGTAACCGTAGTAGGTGCACAGCAACATGATCATCAGAGCAACCGCGGCGACCTCGGCGACCGACCACAGCACGTCGGTTGGACTCAGATACGTATAGAAGTAGTGGTCATAGACACCCGACCCCTGGCCATAGACGGCGGTGGTGCCGATACGAGCCGCCCAATACGCCGTCATCAGGCCCACGCAAAACAACGGGATCGCCACAATCACCCCGGCCAGCACCCGCGTGGACGCCAGATAGCTCACACTGCGGATACCGATCGCCTCGAGCGCATCGATCTCCTCACTGATCCGCATCGCCCCCAGCTGAGCGGTGCTACCGGCACCAACGGTGGCCGCCAGCGCCACCATCACCGTCCCCGGCTGGATTTCGCGGGTATTGAAGAATGCCGACGCGAATCCCGTCAGCGCCTCCACCCCCACCGACGCAAGCTGGTTGTATCCCTGCACCGCCACGATCGCACCGGTGGTCATCGTCAAAAACGCCACGATCACCACCGTCCCGCCGATCACCGCAAGCGCCCCGCTGCCCAATCCCATCTGCGCGATCACCCGCAACAACTCGCTGCGGTAGTTGACGACGGCATCGGGAATCCCAGCCAACGTGGTGGCATAAAACCGCGTCTGCGAACCGATCTGATTCCACCCGCCCAGCGCGGCATTCCTCATCCGCTGCAACCGCGGATGAAGGCCGCTCGGAACACTTAGCGTCACGAGTTCACCTCACGACACCATGAACGGGACACCGACGGCGGTGACGATGATGTTCGTCAGGAACAACACGATGAAGGCAAACACCACGGTTTCGTTCACCGCCCTGCCCACACCGGCCGGCCCCCCACCCACCGAGATGCCCTGGTAGCAGGCGATCAATCCCGCCGTCAACCCGAACAGCGTCGCCTTGATCATCGAGATGATGACATCGGCCGTGTGAGTCAGGGTGGTCAGACCCGCCACCCACGCACCCGCCGAAACGTCCATGAGAAACACCGAGCAAACAAACGCGCCGACAAGGCCCGTCATGATCACCACCGAGCTCAGCGCCAGCGACACCGTAGTGGCCGCCAGCACGCGCGGAACCACCAGCGCCTGGATCGGATTGATGCCCATCACCCGCAGCGCATCGAGTTCCTCCCGGATGGTTCGAGCCCCCAGATCGGCACACATCGCCGTAGCCCCCGCGCCCGCCACCACCAACACCGTCACGATCGGACCGCTCTGAGACACCGTGAAGATCGCGGCACCAGTGCCGGAAAAATCCGCGGCACCGATATCGGCCAGCAAGACATTGAAAAGGAACCCCGAAATCACCGCCCACGGGATCGTCATCAACACCGCGGGCAACGTCGACACCCGCGCCACGAACCAGCACTGAGATAGGTATTCACGCCATGCGAACGGCGGCTTGAACATCAACACGAAGGTGTCCAGCGTGACGGCGAAGAAACCACCGACCGCCCGAACGGGCTTGGTCGCCGTTTGCGCAGACATCAGCATGCCGCGGCCAACGACGCAGTTGCCGAGATGAGGCATAAGCCGTTGCCAACGAACCTCTCGGCGGTTTGCTCCGGCGCCCGCGAGGCCACTGCGGCCAGGACTGACTGCACGTGTGCGAACCGCACGGGTGTGACGCCGCGGCGACGAGTGGAGCTGCTCATGTTGGCCATCCCGACAGGTCGAAGTGGGGCGGTGACATCCGAGAGGGTACGCGGCGGAGGTTGCTTATGTCCATAGTCAATACGCTCAATCAGTCCCAACACATAGACAAATCACGATGACAACTGCGACTTGTACTTGGTGATGTATCTTGATAGTACTGTCGTGTACGTCACACTGGAGGGTGGTGGCGCTGTGGCCGCCTCGCGCAGTGATACCCGAGGAGGCAACCCGTGACCGACACCAAGCAGGCCAGCGAGAGACTCGTCCGCGATTTTCTCGGCTCATGGGAAGGCCGCGATCTGGAAACCATTTGCGGCGCCTTCGCCGACGACGCCGTCTATCACAACGTGCCGGTCAAGCCGATCGAAGGCATCGCCGGCATCCGCGCGATCTTTCAGGCGTTCCTTGACGCGTTCTCGCAAGCAAAGCTCGATCTCGTCACGCTGGCGGCCGAGCCGGGGCTGGTACTCGCCGAGCGCGTCGACTACTTCACCATGAACGACGGCACGAGGGTGGTACTCCCGGTGACAGGGGTCTTCGTCGTCAACAACGGCGAAATCACAAGGTTTTCCGACTATTTCGATCTCGCCGACTTCGAGCGCCAGAGTGGATTCAAGCTGTGAGCCATTCGGCAGCACGCACGTGACCGACGTGGTCCGCAATCCCTCCGCTCCACCGCAGCATGTCGCCCCCGCCGCGACGCAGGAACGTCTGGCAGGATTTGGTGGTTCGGGCAAGCATGAAGGGGGGCGTCGCGCGGTGGATCCCGCGATCTCAACCGTCAAGCGAAGGCCGAAGGACCGGAAGCAGCAGATCCTGGAGCAGGCCGTCCGGCTGTTCATCGATCGCGGCTTTCATTCGGTAAAGCTGGAGGACATCGCCGAGGCGGCCGGTGTCACGGCGCGCGCGTTGTATCGCCACTACGACAACAAGCAGGCCTTGCTCGCTGCGTCCATTCGAATGGGTCAGGAGCAGTACCAGAGCGCCCGTCTGGTCTCCCAAGGCGAGGCACCGTCGACACCTCGGCCGCTAAGCGTCGAGTTACCGGACCTGACCGCAGCGGCGGTCGCGTCCCGGTCGCTGACGGTGTTGTGGCAGCGCGAGGCCCGCTACCTCGACGATGCCGAACGAGCCGAGGTGCGCCGGCGCATCAACGCGATCGTCGCGGGCATGCACGACGGTGTCCGGCTGGAGACCGGTGATCTGAGCCCTGCGCATACCGAGCTTCGCGCCTGGGCAGTGGCCAGCACGCTGACCAGCCTGGGCCGGCACAACCTGACCCTTCCGGGAGACGAACTGAAGGAGCTCCTGTCCCGGGCGTGCATGGCGGCGGCGCTTACCCAGCCCGTGCGTGCCTTGGAGCCGCTCGACGCGATGCCGAACGACGAACGTGCGCTGTTCTCCCGGCACGAGACCTTGCTTGCCACCGGTGCACGCCTGTTCCGTGCTCGGGGCTACCCGGCCGTCAGCACCAGCGAGATCGGGAAGGGAGCGGGGATTGCGGGGCCGGGTCTGTACCGCACGTTCTCGTCCAAACAGGCGATTCTCGATGCGCTCATCCGTCGTCTCGACGAGTGGTGGAACCTCGAGAGCATTCGGGCATTGCGCGCCGATCACGAAGCGGCGCAACGCCTGCGTGCACTCGTCGAGGGCCGCGTCCGCATCAGCCTGGACGATCCCGATCTCGTTTCCGTGGCGATCACAGAGCTGTCGCACGCATCCACCGAGGTCAGCGACGGCTACACCCGAAACCAGGCCGACCGCGAGGGTGTGTGGATCGACCTCATCCGCAAGCTGGTTCCGGAGACCACCGTGGCCCAGGCACGACTGCTCGTCGCGGCAGCAATCAACTTCATCGACGACGCCGTCCGGACCTGGCACCTGAGGCGTTACGCCGGTGTCGAGGATGAGATCACCGCCCTCGCACTGTCAATCGTGACCAGCCGAGGTCACCACAGCGCGGAAAGGGTTCCGCCGTCGGCGATCTGAGCCGTCCCATTAACCATCGAGGCATCGTCCGACAGCAGGAAGGCCACGACGCCTGCGATCTCCTCGGGTCCGGCCATGCGGCCCTGAAGGCGGTCGATCATCGTGCTCGCACCTCCCTGGCCAAGGGACTCGTCGAACATCGTCATCGCGGTCTGCTGCATCGGTGTGTCGACGAACGCGGGCAGCACCGCGTTGGAACGCACGTTGCCCGAACGCAATTCGGCGGCGGTGATGCGGCTCAGGTGGATGATCCCTGCCTTTGACATGCCGTAGGCGCCGGAGCCGGCCGCCGCTATCTGCCCCGCCAACGATGACATGTTGACGATGGCGCCCCCGCCCCGCTCGACCATCCTCGGCGCCGCATGTTTGGTGCACAGCCACGCGCCGCGCAGATTGATCCCGATGACGCGATCGAAGTCCGCGACGGTTGTGTCGGTGACCGGAGCGAAATGAACGACGCCTGCGTTGGCAACGAGCTTGTCGACCCCGCCGAATTCGACGACGCAGGCCTCGACCATGCCGATCACCTGGTCCTCGTCGCTCACATCGACCCGGTGACCGATCGCGCCACCGCCGACCTTCGCCGCCGCGGCGTCGGCGGCCTCACCGTCGATATCCGCGCAGAACACCAGGCAGCCCTCGTCGGCGAGTCGCGCTGCGATCGCAAGACCGATCCCGGCGCCGGCGCCCGTCACGATCGCGGCCTTCCCGGCCAGGTCTGGATGCGTCATGAGTCTCCTCGCGAATGTGTGTGCGCCATAACATTTCTCATCCAGCAACCGCCAAGGCCGAGGCCTCTCTCGCGACGTGCAGGCCGTGTTCGCGGATCGCCCCGAACATGACAAGGCCGAACCCCGGAGCGTCATCGGAAAGCCTGACCGTGTGCACTCCGAGATCACGCAGGATCCACGCGACAGTCTGCGACACGTGTTCCGCCTCTACGCCGCCTCTGCCGGAACGACCACACGCGTGCACCGGTCCGGCAGGACGCAGGTACACGATCATGCCGTTGCCCCGCGCCGTCATCGTCGTCAACGCGCGGTCGAGTTCTGCGCCACACCGGCACGCCGTTGAGTCGAACACATCCCCGGTGAGGCATTCGATGTGGACGTGCAAAGGCATCGGCAAGCCGCGACCGGCCGAGCCGTTGAGCACGACCAGATGCTCGCCGCCGCCGTGCACGTCACGGAAACCGATGGCTCGGGCGGCGCCGGCCTTAGTGGGCAGGATCGTCTCTGCCAACCGGACGACCTGCGGCTCGGTGCGCCGCCGATACTGAGCGAGGTCGTCGATCGAGACAACGCACAGCTGGTGCTGGATGGCGAACTCGATCAACTCCACGCCGCGGGCCATCGCGCAGGGATGGGCGCGCGAGACGATCTCGCAGATCGCCGCCGCGGGTCGCCCGCCGGCAAGGCGCGCCAGGTCCACCGCCGCCTCGGCGGGCCCAGGCCATCCCAACACCCTGTCCGCGTTGGCCCGCAATGGAACCACGTGACCCGGACGCCGGAAGTCACTCGCATCCGAGCCGGCCGCCGCAAGTGCCGCGATGGTCCGGGATCGGTCGGTTGCGGATATGCCGGTGCCGGTGCCGCACCAGTCCACCGCCACCCGATCGGCAGCGCCGAACCGATCGCCCTCGTGGCTGCACATCGGCGGCAGGTTCAGCCGGTCGCACTCCGTGCCAGGCAACGCGACACGGACATATCCCGAGGTGTGCCGGACGGTGAAGGCCAGCAGCTTGGGGGTTGCGGCCTCGGCCGCGAAAACGAGATAGCCCTGGTCGGTTCGCGCCGCGTCGTCGGTGACGACGACGGGACGACCCGCCGCAAGCGCCGCGGCGGCGCGCCGCACCCGCACATCGATGGTTCTCATCCACGCTCCTCTGACGTGCCAACTTCGGCGAGTCGACGAAACCGGCTGCTGTGAAAGACAAGTGGCGGTGTGTCGGGGTCGGCGCACAGCCCGCAGATCTCGAGCAACGCGATGGCGTGGTCGCCAGCCGGAACCTCGGTGTGCAGACGGCAGTCCAACCATGCGGTGGCCCCGTGGACGAACACACCTCCGCCGGGCAGCTCGGTCCAGCGCACTCCGGCGAACCGGTCCCCCGCCTTGCGCGACAGACTTATACACGCATCGCCGTGATGTTCGGCCAACACACTGAGCCCTAGCCTCGGGCGGTTCCGCAGCTTCGGCCACGTGCTCGAGATGTTCTGCACACACACCGACACCAGTGGCGGATCCATTGAGACCGAGGTGAATGAGCTCGCGGCCATCCCGACCGGCTCGCCGTCGACGGTTGCGCAGACGGCGATCACCCCGGACGGGAAGCATCCGAACACCCGGCGCAATTCGGCGCCGTCAAGATGCCGCGGGCTGACAGTGTCCATATCGCCTGGGGCTCAACGCAGTCCGCGCAGGAAGTCGAGCAACAACCGATTGGTCTCCTTCGGCTCTTCCTGCTGAATCCAGTGTCCGACGTCGGCGACCATGTGGGTGCCGCAGTAGTTCGGCATCACCTCAGCAGCGCGTTCGATGGCCTCGGCTCCCCACGTAGTGCCGACGTCGTACTGGCCGCCGATGAATACCGCGGGTGGGGTGAGCGGCGTGCCGGCCTGACCGGCCAGATCGTGCCAGTCGTTGTCGATGTTGTGATAGAAGCTCAGCGGTCCGCCGAAGCCGGAGCGCTCGAATTCTCCTGTGTAGAAGTCGACATCCTCTTCGGTGAACCAGTCCGGCATTTTCTCCGGATAGACGAAGGCATCCTTGAGCCGTGCGCCCTCGGCCATGCACAACGGACCCGCGCGGATCACGTCGATCGGGTCCATGGCCGCCAGGTCGACGCCGGCCGCCTCGGCGGCCCTGGTCGCGGCGATCATGGCGTCGCCGGAGACCGTGTAGGTCAGACCCAGCAGCCAGCCACGCAGGTCCTCTTCGATCTCGGCGATGATGCCGTCCTGCTCCGAAAAGTAGTCCTGGTACCAGACCTTGCCTTCGCCGGCGATCTCCAGGTGATATTCGTTCGGCCGGCGCTCGCCGAAGGGACTGCCCGGCAACGCGATAACGCCACGACCCGCGAAGGGAACGCTTATTCCGGCCACGCCAAGGCATCTGTCTGGATGCATCCAGGCGAAGGTCCAGGCGACGGGCGCACCCCAGTCGTGCCCGACCACGACCGCCTGCTTCTCGCCGTAAGCGTCGATGACGCCGAGGATGTCGACGACCAGTTCCTTGATGCGATACGCCGACTGCACGCGGTACTTCGACGACCGCCCGTATCCTCGCTGGTCGATGGCGACTGCGCGGTAGCCGGCCTCGGCGAGCGCAGGAAGCTGGTGACGCCACGAGTACCAGGACTCCGGAAACCCGTGGACCAGCACCACCAACGGTCCTTCGCCCTGTTCTACAGCATGGATCCGGGTGCCCCGACAGTTGAGCATCCGATGAATCTGCGTCATCTAGGTCGCCTCTCTGTTTGGCGTTCAGTGTGTGGGGGTTCCCGCCAAACCGACTGTGATTTCGTCGGTTTGGATAGGGTGATCTGCGGAAGGCACCGTGCGGTTCTGGTAGTTGCGGGCGATCAGTGTCTTTTGCCCCGACAACCTCGTTCGCGCCCACTTGCCGATCACACGACTGGCGACCTTCGGTCTCATCAGGGCCGTCGGGGGCTTGACCAAGTGAACGACCGCCAGGAACTCGCGATAGGTGTCCAGATCGTCGTGGACCAGTTCAAGGACACGGTCCATGTACCAGGTGAGGGCGGGAAAATAGAAGGGGCGCTTGGCGTCTACGTCCTTGATCCAGTCGAAGCGCAGGTTCTGCTCGCGGATGACGAACCAGGCTGTGTCGGCCATCCGGCTGATCTTGCGATAATAGCGGCACGGCAGATCTGCATGTCCCGCACCGTATTTCGCAAGCAGGAGCTGCATCTCGCGAACTTCCTTGAGCGCAAGGGTCATGCCCAGTCCGGATACGGGGTCGGCGCTGGTGTAGGCATCGCCCACCACCAGCAACGAGCGCGGGAGGTTGCGCTTCTTCTCGTAGCGCAGCCGAAGCATGTTGGGGTAACGGAAGTTGTAGATCGGCGAGGCGGGCTCCAGCCCGTCGATGTTCTCGCCCACCACCGGCGACGGCATCAGGTCCGCGAACGCGCGGAACTCCCGCGCGGTGCGCGGTGGTGAATAACAGTTGTAGGCGACAAGGGAAGTGGACAGGATGGTACGGGAGCTGTCCGTGTAGTACTGCGCGGCGTAGGTGTCCTCATAGGGGCGGTACGCGTAGCAGATCACCATCACCTTGTCCTGCCACTGCCGCTCCGGCGGCACATGGTGATGCATGGTGGAGTAGAAGCAATTGATGATGTCCTGCTCGACTTCAGGGGCTCCGATCCCGATGCGCTCCAGGAACTCCGGTATACGGGTGTTCTTGCCCGAGGCGTCCACCACGAATTCGGCAGGCACCACGTCCAGCTCACCGTCGCGGTCCACAGCGACACCGATGACGGCGTTGTCGTCGCGGTCGTAGACGAGATCGCCCACCTCCGACTCGTAGCGGAACTCGATACGCGGTTCGCCGTCTAGCCGACGCCGCACACACCATTCGAGCAGCGGACGGCCGGCGCAGATGATCTGAATGTCGCTGGTACCGGGCTTCTTCCAAGTGCCGCCCAACCTGATGCGGTACTGGTCCGCCATATCGACCTTGAACGCACCCTCGCGCACCATGTCGTCGACGATGCCGGGAAAGATGCGCTCCAGCTCGATCTGCCCAGCGGTCAGCAGATGGTGCAGGTGCCAGCCCTGTGCCGCACCAGGCCTGCCTTCGCGGCGCGAGTGGCGCCCATCCTTCTCTAGGACGATCACCCGCTCGAACGACTCAGTCAACACCTTGGCCGCGGCGATGCCCGCGATGCTTCCGCCGACGACGACGGCGGTGCCGTGGCCGCGGCGGCGCACCTCGACCAAATCGACCTGCGAGTAGTCCAGGCGCGCCGGGGTGCGCCGGCGCGCGGCCCCGCTTGGCACGAACTTCTCGTAGTAAAGACCCATGCGGTGAATACCGTTGTCGTCCAACCAGTTGCGTGTCGCTTCGACCATCGCCGCGGGGCCGCAGAGGTAGACGTCGACGTCGCCGCCGGCCAGCATGGATTCATCCAGCAGATCGGTGACGAGCCCGACCGGCCCGCCCCAGCTGACATCCGGGCGGGAGACGATGATGTGCAGCTGCAGGCCCGGGATGCGCTGCGCGAGCGCCTGCAGTTCGTCGAGCTTGCACAGGTCTTCGGCGGCGGTCACGCCGTAGAGCAGGTGGACAGGCTGCCCGATGTCGGTGTCGAGGCTCTGGGCCATCGCCAGGATCGCCGATAGTCCGGTACCGCCGGCCACCAGGATCACCGGCCGCACGACGGGGCGCAGATAGAAGCCGCCCTTGCTGCACCGCAACGCGATCCGGTCACCCGGCTTCGCCCGGTCGCGCAGGTAGTTCGACATCACCCCGTAGGGCAGCAGACGGACGATGAACTCCAGTTCGGCACTGCCGTCGGCAGGTTGCGCATAGGAGTAGTTACGCCATGCGTCGGTACCGGGAACCTGCAACTGGGCGAACTGGCCGGCCTTGTACGCGATCGCGTCGCCCATGCCCGAGACATCCACGCACAGAATCGCGGTCGTGGACGACAGCCGCTGAACGCTGGTCACCACCCCAGATCCGGTGACCAGCCTGGCCGCGTTGTCGTCGGCGGGGTACTGCAGGTCGATCAGGCAATCAGACTCGGCAAAGGTCTGACACGTCAACACCTTTCGCGCCGATCGCTCGACATCGGACAGGCCTTCGGTGCGACCCATCTCATAGTCGCCGGAGGCACACGTCGCGACGCAGGTACCGCAGATGCCGCTTTGGCATTCGTTGACTATGGCGACGCCGTGCTCCTCGGCCGCCTCCAGAATCGACTGATCCTGCTGTACCGGCATCTTCTTCTGCGTGCCATCCGAATAACGGACGGTGATCTGACGAGCCTCCACGCCAGCTGCCCCTTCCTGCATGTGCCTGCCCTTAGACGACAGCGGTTGCCGGCTTCTTCGCGATGCGCGCATTGAGCCTGGGCATGACCTCCTCGGCGAGCAGCCGCATCGACTCCTTCCACGGACCGGGGTTCTCGCTGTAGTCGAAGCCGAGGATCAGAAGGTGGCCGAATCCGCCGACCTGGTCGTAGGTGGCCTCCAACTTGTCCACCACCGTCTCGACAGACCCGACCACGAACGTGTTCTCGGCCAGGTACTCCGGTGTGACGTCAGCGTCGGGCACGGCGGGGTCGTGCTTGTAGAACTTCGTCATGCCCATCGTCTTGAAGGTCGGCAGCACGTACTCACGCATGTTGCGCCCGAGCATGCCGTCGACCGCGTACCGGAATGCCTTCTCGTCCGTCTCCGCCACGACGACCTCACGAACCAGCCGCCACTCGCGGCGATCGGGGGTGCGGCCGCTGCGGGCGGCTCCTTCCAGCACGGCATCCCAGTGGGTCGCGACGTAGTCGGTGTTGAGGTCCAGGCTCATGGGTATATAGCCGCGTTCGCCTGCGAGCTTGAGGGTTTCGGAGCCCGCGCTGAAACCGGTGACACCGATGGGTGGGTGAGGCGACTGGAACGGTTTGATGTGGCGGCGCATCAGGCCGTCGTACATCGGTGCGATTCCGTTGGCGTTCCAGTACTTTCCGCGGTGCTCCCAGGGCCCGTCCTCGGTCCAGATGCGCAACATGATCTCGAGTGCCTCGCGGGTCATCTCGCGATGCTCACCGTTGTGTCCATCCACATCGAACAGCGCCCAGTCGCCAGGGATACCGCTGGCGCCGACGCCGAGCATGAAACGACCCTGGGCGAGGTGGTCGAAGTACGCCACGCGGTGCGCCAGTTCCACCGGGTGGTGGTAGGGCATGAGATGCGCACCGGGCGCAAGCTTGATCGACTTCGTGCGGAGCAGTGCCTGCGCCAGTAACAGGTCGGGTGCGCAGATCGGCTCCCACGGCACAGTGAAGTGCTCCCCGACCCATGCTTCGACGTAACCCAGCTGGTCGGCGAGCTCGATGATGTCGAGGTCCCACTGGGTGGCGTCGAACAAGCTTCGCTCCGGCGGGTGCGCCGGCATCAGGAAAATTCCGATCTCCATCTTCAACCCTTCTCAAGTTGTGGCCGAACTCGATCGCAACCGTGGGAACGAGCCGTCTCCCCGGATCTCCAATACGCCGGACTGCGATGTACAACACAGTACTAGCAAGATACATCATCGAGTGCAAGTGGCAGTTTGCTTCGAGATTTACGCCTTTGGAATTTCTGACATCGCGTACTGGCTATGGACATATGGTCTTCACGCCGCGTAACCTCGCGAAGGTCATCCACGTCATGCCCTTGGACACCGCAATCGAGCGCCCGTGCGGCCTACTCCACTGAAAGAAGGGAGCCATCCGTGCCGGAATTCGAGTACATCGGTTACGAGGTCATCGACGGGGGTCGAATCGCCGTCGTCACGCTCGATCGCCCTAAGCAACGCAACGCACAGAACCGCGGGATGCTCGTGGAGTTGGGATCGGCGTTCGAACTCGCAGAGGCCGACGACGAGGTTCGTGTGGTGCTCCTACGTGCGGCCGGCCCGTCATTCTCCGCTGGTCACGACCTCGGCTCCTCCGATGACGTCCGCGAACGCGCGCCGGGACCAGATCAGCACTCCACCTATCGATGCAACGGCGGGACGTTCGGCGGGGTGGAGTCACGTAACCGGCAGGAGTGGCACTACTTCTTCGAGAACACCAAACGGTGGCGCAATCTCCGCAAGATCACCGTCGCCGAGGTCCACGGGACGGTCCTGTCCGCGGGCCTGATGCTGGCGTGGTGCTGTGACCTCATCGTCGCGGGCGAGGACACCGTCTTCGCTGATGTCGTCGGCACCCGGCTAGGCATGTGCGGGGTGGAGTACTTCGGCCATCCATGGGAGTTCGGGCCGCGCAAGGCAAAGGAGCTTCTGCTCACCGGCGACTCGCTCGGCGCCGACGAAGCCCATGCCATCGGAATGGTGAGCAAGGTCTTTCCCAACGACGAACTGGCCGATCAGGCCCTCGAGTTCGCCCGCCGCATCGCCAAGCTGCCGACTATTGCAGCGCTGCTCATCAAGGAATCGGTGAATCAGACCGTCGATGCGATGGGTTTCTCGACAGCGCTCGACGCGTGCTTCAAGATCCATCAGCTCAATCACGCGCACTGGAGCGAGGCGACAGGCGGGGCGTTGTCGTACGGCACGGTCGACTACGGACTCGACGACTGGCACATCGCGCCCGAAATACTGCCCGCGGCCAAGGGACGGCCCTGACCCGATGGACGTCGAGTACCCGCCCGAAGCGGAAGCGTTCAGAAACCGGATCCGCACTTTCCTCGCAGAACATCTGCCCGTGCACTGGTCCGGTGGCGGAGCACTCCCGCCGGACGAGCGCCGCACATTCTCGCAACAGTGGCGCCGCATCCTTGCTGACCGCGGATTGATCGCCGTTTCCTGGCCGAAGGAGTACGGCGGAGCAGGTTTGTCCGTCATCGAACAGGTGGTGCTCGCCGAGGAATTCGCCCGCGCCGGCGCGCCCGAGCCGGCGGAAAACGACCGGTTCGGCATCGAACTGCTTGGCAACACGATGATCGCGCTCGGGTCCGAGAAACAGAAGCGGCATTTCCTCCCGCGCATTCTCTCGGGCGAAGATCGCTGGTGCCAAGGCTTCTCCGAGCCCGAGGCCGGTTCGGATCTGGCGTCGGTGCGGACAAGGGCTGTACTCGACGGCGACGAGTGGGTCGTCAATGGGCAGAAGATCTGGACGTCGGCCGGGCCTACCGCCAACTGGATCTTCGTCTTGGCCCGCACTAACCCGCACGTGCCCAAGCACAAGGGCATTTCGCTGCTGCTGGTCTCGATGGACCAGCCAGGCATAGAGGTCCGTCCGATCACCAACGCCGCCGGGCACGCCACGTTCAGTGAGGTCTTCCTGACCGATGCCCGGACACCGGCCGACAACGTCGTCGGCGGAGTCGGTGGCGGTTGGTCGACCGCGATGACCCTGCTCGGCTTCGAGCGCGGATCGCAGGTCACCACCGCGGCCATCGACTTCGGCCGGGATTTGGAGCGGCTGCACGAGCTCGCTATGGACCGGGGACTGCACACCGATCCCCACATTCGCGACGAGTTGGCGTGGTGCTATTCGCGGGTCCAGATCATGCGCTACCAGGGCTACCGCGGTTTGACGCGGCAACTGGACGGGCACCGACCCGGCCCCGACGCCGCGATCAGCAAGGTCATCTGGAGCGAGTACTTCAGGCGGCACACCGAACTCGCCGTCGAGATCCTCGGCGTCGAGATCCTCGGCCCCGAGGGCGCGGGCAACGGTGAAACGCTGATAGTCCCCGAAGCGGGTACACCGAACTCCGCGGCGTGCTGGACCGATGAGCTGCTCTACGCGCGGGCCGCGACGATCTACGCGGGCAGTTCACAGATCCAGCGGAACGTGATCGGTGAGCAGCTATTGGGGCTGCCCAAAGAACCGCGGTTACAGGCTAGCGTCGGCGGGGAGCGCTGACATGGACTTCCGCTACAGCGCAGAACAAGACGCATTCCGCGAATCGCTGAGTGGCTTTCTGCGTGAGGCCGCCCCGATGGTGAGGGTGCGCGAGGCGGCCGGTCACGACCAGCGGCTCTGGCAACGCGTCTGTAGCGAGCTGGAACTTCCAGGACTGCATGTCCCGGTGGAGTATGGCGGGGCGGGCGGCACATTGGCCGAAACCGCGATCATGTTCTCCGAACTCGGCCGGGCGCTCACCCCGGTTCCGTTGGCGGCCACGGTATTCGCGATCGAGGCGGTGCTCCGCGCCGGTGACGACGAGCAGCGAAGGAGGCTGCTCAAGGGAATGGTCTGCGGAGAACAGATCGCCACGTTAGCAGTCGCCGGCCCAGCCGACGTCGATCCGTTCACAGCGCCGGTGAGGGCGTCACGGCACAGCGGCGGCTCCGTTCTGGACGGCGCATGCAGTCCTGTCCTGCACGGTCACGTCGCGGACCTGTTCATCGTGCCTGCGATGACCGATGGCGCGATCACCCTCCACGTCGTCGCCGCTGACGCACCAGGGGTCACGGTTGTGCCGCTGCCCTCGTTCGACATCACCCGGCCCGTCGCCAAACTAGAACTGGCACGGGCTCCGGCCGAAATCCTCACTGCGAGTTCTCCTGATCAGATCGAGCGGATGCTAGACGTGGCGCGGATGCTGATGGCCGCCGAGATGCTCGGTGGCGCCGAGGCGTGTCTTGCTATGACATCCGAATATGCTTGCAGCCGAACGCAATTCGAACGCCGCATTGGTTCGTTCCAGGCGGTCAAGCACGCCTGCGCCGACATGATGATCGAGATCGATGCGACCCGCGTGGCGGTGATGTACGCGGCCATGAGCGCCGCTGACGGTGATGAACTAGCGATCGCCGCGCCGTTGGCGAAGGCGCAGGCCGCGGACACGTACGCCCTGTGCGCAGGCTCGGCCATCCAGGTTCACGGCGGCATCGCCTTCACATGGGAGCACGACCTACACCTGCACTTCCGGCGGGCCAAGACAACTCAGGCACTCTTTGGCGGCAGCACATACCACCGCGGCCTTGTCGCCGATCGCGCGGGACTTTGATCCGTGAATCGCATGGAGGCAACAATGACCAAGCCGACTGCACCGGCATCTCGGCTCTCGCCGTCAACGGGCATCACGCTCAGCGACGTCCTGAGTCGGCACGCCCGCGTCCGTCCCGGCAGGGTCGCGTTCGTCGATCCGCAGCGACGGTGCACCTTTTCGGAAATGGACGATCGGGTGACCCGGCTCGCAAATGCCCTGTCCGCCCGCGGAGTTCGTCGCGGCCACCGGGTTGTCGTTCTCGGGTACAACAGCATCGAGCTCGTGGAGTCCTGGATCGCGGTGCTGCGTCTGGGTGCCGTCGCGGTCCCTGTGAACTTCAGACTGGTCGCGGACGAGATCGCGTACGTGATCGCGGATAGCGGTGCGGTGGCCGTAGTGGTGGACGTCGCACTCGCACCGGCGGTGGAACACGCGCGCAGCAAGGCGCCGTCGGTGCACACCGTCCTCACAATCGGTGACGCCCTGGACGAGATCGTCGCCGCCGCAGACGATGTCGCCGTCGACATCGCGGTCGCGGATGAGGCGCCGGCGTTCGTCATGTACACGTCGGGGACAACCGGTTTTCCGAAAGGTGCGGTGCTCACCCACCGCAACCTGTACTTGCACGCCTTCAGTTCGATGGCCACACTCGGGCACCGAGACGATGACAACTGTTGGATGGCAGTCGCCCCGCTATTCCACACCGCCGGTGTATCCGGGATGCTGCCGATGTTCCTCAATGGCGGCAAGGTCGTCATTCCGCAGTCGGGCGGGTTCGACCCCGTCGCCACGGTGAGCACGATCGTCGACGAACAGGTCACCTCGTGCTGGATGACGCCCGCCCAGTGGCAGGTCGTCTGCGCGATGGACGACCTCGGTTCCCGGGATCTGTCCCGGCTGCGTCGGGTCTGGTGGGGAGCCGCGCCGGCGTCAACGACGCTGCTGCGCACCATGATCGACACGTTCCCGCACGCCGAGGTCATCGCCGCGTTCGGACAGACCGAGTGCAGCCCCATCACCTGCCTGCTTCGCGGCGAGGATTCAATCCGCAAGATCGGTTCGGTGGGTACGCCGATGCTCAACGTCGAGACCCGCATCGTGGACGACCATATGAACGACGTCCCACAGGGTGAAGTCGGCGAAATCGTTTATCTCGGCCCCCTGGTAATGACGGAGTACTGGAACAAGCCTGCCGAGACGGCGGAGGCCTTCCGCGGCGGGTGGTTTCATTCCGGTGACCTCGTTCGCCAGGACGAGGACGGCTACATCTACGTGGTCGATCGGAAGAAGGACATGATCATCTCGGGCGGCGAAAACATCTATTGCGCCGAAGTGGAAAACGTTCTGGCCACCCACGCCAAGGTCGCGGAGGTCGCGATCATCGGTGTGCCCGATCCGAAATGGGGCGAGACCCCACTGGCGGTGATTGTCCCCCGCGACCCCTCCGATCCCCCGACCGGCGCCGAGATCGAAACGCACTGTCGTGTGCACCTCGCCCGCTACAAGCGCCCCCACCGTGTGGTGATCGTCGATGCGTTGCCGCGCAACGCCGGCGGGAAGGTGTTCAAGACCCGCTTGCGCCAGGAGCACGCCGCGGTCGAGTCGTATGCCGCGGGCGCGCAAAGTCGAAATGCGAAATGAGACCGTGCGTCTGCTGGGCCCTATAGCTCTTCACCCGCGTGCGGGTCTGCACGCCGACACGCTGGCAAAATCCGTGCAAACGCGCACACTCGCGCGGGCTATGCTCCCTGCTGCCGGTCGCCGGTGGGCGCTTCGCGGCGTTCGTGCCAGTGCAGCCGCAGCAACAGCAATCCGCGGTGCGCCCGCCACCCCGCCGACAGCGGGTCACGCCAGACTGGCGTGTGCGCCGTCGGTTCGCGATCCGAGTCCATGCGTCCATTGTGCAGTGCCGGCGGGATGGAGGCGGCGTTGGCACGCTGCCGTCGAAGTGAACGGCTGTCGAATTCCCTACGAGCAAGGCCCCGCCGACCTGTTCGGTCGACGGGGCCCGCCGGGTTGGCTTTATGCGCCTTTACCTCGCAATTCGTGCGACAGCGCCTCGAGTTCGTCGCCGCCTGCCATCTCCTGCGTCAGGTGCTCGAGGGTGATGTCGTCGTACGTGCAGTCCAGCTTCTGACGACCACGGTTGAGCAGCACAAAATGGTCGCCGACCATGTGAGCATGGTGCGGATTGTGTGTGATGAACACCACTCCGAAGCCCGCCTCCTTGGCCGCGGTGATGTACTTCAGCACCACGCCCGACTGCTTGACGCCCAGCGCCGCCGTCGGCTCGTCGAGGATCAGCACGCGCGCACCGAAGAACACCGCCCGCGCGATCGCCACACACTGGCGCTGGCCGCCGGACAGCGAGCCGATCGGCACGTCGACGTCGGGCAGGTCGATGCCCATCTTCGACAACTCCGTCAGCGTGGTCGCGCGCATCGCGTTGGAATCCAACGGGAAGGGGAACACCTTCTTGCGGATTTCCTGACCGAGGAAGAAGTTTCGCCACACCGGCATCAACGGCACGACGGCGAGGTTCTGGTACACCGTCGCAATGCCCTTGGCCAGAGCATCTTTCGGCGAGTTGAAATGAGTCGGCTCACCGTCGACGAGTAGCTCGCCCTCGGTCTGCGGGTGGTATCCGGCGATGATCTTGATCAGCGTCGACTTCCCGGCGCCGTTGTCGCCGAGGATGCCGGTCACTTCGCCGGCATGCACTCGCAGCGAAATATCCTTGAGCGCAGTGATATTGCCGTAGGACTTGCTGACGTTCTTCATCTCGACGAGGGGCACCTTGCCTCCCGACGGCGCCTCATGCATGGGCTTGTCCACAGTTGCGGTCACGGGTCACCTCTTCGCGGCGTAGTTACGGAATGCGTTGTTGGCGATCACCGCGAACAGCAGCATTCCGCCGAGGAAGAACTTGAACCAGTCGGGGTTCCAGCCGGCATAGACGATGCCCTGGTTCACCATGCCGAAGATGAAGGCACCGATCGCAGCACCGATCGCAGTGCCGTAACCGCCGGTGAGGAGGCAGCCGCCGATGACTGCAGCGATGATGTACAGGAATTCGTTGCCGACACCCTGGCCGGATTGCACTGTGTTGAACGCGAACAGGAGGTGCATGCCCACGAACCAGGCGGAGAAGCCGACGAACATGAACAGGCCGATCTTGACCATGTTCACCGGGACACCGACGGCACGGGCGCTCTCCTGATCGCCGCCGACGGCGAATATCCAGTTGCCGATCTTGGTCTTGAACAGCACGTAGGTCGCGACTGCCGTGAACAGCAGCCACCACAGCACGGTGATCCGTACCGACACACCCGCAATGGTGAACGACGACGAGAACACCTTCTGCGCCGACTCCCAGCCAGCCATGTCCGACACGCTCGGCGTGGCCACCTGGCCCGAGATCAGCTTGGTGACAGCGAGATTGATGCCGGTGATCATCAAGAACGTGCTCAACGTGATCAAGAAGCTCGGGATCTTGGTCCTCATCACCAGATAGCCGTTCAGGAAGCCGACGCCCAGCGCGAGGATCAACCCCAGCGCCGCACCCAGCCACAGGTTCAGATGCAGGTTGTACGCCAGCATCGAGGCCGCCAGTGAACTGAACGTCACTGCCACACCGGACGACAGGTCGAACTCACCACCGATCATCAAGAGCGCGACCGCACAGGCCATGATCCCGATCGTGGAGCTGGCGTACAGGACGGTGGCCAGCGCCTCGGGGCTGCGGAACGGCGGCGCGACGACCGTGAAGAAAATGAAGATCGCAACGGCACCGATCAGGGCGCCCATCTCCGGCCGAATCAGCAAGCGCTGGACCCGGTTTCGTTCCTTGACTCTTTCGTCGTGGACGACCTTCCGTTGCGAGAGGTCGACCTCGGCCTGGGTAGACATCAGCGCGTACCTGCCTTTGCGTATTCGGCGATGGCGTCGATGTTCGAGTTGTCGATGAACGACGGCCCGGTCAGTGTCGGCTGCCCGCCACCGATGACGTTGCCGTTGCTCAGATACAGCCACAGCGAATCCACCGCGAGATAACCCTGCAGGAACGGCTGCTGATCGACCGCCCACTGCACGTCACCGCTCTTGATTGCATCGACGAGCGCGGCATTCGTGTCGAACGTGCCGATCTTGGCCGAGCTCCCGGCGTTCGTCGCCGACTGCACGGCGGTCAACGCGAACGGCGCGCCAAGCGTCACAACGTAATCGACCGCCGGATCCTGTTGCAGCTTCGCGGTGATCGTCGACTCGACCGACGGCATGTCCTTGCCGTTCACGTTGAGGTTCTCGGTCGCGGGGAAGGTGTTCTTCAGACCCGCACAACGGGCCTCGAGGTCGACATGGCCCTGCTCCTGGATCACGCAGATGGCCTTCTTGGCGCCCTCCTTCTTCAGCCGGTCACCGGCGCTCTGGCCGGCGATGTAGCCGTCCTGACCGAAGTACTCTTTGACGCCCATCGCCTGCCATGCGTCCTGGCCCGCATTGAAGGCCACCACGGGGATGCCTTTGGCTTCGGCGGCCTGCACCGCGGCTTTCATCGCGTCGGGCTTGGCCAGCGTCACCGCGATGCCCTTGACGCCACTGTCCACTGGGTCTGCACCAGATTGGCTTGGTTGGGCGCCTCGGGATCGTTGGAGTACCGCAGCTCGATGTTGTCCTTCTTGGCCGCGGCCTCGGCGCCCTTACGGATCAGATCCCAGAACGAGTCACCGGGCACTTCATGCGTGACCATTGCGATCGTCATCCGCGGCGTGTCGACGGTGCCGCCGCCCCCGCCGCCGTTCGACTCCTCGGGCTTTCCCCCGGTGCCGGAACAAGACGCGATTCCCACTACGAGCACACCCGCCGCAGCGGTGGCGGCGAGCCGACTGAACTTCATTGTTTCTCCTTGTCCTCGAGCATCGCGAAACACGCCTGCTGGCTCGATGTAATACGGCTCACACACGAAAGTCAATAGTTTGTCCTGACATTAGGACTGCACGTCATAGGTTGGATCACGTCGGCGCAGGTCAGACGTGTGGGGGCGCCGTCGAGCCGCGGACAATCAAGGACGGTTCGCGGGCGATGTCCACTGCGCTGCCGTCGACGGGAACCTCGTCGAGCCGGGCCACGAGTCGCTGTACCGCCGCCCTAGCAAGGCCCGCGGAGTCCTGGCGAATGGTCGTGAGATCGATGTGCGCCAGCCCGGCGAGTGGACTGTCGTCGAATCCGAGCACCGAAACCTGTTGCGGGACAGGCACTCCTGCCCGGATCAGGACGTCCATCACGCCCAGCGCACAGCGGTCGTTGAACGCGAAAACGGCGCTGGGCAACGCTTGTGACTCGAGCATCGCGGATGCCGCGGCGGCACCCTCACGCTCGGTCAGGCCGCCCGGATGGGTCAGCTCGGGTAGCCCCTCCGCGCGAACCGCCCGTAGGTACCCACGGCGTCGTTCGGCAGCGCCCGCCGCCCGCCCGCCGTCGAGGTAGACAATCCGGCGATGGCCCAGGCCGAGCAGGTGGTCCATCCCCAACGCAGCCCCGGCCACGTCGTCGCTACGTACGGCATCGACACCGCGGACTCGCCGGGCCACGACGACCACCGGTACCTTGGCAGCGAGGTCGCCGAGTTGGCGTGCCGGCATCTCCGGTCCGATCAGCACCAAGCCCTCGCAGCGATCGTCGATGAGCGTTCGCAGTGCGCGAGGTTCGTCGCGGTGCGGTGTAACGCCGCTGAGCACCACGTCGTAGCCGAGCTCCTCGGCGGCCACGTACACACCGTCGACGAGGTCGGCGTGGAATTCCTGTCCCGCGGTGAACGTCACCCCGATCAGCTTGGTTCGATGCTGACGCAGCCGGCGGGCGCGCGGGTCGGGTCGGTAGCCGATCTCATCGGCGGCCCGCCGCACCCGCGCGCGCGTCTGCTCACTGGCACCGGGGACGTCGCGCATGACGATCGATACCAGTGCCCGGGAAACACCGGCGCGTTCGGCGACGTCTTCGAGCGTCGGTCTGCGCTGCACGCGCAATAGCCTAGAACGTTCCAGTCACAGCATTGACGCAAACCGGTCACACGACCTACCGTTACTAGAACGTTCTAGTCACGATCGGAGAAACTGATGCCCACCCCGTTGTCCTTCGGACTCATCGGCGCCGGCTGGATCGGCAGCTTCCACGCCGAGACCCTGGCCCGTCGCCTGCCGGGTGCCCGCCTGGCCGCGGTCGCCGATCCCGTACCTGGTGCGGCGCAGCGACTTCCGGCGCCACAGACGTACCGAGACCCGCTGGACCTGATCGCCGATCCGTCCGTGGATGCGGTGGCCATTTGTTCGCCGGCCGCCACCCACACCGACCTGGTTGTCACCGCTGCGCAAGCCGGCAAGCACGTCTTCTGCGAGAAACCGATGGCGCTGACGCTGGACGACGCCGACCGCGCCATCGACGCGGCACGCGCCGCGGGCATCGCACTGCAGGTCGGCTTCAATCGTCGCTTCGCCCGCGATTTCGCTGGCATGCACGCCCGAATCGTCGACGGCGAGATCGGCACGCCCCAACTGCTGCGGTCGCTGACCCGTGATCCCGGCATCACCGCCGACGTCGCCGCCCGCGTCAAGCCGTGGACGATCTTCAACGAGACGCTCATCCACGACTTCGACGCGCTGTGCTGGCTCAATCCGGGTGCCCGGGTGACCCAGGTCTACGCCCAGGCCGACGCGCTGATACATCCGCAGCTCGCCGATGCCGGATTCCTCGACACGGCGGTGGTGCAGATCCGTTTCGACAACGGGGCTTTCGCGGTCGCCGAGGCCAGCTTCCAGGCCGTGTACGGCTACGACGTCCGCGGCGAGGTGTTCGGGTCGGCCGGTGTGCTGCAGGCCGGGCGCGTACCCGAGAATGCGGGCACCGCCAACACAGAACTGTTCGCCGACGCCTACGTGGCGCAGTTCGCCCACTTCGTCGACTGCGTACACACCGGAACCGAGCCGTCGGTGACCGGAAGCGACGCGCGGGTCGCGCTCGAGATCGCTCTGGCCGCGCGCGAATCGGTCGAGACTTCGGCGCCGGTCGTGCTGAATGCCGTGCTGCGATGAGCGGCTTGCAGCTCGCGGTGTGCGCCGAGATGGTCTTCGCCGATCTGCCGATCATCGACCGCGTTCGGCGCATCGACGACCTGGGCTTCGCGGTCGAGATCTGGAGTTGGCACGACAAAGATTTGCAGGCGCTAGCCGACACCGGCGCCCGGTTCTCCTCGATGACGGGCTACCTGCACGGCGACCTGGTCGACCCGCGACACCGCCGACGAGGTGGTGCGGACGGCGGAGCTCTCCATCAAAGCCGCTGAGACACTTGGGGTTCCGCGGCTCAACCTGCATACCGCCGAACTCGTCGACGGCAAGGCGGCTCGGCCGCGGTACCGGGCGACGGGTCAGATGTGGGCGACGGCGCTGCGCACGTTGCAGCGGATCGGTGAGATCGGCGCGGCCGCCGGCGTGACTTTCTGCGTCGAGAACCTCAACACGATCGTCGACCACCCCGGCGTTCCCCTGGCCCGCGCCAAGGACACGCTCGCCTTGGTGGAAGCCGTCGGGCATCCGAACGTGAAGATGATGCTCGACCTGTATCACGCGCAGATCGGCGAAGGGAACCTGATCGAGTTGGTCCGGCGCTGCGGCGACGCGATAGGCGAGATCCAGATCGCCGACGTGCCCGGCCGCTGCGAGCCGGGCACGGGCGAGATCAACTACCCAGCCATCGCAACGGCCTTGCGCGACATCGGCTTCACCGGCACCGTCGGCATGGAGGCCTGGGCCTCCGGCGACAGCGTCGCAGCGTTGGAAGCGTTCCGGGCCGCGTTCAGTTCCTAGGCCGAACAGACAGAGAATCGCATTACCCGGGGCGGTTTCGTGCGATTCTGCGTCTGCTCGCGCGGAGAAAGTTACCGGTCGACCAGGGTGGTGTCGAAGTAGTAGCGCGACGCCCGATAACAATGGGTCCCGTATTCGACCGCGCTGCCCGAGTCGTCGAACGCCGTCCGCGACATCGTCAGCAGCGGCGCATTCGGCTTCTCGTCCAGCAGCCGGGCCTCCGCGCGGGTGGCGCCGCGGGCGCCGATGCGCTGACGGGCCAGCCGAATGTGAACACCGCGCGCCCGCAGCGACTGGTACAGGCCGTTGGTCTCCAGCTCGTCGGGCTTCGGCGCGATGTCGACCGGAAGGTAGTTGGTCATCACCGCCAGCGGCTCGCCGTTGGCGCACCGCAGCCGATGGATCGACACGACGTCGCGGTCCTCGGCGATACCGAGTTCGCGGGCCACCTCGTCGTCGGGCGGACCCACGCGGTAGTCGAGCAGTTGCGTGGTGGGCTCCTGGCCGGCGCGCGCAAGGTCGTCGAACAGGCTGGTCAATTCGACGCGGCGGTGCACCGGATTCTGCACCACCTGCGTGCCCACTCCGCGCTTGCGCACCAGCAGGCCCTTGTCCACCAGTTCCTGGATCGCACGCCGCGTCGTCGGCCGCGACAACGTCAGCCGCTTTGCCAGCGCCAGTTCGTTTTCGAAGCGATCACCCGGTGCCAGCTCACCGTCGCGGATAGCGGCCTCGATCGCCTGGGCGAGCTGATAGTAGAGGGGAACAGGGCTGGACCTGTCGAGCTCCACCGTCAAGGGCATGCCGACTCCGATCTCGCGTTGGACCAGATGAGTAGCTGCATCGTAACATCGCATGAGAGAAAGTTAGAATGTCAGGACAAAGTGTTGACAGCACCGAGTGATACGGGGCACAGTCGATAACCGAGCCATCCACCTACCGCGGAGACCCGATCTTGACTACCACGCAGCCATTTGACGTCCTCGCCATCGGGCGCTGCGGCGTCGACATCTATCCCCTTCAGATCGGTATCGGCCTGGAACACGTCGAGACATTCGGCAAGTTCCTCGGCGGCAGCGCCGCCAACGTCACCGTGGCCGCCGCCCGCCTGGGCAACCGGGCCGCGCTGATCTCCGGCGTCGGCGACGATCCGTTCGGCAAGTTCGTCCGTGCCGAGCTCGCCGGGCTGGGCGTCGACAACCGCTACGTCGCCACCCACGACGAGTACCCGACCCCGGTCACGTTCTGCGAGATCTTCCCGCCCGACAACTTCCCGCTGTACTTCTACCGCCGCCCCAGCGCACCTGACCTGCAGGTCCGCTCCGAGGAGATCGACACCGACGCAGTGCGGTCCGCCAGGCTGTACTGGTCGACAGTGACCGGACTTTCCGAAGAGCCAAGCCGCAGTGCACATTTCGCTGCCTGGGAAGCGCGCCAGCGTGCCCGGTTCACCGTCCTCGACCTCGACTACCGGCCGATGTTCTGGGAGTCGCCCGCCGCGGCCACCGAACAGGTGCAGAAGGCGTTGCGCCACGTCACGGTCGCGGTCGGCAACCGCGAGGAGTGTGAGATTGCCGTCGGGGAATCCAACCCGCGCAAGGCGGCCGATGCGCTGCTCGACCTCGGCGTCGAGTTGGCCATCGTCAAGCAGGGGCCGCGCGGCGTGCTCGGCAAGACGCGGCACTCGTCGGTGATGGTCGCGCCCAACGACGTCGACGTGGTCAACGGCCTCGGCGCCGGCGACGCGTTCGGCGGCAGCCTGTGTCACGGGTTGCTGCACGGCTGGCCGTTGGAGAAGACGCTGCGCTACGCCAACGCCGCCGGCGCGATCGTGGCGTCGCGGCTCGAGTGTTCGACGGCGATGCCGACCGTCGCCGAAGTGACCGAGCTGGCCGAGCAGAGCGCGGTGGAGGCCGTCAATGTCTGAGGCACTGTGCAGGGACTACGCCGCGATCACCGATTTGCGGGCCAACGATCCCGGCGCCATCGCCCGCGCCTGGCAGAACCGCACCACCCGGCCGACAGTCCGCGGCAACGGCAGGCTGATGATCGTCGCAGCCGACCATCCCGCCCGCGGTGCGCTGTCGGTTGGGTCACGGCCGACGGCGATGAACAGCCGCACCGATCTCCTCGACCGGCTGCGCGCGGCACTCGCCGATCCCGGTGTGGACGGCGTGCTGGCCACCGCCGACATCCTCGACGACCTGCTGCTGCTCGGCGCGCTCGAGGACAAGGTGGTGTTCTCGTCGATGAACCGCGGCGGCCTGGCCGGTGCGCGGTTCGAACTCGACGACCGGATGACGGCCGCCACCGCCGAGGCGACCGCCGCGGCGGGGATGAACGGCGGAAAGATGTTGTGCCGCATCGACCTTGACGACCCCGGCACGGTCAGCGACACTCGAGGCGTGCGCGCGGGCGGTCGACGAGCTGGCGTCCTGGGAACTGATCGCCATGGTCGAGCCGTTCATGTCGACGCGCGTCGACGGCAAGGTGCGCAACGACCTGTCCCCCGACGCGGTGATCAAGTCGGTGCACATCGGTCAGGGGCTGGGCTCGACGTCGGCGTACACCTGGATGAAACTGCCGGTGGTCGACGAGATGGACCGGGTGATGGAGTCGACCACGCTGCCGACCCTGCTGCTCGGCGGCGACCCGGCCGACCCTGACGAGGCGTTCGCCAGCTGGGAGAAGGCACTTGGGCTGCCGTCGGTGCGCGGCCTGATCGTCGGCCGCACCTTGCTCTATCCGTCCGACGACGACGTCAGTTCTGCAGTGGCAACGGCCGTATCGATGGTGAGGTGAGCATGCACAGCAAGTACTACATCCCCGCCCGCACCGCTACGCCCCCCTACACCGTCGACGTCACCCCCGCATCGGCGGGCTGGACCGAATCGAGCCTGCAGGTCGTGGAACTGGAGCAGGAGCTGACCCTCGATACCGGCGACACCGAGGTGATGATCCTGCCCCTAGCAGGGGGCGGCACCATCGACTGCGACGGCGACACGTTTGAGTTATCACCGCGCGCATCGGTTTTCGACGGCCCAGCCGACATGGTCTATCTCGGCATCCACAACAGCTACACGCTGCGTGGACAAGGTCGCTTCGCGATCTGCGGTGCCCGCGCCAGACGACAGCTGCCGAACCGCAGAGTCGCCGCCGCCGACGTGGCCCTGGAGCTCCGCGGCACCGGCAACTGCAGTCGTCAGGTGCACAACTTCGGCACCGCAGGAGTTTTCGAGGCCGACTCGCTGATCGCGTGCGAAGTGATCACCCCTGGCGGCAACTGGTCGAGCTACCCCGCACACAAGCACGACGAAAACACACCGGTCGAATCACAGCTCGAAGAGATCTACTACTTCGAAATCGACTCGGGCCCAGCAGATTCGCGCGGCTTCGGCTATCACCGGGTATACGGCACACCGGATCGCCCGATCGAGGTGCTCGAAGAGGTCCGCAGCGGCGACGTCGTCCTGGTGCCGCACGGCTACCACGGTCCGTCGGTGGCCGCGCCGGGCTATCACATGTACTACCTGAACGTCATGGCCGGCCCGGGACAGGAGCGGGCCTGGAAGATCGTCGACGATCCCGAGCACGCCTGGCTGCGCGGCACCTGGGAAGACCAGGACGTCGATCCCCGGCTACCACTGCATTCACGAGGAGCATGACGTGGTCTCCAAAGCATCCGTGTTCAAGTCATCCCACGAAGAGCCGACGGTGCGGTTGACCGTCGCCCAGGCCACCGTTCGGTTCCTCGCGAACCAGTACGTCGAACGCGACGGCGAACGCAGCAAGTTCTTCGCCGGCTGCTTCGGCATCTTCGGCCACGGCAATGTGGCCGGTGTGGGGCAGGCGCTGCTGCAGGCCGAGGTCGACGAGACCGAACCCACATTGCGATACGTGTTGGGCCGCAACGAACAAGCGATGGTGCACACCGCTGTGGCCTATGCCCGGCAGAAGGACCGGCTGCAGGCGTGGGCCGTCACCGCCAGCATCGGACCCGGCTCGACGAACATGCTCACCGGCGCCGCGCTGGCCACCATCAACCGGCTGCCGGTGCTGCTGCTGCCGTCGGACACCTTCGCCACCCGGGTGAGCGCGCCCGTCCTTCAGCAGCTCGAGGCGCCCAACGACGGCGAACTCACGGTCAACGACGCGTTCAAGCCGCTCTCACGCTTCTTCGACCGGGTGTGGCGGCCCGAACAACTGCCCGCCGCACTGCTGGGCGCGATGCGGGTGCTGACCGATCCGGTCGAAACCGGTGCGGCCACCATCTCCCTCCCTCAGGACGTACAGGCTGAGGCGTACGACTGGCCGGAATCGCTGTTCGCCGAACGCACTTGGCATGTCGCGCGCCCGCTGCCGGAGCGGTCGGTGATCGCCCGGGCCGCGGAGGTGATTCGCAGTGCCCGCAAGCCCTTGATCGTGGCCGGCGGCGGCGTCATCTACTCCGGCGCCACCGATGCGCTGCGCCACGTTCGTCGAGCGGACCGGGATCCCGGTTTCCGAGAGCCAGGCCGGTAAGGGCTCACTCGCCTACGACCACCCGCAGTCGGTCGGCGCGGTCGGGTCGACCGGCACCACCGCCGCCAACACGCTGGCCGCCGAGGCCGACGTGGTGATCGGCATCGGCACCCGCTACAGCGATTTCACCAGTGCCTCGCGCACCGCGTTCAACAACCCCGACGTGCGGTTCGTCAACATCAACGTCGCGTCGTTCGACACGGTCAAGCAGGGCGGGCTGTCGGTGGTCGCAGATGCGCGCGAAGCGATCGACGCACTGGCTACCGCCCTGGGCGACTACTCCGTCAGCGACGAATATCGCACGCGCACAGCCCAACTCGCCAAGGTCTGGGACGACACCGTGTCGGCCGCGTACCGCGTGGACGACGACGGTAGCGCGCTCAATCAAAGCCAAGTGATCGGGCTGACGAACACGCTGTCCGATCCCCGCGACGTGGTGGTGTGCGCGGCAGGATCGATGCCAGGGGACCTGCACAAGCTGTGGCGCACCCGAGACCGCAAGGGCTACCACGTCGAATACGGCTACTCCTGCATGGGATACGAGGTGGCGGGCGGTATCGGCGTGCGGATGGCCAGCCCGGACCGCGACGTGTTCGTCATGGTCGGCGATGGCTCGTACCTGATGATGGCGACCGAATTGGTCACCGCCGTTCAGGAGGGCGTCAAGGTCATCCTCGTGCTGGTGCAGAACCACGGCTTCGCGTCGATCGGATCGTTGTCGGAGTCGTTGGGATCGCAGCGATTTGGCACCTCGTACCGCTACCGTGACGATTCGGGGCGTCTGCAGGGCGACAAGCTTCCGGTCGACCTCGCCGCGAATGCCGCCAGCCTGGGCGCCGACGTGATCCGGGTGGCGACCGCCGGGGAGTTCACCGACGCAGTTAAGGTGGCCAAGGCCAACGACCACACCACGGTCATCCACGTCGAAACCGATCCACTCATCTATGCACCGGACAGCGAGTCCTGGTGGGACGTTCCAGTGAGCCAGGTGTCGTCGCTGGAATCCACACAAGCGGCGTACGAGACGTACGCCGAATGGAAGAAAGTTCAACGTCCGTACGTAAGGCCAACAGAATGAGCACCATTCGCGTTGGGTCAGCGCCAGACTCGTGGGGGGTCTGGTTCCCCGACGACCCGCAGCAGACCCCGTACACCCGATTTCTCGACGAGGTCGCAGCCGCCGGATACCAGTGGATTGAGCTGGGGCCCTATGGATATCTGCCGACCGACCCGCAAAAACTGTCGGACGAGCTGGCGGCCCGCAACCTGAAACTGTCGGCAGGTACGGTATTCGAGCATCTGCACCAGGACGACTCCTGGGACGCCGTGTGGGCGCAGATCGAGGACGTCGCCAAGCTGACCGCGGCCGTCGGCGGCAAGCACATCGTGGTCATCCCCGAGATGTGGCGTGACCCGGCCACCGGCAAGGTGCTCGAGCCGCGTGAACTCACCGACGAACAATGGCGCCGCAAGACCGAGGGCATGAACCGCCTTGGCCGGGCGATGTACGAAACATACGGTGTCCGAGCGCAATACCATCCGCACGCCGACAGCCATGTCGCTACCGAAGACCACATCTACCGGTTCCTGGACTGCACCAGTCCAAGCGCCGTCAACCTGTGCCTCGACACCGGTCACGTCAGCTACTGCGGCGGCGACAACCTCACCATCATCAACAAGTACTCTGACCGGATCGGGTACCTGCACCTCAAGCAGGTCGACCCGTACGTCCGCTCGAAGGTCAAGGCCGAGGATCTGCCGTTCGGCGAGGCGGTGCGGTTGGGCGCGATGACCGAACCACCGCACGGCATCCCCGACCTCCCGCCGCTACTGCACGCGATCGAGCGGCTGGGCATCGACGTGTTCGCCATCGTCGAACAGGACATGTACCCCTGTTCGCCCGACACTCCCCTGCCGATCGCCCGCCGCACCCGCGCGTACCTGGGCAGCTGCGGCGCCCGAACCGTCACGTTCAGCTGAGGAAACCCATGTCAGAACTGAGGATTGCCGTGCTCGGCGTCGGCATGATGGGCGCCGACCACGTCGCCCGCATCACCAGCCGGATCAGCGGAGCCCGCGTCACCGTGGTCAACGACTACCTGACCGAGAAGGCCGAACAGGTCGCGACGTCGGTGCCCGGTGCGAGGGTGGCCGGCGACCCGCTCGACGCCATCGCCGCCGACGACGTCGATGCTGTGCTGCTGGCCACGCCCGGCCCGACGCATGAAAAGCAGCTGCTCGCCTGCCTGGAGCATCGCAAGCCGGTGCTGTGCGAAAAGCCGTTGACCACCGACGTCGAGACCTCGCTCGATGTCGTCCGCCGTGAGGCCGAGCTCGAAACGCCCTTGATCCAAGTGGGTTTCATGCGCCGCTTTGACCCGGAGTATCAGCAGCTGAAGGCGTTGATCGACGGCGGCGAACTCGGGCAGCCGCTGGTGATGCACTGCGTGCACCGCAATGCCGCCGTGCCGCCCGGCTTTGACTCGGCGATGATCGTTAAGGACTCACTGGTGCATGAGGTCGACGTGACGCGCTTCCTGCTCGGTGAGGAGATCGCGTCGGTGCACATCATCAAGCCGACACCCAATCCCACCGCCCCCGCGGGACTCCTCGACCCGCAGATCGCGATCTTCCGAACCCGCAGCGGCCGGCACGTCGACGTCGAGGTGTTCGTCACCACGGGTATCGGGTACGAGGTCCGCACCGAGGTGGTCGGCGAACGCGGCAGCGCGACAATCGGTTTGGATGTCGGGCTGATCCGCAAGGCCAGCCCCGGCCGGTGGGGCGGGCAGATCACACCAGGATTCCGCGAACGCTTCGGGTTGGCCTACGACATCGAGGTGCAGCGGTGGGTTGACGCCGTCCGCTCAGGCGTCAACGTCAACGGCCCCACGGCATGGGACGGGTACGCCGCCGCTGCCGTGTGCGCCGCCGGGGTCCGGTCATTGGAGACCGGCGAACCCGTCACAGTCGAACTTGCCGAGAAGCCCTGACCTGTAAAGGAAATGAGAAGTACATGACCAACGCCATTCCCCACTGGATCAACAACAAGCCCTACGACGGGCACCGGCAGCGCCACGGCGCCGGTGACCAACCCGGCTACCGGCGCGGTCACCGGCGAGGTCGCCCTGGCCAGCGTCGAGGATGCCCGCGCGGTGATCGACGCGGCCGCGGCGGCGTTCCCCGCGTGGCGGGACACGTCGCTGGCCAAGCGCACGCAGGTCTTGTTTGCGTTCCGGGAATTGCTCAACGCGCGCAAGGGTGAGCTCGCCGAGATCATCACCAGCGAGCACGGCAAGGTGGTCTCCGACGCGCTGGGTGAAGTGACCCGCGGCCAGGAAGTCGTCGAATTCGCCTGCGGTATCCCGCATCTGCTCAAGGGCGGGTTCACCGAGAACGCCTCGACCAAGGTCGACGTCTACTCCATCCGCCAACCGCTCGGGCCGGTCGGCATCATCAGCCCGTTCAACTTCCCGGCCATGGTGCCGATGTGGTTCTTCCCCATCGCCATCGCCACCGGCAACACCGTCGTCCTCAAGCCGTCCGAGAAGGATCCGTCGGCCTCTCTGTGGCTGGCCGAACTGTGGGCCGAAGCCGGCCTGCCACCGGGTGTCTTCAATGTCCTGCAGGGCGACAAGACCGCCGTCGACGAACTGCTCACCAACAAGGCCATCAAGTCGGTGTCCTTCGTCGGGTCCACGCCCATCGCCCAGTACGTCTACCAGACCGGCACCTCGCACGGTAAGCGGGTGCAGGCCCTGGGCGGCGCGAAGAACCACGCGGTGATCCTGCCCGATGCCGACCTGGATCTGGCCGCTGATGCGATGGTCAACGCCGGGTTCGGCTCGGCGGGCGAACGCTGCATGGCCATCAGCGCCTGCGTCGCGGTCGGGCCGATCGCCGACGATCTGGTCGCCAAGATCGCCGAACGCGCCGCCACCATCAAGACCGGCGACGGCACCGGCGACGCGGACATGGGCCCGCTGGTCACCCGCGCACACCGCGACAAGGTGGCCTCCTACATCGACGCCGGTGAGGCCGACGGCGCCAAGGTCGTCGTCGACGGCCGCGGCGTCAACGCAGACGGTGGCGAAGACGGGTTCTGGCTCGGCCCGACGTTGATCGACAACGTGAGGCCCGAGATGAGTGTCTACACCGACGAGATCTTCGGTCCGGTGCTCTCGGTGGTGCGCGTCGAGACCTACGACGACGCGCTGCAACTGGTCAACGACAACCCGTATGGCAACGGCACCGCGATCTTCACCAACGACGGCGGCGCAGCCCGGCGGTTCCAGAACGAGGTCGAGGTCGGCATGGTCGGCATCAACGTGCCCATCCCGGTGCCGATGGCCTACTACAGCTTCGGCGGTTGGAAGGCCTCACTGTTCGGCGACAGCCACGCCCACGGCACCGAAGGCGTGCAGTTCTTCACCCGCGGCAAGGCCATCACCAGCCGCTGGCTCGACCCCAGCCACGGCGGCATCGAACTCGGCTTCCCTCAAAACAAGTAGCCCACGCTCCGCGACCGTGCGTGTTTGTTGCTCAACACGCCGGGTTTCGCCAGCATTTTCCGCACGCTCGCGGCCGTCGAGCGTGCGTGAAGTGTCCCCAAATATCGCGTGTCGTGCCGCAAACACGCACGCTCGCACAAGAGCGCGTAGCCGCCGAGTGTGGGGGTTGCGGGTCAACCAATGCCCGCATGGGGCGGGCACGACCCCCACACCCGGCGACGTCGTCAGAGGAGTTCGGGCTACAGGACGTACAGCATCTCCTGATAGGTCGGCAACGGCCAAAGGTCATCGGCCACAATGCCTTCCAAGGTGTCGGCGGCGGCGCGCACCTTCTCCATGGCCGGTAACAACACGGCCAGCGCGTGCGTGGCCTCGTCGTAGGCTGCGTCGGCCGAGTGACCGAGTCCCGCCTTCAGCTCGCCGAGCCCGGCCGTCAGCTCGGCGATCGGACCCGAAACCTGTTCCAGCAGAGTCATGCTCGGTTCGACGCCGGCCGCCTTCAGCGTCGCCACATTGTGCGCGATCTCGGTCTGGTAGCGCATCGCCGCGGGCAGGATCACCGTCGACCCCAGTTCCAGGGCCAGTTTGGCCTCGACACCGATGGTCAGCGCGTACATCTCGAGGCGGACCTCGTAACGGCTGTGCAACTCGCGCTCGCTGAAGACGCTGTAGCGCTCGAACAACTCGATGGACTCGGGCTTGATCAGTTCGGGCAGCGCATCCAGCGTGGTCTTCAGGTTCGGCAGGCCACGCTCGGCGGCTTCGATCTGCCAGTTCTCCGAGTAGCCGTCACCGTTGAAGACCACTGCGCCGTGCTCGGTGATGATGTCGGTCAACAGCTTCTGGACAGCCTCGTCGAAATCTCCCCCATCGGCGACGGCCTTCTCCAGGATGGTCGCCATGTAGTCGAGCGAATCGGCCATGATGGTGTTCAGCATCATCATGGGAACGGCAACGGTCTGACCCGAACCCGGAGCACGGAATTCGAACCGGTTGCCGGTGAATGCGAACGGGCTGGTGCGGTTGCGGTCGCCAGGGTCGGTGGGCAGCACCGGCAGGGTGTCAACGCCGATGATCATGGCGCCCTTGCCTTTCGACGACGTCGCCGCTCCCTTGGCGATCTGCTCGAACACGTCGGCCAGCTGGTCGCCGAGGAAGATCGAGATGATTGCGGGCGGCGCCTCGTTGGCGCCGAGGCGGTGGTCGTTGGTGGCCGAAGCCACCGAAACCCGCAGAAGGCCCGCGTATTTGTGGACAGCGCGGATCACCGCGGCGCAGAACACCAGGAACTGCGCGTTCTCGTGCGGCGTATCGCCGGGCACCAGCAGTGAGCCCAGTTCGGCATTGCCCAGCGAGAAGTTGACGTGCTTGCCCGATCCGTTGACACCGGCGAACGGCTTCTCGTGGAACAGGCACTCCATGCCGTGCTTCTTGGCGATCGTCTTGAAGACGGTCATGAGCAACTGCTGGTGATCGGAGGCGATGTTGCCACGCTCGAACATCGGGGCGATCTCGAACTGACCCGGCGCCACCTCGTTGTGACGGGTTTTGGCGGGGATGCCCAGCTTGAACAGCTCACGCTCGGTATCCATCATGAAGCCCAGCACCCGCTCGGGGATGGCACCGAAGTAGTGGTCGTCGAACTCCTGCCCCTTCGGCGGTTTGGCGCCGAACAGGGTGCGACCCGCATTGACCAGGTCGGGACGGGCCAGGAAGAAGTGGCGGTCAACCAGGAAGTACTCCTGCTCGGGACCGCAGAACGCGACGATCTTCTGGAGGTTGTCGTGGCCGAACAGCTTCAGGATCCGTTCGGCGTGGGTGCCCATCGCCTGCTGGCTGCGCAGCAGCGGCGTCTTGTAGTCCAGTGCCTCACCGGTCATCGACACGAACACCGTCGGAATACACAAGGTGTTGCCGTTCGGGTTCTCCAGGATGTACGCCGGGCTAGTGACATCCCAGCCGGTGTACCCGCGGGCCTCGAAAGTGCTGCGCAGGCCGCCAGACGGGAAACTGGAGGCATCCGGCTCACCCTGTATCAGGGTCTTTCCGGCGAACTCTGCCAGCGTCTGACCATCGGACACCGGCTCCAGGAAGCTGTCGTGTTTCTCGGCCGTCAGACCGGTCATCGGGTAGAAGACGTGGGCGTAGTGGGTGGCGCCCTTCTCCAGTGCCCAGTCCTTCATCGCCGCGGCGACGGAGTCGGCGATCGCCGGGTCGAGCTTGACGCCCTTCTCGATGGTTGCGACGGCCGACTTGTAGACCGACTTCGGCAGGCGCGACTGCATCTCGGCCTTGGTGAAGACGTTCGAGCCGAAGATCGCACCCGGTTCCTCCCCCACCACGAAGCTGATCGCCGGTGGCACGTAGGCCTCGACATTGTTGATCGCCTGCAACCGGACGGCATTTCCGCTCAACTGAGTTCCTATCGTTGCTGTCGTCCGCGCTTCTTCTCGGCGGACGGTTGACCGGCCAACCCTAGGGACGTCCGATGGCAAACTTGTTACATCGCCGTCAACGCCAGAATGCGTTTGCTATGGCCGGGCGGCATAGGCTGGGCACATGCGGTTGGCCAGAAGACGCGACGCCACCCGTGACATCGGCGTCGCCTACGACGAACACGCGGTCACGGTCACCGACCGCGAGCATGAAGCTGCCGGTGTCAAGGCCGTGCTGGTGTCGCTGCAACGCGGGCTGGAGTCCATGGGCGCGCTCCGTACAGCCGCCGCGCTGGCCCGGCTCAACCAGCGCAAGGGCTTCGACTGCCCCGGCTGCGCGTGGCCCGAGGAACACGGGGGCCGCAAGCTCGCTGAATTCTGCGAGAACGGGGCCAAGGCCGTCGCCGAGGAGGCCACCAAGCGCGTCGTCACGCCCGAGTTCTTCGCCCGCCATTCGATCGCCGACCTGGAAGGCAGGCCGGAGTACTGGCTGTCCCAGCAGGGCCGGCTCACCCGTCCGATGGTGCTGCGCCCCGGCGACGACCACTACCGGCCGATCGAGTGGGACGACGCCTACCGGTTGATCGCCGACGAACTAAACGCTCTGGATAGCCCCAACGAAGCGGTGTTCTACACGTCCGGGCGCACCAGCAACGAGGCCGCGTTCCTCTATCAGTTGATGGTCCGCAGCTTCGGCACCAACAACCTGCCGGACTGCTCGAACATGTGCCACGAGTCATCCGGGACGGCGTTGGTCGAGGCGATCGGCATCGGCAAGGGCTCGGTGACCGTCGAGGACGTCACCCAGGCCGACCTGATCATCATCGCCGGCCAGAATCCCGGCAGCAACCACCCCCGAATGCTGTCGGTGCTGGAGAAAGCAAAGGCCAACGGCGCCAAGATCATCGCGGTCAATCCGCTGCCCGAGGCCGGCCTGATCCGGTTCAAGGATCCGCAGAAGGTGCACGGCGTGGTCGGGCACGGCATTCCGATCGCCGACGAGTTCGTGCAGATCCGGCTCGGCGGCGACATGGCGCTGTTCGCCGGGCTCGGCCGGCTGCTGTTGGAGGCCGACGACGCGGCCCCCGGCACGGTCGTCGACCGCGACTTCGTCGACCGGCATTGCGCAAACTTCGCCGACTACGAAGCCCGAACGCGGGCGGTCGACATCGACACGGTGTTGGACGCCACCGGCATCGAGCGGGCGCAGCTCGAGTTGATGGCGAAGATGATGATCGCCTCCGAGCGAACAATCGTGTGCTGGGCGATGGGTCTGACGCAGCACAAGCACGCCGTGCCGAGCATCTCGGAGATCACCAACGTCCTGCTGATGCGCGGCATGATCGGCAAGCCCGGTGCCGGATTGTGCCCCGTCCGTGGGCATTCCAACGTGCAAGGCGACCGCACGATGGGCATCTGGGAGAAGATGCCCGAGAGGTTCCTATCCGCATTGGATGCCCGGTTCGGCATCGTCAGTCCCCGCGAGCACGGCGTCGACACTGTGGATGCGATTCGCGCGATGCGCGACGGCCGGGCCAAGGCGTTCATGGGTATGGGCGGCAACTTCGCGATGGCGACGCCGGACACCGCGGTCACCGAGGCGGCTTTGCGCAGTTGCTCGCTTACGGTGCAGGTTTCGACGAAGCTGAACCGCAGCCATGTGGTGCACGGAGCGACCGCATTGATCCTGCCGTCGTTGGGCCGCACCGACCGCGACATCCAGAACGGCGCGAAACAGCAGGTGTCGGTGGAGGATTCGATGTCGATGGTGCACTTGTCGCGCGGCAGCCTGCACCCTCCCAGCGACCAGGTGCGCAGCGAGGTCGCGATCGTCTGCCAGCTGGCCCGCACCCTGCTGGGGCCCGACCATCCCGTGCCGTGGGAGCAGTTCAACGGCGACTACGACACCATCCGCGATGCGATCGCGGCCGTGGTGCCCGGCTTCGACGACTACAACCGCAAGGTCCGCGCACCCGACGGCTTCCAGCTTCCGCACGGGCCCCGTGACGCCCGCGAATTCCCCACCAGCACAGGCAAAGCCAACTTCTCGGTCAACCCGCTGGAATGGGTTCCCGTACCGCCCGGGCGGCTGATTCTGCAAACGATGCGAAGCCACGATCAGTACAACACCACCATCTACGGGCTCGACGACCGCTACCGCGGCGTCAAGGGCGGACGACGGGTCGTCTTTGTCAACCCGGCCGATATCGAAAAGTTCGGCCTCAACGACGGCGATCGCGTCGACCTGGTGTCCGAGTTCACCAACGGCGACGGCCAGCTGCAGGAGCGCCGCGCCAAGGACTTCATGGTCGTCGCCTACTCCACCCCGCAAGGCAACGCCGCGGCCTACTATCCCGAGACCAATCCCCTGGTCCCGCTGGATCACACTGCAGCCGGGTCGAATACGCCGGTATCGAAGGCGATCGTCATTCGGTTGGAGGCCGCATGGGGCGGGTGACGGCCCGCCGCCGGGTGCAGCACGTGACCGCCGATGACGTAGTCGCGCGGCCGGAGACACTCGTCGTCGAGGAACCGCTGGAGATCCGGGTCAACGGCACGCCGATCACTGTCACGATGCGCACGCCGGGCTCGGATATCGAACTGGCGCAAGGCTTTCTGCTGACCGAGGGCGTCATCGCAAAGCGTGACGATGTGCTCACCGTGCGGTACTGCAAGGGCGCCGAGGGGGACACGCTCAATACCTACAACGTGCTTGACGTGATGCTCGCCCCGAATGTCCCGACGCCTGACCTCGATGTCACCCGCAATTTCTATACCACCTCGTCGTGCGGCGTGTGCGGTAAGGCGTCGCTGGAGGCGGTGAGAACCATCAGCCGTCACGGCCCCGGCGACGACCCATCCATGGTCGCCGCGGAGACCCTGTCCGCCATGCCGGACCTGCTGCGCGAAGCGCAGAAGGTGTTTGCCACCACCGGCGGACTGCACGGGGCGGCGCTGTTCGACGTCGACGGCACCACGCTCGCCGTTCGTGAGGACATCGGCCGCCACAACGCCGTCGACAAGGTCATCGGGTGGGCGCTGGAACAGGACCGCATCCCGCTCAGCGGCATCGTGTTGCTGGTCAGCGGGCGCGCGTCGTTCGAGCTCACCCAGAAGGCGGTGATGGCGGGCATCCCGGTGCTGGCCGCGGTGTCGGCGCCGTCATCGCTGGCGGTGGACCTGGCCAGTCAGTCCGGGCTCACCTTGGTGGCGTTCCTGCGCGGCGACTCGATGAACGTCTACACCCGCCCCGACCGCATCAAACGCTGAGTCCAGCGCCGACCGTCGCACCAGCGAAGAGACCTATGCTGTCCTCGCGTGAGCCGAATCCCGTTGTCCGGGAAGCTGACCCAACGCCGTAGGTCGCGGATGGGCGCTGATGCGCGTGGCCATCGTGCGGCTGATGGCATCCGTGACGGCGTGGGCGGCCTCTTGGAGGAGCATGTGCCCGGCCGTGGGAAGGTGCAGGTGTGTGGCGCCGGGGATAGCGGCGGCCAGTTCGCGCGCGTGCGACGGTGGAGTGAGGAGGTCGACTCCGCCGCTGAGGATGACCGTCTGGGCGCGGATGGAGGCGAGCGCGGAGGTTTGGTCGTAGGACCGTAGGCCGGGCAGGAAGCCGACGGCGGTGTTGAGGGATGTCGTGGCGCCCAGGGCGGTCGTGAACAGCGTCAGCAGTGTCGAGCGCGCGTGACTTCCGACCTGGAGGCCCAACGTGGCGCACACGGGCTTGGTAAGCAGGCGAATGGCGCGTTGAGGCGCGCGGGCGGCGAGCCCGCACAGCATATCCGTGGCGGGACTGGCCAGGAGGCGGGCAACGCCGCGCTCAGCGAGTCGTCCGGCAGCGGTCGCGGCGAGGACCAGTCCGTGCGGCTCCACTGGGCGATCAGCCGGGCGCCGGCCGAGGTAGGCGAGCGCGACCATCCCGCCCATCGAGTGTCCCGCGAGGGTGAGGGGGCCGCTCACGTCGAGCGCTGTCAGGACGTCGGCGAGGTCGTCGGCGAGCTGCTCGATCATGTAGGTGCGCTTCGGGGCCGAATCCGACCCGCCGTGGCCGCGGTGGTCATAGCTGATGATCCGGATCCGGTCGCCCCACTGCCGGGTTAGGTGACGGATCTGGCCGGCCCATGATCCTTTCTCAAGGCAGAGGCCGTGCAGGAGCACGACGGTGGCCTCGGCGTGCACGGGCCCTTGATCCCGAACCGCCAACTGCACGCCGTCGCGGACGGTGACGGTCCGTTCGGTATAGGCGGGGTGCCGACGTCCGGTGCGCTCGCCGCGCGCGTGGCTACGCAGGAAAGTCGGTGTCCCCGAAGCGATCGAGGCGCTGGGAGCCGAGTTTGCGGTAGCCATGACGGAATAGTCGTCGATCAGGCAGTGGCTCCGTAATCGCCGGGAAGCCAGATTCCCCTCCTGGAAGGGAAGGGTTTCCTACCCGCCCGGTAAGCCCCTCGGGTCTGGCGACGCTGCCCGCAATCTCCACGCGATCTCCACCAAACCTCCAAGCTCGGGCGCGGGCCGTCGCCGAGCATCGAGCCCATGCCAGAAATTCTCATTGCCCCGCTATCGCCGATCGGCCACTTCGGTCCACTGTTGAACGTCGCACGGGGATTGGTCGACCGCGGCGACCGCGTCACCATGCTGACTTCGGCCAGCCACGCCGCCCAGATCCGCGCAATCGGGGCCACCCCGCGGGCGATACCCGCCGAGGCCGACTTCGACCTGAGCCGCCTCGACATCGACCTGCCCGGCCGGGCTGACACGTCCGGGATCAAACGGGTCAACTTCGACATCGTCCGGCTGTTCGTGCAACCCATGGCGCACCAGGCGCAGGCGCTGTCGGACCTGATGGCGCAGACAGAGTTCGACGCGATCATCGTCGACGCGGGGTTCTTCGGCATCCTGCCGTTCCTGCTCGGTGATCGCGCGGCCCTGCCGCCGGTGCTGGCCTACGCCACGACGCCGTTGACGCTCAGCAGCCGCGACACCGCCCCGACCGGAATGGGTCTGCCACCGTCCTCCACCGCGCTGGGCCGCCTGCGCAACCGCGCGCTGAACGCCGTGGCGCAGAAAGTATTGCTGCGCGAATCACAGAAGGCGGCCAACTACCTGCTGAACCGGCTGAACAGCCGCCCGCTGCCGATGTTCCTCCTGGATTCCGGGCTACTGGCCGACCGCTACATCGCCCCGACCGTTCCGGAGTTCGACTACCCACGCAGCGATCTGCCGTCGCACGTGCGCTATGTCGGTGCCGTCCATCCGGCGTCGTCGCGAGGTTTCCAACGCCCGCCGTGGTGGTCACAGCTCGACGGTGACCTCCCCGTCGTCCACGTCACCCAGGGCACCATCGACAACGCCGATCTGGGCCGGCTGCTGGAGCCGACGATCGAGGCGCTGGGCGGCGAGGACGTCATCGTCGTGGCCACCACCGGCGGTCGCGACGTGAGCCAACTCAAGGTGCCGCTGCCGATGAATACCTTTGTCGCCGAATACATCCCGCATGACGTGCTGCTTCCCAAGGTCGACGTGATGGTCACCAACGGCGGTTACGGCGCGGTGCAGCGGGCACTCGCGACGGGCGTGCCGCTGGTGGTGGCCGGGAACACTGAGGACAAGCCGGAGGTCGCCGCTCGCGTGGCGTGGACGGGTGCGGGCGTCAACTTGCGGACCGGCACACCGACCACCGGCGCGGTGCGCGCCGCCGTCCGTGAGGTGCTCAACGACAGCCGTTACCTGCGCCACGCGCGTGACCTCGAGGCCGCGTTCGCCCGCCGCGACGGGGTCGCCGAAATTGCGGCGCTGGTCGGTGAGGTGATCAGCGAGCGCAGTGCGGTGGGTCAGAGATGAACGCCTGTGCGGATCCGTTCAACCGGCCACCGATGGAGACGGCCGATCTGCGGGAGAACCGCGCAAAATCACGTAGTCGGCTACTCATGTGCACCGCGGGCCTACGGAGAAGTCTCAAGCCATGGTTACCGAACTGCAGTTCGTCGCGATCGCGGCGTTCCTGATCTGGTGCCTCGTCAGTTCGCTGACCGGACTACTCGCACCGGATCCAGACGACGCTCGACTGGTTTGGCGAGAACATGGCCCGACGGGTTGGAGCGGCTGGCGGGAGGCGCACTTCGGGTTGACCGCGGCCGATCGACGGGTGTTGACGCAGGCCGAGCCGGTTCTCGATGACGCGACGCGCGCCGCGCTTCTCGACACCGTCATGCAGCAGGCCAGGCGTCCCGACTGCGATGCGGTCCAGTTCGCTGTGGTCCGGATGTCTTCAGAGGACGATCACCCGATGGTCCTCTACGCGTCCGACCACGTCACCGTGGCTTCGGTGAGGCAGCTGTCCGGGAAGGCCGGCTAGTCGAAGCCTGCCGTAGACTCGTTCACAGGAAGCGACGTTCCTGCCTGGGCCGCCCGCCCGGGTGGTCCCCCCAAACGGGTGGACCCACTGTTGTCGAACTCGTGGACGCCCTGTACAGCGTGCGTGTCCACGGATGGGACGGATTACCACACGCGAATCGGCATGACGCGCGCACTCCAACCCATCAATCCAAGGACTCCAATTGGCTATCAGCCACGTCTCTGCCTATGCCCATCTCAGCGAGGCAGACGTCGAGGCGCTCGGACGCGAACTCGACGCGATACGCACCACCATCGAGGAGAGCCTCGGCTCGAAGGACGCCGCCTACATCCGTCGCACCATCACCTTCCAGCGCACGCTGGACGTCGCCGCGCGACTGGTGATCGGCTGCACCAGGTCAAGAAAAGGCTGGCTCGCGGGCACCATCGCCCTCGCTCTTGCGAAGAGCATCGAGAACATGGAGATCGGCCACAATGTCGGTCACGGGCAATGGGATTGGATGAACGACCCCGAAATCCATTCCAGCACCTGGGAATGGGACATGCCGGGCCTGTCGTCCCAATGGCGCTATTCGCACAACTACACGCACCACGTGTACACCAATGTCCTGGGCATGGACGACGACATGGGCTTCGGCATCATGCGGATCACCCGTGACGAGTCGTGGCAGCCCAAGCACCTGGCGCAGCCGCTTCGAAACTTCTTGCTGGCAGCGATATTCGAATGGGGCATCGCCCTGCACGGCCTGCATGCCGCGCACGACCGCGCAGCCGACGAGTCCCAGAAATCGGCGGAGTCCAGGGCGCTGCGCGCTAAAGTCACCCGCCAAGTAGCCAAGGACTATCTGCTGTTTCCGGCGCTGAGCGGACGGCGGTGGTGGCGGACACTGACGGCCAACGCGAGCGCCAATCTCATCAGAAACCTGTGGGCCTACGTGGTGATCTTCTGCGGCCACTTCCCCGACGGCGCAGAGAAATTCGACCCAGCCGTAGTGGAGCGTGAGACCAAGCCCGAATGGTACCTGCGCCAGATGCTCGGGACCGCGAACTTCGACGCCGGACGCGTTCTGGCGTTTCTCAGCGGCAACCTCTGCTACCAAATCGAACACCACCTGTTCCCCGACCTACCCAGCAACCGCCTGTCCCAAATCGCCGATGAGGTGCGGGCCCTGTGCGACAAGTACGACCTGCCCTACACGACCGGTTCGCTGCCTCGCCAGTATCTGCTGACGCTGCGCACGATCCACAAGCTCGCGGTCCCCGATCGATTCCTCACCGCAACGGCCGACGATGCACCCGAGACTGCGTCCGAACGCAAGTTCATCGGCCACACGGGGCGGGGTGGGCTGCGCACGGCATTGGAACAGCGTCGGCCACGCTCGCTAGAGGGGCTTCGCGCGCTCTGGGCGCAAGCTCGTGGTATCTAGGCGGACTTGTCCCGACGCTCGGGGCGAGAAGGCTTGCGCGGCACGATCGTCGGCAGGACGTTGTCCTCGACGGTCTCCTTGGTGACGACGACCTTGGCCACATCGTCGCGGCTGGGGATGTCGTACATCACCGGCAGCAGCACTTCTTCCATGATGGCGCGCAGCCCCCGGGCGCCGGTGCCGCGGTGGATCGCCTGATCGGCGATGGACTCCAGCGCGTCGGGGGTGAACTCCAACTCGACGCCGTCCATCTCGAACAGCCGGGTGTACTGCTTGACCAACGCGTTCTTCGGCTTGGACAGGATCTGCACCAGCGAGTCCTTGTCCAGGTTCGTAACCGACGCCACCACCGGCAGCCGGCCGATGAACTCCGGGATCAACCCGAACTTGATCAGATCCTCCGGCATGACCTCGGCGAAGTGGTCCTGGGTGTCGATCTCGGCCTTGGAATGCACCTCGGCGCCGAAGCCCAGACCACGCTTGCCGACGCGGTCGGAGACGATCCTCTCCAGTCCGGCGAATGCGCCCGCGACGATGAACAGCACGTTGGTGGTGTCGATCTGGATGAACTCCTGATGCGGGTGCTTGCGGCCGCCCTGCGGGGGAACCGAGGCCTGCGTGCCCTCGAGAATCTTCAATAAGGCTTGCTGCACACCCTCACCGGAGACGTCGCGGGTGATCGACGGGTTCTCGCTCTTGCGGGCGATCTTGTCTACCTCGTCGATGTAGATGATGCCGGTTTCGGCGCGCTTCACGTCGTAGTCGGCGGCCTGGATCAGCTTGAGCAGAATGTTCTCGACGTCCTCGCCGACATAGCCGGCCTCGGTCAGCGCGGTGGCATCGGCGATGGCGAACGGCACGTTGAGCATCTTGGCCAGCGTCTGCGCCAGGTAGGTCTTTCCGCAGCCGGTGGGGCCGAGCATCAGGATGTTGGACTTCGACAGCTCGACCGGCTCGGCGCGGGAATCGCGCATCTTCTCCCCGGCCTGGATGCGCTTGTAGTGGTTGTAAACGGCGACCGCGAGCGTGCGCTTCGCGGTGTCCTGACCAATTACATAGCCCTCGAGGAAATCGCGGATTTCGGCCGGTTTGGGAAGCTCGTCAAGCTTGACGTCGTCGGCGTCAGCGAGTTCCTCTTCGATGATCTCGTTGCACAGGTCAATACATTCGTCACAGATATAGACGCCCGGGCCCGCAATGAGCTTCTTGACCTGCTTTTGACTCTTCCCGCAGAACGAGCACTTCAGCAGGTCTCCGCCGTCTCCAATGCGCGCCATTGTGGTGGGGTCCTACTTCCTGATCTCAGTACGTGATGGAGCTTGTCGTGGTGGTCGCTCGGGCCCTTCTTGGGTGCTGGTCCCGACGCTACCCGCTTGTTCCGGCGCGGTGCGACCGATAAAGCCGAATCGCGTCGGTGGTATTCATCTGTGTTCCGCAGAACATATCGTCTGACTCCCCCAATGGCCCCAGGAACGCGCCACCGTGTCCCTGGCGTGTCGCCGCTGTTATCGGACCGAGAGGCCGTCGGCGAAACCGCCGTAGAGTTGCGCCGTGGTGTTCGCCGTGCCCCACGATACCGTGCTAATCAGCGATGGCGGCCTGGCCACCGAGCTCGAGGCCCGCGGCAACGACTTGTCCGACGATCTGTGGTCGGCCCGCCTGCTCGTCGACGCGCCGCAGGAAATCACGGCCGTACATGCGGCGTTCTTCCGCGCCGGCGCGGTGTTCGCCACCACTGCGAGCTATCAGGCCTCGTTCGACGGCTTCGCTGATCGCGGAATCGAACGCGACGACGCCGTGCGGCTGCTGCGGCGAAGCGTCGAGCTGGCCCGTGACGCCCGCGATGAGGTAGGCGGTGGTCGGTGGGTGGCGGCGTCGGTCGGGCCCTACGGCGCCGCGCTTGCCGACGGGTCCGAGTACCGCGGTAGGTACGGCCTGACGGTCGCGCAGCTGGCCTCTTGGCACCGGCCACGGCTGGAGGTCCTGGCCGACACCGGACCCGACGTGCTGGCGCTCGAGACCGTGCCTGACACCGACGAGGCTCAGGCACTGGTGGGCCTGATCGCCGAATACGGTGTTCCGGCTTGGCTCACCTACACGATCGACGGGACTGCCACCCGCGCAGGACAGCCACTGACCGATGCGTTCGCCGTCGCCGCTGACGTCCCGGAAATCGTTGCGGTAGGGGTGAACTGCTGCGCCCCCGCGGACGTCCTCGCAGCCGTACACACTGCGCGCGACATCACGGGCAAGCCCGTCATCGTCTACCCCAACAGCGGCGAGGGCTGGGACGCGCACCGTCGCACCTGGGTCGGCAAATCGCGGTGGTCGGCTGACCTGGCGCGGCAATGGGTGGCTGCCGGTGCGCGCATCATCGGCGGATGCTGCCGGGTCCGGCCCGACGACATCGCCGCACTGGCGGCGCTCAGCTCGGGGTCGACGCCTCGGCGATGACCTGATTGCACAACTCGATGCAGGTGTCGCAGATATAGACACCGGGCCCCGCAACGAGCTTGTTGACTTCCTTCTCACTCTTGCCGCAGAACGAGCACTTCAAGAGACCAGCCATGTATTCAGTGTGCGCCCACTCGGCCTCACCGAGCGTCGGGAATGTGACGAAAACTCGCGCCAGATCCGTCATATATCCGACTCCCGGCGCTGACGGCGGTTAGACCTTCTGCGCCGAGAGCTTCCGGTACTCCAGCACCGTGTCGATGATCCCGTAATCCTTGGCCTCTTCGGCCGTCAGGATCTTGTCGCGGTCGGTGTCCTTGCGGATGACCCCGGCGTCCTTGCCGGTGTGGTGGGCCAGCGTCGTCTCCATCAGCGTGCGCATCCGCTCCACCTCTTTGGCCTGGATCTCCAGATCGGAGAACTGGCCCTGGATGACACCGGCCAGCGCCGGCTGGTGGATCAGCACACGCGCGTTCGGCAGGGCCATCCGCTTGCCCGGGGTTCCGGCCGCCAGCAGCACTGCCGCCGCGGACGCCGCCTGACCCAGGCACACCGTCTGGATGTCGGCCCGCACGTACTGCATCGTGTCGTAGATCGCCATCAGCGAGGTGAACGAGCCGCCGGGCGAGTTGATGTACATGGTGATGTCGCGGTCGGGATCCAGCGACTCCAGCACCAGCAGCTGCGCCATGATGTCGTTGGCCGACGCGTCGTCGACCTGCACGCCGAGGAAGATGATCCGTTCCTCGAAGAGCTTGTTGTACGGGTTGGACTCCTTGATCCCGAAGCTCGAGTGCTCGACGAACGACGGCAGAATGTAGCGCGCCTGCGGCTGGACACGGGGATCGGTCTGGTTGGTCATGATGGCGACACTCCGTTGACGTGGGCGCTGGTGATGATGTGGTCGACGAACCCGTAATCGAGGGCTTCCTGCGCGGTGAACCAGCGGTCACGGTCGGAGTCGGCCTCGATGCGTTCGACCGGCTGACCGGTGAACTCGGCGTTGAGCCGGAACATTTCCTTCTTGATGACCGCGAACTGCTCGGCCTGGATCGCGATGTCCGCCGCGCTGCCGGTGACGCCACCCAACGGCTGATGCATCAGGATCCGGGCATGCGGCAGAGCAAAACGCTTGCCCTTGGTGCCCGCGGCCAGCAGGAACTGGGCCATCGACGCGGCCATACCCATGCCATAGGTGGCGATGTCGCACGGTGCCAGCACCATGGTGTCGTAGACAGCCATGCCCGCGCTGATCGATCCGCCCGGAGAGTTGATGTAGAGGTTGATGTCCTTGGTGGGGTCCTCGGCGGCCAGCAGCAGAATCTGCGCGCACAGCTTGTTCGCGATGTCGTCGTCCACCTGGGAGCCCAAGAAGATGATGCGCTCGGCCAGCAACCGTTCGTAGACCGAGTCGACGAGGTTGAGGCCCTGTGCGGCGCCACGCATGTCAGTCACGACTGGATACCTGCTTTCTTCAAAGTCCTAGTACTCACCGACACTAACCAACCTGCGGCGTCGCGCACTCCCCGACGGGCGCCCGTTCGCTCACAGCGTCACTTGGCTTCGGCGGTTTCCTCTTCGGCCGAGTCTTGCGCGGAGGTCTCTGCGACGGCTTCAGCCTCGGGCTCAGCGGCGACATCAGCCTCGGCTTCGGCGGCGGCTTCGGCCTGCTGTTCGGCGGACGGGCCGAAGAACTCCGTGGTGTCGATCACGTTGCCGTCGGTGTCGGTGACGGTCGCGCCGTGCACCACCGCGGCCACCGTCAGCCCACGCCGGACGTCGGCGAACATCGCCGGCAGCTGGTTGTTCTCCTGCAGGTAGCCGAGCAACTGCTGCGGCTCCAGCCCGTACTGGCGCGACATCAGCACCAGCCGCTCGGTGAGGTCGCTCTGCCCGACCTGGATGTCGAGCTTGTCGGCGACGGCGTCCATCAGCAGCTGGGTCTTGACGGCCTTCTCCGCGTTGGTGCGATTGTCCTTGTCGAACTCCTCGCGGCTGCTGCCCTGTTCGGCCAGTGCCTCGGCGAACCGCTCGTCGTCATGGTCGAGGCCGTGGATCGCGTTGTGCAGCGTGTCGTCGACCTGTGCCTGCACCACCTTCTCCGGCAGCGGGACGTCGACCTGCTCGAGCAACGCCTCGAGCGCCTTGTCGCGGATCTGCTCGGCCTGCTGGACGCGCTTGACCCGGCTCACCTGCTCGACGAGGCTGTTGCGCAGCTCCTCCATGGTGTCGAATTCGCTTGCCAGTTGGGCGAATTCGTCGTCGGGCTCGGGCAGCTCGCGTTCCTTGACCGACTTGACGGTGACGGTTACCTGCGCCTCCTGGCCGGCGTGCTCGCCGGCGGCCAGCGTGGTGGTGAAGACGCGGGTCTCCCCCTCCTTGAGCCCGATGATCGCGTCGTCCAGACCCTCGATCAGCTGGCCGGAGCCGACCTCGTGGGACAGCCCCTCGGTCGCGGCTTCCGGCACCTGGATGCCGTCGACCGTGGCCGACAGGTCGATCGAGACGAAGTCGCCGCTCTCGCGCGGCGCGCTCAACGCCGGTCAGAGTCCCGAACCGGGCGCGCAGCGACTGCAGTTCGGCGTCGACTTCCTCGTCGGTGACCTCGATCGGGTCGACGGTGATCTTCAGCGCCTCCAGGTCGGGCAGCTCGATCTCGGGCCGGATGTCGACCTCGGCGGTGAAGACCAGATCCTCGCCGTACTCCTTCTTGGTGATCTCGATCTCGGGCTGCCCCAGTGGGCGCACGTCCGACGTCGTCACCGCCTCGGTGTAGCGGCCTGGCACCGCGTCCCCGACGACCTGGTCGAGCATCACTTCCCGGCCGATGCGGGCCTCGAGCAGCTTGCGCGGCGCCTTGCCCGGCCGGAAGCCGGGCAGTCGCACCTGCTTGGCGAGCTCCTTGAAAGCGCGGTCGAAGTCCGGTTCAAGCTCGGTGAATGGCACCTCTACGTTGATGCGCACCCGCGTGGGGCTCAACTTCTCGACGGTGCTCTTCACGCTCGTGCTCCTTGTTGTCTGTCGTCGTACATGGTCCGGTCGGGGTGACAGGATTTGAACCTGCGGCCTTCCGCTCCCAAAGCGGATGCGCTACCAAGCTGCGCTACACCCCGCGCCCAATGGCCGGCTCTGAACAGAGCTGACCACGCGAGATACTACGGGCTGATCACGCAATGCTTTCAATTGGATTTGATTAAGCCAGCGCCGGTACAGTCTGCTGGTGCTGCACACGCGGGCGTAGCTCAATGGTAGAGCCCCAGTCTTCCAAACTGGCTACGCGGGTTCGATTCCCGTCGCCCGCTCTGACGAGGGCCTTCAGCGGTGTTTTCGGCCAGGAGGATCGGTTGAGGGACTACCCGGGTGTCACGATCGATGGTTCGTGCGCCCCGGGATTCGACAAGGTCCGCGACGCATTCATCAGCAACTTCACCGACCGCGACGATATCGGCGCAGCCGTTGCCGTGTGGGTCGAGGGCGACTTGGTGGTCAACCTGTGGGGTGGCTCCGCCGACGCGGCCGGCCACCGGCCGTGGCAGCAAGACACGCTGGCCAGCATCTTCTCCGGATCCAAAGGGTTGACCAGCACGTGCGTGCATCTGTTGGCCGACCGCGGCGAAATCGACCTCGACGCGCCGGTGGCGAGCTACTGGCCCGAGTTCGCCCAAGCCGGCAAGGGCGACATCACCATCGCGATGGTGTTGGGTCATCGGTCCGGGGTAATCGGGCCGCGCAGCCGGCTGCACTGGGCCGAGGCCGCCGACTGGGACCGGGTGTGCCGGCACATCGCGGAGGCCGAGCCGTGGTGGCAGCCGGGCACCGCGCAGGGCTACCACATGGTGACGTTCGGCTTCATCCTCGGCGAGTTGGTTCGCCGCGTCACGGGCCGCAGCATCGGGCAGTACCTGCGCACCGAGATCGCCGAGCCCCTCGGCATCGACGTCCACATCGGCCTGCCCAAGTCCGAGCACCACCGCTGCGCCGAGATGGTCAACAAGCCGCACATCCGCGACGTGCTCGCCGCGGGCCAGGCGCCCGGCTACCCCGCCTCGCTTGCCGAGCATCCGATGGCTGGGCTGTCGGTCGCGATGGGCTTCGTCCCCGACGACGAGCTCGGCTCGAACGAGCTCGAGCTGTGGCGCCGGGCCGAATTCCCCGCCACCAACGCGCACGTATCGGCCCTCGGGATGGCGAGCTTCTACAACGCGCTGGCGCAGGAGAAGCTGCTGACCCGCAAGCACATGGAGTTGGTCCGGGTGTCCCAGGGCGGCTTCGACAGCGACATGGTGCTGGGCGAGCGAGTGGCCGATCACGGGTGGGGACTGGGCTACATGCTGAACCAGCGCGGCGTCGCGGGTCCGAACCCGCGAACGTTCGGCCATGGCGGCTCGGGCGGCTCATTCGCGTTCGTCGACCTCGAGCACCGGATCGGCTATGCGTACGTGATGAATTACTTCGACGCCACCAAGTGCAACGCGGACCCACGCAGCGTCGTGCTGTCCAATGAGGTCTACTCCGCTCTTGGCGTAACCGGCGACTGACTCGCGGCCCGTTTTCCTGTCAAATCGCTAGGTACTGTGGACGACATGAATGGCGCTTTGGTCGTCCTGATCATCCTGGTCGTCGTCGCTATCGGCGTGGCCGTCTATGCCTCCTCGAAAGCGTCTGGCAGACGCTCCGCGGCCTCACTGGCCGACGCGAAGGCCGACGCTCGTCGCGTCATCGAGCGCCTCGGTGGACAGGTGCTGAACCTGACCGGCAACGACGACGCGTCAAAGCAGGCCATGGCCGACGCCTCGGAGCGCTACACCGCCGCCTCATCGGCGATCGAGCAGGCGACCACCGCGCGACAGGCGTTGCTGGCCAAGGAGAGTGCACTGGAAGGCCTCTACTACGTCCGCGCGGCCCGCATCGCCATGGGCATGGATCCCGGTCCGGAGCTCGAGACGCTGTCGGGCCAGCGCGCGGCGGGCACGGTGACCGAAGACCGTCGCGTCGAGTTCGAAGGCCGCGAGATCGAAGCGTCGCCGGCCCCGTCGGAGCGCACCCCGAACTACTATCCCGGCGGCCGCGTCGCAGGACGGCCCGTGCCCGCCGGCTGGTACTCCGAGCCGTGGTGGAAACCGGCGCTGGTCGCTGGCGCCTGGGGTGTGGGCTCGGTATTCCTGTTCAGCGCCCTGTTCTCGGGCATGCATGGCACCGGCTATGAGCAAGGCTTCGCAGAAGGCTACGACCAAGGCGCCGATGCTGGCGGCGGCGAGGAGTACGCCGCAGACGGCGGCGGTGACGCCGGAGGCTGGGACGGCGGCGGCGATGCCGGCGGCTGGGGCGGCGACTTCGGTGGAGGCGATTTCGGAGGCGACTTCGGCGGCTTCTGACCTGTCCTGTTGCCGAAACTGAGCTTGTGCAGGAGTTTTCGCCCGAATTTGAGCAATAAGCTCAGTTTCGGCGTTGTCAGAAGCGGCTTTCCAGGCGCGCTGACACCCCGGCCTCTTGAAGGTCGAGTCGCTCGAGCATCGCGCGCGCGGCTTCATCCTCGATGCGCCCGTCGTCGCGTTCGGCGATCAGCGCGCTGCGCTGGGCCGCCAGCACGTCGCGGTACAGCGACGAAAACACCTCGGCGCGAGGCGTGTGCGACTCCGGGTCCGGCATTTCGTCGGCATCCTGTGCGTGTCGGGCGATCGTCAGCCTGATATTGGCCAGGGTGGCGGCATCGAGGCCCGCCGGCGGTTCGGCAGCGAAGCGACCCAGGACGTCGTCGGCGGCGTCGTGCACGATCCGTTCGGCCTTGCGGGTCTCCGCGGCGTCGGCAACACGATCCGCCTCGAACGACGGGCCAAGCCAACGGATCAGCAGCGGCAGCGTCCAGCCCTGAATCAACAGCGTTCCGACGCTTACCGCGAAGGCGATGGCCTGGACGGTCGCGCGTTCGGGGAACGGCTCGCCCTCGACAGTCAGCACCGGAATGCCCGATGCGGCAGCCAAAGTCACCACACCACGCATGCCGGTCCAGGACACGACGACGTTCTCCTGCCACGTGAGCAGCCGACGGTCGACGAGCGCCGACCACCGCGCCGGCCGCTTACGTTTTCGGGTGCCGAGCGCGCCGCGCCCACCGACGGCGGGAACGGGCACACTGAGCCGGTTTTCGACATGCCGAGACAGCAGGCCCCGCCCGAACATCAAGAAGACGCATGCCGGCCGGATCACCAGCACCGCCAACAGCACGACGCCGGACGCCAGTGCAACCTCGGCCAGTGACTCGTGCGCCGCGTGCAAATCCTCGATCACGAACCGCAACTGCAAACCGATGTAGGCGAACACGAACGCCTCGAGCATCACGTCGACCGAGTTCCATACGTAGCGCTCCTGTAGTCGGGTCTGATAACCCGCGTCCAGAGAGCCGTGCCCGACGACGAATCCCGCCACGACCACCGCGAGCACACCCGATCCATGGAGGTGTTCGGCCGAGATGAACGCGGCGAACGGCACCACCAGACCCTGAATGGTTTCCAGCCCGGGGTGTGCCAGCCGCCGCCGAATCCATAGCGTGATGTAGCCGAGCGCGGCACCGACCAGCGGCCCGAGCACCGCGCTGTAACTGAACAGCAGCACCGGGTTCTCGATGAACGCCCGGCTGCCCGCGACCTGGGCGACCGCGATGGAGAACAGCGACAGCGCGGCTGCGTCGTTGACCAGGCTCTCGCCGGTCAGGATCGCCATGACCTTCTTCGGCAGGCCCAGCTTGCGACCGACCGCTACGGCGGTGACGGCGTCCGGCGGTGCCACCACCGCGCCCAGCACCAAGGCGGTCGCGAATGTCAGCGAGGGCACCAGCCACGACGCGACGCCCGCGACGGCGAACGCGGTGATGACGACGAGTCCGACACCGAGGCCGAGGATCGGCCGGATGTTGCGCAGGAACGTCGGGAACGAGAAGTCCAGCGCCGCCGAGTACAGCAGCGGCGGCAGCACCACCGACAGCAGCACCTCGGATTCCAGCTCGATGCCTTCGAATCCGGGTGCGAACGACACCGCGAATCCGACGACGACCAGGATGAGCGCGGGTTCCAGCCCGCGCCGATGCGCGATGGCGGTGACCACGATGGCGCCGACGACGACGAGGATCAGTTCCACCCGGCGATTGTCGCCGAGTTATCGGTTCCGCGTTGACTCTGCGGCCAGGGCGAGGCCCACTCGCGCTTCTGCGCCCTACGCGCAGAGTCAACTCGCGGCAGGCCTTACTGCTGGCAGGTCGGGCACCAGAACAGGTTGCGGCCTTCCAGTACTGCGGTGCGGATCGTGGTGCCGCACACCCGGCACGGCTCGGCGGCGCGGCGGTAGACGTAGGTGCGCGGTCGCCCGGGCCCGTAGGACGGAAGACCGTTGTCGTGTTCGGGGCGCACGACGATGATCTTGCCGCGGCGCAACCCGACCTTCATCAACGCGACGAGATCGGTCCACATCGCATCGAATTCGGCTTCGTCGATGTGCGTGCCCGGGCGGTACGGGTCGATGCGGTGACGGTACAGAAGTTCGTTGCGGTACACGTTGCCGATCCCGGCGATCACGGTCTGGTCCATGAGCAGCGCACCAATGGGTCTGCGCGACTTACGGATTCGCGCCCATGCCAGGCCACCGTCGGCGTCTCGTCGCAGCGGGTCTGGCCCGAGTTTGGCTATCACGTCGGCGATCTCGGGCTCCTCGATCACCTCACACACCGTCGGACCCCGCAGATCGGTGCCGTACTCGGCGCCGATCATCCGCATCCGCACCTGACCCACCGGAAGGGGCATCGGGATCGGGACTTCGGTGAACGTGCCGTACAGCCCCAGGTGCACGTGCACCACCCGGCCGCCGTCGTAGTGATGGAAGAGGTGTTTACCCCACGCGCTGGCCTTCTTCAGTATTCGGCCGTTGACCGCCGCAGCGCCGTCGACGAACCTGCCTTGCGGGCTGGACACCATCACCGGCGCGCGACCAAAGCGGCGCTGATGTAGCCGCGCCAGCCGATGCAGCGTGTGGCCTTCTGGCATCCCTAAAGGGTGGCGCCGGGCACGGGCGGCGCGACGCGGGTGCGTTCGTACTCGGACAGGATGTCGATGCGCCGTTGGTGCCGTTCGGCTTTCGACCATTGGGCGGCCAGGAACGCGTCGATGATCTCCATGGCCTGCTCGACGGTGTGCATGCGACCGCCGATGCCCATGACTTGAGCGTTGTTGTGTTCACGGGCCAGCGTCGCGGTCTCGACGCTCCAGGCGAGTGCACAACGCACTCCGGGGACCTTGTTCGCAGCGATCTGCTCGCCGTTGCCCGACCCACCGATCACGATGCCGAGGCTCTCCGGGTCGGCAACGGTCCGCTCGGCCGCCGCGATGCAGAACGCCGGATAGTCATCTTCGGCGTCGTACGTGTAGGCCCCGCAGTCGATCGGCTCGTGTCCGGTCTTGCGGAGGTGTTCGACGATGGCCTGCTTGAGTTCGAAGCCCGCGTGGTCAGAGCCCAGGTAGACGCGCATGGCGGTCATTCTGGCAGAACGCGCACCCCCGACCGCCGCGACCGTGCGTGTTTGTCGGCTGACACGCGGATGTGGGGCATCATTTTGTGCACGCTCGTCACAACACGAGCATGCAGGTGGACTCAGGACACCGTGATGGCGTCGAGGCGCTGCTTGATGAATGCCGACGACGTGACGGGCTCCAGCCCCGACACCCGCCCGATCGGCGGCGCCAGCGGCGTGACCACTGCGTCGTGGTTGGCCTCGTAGAAGTAGATCAGCGAAACCAGGTCTTCCTCTGGCGCATGCGGTTGCGGCGGCAGCACGCGGTGCCGCCCCGACGGCCATCGTCGCCCGCTCCAATACTCGAGCAGGTCGCCGATGTTGACGGTCAACGCGTACGGGTCGTACGGCGCGTCGGCCCAGCCGTCGGCGTCGGAGTACACCTGCAGACCGCCCGCTCCCGGCTCGCGGTCGAGGATCGTCACGGTGCCGAAGTCGGTGTGCGGGCCGATGCGGAACTGTCCGGGTTCGGGCTCGCCGACCACGCTCACCGGCGGGTAGTGGTTGATGTTCATGGTCCAGGTCGGCGTGTCGGCCAACGACGCGAACGGGTTCTCGGGCAGGCGCAGCGCATAGGCGAACAAGGCGAGCAGATCGTCGGCGAACCGTCGCATTGCGGCGGTGTACTTCGTGACCAGCGGCTGCAGTGACGGCACTTCGGCAGGCCACACGTTGGGCGCGAACCAGATCCGGTCGACGTCGGGGTCGCCGGTCGCCGTTTCGGCGCCCAGGCTGTAGCTCTCCTTCAGATCGGGCGGGGTCTCGGTGCCTTCGGCGTACGCGTTGGCCTCGGCGCCCGGGGCGAGCCAGCCATGGCCGCCGACGGACACCGAGTAGCGCTGCTTGACCTCGGTCGGCTGGTCGAAGAACGCACGGGCGGCGGCGCGTACGTCGCGGGCCAGCGCCGGGTCGACGCCGTGGCCGGTGACGAGAATGAACCCCGCCCGCTGCAGGCCTTCATCAACGGCCGCTGCCGCCTTGTCGGCCGCCGGACCACCTTCGTGCCAATGCGAGATATCAACTGTCGCAATCAATCCGACACTCCAATGTCTTCGTTCCACACCTGTGGGTTTGCGGCGATGAAGTCTGCCATCATCGTCACACACCGTTCGTCGTCGAGGACCGTCACCGACACGCCGTGTTCGGCCAGCCACTCGTGCCCGCCAGTGAAGGTGCGGCTCTCCCCGATCACGACGGATCCGATGTTGAACTGACGCACCAGCCCGCTGCAGTACCAGCAAGGCGACAGCGTCGTCACCATCACCGTGGAACGGTAGTCGCGTTGGCGTCCGGCGGCGCGGAAGGCGTCGGTTTCGGCATGCACCGATGGGTCGTCGTCCTGAACCCTTCGGTTGTGACCGCTGCCGAGCAGCACACCGTCGGCGGTGAACAGCGCCGCACCGATCGGAATGCCGCCCTCCGCCAAGCCTTTTCGGGCTTCGCCGTAGGCGACGTCGAGCATATCGGCGGGACCCATCGGTTAGACGGCTGTCCGTTCCGCTTCGATTTGCGGCCGGCACAACACCAGGTAGGCGGCGCCGGCGAGCACGAATCCGACGAAAAACGTGATGTCGCCCAGCCCTGGCACCGCCTCGGCGACCACGCCGACGAACAGCTGCTGATTGGAGAACAACAGCACCGACGCCACCAGTCCGATGGCGAAGGACAGCAAGCCATTCCAGTTCGAGTACGAGCGGTCGTAGAGGAAGCCGGCGACCGTCTGACCGCGGCGCAGGTACTGGTCGGCGAACACCACGCCCAGCCAGGGGCCAACCCAGTACGCGATGATCAGCAGGAACGCCTCGTAGCTGTGCGCGGCGTCGGGCAGCGCCCACCATGCGACCAGGAAGCCCGCCACCCCAAAGAACACGGTGACCAGCGCCCGGGCGATGTGGGGCGGCAGCTTGATGCCCACCGTGACGAAAGCCATTGCGCCGGAATAGACATTGATGGAGTTTGCGGCGATCGCGCCGATGGCGATTGCCAGCAGTGTCGCCTTGGCCAGTGGCGAGGCGAGTTGGCTCGTGAACGCCTCTGTGGGATTGCCCAGCGAATCCCCGCCAATGGTGACCGACGCCGCGCCGACGACCTCCAACACGACGCACGACAGGAACAGCCCCGCCGACGCGTACAGGCCAGTGCGGGCCGTGTTCACGGTCGACGGTAGGTAGCGGGTGTAGTCCGCGGCGTAGGGCGTCCAGCCGGCGGCGTAGCCGAATGCGGTGCCGACGGTGAGGAGAAACCCGCCGATGCCACCCACGCCGCCGTCGACGGCGGATGCGCCCAGTTCCGCTTTCGACAGGATGACGATCGACGTGATCGCGAAGATCGCCGCCAATACCGGGAACGTCCACCGCTCGAAGGCATGCACCAGGTTGTGGCCGAAGAACGCGAGGGCGGTCTGCAGCAGCACGATGATGATCAGCCCAAGCAGCGGACCGATGCCGAAGAGCGTGGCGAGCGCGTACGCGCCGCTGACGCTGTTGGTGGCGAACCAGCCGACGCCCGCGGTGATCGACATCAGCACCGCAGGCACGGCATTTCCCTTGAAGCCGAAGGCAAGTCTGCCCAGCACCATCTGCGGCACGCCGTGCAGTGGTCCGCGGGCGGACAGAAAGTAGTGCGCTATTGCACCCAGGCCGGTGCCGACGACGATGCCGGCCACTGCCTGCCAGAAGGTCATCCCGTAGGCGGCGACGGCCAGCACGCCGACGAAGATCGTGGCGAACTCGAGGTTGGGTGACGTCCAGGTCCAGAACAGCTGGCGCGGTTTGCCGTGGCGGTCGGCCTCGGCGATGAATTCGTTGCCGCCCGGTTCCACGGCGACGATGCGGTCGCGGTAGGTACCGTCGGACTGAACGGTGGGCTCGGGCTCGGTCAGTGTCACTGACATACCGTCATGCCCACGGCACCGACTCGCAACCGGAGTAAACCTCGCGGAAACAATTCGAGTTGATTGGCCCACTCGGGCGCCCGTCTACGGTAAGCGCTTTCCAACCCCTCTGACGTGGAAACTAGCGCTGGTCGGTCCGCGCGACGCCGGGAGTGCTCTCACGTAACACGATGTGGCCCTTGACTCTTCGCAGCCGCGGCTGTGGCGCGGGTGGTTGCAGCACCAATTTCACGGCCTGTGTACCGATTTCGGTGAGCGGCATGCGTACCGTCGTGAGTCGCGGTGATACGTCTCGCAGGGTGGCGATGTCATCGAATCCGGCGAGAGCGACATCTCCGGGCACCGAGAAGCCGTGGTCGCGCAGCGCCGCCATGGCCCCTACCGCCATGATGTCGTTGACGGCGAAGATGCAGTCAATTCGGTCCAGGTGGTCCATTAGTTGCTCAACCGCTTGATAACCGCCGTCACGGGTGAATTCTCCTTGAATGACATTGTTTTCGGAGATCTTCAGGCCTGCTGCTGTCAAACCGCGGCGATAGCCGGTGACTCGATCGGTAGCCGCCAACAACGTCGATGGCCCAGCCAGAACGGCATGACGCCGGTAGCCCAACTTTGCCAGCTCAGACGCAAGCGCCTGGGCGCCTGCTTGGTTCTCCATCACGATGGTGTCGGTGTCAAGCCGGTGCTGGCTGATCAGGACCGCTCGGCCGCCGCCACCCTCGAACGCGGCGATTTCGCGGCCCAGCGGACCCCGGCGCGACGTCTGCGTGTCGCGGCTTCCCGCGAGGATCACCGCGCGTGCCCGCTGCGCCCGCAGGTTCGCCACGTGCTGGACTTCGCGTTCTGCGCTGCGTCCCGTACTGGCGAGCGTGACGAGCAGGCCTTCGGCACCGGCGGCATCGATGACACCGGCGGCGATGCTGGAGAAGTACGGGTCGGCAACGTCGTGAACAATGAGTCCGACGACGTCCGATCGTCCACGAGCAACGGCCTGTGCCTGTGCATTTGGCGTGTAGTTCAAGACAGCAGCGGAGGCCAGTACGCGCTCCTCGAGATCCTTGCGCACCTTTCGGTCGCTGCCGTTGAGCGCTCGCGACGCGGTCGCCAGCGATACGCCGGCGTGGCGCGCGACGTCCTCTAGGGTCACCGGTCCGCGACGGTCGCCCCTCATGACACTCCCACGTTGACTTCATTGGCCGCTGCCAAACACTTGACGTAGATCACATCGCCTCTTACCTTACTCGGAAAGGGCTTTCCGTTGAAAGGATACCGCGATGGTCTCACGATCGACCGCTCATCGACCTACCCGGACCGGTGGAGTTGCGGTAACGGGTGCCCTCGCAGCGGCCGCGCTGGTGCTCGCCGGATGTGCCGGCGGTGGTGATACCGGATCCGCCAAGACATTCACGGTGGCCGTGACTGAACCAGATTTCACCGCCGTACCGATTCTGGCGGCGATCGACACCATGCGAGGCAACGGCTACGACATCAAGCAGGTGGAGTTGGCCGAACCCGAACTCGCTATCGAGGGGCTGGCCAAGGGCGAATACGCGATCTCGGCGGAGGCGACCAGCCCGGCGCTGATCGCCAACCAGCAGGGTGCGCCGATAAAGGTGATCGCCGACGTCGTCGCGAACCAATGGGCCGTCTATGGACAGGAAGGAATCAAGACCTGCGACGACCTGGTCGGAAAGCCGGTCGGGATCTTCAGCGAAGGCGCCGTCGCCACCGCGATGGTCCGGGACTGGGTGGCGAAGAGTTGCACAAAGGGTGAGCCCGAGTATCTGGTGATCGGAGGTTCCGACGTTCGGGCGCAAGCACTTCAGCAGGGTGAGATCGCCGCGACAGCTCTGGAGATCGCCGACGTCGCCGCGCTGGCGGCACAGGGAAAGCCCCTTGCGCCTCCGATCGTCGATTTCGCCAAGGAACTGAAGGGCGTGCACCCTCAAACCGTGTACGCCAACACCGAATTCCTGGCCGACAACGCCGCAGCGGCGCAGGAGTTCGTCGATGCGCTGGCCGCCGAGCACGCGAAGATCAACGAGAACCCCGCCTATCTGGTCGAACTGGTGCAGAAGTACCTGCCAGAAAGCGCGGACGACAGTCTGCGTGCCACTGCGGATGAATTCGTTCAGAAACGCCTCTTCGACGCGACGGCGCTCGACACTGAGAACATGCAGCAGACAATCGATTTCTTCATCAATGCCGGTGTCATCAAGGAGGGGCTCACCGCGGCCGACGCCGCCGACCTGACCTTCTCTGACAAGGCCAAGGACTGAACGAGGTGACACGTCGTTGGCGCACCGGGCCCGAGGACGTCCCATCCCCGGCCACACGCCATTGGATGGCACGGCTCGCCGGCGCCGTGACGTCATCGGTGTGGACCTATCGGATCCTGACACTGCTGATATTCCTGGCCATCTGGCAGGTCTACGCGGAATTCTCCGGAGGTCTGCTGATTCCGACGGTGCCCAAGACCGCGGCCGCGCTCGTGGAGCTTCTCGGTAGCTCGACGCTGTGGTCGGCGCTGTATGTGAGCAACCAGGCGCTCGTTATCGGGTTTCTGATCTCCGTTGCGGTCGGGATACCGGTCGGCGTGCTTCTCGGCCGATTCCCCACCGCTGAGAAATACACCAACGTTTACCTCAACATCCTGCTGGTCACGCCGATGGCGGCGATCATTCCGCTGCTCGTGATGTCGGTCGGGTTCGGCCTGGCGTCGCGTGTCATCTTGGTGACCGTTTTCGCCATCGTCATGGTGATCGTGAACGCCCGTGCCGGAGTCCGACAGGTCGACCCGAGCCTGATTCAGATGGCGCGGTCGTTCGGCGCATCCGAGGCCACCATCTGGCGCCGGATACTCATCCCCGGCGCGTTGCCCGCGATCATGACCGGCGTTCGACTCGGGCTCGGACGCGCAGTCACCGGGATGGTGATCGTCGAGTTGCTCATGGTCTCGGTTGCATTGGGCCGCCTGATATTGCAGTACCGCGGGATGTTCCAGGCCGCAAGCCTTTACGCGGTGATCATTGTCATCCTTGCCGAAGCACTCATCCTCATCTCCGTGGTCGGCTGGCTCGAACAACGCTTCGCCCCCTGGGTTCCCCGCCAGCAGGGTCCCGTCCGAACGAAAGCGACAGCGCGATGATCGAAATCAGCAACCTCTCAAAGAGCTTCGTCGGTCAGGATGGCAGCGTCGTCACGGCGTTATCCGGCGTCGATCTGACTGTCGAAGACAATGAGTTCCTCACGATCCTCGGACCGAGTGGATGCGGCAAGACCACGCTGCTCAAGACCGTCGCCGGCTTGCTCTCATGGAACAGCGGCGACATCACGATCGACGGTTCGCCCGTTCGGGGCCCCGGTCCCGAACGCGCAATGGTGTTCCAGAACTTCGCCCTGCTGCCCTGGGCCACAGTGATGGAGAACGTCGCCTTCGGTCTGCAACTGCGCGGTGTGTCCAAGGCCGAACGCAAGCGAAAGGCTGCATCGCTCATCGACATGGTCGGTCTCGGCGGCTTCGAATCCAAGCGGCCCAACGAACTGTCGGGCGGCATGCAGCAGCGCGTTGGTATCGCCCGCGCGTTGGCCGTCGAACCGAAGATCCTTCTGATGGATGAACCGTTCGGAGCAGTGGATGAGCAGACCCGGCGCCTGCTGCAGGAGGAGTTGCTTCACATCTGGGAGCAGACGCGCGTGACAGTCATGTTCATCACCCACAGCATGGAGGAAGCGGTATTGCTCGGTGACCGTGTGGTGCTGATGAGTGCGCGGCCGGGCCGCATTGCCGAGATCGTTGAGGTCCCGCTGCAACGGCCACGGTCAAGCGACATCGGCGGCCTCGAGCGATCCAAAGACTACGTGGAGATCACTGCACACCTCTGGGATCGGCTCCGTGAGATGCACGATGAGCATCGCACCCAAACCACGGCGGCAACGGCGTGACGAGTCTGGCTCAACGGCGTTCCGATCCTGCCGCTCCGATCCGCGCACACACGACGAGGATGAGTCGAGCCCTACGTCGAGTGACCCACGTCCCGCCTACCCTGGTGAGTCTCCTTGCGGGGGCACTGCTCTGGGAGATCGTAGGCCGCCTCGCGAACGTCACCTTCTTTCCCCCATTGACGGCGGTCTTCGCCCGACTGGCTGAAATGATCCGGTCTGGACTGATCATCGCGCCGCTGTGGTCGAGTTTAATCAACCTCGTGGTCGGGTTCGGCCTGTCCCTGGGATTCGGCTTGGCGATCGGTGTCCTGATGGGCCGCTATCCCAAAGTAGAAGCGGCGCTGGGCATTTATGTCTACGCGTTGCTGACCGCACCGGCACTGGTCTTTGCGCCCATTTTCTTCTCGATACTGGGCGACGGACGCGGCTCCATCCTCGCAGTCGTGATCATGTACTCGCTGTTCATCATGATCATCAACACTGCCGACGCTATCCGCGGCGTCCCCACGCACCTGGTCGAGATGGGGCGGTCCTACGGCGCCAGTGAGTCGCAGATCCTGTGGCGCATCATCATTCCCGCGGCCACACCCATGATCATGGCCGGTGTTCGATTGGGTGCCGGTCGCGCTGTCACGGGCATGATCAACGGCGAGATGTTCATCGCCGTGGTCGGACTCGGCCAGGTCGTCACCGAGGCGGGCGGTCGGTTCGACGGCGCAAGTGTCCTTGCAGTTCTTCTCGTGATCATCGCCGTCGCCGTTACCGCAGTGGGGCTGGTGCAAGCGGTGGACCGACGGCTCACCGCCTGGCTTCCTAAGACCTCGAGAGAGTGAGAGCAGTGAAGAAGATCGACGTCTACAGCCACATCCTGCCCCCTGCCTATTTCAAGGAGATGCAGCGCCACATAACTGATCCGGGAGCACTCAAACGCTGGCTCGACCTGCCTGCCCTCCATGACGTGCCATCGCGGTTGGAGATGATGGCGACATTCGGGGATTCCCTTCAACAGGTGCTGACGTTATCGTCGCCGCCGATCGAAATCTTGACCGGTCCTGAGGAGTCGCCGGCACTGGCCAGGGTGGCCAATGAGACCATGCGTGACCTTGTTGAGCAGCATCCGAACCGATTTCCGTGGTTTGTGGCATCACTGCCGATGAACAACATCGAAGCGTGCATGACAGAAATCGCCTACTCCATAGATGAACTCGGCGCAGTGGGTGTGCAGCTCTTCACCAATGTCAACGGCCGGCCCCTCGACGATCCCGAGTTCCTGCCGATCTTTGACGAAATGGCCCGACGCGATCTGCCGATCTGGATGCATCCGACGCGCAACGCGCGCTTCGCCGACTACGCCACCGAGACCACATCCAAGTTCGAGATCTGGTGGGCATTCGGCTGGCCCTACGAGACCAGCGTGGCGATGGCGCGCATGGTTTTCAGCGGACTCTTCGAGCGGCATCCCGCGCTCAAGATCATCACCCACCACCTCGGTGCGATGATCCCCTTCTTCGAAGGTCGCATCGGTATGGGTTGGAGCGACCAATTGGGCACCCGTACCGACGGCGACGAGGGCGCCGATCTCGCCACCCGGCTGCCCCGCCGGCCGCTCGACTACTTTCAGATGTTCTACGCCGACACCGCGATATCCGGATCGCGCATCGCACTTCGCTGCGGGCTCGACTTCTTCGGGTCGGAACACGTCATGTTCGGGTCGGACTGCCCGTTCGACCCAGAAGGCGGCCCGGGATACATTCGCGAGATCATCGCCGCGGTCGAGCAGCTCGACCTTGATCCCGCGACGCAGCACCTTCTGTACGAGGGCAACATTCGTCGCCTGATCGCCCCGGCGCTACGTCGAGCCGACGATGCCGTACTTACGGCTGATGCTTAGAAAACGCTTCCAGACTCGGTAGACTAGCCGGCATCATCGCGCGGGGTGCCGCGCCGACGATGGGAGCCGTGCCGCCATGGGCGATCAGTCGACGGTCCGGCTGCAGGATGTCGCGCAGCAGGCCGGTGTTTCGATCGCGACAGCATCGCGCGTATTGAGTGATCCCGCCTACGCCGGCCGGGCCGGCCTACGCGAACGGGTCACCGCGGCAGCCGCTCATCTCGGTTACCGGCCCAATCCGCATGCGCGCGCGCTGGCCTCGGCGACGTCAACGAATGTGGGTCTGGTGGTGCACGACATCAGCGATGCCTACTTCGCCACCCTCAGCAGTGGAGTGATCGCCGTCGCCGACCGCCATGACCTGCTGGTGAGCATGGTCTGTAGCCATCGCGATCCCGCCCGCGAACTCGATTACGTTCGACGACTCATCGGCCAGCGAGTGCGCGCAATCATTCTCGCGGGCAGCTCGTTCCGCAGCCGTCAGCACAACACGGCGATGCTCACCGAGCTGGAGAAGTATCAGAACAGCGGCGGATCCATCGTCTCGATCTCGCATGGCCGTGATATCGGCCATGCGGTCCAGGTCGACAGTCGAGCAGCGATGCGGGATTTGACGGCAGCGCTTATCACGTTGGGCCACAAGCGGTTCGGTGTCATCGCTGGCCCAGGCAAGTTGACAGCAGTCCACGATCGGCTCCAAGGCATCAAGGACGCCCTTCGCGAGGCGCGGCTCGAGCTCGGCGCAGGTGCCCTACAGCACCAGGACATCTCACGTGAGGGCGGTGCAGCAGCGGCAGAGGTGCTGCTGGGCGCCCGGTCGGCGCCGACGTGTCTTATCTGCACCTCTGATGTGATGGCCGTTGGCGCTCAATCGTGGGCACTGTCCCACGGCTACCGGGTGCCCGAAGACGTCTCGATCACCGGGTTCGGCGGCATCCCCGCCGTCGCCGACGCCGTGCCTCCGATCACCACCGTGTCGTTGCCGCTCACCGAGATCGGGCAGACCGCAATGGAACTAGCGTTGCAGCCCTCTGACGCGCCCCGACACATTGTGCAGATTCACGGCAAGACCGTGATGCGTCCCAGTGTGGCGGGTCCGCGGCCTTCCAACAAGCAACGATCCGCCAAGCGCGCTTAGATCGGCGCCAATACGCTCGTGTTGAATCGAGAGACGATCAATTCGACGACCAGTGGCGCCTCGGTGGCCCAGATCCGCTCGTTGAAGATCTCGACCTCGATCGGCCCACAGTAACCGGCCGCGTCCACCCCGTGGGTGAGTGCGGGAATATCAATGACACCGTCGCCGGGGATTCCCCGGCCGAACACCGGATGCGGCTGTGGTACAAGCCAATCGCACACCTGGTAACTGACAATGCGCGGGCCTGCGCGCGTAATCGCGTCCTCCAGCGTGGGATCCCACCACACGTTGTAGGTATCGACCGCAACCCCCACTTCGGCCCCGTCGAAGTGTTCCGCGATGTCGATCGCCTGGTCGAGTGTGACGACGACTGAACGGTCTGCGCACATCGAGGGATGTAGCGGCTCGACCGCCAGCATCACACCCGCTGCCGAGGCATACGGCACCAAGTCGGCGATTCCGTCCACGACCGCGCGGCGGGAACCGATGACATCCTTGTCATCGGTGACACCGCCTGCGACAAGATAGAGCGTCTCCGCGCCGATCTCAGCGGTCAGGTCAACGGCACGCATGTTCGCATCGCGGTCCAATCCCCCACCGTCTGGATTCTTCCCAGTGAAGAACCCTGCACGACACACACTCGAAACTCGCAATCCACTGTTCGACAACAGTTTTGCTGATTGCCGAACGCCGAACTTCTCCACCGATCCGGTCCACGCGCCGATCCAGCCGATTCCCGCCCGCACCAACGTCTCCACCGCGCGGTCGAACGGCAAGGAGCGCAGCGTGATCTGGTTGATGCTCAGCCGATCGGCCGCCATGGGTGTCACGGTGTCGACTCCAGCGAGAGGGCTGGAACGTCGATCCAGCGTCGTTCTTCCCATGACTGGAGCGCCAGTTCGGCCAGTTGAACGCCCTTGGCACCTTCTAGTAGGTCCCAGCTGAACGGCTCGTCGGCGACTACATGCCGCAAGAACATCTCCCACTGAGTGCGGAAGGCGTTGATAAACTCCTGATTGTCGGGGACGTCCAACCAACCGGCGCGAAAGTCGATCGGATTGGGGATGTCCGGATTCCATACGGGCATTGGTGTATTGGACCGGGATTGGACTTTGCAGTCTCGCAGGCCTGCGATTGCGCTTCCGTGTGTTCCGTCGAGCTGCCACTCACCGATTTCGTCGCGGTAGGGACGAGTCGCCCACGACGTCGTGAACTGAGCCACCACACCGTTCTCCAGCTCGAAAAGCCCATAGGCGGCATCTTCTGCCGTGCTGGCGTATGGCATGCCGGATTCGTCCCAGCGTTGGGGAATGTGGATGGCGCCGTGGCAGAGGACCGACCGGATGGGTGCGACGGTGTTGTCGATCAGGTACCGCCAGTGCGGGTACATGTCCAGGATCAGTCCACCGCCGTCCTCCTTGCGGTAGTTCCATGACGGTCGGTTCAGCTTCTGCCAGTCCCCTTCGAAGACCCAGTATCCGAAGTTCAGCCGAAAGCTCAGTAGGTCACCGAAGAACCCGCCGTCGATCAGCCGCCTGAGCTTCATGATGCCGGGCAGGAACAGCTTGTCCTGAACGACGCCGTTCTTCACGCCCGCCTGCCGCGCCAGCGACGCGAGCTCGAGTGCCTCGGCCAGTCTGACCGCCGTCGGCTTCTCACAGAAGATGTGCTTTCCGGCCGCGATCGCCGCGCGCACCGATTTTGCGCGGCGATCGGTGGTCTGAGCGTCGAAATAGATGGTGTCGTCGGGATTGTCGAGCGCCGCACCCAGGTCCGTGGTCCACCGATCGATCGCATATCTGTGCGCAAGCGCTTGGAGCTTCTCGGGGTTTCGGCCGACGAGAATCGGGTCAACCGTGACCCTGCGTCCATCGCCCAGGTCGATTCCGCCGTCCTTAATGATGGCAGCGATCGAGCGATCGAGGTGTTGACGCGTCCCCATCCGTCCGGTCACGCCATTCATGATTATTCCGACACGCAACTCACCCATCGACGCCTCCGTAGTCGAGTAACTGTAAGCGCTTTCATACGCGCACCCGGTCGTGAGTGTCAAGCCCGCCCAGCAGCCGTATCGCGCACGTAGGCATAACTCCCATCGCCATCACCAGGCGCGACAGATCCTCTTGAAAGATCTGGGGCGGTGTGAGATGTTAATGAGAACTGAAAGCGCTTACAGTCACTCTATAGGATCAACGATGAGCCCCGAGGCCCCCTCCGAGTTGAGTGATCGATTGGTCGCGGTCACTGGTGCAGGCCGTGGCCTTGGCCGCTCGATTGCGCTGGCCGCCGCCGACCACGGCGCGGATGTGGCGATTACCTATCACCGCAGCCGCCAAGGCGCACTTGAAGTCGTCGACATCGTTCGGGCGATGGGTCGTCGTGCGAACGCATACCGCTGCGACGTCACGGACCGCGATCAGATTTTCGACTTCGTACGCTCGGCCGAATCAGATCTGGGCACCATCGACTGCCTCGTCAACAACGCCGGAATCATGCCTGACAGCCCGTTTCTGGACATGACGCCACACGAATGGGAATCGGTCCTCACCACCGATCTCAGCAGCGCGTTTCATGCATGCCAGGCAGTACTGCCGGGAATGTTGAACAAAGGCGGCGGAACCATCGTCAGCGTTTCGTCACGGCTTGGGCTGGTGGGATGGCCTGGCGTAGCTCACTATTCCGCAGCGAAGGCAGGCGTGATCGCGTTGATGAAATCCATCTCCCGCGAGTTCGGGCAGCAAGGAATCCGGGCCAACGTCGTCGCGCCAGGCGTCATCAACACTGAAATGGGCCGCACCGTGATGCACGGCGAGGTGGGCCGCAAGCGCAGAGCCGAACTCCCCCTCGGACGGTTCGGCGAGCCCGCGGAGGTCGCCGACGCCGTCATTTTCTTGCTGTCTGCGCGATCGGCATTGTTCCTTGGGCAGACGTTGAGCCCCAACAGCGGAGGCCTGATGCCGTGAATCCCGAAGTCTGTTCGGCTCTCGACGCCGTTCGTCAGATCAAAAACGGCGCTGCGGTATGGGTCGGTGGATCTGGTGCTGGACATGGTGTTCCGCAAGCGTTGATCGAAGCGCTTGCGGACGAATTCACGACGACGGGTCACCCCCGCGATCTCACGACGGTGCGAGTCGTCGGTATCGGCGATTTCGGTGACGTCGGGTTCTCCCAGTTGGCATTGCCTGGCCTGATGAAGCGCACCATCGGAAGCAATATCGGCAACGAGCCGCGCCTGGGTGCCCTGGTCGCAGCACAAGCCCTGGAGGCGTACTCGTTTCCCCAGGGCGTGCTCGCGGGCTTACTGCGTGATATCGCAGCGGGCCGACCCGGGCATGTCACCCACGTCGGCTTGGGCACCTATGTCGATCCGCGACACAGCGGCGGCAAGCAGAATGAAGTCACGACCGAGGATCTCGTCGAGGTCGTCACCCTGAGCGGGCGCGAATGGCTCTTCTACCACCGGCTGGACATCGATTGCGCGATCATCCGCGCCTCCACTGCCGACGAGGACGGCAATCTCACGTTCGAAGACGAAGCCATCCTCGGCGACTCGCTGGCACTCGCGATGGCCGCGCACAACAACGGTGGACGCGTCATCGCCCAGGTAGCCAACATGGTCAGCCGAGGATCGTTGCGGCCCGCGGACGTTCGCATTCCGGGCGCACTGATCGACACCATCGTGGTGGTGCCCGATCAGCGGCAGACATACAAGACCCGGCTCTCGCCGTTCTACTCGGGCCGGCTGCGCGCACCTGCCCACGCGGCCGAGCCGACCGTTCTCGATGCGCGGAAGGTCATCGCCCGCCGGTCGCTGATGGAGTTCAGGCCGGGCGACATCTGCAATCTGGGTTTCGGTATCTCACAACAGATCGGGACCATCGCTGCTGAGGAAGGGATCACCGACCGGCTGACGCTGACCGTCGAGCAGGGCATCTTCGGCGGCATCCCGGCCCACGGCGCCGACGGCGGCGCGGGTGTCAACTTTCAGGCGCGGCTGGAGCAGCCGTCGATGTTCGACTTCTACGACGGTGGCGGCCTCGACATCGCCAGTCTGTCCTTCGCTCAGGTCGACCGCGGGGGCAACGTCAACGTCCACGCATTCGACGAAAGGCTGCGCGGTCCCGGCGGATTCATCAACATCAGCGCCCGCACCCGACGGCTTTGCTTCGTCGGCACCTTCACCGCCGGTGGCCTGCGCGTCTGTATCGATGACGGCGCCCTGCGCATCGAACGCGAGGGCAGCAATCCGAAATTCGTCGCTACCGTGCGCGAGATCAGTTTCAGCGGGTCCGCCGCGCGGCGAGAGGCGCAGTCGGTTCGATACATCACCGAGCGCGCCGTCTTCGAACTCACGGACTCCGGTCTCGCATTGATCGAAATCGCCCCGGGCATCGATATCGAGCGCGACATCCTGCGGCACATGGAGTTTGAACCCGACATTTCCGAACCAGTGCGAACGATGGACGACCTGTTGTTTCGCCAAGAGTCGATGGGGATTCTGAGGGATTTCACGGACGGTGGTGCCGACCATGGCTGACCTCGTACATCTGCGGCTGGGTGAATGCGCCGAACTGATGCTGGACAATCCGCCACTCAATGTGGTGACCACCGAGCTCACGCGCCAGTTGCACGCGGCTCTGCTCGCGGTGTCCAGCAGCACGACGGTGCGGTCGCTGGTCGTCTTCGGCGCCGGACAGAAGGCGTTCTGCGCGGGCTCCGACATCGCTGAGTTCGAGTCACTGTATGGCCGGGTGGCCGAGGGCAAGCTTCTGATGGAAAAGGCCGTATACCGCGAACTGGCCCGGCTGAAGATACCCACTGTCGCGGCAATCGAAGGTCATGCGCTTGGCGGCGGACTCGAGTTGGCGATGTGTTGCGATCTGCGGGTGGCCTCCGAACGGTCCAAGCTGGGCATGCCGGAGCTGAGGCTCGGCGTCATCCCGGGATCTGGTGGGACACAGCGACTTCCACGACTAGTGGGCGCTGCGCGGGCGAAGGAGCTGATCATGCTCGGCAGAATCATCGATGCGCAGACGGCCCTCTCCTACGGGCTGGTGACCGACGTGGTCGCAGACGGCACCGCCGTAGCCGAGGCGCGCACGCTGGCGACTGAGCTCGCCCAACGTGGCCCGCTGGCCATGAGTGCGGCAAAGCAACTCATCGACGACGCCATGGAGCAGTCGCTGGATGCCGGCCTGGCAGCAGAACTCGACGCTTCCGAACGCGTCTTCTCAACGCAAGACATGCTCGAGGGCGCGCGGGCGTTCCTGTCGAAGCGGCCGCCCGATTTTCGCGGGCATTGATCATCGACCCCTTAAGAAGGAATCCATGCTCAAGACCGCTCTGTTCGGAAAGCCCCTGCAGCGTCAGCATTCTGCAGTGATGCACAATGCCGCTTTCAAGGTGGCATCGGTCGACGCCTGCTACGAACTGCACGAAGTCGATGAATCTCAGCTGCGGAAGTATGCCCGTGAGGCGCACAACGGGGACTGGTTGGGATTTCAGGTCACAGCACCACACAAGCAGTTCGTGATGGACCTGTTGGACGAAGTAGAACCTGCGGCACAACGGATCGGCGCCGTGAACAGCGTTACCGTGACACCGGACGGAAAGCTGGTGGGGTTCAACACCGATGTGGTCGGTTTCCTCGCCGGGTTACGTACCGTTGTCGGCCGCCTGGATGGCATATCGGCCGTCGTTGCCGGCGCGGGTGGCGTCGGGCACGCGGCGACCTACGGGTTGGCCACCAACGGCGTCGGCCGTATCACCGTCCTGGACTTGAACATCGCTATGCCGCAACGGCTTGCGGCCACCATGGGGGACGTTGCCGACATTGAACCGATGGAGTTCAACGACCCGGCAGTGCGAGATCGTTTGGAAACGGCTGACCTATTTGTCAACGCGACCTCCGTCGGCATGCTCTCGCCCGGTCCCGTGGTCGACGTGAATCTGCTTGCGCCGCGCGCGTCGGTGTTCGATGTCGTCTACATTCCGGCCCAGACCGAACTGGTGCGCCAAGCGCGTGGCCGCGGGCTACGCGCCGCCAACGGCGACATCATGCTCATCGCGCAAGCCGCCGCCGCGTGGATGCGATGGACCGGGCTGCCCGATCCGTCAGACACCATGCGCGCGGCGGTCGCGCCTCTGCTAGCCGAGGTCAACCAGCGGCCCTAGTTTTGCGGCACGTCCCACTTCTAGCGAGTTCGCCGACCGCGTTCTTTCAGATCACCTCTTGACATGACGCCGTGTGAGCCGCATCATTGCCAAAACGTTTTACCACCCAGTTCACAGCTCCATATCGCATGCAAAAACCTTTTAGCAGGAGGCGTGTATGACCGCTACTTCTCCGCCCCGCAGTTCCACTGCGACCCAGACCGCGAACGACATCGCAGTGCAACGTCTGTCCGCATCGGAACCGGTACTCATCGACGTGCTGCCCGCGCTCGAAGCGATACCCGATATGCGTCGCGACCTGATCCTCACCTCGGGACCGACCATGCCGTGGTCGCAATACGGCGGCGGTCAGCGCACCGCAATCCTCGGCGCCGTCGTCTACGAAGGCCTGGCCGCTGACACGTCGACCGCCGCAGGCCTACTGGACAACGGTGAGGTGACGGTCGCCGGTTGTCAGGACTACGGCTGCGTCGGGTCCCTGGCGGGTGTGACGTCGGCGTCCATGCCGGTCGTGGTCGTCGAGGACGCGCACAACAGGCAGCGCGCGTTCTGCACATTGTTCGAGGGCGAAACGCCCGACCGGCTCAATTACGGCGTCTGGAATCGCGCCGTCGACGCCAACTTGCGGTTCTTGGCCGACGTTGTCGGACCGGCATTAGGGCAGGCGATTCGCCGCAGCGGTGGCATCCGCCTTGTGCCCATCATGCAGCGGGCGCTGCGCCAAGGCGATGAGCTACACAGCCGCAACACCGCTGCCTCGTTGTTGTTCGTGCGGGAGATCCTGCCCGCGCTCGCCTCCGCTGGCGATTCCGCAGGCGAGCTGGTCAACTATCTGACAGCGGGTGATTACTTCTTCTTGCGGCCGGCCATGGCCGCCGCCAAGGTCATGGTCCGGCAAATGTCCGGCATCCCCGGCTCATCGATCGTCACGTCAATGGCGATGTCCTGCAAGCACTTCGGCATCCAGGTGTCCGGCCTGGGGAACCGATGGTTCACCGGCCCGCTCCCCCACTTCGAGCACTACCGGCTGACCGACGGAAACCGCATCGAGGACGCGCAGTTCATGGGTGGCGAGAGCATCATCACCGAGGTCTGCGGACTGGGCGCATTCGCCCAGGCGGCTGCTTTCACTTTGCAGGACTATCAGGGTGGCGTCGACCGAATGGTCGTGTTGAACGAGCAGATGTACGGCATCACCCACACCGAAAGCTCTTTGTTCACCGTGCCGTTCCTCGGATTTCGTGGAACCCCGACGGGCATCAACGTCCATGCCGTCGCCGCGACCGACATTACCCCCGTGATGGACATCGGCATTGCCGGCGCCGCAGGCGGTCAGATCGGTGCCGGCCTGGCGCGCGCCCCGATCGAACCCTTCGCAGCGGCCAGCGCCGCCCTCCGACAAACCGACAGCCCAGTTTCCAGCACCGAGAGAGTGGAGTAACCGTGGATACCGTCAACCCATTGTCGAAAGACCATACGCAACTGGCCGAGGAGCTGGCGCGCAAGGGCGTTCAGTACGCGGTCGGCTGCTGGATCGACGTCTTGGGCCGCCCGAAATCCAAAGTCGTTCCGATCGACCATCTTCCGAATCTTATCGCCGGCTCGGAGCGCTACACGCCACGCGGTATGGGCGGCATCGGCAAGATGAACCCCGTCGAAGACGAAGTCGTCGGCATCCCCGACCCGTCGACGCTGCAAATCCTGCCCTGGGATCGGCGCTTCGCGTGGATGATCGCCGACATGTCTGCCGGCGGTCGCGAGCCCTTCGCACTATGCCCACGGTCGGCCCTCAAACAGCAGGTGTCCGAGGCCGCCGACATGGGATACGTCTGCCAGCTGGGCGTTGAGCCGGAGTTCTACGTCTTCAAACCGGAGTCGATCGGCGGCGGACGGCTCACGCCATTGGCCGCGAGCGGCGAGATCGAGCCGACGCCTGCCTACGATTTCGAAGTCACCTTGGACGCGATGCCATTCTTGGACCGCGTCACGACGTACATGACCGAGCTCGGCTTCGGCTTGTTCAGCTTCGACGCCGAGGGCGGGCAGGGACAGTACGAGTTCGATTTCGCCCATGCCGAGGTGGTCGAGTCGGCCGACAAAATGACCCTGTTCCGTCTGCTGATTCGCCAGGCGGCCAAGGAATCCGGGCTGCTGGCCACCTTCATGCCGAAGCCGTTCGCCGAGACGTGGGGCTCGGGTGCGCACTTCAACATGAGCCTGGAGGACCGGCACACAGGCGAGAACGTGTTCAAGTCCGCGGACGCGGGGTGGCGCAAGGAGGCGCTGCACTTCGCCGGTGGCATTCTCAAGCACGCCAAGGCGCTGACGGCATTGTCCAATCCGACCACCAACTCCTATCGCCGGTTGGTGCCGCGGCTTGCCGACGGCAATTTCTCCTGGGCGCCGACCAAGATCAGCTATGGACACAACAACAGGTCCTGCATGCTGCGTCTGCCCGAGAATCGCCCAGCCATCGAGAATCGCAGCGTCGACGCCGCCGCGAACACCTACCTGACCGCCGCGTTCATGCTGGCGGCCGGCCTCGAGGGAATCCGTGACGGAATCGATCCCGGAAAGCCCGAGGATGTGGTGTCCTACACCGATGACGGCATCGATGTCCTGCCTCGGACATTGATCGACGCGGTGGAGGCATTCGAGGCAGATCCGCTGATTCACAGCGTGTTTCACGAGTCCTTCATCCGGGACTACGTGGCGATGAAGCGCGGTGAGTGGGAACGCAGCCACGCCGAGGTCAGCGACTTCGAGCGCACAACCTACCTGCTGAACCTATGACGGTCATCGGTATCACGATCGGCTCCACCGAGCGTGCCGCCATCGTCGCGGCCTACGTGCGGTCGGTGCTGGGGGCGGGGGGTACGCCCGTGTTGTTGCCGTCGCTCTTAGATGAATCGGGCATCGACGCCGCGATGAAGCGGGTAGATGCCCTGCTGCTCTCGGGCGGCGGCGACGTGCACCCTTCGGAGTACGGACAAGAGCCGCGCGCCAGCCTCGATTCGGTCGATCGTCACCGCGACCGGATCGAACTGCGGGCACTTCAAACAGCGATGGACAGCGGCAAGCGTGTGCTCGGAATATGCCGCGGTGCACAGCTATTGGCTGTCGCCACAGGTGGTTTCCTGATTCAGGACCTGCCAGCCGAAGGCTTCTTTGGCCACGCCGACGAAAGCCACGACCGCGGATACGCGACCCTGCGGCACGGCATCAAGACCGAGGTCGGGTCGTGCGCAGAGAGTGCCGTGGCCGGACTCGCGGAGGTCAACTCACACCATCACCAGGCCATCCGAGACGTCGGCAGCACGCTAACCGCGACGGCGTGGTCCCACGACGGAATCATCGAAGCAGTCGAAGCGCCGGGCCTACTCGGCCTGCAGTGGCATCCAGAAAGCCTCATCACCACCGACAACCGCCACCTCGAGCCCTTCCGCTGGCTCGTCCACGGCGAGTAGGAGACCTTCCCATGACCCTCAAGCCCACAACCGACCCCGACGGGCCCATCGCGCTGCCCCACCACAAGGACCGCGCCGGCCGCATCGAACGATACGGCGTCGACTACATCCCCGAAGATGAGCGCCGATCCTCACCGCGAAACCTGAGCAGCATTCTCTTTGGCGGCTCACTGACGTTCAGCGTCATAGTCATCGGTTGGTTCCCAATCAGTTTCGGGTTGAGCTGGTGGCAGGCGGCGACCGCGGTTGTCGTGGGGTCGGCCGTCGGCGCGGCCCTGTTGGCGCCGACAGGCCTACTCGGTCCGCGCACCGGGACCAACAACCCCGTCTCCAGCGGTGCGTTCTTCGGCGTGGCCGGCCGGCTCATCGGATCCGTGCTGGAGGCAACGGCGTCGGTCGCCTTTGCCGCGCTTAGCATCTGGACCGGCGGTGACGCCCTCGCGGGCGCATTGACGCGTTTCTTCGGGCTGCAGAATACGGAACCCGTACGCCTGGCGGCCTACGCCGTGCTTGCAGTCGTGGTGACGATCGTGTCTGTCCTCGGCCACTCCAGCATGGTGCTCTGCCAGAAGTTCATGATCCCGACAGCCGGAGCCTGTTTGATCGTCGGCCTCTTCGTCTACGGACGAGATTTCGATCCGTCCTATACCGGAACGGGTTCGTACGCACTGGGTTCGGTCCACGCGGCGTGGGTGTTGTCCGCCCTGCTGTGCGCATCGACGGTCGCCTCCTACGGGCCGTACGCGGGCGACTGGACACGTCATATCTCGCCGCGGCTCCATCCGGACGGATCGATCATGCGAGCGCTGTTCATCGGCGGGCTGTTCGGGATGGGCGGTCCGATCATGTGGGGTGTGTTCACCGCCGCGGTGCTGTTCTCTACCGCGACACCCGACGCTGACAGCTCCTATGTGCTGGGCCTGATCAACGCCGCGCCTGCCTGGTTTGTACCCGCACTGATCTACGTGGGCCTGGCATCTGGCACGGCGCAAGCGGTCATCAACACCTACGGAACGGGCCTGGACACGTCGGCGATCATCCCGCGGCTCAACCGGGTTCAGGCAACGCTGGTGGCCTGTGTGCTGGCAACCGCCCTTGTCTACGTCGGCCATTTCTATTCGGCTCTGGTCAACGGCGTCGCGGTCTTCCTCGTGCTGCTGGCGTGTTCGTCGGTGCCGTGGATCGTCATCATCACGATCGGTCACTTTCACCGGCGCGGTTACTACGACACCGAAGACCTCCAGGTATTCAACCGCGGCGAGAAGGGCGGAATCTATTGGTTCACAGGCGGACTCAACTTCGTCGGCGTCGGGGCCTGGGCGGTATCGTTCGCGGCCGGCCTGTTGTTCACCAACAACGAATGGTTTACCTCGCCGGGAGCGGAACTCTTCGGCGGGCTGGATCTGGGTTTCCTCGTTGCGGGTGTAGTCGCCGCGATCGTCTACCCGTTGGCGCTGCGCGCGTTTCCAGAATCCGCCGAGCTTTTCGCGCCAGTCACGCGTTGAGCCATGATTGTGTTCGCGTCTGACATCATGGATGACAGCTTGGTGAGGGAGGTGGAAGTGGCGGTCACGATTCGCGACGTCGCTGCCGCCGCCGGGGTGTCATTGACGACGGTTTCCCACGCGCTGAGCAATCAGGGCCGCATCGGCGAGAAGACCCGTCGGCGAGTTCTCGACGTCGCCGCCGAACTCGGCTACCGAGCCAATGTGCATGCCCAGCAGCTGGTGACCAATCGCAGCAGGACCATCGCGATCCAGGTCGCACCGTTCGACTCCACAAGCAAGTCGAGCATGTTGATCCCGAACTCCGAGTACTTCCTCGAGGTCCTCAACGGCGCGTCCGACGAGGCCGACCGCAATGGCTATGCGCTCGTACTCACGCCGCCGGGGGTCGGGCCGACGACGATCGCCGCCTTCGCCGTGGATGGCGCGATCATCGTGGACCCGCACGGCGATGAGGGGTTGCTGAATCCACAATGGACGGCGACCCATCCTGTCGTAACGGCGGGGCGTACCGCAGGCTGGCGGCGCGGCGAGTATGTCGTCGACAACGACCACCGGGCGGCGGCCATCAACGCGTTCGAGCACATGTGGGATCAGGGCTACCGCAGACCCGCCGCGATGATCACCGATCGCGCCCGGTCCTACACGCGCGATGTCGTCGACGCCTACGAACAGTGGGCGAAGAATCGCGGTGTGCTCGTCCAGTGGGTCGAAACCGGAGCGGAGATGTCGGCGAAAGCTGCTCTGCGACAACTCCTCGCCGGCGCGGAGCCGCCCGATGCCGTTTACGCAGGTTCGGAGGACATTGCCCTGGACGTCTTGCACGAAGCGGCGATCCTCGGCGTGCAGATTCCCGACGACCTCGGGCTGTGCAGTTGCGTCGACAGCAGTACCTTCAACCTCACCACCCCGGAGCTGTCAGGCGTGTTCTGCAACCCGAGAACGATCGGCGCGCAAGCCGTTTCGCTGCTCATCGGTCTGATCGATGGCGACGAACCCGCCGTCGGCACCGTCACCGTCCCGACCGAACTAAAAATCCGACGATCAACGTTGCGAAAACTGGCGGGCTGAGACTTGCCGCGCCCCGCTCCCATCCGCCGCCCTGGAAAAAGCTTTTAGCACGGAGGACACGATGAAGACTTTGGTAGTCAGCGCCAGCCCTCGCGAGGACGGCAACTCGCATGTACTTGCGCGTTCAGCAATAGATGGTGCCCGCACGGCCGGCCACGACGTGGAACACGTCTTCCTCGATGAGTACGTCGATCGCATGCTCGGCAATTGCCGGCTATGCCGACGCGTCGACGACGGCACTTGCTCGTTGGACGATCGCTACGAAGAACTCCTGCTCGAGCACATGCTGCCCGCCGACGGCATCATCTTCGCGATGCCGCTGTATTTCTACGGCATGCCCGGCCGGCTGAAGACCGTGTTCGACCGCCTCTTCTGCTATACCGCCAACAGCGCCCCTCAGCAGGCGCAGGTGGTGGACGGCATCATGGGAAAGAAGGTGGGCGTGCTGATCTCCTGCGAGGAGAGCTATCTGGGCGCGACCCAGGGCGTGGTCGCGCAGTTCCAGGAACTCACCCGCTACCTCAACCAGGATCTCGTCGGCGTCGTCGTCGGCAACGGCAACAGCCGCGGTGAAATCGTCAGGGACCCAAGCGATCCCCTCTCCTGCGCACACGATCTGGGCGCCCGGCTGTTCGACATCCGCGTCACCGACTACCGACTAGACACGGCCCGATCGAACCGCGTGTGGGACGGTATGCAGCCGTCGCCGATTTCTACATCAGGGCTGTGATCGGCGCCCAACCCACGACCCTGATGCAGAAATCGGCGCAACAAGCCGAGGTCAGTCGAACTGCGGCGGCTCGGTCCGGGTGCGCTTGAGCTCCCAGAAATGCGGATACGACGCGAACGTCACCGAGGCGTCCCACAGCTTGCCGGCTTCCTCGCCGCGTGGAATCTTCGATAGCACCGGGCCGAAGAACGCGACGCCGTTGACGTGGATGGTCGGGGTCCCGACGTCGTCACCCACTGCGTCCATGCCCTCGTGGTGGCTCTTGCGCAGCGCCTCGTCGTACTTGTCGGTGTCGGCCGCCTCGGCCAGCTCGGCAGGCAGACCGAGCTCCTCAAGCGACTCCTTGATGACGACATCGAAGTCCTTGTTGTCCTGATTGTGGATCCGCGTGCCCATCGCGGTGTAAAGCGGCGCCAGGACTTCGGAGCCCTTGGCCTGCTCGGCGGCGATGGCCACCCGCACCGGTTTCCACGCCTGCTTGAGGCCTTCGCGGTACTCCTCGGGCACGTCCTTGTTTTCGTTGAGCACCGCCAGGCTCATGACGTGGAACTTCACCTCGATGTCGCGGACCTTCTCGACCTCGAGGATCCAGCGCGACGTGATCCAGCACCACGGGCACAAGGGGTCGAACCAGAAATCGGCGACGGACTTCTCGGGCATGGTCAGGCGGTCCTCTCGGGTCGACGGTCAGAGTTCGCGTTCAGCACAACTCCGCGACTAGCATCAATGTTCCCCAAGCATGTCCGGTCGGCCGGAGCCGCATAAGAAACGCCTTAGTGTTCAAACGGTTATCCGACTGTGTTGCGGATGTGACCCCTGTAAAGAATTGTTACCAAAGTGAATACACACCTTAATCGGTCGGCTCGCGCAGTGACGCTGGCGATCGGCCTTGCAGCTGCGACGACCGCCTTCGCGGCGCCGGCACAAGCAGACCCGATCGACGATGCGTTTCTGAACGCGCTGACCAACGGCGGCCTTGCCTACAACAATCCGGTGAGCACCGTTGCGTTGGGTGAGTCGGTATGTCCCATGCTCGTCGAGCCCGGCAAGTCGTTCGCCAGCGTCTATTCGAGCGTGGCCAACAACGGCATCCCACCGGAGATGGCGGCGTTCTTCACCGGCATCGCCATCTCGATGTATTGCCCGCAGATGATGTCCTCGATCGGCAACGGAACCTTCCTCAACTTCCTGCAGATGCCTGGCCTCACCCGGTAGCTGGGCGCGCCAGCCGATAGGTTGGACGGGTGGCACTTCCCAATCTGACCCGCGAGCAGGCCGTCGAACGCGCTGCCCTCGTCACCGTCGACAGTTACCGCATCCGCCTCGACGTGACCGATGGCAGCGGCAAGCCCGGTGAACGCACCTTCCGCTCGGTGACCGCCGTCGAGTTCGACGCGCTGCCGGGCGCCGATACGTACATCGATATCGCCGCCGACACCATCCGCAGCGCCACCCTCAACGGGCGCGACCTCGACGTGTCGGGCTACGACGAGGCCAAGGGCATTGCGCTCACCAATCTGGCCGAGCGCAACGTCCTCCACGTCGACGCCAACTGCCTGTACTCCAACACCGGCGAAGGCCTGCACCGGTTCGTCGACCCGGTCGACGGCGAGGTGTACCTGTACTCACAGTTCGAAACCGCCGACGCCAAGCGGGTGTTCGCGTGCTTCGACCAGCCCGATCTGAAGGCCACGTTCGACATCATGGTGACCGCGCCGCTGAACTGGCGCGTCATCTCCAACGGCGCCACCGGGCATGTGCACGGCGCGGGCGATGCGCATGAGCACACCTTCGTCACCACCCCGCGAATGAGCACCTACCTGGTCGCGCTCATTGCCGGGCCGTACGCGCACTGGACCGACACCTATTCGGACGAACACGGGGACATCCCGCTCGGCTTGTACTGCCGCAAGTCGCTGGCCGAATTCATGGACGACGACCGGCTGTTCACCCAGACCAAGCAGGGTTTCGGCTTCTACCACAACAACTTTGGTGTGCCGTACGCGTTCGGCAAGTACGACCAGCTGTTCGTCCCTGAGTTCAACGCCGGCGCTATGGAGAACGCCGGCGCGGTGACGTTCCTGGAGGACTACGTCTTCCGGAGCAAGGTCACCCGGGCGTCCTACGAGCGGCGCGCCGAGACGGTGCTGCACGAGATGGCGCACATGTGGTTCGGCGACCTCGTGACGATGCAGTGGTGGGATGACTTGTGGCTCAACGAATCCTTCGCGACGTTCGCGTCGGTGCTGTGCCAGGCCGAGGCCACCGAATTCACCGAGGCATGGACCACGTTCGCGAACGTGGAGAAGTCGTGGGCCTACCGGCAGGACCAGCTGCCGTCGACGCATCCGGTCGCCGCCGACATCCCGGACCTGGCTGCCGTGGAGGTCAACTTCGACGGCATCACCTACGCCAAGGGCGCCAGCGTGCTCAAGCAACTGGTCGCCTATGTCGGGCTCGAGGAGTTCCTTGCAGGGCTGCGGGACTACTTCCGCGACCACGCCTTTGGCAACGCCACGTTCGGCGATCTGCTCGGCGCGCTGGAAAAGGCGTCCGGCCGTGACCTGTCCGGCTGGGGAAAGCAGTGGCTGAAGACCACCGGGCTGAACACCTTGCGCGCCGATTTCGCCCTCGACTCCGACGGCCGGTTCACCCGCTTCGTGATCGACCAGAGCGGTGCGAAACCCGGCGCCGGTGAGACCCGCGTGCACCGATTGGCGGTCGGCATCTATGACGACGACGGCAGCGGCAAGTTGGTGCGGATTCATCGCGAGGAACTCGACGTCGAGGGACCGGCCACCGAAGTGCCTGCGTTGCAGGGTGTTTCGCGGGGCAAGCTGATTCTTGTCAACGACGACGACCTGACGTACTGCTCACTGCGGCTCGACCCCGACTCGTTGCAGACGGTGCTCACCCGCATCGCCGACATCGCAGAGCCGCTCCCCCGCACGCTGGCGTGGTCGGCGGCATGGGAGATGACCCGCGAAGCGGAGATGAAGGCCCGCGACTTCGTGTCGCTTGTCTCCGGCGGTGTGCACGCCGAGACCGAGGTCGGGGTGGCGCAGCGACTGCTGATGCAGGCGCAGACGGCGCTCACGTCGTACGCCAATCCCGACTGGGCGTGCTCGCAGGGCTGGCCGGCATTCGCGGACCGGCTGCTGGAGTTGGCCCGCGCCGCCGAGCCCGGTTCGGATCATCAGCTGGCGTTCGTCAACGCGCTGTGCGCGTCGGCGCTGTCGCTGCGCCACGTCGCGGTGCTGGCGTCGCTGCTGGACACCGACCCGGCCGAGCTGGGGTTGACCGGCCTGGTCGTGGATACGGATCTGCGCTGGCGCGTCGTGACCGCGCTGGCCGCCTCAGGTGACATCGACAGCGACGGGCAGGACACGCCGTTCATCGATGCGGAACTCGAGCGCGACCCGACCGCTGCCGGCAAGCGGCATGCCGCGCAGGCCTCGGCCGCCCGGCCGCAGTTGGCGGTCAAGGAAGCAGCATGGCAACAGGTGATCGAGGACGACACGCTGGCCAACATCACCGCGCGGTCGATCATCGGCGGTTTCGTGCAGCCCGGCCAGAGCGAGTTGCTGACGCCGTTCAGGCCGAAGTACTTCGGCGCCATCTCCGGCGTCTGGGAGCGCCGGTCGAGCGAGGTCGCGCAGACCGTCGTCGTCGGGCTGTATCCGTCATGGGATATCAGCCAGGCGGGCCTGGACGCGGCGGATGAGTTCCTCGCCGATCCTGAAGTGCCGCCCGCGCTGCGCCGGTTGGTTCTCGAAGGGCGCGCCGGCGTCGAGCGCGCGCTGCGCGCCCGCGCCTTCGACGTGACCTGAACACCGCGAGTGTGCGTGTTTGTCGGGCGACACGCCGCAAACTGTCGGCATTTCGCGCACCCTCGCACCGCACACTCTTCGGGTGGCGATCAGTCGGAGTCGCAGGGCACGGGCGGCCCGTAAGCGCAAGCGTCGCCTCAACGCCGTCGACAACGACCTCACCGCCGAACAGTGGGCAGCACTCAAGAAGGCATGGCAGGGTTGCGCCTACTGCGGCGCGACCGACGGCCCGTTACAGCGCGACTGCGTCATGGCGATCTCGCGAGGCGGGCGCTACACCGTCGACAACGTCGTACCCGCCTGCGCTTCCTGCAACACCAGCAAGTGCAATGACGAAGTCACCGGATGGCTGCGCCGAAAGCGGCTCGACGAGCGCAGGTTCCTGACGCGGTACATCGAGATCCGCGCGGTCCTCGCCCGCGAGGGTGCGCAAAGTGTCGCCAATTGACGGCGTGTCGGCCAACAAACACGCACGGTCGCGGCAGCGGGGATGAACTAGCGAGGTGAGACGCCCGCGCTCATCACCCGGACGGCTTTGATCAAACCGTCGATCAGGTTGCCGTCCTTGAAGGACGCGGCGGCCGTCGACACTCCGAGCGGGGCGGCCTCCTCGATGCCGCGGCCCTTGACGTCCTTGCCGTAGACGACCTCGATCGCGCGCTGATCGGGCGACACGGCCAGCAGCACCGCGTTGTCCGGCGTCGGCACCTTCGCCAGGATGTCGCGCGCGGTGGCCGCGGTGTCCTCGCCCAGGTCACCCAGATACACGGCAAAGCGGGCCTTGGCGGCTCGCGAACCGTACTTCAGTGCGTCGTCGAGAACTACCAGGTCCATCGTCGGGAACGGATAGGTCACCGACACCTCGCCGGGCTGGGTGACGCCTGAGATCCGGCCGCTGGAGGTTACGACGAAGCCGGCGGGCAGTTCGGCCCGTTCGATCGTCGCGATTTCACCACTTGCCACTGGCGCCGCCTCCAATCGTCAGGTGCGAGCCATGGCCGCCATGACCGTGCTCGGCGGGTTCCTCGGACGCCCACAGGATCGGTTCATGCGTCCACGGCTCGGACAGTTTGTACTTCGCCGGGTGCGGGCCCTTGCCGCGCCAGATCAGCGCGGCCAGGACCAGTGCCAGCAGCAACGGCACCCCGCCGATGAGGGAATGGGTAAGTGCGGTGCTCACGACGCAAACCGTAACCCACGCCGCGGCTAGGCGGCGCCCTCACCCAGGTATCGCACCCACGCCGGGTCGAGTTCCTTCACGCTGGACAGCAGCCGCCAATGCTGACCCTTCGGCGGCACCGGCACCGAGCGCAGCGTCCAGCCCAGTTCGTGGAGCAAGTGGTCGGCCTTGCGGTGGTTGCAGGTGGAGCAGGCGGCCACGCAGTTCTCCCAGGAATGGTCGCCGCCGCGGCTGCGCGGCACCACATGGTCGACGGTGTCGGCCTTCGAACCGCAGTATGCGCAGCGAAACCGGTCGCGGTGCATCAGCGCGGCACGTGTCATCGGGATGCGGGCCCGGTACGGCACCCGCACGTAGGAGTGCAGCCGGATCACAGAAGGCACCACGATCGACCTGGTCGCGGAGTGGATGACCGGACCGTTCGGATCGTCGTGCACGACGCTGGCCTTGCCGCACATCAGCATGATGACCGCCCGCCTCATGGGCAGAGCGGTCAACGGTTCGTAGGTGGAGTTCAGCAGGAGTACCCGCCGGCGGCCCCAGATGGACCCGTCCTGGGTACTTGGTGGATGGGTGTCGACGCTGTGCAGGGCGCGTGATTGGGCATGCGTTACCGCAGGCCCAGATAAGCCCGCCGCGTGGTGGCGGTGGCCAGCCAATTTGGACTGGCCCTTCTTGCGATGCGCCATACGTCCTCCGACGCACAGTCCACCATGAATTGGGGTCGATCGCATAACAATTCTGTCTGTGTCCGCAGGTCAGTCCCGTGAACAACGGGTGACGGCCGCGGCCGACGCGCAGGTCAGGTGCTGCCGATCGCCGAAAGCACTGCGTAGGCCACCTCCTTGCCATTCACCGCGGAGTGATCGGCGATGAACTTGTCGGCCAGCAGGTTGTGCAGGACCCGCGGCCGGAATGCATAGGCGCCGCCAACGGGCAGCAGTTCCCCGTCGACCGCTTCGGTCGTCTTCACCGCTCCGTTGCGGCCGATGCCCCCGAACTTGTCCCCTGCATCGCCGACGCCTGCCGCCGCGTCGTTGGAGATGCGCGACGCGACGGCATAGGCGAATCCGACCGCCTTGTCGTTTGCGGTCTTCGTGATCACCACCGGACCGCGCACGGTCTTGTTGTCGATGACATGCCGGAAGAATCCATGGCGGCCTGGCTCGAATTCGCGGGCGAAGCCGTGGTGGGAGAACGCGCCCTGCAGCAGGCTGACCGTGGCGACGCTGTCCGGCGGCAGGTGCTTGGCGGCCGCAGCGACCAGCCGGGCGCCGAAGCTGTGGCCGAGCAAGTGCACGTTCAGCTCGGGGCGTGACTCCTTGATCTGGGCCACGAAAGGTGCCACCCCGCGCGTGCCGACGTCGCCGGCGCGGGCCTTCATCTCGAAAAAGGTCGCGAAGTTGAGCAGCTTCTTCGCGGCTCCCAGCGGCCCCGAGAGGAGATCCCCGAAGCCCGCGGCGCCGCCGGCACCGACCCTGCCGCCCGGAGGTCCCGGCAGCAGAAGGGGCTTGGCGAGCCGATCCATCAGCTCACCGCCGTCGGCGTCGAGAAACTCCTTGGTGGCGTCCTCGTCGTCGGCGGCATCCGCGTCGAGCAGCTTCCTGAGCTGGTCGGCGAACTTCCTGCGGGCAGTCGCGCGATCCTCCAGTTGCGGCACGAGTGCCACGAGCCCGTCCAGGATCCGCTGGGATTCGTGGTCCGGGTACAGGGTTCGGAGGTCGTTGATCTGGTCGGCTACCGCGAGCTCCTTCTGGGCCGACCCCACCCCCGCGGCTCCGCCGATATTGCCGTGCTCGTCGGCGAACTTCTTCGACGGCCACAACACGCAGACCAGCGTGAGCGTGCGGTCCCGCAGCGCGGGCACCTTGCCCTGGCTCAGCACGTCGCGCATCGAGGCCGCCAAATGCTTGTACAGTTCCATCGCCTCGCGCGCGTCGTTGTTCCATCCGTGCGCCATGACGATCAGATCCGTACAGGAACCGTCGGCGAGGGCGAAGGCCTCGTCGAGGCCACCGACAACCTTTGCGTCCCTGTCGAATTGGACCTCGGCGAAGGGGAATCCTGATAATTCACCCATGATGACCGGTGCTCCTGTTCTGGTTAGACGGATTGAATCGCGCGCATGACGTCGACGAGTCCGAACCCCTGGAAGTCGCGCACGCGTCCGAGATCGGTTGCGGTGGAAGTGAATATGCGTTTGACCTCTTCGGGCTGGCCGATGAACTCCTGTCGGATCGACAGGAACGCCGCGATGGCGCCGGACACGTGCGGCGCGGCCATGCTGGTTCCGCTGTACTCCAGGTAGTCGACGGTGTCGGGCACATCAGGTTTGGCCTGCACGGCGTCCCGAAACGAACCGGCGGCGCACGACAGGATCCGCTCGCCGGGGGCCACCAGGTCCGGCTTGGCGCGGCCATCGCCAGTGGGGCCCTTCGACGAGAAGTAGGAAACGCCGTAGCGGTGCGGCATGTCGCGGTGTGTGGACCCCACGGTGATCGCCAACTCGGCGTTGCCCGGATCGTTGATGGTGAGGTCGAGTCCCGCGGCGACGAAATCAGCTTCGGAGAAATCCTTGTTGAAGCCGTATCCGGTGTTGCCGGCGGCCACCACAACGACGACACCCGAACGGACCAGCCGCGAAACCTCAACGCACAGCGGGCTTTGTCCGCAGGCGAACCATTCCGGGTCGAACGAATACCCCACGGACAGGTTCACACCGTGGATCTTGAGGTCACGCCCGTTGGCGTTGACCTCGTTGATCTGCTGCAGCGCGGCGATGATTGCACTCTGATTCCCGTCGCCACGCTCATTGAGGACGCGATAGCTGACCAGTCGGCATTGCGGCGCCATACCGGCCATGCCGTTGACCTGCTCGACGAGGTAGGTGACGTCATTGCTCTCGTCGCGCTGGGGACGCACCACGGTCGCGGTCTTGGTCTCGCCCGCGATGATGCCGGCCACATGTGTGCCGTGGCCGTACGCGTCGGTCGTTGCCGATGTCCCGCCCGACAAGTCGGTGAAATCCAGGTGCTGCAGGGGCGCCGCCACATTCAGGTTGTCGTGCATCGTGAAGTGCGGGTGCTCGGCGTCGATGCCCGAATCGAGCACCGCCCAGACGATGTCCTTTCCGGTCGTCGCAAACGAGGTACGGGCCGCGGTGGCCTTGACCGTTTGAGCGGACTTGTTGATCAGGGCGTGCGTCTCGAAGTCGGGCCAGATCCGAAAGATCGCCGCAGGCGGATGGTCCCGGTCGAGTTGAACGACCCGGCGGATCGACGCAGCCGTCAGCCACGCGAAGACGTACTGCGCGTAACGGTTGCCGGAGACTTCCCGAGCGCGCTGCCTGGAGCGGGCCTTTGCCTGCTCGACGTAGTCGCCGACCGCGGCGGCGGCGGCGTCAAGCCCTTGGGGATAGCGGTAGTTGAGGTCGATGACCACGGGGTGGACGGTTGTCGACTTCGCCTGGCGCATGCGTTCCAGCAGAGGAACGGCGATGACCGAGCCGTGAAGATCGTCGGGATCGAATCGGGAACTCCGAGGGCGTGTCACAAGGGTCACCATGCGTCCGCGTCCGGCGAACCACAAGAGTAGTGAGCTACCCGATGAATCGAATCAGGTAGTCGAATACTCATGCCGGGACGCCAGCTACCCACGACACTTAGCGCATGACCGAGGCCGAATCGCCGACCGACAAGCTCTCGTACGTGCCGTACACCCTGGATCTGGAACGCCCGAGGGCCGACGAGCAGCAGCTGATCGACAAGATCAAGGCCGCACTCCGCAAGAACAACGAACTGCAATTCAAGAAGAACGACGGACACGCGATTCGGGACGCGCACGCCAAGAGCCACGGCATTCTTCGCGGGGAACTCAATGTCAATCCCGACCTGCCCGAACACTTGCGTCAGGGGATGTTTGCAGAGCCGGGAAAGACCTATCCGGTCATCGCGCGACTGTCCACCACCGCTGGGGCGATTCGCAGTGATCAGGTTCGTGGTGTGCGCGGCTTGGCGATCAAGGTCCTCGAAGTGCCCGGACCGCGGGTGCTGCCGGGCGACAATGCGACGACCCAGGACTTCGTCTTCGTGAACCACAAGGTGTTTCCGACCGGGGACGCAAAGGAATACCTCACCAAGGGGGTGCCTCTTGCGTGGGTGCTGGCGCGGACGCCTGATCGCGGCATGCTGGTCGTCAATGCCGTCCTGCGCGGCGCGAACCGGCTCCTGAAGCGGTTCGGCGCGGAGCTGCCCGATTCGATCGCGTTGTTCGCCGGCGAGAATACCTACACGCTGGGCGAAACGTTCTACTCCGCTGCCCCGCTCCGGTTCGGAGACTACGTCGCCAAGATCAGCGTCGCCCCGTCGTCCGCGTCGGTGACAGCATTGACCGGCAAGACCGTCTCGGCCGACGCCGGCCCCAACGCGCACACCAAAGCAGTCGTCGACTTCTTCCGCAATAACAGCGCCGAATACGTGGTGTCGGCACAGCTGTTGACGGACGCGGCGACCATGACGATCGAGGACGCCATCGAGGACGCCAAAGTGGAGTGGTCGGAGGACGACTCCCCCTACCAGCCGGTCGCCACGATCACCTACCCCGTCCAGGAGGCATACAGCGACGAGCGCAGGTGTTTCGGCGACGACGTGCTGGAGTTCAACTCGTGGCGCGCGATCGCAGACCACCGCCCACTCGGGTCGATCAACCGGCTGAAGAAGGAGGTCTACCTTGCTTCGAGCGAATTCCGGCACGAGAAAAACGGGAAGGCCAGACGCGAACCTCAAACGATCGACGAACTGCCCAACTGACGTGACTACGTCGAAACTGAGCTATCTCACACTGGTTAGCCGGAAGTGACGAGTCGAACGAATTACACTCCGGCCATGGCCCACGGTTGGCAAATAGTCGATCGCCCATCGGAGTTCGCTGCGGTCCGATCGGCGCTGACCGGTGGTGAGGGCTGCGGGGTCGTGCTCGTCGGTGCCGCAGGCGTCGGGAAAACCACCCTCGCACGGGCCGTGACGAGTTCACTGCGCTCGCAGGTGCACTGGGTGGCGTCCACCGAGTCCTCGCGCAGCATCCCGCTCGGCGTTTTCGCGCATTTGGTCGGGTCATCATCGTCGCGCGATCCCACTGCCCTACTAGCGACGGCGCGGGAAACCCTTGTCGCACAAGAGAACACAGTTGTCGGTGTCGACGACGCACACCTGCTGGATGAACTCTCCGCCACCCTGCTGCACCAGATCGCCGTCGACAGCGCCGGCCGCATCCTGGCGACCGTCCGCACCGGTGAACCCGTTCCCGATGCGGTGACATCGCTGTGGAAGGACGGTTACCTGCAGCGGTTCGAGTTGAAGCCGTTCAACAAGAAACAGAGTGTTGCGCTGGTCGAATCGGTCATCGGCGGCACGCTCGAGGGCCTGTCCGCCGACCTGATGTGGGAATCGTCCGGCGGCAATCCGTTGTTCCTGCGCCACCTGGTGGAAGGCTCGATCGACGCGGGCACCTTGACCAGGGTCGACGACGTGTGGCAGCTGCGCGGCCCCACCGCCGTGCCGTCCGGGTTGGCGGCGCTGCTGCAAACCCGGCTCGACCAAGCCGGCGAAGACGTCGTCAGCGCATTGAAACTGCTGGCGCTGTGCGAACCACTGGACCTTGATGCGCTGACCGAACTGGCCGGTGACGACGCCGTCGACAAGGCCGAGATGCGTGGCTTGATCCGCATCGACCAGGACGGCCCCGTGCTCAACACCCGCTTCAGCCACCCACTCGTCGGCGACGTCGTGCGCAGCCGGGTGGGAAAGGCGGCGGCGCGGCGGTTGAGGGGCCGCGTCGTTTCCGTCCTGCGCGACCGTGAACTGTCGTCGGCGGCGAGCCGGATCCGCATGGCGCAGCTGTCCATAGACAGCGACCAGGCCGTCGATAGCGAGCTACTCATCAGCGCCGCCAAGGATGCGATCTTCCTGTCGAACCTTCCGCTGGGCGAACGGATCGCACGTGCGGCGTTCGAGCGCGACGGCGGTTTGGCCGCCGGTGAGCTGTTGTCGCGGGCCCTGTTGTGGCAAGGCCATCCCGTGCAGGCCGATGAGATTCTCGCGCGGTTCGACCCCGACGGCCTGGACGAGCTGCAGCTGTTGTTGTGGGGCATTCCCCGGGTGTCGATCCTGTTCTGGTCCATGGGTGACGTCGAGCGGGCCCACGATGTCATGGCGTTGCTGTGCGACCGCGTCCAGCATCCGAGCCTCAAGCTGGTGGTGGATGCCGCCTCATCCGCAATGGCGGTGCACGAGAACAAGATTGCGGAGGGAATCGCGGCGGCCGAAGCCGTGCTGGCCGATTCACGCGCTCCGAGTCAGGCGGTCGAGTTCGCGGCCTTCGCCGCGGGCCTGGCCATGCCGACCGCCGGCCGCGGCGACGAGTTCGAACCGATCGCGGCCCGGCGCCGCGCCGAGCAGAAGCCCACCGACGGGATGATTCGGGTGATGGTGCGGTACTGCGACGTGCTGGCACTGACGCATACCGGCCAACTGGATCTGGCGGACAGGCGGGCGGCCGACTACGCCAACTTCTCCTCGGCCGGGCAGTTTCTCGCGTGGGCGATCGCCAAGATCACCACCGGGCTGGTCGCCACCTATCGTGGGAACTTCCCCGAGGTCATCTCGTCCATCGAGCAGGCGCTGGCAGCGCTGTCGGCCGAGGCGCCGCTGCCATGGCGGCTGCCGGCACGGCTGTTGCTGTCGAGGGCCTACGCGGCGCTCGGCCGCAAGGACGACGCCGAACGTGTGCTGGCCGACGCGGCGGAGCACACCGGTCCGTCCGTCGCGCTGCACGAGCCGCAGCGCACGATTTCCAAGTCGTGGCTCGCGGCCGCGAAAGGTATGGAGCGTCGCGCGATCGAATTGGCGCTGCTCGCCGCCGACGACGCACACCAGGCCGGCCAGTACGCCGTCGAAGCCGAAGCGTTGCACCACGCGGCGAGGTTCGGCGACCGCACTGTCGCGGATCGGCTTGCGGCACTGACGGATACGGTTCACGGCGACGTTGTCGCGCTCCTCGCCCGCCACGCCGCTGCCGTCGCCGCGTCCGATCCTGGGGCACTTGATGCGTCCAGCGCGGAACTCGAGGACGCGGGCTTGCTGCTGTCGGCCGCGGACGCTGCGGCGGTTGCGGCGACGCTGTACGACAGCGCCGGTGACCGCCGAAAGAGCATGGAGTCGTCCGCACGAGCGCTGCGGCTCGCCGATCAGTGCGGCGGTGCGGCGACGCCGGCGGTCAAGGCTGCGGCGCGGCCGTTGCCGGTGACCGCGCGCGAACGAGAGATCGCCGAACTGATTGCCGCCGGGCTGACCAACAAGGAGATCGCCGAGCAGCTGACGCTGTCGATTCGTACCGTCGAGGGCCACGTCTACCGCGCGTGCTTCAAGCTGGATGTCGCCGACCGCGACGAGCTCGCGAAGTTGATCCGCCAGGAGCCGCCGAAGTAGGTCACCGCCGGCATGGCCCACAATGGAAGGCAATGGACCAAGTCGAAAAGTCTTTCTATGACGCGGTAGGCGGCCACGAGACGTTTCACAAGATCGTGTCGCGGTTTTACCAGCTGGTCCGCGAGGACGAGATCCTGCGACCGCTCTACCCCGAGGACGAGCTGGACGCCGCCGAGGAACGGCTGCGGATGTTCCTGGAGCAGTACTGGGGCGGTCCGCGGACCTACTCCGACCAGCGCGGCCATCCCCGGCTGCGGATGCGCCACGCCCCGTTTCGCATCGGCTACATCGAGCGCGACGCCTGGCTGCGGTGCATGCACACCGCGGTCGCGGAGATCGACTCGGCGACCCTGGACGATGAGCACCGCAAGGAACTGATCGCCTACCTGGAGATGGCCGCGCACTCGATGGTCAACTCTCCGTTCTGATGGCTGGGTCTGCGCCTTGGTGGTCGCGCGCGGTGTTCTATCAGGTGTATCCGCGGTCGTTCGCCGACAGCGACGGCGACGGCGTCGGTGATCTCGACGGCGTGACAGCCAAGCTCGACTACCTCGGGGCACTGGGTGTCGACGCCATCTGGCTGAATCCGGTGACGGTGTCACCGATGGCCGACCACGGCTACGACGTCGCCGATCCCCGCGACATCGACCCCCTGTTCGGCGGCATCGGCGCGCTGGACCGGCTGATCGAGGCCGCGCACTCCCGTGGCATCAAGATCACCATGGATCTGGTGCCCAACCACACCAGCTCGCAACATCCGTGGTTTCAGGCGGCGCTGGCCGCGAGCCCCGGCAGCGACCAGCGCGAGCGCTACATCTTCCGCGACGGCACCGGGCCCGGCGGGGTCCATCCGCCCAATAACTGGGTGTCGATCTTCGGCGGCCCCGCATGGACGCGCGTGACCGAGCCGGACGGCAACCCCGGCCAGTGGTACCTGCATCTCTTCGACGCCGAACAACCCGACCTCAATTGGGACAACCCCGAGGTCTACGACGACCTGGAGAAGACGCTTCGGTTCTGGCTGGAACGCGGCGTCGACGGCTTTCGCATCGACGTCGCACACGGCATGGCCAAGCCGCCAGGGCTGCCCGACATGGTGATCACCGAGCAAGAGCTGTTGCTCGAAGACATGGACGACGACCCCCGGTTCAACCACGACGACGTGCACGACATTCACCGCCACATCCGCACGGTGCTCAACGACTACCCGCACGCGGTCGCCATCGGCGAGGTGTGGGTGCACGACAACGAGCTGTTCTCCCGCTATCTGCGGCCCGACGAGCTGCACCTGGGTTTCAACTTCCGGCTGGTGCGGGCGAAGTTCGACGCGGTGGAACTGCGTGGCGCGATCGAGAACTCGTTGGCGGCGGCCGCGATCGAGGGGGCGACGCCGACGTGGACGCTGTCGAATCACGACGTCGACCGCGAGGTCACCCGGTACGGCGGCGGGCAGTTTCGGCCTGGCACGGGCGTGGGCGATGGCGTTCGTGATGCTTGCGCTGCCGGGTGCGGTATTCATCTACAACGGTGAGGAACTCGGCCTCGCGAATGTCGATCTGCCCGACGAGGCGCTACGCGACCCGGTGTGGGAGCGGTCCGGGCACACCCGGCGCGGCCGCGACGGCTGCCGGGTGCCGATGCCGTGGGAAGGCGCCGAACCGCCGTTCGGCTTCTCGGCGAACCCGGACACCTGGCTGCCGATACCGCCGGAGTGGGCGGCGCTGACGGTCGAGAAGCAGCTCTCCGACGCGGGTTCCACCCTGTCGTTCTTTCGCCGGGCGATCGAATTGCGCCGAGTCCGAAGGGAATTCGACGGCTCCACAATCGAGTGGCTGGAGTCGCCGCGTGATGGGCTGGTGTTCCGGCTGTCGGGTGGATTGGTGTGCGCGTTGAACGCCGGGCGCCGCGCGATGGCGTTGCCCGACGGGGAGGTGCTGTTGGCCAGCGGCGAGTTGGTGGACGGCAAGCTGGCGCCGAACACCGCCGCCTGGCTGGTCTAGTTTTCTGGCGCGAAAAGCGCTTGTGCGGCCGGTCGCGCCGACGAGATACTCGGCCCCATCATGATCTACAAGACCGAGGCCGGCGGACGGGAGATCCTGCGGAGCTACGAGGAGACGCTCGCGAATTGGCCGGTTCAAGCCGATCACCTGCGGGTGCCCACGCGCGAGGGTGAGACGTTCGTCCTCGCTTGCGGCCCCGACGACGCACCGCCGCTGCTGTTGTTCCATGGCTCGGGTACGAACGCCGCGATGTGGATGGGCGACGTCACGAGGTGGGCGAAGCACTTCCGCGTGTACGCCGTCGACATGATCGGCGAGCCCGGGCTTTCCGCGCCGTCGCGGCCACCGCTTGAGTCCGACGCGTATGCCTGATGGCTGGACGACGTCCTCGATGGTCTCAGGGTCGAGCGCGCTGCATTTGTCGGCGCCTCGCTCGGCGGGTGGCTGGCGCTGGACTACGCCACGCGCCGGCCGCAGCGCGTCGAGCGCCTCGCGCTGCTGTGTCCAGGCGGCATCGGCCGACAGAAGGTCGGATTCCTCGTAAAGGCCTTGTTCTACAAGCCATTCGGGCAGTGGGGAATGCGCCGCTCGATCAAGGCTGTCGCTGGCGTCGATGCCCGGGAGACGCCGGAGATCGCCGAATACCTCGCGCTGGCGTTCACGCAGTTCTTGCCCCGCCGAGACCGCCTGCCTGTGTTCTCCGATGAGGCGCTGCGGCGGCTGACGATGCCGGTGCTGGCGATCGTCGGTGCACGCGACGCGATGTTTGACTCCGCTGACACCGCGAAGCGCTTGGCACGAACGGTGCCGCACGCGCGAGTCACGGTGCTGCCGGAGGTTGCGCACAGCATCATCGGCCAGACTCAGCAGATCCTGGATTTCCTCAGGAGCTAGCCGCGAGCAGACGCAGAAGTGCGCCAAAATGCCTGAAATAGGCCACTTCTGCGTCTGCTCGGCCTGAAAAGGGCTACCGCAGCACCAGGGCGGGGTCGCCGCGGCGGCGGTACACCGAGCCGAAGCGGGCGTCGATGCGCAGCCATGCCGGCAGCGTGCGCACCCGAACGATCTCGTCGGCGGCGACGGTGTTGGGGTCCAGATCGCCGGTCGACGACTGCGGCAGGAAAGCCATTGCGGTCAAAGCGAATACACAGCGCATCGGGATACCGACGCTCTCGTCCCCCGAACTGACCGCAACCACCTCCTGATCCAGCAGCGACGCTGGTGGTCCATGCGCGCTGGAATGTTCCTTCGCGAGCGTGACCCCGCGCTGCGCGAGATCCAGCACTGCACGCGCCGGGACATCATCAAGGTGGACGAAGCCGGTCTCCGGCGGCAGCGCCCCACGCCACGCCGAGTCCATCGGGAAGCCGGGTTCGACAAACCCGCTGCGGTCCATGGCCGTAAGGCCTGCCGCGAGCGCGTCGGCGCCCGCGCACATGTCGCCAGGACGCACCCGACCGCCGATGACGCGACTGGCCAGCACGTCGAAACCCGTACTCACCCATGCGACGACGAGCCCGCCGGAGCGCTCCCGCAGCCGAATGACTGCGGCATCGTCGAGCCGCAGCGCCCGGTCGACGAACGTCGCGAGATCCTCGCGGTGAGTGGCGTCGTCGAGCCAGATACCGCGTTCGGGCTTCGTCATTCCCCGGTCGCTTCGCTCCTGCCCTCCGGACGTCATCGCATCCAGCGCTGCAGGTACTCGCGTTGCGCCGCTGAAAGCCGCTGCAGCCGTTGCTCCTCGATATGCACTGCCGCCAGCTGGGTCTCGGCGATCACAGACGGTTTCGTGTCGGGTGCCGCGTGCGCAGGCCGGACCTCATATCCCACCGTGAAGTCGACGGCGCGCACCCGCTTCGACCACATCGTCACCTGCAGCGGCGAATCGACCAACCGCAGCTGGCCCTTGTATGCGATGCTCACCTCAGCGATCAGCAGGCCGATGGTCGTGATATCGGCGCCGAAAGGCTCACGCAGGAACGGGATTCGGGCCTCTTCGAGAAGGGTGACCATGGTGGCGTGGTTGATGTGCTGGTACATGTCGATGTCGGACCACCGCACATGCACCGGCGCAACAAAGCCGCTCACCCAGACGACCCCGTTCCACTCGTCCTCGTCATGCTGCGGATCTGTCGCGACGCCACCGACAGCGTCGCCAGGTCGAGCTCCTGGCTTTCATAGATCTCGTTCAAAGTGCGACGGGCGCGTGTCACCCTGGAGCTGTTGGTGGTCTCCCACTCCGCGATCTTCTCGTCGCCGCTCTCGTTGGGCTCCCCGACGGCGAGCACGTCGAAGCACAGCGCCCGCAGCGACCCATAGATGTCGTCGCGAATCGCCAAGCGGGCCAACGAATGCCAGCGGTCATCACGTGCCAGCCTCGACACCGCGGTCAGCAAGCCGTCAGTGCCGAGGTGATCCATCAGCGCGAAGTAGGTGTCGGCGACTTCGGCCGGATCACGGTCGACGATGTCGGCGATGTCGATGACGTCGAGCAGGCTGTACTTATAGAGGCCGGTGGCGATCTCGTAGGCCAAGTCCTTCGCCACACCCTGCGAGGTGAAGTCGGCGGCTTCCTTGGCGACGATCGCCGCGTCGTCGCCACGCAGCCACTCCGTCATCTGCGGAGCCAGCGTGGCAACTTTCTTTGCGAACCGGTTGATCTCGGCGCCCACCGCCAACGGCTGGGGACGGTAATTCAACAGCCAGCGCCCGGCGCGGTCGATGAGCCGGCGCATATCCAGGGTCAGCCGGTCCGACACCGCGACCGGGACGTCTGCGTCGCGGATCTGCTGCCACACCTCGCCGACCCGGAAGATCGCGCTGGTGGCGACGTAGCTGCGCACTGCGTCGACCGGCCCGACGCCGACGTCTTCGGCCACCCGGTACGCGTACGTGATGCCGCTGGTGTCGACGAGATCGTTGACCAGCATGGTGGTGACGATCTCCCGCCGTAGCTGGTGGGCGCGAATGTCGCTGCTGAACTGCTCGCGCAGGTTAGACGGGAAGTAGGACGGCAGCCGCGCGGCAAACACCTCCTGGTCGGGCAGGTCGGTGGCGAGCAGTTCGCTCTTGAGCGTCAGCTTGACGTGGGCCATCAGCGTCGCGAGTTCGGGTGACGTCAACCCGATCCCGGCTTCGGTGCGCCGCCGGATCTCCTTCTCCGACGGCAGCGCCTCGAGTTCGCGGTTCAGGCCGCGCTCCTTGACGAAGTCCTTGATCATCCGCGCGTGCACGGGCAGCAGGCTGGCCGAGTTGGCGCGGCTGGTGCCCATCAGGTCGTTCTGGTTCTCGTTGTCCTTGAGCACCAGCTCGCCGACTTCGTCGGTCATCGACAGCAGCAGGTCGGTCCGGTCGCTCGCGCGGACCTTGCCCGCCGTGACCAGCGAGTCGATCAGGACCTTGATGTTGACCTCGTGGTCGGAACAGTCGACGCCGGCCGAGTTGTCCAATGCGTCGGTGTTGACCCGTCCGCCGGCGAGGTTGAACTCGATGCGCCCGAGCGAGGTGACACCGAGGTTGCCGCCCTCGCCGATCACCTTGGCGCGCACCTGATTTCCGTTCACGCGCACCGGATCGTTGGCACGGTCGCCGACATCGGCGTCCGATTCGGTCTCGGCCTTGACGTAGGTGCCGATGCCGCCGTTGAACAGCAGGTCCGCGGGCGCCTTGAGGATTGCCTTCATCAGGCTGGGCGGTGTCATCTCCGTGACGCCGTCCTCGATGCCCAGCGCGGCCCTGGCCTGCGCCGTGATCGGGATGGACTTCTGCTGCCGGCTGTACACACCGCCACCCTCGCTGATCAGCGCGCGGTCGTAGTCCTCCCAGCTGGATCGGGGCAGTTCGAAAAGTCGTTTGCGTTCGTCCCACGACATCGCGGCATCGGGGTTGGGGTCGATGAAGATGTGTCGGTGGTCGAACGCGGCGAGCAGCCGGATGTGTTTGGAGAGCAGCATGCCGTTGCCGAACACGTCGCCGCTCATGTCTCCGACGCCGACGACGGTGAAGTCCTCTGTTTGGGTGTCGATGCCCATCTCGCGGAAGTGCCGTTTGACTGCCTCCCACGCGCCCTTGGCCGTGATGCCCATCGCCTTGTGGTCGTAGCCGACCGATCCGCCCGAAGCGAACGCATCGCCCAGCCAGAACCCGTACGACTGCGCCACCTCGTTGGCGATGTCGGAGAAGGTCGCAGTGCCTTTGTCGGCCGCCACCACGAGGTAGGCGTCGTCGCCGTCGCGGCGCACCACGCCGGCTGGGCCCAGAACGTCGCCGGTCGCCTTGTCGACGTTGTCGGTGACGTCGAGCAGTCCGGAGATGAACAGCTTGTAGCAGGCCACGCCCTCATTGCGGGTCGCATCCCGGTCGGCTGCGGCGTCACCGGTGACCGCCGGCGGCTGCTTGACGACGAATCCGCCCTTGGCGCCGACGGGAACGATGACGGCGTTCTTGACGGCCTGCGCCTTGACCAGACCGAGGACCTCGGTGCGGAAGTCCTCGCGGCGGTCCGACCAGCGCAGGCCACCGCGGGCGACGTGGCCGAATCGCAGGTGCACGCCCTCGACGCGGGGCGAGTAGACGAAGATCTCGAACTTCGGTCGAGGCAGCGGGAGTTCGTCGATCAAACCCGGATTGAGCTTGAACGACAGCACATTTTGCTGCCGGGCCGAATCCGTCCGGGTGACAAAGTAGTTCGTGCGCAGCGTGGCCTGAATCATCGAGGCGAACGCGCGCAGCACGCGGTCGGTGTCGAGGCTGACCAGCGCGTCGATGTCGGCCGCGACCGCGGCCGCGGCGGCCTGCGCGTCGCGCTTCTTGGGCAAATCCGACGGAGCGAACAGCACCTCGAACAGTTCAACCAGCGACCGTGCCGTCTTCGCGTTGTCGTTGATCACCGTCTCGATGTGGGACTGGCTGTACGGGAAACCAGCCTGCCGAAGGTATTTCGCGTAGCTGCGTAGCAGCACGACCTGCTGCCATGTGAACCCTGCGCGAAGCACCAGCTCGTTGAACCGGTCGATCTCGACGCGGCCGTGCCAGATCGCGGTGACGGTGTCGGCGAACCGCTGGGCCATTGCCGCGCGTTCCGGGCCCGCCGGTGGCGTCGGGATGTTGGGGTGCGGCGAGATCTTGAACTGGTAGATCCAGATGGGCAATCCGTCGGGCCGCGTCACCGTGAACGGGCGCTCTTCGAGCACCACCACACCCATCGACTGCAGCATCGGCAGCAGCTGGCTCAGTGACGCCGACCGCCCGCCCAGGTACCAGGTGAGTTGCGCAACTCCGTCGGCACCGCGGTCGCCGAGAACCAGTTTGACCGAATTATCTTGCAGTCCTTCGATGATCGCGATGTCGTTGATCGCGTCCAAGGGTGAAATGGCCTGCTTGTACACCTCGGGGAACGCCGCGGAGTAGTGCTCGGCCTTGACCTGGTCGATCGACCCCGTCTTCACCGCGCCAAGCAGCCGGTCGCCCCAGGTCCTGGCGGCCTCGGTGAGCAGGTTCTGAATGCGCTCCTCGTTCGCCAGTGAGACATCCACGTCTTTCGGACGCGATCCTTCCGGCAGGCGCACCGTGAAATGAACTACTGCCCAAGGCGATTCGCTAACTCGCGCGGCGTAATCGATGCTGACGCCGCCAAGCTCACGGACCAGGATGTCCTGCATCGTCAGCCGCACAGCCGTCGTGTACCGGTCGCGGGGCAGATACACCAAGCACGAAACGAAGTGCGCGAGTTGGTCGGCACGCATGAACAACAACGTGCGTCGTCGCGAGCCGAGGTCGACGACTGCCATCGCCATGTCCAGCAGTTCCCTGGCCGACAGCGCGAAGAGCTCCGAGCGTGGAACAGTCTGGATGATGTCGAGCAACAGCTGGCCCGGATGGCTGGGGTCGCGGTGCGCCATCGCGATCGCGTCGTTGACGCGGCGCGAAATCAGCGGTATCTCAAGCACATTGGAGTTCATCGCGGCCACGGTGAACAGCCCGACGAAGCGGTGCTCGATCGCGGTCGGCTGACGTGAGTCTCGAGAGCGCTCACGCACAACCACGATGTAGGGGTAGGCGCCGTAGCGCAGGTAGCTGGGCATGGTGGCCTGGGCCAACACGAGGAGGTCGTCGCTGTTGGTCAACTGCGGATGGACGTCCTGGTGCAGGCGCAGCACACCCAGACGGCTCGACGGGTCGACGGAGGCACGTCCGTCGCGGACCTGGCAGCGTTGGTAGCCGAGCAGCACGAAATGCCCGTCGGCGAGCCAGCGCAACAGCGCAGCGACGTCCCTGCGGTCGGCCCCCGGGAATCGGCCCTCGGGATCGCTGTCGAGTTCGGCGGCCAGGCTCCGCAGCATGGCTCCCATGGCCGTCGAGTCGAGCGCAATCTGGCGGGCGTCGGCGAGCACGCCCGGCAGTAGACGTTGCGCCTCTTCCAGCGATTTGCCGTCCACCGACCCCGCCAACTGGACGTGAATCCACGCCTCGTCGATGCCGTCGCGGAATGCGGCGTCGGATGCCGGCTCGATTTCCAGCAGCTCACCGTTGGGCCCGCGGCGCGCCCGGAGCACCGGGTTCATGATGGCCCGGTAGGCGACGCCCAGCCGATGCAGCAGCACCGTGACCGAGTCCATGAGCATCGAGGCGTTGTCGGTGACGATCTGTAAGGCGGGACCGAACCCACCGGGGTCGTCCTCGGCGTACACCGCGACGCGGGTGTCCCCTATATGCCTGCGCTGGCCCAACCGGTAGTGCGCGTCAACAAGTGCCGGCGACAGCAATCTTCCCGCTGCGGTGCGGTCGACAGGGCCGGTGACGGCCGCATCGGCTCCCGGCGCGTCGCCGTGGGGTCCGCGGTAGGTCGCGAGGTAGGCGCGCGCGAGCCGCTGCAGCGACTCGGCTGCGGGCTCCCCGGTGCCGATTCCCGTGTCGCGCCTTTGCCCGCGAGCGGGAGGTACTCCCAGTTGCCCGCCCGAGCCTCCCGGATTCATTGACATGCAACGCTCCTCGACTTAGAGGTGCGGACCTCCCTCGTTGGACGTCGCCGCCGGGCGGCTCATAGTCCAATGTCGCCGCCGGCGCGGCTTCATGGCCCGCACGAGCGACACTAGTCGCGTGTGAGCCGGCGGTGGGTAACCCTGTGCGGACGGGCCGCATCGACACCGAGTCGTTCCACCTTGTTTTCCTCGTAGGCGGCGAAATTTCCTTCAAACCAGAACCATTTGGCCTCGTTGTCGTCGTCGCCCTCCCAGGCCAGGATGTGCGTGCAGGTGCGGTCGAGGAACCAGCGGTCGTGGGAGATCACGACGGCGCAGCCGGGGAAGTTCTCCAGCGCGTTCTCCAACGAGCTCAGCGTTTCCACGTCGAGGTCGTTGGTCGGTTCGTCGAGCAGGATCAGGTTGCCACCCTCCTTGAGGGTGAGCGCCATGTTGAGCCGGTTGCGTTCACCGCCGGACAGCACCCCGGCGGGTTTCTGCTGGTCGGGTCCCTTGAACCCGAACGCGGAGACGTAGGCCCGCGACGGGATCTCGTTCTGGCCGACCTCGATGTAGTCCAAGCCGTCGGACACGACTTCCCAGACGTTCTTCTTGGGGTCGATGCGGGACCTGGACTGGTCGACGTAGCTCAGCTTGACGGTCTCCCCGACCTTGACGGTGCCGCTGTCGGGCTCCTCGAGGCCGACGATGGTCTTGAACAGCGTGGTCTTGCCCACACCGTTGGGCCCGATGACGCCGACGATGCCGTTGCGGGGCAGCGTGAACGACAGGTCCTTGATCAGCGGCCGGCCGTCGAAGCCCTTGTCCAGGTGGTCGACCTCGACAACGACGCTGCCCAGCCGTGGCCCGGTGGGGATCTGGATCTCCTCGAAGTCGAGCTTGCGGGTCTTCTCGGCCTCGGCCGCCATCTCCTCGTAGCGCTGCAGGCGGGCCTTGCTCTTGGCCTGCCGCGCCTTCACGCCGGAGCGGACCCATTCCAGCTCGTCCTTCAGCCGCTTCTGCAGCTTGGCGTCCTTGCGGCCCTGCACGGCGATCCGGTCGGCCTTCTTCTCCAGGTAGACCGAGTAGTTGCCCTCGTACGGGTACGCGCGCCCGCGGTCGAGTTCCAGAATCCATTCGGCGACGTTGTCCAGGAAGTACCGGTCGTGGGTGACCGCCAGGATCGCGCCCTTGTAGTCGGCCAGGTGCTGCTCGAGCCACTGCACGCTCTCGGCGTCGAGGTGGTTGGTCGGCTCGTCGAGGAGCAGCAGGTCAGGCTTGGACAGCAGCAGCTTGCACAGCGCCACGCGACGCCGCTCACCGCCGGAGAGGTGCGTGACGGGCTCGTCGGGCGGCGGGCAGCGCAGCGCGTCCATCGCCTGCTCCAGCTGGGAGTCGAGGTCCCACGCGTCGGCGTGATCCAGGTCCTCCTGCAGCCGGCCCATCTCCTCCATCAGCTCATCGGAGTAGTCGGTGGCCATCAGCTCGGCCACCTCGTTGAACCGGTCGAGCTTGACCTTGATGTCGCCGAGGCCCTCCTCGACGTTGCCGCGGACGGTCTTCTCCTCGTTCAGCGGCGGCTCCTGCTGCAGGATGCCGACCGTCGCGCCGGGCGCCAGCAGCGCGTCGCCGTTGTTGGGGGTGTCCAGCCCGGCCATGATCCGCAAGACGCTCGACTTACCGGCCCCGTTCGGGCCGACGACGCCGATCTTCGCGCCTGGAAGGAAGTTCAGACTGACGTCGTCAAGGATCACCTTGTCGCCGTGCGCCTTGCGGACCTTCCGCATCGAATAGATGAATTCGGCCATGCCGTGGTATCGCCTTTCCGCTGTTGTATTGCTCGCGGACCATCGTAGGCGTGGCCACGTCGGCGCAGCCGACCAGAGCTACCTCAGCGCGCTATGCCGACAGAGGCAGCGCCTCCCCGTCGACGGAGCCCTCCTCGCCGGATTCCGCGGTGTCCGCGTCATCCCCCGACTCGGCCGCCGGTTCCTCGGTCGATGGCACCTGGTCGGCATCCCTGCCCGGGCCGGTCTTCTCGAGGATGCGCACGATCGACCGCGACAGATCCGGGCCGACGGCCGTGGCACGCATCTCGACTGACGACCGCCGATTGCCGTCGCGATCCTCGTACTCGCTGGTGTAGACGTGTCCGACGACGATCACCGGGTCGCCCTTGCGCAGTGCAGCGCCAACACCGGTCACCATGCGGCCCCAGCAGTTGACGGTAACGAACAGCGAGTTGCCGGGCTCCCAGGTGCCGTCTGCGGTGCGGCGGCGTGAATTGCTGGCCACCCGGAACTTGATGACTTCCTGGTCACCGACCCTGCGGCCGGTCGGGTCGTTGACGATGTTGCCGACGACTGTGATGGGTGTCTCGAACATTTCTGATTCCTTTGCATCTGATTCATCTGGTCCCGACGAAGCCGCCGGTATGGCCATTGACCCGGCGGCGTCCGACACCACGTGAATGGCGGACGGCGATCGGCCAGGGGCTGTGGATGAAATGAGCTCTGGGGATAGGCCGGGCCTAGGTTGATCGGTATGACGGTTTGGATCAGCAGGCGGCCCGACGAGGAAGTGGCCGCGGAGCTGGCCCAGGGCCGCGGCCCGCTGGCCGGTCTGCGGCTGGCGGTGAAGGACAACGTCGACGTCGCCGGCCTGCCCACCACCGCGGGTTGCCTGGAATTCGCGTATCTGCCCGAGCGCGATGCGGCCGCGGTGGCCGCGCTGCGCGCCGCAGGCGCGGTCGTCGTCGGCAAGACCGACCTCGACCAGTTCGCCGTCGGGTGGCCACCGGCGAGGCCGACATCGCGATCGGCACCGATACCGCCGGCTCGGGACGCATCCCCGCGGGACTGCAGGGCATCGTCGGGATCCAACCCACGATCGGCGTGGTCAGCACCGACGGCGTGGTGCCGGCGTGCGAATCCTATGACTGTGTCACGGTTTTCGCCCGGGACCTGGATCTGGCCAACCGCGCGATGGGTGTGATGGCTTGCGCTGCAAGGGATCGCGCGTGGCCGTCCGACGTTCGGTTGGCGGCGCCGCCCAATCCGGTGATCGCGGTTCCGAATGAGTTGCCCGAGCTCGACAACCAATGGCGAGCGGCATTCGACGCCGCCGTCACGGCGCTGGCCGACGCGGGCGTACGCGTCATCACCGTCGACTTCGAACCGTTCCTGGCCGCGGCGAAGCTGCTCTACGACGGCGCACTGGCCAGCGAACGATACGCAGTGGTAGGCGAATTCATCGACGCGCATCCCGACGCGTCACTCGATCCGACTGTGCGGCGCATCATCAGTGCGGCACGCGACATCCCCGCCCATCGATTGGTGCATGACCGCCGAGAGGTGAGCCGGCTGCGCGCCGTGGCGATGGCCGCGCTCGACGGCGTCGACGCGTTGGTGGTGGCAGCCGACCCCGTCGGCGTGAATTCACGCATGGGCAGCTACACCAATTTCTGCAACCTCTTCGATATGTGCGCGGTCTCCGCTCCAGCGGGGATGGCCGGACCCGCTCAGTTCGGCATCACCGTGCTGGCCCGCGCGTTCGAGGACGCGGTCGCACTAGACATCGCCGCGCTGGCGTCGGGAGTGCAAGCACCAGTGGAGGTTTGGCCGCTCGCCGCCGCCGACATTGCAGAACTAGTCGTGTTCGGAGCGCATCTTCGCGGTGGCCCACTGGCCCATCAGCTCACCGACCTCGGCGCACGATGGGCAGGCGAAGTCACCACGGCGCCGCGCTACCAGATGTCGGTACTGCCTACCGCGCCGGCCAAACCGGCCGTAACGCGGGTGCCGGACGGCGCACCCGGCGCGGCGTTGAGCGGGCACCGCTGGCTGCTGTCCCCCGCGGCGCTGGGCCGGTTCCTGGCCGCGCTGCCGGCGCCGATGCAGCTCGGCAAGGTCGAATTCGACAACGGCACATGGCGAACCGCGTTCGGCTGTGACGCTGCCGCGGCCAGCGGCACCGATATCAGTGCGTACGGCAGCTGGCCCGCGGCCGTGGCGGCCGGCGCGGTCTAGACCGCGCCAGCCCTCGGTGTTTCTCACCCAGCGCCAACCACGCAGCGCTCAAACCTAATTGAACAAGAACGGCAATGGTGAATCGTACGAGCCGTAAACCCGCGGTGGTTGAACTCGCGGTAGCTCCGTTCGGACCTCGGCATTGCCTGGGCTGCGGCAGATGGTCGAGAAAACCCCGTCGTTACAGGTACGTGTGCTTGCCGCGGATGCACTCGGCGCTGCTGCGATCACTGTTGCGACAGCCGCCGCCGCAAACAACGGTGCGATAATGCGTGCTTGGGTAGTCATTGCGAATCCCCCTGACGGTTTCCTTACGCCGACCCTCCGATCGTTACGGTTCCGAACGCAGGTTCGGCCTGATCGTGAAGACCCCGTTGGTCTTCAGCCTGGTTCAACGGGGCAGTGCCGGCCGGGGTTCAAAGAATTTGAAGAACTTCTGATCCACTGCCGGCCCGGCTCAGCGGGACAGCGAGGACGTCATCCGCGACAGCATGCCGTCGCGCAGCGCCAAGGTATGCAACAGCACTGCCGATACATGCGCGGCGATCGCGACCACCAGCGCCAATGCGATGAGCGAATGGGCTTGGCGCAGCACCGAAAACAGTTCCGCACCAAATGGTGCGATCGGCGGAAGCCGCACCGATCCGAACACGACGATGGGTCTCCCGCTCGCCGACACCATCGCCCAGCCGACCAGGGGCTGCGCCACCAGCAGCGCGTAGAGCGACAGCTCGGTCGCCACGACGAGTTTGCGTTCGATTGCGCCGACCGTGGCGGGTAGCGCGGGCGCGCGGTGGGTGAGCCGGTTGACGATGCGCACCAGCACCACGACGAGAATGACGACGCCCAGTGACTTGTGGACCATGACCAGCCGGGCGTAGTCCTCGAGCGAATTCACCATCACGAACCCGATCATCAGCATGGTGAAGACGAGGATGGCTGTCAGCCAGTGCAACACCCTGGTCAGCGCGGTGTGGCGGCTCCGCTCCCGGACGACGGTCATCAGCTGACCTCGTCGACATCGATGATGGGCAGCAATACGGCTTCACCGGTTCGCCGACGATACGAGGCGCCGTAGACGGCCGAGCGCGCGGACAGCAGGGGGTCCTCGGACGGTTCGATTCCTTCGGGCAGCACGAGCGGATCGAAATTGATGTCGCGGGCGTTGCCCGGCCGATCGGTATCGATGGAGGTGAGTGTCAGCAGCCCCGCGTCGATGACCCGGCGGTTTGCCGGCCACGGCAGCGTCGCGTCGTCAACGGGGTCCGACGGCGCGCCCACGGTCAGCATCAACCGCCAGCGCAGCGGACCCGCACGCATCTGTCGGATCAGAGGGATGAACAGACCGTTTAGCCCCGTCGACGGCGGCAGCGCCGGCTGCAGCGGGACCAGCGACCACCGCACGGGTGTGCGCGTGCCCGATTCGTTGACGAAGTAGAAGGCGATAAGGCTGCGATAGGTGCTGTCGGCGAAGCCCTGCGTCGGTGGCTGCGCCTGGTTGATCGCCATTGCCCGCGCCGACTCCGGATGCTTGGCGAGGAACCGCGGCATGGCCGTCGGATCGGGTTCGCCGGTGGCCCCCACGATCTTGGAGGCGAGCAGCCGGTCGTAGAAGCCCTGCGGTGAGTTATCAGGGAACACAGCAAGATTCATCATGGCCGTGCGCCACTGCTGGCCGCCGGGGAAGCCGAACGCCAGGCCGAGCCCACGAGCGATCGTCGGTGAATCTTCCATGGCGGGGAAGCCGCCGGATAGCGAGAATCGGCCGACCACGGGCGTGCGACCGGGCCGGAACACCGCCGCCTTGGACAGCTCGCGGCCGTTGCCGTTGCTGTCGAAGTACCCCTCGACGACGACGCCCTTCGCGTGGTTCCTGCGGAATCCCGGCTGCCGGCCGAAGACTTCCTCGAATGCGTCGAGGAACACCTGCGGCGTCAGGCGTGCCGGCCCGATCCGATTGTTGACATACAGGAGTGCGCCGAGATCGACGGCTAGGAATCCGCCGACGACCGCCGCGCCGAGCATCAGGTTGCGCCTACTAATGGAGGCGCAACCCCAAGTCGGTCGACGCTGACGGGGATTAGTCATCAGTAACTCTCACGAACGCGTCGCTCACATTCAGCCTATCGCCGCGCACCAAGGCTCGGGCATGACGGGACGGCGGTGGAGTGAATAGCCAGTTCGATCACCGCGTGGAGAGCCTCAGGCGACGCGGCCGTGCCAATTATGCGCCGAGCCATGGCTTGCCGGCCGCGTCCTATCCCGGGATGCCACCCGATTGGTGCATCCACACGTTTACCCCGGTCCAGCGGCTTGCGGCGATGTCAAATACCGTCTTACGCTCTCAGCAAAGCCCTATGCTTTAGCCCGTTAGTGCCCGGCGGAGAGGTGCGCTGGTGACGGCAACGGGGACTGTGTGCGCAACGTGTGGCACCGAACCGTCTCGCGTGGGTGCCCGGTACTGCGACGCGTGCGGGTCGCCGTTGGCCGTGGCGCGCAGTCAGGCTGAGTACAAGCAGGTGACGGTGTTGTTCGCCGATGTAGTCCATTCGATGGAAATCGCGGCGGCAGTGGGGACCGAGCGGCTTCGCGAGATCATGACGGCGCTGCTGGATCGCTCTACGGCGGTGGTGCGGCACTACGGCGGCACGGTGGATAAGTTCACCGGCGACGGGGTCATGGCGGTATTTGGTGCGCCAATGGCGTTGGAGGACCACGCCTTTCGCGCCTGTTTGGCAGCCTTGGAAATCCAGGCCCAAAGCGCCAAGCTGGCTGCCGAGATCAACAGTCGCGACGGTATCGACCTGCAACTGCGGATTGGGCTGAACTCGGGCCAGGTGATCGTCGGCGAGATCGGCTCCAACACCGCGAGCTACACAGCCATCGGCGAACACGTGGGGATGGCTCAACGCATGGAATCCGTCGCCCCACCCGGTGGTGTGATGCTCAGCGAACCGACAGCCCGACTGGTGGAGTACACGGTCGTACTCGGTGAGCCGGAAGTGGTGCATATCAAGGGTGCCCACGCGCCGGTGCGCGCAAGGCGGATACTGGGCATCGGCGAGCACCAACCCCGCCGCCGCAACGAGTCGTCCCTGGTCGGGCGCGATGGGGAACTCAGTACCGTTGGCGCGATCCTGAACGAGGTCATCGGGGGCACGGGGTGCGTCGTCAACATGATGGGGCCGGCGGGCATCGGCAAGAGCCGACTGGTCCGCGAAACCGCCGCGATGGCGGCCAGCCGCGGTATCCCGATCTTCACTGCATACTGCGAGTCCCACATTCGCGATGTTCAATTCCATGTGGTGGCGCGATTGTTGCGCGCCGTATTCGGAATCAGCGATCTAGGTGGCGGCGAAGCCCGGGCGCGCGTCCGTGATCGCCTCCCCGACGCCGACGGCGAAGACCTGCTGCTCCTCGATGACCTGTTAGGGATCGGCGACACCACGGTGGCACTGCCCGAAATCGCTCCCGAAGCGCGGCGCCGCCGGGTGACCGCACTCATCACTGCGGCTGTGCTGGCGCGTGACGAGCCGGCGGCATATGTCATCGAGGACGCGCACTGGATCGACGAAGCCAGCGAATCGATGCTGTGCGATTTCCTGGCGGTGATCCCGCAGACACCGTCGCTGGTGTCGATTACTTATCGCCCCGAATACCACGGCGCGCTCAGCCGATTGGCGGGCGTCCAGACCATCGAGCTGCGGCCGCTCAGTGATGCGTATGCCTCGGCGCTGACCGCCGCACTGCTAGGCACCGACCCGTCGCTCGCCCAGTTGGCGGCACGGGTGACCGCCCGCGCCGACGGGAACCCGTTTTTCGTTGAGGAGATGGTGCGCGATCTGGCCGAACGTGCCGTTCTGCACGGGCGGCCTGGCGCGTACCTGCTACGCGGTGACATCGACAATGTCGCGGTGCCTGCGACCTTGCAGGCCACCATCGGCGCCCGCATCGATCGGCTCGGCCCCATGGCCAAACGCACGTTGAATGCCGCGGCTGTAATTGGATCACGATTCGACGCCGATCTGCTGACGACCCTGGTCGACACCGCGGACGTGGCGCCGCTGATTGAGGCGGAACTTCTCGACCAAGTGAGTTTCACCGCGCGCGCCGAATACGCGATTCGCCATCCCTTGATCCGCGCGGTGGCGTACGAATCACAACTCAAGTCCGATCGTGCCCGGCTACACCGGTGCGTGGCCGCCGCGATCGAAGCGCGCAGATCGGCCGACGAGAACGCCGCGCTAATCGCCGAGCATTTGGAAGCTGCCGGTGATTTGCACGACGCCTTCGCCTGGCACATGCGCGCCGGCGCCTGGTCGACCAACCGCGACATCGCCGCGGCACACACGAGCTGGCGGCGGGCACGGCAGGTCGCCGACCAGCTGCCCGATGACGATCCGGATCGGATATCGATGCGCATCGCGCCACGTACTCTATTGTGCGGAACGGCTTTTCGTGTGGGCGGCAGCGGCGCCGACACCGGCTTCGACCAGCTGCGCGACCTGTGCTCGGCAACTGACGACCAACGTTCGCTGGCCATCGGCATGGTCGGACTGGTAATGGCGCATGGCACAAACGCGCATCGGCAGGAGGCATCGCGACTTGCCACCGAGAATGGCCAACTGCTCGAATCCATCGGTGATCCGACGTTGACAGTCGCACTGTCTCCTGGGGCAATGGTCGCAAAGCACGAAGCCGGCGCGATGACCGAACTGCTGCAGATCGCGCAACGGGTCATCGACCTCGCCGATGGTGACCCCACCAAAGGCAACCTCATCATCGGATCACCCTTAACGCTCGCGATCACCATGCGCGGTGTCGCCCGCTGTTGCCTGGGGATCACGGGGTGGAAAGACGACCTCCACCGCGCCATCACGACGGCTGGTGCATTCGACCCGCTGACTCAGGCCGCGGTCATGTGGTTCGCATATGCAACCGCGATTCCGTACGGGCTGCTGATGCCCGATGCGAGCGCCCTGCGTGACACCGACGAAGCAACGGCACGGGCAGAGCGATCCGGTGACGATTTCGCGCTCGATACGGCCCGAACCACCCGAGGTATCACCCTTGTGCATCGAGACGGCTCGGAGCGAGAGCTCGGCCTCGATCTGCTTACGAACACCCGGCTGTCAGCCTCGAACGGCCGGTTCTCGTTGACAATTTTGGCGATTGCCGACATCAACATCGCACGAGGGAAAGCCCGACTCGGCGACATCGACGGTGCCATTGAACTCGCCCGCAACGTCGTCGACGACCTCCTCACCTCAGGTGGCTGCATCTGGACGGCGCTGGCCACGGATGTCTTTGTGGAAGCGCTGCTCCGGCGGGGCGGCGACGGCGATCTCAAGGATGCGCGGGCGGCGATCGACCGGTTGGCGGCCGTGCCGACCGACCCCGGGTTGGTGCTGCACGAAATAACACTGCTGCCGCTGCGCGCACTACTGGCACGTACCCAAGGGGATGATGCCTCGTACCGAAACTACCGAGACCGCTACCGCGCTATGGCGACTTCGCTTGGCTTTGAAGGGCATATCGCGAGGGCCGAGACGATGACATGACCACAGCAGGATTGGCGTGGAAAAGACAAGGATTCAACCGCAAAGCCACGCGCCCGGCCTGTTGCGACGGAAACAGAGACTCCTCTTCAGAGGCAATAGGGGTGTGACATGACGCTGACGGAGCACATGATCGATACGAAGCTCGGCCGTCTGCATGTCGAAGTCGACGGCGAAGGTCCTCCTGCCGTGCTGTGGCACAGCCTGTTCTTCGATTCCGCCTCCTGGTCGCGGATGCGCGGGCTGCTTCGTGAAGACCGACACCTCATCCTGATCGACGGCCCCGGACACGGGAAAAGCGGTTCCCCGCCAACGGAATTCGACCTGGACGACTGCGCCGAGGCGGCGACCGAAGTGCTCGACACGGTGGGCGTACCGAAGCCCGTCGACTGGTTGGGTAACGCGTGGGGCGGCCATGTCGGGCTGACGCTGGCCGCTAACTCGCCGGAATGGTGCCGCAGTGTGACGACAATCGGCAGCCCAGTGCAGGCTCTTGGCCGCCGCGAACGGATGACCATCACACCGATGGTGTGGGCCTACCAGTACCTCGGCGCCGTACCGCTGATTACCAACCGGGTTGCAGTTGCCTTGCTCGGCAAGGCGTTCATGCGGTCGCATCCCGATGACACGGCCGACGTGCTACAGGCATTCCGCGACGCGCCCCGAACCGGCATGCACCGCGCGATGACGTCGATGATCTTGCGCCGACCGAGTCTTGACCCGCTGCTGCCCCGTATCGAGACTCCGACCGTGATGATGGCCTCGACCGCGGACCCACTCCTGCCGGTCGCACAGATCAACGTCGCGGTGGCCCGAATGCCTGCGGCGCGGGCCGTCGAGGTACGGGGTGAGGGCCATGTGGCTCCGATCATGGCCCAGGCCGACGAACTGGCGGAAATCATCAGCGCGTTTTGGCGCGATCCGGAGAACTACGTAGGTCGATGATTGGACAAGAGACGGTGGATCGTGCGTCCGGTTGGTGCATCCACGCGTTTAGCGCGGGCACGCAGGTGGCGGCGATGTCAATAACAGTCTCACGCTGTCAGACGGAACCCTATGCTCTAGCCAAGCTAAGCAGTGCCCGGCGGGAGGTGCGCGGGTGGCGGCATCGGGAACTGTGTCGCAACGTGTGGCACCGAACCATCTCGGGTGGGTGCCCGATTTTGTGACGCCTGCGGCTCGCCGCTTGCAGGCGCGGACTACACGGCCGAGTTCAAGCAGGTCACGGTGTTGTTCGCCGACGTGGTGCACTCGATGGACATCGCCGCGTCGGTCGGTGCGGAGCGACTGCGCGAGATCATGGCCGAGCTCGTCGACCGGTCGACAGCAGTGGTGCGGCGTTACGGCGGCTCCGTCGACAAGTTCACAGGCGACGGCCTGATGGCACTGTTCGGGGCGCCGATAGCCCTGGAAGACCACGCGATCCGGGCGTGCCTCGCAGCGTTGGGCATCGAAGCCGAGACCCAGAGCCTGGCGGCCGAGGTCGAACAGCGCGACGGTGTGGATCTGAAGCTGCGGGTGGGGCTGAACTCGGGTCAGGTGATCGCTGGTGAGGTCGGTACGGGCCCACTGGGTTACACCGCGGTCGGCGAGCAGGTCGGGATGGCGCAGCGAATGGAGTCGGTCGCGCCGTCCGGCGGGGTGATGCTCAGCGAGTCCACCGCACGGCTCGTCGAACACGCCGCAGTGCTGGCCGCTCCAGAGATGGTGCACATCAAGGGCTTCGACGAACCGGTGCGTGCCCGCCGGTTGCTGGACATGAGGGCACAGCGCCGTCAGGTGCGGCCGGCGCGACAGCGCGTTGGTGGGCCGCCAGCCCGAAATCGCTGCGCTGGCCACGATGCTGGATCGGGCGATCGGTGGCAGACGGGTCTGTTGTCGGGGTGGTCGGTGCGGCAGGCATCGGCAAGAGCCGACTGGTTCGCGAGACCGCGGCGATGGCCAGGCAGCGCGGTGTGGAGGTGTTCTCGACCTTCTGCCAGTCCCATGCCAGCGAGATTGCTTTCCACGCGGTCGCGGGGTTGCTGCGGGCGATGTTCGGTGTCGACGAGCTCGACGGCGAGGCCGCGCGACAGCGGGTGCGCGCCCAACTGCCACGCGCCGACGAGGGCGATCTCGTGCTGCTCAACGATCTGCTGGGCATTCGCGATACCGCAGTGCCACCCCTGACATGGACCCGGATGCCCGCCGCCGGCGGATAGCACGGCTGATCAACACCTTTGTGCTGGCGCGCACCGCGCCGGGTGTCTACGTGATCGAGGACGTGCACTGGATCGACCCGGTCAGCGAAGCCATGTTGGCCGAGGTCGTCGCCGTCCTTCGCCACACTCGCGCGCTGGTATTGGTCACCCATCGCCCCGAGTACCGCGGCGCGCTAGACCCGCAAGCAGGACTCGACACGGTCGCCCTTGCGCCGCTGGATGATTCACAGACCACGACGTTGATCGCAGAGTTGCTGGGCTCGCACACATCGGTCGCAGGACTGGCCGCACAGATCGGCGAGCGAGCCGCCGGGAATCCGTTCTTCGCCGAGGAGCTCGTGCGCGACCTCGCCGAGCGCAACGTGCTCGACGGTGAGCGCGGTGCATATGTGTGCCGCGCGGACTCCGCTGAGGTGACGGTGCCGGCCACCGTGCAGGCCACCATATCCGCCCGCATCGATCGCCTTGGCACGCCGGGCAAGCGGACACTGAATGCCGCGGCGGTGATCGGGTCACGATTTGACGCCGATCTGCTCGGCAGAGTGCTCGGTGACACCGCGCTGGGCGAGCTGGTGGAGGCCGAGCTCATCGTTTCGACTGCGTCTTCCCCGCTCGATGAATACGAGTTCCACCATCCGTTGATCCGCGCAGTGGCCTACGAGTCCCAACTGAAATCCGCGCGCGTTCAACTGCACCAGCGAGTCGCGGCGGCGATCCAGCAGCGTGCCCCGGGCGCGGTCGAGGAGAACGCCGCGCTTATCGCCAGCCATCTGGAGGCCGCGGGCGATGTGCGTGCCGCCTACGGTTGGCACATGCGCGCCGGAGCGTGGTTGACCAACCGCGACATCGGTGCCGCCCGATTGAGTTGGCAGCGCGCACAATGGCTCGCCGACCGGCTGCCGATCGATGATCCAGACCGCGTGTCGATGCGGATCGCGCCGCGCACCCTGCTGTGGGGACCGCATACCGTATCGGCGGTGCCGTCGCCGACACCGGCTTCGACGAACTGCGCGCACTATGCGGTGCCGCCGGCGACCAGATCTCCCTGGCAATGGGCATGTCCGGATTGCTTGTGTCGCTGACTCTTAACCAGCGACTTCACGAATTGGCCGCACTGGCCGACGAATACGCCCACCTGCTCGAGTCAATTGGCGACCCCACTTTGATCGTCGGACTAATGAACACTGCGGGCCATCCCAAACTCGCCGCGGGCGAAATAGCCGAGGCGCTCCAGTTAGCCGAGCGGGTCATCGAATTGGCCGATGGCGACACCACCAAAGGCAACTTCTTCTTCGAATCGCCCCTGGCATGGGGGATCACCCTCGGGGCCTGGCCCGGTGCAGCCTGGGAGATCCCGGATGGCGCGATGATCTACAGGCCGGACTCGCGATGGCTCGCACCGTCGGCGGGATAACCCAATTCGCCGTCACCACATACGGTTACGGAGTATCCATACTGAACCGTGCGCTTATGCCGGACGCGAGCATCGTTCGGGACACGGGTGTCGCTCTGGAAAATGCGGAGCGGTTCGGTGACGACGTGTCGTTGGCGTGGGCGCGAATCACGCGAGGCATGATTCTGACCCGCCTGGGTGATGCGGAAGGGGATGTCGGCTGGGAAATCTTGCAGAAAGGACGCGAACAAGCGCGCCGGCACGGTGACCTGCTCACGGCGACAATCGCCGACGTTGCGACTGCGGAATACAAGGCGCAGATCGGCGATATCGACAGTGCCATCGAGATGTCCCAAACGATCCTCGGGCAGTTGTTCGACAGCGGTGAGATGCTCTTCCGAGGCCCGGCGACGACCGTTCTGGTCGAGTCGCTGCTCGCGTCGCGGCGCAGAAACGGACCTAAAGGAAGCGAGTGCCGCCATGGACCGACTGGCCGCCGTGCCAACCGAACCAGGGTTTGTGCTGTACGAGGTGCCGCTGGGCCGGCTGCGAGCGTTGTTTGCGCGCGCGCAAGGCGATGAGGCTGCCTACCGTGTCCTCACGGACCGCTATCGCGCGATGGCGACATCGCTTGGCTTCGAGGGGCATTTCGCGATAGCCGAGGCGATGATATGAGGGGCTCGAAATCGGTGAGGCCAGAACCCCCGGCGGACGCGAAGATGCGATGCGCTGGCTAGTAACCACCACCCGACACCGCGGTTTTGTCCGTCAGCCGGCAATTCTGCGATCATCTGTCACGGCAGCCGTTTCAGGGGCTGGACGCAGTAGTCGCGCAGCACACACCACGGCAGGGAGAACCATGAGCAGCCCGATTGCGGCCAATTTGCTGCTGACCATGTGGACTGGTTTCGCGACGTTCGACCCACCCGATTTGTGGGGTCGGGAGGTGGCTCATACCCATCGCAGGACATACGCGGAATGACCACCACAAAGACGACCTACCCGAGCGGCGCTTCACAAATGCGTATGGACAGGCCGGACGGGTCTTTCACCATCACCTTCGACGATGCTGCGGGCCGTATCGTCTACAGCGTCGAAGGGCGCGCCACTAAGGACGCGAACGGTAACACGACTGCCGACACGACCGCGATCCATCATTCGTCCTCTGGTGCACAGCGGGAAACTGTCCGAACGAACTCTGTCACCATCCATACCGGAAAAGTCGTGAGCCAGAACATGTTTACCGAGAATGCTGAAAGCGGAACGCAGACGTCGGTGACATTCGAGGACCATGAGGCTAGTGGGCCGATAAGGCACACGACGATCACGACTGACGCTGCAGGCAATACCCAGGAACTGGAAATCACGATCCGTATCGACCAGCACGATTACGTCCGCGAAGAAGTGCAGAAGCGAAACGGTGTTGTCACCGGTAACAACACCGAGCGCGGTCCGATCCCCTAGTCGCCAACTGTCGTCGATCCGTTTTCGCCCGTTTAATGTCGTCAGCACCCCAGTACTTGCCCGGAGTATTCGGCAAGCCTCGTGTAGCCGGGCAGGCGACAGCTTCGTGATACGGCGCCGGAATGCGTTGCGCGGCAACGTATGAATGTTGCCGAAGTTGACGACGCAGTCGCTCGGAACATGACCCTCGGCGACTGTCAGCTCCGGCTCGGATACCAGGCCTCGGCGGGAACGGGTCAATGCCGCCACGACGACGGCACCGATGCGGTCTGCGACCGGGTCTGGTGAGACGAGGAGCAGGCCAAGCCGTATGACACCCCCTGCCGACCCATGTCGCTTCTTCCGGGCGTCATCATCTGCTGACGCTCTCGCAGAGCTTGTCCTCCTGGTCGCCGACGCTTAGCGCTGCGGACTGTCCCGTCGCGCCAACTCGGCGAGCATCGCGTTGTAGGCAGCCAGGTCCGCGTCGTCGTCGCGGTCCGCGGCCCGGTCGAGTCGTTTCGCCGTGCGCTGATCGCTTCGCCGCCATTGGATCAGCAACGCGATCATCACCACGACGAGCGGGACTTCGCCTGCGGCCCAAGCAATTCCACCGCCGAGCCGTTGGTCACTGAGCAGGTCGGCGTGCCAGCTCAGCTGCAGTGACCGGTAGAACGTATCGCCGAGGACGGCCTTCGTGCCCATCAGCGCAACACCGAAGAAGGCGTGCAGAGGCAGCGTCGCCATCACCATCCCGACCGGGCCCCCGGCGGGAGCTGGCGCGGCGCGGGATCGAGACCGAGGACGATCCAGTAGAACAGATAGCCGCTGAGCAGGAAGTGGACATTCATCAGCACGTGGCGCGGTGTGATCGTGACCGACGCGTCGAAGAGGCCGCCCAGGTACAAGCCGTAGAAGCCGACAACGAACAGCACCGTCGCCACCACCGGATGGGTGAGGAATCGAGATACTTGCACTGCAGCGCCGTCAGCAGCCACTCGCGGGGACCGGGCGGTCGACCACTGCCCGCGGTGCGCAGCGCGCGCAGCGCCAACGTGATCGGGGTGCCGAGGACCAACAGAACCGGAACCAGCATCGACAGCGGCATGTGCGCGACCATGTGGACGTGAACATCGCCGGCATGTAGCTGCCCAGGCCCGACGACGTCGTGAACAGCAGCGCCACGCAGCCCAGCGCCCCCGAGCGGTGCGGCCCATCGGCCAGCGCGTCGCCGCGCCGGCGCAAGCGGCGCATGCCGAGCAGGTAGAGCGACCGACAGGACGATGGCCGCGGTGCCGAAGATCAGGTCGAAGCGCCAGTCGACCAGCACCCGCGCAGGGTTGGCGGCCCGGCGAAGTCATAGCCGATAGCGATCTCGAGGGGACCGGCGCCTACGCAACGGCGGTGGCGGGGCGCTGCCGAACCCGACCGCGAGGCCGAAGGTCGCGGCGAAGACATCGCCTCGGTCGCGCCAGGCGGATCAGCGGCCCGCGTGCCGCTCGGGTCGGCCTGTAGCGCGCCTGACCGCTGCGCCGCTGCCGCCAACCGATGACGCCGAGCAGATCACAGCGCCACGATTTTGCCGATGATCAGCCAGCCGTACTCGGTGTGCACCAGATCGGGCAGCTTGATCCGCACCAACGCGTTGACCACACCGCTGACGGCCATCGCGACAAAGCACCAGAACGCCAACGCCGAGAACCGCCGTGCGGCCACGTCGGCGTGCTCACCGCGGCGCATCACGTGAGCAAGTAGCGCGAGCAGCCCACCGGCCCAGGCGCCCGGCCCGAGGTGGATCAGCAGG
>CAVXVJ010000003.1:0-186531 GCA_963765155.1 uncultured Actinomycetota bacterium
GGACATGACCTTTTGCGCTGCACATGTGCACTTTTGACCCAAAGCGGACATTGGTCACGACGATTTATGGGACCGAGGTCCAATTGCGCCAAGATTGGATTTTTGATATTCCCCGCGATTATTATCGGAAATAGCGTCAATCGCTGAGGTATGAGCATGAACCCATCCGATATACCGGTTCCACAAAAGGGGTTTTTGGTCGCACACTTTCTCACCGGTAAAAGACCAGGCAAAGTCCAAGGAATTTTGCGTCGGCGTCCTGGGCGGAAAAATCGTAAGAGAGGAAAACCCCTGCTACATCAAGCTGGAGAATTCCTGGATCATCCTAAACTCCGGCGGTGGTCCGACTCCGGACAAGCCGAGATGTATGGCTGGCGGCGCCGCACGATTTGAATCGCGTGAGCAGCTTCCTTAAATGGCGTGTCGCAGACATTCATGCCTGCTATAAAGATTGGTCCAAAAAAGGCGCTCAGTTTATTACCGAGCCTCTCGATAACCACGGCCACGAATTGCGGTGCTACATGCGTGATTCGGATGGCTACCTCATCGAGGTCGGCCAGTCGTCGCGGTCTGCCATTGATGTTTTCAACAAATTTGCGGGCTAGTTTTTCTTCAGTGTGACCATCAATTAAAAACGCCATGTCCGCTATTGGCACAAAGCGGACATTCCTCTTTGCACCGAACACGTCCGCTTTCGGGAGCAAAGCGGACATTCGTTTTGCACTGCACATGTCTGCTATTGACCCAAAGCGGACATGGCGGTTACGGACCAGCCTTGCATTGAGCCTTATGTGGGGGAGGAGGGCAAAATTGGTGCAAACAGATTGTGGGGTGTCGCGAGACCGCGAAGCGTATGAAGGCCAAGCGGATAGAGCGGCTGGCCGTATGCCGCGCGAAATCGTCACTTACGACGATAGGCACGTTCAGCGTCTTGGCCACTGCTTCGATCCGGCTGACCAAATTGACGGCGGGGCCAATCACAGTGAAATCAAGCCGTTCGGCGGAGCCGACATTGCCATAGATTGCCTTGCCGATGTGAAGCGCTACGACGATCTCAAGCGGCTCGCCCACGATTGACAGGTCGTTCGTCAGCCCGCGCGCGGCCTCGACGGCCTCCATTGCTGACCGAGCGCGGCTCGCGCGGCAGCGGCGGCCATGCTGGCATTCTCGATCGGAAAAATCGCAAGCAGGCCGTCGCCGATGAATTTCAGGATTTCACCGCCGTGACCTGCGATCGCCTCGGCTTGTGCGTCGAACAACGCGTTAAGCATCGCGATCATCTGATTGCCGTCGAGGCGATCGGAACGCTCGGTGAACCCGCGCAGATCTGACGACCATAGGACGGCCGTGATTTCCTCGCCGGTGCCACGCCGGATCTGGCCTGCCAGAACCTTTGGGCCGGTCCTGTGGCCGAGATAAGCGTTGAGGATGTTGGTGGCGATGCGGCGCTGGTGACGCAGATCAGCGAGCAGCGAAAGTCGCTGCGACACTTGGGTCAGATCCGAGATTTCCTGGTCCGTGAATCCGCCGAGACGGTCGGTGACATACGTCACCATATAGTTGGTGCCGAACGAGTTTTTGACTGGCAACGCAAAATAGTCGGTAGCTCCCTCGGCCTTGAGATCATGCAGGATCGGGAAATCGAGCTCATCATCGGCGACATCGACGCGACGCCGCACCGTCTCACCGGCCCGAGCACCCTCCGGACCGGGTTATCTTCGTCGCCGAACAAATCCTGCACTTCATGGGTGATGAAAGTCTGAACGGTCTGGCCGGTGGTGCGCCACCAGACGAAGGTTGCGCCGAGGTATTGCGGGTGCAGGGTGCGGAGCTGAAGGGTTGCCCGTAACAGCGGAAAGCCGGCCGCCAGCATCCGCCATGCGTATTCGTCGAACTCGCGGACCAGCAACGGAATATGTTGCGCTGGGCCCGCGAGCCAATCAATGATCGCTTCGATGGTGTCGTGTTTAGGCCGCTCGGCAGGCGGCCGCTCTACAACGTCCCCCGTCAGAAAATACCGCGGATCGATGTTGACTAGCGGATTCCAGACCGCATCGGCCATGATCGGTCGCTCCAACCTGCGCTTCAGCATGCCGGCCTACGCGCCGCCAGGATTGAAATCAGCACGTTTTCCTGGCCACCTTACTCCAGCGCCCTCTATGCATAGGGCAAATTGCCAAGGTCCGCTTGTGGCACTAAGCGGACACCGGTTTGTGCGCTGCAAATGTCTGCTTTTGACCCAAAGCGGACTTACCTCTTTCGCAGATTTCCGCATTGTTCTGAATGATTGAAAGGTGCTTTCAAATCTTTGTGGATTATCGCTGAGGCGGTGGTGAGCGCATACTCAATACGAAAGCAACACTTCGTTGCTCGAACAACAGGAGGCCTACCATGAACCGCATCTCCGGTGAGCTTCACGCCGATAGTTTGCTGAAGCGCGGACGCGATTTCATTCCTGTCGCGATCCTTGTCACAGCGCTGTTCGCACTTTTGGCACTGTCGATATGGTTTGCGGCGTACGCCTGGACTCATCTCGGCGGCGATCCAATTCCGGCTACGGCTATGTAGCCATCGCAGGCGGCGTGGTGGTCTCGCTTTTGGTCGGCGGGGGCCTGATGGCACTCGTCTTTTATAGCAGTCGACACGGCTATGACGACTTGAGCGGCGGCGACAACTAGTCGCTCCGCGGTTTGGATCGTTCACGGCGTTGGCACACGGATTTTTCGCCGCGATTCGAATGATTACAGAATGTCCGCTATTGGCCCTTAGCGGGCATTGCCTGTTGCAATGCGGATGTCTGCTTCTGACCCAAAGCGGACAGCGGTACGGATGACAAATTGATGAATTTCGACGTGACGGCATTTTGGTACCGCCGAACATATTGCTACACGCGGCGGCGCAGTGGCACAATTTGAGCGTGAGACGTGGGGGCGACCATGTTTAAGCGTGCGGTTTGCGATTGCGCTTGTGTTCGGTCTTCTGGCACTTCTGGCGCGGACAGTGCCAGTGCAAATAGATGTAACAATAAGTTTGCGCCACCACCAAGCTCGGCACTTTTGTCGCTCGGGTTTTGCTTCAACCTTTTTCGCTATCAACGCTCAAGCCGATGCCATTTTCATTATCGGCACGCTTACACCGTCTACGTTGGGATTGTTCGGGTGGCGGAGAAAAAAGTCCAACTCGATTACCGCCGTTCTTAGGTTCATCGTCGCGCGCGAAATCATTCACCTACGTCCAACAGCCTCGAGGGAGAATGGATTATGTCCGCACAATCTTCATCAGCTACCCGGCGCAAAACCACAGCAATAGAGCACCCCTCGGTCAAGCACTGCGCTGACAAGGTGAACGCGAGGTACATGCACGGTAGACCGGAGTCCGAGTTGGTTCCGTCGCGCTACGCGCTGAAGGTCGGCACGATTGACGTAATGGTGGTCAGCGATGGGGTGCTATCGCTGCCAGGCGCGATGTTGGGCCACAACGTCGACCCGGCCGTCCGGGCGGCCTGGCTGGAGGACATGTTCCTGCCGCCGGACGTGCTCGAGTGGGCGCTGAACGTGGTCCTGGTGCGTAGCGGCGGCCGGACCATACTCATCGACGCTGGGATGGGGGTGGAGTTCCCGGACTTGCCGCGGGTGGGGCGGTTGGTCCAGCGACTGGAGGCCGCCGGCATCGATCTCGCATCCGTGACCGACGTGGTGCTTACCCACCTGCACATGGACCACTGTGGCGGGCTGCTCGTCGACGGGGTGAGGGACCGGCTGCGTCCGGACCTGCGGGTCCACCTGGCGGCCGCCGAGGCCAAGTTCTGGGAGTCGCCCGATTTCTCCCGCGTCTCCATGCCGCCAGGGTTCCCGGACGCGCTTCGGCGGACGGGCAAGCGGTTCTTGAAAGAGTACCAAAGCCAGATGCGGCCGTTCGAGAACGAGTACGAGGTGGCGCCGGGGGTGCTCGTCACACGCACCGGCGGTCACACCCCCGGGCACAGCGTGGTCCGCCTGGCGTCCGCCGGCGACCGGCTGACGTTCGCCGGCGACGCCGTGTTCCAGGTCGGGTTCGAGCACCCCGACTGGTACAACGGCTTCGAACACGACCCCGAGGAGGCGGCCCGCGTCCGGGTCCGTCTTCTGCGGGAGCTGGCGGCAAACCGCGAGTCGCTGGTGGCCACTCACCTGTCGTTCCCGTCCGTCTGCCATGTGGCGGTCGACGGCGACGTCTTTCGTTGGGTACCGGGCCCCTGGGAGTACTGACCGCTTGTTGGGTTTGGCCCGAACTAGAAGCGGGGTAAAGCCGATTTGCAGCGCACGGAGGTACCATGAGTACAATTACAACCAGAGACGGCGTCGAGATCTTCTACAAGGATTGGGGCAAGGGTCAGCCCATTGTGTTCAGCCACGGCTGGCCGTTGTCCGGCGATGACTGGGACGGGCAGATGATGTTTTTCCTCAAGAACGGCTATCGCGTCATCGCGCATGACCGGCGCGGTCATGGCCGGTCCTCGCAGGTGAGCGACGGTCACGACTTGGATCACTACGCCGATGACCTGGCGGCGCTGACGGTGCATCTCGACCTGAAGAACGCAATTCACGTCGGCCATTCCACCGGAGGCGGCGAGGTCACCCACTATCTGGGACGGCACGGCGAAAGCCGGGTCGCGGCGGCGGTCCTGATCAGCGCGGTGCCGCCGATCATGGTGAAGACGCCGGCCAATCCGGGCGGCCTCCCGATCGAGGTGTTCGACGGACTGCGCAAATCGCTGGCCGAAAACCGGGCGCAGTTCTATCTCGATTTCGCGAGCGGCCCTTTCTATGGCTTCAACCGGCCTGGCGCGAAGCCAATCCCCGGCGTCATCCAGAACTGGTGGCGGCAGGGCATGATGGGGAGCGCCAAGGCGCACTATGACGGAATCAAGGCCTTCTCGGAGACCGACTTCAACGACGATCTCAAGAAGATCACGGTGCCCGTGCTGGTGATGCACGGCGATGACGACCAGATCGTTCCCTATGCCGACTCCGCGCCATTGTCGGCCAAGCTGGTGAAAAACGGGACGCTGAAGACCTACAAGAACTTCCCGCACGGCATGCCGGCCACGAACGCAGAGACGATCAATAACGACCTGCTGGCCTTCCTGCGTTCCGCGGTCGCGGCCAAAAGCGCAGCGTAGCGAGACTGAAGCCGGGAGGAGACTACGTCTCCTCCCGCACGTTCCGCGCTCTGGCCATTTCAATCGGTTTCGTGAATCGTCTGGCAGCAATGAATGTCACGCGCAGGATCAAAACACGGCATGACCGGTGCTTACCGGCCGCGCAGCCCTTTTCTGCAATGGTTGGAGAAGCGGCTACCGATTGGCCAGCTGGTCTATTCCGAGTTCGTGGCCTATCCGACGCCACGGAACTTGAACTATTGGTGGACGTTCGGAGCCATCCTTTCGCTCATGCTCGGGGTCCAGATCGCCACCGGCATCGTGCTGGCGATGCACTACACCCCCCATGTCGATCTCGCCTTTAAGTCAATCGAGAGCATCATGCGCGACGTCAACTACGGCTGGCTGCTGCGCTACCTGCATGCCAACGGCGCGTCGATGTTCTTCTTCGCCGTATACATGCACATGTTCCGAGCCCTGTACTACGGATCGTATAAGGAGCCGTACGAGTTGGTATGGATCCTGGGCGTCATCACTTATCTGCTGATGGTGGTTACGGGCTTCCTGGGCTACGTGCTGGTCTGGGGCCAGATGAGCTTCTGGGCGGCGACCGTCATAACAAATCTGTTTTCGGCTATTCCCGGCGTCGGCGACACCATCGTCACCTGGCTGTGGGGCGGCTATGCGGTCGGCAATCCGACGCTCAACCAATTCTTCTCGCTTCACTATCTCCTGCCGTTCCTGATCGTCGGCGTGGCGGTGCTGCATGTCTGGGCGGTGCACGTGTCCGGACAGAACAACCCGGCTGGCATAGAGCTGCGGCCGGACAAGGACTGCGTGCCGTTCACGCCCCATGCGACCGTCAAGGACGCCTTCGGCACGACATGCTTTTTGATCCTCTTCGCCTGGTTCGTGTTCTACATTCCGAACTACCTCGGGCATGCCGACAACTATATCCCGGCCGATCCGGCGGTGACGCCGACCCATATCGTGCCTGAATGGTACTACCTGCCGTTCTATGCGATCCTTCGCGCGATCCCTGACAAGCTCATGGGCGTGATCGCGCTTGGCGCCTCGATCCTGGTCCTGGTGTTTCTGCCATGGCTCGACACCTCGCGCGTGCGCTCGGCGCGCTACCGGCCGTTGTTCAGGCAGTTCTTCTGGCTCTTCGTGATCGTATGCGTCGGGCTTGGCTGGCTCGGCTCCAAGCCGCCGGAGGGCATCTACGTCATCCTCGCGCGCGTCTTCACCATCTACTATTTCGCATTTTTTCTGATGATCCTGCCGCTGCTCGGAATTTTCGAAAAGACCAAGCCGGTGCCGAAATCAATTTCGGAATCGATGCTGGGCGCGAAGGGGTGAGTTATGTCGACAGTATCCTAGGGGGATGCATTCGGAACCCATTTACGGTCTCGAGTCGGAGGAAACCATGAAGATCGTCGTCATCGATCTATCTCCTGCGGAGATCGCGGCGGTCGCCAACCATGTTACCCGTCGGTTTGGTAGTGCTGCGTCCAAGCTCACGGCCAAGGACGTAGCGGTGCTGCGAGCGCAGACCGCCCACTAAACAACCGACCCTTGTCGTAGATACACTCATGGCCAATGCGGCCCTAGCTCTGCGGCTCGTCCTCTTTCTGGAAGGAGTAAACTCATGACTAATTTTCTGAAGAATACCCTTGCCGCACTTCTCGTGTTGGGCGCCGTTGTGTCGGCGCATTCGATCGCTTTTGCTCAGGCAAGCGCTCCCTCGAGCGTTTTGCCTACGGGCGGCGGCGCTGCTCTCCTGGATCCATCCGACACAGTCATTCTGCTTTTGGATCACCAAGCCGGCCTGTTTCAGACAGTAAAAGACATAAGTGTTAGCGACCTGCGCGCGAACGTGACCGTGCTCGCGAAGCTTGCGACCCTGCTCAAGATTCCGGTCATCACGACAGCTTCCGAGCCCAATGGGCCGAATGGGCCGATCATGCCGGAAATCAAACAATTCGCGCCGCATTCCGTTTACGTGGCGCGAAAGGGCGAAGTGAATGCATGGGACAACGAAGACTTCGTCAGGACAGTGCGAGGAACGGGACGAAAGACACTGATCATGGCGGGTGTCTGGACGAGCGTTTGCGTGATGTTTCCGGCGCTCGACGCCAAGGCGGCGGGGTTCAAGGTTTATGCAGTGACGGATGCCTCCGGCGATCCGAGCGAAATGGCATCGCGCACGACGCTCGCTCGCTTCGCGCAAGCTGGTGTCATTCCCACCTCCACGAACGCGGTTTTGTCCGAGGTTCATCGTACGTGGAACCGACCCGAAGCGTCCGAACTCGCAAAGCTCTATGCCCTCGCGGCGCCGAATTACGCCGCTTTGATTGAGAGCTATCAGAAGGCTCAGGAGGTCGCGAAACAGTCCAGATGAAATAACTTATCCGAACCGATAGCTCGCGCTGATGGGCATCTGTAAACTTACTACTGACGGCACTAGACGGCGGTAATGTTGAGAAAGGCCGGAGTCGCATCGTGACTAACATGTCCGCTATGCCGGTTCGGATAGTGTTGGGGGCGATTGCGGCGTTGACGCTGGTGCTGTCAGCTTCCGCAGAAGTCCGGCCATTTCCACTGAGTTTCCATACTGAAAAAATAAAAACGGATGGGGCGACGATCTATGTCCGCGTAGGAGGAAAAGGGCCCGCGGTCGTGATGTTGCATGGCTTCGGCGATACCGGTGACATGTGGGCGCCATTGGCGGCGGCGCTCGTGAAGGACCATACAGTCATCGTTCCCGACCTGCGTGGCATGGGCCTGTCGTCCTATCCGGACACCGGTTACGACAAGAAAACGCAGGCTCAAGACATTGCGCGCGTGATGGACAAACTCAACGTCCAAAAAGCCGACCTTGTCACGCACGACATCGGCAACATGGTCGGCTACGCGCTGGCTGCGCAATACCCCGATCGCATTACCCGCTGGGCCGTCATCGATGCGCCACTGCCGGGCATTGGCCCGTGGGACGAAATCCTCAAGAGTCCCCTGTTGTGGCATTTCAACTTTCGGGGGCCGGATGTGGACCGGTTGGTGAAGGGCCGCGAGCGCATTTATCTCGACCGTTTCTGGAATGAACTATCCGCAAATCCCAAAGCAATCGACGAGGCGACGCGCCGACACTATGCCAAAATCTATGCGCGGCCCGGCGCCATGCACGCCGCATTCAATCAATTCGCCGCCTTTTCGCAAGATGCATCCGACAACAAGGTGTTTGCCAGTAAAGGTAAGCTAACGATACCGATTTTGGCGCTGGGCGCTGAAAAGTCATTCGGAGAACAGCAAGCTGCAATCATGCGCGAGGTCGGCACCAATGTTGAAGGCGGCATCATTGCAAATTCGGGACATTGGATCATGGAAGAACGGCCGGACGCGACGGTGAAGGCGGTGCGCGACTTCCTCGAGAAAAAGTGATCCCGCCGGTCCGCTATTGACAAACGCTAGGCGGCTCTGCGCGGGACGAGCAACTTTCCCGTAAAAATTTGCACCGGCTGGTCATTCTGATTGAGCGTCGTGGTTCGCAACCGAATTACGCCCCGATCAGCTCGCACTTTGGATGGCCGAACCTCGAGCACTTCGCTCTCCACGCGCAACTCATCGCCTGGGCGAACCGGCCGCGGCCAGCTCAGTTCTTCCAAGCCCAATCCGAGAATGCCGTCAGCAGGCTGGAATTCACTCTCCACCAAGAGACGCATGGTCATGGCGGCTGTGTGCCATCCACTTGCCGCAAGCCCTTTAAAAACCGACTTGCGGGCTGCCTCCTCATCAAGGTGGTGAGGCTGCGGATCGAATTGCGACGCGAAAGCCAGAATCTGTCCTTTGTCCACCCGCAGCCGATTGGACCTGTAGACCTGACCTGCTGCAAAATCATCGAGATATTGTTTGGTCATCCTGCAATCTCGTCACGAAACATCACGCGTTTTGATGATGGTCGTCGCCAATATTGGCCAGGAGGGTGTCTCGGACTGCTAACCGCGCCTTTTCAGTCCGGATGCAGGCGCTTTTTTCATCGGCACAACAAGTTCTTTAGCCCGCTTGTTCGCCCGATCCATCTCGTGCGCACAGGGGTCCCAGTTTATCTGCTTGAAATTCTTCGCAACAATCTCGATAAAGGTCCGCACTTTCGTTGGGAGGTGCTCACGATTTGGATAAAGAGCATCAATCGAATATTCGGCTGGACAGGAATTCGCTCAGAAGAGGGATCAGGGACCCGGATTTGAGCTCGTCTGCCATCACGAATGACGGCCCCAGAACCAGGCCTTGACCGAGCATTGTCGCGGCCTTCAAGCCGTGAACGCTGTTGGTTTCGAAACTCCCGTGGACGTGCACGGCGAAATTTCCATCCGGTCCTTTGAAATTCCATTCCTTGCCACCTTTTCCCACGGAAGCATCGTAGAAGATCAGGCAATTGTGTTGGGCAAGGTCTGATGGGTGCTCGGGACGTCCATGCTGCTCAATATATTCGGGAGTGGCGGCAGCAATGAACCGGAAGGTCGCGAGGTGGCGACGGATGAGGCTCGAATCTGCCACGATGGGCAAGACGCGGACCGCCAGATCAAACTCTTCCTCGACGAGATCGATCATTCGGCTCGTCATATTGAGGTGGACTGAAACGCCGTCATAGAGCGCAGTGAATTCGGCGACTGACGGCGCAATCAAGGCCGGGATAGCGGCCGATACATTAAGCCGCAGCGTTCCGCGCGGCTTCGCCTGCAGCGTTTGCACCGCTTCATCCGCGTCATCCATTTCCGAGAGAATTTGGACACAGCGATCGTAGTATTCGTGGCCCGCCTCGGTCAGACTGACGTTACGCGTGGTGCGATTGAGGAGCCGAACGCCGAGCCGATCCTCGAGCGATTTTACGTGTGTCGTCACCATGCTGGTCGAAAGATTGAGTTCGCGCGCGGCAGACGAGAAGCCGCCCTTCTCAACGACTTTGACAAACGACAGCATGGACGAGACGCGATCCATGGCACCAGATCCGCTTGTGGCCGCGAGGCATGTAATCATGTGGGGTCAAACTTGTCCAACAGCAGTGCATGGACTTTAGGTTTCCCATGAAAATTCTATCCGCCTCGCTCGGACCATGCGCCCAGCGCGAGGCTTAAGGAATTGCAAAGGGCCCATGCCTCTCACGCCATTTCGGTCCAGGTCCGCGCATGTAGTGACGTTCGGGTCTGTAGGGATGCCGCCAAGCCTCCGGCAGCGACTGCCAAATCATCTCGCTCAAAAACCGGAGGAGTGCGGCAACTATCGGGATAGTAGCCGGCGAGTTAAACGCGATGGGCTGCCCAATGCGCGCTGAGGAGGAAATGGCGGCGCTCCAAACACTGAGCTTGAGCTGTTGCACCATGGCGGGACTCCAAATCTTTTCGTCTGTCTCGCCACTACAAATGCATCCAAGATTGCGGATCTTTAATCCCAAAAATTCGCAACACTCCTTTCGATAAACGAGAACAATCGAGGCGACCCGCAAGCTTTGGAGCTCATAACCTCTCAATTCAGGCTTTCGGCACGGCCTGCGAGATCGCCATAAAGCGAGAAAAGTGCCCTATTTATGCGGGTTTCCGCATTGTTCTGGATGATTGAAAGATCCTTTCAAATCTTTCCGGATTATCGCGGGAGCGTCCTCGGCGTATCTCCACCGTGACAGCAACGTTTCGTTGCTCGAAACAACAGGAGGTCACCATGAACCGCATCTCCAAGATTTTGATTGCCGCCGCGATTGTCGCTTCGACTGCCGGAGCAGCCAATGCGCAAGCCTTCTCAAGCGCCTGGGGAACCGGCAACGTGCAGCCGAGCCACTACAACGACGCTGGCAAGCTCGTTCTGGACAATGCTCAGCAAAATCCAGTCGCGCGCATTGATCGCAGCAACGACGGCCTTTCGTCCTTCGCCGCAGCGCCCGTGGAAAATGAGAGTGCGATCACAGTGCCAGGCGGGAGCATCGGCTACAACGAATTGCTCGCGACGCACTAACACCTAAAGGGGGCGAGAATGTCTAAAAGCGGGGGCGAACGTGAGTTCGCCTCCCTTTTCTTTTGGCCCGCCGCGGCTCCACAGTTCATGTTCGCGACGACCAACAGGCAAGTGCCCTCTGAGCCAACGAATTCGCATAGGATAGCCAAGCCTCTGGGCGACTTGTGACTGAGGGCTACCGTCGTAAACTCCACGACGGCATTGCACCAAAGGGGGTCCGATGTGAGCAACCGCATTCTGGTCTTTTACGGCTCCTATCGGTCGGATCGGATGGGTATCCGGCTCGCCCAGTTTGCGGTCGAGCGGCTGCGGCGCCGGGGCAACGACATCGAGTTGATCGACGCCAAGGCGATCAACCTCCCGATGCTCGACAGGATGTACAAGGAATATCCGAAGGGCAAAGCGCCCGAGCCCCTTGAAAATCTTGCTCGCAAGATCCGCGACGCCGACGGGTTCGTGTTCGTCACCGGCGAATACAACTGGGGCATCCAACCCGGGCTGAAGAATCTCACCGATCATTTTCTTGAGGAGTGGTTCTGGCGTCCCGCCGCAATCGTGAGCTATTCGGGCGGACGTCTGTCAGGCGTGCGGTCTGCAACCGCCTGGCACGGCACGCTCTCGGAGATGGGAATGGTGGTGATCTCGAGCACGATCGCCGTCGGTCCGATCGGACAGACCCTGTCGACCGAAGGCGAACCCCTCGGTGAAAGTGGACAGGCACTTGAAAACGCGTTCCCGCGCTTTGCCGACGATCTCATGTGGTGGGTGGAAGCGGCAAAAGCACAGCGGCAACGCAAAGCGCCGCCGTATTGATAGCGAGGCACGTTCGCCAAGAGTACCATTACACAGGAGTTGAGCACGGAGGGACACGATGGACGTGCAGACACCTAAATCGAAGACGCACGCAACACTCGCGGAAGTCCCGAAACCGGCGCGGCCGAGCGTTCCGGCGATCATTGTCGGCGCGGTCATCGCCGTCATCGCCAGCCTGTCAATCTGGTACCTGGTACGGCCGGTGCCGCTGGTGGTACAGGGTGAAGTCGACGCAACACGGCTCGACATCGCCGCGCGGGTCGATGGGCGCGTCGCCGAGATTCCGGTCGAGCGCAGCCAGAACGTCGCCGCGGGTGCCGTTCTCGTGAAAATCGATAACCCCGAGACAATCGCCAAGCGCGCGCAGTCAGTCGCCGCCAGAGCCGTCGCCGAGGCGCAGCTCGCGAACATCCGTGTCGGCACGCGCGCCGAGGTCATCGCCGCGCGCAAGGCCGCGGTAGAGAGGGCCGAAGCAAACGTGGTGCTGGCGCAAAAGACCTTCGACCGCGTACGCCAACTGGCGGAGCGCGATAACGCACCCCGGGCGCGGCTCGATCAGGCGACCGATTCCCTGCACGAGAGTCAACGCGCGCTCGATCAGGCGAAGTCCGCCCACGAGCAGGCGGTCAACGGCTACACGCGCGAGGAACGTCAGATTGCCGAAGCAAACGTCGTCAAGGCGGCAGCTGACATCGAAGCCGTCCAATCCATCATCGATCAAATGACGGTCTACGCGCCCGTGGCCTCGCAGGTCTACCAGCGTAACGTCGAACCGGGCGAATACGTGTCGCCCGGCGTGCCACTGATCACCCTGATCGATCTTGGCGACCTCTGGATCCACTTCGACCTCCGAGAGGACCTGATCAAGACCCTGAAGGTCGGCGACCGCTTCGGTGTGCGTATACCGGCGCTCGCCGACCGGCGCGTCACCGTCGAGGTCAAGTTGATCGCTACCAAGGGCGAATATGCAAGCTGGCGGGCGACCCGGTCGACCGGCGATTTCGACCTGCGCACCTTCTCGATCCGCGCCTATCCGGTCGACAGGGTGCCTGAGTTGCGGCCCGGCATGAGTGCCTATCTCGATTGGCGGACGCGCGAATGAAGCCGAGGGCAAAGCCCGGATTCTGGCTGGTCGCCACACGCGAATGGCGCTGGCTGTTCCGCGACCGCGTCGCGCTTTTCCTCATATTCGGCGTGCCGTTATTCACCTTCGTGGTGCTGACGGCAGCATTCAGCCAGCCGGTGATCCGCGGGCTCGGTGTCGTCGTGGTTGATGCGGACCGATCGGACACATCACGTGCCCTCATCGAGCAGGTCGCCGCCTCGCCAAATCTGAGCATCGCAGCCCGCACCGGGGACCTCGCATCGGCCGCCAGCGCGATCCGGTCGGGCGACGCCATCGCCGCACTTTATATCCCTGCCAATTTCGAACGCGACGTGAAGGCCGAGCGCCGTCCGCAGGTTGTTGGCTTCTATAACCAGCAGTACCTGACTGCAGCGGGCATTGCCTCGGCGGGCCTGAGCGCGAGCCTCTCCGCGGCCGCCGCGAGCGCGACTGCCCATGCGGCTCCGAAGCCGGCGCGCATCGGATCTCTCGTTGCCGAGACGATCGTGCTGACCAACCCCCAGACAAATTATGCCCAATTCCTGTTGCGCACTTTGTTGCCCACCATCATTCACGTGGTCATCGCGCTCGCCGGAGGCTACGCGGTCGGCTCCGAATTCCGGCGGCGCAGCGTACGCACCTGGCTCGCCTGCGCGGGTGGGAACCCGGGTATCGCGCTCGCCGGCAAGCTCGCGCCGTTGTTCGCAATCTTCTTCCTGATCATGCTGGCGGTGCCGCTGGTTCTCGAGGGGCTGCTGCACATCCCCTTCAAGGGCAATGTGCCGATGATCATTGCAGCGGCGTCTCTCTTCATCATCGCCTATCTGGCGCTCGCTGCTCTGCTGCAGCTCCTGGTCGGCGACCTTCCAACCGGGCTTGGCCTCACCGGCCTCATCGCATCGCCGGCCTTCGGCTACGCCGGCGTCGCATTTCCAGCGCTTGCCATGAACGCGTTTGCCTATGGCTGGAGTGCGATCCTGCCTTTGCGCTGGTACTTGGCGGTGCTGCTCGGGCAGGCAGCGCACGGTTTGCCGGTGGCAGATTCCGCCCGCCCCTTTGCCGCCCTCGCATTACTCGCCGTGGTTTACGGGCTGCTGGCACTTCTGCGACTACGCGCAGTCGCAGGACCCCTGAGCCGCAGAACGCCGGCGCAACTGCCGTCGCTTCCCCCCGACCGGCCTGGCATCGCCGGCGCCTTCGCCGGCGAATGGCAACGCGTGCTGGCGATCCGCGGTGCGTTTATCCTGCTGATCGTCGCGCCGCTGATCTACGGCATCTACTACCCACAGCCTTATCTCAACCAGATTCTGCGCAAGCTACCGATCGCGGTCGTTGATGCCGATCAGAGCGAACTCAGCCGGCGGATCGTCGAGACGCTGGACGCGAGCGGCGCGCTCAGCGTCGTCGCCCGCCCCCGCACGCTCGCAGACGCGCGCGCGGTGATCGATCGCGGCGATGCCTACGCCGCCGTCGGCATCCCGCCTGGCACCGAGCGCGACGTGCTCAAAGGCATTACGACCCACATTCCTATCTACGCCGATGCAACATACCTGTTTGTCTTCCGGTCGCTGTCGAGCGGTACTGCGGGCGCGATCAACATGCTGTCGTCGGAACTCGCCGCCGGCGGCGCGCGCACGGACGGCAGCCTTGTCAAGGCGACGCTGGCCGGTGTGAGCCCGGCCGACGTATTGCTGCAGCCAATCTTCAATCCCGTCGGAGGTTACGCGAGCTATATTGTTCCGGCAGCTTTCCTGCTGATCCTGCAGCAGACGCTCTTGGTCGGCGCAGCGCTCCTGACCAGCATCGCACTGGCGCAGCCCGGCGGCGGGGCGTCAGCAGGTGTGCTCGGACGAGGCATTGCGCATCTCACCATCTACCTGCCGGCGTTCGCGCTCTATCTCATTGTGCTGCCGCACATCTACGGCTTCTCGACGCTTGGCGATCCGCTGCAATTGCTGGCGCTCGGCTCGGTATTCCTGCTGGCCACGAGCTTCATGGCCCAGGCGGTCGGCGTCTGGTTCAAGCGCCCGGAAACGCCCAGCCTCATCTTTCTCGCCACTAGCCTTCCAGCGTTCTTCATCACCGGGTTCGCCTGGCCGCGCGAGGCACTCCCGCAGGCGGTGTTTGTCGCCGGTCATATATTCCCGGTGGACTTCGCAATCAACGGCATCGTCCGCGTTAATCAGCTGGGCGCGAGCCTCACCGAGGTGGCGCAGAATTGGCGTGGGCTCTGGTTCCTGGCCATCGTCTATTTCGTGCTGGCCGTTGTTTCGGCCCATGTTGTCAAGCACAAGAGGAGCCGGCTGGATGACTAAGCGCAAGTCCATCGCCATCGCTTCGCTCGTTCTCGCCGCGGCAGTGGGCTTCTATTTTTTGTGGCGGGCCGAGGCGACAACACCGATCGTGGGCGTCGTACGGACGACCGAGATCCGCATCGCGCCGGAGGTTGGGGGTCAGCTTGCCGACATCAAGGTCGATCGTGGCGCGCGCGTGCGGGCGGGCGACGTCGTCGCCGAGTTGTCCGCGATCGAGCTGACTGCGTCGATCGGGCAGGCGCGCGCACAGCTCGCCGCTGCGAAAGCCTCGCGCGACCACGTCTATGCCGGCGTTCGCGCCGAGCAGGTGGCCTCGCTCGAGGCCGAGATTTCGAAAGCGAAGGCGCGGCTCGATTACGTGACTGCACAATTGACACGCGTGAGCACGCTCGCGAGCAACGATTTCGCCGCGCAGCAATCGCTTGACCAGGCCACGAACGACGTGGCCAACGCCCGGGCCGATGTCGCCGAGGCGGAGGCAAATCATCAAGCCGCGGTCATCGGACCGACACGCGAGGAGCGCGCCATTGCCGACGTTGAGGTCGAGGCTGCGGCCTCCGCGCTTGCAGTGCTTGAGCGCCGTCTCAACAAGACCGTCCTGCGCGCGCCCGCGGATGGTGTCGTCAGTGTCATCGTCGCTGAGGTTGGCGAGAACATCCGCGCCGGGCAGCCAGTGCTCGTGATCACAGAGGTCGGCAAGCAATTTCTGTCGTTCAATGCGCGCGAAGATCTGCTGCACGGTCTCACGATCGGCGCAAGCGTCGATGTGCGGCGCTCAGGCGTGGCGGAGAAGACGCCCGCTTTGGTCACCGAGTTGCGCCCGCTGGGCACGTTTGCGACATGGCAGGCCGAGCGTGCGGTTGGCGGTCACGACCGCAATACTTTGCGCCTGCGCCTCGATCTGCAGGGTGATCCGACCGGCTTCGAGCCAGGCATGTCGGTCTGGCTCGATCGTTGAGCAGCGACTGAAAAATTTTGTCGGGGAGTGTTGCGCCCGCTCTCGCCGGCGCATTCGGGGGGTGGCAGGGGGTGGCACGCGAATAGTGGCCGGCGTGACTGCTTGGTGCTGTCAGGGTGCTGTCAAACAAAACCTCGTAAGGCGTCGATCCGGCTAACCATCTGACGTCGTGGTAGGGTTTGTGGGAATAGAGCAGATGACCCCTCCCCTGCGAGGGGTAAGGCCCAATGATGTGGCTGGCCTACCGGAACGCACGCCATCATGGAGTGTTGGCTTGAGCCGACCCGGGATGGGTTTGCACCCAAAGGTCTTGGGCGGTCTGCAGGGCATTGATCCGGAGGTTTTCCCACCAGGCCTCCTCATTGCCCGCCTGATGCAGCTGTCGATGGTGACCGCGGCAGAGCGGCACGGTGAATTCATCACTGACTTGAAGGCCCATCGCTCGCGGCTGGGCAAAGCGCAGATGATGCGGGTCACATGGCTGGCGCCCGCAGACCAGACACGGCTGGCTGGCCACAAACTTCAGATGCGCCTTGTCGCGCAGCCGTTTGGGTTCGCCGAAGGCGAGTTCACTCTTGTCGATCAGGCCTGGGAGGGTTTCGGCAGCGGCCGGTGCCAATGGCGGTCCGATGCCTTTTCGATCATCGTACGCGTTAGCGTCTCCGCCTCGCCATCCAGGAGAGCCTCAGCAAGGAGAGTGGCTTGGTTTCGTGATCCCTTCGGCCTTCCATTCGGATTGCCACTTTTCCCCGGTTCGAAGGGGCGTCCCCGCTGTTTCTGCGCTGTATTTTCAGCAGGCTTTGAGCCATGCATGGAATCACCTCTCGTATGTCGATCGCCACGTGCTCGTGGCGATCCGATCCCTGAAATGGCTGCGCTGCTTTGGTCCGATCACTATTCTTGTTCATAAGCGGCTAGGCGCCGCCTGCACTGATTCGGACCTGAAAAATGGTATCTGAGATTTCGCGCCAAAGTCTACGCCGGTCGCCTAGCACTCGAGGCGGTCGCACGATCGGAGTTGACAACTTTCTCAGCGATAAGCGTTTGCGAAAATTTTCGCTTCGCTCATGCGCTTGCTCGAGATGGCGGCCGAAGGCGAGCGCGATCCTGCGCGGCTAGGCGAGGCGCTGAGCACGGTGGTGATGTCGGCTCTCTAGGTTACGCAGGAATTCAGGTCGCCGCGTTGCGCGTGCGAAGAAGCTCCACAAGACCAGCACGATCATGGCGCCAACCACGGCGGGTGAGTCGATTAGGAAGCGTGTTTTCACCCTTCGTTTTGGCGCTCGCTTTTTCCTCTTTTTCGGCAGCGTCTTCTTCGGTACCGCTTTTTTTAAACGTGATCCCTTCGATGATGTTTTCTTTACCCCTGCTTTCATTGAGGATTCGTTCGAAGACGTCTCGTCCCGAGACGCTTCCGTTGGAGGGATATCTTTCGAAACGGCTTTTGAAAAAGTCGGATTTGCACGTGCGACTATTGCTTCTGCCTTTGCAAACAGATCCTTCAGCTGAATGTCGTCAGCAAATTGTTTGAAAATTGACTGCGCCGGATCAATGATTTTTCTTGCTACTTCGACAGCGCTGGATGTCTTGACACGGTGTTGTATTTCAGGAAACGACTGTTGTAAGCGACCTTTCGCTTTTTCGAGGCGATCGATAAATTCATCTTTTAAAGTCTTTCCCTGATCGCCCGTCATTCACTAACTCTCCGATCTCGATCAAGTGACGCTACAGATGCTTCCGCAGCCTTTTCCAAATAATCTGTTTGCTCGTCATTGAGCTGCTTGATGACTGTCGATGACCAGATTTCGATCAGCGACACCGGCCGCAACCGGCAGTTGCTGAACACGGATCCGAGCATGCTGCACTGCCGAAACACGCTGTGGTGCAGGGTCGCCCGCTCGAAGGTGCAATTACGGAAGGCCGAGCCGATGTGCTCGGATTCGGACAGGTTGACGCCGCGAAAGTCGCATTCGTCGAACACCGCCCGTTCGGTGCGCAGCCGGCTCAGATCGTCGTCGCGAAAGTCATGGCCAACGAATTCCCGTTCGGTCCAGACTGTTTCGTCAATGTCCACCGACTCAGCCGGGCAGTGAAGTCAGGCTGTTGAGCGCGTACTCGGTGACCGCGATCAGGGCGGCCTTCGCAGAATGCCGGTCGCGGGCGTCGACGGTGATCATGGGGATGCGATCGCGCAGCGCAAATGCCTGGCGTACGGCTTGGGCGGGATGCCTTGGCGCCCCGTCGAATTCATTGACGGCAATCAGGAAGGGCAGGTTTCTCGCCTCGAAGAAGTCGACGGCCGCGAAGCTGTCCTGCAGCCGTCGGACGTCGACCAGGATGATCGCGCCGATGGCGCCACGCACCAGGTCGTCCCACATGAACCAGAACCGGCGCTGGCCGGGCGTACCGAACAGGTACAGCACCAGGTCTTCGTCGAGCGTGATACGTCCGAAATCCATGGCCACCGTCGTGGTGTTCTTCATCGGGGTGGCGTCCAGGCCGTCGACGCCCTCCGACGCGTTGGTCACCAACGCCTCGGTGCGCAGCGGCATGATCTCGGAGACCGCGCCCACGAACGTCGTCTTGCCGGCGCCGAATCCGCCAGAGATGACGATCTTCGTCGAGGCGGCGTCGCGCCTCTCAGAGTGCTCGTAGGCCACGCAGGGTCCTTCCTATCAGTTCGCGTCGTTCGTCGTCCGTCGTCGAATCACCGAGGGTGGTGTGCACCTGCAGATAACCTTGCGTCACGAGGTCGCCGATCAGTACCCGCGCCACGCCGAGCGGCAAGGATAAATGGGCGGCGATTTCGGCGACCGACGGGTTGTCGACGCAAATCGTCAGGATCTGGCCTCGCACATCGTTGCTCGGCCACCGCGGCGGCTTGGTCGGAGGCAGCGTCTCCACCGGAGCTTCCAGCGGCAGGTTGACGCGGGAATCGGTGCGGCCGGCGGTCAGCGCGTACGGCCGGACCAGGTTCGGTTCGTCGCTGCCCCATCTTCAAAGTCCCGATCGTCCATAGGCCACTCACGAGTGTTGCGGGGCTCGCCGCCGCGACGCCTGGACCGTGGCGCCCACTCGTTCCACCAGAATGGCCATCTCGTAACCGATCTGGCCGATGTCACAGTTACGGGTCGCCAGCGTCGCCAGATTGGAGCCGTCGCCGACCCGCATCAGCAGCAGGTAGCCGTTCTCCATTTCGACGACCGACTGCAGCACGTATCCGCCGTCGAACAGCTGCGCCGCCCCGGTCGACAGGCTCGCCAGCCCGGAGGCGACCGCGGCGAGCTGGTCGGCGCGCTCGATCGGCATGTGTTCACTGGCGGCCATCAGCAATCCGTCGGCGGACACCAGCACCGCATGCGACACACCGGAGACTTCGCGGGCGAACTTGGAGACCAGCCAGTCGAGCGAATCGCGCTGCGTCGAACTTGCTGCAATGAATCCGGGTCACTTCGTTCTCCCCTGCCTACGGCCGTCCGGCGTCATTCGTTATCTGTTCCTCTGGTCTCTTGGGCATGCGATCGGCCGGCGTGCACGCCGCCGAAATGGTTGCCGATACTCGCCCGGACGGCGTCCGGATCGCGCAGCGGCATCGAATGCGCGCCGGTGTCGAACTCAGCCGCCGATGCTACCTCGTCACCCTGGTCATTGTTTCTGTGCGCTCCGCCGTTGCCGTGATGCGCGCCGTTGAGCGGCCCCTCGACGACGGCATCCACAGCGCCGGGTACCAGCCGAGCACCGGGCTCACGCAGCGGCAGGCCTACGTCGGTGTGCTCCAGCACAGGCGCGTCCTCCGCGGCCGCGGCCGCCGACCAGCCATGATCCCAAACCGACTCCCAGTTCAGGTCCTCGCTGTTCGCCAGTTCGTGCGGGTCGACGAGCCACTCGGACAGCATCTTCTGGTAGATGGCATCGTCCGCGCCGGCCGTCGGTGACGGTTCATGCACCGCGTGCCGGGACGGCTCGCTGGGCGCCTCATCCGCGGCGGCTACTGGCTCCACCCGCGGCGCGCCGTTGCTCGCAGCCTGGGCACGCGACGCGAAGAACGCCGAGGTGTTCGTCGGCTGCGGGGCCTGGCCGTCGACCGCCGGTTGCTCCCAGTCGGCGGGTTCGTGCGTCTGCCTGGGCATCGAGTCGGCCGGCCACTCGTCTGGCGGCTCGGCAGGCGGCGTGGCCAACGACGTCGGGATGTCCGAGATCCCGCTGGCTCCCGGATTGCGCTGCGGCAACAACGTGAAGGGCACCTCGGGCGTGGCCGTTGCGGCGCTGCTCCCCTGTCGTCGTAGTCGGTGAACTGCGCCTGGTCCTCGTCGAGCGCGAGCGCCGTCACGATCCCGGCATGGGCATCGGCAGGCGTGCCGGCATCGTCGCCACCGATCTGTTCGTGCGCGCCGGCCCGCATCAGCAGTTCGGCCGGCACGTACACACCGGCCGTCGTACCCGAATTCGGTTCTCCCGCAATGGTGCTGCGCAGCCGGACGACGAGGCCGTGCTGTGCCGCGAGGCGGCCGACGACGAACAGACCCATGTGACGAGCGGTGTAGGGGTTGACCTCGCCGCCGGACTGCAGGCGGGTGTTGGCCACCCGCAGGTCCGAGTCGGTCATGCCGAGCCCGATGTCGCTCACCTCGATGACGAGCCCGCCGTTTCCGGTGTGCACCGCCGAGACCCGCACCTGCGAGATCGGCGGCGAGTAGCGCAGCGCGTTGTCGAGCAACTCGGCCAGCAGATGCACCAGATCACCCGCGACGGCTCCGAGGATCTCGCTGTCGGGCACGGTCGCGGTGACCACCCGGGTGTAGTCCTCCACCTCGGAGGCCGCCGCGTTGATGATCGCGGCGACGGGCACCGGGTCGGCCTGCTCGCGCGGCACCCTCGCGCCCGCGAGCACCAGCAGGTTGGCGCCGTTGCGGCGCATGCGCGCGGCCAGATGGTCGAGGCGGAACAGGCTCTCCAGCCGTTCCGGGTCCTCTTCGTTGCGTTCCAGGCGGTCGATCAGCGAGAGCTGCTGGTCGACCAGCGACCGGCTCCGCCGCGACAGCGTCTCGAACATGTCGCTCACCTGCAATTGCAGCCGCGACTGCTCGCCGGCCAGGAAGACGGCCTGCTCGTGCAGCTCGTCGACGGCGTGCGCGACCTGACCCACCTCCTCGGAGGTGTGGACGGGGATCGGGACGACGGGACCGGGTTCCGCGCCGCCGCGTACCCGATCGATCTCGCCGGCCAGATCCTCGTGGGCCACCTTGAGCGCGCTGTCGCGCAGCGTGCGCAGGGGACGCACCAGCGACCGTGCCACGAAGATCACCAGGAGCAGCACCAGCAGCATCGCGCCGACGACGATCGCGGAGTCGCGGATCGCGGCGGTGCGCTGAGCGTTCGCTTCCTTCTCGACCGCGGCGGGGATCGCCGAGGTGGTGTCGGCGATGAGCTTGTCCGCGATCTCGCGCGTCACCTGTTGCGACTGCAGCAGCTCCGGATTGCCGGCCAACGGCACCACCGGATTGCCCATCAGCGACATCCGCTTGACCATTTCGGAGCGCAGCGTCGCCGCCTCGTTCGAGGCACCGCCGAGCAGCTTGGCCATACCGGAAATCGTGGAAGGCTCGGTGCCCGCCAACGTGATGATCGACGTGCGTAGTTCCGGCTCGGGAAACTCGCCGCCGCGGTTCACCAGCATCTGCTGCATGGACATCTGACCGCGGGCACCGACGGCACGCGACAACGCCTCGGCCTGGAGTCGGACGTTCGGGTCGTCACTGCGCACCGACCCGGTGATCGCCGTCTCCGCGGTCAGCAGCAGCGGTGCGTAGGTCATGACCCGGGCGCGCAGGTCGATTGCGTTGGACATGACCCTGTTGACCAGGTCCTGCCCGTAGTCCAGCAGCGTATTGGTGGCCAGCCGGACATCCGGTATGACGTCGGTGTCGGCCAGCCGCTTGCCCAATTCGGCCTTGCTCGCGTCGTAGTCAGTGAGCGCAGCCGCAGTGTCGCCCCCCTCTGTGCCCGCAACTATCGCGCCTTCGAGGGCCTCCATATAGCTCACGATTGCCGGCACCATTTCGGCGCTGTCGGCCGCGCGTCGCAGATCGCCCGCTTCTGTCGCGCTGGCGTAGATGCGCAATCCGCCGAATGTTGCGGCCAGAACCAGCGGCACCAAAACGATCGCGAACACTTTCCAGCGAACGGGCCAATTCGTGAGCGCCCATCGCGACGGACGCTTTGGCGGCGGCGCCGCTTTGCGTTCGAAATCGATGACCGTGCCGTCCGACTGCTTCAGCTGCGAGAACGCCGTCATCGCCGCCCGCCCACGCTATCGGGCGCTTGTCCGCATTTCAGTAATGGAGCGTCTTTCATAAGGCTTCCTGCTGATTTCGCCCAACCTCGGGCGGGCGTCCTACGCCTGGCAATTGGTCGAGTATGCCAGCCATGTCCGGCCGTTTCCACAATTCTTACTGAACAGACAGAGTTCATAAGCGCGGTGTTGGCACGCCGTGTGCTATCCGAGCAAATGGTCTGGTGTGCACTGATCCGTGCCAAACGTCAGCCAAGCGTATGGTCGCTGTGGTCGAATCAACCACTGCCGCAGTGAGAGGGGACAGCATGGCTGAGGGTGAGAAGTCTCAGGCAGATCCGTCAGGTGACCCGAATCCCGGCGTAGCCAACCACGCGTTGCCGGATGACGCCGAGGGGCCTCACCCGCTGGCTGATCCTGCCAACGATCCCACTCCCGGTGTGCCCGGCCACGCGAAAGACGATTGAGGCCTAGGCCCGACACCAAGCTGTGCGGTACTGGTGGCACCGGCTGCGACGGCACCGTGTGACGCGCATGGACCGATTTACTTATACGACGGTGAATTGCGCCACCTGTCGAAATCAGTGGTAGTCCAGGATCCGCAGCCCGTGTGGATGCACGCTGAGAGGACACCGGTCGTGTTCAAGCTGATGTTCTGTTCGCCGCGCATCGCCCCGAACACCGGCAATGCGATCAGGATGGTGGCAGCCACCGGTTGCGAATTGCATCTCGTCGAGCCACTTGGATTCGACCTGTCCGAACCCAAACTGCGACGCGCCGGCCTGGACTACCACGACCTGGCATCGGTCACCGTGCACCCCGACCTGACTGCCGCGTGGAATGCGTTGTCGCCGACGCGGGTATACGCGTTCACCGCGCATGCAACGACGTCGTTCACCGACGTCGGCTACCAGCCGGGCGATGTGCTGATGTTCGGCCCGGAACCCACCGGCCTGGATGACGCGACGCTCGCCGACCCACATATCACCGCCCAGGTCCGCATCCCCATGCTGGCCGGGCGACGGTCACTGAACCTGTCGAACGCCGCCGCCGTCGCCGTCTACGAGGCGTGGCGGCAACACGGATTCGTCGGAGCGGTGTGAGCTAAAAGCTGTCCCAGTGCACGATCTGCTCGACCCGCAGCCGCTTGGCGGGCTTGAAGTCGGTGCCCTTGGTGTAGGCGATCGGGAACAGGCCGCCCTGGCTGTACTTCTCGAACGGGATGCCGAGGATCTCGGCGGCCTGCTTTTCACCGTCGCCGAGCAGGTGCAGCGTGGTGTACGCCGAGCCCAGTCCCCGGGAACGCAGGGCCAGCATGTAGCTCCACGCCGCCGGAAGCAGCGACCCCCAGAACGACGCGCCCAGTTGCGGCGCGTCATCGACGCGCCCCTCCAGGCACGGCATCAGCAGCCACGGGGCCTCGTGCATGTGTTCGGCCAGATACTCGGCCGACGAGACGACGCGGGCTCGTTGTTCACCACGGATGTCGCCCTCGGCGTACTGCGGTTGCGGTGCCTGACGGTACAACTCGAAGTTGGCGCGGTAGATGTCGCCCAGCGCCTTCTTCTTGTCGGCGTCCTCGACGAACACCCACTGCCAGCCCTGGGCGTTGGAGCCCGTCGGCGCCTGGACCGCAAGCTCGAGACATTCGAGCAACACCTCGCGGGACACCGGCTTTTCGAGGTCCAGTCGCTTGCGCACCGAACGCGTGGTGGTGAGCACTTCATCGACGGACAGGTTCAGCGTCTTCTCGGCTGTCATCCCGCGAGACTACATTCAGACCATGACAGTCGAACTGACACAAGAAGTTTCCGACAGGCTCTCATCCGACAACTACGGCTGGTTGACGACGGTCGCGAAGTCCGGCCAGCCAGTGCCCAAGCTCGTGTGGTTCTACTTCGACGGGTCCGACGTGGTCGTCTACTCGGAACCGGGCGCCGCGAAGGTCAGGCACATCAAGGCCCGTTCCCGGGTGAGCTTCAATCTGGACTCCGACGGCAACGGCGCCGGGATTATCGTCGTCGGCGGCAATGCGACGGTCGATGCGGAGGGCGCCAATCCGCTCGATGACGAGCGGTATCGGGTGAAGTACGCCGAGCTGGCGGCCAGCTTCGGATTCAGCAAGGAGTTCATCGCCAACTACAGCACCCGAGTGAAGATCAGCATCGACAAGGTCTGGACCACACCCACCGAAGGCTGACAAACGCCTAGCATCGTGTGCAATTGAAGCCCACGTTGCGAGGTCACCATGACGATCGAGGCTCACGACCCGCGCCATCGCCCTGAGGCGGACCTTCAGGACAAAGGGCTGTCACACAACGCCGTTGGCTTGATCGGGGGCACGGTCCTCGGCATCTCCTCAGTGGCTCCGGCCTATGCGCTGACGGCCACGATCGGCATCCTGGTGGCCGAGGCCGGCACAAAGATGCCGGTCGTGATCATCGCCGGATTCCTGCCGATGTTCTTCGCCGCGTACGCATACCGGGAACTCAACAAGGTTGCGCCCGACTGTGGGACGTCATTCACGTGGACCACGAAGGCCTTCGGGCCCTACATCGGTTGGCTCGGCGGGTGGGCCGCGGTGCTGGCGACCGTCATTGTGCTGTCCAACCTCGCAGGCGTCGCGGTCCAGTTCTTCTACCAGTTCATCGGTGACCTGACGGGCAGCGAAAGCACAGCGGCGCTGTGGGAGAACAAGCTGGTCAACGTGATCACGTGCCTCGCCTTCCTGGCGATCGCCACCGCCGTGGCCTACCGCGGCATCACAACGACCGAGCGCGTGCAGTTCGTGCTGGTCGGATTCCAGATGGTCGTCCTGGTGGTGTTCGCCGTGGTCGCCGTGGCGAAATCGGGCGCAGCGGACACCGGCATTGCGTTCACCCTCGACTGGTTCAGCCCCGCCGGCCTGACCATGTCGGCGTTCATCGCGGGTCTGTCCGGTTCCATCTTCGCGTTCTGGGGCTGGGACACCGCGCTGACGGTCAACGAGGAGTCCAAAGACTCCGACAAGACTCCCGGTCGTGCTGCGCTGCTATGCGTGGTGTCGATCCTGCTGACCTACCTGCTTGTCGCCATCGCGACGCAGATGTATGCCGGAGTCGGCGCCGAGGGGCTCGGTCTGGGGAACGAGGCGATCGCCGACAACGTCTTCGGTGCCCTCGCCGAACCCGTGCTGGGCGGTCCCCTGCACCTGTTCCTGTTCCTCGCCGTGGTGGCCTCGAGCGCGGCCAGCCTGATCACCACCTTCCTGCCGACCTCGCGGACCATGCTGGCGATGGGCACCTACAAGGCGTTCCCGGCGCGATTCGCCACGATCCATCCCCGGTATCTGACGCCGTCCTTCGCGACGGTCGCGGCGGGCGTCGGTGCGGCGTTGTTCTACTCGACCCTGACGTTCCTGTCCGAGAGCGTGCTCACCGACACCATCTACTCGCTCGGCATCATGATCTGCTTCTACTACGGTCTGACAGCGTTCGCGTGCATCTGGTACTTCCGGCACGAATTGTTCGCGAACGTCGCGAGCATCGTGTTCAAGCTGCTGTTCCCGTTGCTCGGAGGGCTCGGCCTGCTCGGGGTATTCCTGATCACGCTGCGCGACAGCGCCTCGCCGGACTACGGCAGCGGGGCGAGCATCGCCGGCGTCGGCCTGGTGCTGATCCTGGGTCTCGGGCTGATCGTGCTCGGCGTGGTCTTCATGCTGCTCATGCGCGCCCGTCAGCCGGCGTTCTTCCGCGGCGAGACGCTCCGCAAGGACACGCCGGTCCTGGTCGTCGACGAGCCGTAGCCGTTAACGGAAGTCGCGACTGCGCGAGCTGACCGCCATGGAGAGCTTTCCCATCCGGTCGGCGACCACAGTCACTGCGCCGGTGGCGTTCTGCACCTGACCGCGGACCAGCAACGCCGTCGCCGTCTGCGCCAGCTTGCGATGCCGCGCCCACACCCCTTGGGAGCACAAGACGTTGACCATTCCGGTCTCGTCCTCGAGGTTGATGAACGTGACGCCCTGCGCGGTCGCGGGCCGCTGCCGGTGTGTCACCGCCCCGGCCACCAGGACTCGGGTTCCGTCGGGCACCTGCAGAAGCTTGTCCGCCGGTACCACCCCGAGAGCGTCGAGGTCCTCCCGCAGGAACTGGGTGGGATAGGTGTCCGGTGAGATGCCGGTCGCCCACACATCGGCGGCGGCCAACTCCAGTTCGGTCATGCCGGGCAGCGACGGGGTATGCGACGACGAGCCCACTCCCGGCAGCCGATCGGGACGCTCGGCGGCGGCCGCGCCGGCCGCCCACAGTCCCTCGCGCCGGGAGATGCCGAAGCAGCCCAGCGCCCCCGCCGTCGCCAGTGCCTCGGTCTGCGGCACGGAGAGCTGTACGCGCCCTGTCAGATCCAGTAGAGAAGTGAACGGCCCGTTGGCCTTTCGGTCGTCGACAATCTTTTCGGCCAGTTCGTCGCCGATGTGCCGGACGGCGCCCAGCCCCAGCCGCACTTCCAGGCCTTCGTTCTCCAGGGTGGCGTGCGCCAGGCTGGCGTTGACGTCTGGCCCGTGCACGGTGACGCCGTGGCGGCGGGCGTCGGCCACCAACGACTGCGGCGAGTAGAAGCCCATCGGCTGCGCCCGCAGCAGCGCTGCGCAGAACGCGGCCGGATGGTGCAGTTTGAACCACGACGAGTAGAACACCAGCGACGCGAAGCACAGCGAATGGCTTTCGGGGAAACCGAAGTTGGCGAAGGCCTCCAGCTTCTCGTAGATCCGGTCGGCCACCTCGCCGGTGATGCCGTGGCGTTCCCGCATACCGTCGTAGAACCGGCCCCGCAGCCGTCGCATCCGCTCGGTGGAACGTTTGGACCCCATCGCCCGGCGCAGCTGGTCGGCCTCGGCGGCGGAGAATCCTGCGCAGTCGACGGCCAGCTGCATGAGCTGCTCCTGAAACAGCGGAACCCCCAGCGTCTTTCGCAGCGCCTGCTCCATCGACGGATGCTCATAGGTCACCGGCTCTATGCCGTTGCGTCGCTTGATGTAGGGGTGCACCGACCCACCCTGGATCGGACCGGGACGGATCAACGCGACCTCGACCACCAGGTCGTAGAAGACCCTCGGCTTCAGCCGCGGCAGCGTGGCCATCTGTGCTCGGGACTCCACCTGGAACACCCCGACGGAATCGGCGCGCTGCAGCATCTCGTACACCGCGGGTTCACTCAGGTCCAGCTTGGCCAGGTCCACGTCGATGCCCTTGTGCTCGCGCACCAGGTCGATGACGTAGTGCAGCGCCGAGAGCATGCCCAAGCCCGAGCAGGTCGAACTTGACCAAACCTATTGCCGCGCAGTCATCTTTGTCCCACTGCAGCACGCTGCGGTTCTCCATGCGCGCCCACTCCACCGGGCACACGTCGGCGATGGGCCGGTCGCAGATCACCATGCCGCCGGAGTGGATGCCCATGTGCCGCGGCAGATTGGAGATCTGCTTGGCCAGGTCGATCACGGGTTCCGGGATGTCCTCGACGTGGGTTGCCTCGGCCAAGTTGCCCCACTGGCTGATCTGCTTGCTCCACGCGTCCTGCTGGCCCTGGGAGAACCCGAGCGCGCGGGCCATGTCCCGCACCGCGCTGCGGCCGCGGTAGGTGATGACGTTGGCGACCTGGGCGGCGTAGTCACGGCCATAGCGGTCGTAGACGTATTGGATCGCGTTCTCCCGCAGGTCCGATTCGATGTCGATGTCGATGTCGGGCGGGCCGTCGCGCGCTGGGGACAGGAACCGCTCGAACAGCAGTTCGTTGGCGATCGGGTCGACGTTGGTGACGCCGAGGGCGTAGCAGACCGCCGAGTTGGCCGCCGATCCCCTGCCCTGGGCCAGGATGTTGTTCTCCCGGCAGAACCGGGTGATGTCATGCACCACCAGGAAGTAGCCCGGAAAAGTCAGCTGTTCAATGATTTTCAGCTCGTGTTCGATCTGGGCGTATGCCCGCGGTGCCCGTTCCGGCGGGCCGTAGCGGTCGCGGGCACCCTCCATCACCAGTTGGCGCAGCCAGCTGTCCTCGGTGTGTCCGTCCGGGACGTCGAACGGCGGCAACTGTGGCGCTATCAGTGCCAGCTCGAACGCGCACTGCTCGCCGAGGTCGGCCGCAGCCGCCACCACTTCGGGGCAATGGGCGAACACCCGCGCCATCTCCTGCCCCGACCGCAGATGCGAACCGCCCAGCGGGGCAAGGTAACCGGCCGCCTCGTCCATCGAATGACGGGCCCGGATCGCACCCATGGCCATGGCCAGCCGACCACGTGATGGCTCGGCGAAATGAGCGGCGGTGGTGGCGACGACATCGAGACCGAAGCGGGGCGCCAACATGGCCAGCGCGGCGTTGCGCTCGTCGTCGAGGGGATGACCATGGTGAGTCAGCTCGATGCCGACCCGGTCCCTGCCGAAGCGGTCGACGAGATCGGCCAGCGCCATCTGCGCGGCCTCCGGTCCGCCGTCGGAAAGTGCCTGGCGGACATGGCCTTTGCGGCACCCGGTCAGGATGTGCCAGTGCCCGCCTGCCGCCTCGGTGAGCGCGTCGTAGTCGTAGCGCAGCTTGCCCTTCTCGCCGCCGGCCAGATGCGCCTTGGCCAGCTCACGTGACAGCCGCCGGTAGCCTTCCGGACCGCGGGCCAGCACCAGCAGATGCGGACCCGGCGGATCGGGGTCCTCGGTGCGATCACCCCCGCCGAGTGAGAGTTCGGCACCGAACACCGTCTGCACGTCGAGCTCCTTGGCCGCCTCGGCGAAGCGCACCACACCGTAGAGCCCGTCGTGATCGGTCAGCGCAATCGCGCGCAGATCGAGCCGGGCGGCCTCCTCGACGAGTTCCTCCGGCGTGCTGGCGCCGTCCAGGAAGCTGTACGCCGAATGTGCATGCAGCTCGGCATAGGGTGCCGACGAGGATGGCCGTTGCACATCCAGTGGCTCATATACCCCGCGCTTGCGCGACCACGCAGGGCTGTCGCCGCCGTCGCCCACCTGCTCATCAATGGGCCAGCCGGCACGGCGCGGCTTGCCGGTGAGCACACGCTCCATTTCCGTCCAGCTCGGCGGCCCGCTATGCCAACCCACGTGCCGAGTATATCGAACAGACGTTCGATGCGATATCGGGCGGCAAGTTCTGCCAAGCTGATGGCGTGACCGAGCGCAATGTCCGCGGCACCGCGCTGACGCCGTGCGGGGACGACCCCATCACCGGCTTCTACCGGGACTCCTACTGCCGGGTGGGCCCCGAGGACGTCGGCGTGCACGCCGTGTGCGCGGTGATGACGCGGGAGTTCCTCGAGCACCAGGTGTCGGTGGGCAACGACCTCGTCACGCCGCGGCCCCAATGGCAGTTCCCTGGGCTGCATCCCGGCGACCGGTGGTGCGTGGTGGCGGCCCGGTGGTTGCAGGCCTACCAGGACGGCGCGGCGGCACCGGTTGTCCTCGAGGCGACAAGCGAACGGGCGCTAGAAGTCATCCCGCTTGAGCTACTCGAGCAGCACGCCGTCGACGTCCCGCCTGACCCGAGCACGCTCTGACCGATCGCTCATGGCGTCGAGTGGCCAGTTAAGCCACAAAATTCGCCCTGAGCCGTCACATAAGTGGCCACTCGACGGACGATGCCGAACTCGCTCATGGCAGGTCCGCGACGCTGAGTTGATCTCGTGGCACCACCATCATCGGCACATCCAGCACCCGCAGCATCTTGGCGGCCGTCGAGCCGAGGAACAGGCGTTTGGGCACGCTGAGCCGACTCGAACCGACCATGATCACGTCACCGTCATGCCACTCAAGCTTGCGGACCGCCTCTTCTACCGTCGGCCCCTCGACGATGGTGGATGTGACCGGAAAGCCCTCCGGCAGTTCACTTTTGGCAGTCTCGAGCGTCTGCCGGGCATGCGCCAGTGCGCGCTGGCGCACCGCCTCTTCGTCAGCGCGAAGCGTGCCGAATGTCGGATCCAACGCCACCAGCGACACGAGCCGAAGCGGGGTGTCCGCGGCCCGGCTGAACCGTACGGCGGTATCCAGCAACAGATCCGCTCCCTGGCGCTCACCGATCGCGCACGTCACCTCGCGGACCCGTTCGACCTTCGAGTCGCGGGTACCTCGCGGCGCGACCGCGACGGGTACCGGTGCCGAGTGCAGCAGCTCGTTCACCACCGAGCCAAGGGAATAGCTTCCGGCCAGTCCGCCTCCGGAGCCACCCACCACGATGGCGTCGGCCTGGAGCCGGGCGACCTCTCGAATGAGCCCGTCGGCGAAGGAGTCGTCGAAACTCACGTGACCGCGCACGACGACGTCGTCGGGTACCGCCGCCTGCGCTTCGGCAAGCCATTTCTCGGCCTGCTCGGCGAGAAGTTCGTCGTAATCTCCGGTAGGCACCACCGTCGATCGGTCGGGCGGCAGGACGATGCACGCCTCCAGTTCGGCACCGATGGTCCGGGCGATCCGCACACCAAGCGCCACGGCATCTGCCCCACCGGATGTCGCCAGGTAACCAACGACCAGCCTCATGACCCAACCACCGCCCATCTCGCACCGCGTTGTGCCGACGCTCCTACCAGCATCCTGTCAATCCGCGGCGGCGATTATCGGCGGTTCGAAGCTATTGGTCGATCAGTCGCGGTATTCCGCGGCGCCGTCCTCGAGAACCAGTCGGGCATTCGACCCATCCGGGTTGGCCGCCTCGGTGCGGAACACCGCACGGCCCGGCTCGGTGCGCCAGATCGACGTCGTGAGCGTCTCGCCAGGGAAGACCGGCGAGGTGAACCGCGCCGCGACGGCCGTGACCTTCGTGGCGTCACCGCCGCCCAGATCGGCGACCAGCGCGCGGCCCGCGACGCCATATGTGCAGAGCCCGTGCAGGATTGGCTTCGGGAAGCCGGCCAGCTCACGCGCGAACCACGGGTCGCTGTGCAACGGATTGCGGTCACCGGACAGCCGGTAGATCAACGCCTGATCCTCGCGGGTGGGCAGCGATACTCGAGCATCGGGTTCACGGTCGGGAATCTCCGGCGCCACCGGCCGCTGTCCCGGTTGCCCGCCGAAGCCGCCTTCGCCGCGGATGACGGCCGTCGTCAACGTTTCGGTGATCACCTGTGACGTGTCCGGGTCGGTGCCGGTGGCCTTGAGCATGACGATGGCGTTCTTGCCCTCGCCCTTGTCCTGGATGTCGGCGACCTCGGAGACGACGCTCAGCTTGCCGGCGGGTGGCAGCGGCGCGAACAGCCGGATCTCCTGCGACCCGTGCAGCAGCTTCGCGAAGTTGAAGGTGCCGATCCTGGCCGCCGCGGCGAACGGCAGGCAGGCGATGACGGCGTAGGTGGGCAGCACCTGCTGCTTGATGTCGTGACTGTTCTCGGTGGTGAACGCCAGATCGTCGGTTCCAGCACCGACTCCCAGCGCATAGAGCAGCGTGTCGCGGTCGGTCCATTCGAAGAGGTGGGGTTCCGTTTTGGCACCTATGGCGTTCGGGTCAATCGGCATAGTCGGACGATATCGGCCGCCCGACGACCACGTCACGGCATGTTGACCTTTGCGTGACGAGGGGCGACGATGGCTCGCATGCGCTATGTCGTTACCGGCGGTACCGGGTTTATTGGACGCCGCGTCGTGTCGCGGCTGCTGGCCCGCGACGACGCCGCCGAGGTGTGGGTCCTGGTCCGTCGCGGATCGCTGGCCAGATTCGAGCGACTTGCCCTGGACTGGGGGCCGCGGGCAAAACCACTGGTAGGAGACTTGACGACGGCCGATCTCGGGCTCACCGACGACGCTCTCGCCGACGTGGGCGCCGTCGACCATGTCGTGCATTGCGCCGCGATCTACGACATCACCGCCGCCGGAAGCCGAACAGCGCGCGGCCAATGTCGAGGGCACCCGCGCGGTCATCGACCTGGCGCGCCGGCTCGACGCGACGTTGCACCACGTGTCGTCGATCGCCGTCGCCGGCACCTACCGCGGCGAGTACACCGAGGACGACTTCGACGTCGCGCAGGATCTGCCGACGCCGTACCACCAGACGAAGTTCGAGGCCGAGTTGTTGGTGCGCTCCGCACAGGGCTTGCGCTACCGGGTGTACCGGCCGGCGGTGGTGGTCGGCGATTCCCGCACCGGCGAGATGGACAAGGTCGACGGCCCGTACTACTTCTTCGGGGTGTTGGCCAAGCTGGCGCGGTTGCCGAAGTTCACGCCGATGGTGCTGCCCGACACCGGCCGCACCAACATCGTCCCGGTCGACTTACGTGGTCGACGCGCTGGTTGCGCTGATGCATGTCGAGGACCGCGACGGGCAGACCTTCCACCTCACCGCGCCGAAAACCATTGGACTGCGCGGCATCTACCGCGGAGTCGCCGAAGCCGCCGGGCTGCCGCCCCTGCGCGGGTCATTGCCGCGGTGGACTGCCACGCCGGTTGTGCGGGCCACCGGACGCGCAAAGGTGCTGCGCAACATGGCGGCCACGCAGCTCGGAGTTCCCGCCGAGATCCTCGACGTCGTCGACCTGTACCCGACCTTCACCTCCGACAACACCACAGAAGCGTTGCGCGGCACCGGCGATATCGGTTCCAGAGTTCGCCTCCTACGCACCGCAAGCTGTGGCAGTACTGGGCCGAGCACCTCGATCCCGATCGGGCCCGCCGCGACGATCCGGCCGGCCCGCTGGTGGGCAAGCACGTGATCATCACCGGTGCTTCCAGCGGCATCGGCCGCGCCTCGGCGATCGCGGTCGCCGAACGCGGCGCGACGGTATTCGCGTTGGCGCGCAACGCCGAAGCGCTCGACGAACTGATCGCCGAGATCCGCGCGGCCGGCGGTCAGGCGTACGCGTTCACGTGCGACGTCACCGACTCGACGTCGGTCGAGCACACGGTCAAGGACATCCTCGGCCGGTTCGGTCATGTCGACTATCTGGTGAACAACGCGGGCCGGTCGATCCGCCGATCGGTGATCAACTCCACCGACCGGTTGCACGACTATGAGCGCGTGATGGCGGTCAACTACTTCGGCGCGGTGCGGATGGTGCTGGCTCTGCTGCCGCATTGGCGCGAACGCCGGTTCGGCCACGTGGTCAACGTGTCCAGCGCGGGCGTGCAGGCCCGCAACCCGAAGTACAGCTCGTACCTTCCGACGAAGGCCGCGCTCGACGCGTTCGCCGATGTCGTGTCGACCGAGACGCTGTCCGACCACATCACCTTCACCAACATCCACATGCCGTTGGTGCGCACACCGATGATCGCGCCGTCGCGGCGGCTCAACCCGGTCCCGCCGATCAGCGCCGAGCACGCCGCGGCGATGGTGGTGCGCGGACTGGTGGAGAAGCCCGCGCGGATCGACACGCCGCTGGGCACGCTCGCCGACTTCGGCAACTACCTGACGCCGAAGCTGTCCCGGCGCATCCTGCACCAGCTCTACCTCGGCTATCCCGATTCGGCGGCCGCCCGAGGGGTGGAACGCCGGCACCGTCGTCGACCGCGCGCCGTCGCGGCGACCGAAGCGACCCGCCCGCGCGGTGGCGTCGCTGACGGGTGCCGCGGCCGGTCAAACGCGCCGTCCGGCTAGTGCCCGGCGTGCACTGGTAGCGCGTCAGGACTGGCGAGGCGGTCTCCCACAGGCCCATGACGTTGCCCTCGGTGTCCTTGAAGTACGCCGCGAATCCCATCTCCCCGACGGCGTCTTCTCGCCCACCGGCTCGCCGCCCAGCGACTGGATCTTGGCCAGGGCGTCGTCGATGCTGTCCACGTCGATCGTGATCACCGGACCCTGCGGGAAGGCGGGTTCGCGTTCGAACATGCCTCCGCCGATGTAGCCGGGTTCGGCGGGCATTCCCGTCTCGGCGGCCGGCCCGGTCGAGACGGTCGTGTACTTCATCTCGGGCATCTCGTTGAGCTGCCAGCCGAAAATCTGCCTGTAGAAGTTCTTGGCGCGGTCACCGTCACTGAACGGCACCTCGAAATGCACCACGCGACCAGTCATTTCCGTCTCCTCGCAGAGGTTCTGAGTAATCGGTTGCCGTCTCCAGTCTAGGTATGCGGGCACCGCGTCACGGCCGTATCGTGGCGGGATGACCTGGGGGGTGAGGGGCCGCGGCCGCGCTACCCGTCTTCGTCGACGTCGATACCGGCGTCGACGATGCGATGGCCCTGGTGTACTTGTTCGCCAGCAAAGACGCCGAGGTCGTTGGCATCGCGTCGACCGCGGGAAACGTTCCCGTGCAACAGGTTTGCCGCAACAATCTGGGACTGCTGGAGCTGTGCCAGATCACCGGTGTTCCGGTATCCAAGGGATCCGAGCAACCGGTCAGCACGCCGCTGCGCACCGCCGAAGACACCCACGGCCCGCAGGGCATGGGGTATGCCGAGCTGCCGTCGAGCGACCGGCAGCTCACCGCGCATGACGCCGCCGAGGCCTGGGTGCGGGCGGCGCACGCCTACCCGGGCGAGCTGGTCGGGGTGGCCGTCGGCCCGCTGACCAACCTGGCGCTGGCGCTGCGCATCGAACCGGCATTGCCCAAGCTGTTGCGGCGGCTGGTGATCATGGGCGGGGCGTTCGACTACCGCGGCAACACCACGCCGGTGGCCGAATGGAACATCAGCGTCGACCCCGAGGCCGCGGCCGAGGTGTTCGCGGTCTGGGGCGCGGCGTGGGGCCTGCAGCCGCCGAAGCACATTCCGATCGTGTTGGGACTCAACCTGACCGAGAACATCGCGATGACACCGACGATCCTGAGCCGGCTGGCGACCGCCGCGGAGTCGTCATCGACTCCGATGAGCGTGCTCGACGACCGAGGCACCCGGTCGGTGGCGTCCAACCCGCTGATCCGGGCGCTGGAGGATGCGATGCGCTTCTACTTCGAGTTCCACTTCGACCAGGGCGAAGGCTATCTGGCGCACCTGCACGACCCGTTGGCCGCGGCGGTGGCGCTGGATCCGGATCTGGTGCAGTGCCGGCCGGCCGCGATCGACGTCGAGCTGACCGGCACGCTGACCCGCGGCATGACCGTGGCCGACTGGAACGGCGCTGGGGCCGAGAACCCAACGCGCTCATCGGCATCGAGGTGGACCCGGCGGCGTTCTTCGACCGGTTCATCGCCCGGGTTGGGGCGTTCGCCAAGCGGCTGGGTCAGTGAGTGCCGGTAGGATCGGCAACGGGAACAAGCCGAAGAAACCGTTTGATGACGTCGGTCTTGCCGGCGATCGTCAGCCTCGCCGGCGGCCACCGCGTCTTCGACGGACCGGCCGCCGTAGAGCAATGCGGCCAGCGTCGGTCGATCGGTGTCCAGGGTGCGCGTCGGGGTGATCCGGCCTCGGCCGCGAGCCACGCTGCAGCTGACCATCCGTCGACCTCGACGGTGAATTCGTTGCCGCTCAGCCGAAGGCCGATCGTTGCGCTAAAGCGTTGCGCGACTTTGGCGATCGAACAGCGCCCGTAGCGACAAGCACCATCGAATCGACGCTGCTGTCGGCCATGCGGGTTGCAGCGATGCGGGAGCGGCTGCCCCACCGTCCGAGGTGAGTGACGATCGGCTCGAGATCGGCGCCCCACTCGGTGAGCTCGTAGACCTCGGATGCCGGCCGGCGGCGGAAGTTTCTTTCGGCGCACGACGCCGGCATTCCGTCATTTCGCGCAGGCGCTGGGCCAGGACGTCGGCGCTGGCACCGGGCAATCCCGCGCGCAGGTCGGTGAACCGCTTCGGCCCAAGCAACAGTTCACGCACGATCAGCAATGCCCATCGCTCGCCGATCAGGTCGAGCGAATGCGCGACCGCGCAGCCCTCGTCGTACCTGCGCTTCCCGACCATGCACCCGAGCTTACCAGCGCGATTGAACAATCCATCTTGTTAGTTGTTTTTTCCGACTAATATAGTCGTAATGTTGAACTATCGTACAGGTCGATATCGGAAGGCAACCGCCATGATCAACGGACTCATCACGGAAGCTCGCGAGCGCTGACGCGTCTTTCTGCGCATCTACGGCGTCTTGACGCTCATCATCTTCGGCCTGCTGTTCGTGGGCTTCATGGTTCAGACGCCCCTGCTCGCCGAACACGGCGGCGTGCTGAACTGGACAATCTGGAACGACGTCCGGTTCGGCAACGACCACGCCCACGTCCCGCCGATGCTGTTGCTCATCTACGTGGTCTGGGGCGTGTTCCTGCTGCGCGCGGCGGGCAATCCACCGGCGTATTCGTCGTTCCTCGACTTCACGATGTGGGCGAACCTCGCACACGGCCTGCTGATGGCCGCGCAGGTCTTTACCGATGTCGATCGGTACTGGAGCAAGTTCCTCACCGACATCCCGTTCGTGCTGATCCTCGTCGCTCGGGATCTTCCTGTGGCGACCACGCAGGAGGCGAGCCGTCGTGACACGACGTGCCAGACGCAACTGCGGGGAGATCGCGGACTCGACGAAAATCGCGATCTCGCCCGCAGTTTCGATGGCGTCAGTCGTCGGTCACGACGAGCTTGACGTCGATGTTGCCGCGGGTGGCGTTGGAGTACGGGCACACCTGGTGGGCCTTCTCGGTCAGTTGCTGCGCGGTTTCGTGGTCGACGTTGGGCAGGGTGACCTCGAGCTCGACGGCGAGGCCGAAGCCGCCGTTGTCGAGCTGGCCGATCGAAACCCGCGCTCCCACAGCGGAATCCGAGACGTCGGCCTTCTCCTGGCGGCCGACCAGCCGAAGCGCCGAGTGGAAGCAGGCGGCATAGCCGACAGCGAACAGCTGCTCGGGGTTGGTGCCGTTGCCGCTGCCACCCATTTCCTTCGGGATGGCGAGGTCGAGGTCGAGCCTGCCGTCGGAGGTGCGGCCCTTGCCGTCGCGTCCTTCCCCGGTGGTCAGGGCCTCGGCGGTGTAGAGCGTCTTCATGCGGATTCCTTTCGTTGCGATGCGGTGAGCGCATCGGTGAGTTGGCGGACTGCATCGCGCAGGTCCGCGGCTTCTCGCTCGGTCATGCCGGTCGAGGGTAAGAGTTGTTCCGGGATGCATTGGGCTTTGCGTTCGAGTCGGCGCCCGGCCGGGGTGAGGGTGACCTCGACCAGGCGTTCGTCGGCGGTCGACCGCTCGCGGCGGATGAAGCCGTTGGCCTCCAGGCGTTTCAGCAGCGGCGAGAGCGTTCCGGAGTCGAGCTGCAGTCGTTCGCCGAGCCGACCGACGGTGACGCGGTCTTCTTCCCAGAGCACCAGCAGCACCAGGTATTGCGGGTAGGTGAGGTTCAGCTCGGTCAGCATCGGCCGGTATGCAGCCGTCATCGCCCGCGACGCCGAGTACAGGGCGAAGCAGAGTTGGCGATCAAGACTCAACATGGCCATGCCAGAACTATAGCCCACAATTCAATTGTGCACAACTAATTTATGATGGTGTTTGATGCTCACCGAGTCGAATGACTTAGAAGACCAACACCAACGCGGTCGCCGCGAACAGCAGGATGAAAACGGCAAGGGCGATGAGGCTGGCGACTAGCGAAGGCGTGAGTCTGCGCCTGGGACGTGGTTCGGGCTCGGACAGGCCGGAAGTCTGCGCCGAGTCCGGTGGAGTTGACCCTGGCGCTACACCCCACCTGGTTCGAGGCCTGGAGTTTGGCTGGATCGGGATCCGGCGGTACGGCAGTCATGGTCTCTGCGCGTACCCGTCGCGCCGTACGTTATTCGTAGATCCCTTCGACGTACCACCGCCGCTGCCGGTAGCACAGCAGCAAGGCCTGGGCGGGCTCGCCGTCGAGCAGCACCTGCGCCCGGGCGGTGCGTCCGGCCTTGGCTTGTTCGGGGTCCCACCACCGCTCGTCGACGGGCCAGGGCCCGGCCCACCAGGACAGCCGGCCCTCCCTGCCGGGCGCGGCCAGCCGCGACGGGTCGGCGGAGAACAGCCCACGGCCGGTCACCCGCACCGGATTGCCGTCGGCGTCGAGCAATTCGACCGGATCGTCGAGCAGCACGGTCGGCGAGGGCTCGGGCAGCTGACCCGGCCACGGCTGTCCCGGGTCGGCCCGCGGCACCAGCTCGTCACCCAGCGGTGTGAGGGTGATGCGTTCGGCCGGCCCGCGGCCACCGGACTGAGCACCGGCACCTGCACCGCCTCCGGCCCGAGCAGACCCTGGACCCGCACCAGCGCGCGGCGGGCGCGCAGCCGGTCCTCCTCACCAACGCCACCCCACAACGGCAGCTGCAGCGCCTCGGCCGACACCACTTCCACCGGGCGCAGCCGGATCACGGTGACCGGCGCGGTGGGCCGGTCGTTGGGATTGCGCCTGTTCAGCCAGCCGTCCAGCTGCCAGCGCACCCGATCGGCGGTGGCGTCCTCGGTCAGCGGTTCGGCGCAGCGCCAAACCCGTTCCAGCTCTTCACCGTTGGCGGTGATGGCGTGGATGGCCAGCCGGGTGCATCCGACCCCGGATGCCTCGAGACTGCGGTGCAGGGTGCTGGCCAGCGACCGGCCGGCGAACGCCGCGGCGTCGACCCGGTCGATCGGCGGGTCGCAGTTCATGACGGCGTCGAGTTCCTGCGGTGGCTCCCGACCCGACGGGCCGCGGGTGGGCTCGCCGCGGGCGAACCGGTGCGCGGCCACCGCGTCGGCCCCGAACCGGGAGGCCACATCGCTGCGGGACAGTGCGGCGAACTGCCCGATGTTGCGGATTCCCATGCGCCACAACAGGTCTGCCAGATCCTCGCGCCCAGGTGCCGCCAGGCTCGGCTCGGTGGCCAGTTGCCGGATGGACAGCGCGGACAGGAACAGCGCGTCCTTGCCGGGCTCGACGATCCGTCCCGCCCGCGCGGCGAAGACGGCGGTGGACAGCTGGTCGGCGATGCCGACCTGGCATTCGGCCCCGGCCGCGGCCACCGCGTCGACCAGCTGTTCAGCGGCGGCCTGTTCGGACCCGAAGTAGCGGGCCGCCCCGCGCACCGACAGCACCAGCAGGCCGGGGCGCAGCACCTCGGCGCGCGGCACCAGGTCGTCCACCGCGGCTGTCACGTCTTCGAAATGGCGGGCATCGCGCGCCGGGTCGGCGGTGACGACGTGCAACTCCGGACATCGAGCCTGTGATTCTCGACGGCGCAGCCCTCGTCGCACCCCGGCCGAACGGGCCGACGCCGAACAGGCGATGACCCGGTTGGCCAGGGTCACCGCGACGGGGCCGTCGAGGGCAGGCCGGCCGCGGCCGCCGCGGCGACCGCGGGCCAGTCCATGCACCAGATGGCCAGCACCCGGGACGAGCCGGACGTCACGGCTCATCCGCCTACTGCACGAACCGAGCCGAAGGAGCGCCCCTTGGCCCGCATGGCCAGCCGCACCCGGCTGATCCGCCCGACACCCGGGAGTGGGTGGCCACTGCCCGCACCGGTTACCTCATAGCCGCAGACCCTGGCCTCCAGCCGGGTGGACGCCCCTTGCCAGTCGCCGCCGGTGACCAGCAGGGTGCAGCCCTTCTGACGCGCCCGGGCCACCACCGCCCGCGCCCGGCGAGGCCGGCACCGACCGCCCGCCCAGGCCGAGCACCACCAGATCCATGCCGTCCATCAGCACCGCGGCCACCTCGACCGGATCGGTCCCGGGTTCGGGGATGACCGCGATCCTGCTCAGGTCCGCGCCCATTTCCACGGCGGCCAGCAGACCGACGTCGGGCTGGCCGACGATCGCGGCATGCCCGCCGTCGGCCGTCACCGCGGCCACCATGCTCAGCGGCAGCGACCGGGCACCCGACAGCACCGCCACCGTCCCGCGCGGCAACGGCGTCGGTAGCAGTTCGGCCAGCGATTCGGGCACCGGCAGCAAAGTTTCCGAGTCCGGCAGCAGGTCGGACCGACGGCGCTGGGCCCCGACGCCCGCCGCCCACCTTGCCGGACACCGCCGCTATCTTGCGACGCAGGTGTTCTACCTGCTCAGCGCGGCTATTCCGGCGCTGATCCAGGGCTCATCGCTGCCGTCACAGCAGCACCTCCTGCATCATCTGAATCACTCTATGTTCGAATGTATGTTCGATACCCTGAGTAAACACCCACCCACCGACACCGTCAAGCGGCTTCACGCGCGAGGAGGGGGCACTCTCACGGCGGGACGAATGCTTCCAATGATCGATGGTGACATTGACAACTGTCATCATTTGGTGGTGTACTCCAGCGATGCTCAATGACGAGCGGGGTTCGCTACGGTCCCGCAGTGCCGCAGCAGTCAGCAGCCTGACCCTTCGGCAGATCAGCGCTGTGGGGTGATCGGCATGGGACTTTTCGGATCGTCGAACAAGCGCAGCCGCGACGCTGCCGCCGTCATCACCGGAGCCGGCAGCGGCATCGGCGCCGCGTTCGCGACGGAACTGGCTCGCCGCGGCGGCCGGATTGTGTGCAGCGACATCGACGAGAACGCCGCGCGCGCAACGGCCGACGCGATCACAGGCGATGGCGGAAGCGCGCTGGCCCTGTGCTGCGACGTGAGCCGGATCGACGACGTGCAACGACTTGCCAGCAAGGCGCAGGACTGGTTCGGCGGCCCGCCGACGCTCGTCATCAACAACGCGGGTGTCGGCGCGGGTGGCACGCCCATCGGTGAAACGAGTCTCGACGATTGGTCATGGGTGCTCGGCATCAACCTGTGGGGCCCGATACACGGGTGTCACGTGTTCGCGCCCATCCTTCGCGAGGCAGGCTATGGCGGCATCATCAACGTCGCCTCCGCCGCGGCGTTCGGCGCCGCGCCCGGCATGGCGGCCTACAACGTCAGCAAGGCAGGCGTGCTGTCGCTGTCCGAGACTCTGGCCGCCGAACTGTCCGGCACCGGCGTCGCCGTCACCGTGCTGTGTCCGACGTTCGTCAAGACCAACATCGTCGAATCCGGCCGCATCACCGAACAATCCACCCAACTCGCCGGCCGGCTGATGCGCTGGACGGGATTTTCGCCCGAACGGGTCGCCCGGATGTGCCTCGACACCCACGACCGCGGCGGCCTGTACTGCATGCCGCAACCCGACGCCCGGATCGGTTGGGGCATCAAACGTTTCACCCCGACGGTGTACACCCGCGCCGTCGGCCTCGCCACTCGTGTGACGACCTAGGAGGACCCGATGGCCATCGACATGGACGTCATGCTGGACGAAGATCAAGGACCGCCAGTGGGCGCTGGCCGACATCGACTGGGACGCACCGGGTGCCGACATGATCACCGACGAACAGCGCCCAAGTTGAAGGCCTTCATGGCCGACCTCTGCTGGATCGAGAACATCGGCGCTCGCGGCTTCGCGGCGCTGGCCAAGAAGGCACCCACGCCGACGATCGCCGAGATCTACCGCTACTTCCACGCCGAGGAGCAGCGGCACGCCAACGCCGAACTCGCGCTGATGAAGCGGTGGGGCATGCTCGAGGACGGCGAAGTCCCCGAACCGAACGTCAACATCCGGCTGGCCATCGATTGGCTGGACCGCTGGGCGGACGACATGCCGCTGTCGCTGCTCGGCACGGTGATACCGATGCTGGAGGTCGCCCTTGACGGCGCGCTGCTGAAGTTCCTCCTCGACGAGGTGTCCGATCCGGTATGCCACCAGGTCTTCGAAAAGATCAACAACGACGAGTCACGCCACCTCGTGGTCGACTTCGAGGTGCTCGACATGATCGGGCACGCCAAGATCCGACGGTTGCTGATCGACTTCGTCGGCCGCAACGCCACTCCGGGTCTCATCATCGGCGCCGTCATGGGTGCACCGCTGATCAACAGGATCCGCAACGAGATCGTCGCAATGGGCATGGAGCCCGAGCGACTGTACAAGGCCGTGAAGCGGTTCAAGGAGCTCGGCGACCGCGGCGAATCCACCCGGCGGGTACCGACTTACCTGTTCCTGCGGCGCTTCGCCGGAGTTGTCACCAACCCGCGTCACCCCTACCACCTCCTTGCCAACTCGATGGTCTGGCTCTCCGACCGGTATCCGCGGCCGCTGCTGCCGTCGGTGCCCAGCTGGGTCAAAGAAATCACCCATGAGCCCGCGGCCTGACATGGCTACTCACATCTACGACACGCTGATTGTTGGCGCCGGATTCACCGGAGTCGGCGCGGCGATCAAACTCACCCAGGCCGGCGTCGACGACCTGGTGGTCCTCGACCGCGGCGACCGCGTCGGCGGCACCTGGCGCGACAACACGTATCCCGGTGCGGCGTGCGACATTCCGTCACTGCTCTACTCGTTCTCGTTCGTCAAGAACCCGACGTGGTCACGCGCCTACTCCCCCGCCGACGAGATCTGCAGGCACATCGAGGACATGGTCGACAACTTCGGCCTTGAACCCAAGATCCAGTTCGGCGTCGAGGTCAACGGTCTGGAGTTCGACGAGGCCGAGGGCATCTGGACGGTGAAGGTAAAAGGAAAGCGCTCCAAAACTTTTCATGCCCGCACCGTCGTGCTGGCGTCGGGTCCCCTGCCCGACCACGACTGGCCCGCCATCCGTGGCTTGGACACCTACGAAGGCCACAAGATCCACAGCGCCCGTTGGGATCACGACTACGACTTCGCCGGCAAGCGGGTCGCCGTGATCGGCACGGGCGCGAGCGCCGTCCAGATCATCCCGGAACTCGTCAAGCAGGCCGAGTTCGTCAAGGTCTTCCAGCGCACCCCCGGCTGGGTGCTGCCGCGGCTGGACGTCGCCACCCCCGCTGCGGCCCAGGTGCTGTTCGCGAAAGTGCCTGCCGCTCAACAGCTTGCCCGGCAGGCGCTGTTCTGGGGTCACGAGATCAGCGCGACGGCGCTGGTGTGGGACACCCCGCTCACCGGGCTGGTGGCCCGCCTTGGCAAGGCTCACTTGCACCGCCAGGTCAAAGACCCGTGGCTGCGGCGCCAGCTCACCCCGGACTTCACGCCGGGCTGCAAGCGGATGCTGATCTCCAGCGACTACTACCCCGCGTTGCAGCGCGACAACTGCAAGCTCATCGACTGGCCGATCGCCACCATCAGCCCCGTCGGGATCCGCACCAGCGACGGCATCGAGCACCACCTCGACTGCATCGTCTTCGCCACCGGCTACGACGTCCACCTGACCGGCCCGCCGTACCCCGTCACCGGCATCGGCGGCCGCTCGCTCAGCGAGGAGTGGGCCACCGGAGCGCAGGCGTACAAGAGCATCAACGCCCACGGCTACCCGAACCTCTTCTTCATGACGGGACCCAACTCGGGGCCAGGGCACAACTCGCTGCTGGTGTACGTCGAAGGACAGCTCGACTACGCGGTGCGTGGCATCACCACGATCCTCGCGAAAACCTGCGCTATCTCGACGTGCGCGCCGACGTGCAGCGGCGCTACAACCACCGCATGCAGAAACGGCTGGCCAAGACGACGTGGATGTCGGGCTGCAGCAGCTGGTATCTGACGGCGGACGGGTTCAACGCGGCGATGTACCCGGGGTTTGCGACGCAGTATCTTCGACAGATGCGGGAGTTCCGGTTCGCCGACTATGAAGCGGTCGCGCAGAACGCGCAGTCTCGGTTCTCGCATCCGCGCATGAACGCCAGGCCTGACATGCCGCCGCGCAAGCCGCGGCAGCAGGCCGGTGCGATTTCGACGGTCCTGAAGGGCTTGCGCCGACGCGTCCAGCGCGGCTCTCGCGACGTCATCGAGACCGCGGTGTCGCAGCTGTTCGACGCCGCCGTGCACCCACACGGCGTGGCGGCATCGGGCGAGTACCGCATCGACGACCTGGCACGGCTGGCGGGCACGACGACCCGCAACATCCGCGTGTACCGCGACCGCGGGCTGCTGCACCCGCCGCTGCGCGTGGGCCGGCTGGCGTTGTTCAACGACACGCATCTCACCCGGCTGCGGCTGATCACCTCCCTGCTTGACCGCGGATACAACATCGCCCACGTTCACGAGATGCTCAGCGCATGGGAACAGGGCAAGGATCTGGGCTCGGTGCTCGGGCTGGAGTCCGCGATCGCAGGCACGTGGGCGGCGGAGAAGCCGCAGACGATGCCGATCGCCGACGCGCGCCGGCTGATCGCCGACGACGCCGCATTCGACCGGCTGGTCGGGTCCGGGCTGATCCGGATCGAGGACGACGACGCGACCGTGGTGCGGCCCAAGCTGATCGAGGCGTTCAACGATGTCCGCGGGTACGGCATCACCATCGACAAGCTCATCGACATCCACGAGCAGGTGCTGCCACTGGTCGATCAGATCAGCGCGATCCTGGTGCAGGTCGGCGCTGAGCATGTGCAGGACCGGATCAAACCCGGCGAAGCGCTGCCGGACGACACCGAGGTCGCCGAACTGATCACCATGCTGGTGCGGTTCCGAACGCAGGCGGTTGCGGCGGTCACCGCGACGCTGGCCTCGTCGATCGAGACGACGATCGAGGAACTGGTCAGCCGCATCCTCGCCGATTACGTCGAGAACTCTCCCGGCGAGCAGACGTAGAAGTGCCCGACACGCCGAGCCGACACGCACTTCTGCGTCTGCTCGCGGAGAAAGCTACTCCCATTCGATGGTGCCGGGCGGCTTGCTGGTGACGTCCAGCACCACCCGGTTGACCTCGGGCACCTCGTTGGTGATGCGGGTGGAGATGCGTTCGAGCACTTCGTAGGGCACCCGGGTCCAGTCCGCGGTCATGGCGTCCTCGCTGGACACCGGCCGCAGCACGATCGGGTGGCCGTAGGTGCGGCCGTCGCCCTGCACACCCACCGACCGGATGTCGGCCAGCAGCACCACCGGGCACTGCCAGATCTGGTTGTCCAGGCCCGCCGCGGTCAGCTCCTCGCGGGCGATCGCGTCGGCGCGGCGCAGGGTGTCCAGCCGCGTCGGCGGTCACCTCGCCGACGATCCGGATGCCGAGGCCTGGGCCCGGGAAGGGTTGGCGCGCAACGATTTCCTCGGGCAGGCCGAGCTCGCGGCCCACCGCGCGCACCTCGTCCTTGAACAGCAGCCGCAGCGGCTCGACGAGTTTGAACTTCAGGTCACCGGGCAGCCCGCCGACGTTGTGGTGGCTCTTGATGTTCGCGGTGCCCGTACCGCCGCCGGATTCGACCACGTCGGGATACAGCGTGCCCTGCACCAGGAACTCAACCTCAGACCCGCTGTCCCCCACGATGTCTCGCACCGCACCCTCGAACGCGCGGATGAACTCACGGCCGATGATCTTGCGCTTGCCCTCCGGGTTGGTCACCCCGGACAGCGCCTCGAGGAACCGGTCCGCGACGTCGACCGTCACCAGCCTGGCACCGGTGGCCGCGACGAAATCCCGCTGCACCTGGGCGCGTTCGCCCGCGCGCAACAGGCCATGGTCGACGAAAACGCACGTCAACCGGTCGCCGATGGCCCGCTGCACCAGCGCGGCGGCCACCGCGGAGTCCACCCCGCCGGACAGCCCGCAGATCGCCCGGCCGTCACCGATCTGGTTGCGCACCTGTTCGACCAGCGCATCTGCGATGTTCGCGGGCGTCCACCTCGCGCCGATGCCGGCGAATTCGTGCAGGAACCGACCCAACACCTGCTGACCGTGCGGCGAATGCAGCACCTCGGGGTGGTACTGCACACCCGCCAACCGTCGAGCTCGATTCTCGAAGGCCGCGACCGGGGCGCCGGAACTGGTCGCCACGACGTCGAATCCCTCCGGGGCGGCGGTGACCGCGTCGCCGTGGCTCATCCACACCGGCTGGGTGGTGGGCAGATCGGAATGCAGTTGTCCCCCAGTCACTTTCAGTTCGGTGCGGCCGTACTCGCTGGTGCCGGTGTGGGCGACGGTACCGCCCAGCGCCTGGGCCATCGCCTGGAAGCCGTAGCAGATGCCGAACACCGGCACCCCGAGGTCGAACAGCGCGGGATCCAGCTGCGGCGCGCCGTCGGCGTAGACACTCGCGGGGCCTCCGGACAGCACGACGGCCTGCGGGTCCTTGGCCTTGATCTCCTCGACGGTGGCGGTGTGGGGGATGACCTCCGAATACACCCGCGCCTCGCGGACCCGTCGCGCGATCAGCTGCGCGTACTGCGCGCCGAAGTCGACCACCAAGACAGGGCGGGGCGATGCTGATTCCACCGGCTCAGTCTAGAGGTGGGCGCACAGGACGCTATCCCAGCTGTTTCTGCATGGGCAGACCGCCCGTCGCCTCGAAGACCACCCGCCTGCCGATCTCGACGGCGTGGTCGGCGAACCGTTCGTAGTAGCGGCCAAGGAGTGCGACGTCGACCGCGGCACTGACGCCATCGTGCCACTTGCGGTCGATCAGCACCGTGAACAGATGCCGGTGCTGGGCGTCCACCGCGTCGTCTTCGTCGCGCAGCGCCGCTGCCCTGTCAGGATCACGTGTCAGCAGCACTTCCTGCGCCGTCCTCGCCAGTTTCACTGCCACGGTGCCCATTTCGGTGAAGCAGGCGCGAACCTCGTCGGGCACAGCGCATTCGGGGTGACGCAGGCGAGCGATGCTGGCGACGTGTGCGGACAGCGCACCCATCCGCTCGAGGTCGGCGCCGATGTGCATCGAGCCGACGATCGATCTCAGGTCGCCGGCGACCGGCTGTTGCAGGGCAAGCAGTTTGACCGCGCTGCCCTCGGCGGCCCGGCTCATCGCCACGAGGTGCGCCTGGTCGGCGATGACCTGTTCGGCCACGGACAGGTCCGCCTCCAACAAGGCGTGGGTGGCGCGCTCCATTGCGTCGGCGGCCAGGCCGCACATCTCGCCTATCTGGGCGCACAGTGCGGACAACTGTTCGTTGAATGCGGTCCGCATAGTCCACCTCCGACTGCTCGTCACGGGTACTACTAGGTACCCGCGGCCGGGGGACTCTAACCGGCCGAGGTGACCGGTTCGATCGGCAGCCGGCGCAGCGCTGCGGGCGCGTCGGCGGGCACAACGGGATGCTCCGGTGGGATCGGCGCCAGGCGCTTGTACGGCTGGCCCTGCGCCGGACGCTGGTCCACCTGCTCTTTGTTGGGCCACAGCGATGCGGCGCGCTCGGCCTGGGCGGTGATCGAAAGTGACGGGTTCACCCCGAGATTCGCCGAGATCGCCGCGCCGTCCACCACGTGCAACGTCGGATAGTTGTACACCCGCTGGTACGGGTCGATCACGCCGTGCTCGGGGCTGTCGCCGATCGCCGCGCCGCCCAGGAAATGCGCGGTGAGGGGGATGTTGAAGAGCTCACCCCAGGTACCACCCGCGACACCGTCGATCTTCTCGGCGATGCGCCGGGTGACCTCGTTGCCCACCGGAATCCACGTCGGGTTCGGCTCGCCGTGGCCCTGCCTGCTGGAGTAGCGCCGGAAGCCCAGCTTGCCGCGCTTGGTGAACGTGGTGATCGAGTTGTCCAGATGCTGCATCACCAGCGCGATGACCGTGCGCTCACTCCACTGCCGCGGGTTGAGCATCCGCAGGATGCCCCGCGGGTCATGCCGGGCAATGTCCACCAACTGTTTCCACCGTGGAACGTCCGTGCCCTGAGGACCCGCGCCATCGGTCATCAGCGTCTGCAGAAGCCCCATCGCGTTGGAGCCCTTGCCGTAACGCACCGGTTCGATGTGCGTATCAGGAGTGGGGTGGATCGACGACGTGATCGCCACACCGTGCGTCAGATCGAGATCCGGGGCGGCCTTCAACCGCGCGGCGCCGACGATCGACTCCGAGTTGGTGCGCGTCAGCACGCCGAGCTTGTCGGACAGCTTGGGCAGCTTGCCCTTGTCGCGCATCTTGAACAGCAGCTTCTGCGTGCCGAACGTGCCCGCGGCCAACACCATGTGGGTCGCCGTGAACTTCCGGCGTTTCCGTGGCCCAATGCCCGTGCGTGCGGTGCGCACCTCCCACAGCCCGTCCGGCCGCCGCTGGAATCCAGTGACCGTCGTCATCGGAATGTACTTCTGCCCCAGCCTTTTCCGCCAGGCCCAGGTAGTTCTTGACCAAGGTGTTCTTGGCCCCGTAGCGGCAGCCCGTCATGCACGACCCGCATTCGATGCAGCCGGTGCGGTCGGGCCCGGCGCCGCCGAAGTACGGGTCCGGCACCGTCTTGCCCGGCGTCTTGGTGCCGTCGGGCCCGAAGAACACCCCGACCGGGCGTCGGGACGAAGGTGTCCCCCACGCCCATCTCGTCGGCGACCTCCTTGACGATGCGGTCGGCGTCGGTGAACGTCGGGTTCTTGACGACGCCGAGCATCCGCTGCGCCTGGTCGTAGTGCGGCATCAGTTCGGCGCGCCAGTCGGTGATGTGCGACCACTGCTTGTCAGCGAAGAACGGCTCTGGCGGGACGTAGAGGGTATTGGCGTAGTTCAGCGAACCGCCGCCCACCCCGGCGCCGGCCAGGATCATCACGTTTCGCAGCAGGTGGATGCGCTGGATGCCGTACATGCCGAGCTTCGGCGCCCACAGGAATTTGCGCAGGTCCCAGGAAGTCTTCGCGAACTCCTCGTCGGCGAACCGGCGACCGGCTTCGAGGACGCCGACGCGATAGCCCTTCTCGGTAAGCCGCAGCGCGGTGACACTCCCCCCGAACCCCGACCCAATGATCAGGACGTCATAGTCAGGTTTCATCCGAACAGTATGGCCTTAGCGCTCGCAAAGTTCTAGACAGGGGGGCCTAATTTGTAAAGCAGAAACTCTTCGGGCTGGGAATGTATATGGGTTACAGCGTCGTCGGCCTTGCCTGCGGCACGATTTCTGCATCACGGCTGTGATTTCGCCGCGAGCGCGACCCTCAGGTAGAAATCGGCGAACCGAAATCAGCTGCCGACGGTCAGGCCGACCTTCTGGAACTCCTTGAGGTCGCAGTAGCCCGCCTTGGCCATCGACCGGCGCAGGCCCCCGACCAGGTTCAGCGAGCCGAACGGATCGTCCGACGGACCCATCAGCACCTGCTTCAACGACGGGCGCTCACCGATCGCGATCTGCAGCAATGCGCCGCGAGGCAGCGACGGGTGGGCGGCCGCGGCGGGCCAGAACCAGCCGTCGCCCAGCGCCTCGGCCGCCGTCGCCAGCGGCGTACCCAGCACGACCGCGTCGGCGCCGCAGGCGATCGCCTTGGCCAGGTCGCCGGAGGTGTGGATGTCGCCGTCGGCCAGCACGTGCACGTAGCGGCCGCCGGTCTCGTCCAGGTACTCACGACGGGCGGCGGCGGCGTCGGCAATCGCGGTGGCCATCGGCACGCTGATACCCAGCACCTCATCGCTGGTCGTCACACCGGACGTCGACCCATAGCCGACGATGACGCCGGCCGCGCCGGTGCGCATCAGGTGCAGCGCCGTGCGGTGGTCGAGCACGCCGCCGGCCACCACCGGCACATCCAGCTCGGAGATGAAGGTCTTGAGGTTCAGCGGCTCCCCGTCCTGAGCGACCCGCTCGGCCGAGATGATCGTGCCCTGGATGACCAGCAGATCGATGCCCGCGGCGACCAGCGACGGCGTCAGCGCCTGCGCGTTCTGCGGGCTGACGCGCACGGCCGTCGTCACCCCGGCATCGCGGATCCGCGCCACCGCGGCGCCCAGCAGATCCGGGTCCAGCGGCGCGGAATGCAGTTGCTGCAGCAGCCGGATCGCCGCCGACGGTTCCGGCTCCTTTTCGGCGGCCTCGACGACCTGCGCGATCTTCTCCTCGACATCGGCGTGCCGACCGATCAGACCCTCGCCGTTGAGCACCCCCAGACCGCCGAGCCGGCCCAGTTCGATCGCGAACTCCGTCGACACCAGCGCGTCGGTGGGATGCGACAGCACCGGGATCTCGAACCGGTACGCGTCCAACTGCCAGGCCGTCGAAACATCCTGGGAGGACCGTGTTCGTCGCGACGGCACGATATTGATGTCGCCGAGCTCATAGGTGCGGCGGGCAGTGCGGCCCATGCCGATCTCGACCATGTCACGCATAAGTTGTGAGTCTGCTCTAACGGGCGTAGTAGTTCGGCGCTTCGACGGTCATCGCGATGTCGTGCGGATGGCTTTCCTTCAGACCCGCCGCGGTGATCTGCACGAACTGCGCCTGCTGCAGCTGCTCGATGGTCGCCGCGCCGGTGTAGCCCATCGCGGCGCGCAGACCTCCGGTGAGCTGATGGATCACCGTCGCCAGCGGGCCGCGGAACGGCACCCGGCCCTCGATGCCCTCGGGCACCAGCTTGTCCTCGGAGAGCGCGTCGTCCTGGAAGTAGCGGTCCTTGGAGTAACTCCGGCCCGTAGACCCTGCACTGCCGCTGCGGCCCTGCATCGCGCCCAGCGAACCCATGCCGCGGTAGCTCTTGAACTGCTTGCCGTTGACGAAGATCAGCTCGCCTGGCGACTCGGCGGTGCCGGCCAGCAGCGAGCCCAGCATCGTCGTCGACGCACCCGCGGCCAGCGCCTTGGCGATGTCGCCCGAGTACTGCAACCCGCCGTCGGCGATGACGGGCACACCGTGCGGCGCGCAGGCGGCGACGGCCTCCAGGATCGCGGTGATCTGCGGCGCGCCGACGCCGGCGACGACGCGCGTCGTGCAGATGGACCCGGGTCCGACGCCGACCTTCACCGCGTCGGCGCCCGCCTGAACCAGGGCGGAGGCCGCGGCGCGGGTGGCGACGTTGCCGCCGACCACCTCGACGCGGTCGCCGACCACGGCCTTGAGCCGGTGCACCATGTCGAGCACCAGCCGGTTGTGGGCGTGCGCGGTGTCCACGATCAGCACGTCGACGCCGGCGTCGACCAGGGTGGTCGCCCGGATCCACGCGTCGTCGCCGACACCGACCGCGGCGCCGACCAGCAGCCGGCCGTCACTGTCCTTGGTGGCCAGCGGGAACTGCTCGGTCTTGACGAAGTCCTTGACGGTGATCAGCCCGGTCAGCTTGCCGTGGCCGTCGACGATCGGCAGCTTCTCAATCTTGTGGCGGCGCAACAGGCCTAGCGCCGCTTCGGCGGATACGCCTTCCTGCGCGGTGATCAGCGGCGCCTTGGTCATCACCTCGGAGACCGGCTTGGACTGGTCGACCTCGAAGCGCATGTCGCGGTTGGTGATGATCCCGACGAGCGAGCCGGTGTCGTCGACGACGGGCAGACCGGAGATCCGGAACCGCGCGCACATCGCGTCGACCTCGGCCAGCGTGTTGTCCGGCGAGCAGGTGACCGGATCGGTGACCATGCCGGCCTCGGACCGCTTGACCGTCTCGACCTGACCGGCCTGCTCGGCCACCGGAAGGTTGCGGTGCAAAACGCCCATGCCGCCGGCGCGGGCCATCGCGATCGCCATCCGCGACTCGGTCACGGTATCCATCGCCGAGCTGACCAACGGCACCTTCAGCCGGATCTTGCGGGTGAGCTGGCTGGAGGTATCGGCGGTGGCGGGCACCACATCGGAGGCGGCGGGCAGCAACAGCACGTCATCGAAGGTGAGCCCGAGCATGGCGACCTTGGTCGGGTCATCGCCGCCGGTCGGCACCGGAACGGCGATCGGAATGCTGCTTTCAGCAATCGACATGAGCGGGGCCTCCATTGAAGAACGCAGCCGAGCACAGATGCAGACCTGAAACCCATCTTATCGGCATTGACGTCGCTGCTTCGGGTCCACACCGTCGTGCGGATACCCGACATGGCTTGCCGGTCAACGGCTGGCGCGATACCTGTGGCGCTGCGTAATGTGGAGTCGTGCGAGATCACCTGCCACCGGGTTTGCCACCCGATCCGTTCGCCGATGACCCGTGCGATCCGTCCGCGGCGCTTGACGCCATCGAACCGGGCCAGCCGCTGGACCCACAGGAGCGGACGGCGGTCGAGGCCGACCTCGCCGACCTGGCTGTCTACGAGGCATTGTTGGCGCACAAGGGAATTCGTGGCCTGGTGGTGTGTTGCGACGAATGCCAGCAGGACCACTACCACGACTGGGACATGCTGCGCGCCAACCTTTTGCAGCTGCTCGTCGACGGCACCGTGCGCCCGCACGAACCGGCCTATGATCCGGAACCCGATGCCTACGTCACCTGGGATTACTGCCGGGGTTACGCCGACGCGTCACTCAACGAGGCGGCGTCGGAGCCCGACGGCTATCGCTGACGGCTGAATTCTTTCTCTGATCCACGGCTGCTAGCGCGGCTCATCGGGCTTTTTGGGCTGCACGATCGTCGTCGTAACAGCCGTTTCGGGCGCCGGCGCCTCGAGAACCGGTGGCTCCGTCGTCGCGGGCTCTTCTTCCTGTTCCGCGACCGTCGGCAGCGGAGTCGGCACCGGCGTGGGCAACGGGCTGTACGTCGTCGGCGTCGGCAACGGGCTAAACGTCGTCGGCGTCGGCAACGGGCTGTACGTCGTCGGGGTCGGCAACGGGCTGAACGTCGTCGGCGGGTCGGCAACGGGCTGAACGTCGTCGGCGTCGGGCTCGGCAGCGGACGTCGTCGGCGTCGGGCTCGGCAACGGCGTCGTCGGCGTCGGACTCGGCAACGGCGTCGACGGCGTCGGACTCGGCAACGGGGTCGACGGCGTGGTGGTCTCCGACGGCGTCGTCGTCGACGTGGTCGTGTCGAGCACGACCGCCGGCAGTTCCGGGAACACCGGCGGCAGGCACATTCGGCGGCACCGTCGCGTTGACGTCCTGGGTCTCGACCTTGACCGTCAACTCTTGCCACTGAGTGACCAATTCCTGTTTCTGCTCAACGTCATTCACGGTCGCGACGGTCGTGGTGAGCGTCTGCAGCTTGTCCTGGGCGGCCTCCCACTGACCCTGGTCGATCAGCTGCTGCACCTCGGCGAGCTGCTGCGAGGCCAGCTGCACTGCGTCGTCGCGCGGCGCCTGCTGCTCCCCGAACAGCATGGTGCGCAACCCATACAGCGGATCGCCCGGGCCTGCGTCGGCGACGACCGCGCCGAAACCGCCGAGGCAGAGCACCGCAGCCGCGACCGATCCCAAGACCGCCGTCGACATCCGCCTGCGCTTGCGCGTCGCCGCCGCGCGATCCAGGGCGATGACCGCGTCGCGCGGGAGTGACGACCGCGCGCACCGGCGCCTCGCGGATCTCGTCGCGCCAGCCGGCGAGCAGCGCGGCGAGCTCGGCCTCGCCCGGGATCGGTCGAGTACACGGGCTGTTGCGATGCCAGCCCATCGATGAACCGGTCCGTGCGGTTGATCTCGTTGAGCGACGGATCGCCCCCGTTGGCAGTCCAGCGTCCGAAGTCAGGCATAGTCGTGCCCCGTCGCGATGATTTCGGCCTTCAGCCGCGCCAACGCGCGGTGCTGGGCGACTCGCACGGCGCCTGCCGTGCTGCCGACCGCCTCGGCGGTCTCTTCGGCGCTCATGCCGACGACCACGCGCAGGATCAAGATCTCGCGCTGCTTTTCGGGCAGCACGGCCAGCAGTTTGTTCATCCGCGCCGACGATTCGGTGTCGAGCGCCATCTGCTCGGGGCCCGCCTCCAGCGAGAATCGTTCCGGCACGACATCCGTCGGGTCAGACCGGTTCCTGGCTGCTGCGCGATGAGCGTCAGCAACCTTGTGAGCGGCGATGCCGTAGACGAAGGCCAGGAACGGTCGTCCCTGATCCTTGTAGCGCGGCAGCGCCGTGATGGCGGCCAAGCACACCTCCTGTGCAACGTCATCTGCTGAAAGACCGCTTCGCTCGGTCGTCCCGACTCTTGCCCGGCAATACCGAAAAACGATCGGGCGGATGGTCTCCAGCACCTCCCGGAGCGCGTCCCTGTTGCCCGCCACGGCCTCAGCAACGACAGCATCGAGACGTTCTCCCGAAATTGTCATCGTGGGCGGTCTCTCCAGCGTTACGTGAGGGACATGTTCCCGAAGTGTGGACGTCAGCTAAACAATAACGATCCGACTGGCGCGACCATTGTCAGCGAACCGCCAAGGCGCCGCCTCGGCGACGCACCGTATCTGCGCACTCGTCACGAATCCTGCGCACCTCAGCCACGGAGTGACGGGCACTGCCGATGTCGGCCAGCAGGCACGCCAACGCCCAGCGCAGCGGGATGATTCCCAGGCCATCGGCCGCATCGAGCGCGGCATCTGCAACCGCGCGCGACCGATCGATTTTGCCTGCGCTGCACAGCGCCGCGGCGAGCACCATGTCCGATTTGAGCGCATGCCGTGCCGAGCCCAGCGCCGGCCGCCAGCGTCGACGGACCGTTCGGCGTGACCTACCGCCGTCGCTCCGTCGGCGCGGGCCATCGCCAGTTCCGCGGACACCCATGCCAGCCGGACCGGCAGCCGGGGCGGGACCGAGACCGTCAGAAGGTCGGCTGCGCGCGCCAGCGCGGTCGCCGACGCCGCGAAGCGACCGACACCCAGCGCATCGGCGGCCAATCCGATCAAGGCGTCGGCGCCCGCCTCCGGATCGCTGATCCGGCGAGCGCCAACGCCCGGCCGTCCCACGTGCGGGCACGGGCATGCCATCCGAGCTGACGCAGGAACGACGCGCGGGTGCTGTGCGCCAGCGACACCAGCGGGCCGCGGCGCTGCAGCGCGGCACACGCCGGACAGGTCAGTCAGCGCACTGGCGTAGCGGCCCTGCCCGCCCGCGACGACCGCGCGCAACCACAGATCGCTGCGGATGTGGTCGCCGCCGGTAGTGGCCAGCGCCCCGGGTCGTCCCCGAACGCGGCTTTTGCCAGCACACTGTCGGCGCTCATCGGTCGCGACGCTATCAATGCGTCGCGCAAAACCCGGTACCGCGGGCACGCAATGGCAACGTTGCTGACATCAACATTGGTTAACAGTTCGTGGTCGCAATGTTAATTCGATGTCAACCGCCTACTGAGCGGCGCGAAAATGCGGCGCGACACAGTTCGGATGCGATCAGCGGAAACACGAGTCCTGATCCGTCCGCGGGCCGTTTCGCTACCACCGATCTCATTGCCGAAGCGTCGCAACGATGAACGTGATGTAAATTCTGCGCCTGCGGTTATGCCCTTGAGCACATGTGCGGGCTATTGACGGAATTTCATTCGCACCCCTACTTTGTGTGCACGAGTAGTCATCGGCGACTTGTGCTCGGTTCGGTTCCACGACTCACGCACCCGCACATTAGTGAAAAGGGTTGTGTAGAGAGGGGTTTTCCAATGCCACAGCCGCAGCAGCTACCCGGGCCCAATGCAGACATCTGGGATTGGCAGATGGACGGGCTATGCCGAGGCGTCGATTCCGCGATGTTCTTTCATCCAGACGGCGAGCGCGGCCGGGCCCGCGCACAGCGCGAGATGCGCGCCAAGGAGATGTGCCGTCAATGCCCCGTCATCACCCAATGCCGGTCCCACGCGCTCGCGGTCGGCGAGCCCTACGGCATCTGGGGCGGGCTGTCCGAGTCCGAACGTGAGCTGTTGCTCAAGCGGGGCATCCGCCGCACCGCCTGATCATTCAACCGATTCGTCCGACGATCCCCGGTCTTGGCTGGGGATTGTCGCCGTTGCGGGCACCTCTTGTGATCGAGCCCGCGCCAACCGGATCACTCCATACAAGATGACGGCCGCAACGACCAGTGCGCCCAACCATGGCAGCAGCAGGCCGAAGAGCAGAATCCACGTTGTTCAGCACCCAGACCAAGGCATCCCAGCCACGTTCTACCTGGCCGGTGAACCCGTCGTACTGATGCGGAGCCGGTCCGCCGATCTGCTCGGCGACAAAGGTGACGTCGACGGTGCTGTAGTCGATTCGGTCGCCGAGCTGATCGCGTTGCGCACGCAGGCTGTCCAGGTCGGCCTGACGCTGCGAGAGCGCGCCCTCGGCCTTGATGAGGGCGTCGGGGTCCTCGGCGTCGCGCATGATCGCCAGAAGTCGATCCACGGAGGTCTGCAGGGCCTTGATGCGCGCATCGAGGTCGACCCGTTGCGCCGTAACGTCTTCGGATCTGGTCTCGGCCGTCTGCACGGTTCCGAGGCTCTTCAGCTCGCGCACCACACCGTCGAGCTTGGCCACCGGAACTCGCAGCACGACCGAGGTGCGAGCCAAACCACGCTCGGATCCCGCATCCTCGGTGCGGCTGTCGACCCGACCGTCGGCGTTTTCCACTATGACGGCGGCTTTATCGGCGGCCTCCGAGGTGTTGGACACCGTGATGGTCATCGAAGCGGTCTTGACGACGTCGCGCTGTGGCTCCAGCGGTGGCGCCGGGCCGAACTCCGGTGCCGGCGCACCGACAGCGTCCTTCATGCCGGTGGCAGGAGCAGTCGCGACATCGCCGCCCTGCGGTGCCCCGGCATTCTCGCGCAATCCCGAGCAAGCTGTCAGCACGCCCAACACGGCGATCCCAGCCAACGCCAGCGTCAACCACCTGCGACCCCACTTGCCCAAAACCCGGTTCATGATCACCAACTTTGCCATCGGCCGTGGAGCACGACAACGACCCAGCAAAACGAAACACCCCGGCGCTAGAGGCCGACGCTCACCGCAAGGACGAGGCGATGTGGACCTCCGAGGTCAAAGTCTGATGAACGGGGCAACGTTCGGCGATGTGCATCAACCGTTGCCGTTGACTGTCGTCCAGGTCGCCGGTCAACTCGACCTCGCGATCGATATGGTCGACGAAACCGATGCTGGTTTCGCAGTCGGCGCAGTCTCTTGCGTGAATGCGGGTGTGCCGCAACGTCACTCGGACCCGCTCGAGTGGCCAGCCCTTGCGGTCGGCGTACATCCGTACGGTCATCGAGGTACATGAACCAAGCCCGGCGAGGAGTAGGTCGTAGGGGGTTGGCCCTGCGTCGTCGCCTATCGGCCGTGGCTCGTCGGACATTAGCCGGTGGCGACCGGCGGCGATCTGCTGCGTATAAGTCCCCTGAGCCGGTCTCCGTCACGATCACCATGCCCTCGGCCGACGCCGCGGCTTGACCAGTCTCGTCCAGTGTTGCCACGCCACCCTCCATCGGTTGTTGAACCCAATCCGCGCCTGCGGCCCGGCTATCGGGCGCCGGCTGCAAGCCAGTCGTCGAACGTCGTCGGGGCGATGCGGGCGTTCTCGCCGGGCAGCAAAACGTTGCCTGCCATCGACTCATCAACGGGCCCTGACCATGTCGGAACCAGCTTCACCTTGCGGCCGTGCACCTCAAGGGTGCGGCGGGCCATGTCGACCAGGTCTTGCGTCTCCGGACCGGCGACATCGACGTAGCGGCCCTGCGGCTCGCCGAAGGCGACTTCGGCCGAGACCGCAGCGATGTCTTCGGGCCGATCGGCTGAAGAGCAGCGGAGCGATGGTGGCGACCCCGTCGCGCTCGGTCCAGCCGACGGCCAACGCCGCGAAGTCGTGAAACTGGTGGCCGGCACAATCGTCCATGGCACCCGGCCCTGCTCGATCAGACGCTCTTGCTCGCGCTTGCCCGAGTAGTGGGCGGTGCCGCCTTTGGTCCGGCTGATTCCGACGATCGACAGCAGTACGTGGTGACGCACGCGGGCCCGTTCCTCGGCGGCGAGAAGGTTTCGGGTGGTAGTGCCGAAGTACTCGCGAGTCTCGTCAGGGCTGATCGGCGGCGAGCTGATGGTGTCGACCAGCGCATCGACCCCTTCCAGCGCCGCGTCCAAACCCTCGCCCGTTATCAGGTCCACGCCGAGCGAGCGGCTGATGCGGACGACGTTATGCCCGTCCGTTCGAGGAAAGAGACGGTGCGGGCTCCGATATTGCCGGTCGCACCGGCTACAGCTATTCGCATGGTCGGCCTCCGCTGACACGCTAGATGAATTGCCATGAATAGAAAATCACCCCCGGCAGAGGCCGGGGGTGATTTCGTTTCAGCTGCTAGTGCGAGTGCCCGTGGTGATGACCGTGGCCGTGGCCGTGGTCTTCCTCCTCGGCCGGCTTCTCCACGATCGCGGTCTCGGTCGTGGTGGATGTAAGCCATCCATCGACCACCGGCTCGCTAGCGTTCGGCACCTCAGCCGATGCGATGTGAGGATATGACCGCTGGGTCTAGGCCGAAGACCTTTGTGGGGGCTGACTTTCCCTTCATCGCCTGCGCTCCCCGGTCAACGAGTCCGGGCGGTCGAGAAACCAGGGCGTCAACGGTTTGGTCGGTGAGAAGGATGGCGTCGCCGGTGGTCTTGGTGAGCTGCTCGACACGGGCCGCGACGTTGACGGTGTCACCGATCAGGGTGAACTCGAGCTTGCCTCCGCCGCCGATGGTGCCGGCGATCACCACACCGGTGTTGATCCCGATGCCGATCCGAAGCTCGCCGTCGAATCGTTCGGCGACGAGGCGGTGAATCAGCACAGCGGCGGTCACCGCGGCGTCGGCGTGATCGGCGAGGTCGTTGGGGGCGCCGAAGACGCCCAGGGCGCCGTCGCCGAGGAACTTGTTGACGTGCCCTCCGGCGTCGACGACGGCTGGCACCACGATCTCGAATAACGCGTTGAGGCGGGCGACGGTGTCCTCGGCGGTGTGCGCCTCGGCGAACGGGGTGAAGTCGCGGATGTCGACGAACATCACCGTTACCTCGCGGCGCTCACCGGTGAACACGTCGTCACCCTGTGCAAGTAGCCGCGCCGCCAGGACCGGGTCGACGTAGGTGCCAAACGCCGCCTGAAGTCGTTGCCGCTCAGCCAATCCCGCCTGCATGCGGTTGAACGACGCCGCCAGCGCACCCAGGTCGTCGTCCTGAACCACCGGCAGGCGTTGGCTGTAGTCACCGACGGCAACACGTTCTGTTCCTTTGGCGAGGTCGCGGATCGGTTGCAAGAACGGTGAGATCGTCACGACTGTTAGCTGCCCGGAGATAAGCGTTAACGCACACCCGATCACGACGGAGACGACGGGTTCCTCGCGGGCGCGGTCGATCAGCGACGCCAGGATCGCGCCCGCGGTGGCGAATGCGAACGCCACCGCGAGCGTGGACATCCTGGACCACGCGGCAAAAGTCGGGCGAGAGCGCGGTAGGGAGTCGCCGATTCCGGTGTCACCGGCGATGGCGGCCCTTGCCGGCCGCAGCGCTCCTTCCACGAAACTGTGCATACCGATCACCCCGACGGCCGCGCCGTACGCGGCACCGACAATCCCGTACTGGACCAGCCGCCATCCGGTCGCCCCGGCGATCCCACCGACAACAACCCCAAGCAGAGCGGCCCAAACCACATCGGTCGCGAGCGCTCGGGCAATCAATCTGCGCGTGTAGGTGAAGGTGGCGCCCAGCGCCGTCATCGGATCGATCTCGTGGCCCGCTGCCCACCCTTCAAACAGGTGCACCTCCTTCGAGCCGGGAAGAACCAGCAGGTAAACCCGCACCAGCATGGCGACAGCGGTGACGACGGCCGCGTCGATGTAGCGACTAGATCCCTCGAACGCGACAATGATCAAGGAGTAGCTGAGATAGACCAACAGCCCCGGTGGGTATACGAGGGCGCAGATCGCCCACGAATACCTTGGTCCGTACCGATCCCACACCCACTGAAAGATCCGGTCCATACCGCGAGACTAAACGTCCGTGGCGATTGAGCTGCGGCTATTGGTGGAGCTCCCGCCGTTCCCCGTTTGCTGTCCGGAACAAAGCACCCCCGGCCGAGACCGGGGGTGTTCCTTTCGACTACCTCAGTGCGCGTGCCCGTGGTGATGACATGGCCGTGGCCGTGGTCTTCCTCCTCGGCCGGCTTCTCCACGATCGCCGTCTCGGTGGTGAGGATCATCCGGGCCACCGACGCCGCGTTGAGCACCGCCGAGCGGGTCACCTTCACGGGGTCGACGATGCCGTCGGCGGCCAGGTCGCCGTAGGACAGCGTGGCGGCGTTGAAGCCATGGCCGTCGGGCAATCCGGCGACCGTGTTCACCACCACCTGAGCCGTCAAGCCCGGCGTTGGCGGCGATCCAGTAGAGCGGGGCGGACAGCGCCGCGCTGAACACCTCGACGCCGACCGCCTCGTCACCGGTCAGCTCGTTGCGCAGCTTGTCCAGCGCCGTGCGGGCGCGCACCAGTGCCGCGCCACCGCCGGTGATGATGCCCTCCTCGACCGCGGCCTTGGCGGCCGGACACGGCGTCCTCCACGGCTTCTTTGCGCTTCTTGAGGTCGGTCTCGGTGGCCGCGCCGACCTTGATGACCGCGACGCCGCCGGACAGCTTGGCCAGCCGCTCCTCGAGCTTCTCGCGGTCCCAGTCGGAGTCGGTGGTTTCGATCTCGGCCTTCAGCTGTGCCGCGCGCGCCTCGATGGCCTCCTTGGTGCCGCCGCCGTCGACGATGACGGTGCTGTCCTTGGTGACGACGACGCGGCGCGCGGTGCCGAGCACGTCCAGGCCCACCTCACGCAGCAGCAAACCGACGTCCGGGTTGACGACCTGACCACCGGTCACGATGGCGAGGTCGTCGAGGAACGCCTTGCGACGATCACCGAAGAACGGCGCCTTGACCGCGACGGCCTTCAGCGTCTTGCGGATCGCGTTGACCACCAACGTCGAAAGTGCTTCGCCCTCAACGTCTTCGGCGATGATCAGCAGCGGCTTGCCAGCCTCGGCGACCTTCTCCAGCAGCGGAAGCAGGTCGGGCAGCGAGCTGATCTTCTCGCGGTGCAGCAGCAGCAGCACGTCTTCGAGCACCGCTTCCTGCGCATCGAAGTCGGTGATGAAGTACGCCGAGATGAAGCCCTTGTCGAACCCGACGCCCTCGGTGACTTCGAGCTCGGTGCTCAGCGTCGAGGACTCCTCGACGGTGACGACGCCGTCGTGGCCGACGGTGGTCATCGCCTCGCCGACCAGCTCGCCGATCTGCTCGTCGCGTGAGGAGACGGTGGCGACCTGCGCGATGCCCTTCTTGTCCTTGACCGGGGTGGCCGACGCCAGCAGCGCCTCCGACACCGCGTCGGCGGCCTTGGAGATGCCCGAGCCCAGGGCGATCGGGTTGGCTCCGGCCGCGACCTGACGCAGGCCGGCCTTGATCAGTGCCTGCGCCACCACCGTCGCGGTAGTGGTGCCGTCACCGGCGACGTCGTTGGTCTTGGTGGCCACCGACTTCACCAGCTGCGCGCCGAGGTTCTCGAACGGGTCTTCCAGGTCGATCTCGCGTGCGACGGTGACACCGTCGTTGGTGACGGTCGGCCCGCCGAATGACTTGGCCAGCACCACGTGCCTGCCGCGTGGCCCCAGTGTCACCCGTACCGCGTCGGCGAGCTTGTCTACACCGGCTTCCATTGCGCGGCGCGCAGTTTCGTTGAATTCGATCTGCTTGCTCATATGTCTACTTTCTGACGTCTAACGCATGCCGCCCCGGAAATCACCCGTGGTGACGGGGATTCCCGGGGCGGAACACGGGTGCTTACTTGTTGACGACTGCCAGCACGTCGCGTGCCGAGAGGATCAGGTACTCCTCGCCGTTGTACTTGATCTCGGTGCCGCCGTACTTGCTGTAGATGACGACGTCGCCTTCGGAGACGTCCAGCGGAATCCGCTTCTCGCCGTCCTCATCCCAGCGGCCGGGGCCGACTGCGACGACGGTGCCTTCCTGCGGCTTCTCCTTGGCGGTGTCGGGAATAACCAGACCGGACGCGGTCGTGGTCTCGGCCTCGTTGGCCTGGACGAGGATCTTGTCCTCGAGTGGCTTGATGTTCACGCTCGCCACGATGGAGCCCTCCACTAGTTCGGGTGTCGATCCGGGGTAGCTCCCCGGAACGGTCAATTACCAGGTGTTCGGCAAAGCGTCCGTGCCCTCGCGCCGTCGTCGCGGGTGCCGGCTGGAGGGGGTTGGCCGCCTGCCACCTAGCACTCTATACATGAGAGTGCTAGCACTCAAGGTCGCCCCGTGATTACCGGTCGAACGCGGCTGGATCCAGCGTGAGGTGCGCCGACACGTCCCCGATCATCTCGACGTCGACCTTGCGTTCGGTGAAGTACCAGCCCTGCTCGTCACGGGCGAACGTATCGAAGTACCGCCCCACCACGATGGGCTGCAGCGGCACCATGTCGGTGTTCTGGATGACGCAGAACGTGGACCGGGCGGAGGCGGTGCGGTCCTCGACGTCGACGATCGGGTTGAGCACGAGGTGCCGGGTGCGTGGTGTGTTGCCGTGCTCGGGATAGCGGCGGGTGGTCTTCGCGAACAACTTGGTGATGGCTTCGGCGCCCGCCGTCTGCGGCGACCGCGTGCCGGCGAAGGTGGCGCGGGCGAGCAGCTGCCCGACCCCGTCGAAGTCGCCGGCGTCGATCAGCTCCGCGTAGCGGTACAGCAGCTCGGTGATGGCCAGCTTGTCATCGGCCCGGCTCATGCGACCTGCCCCTGCACCACCGGCAGGCCCGGATCGGTCGCCGCATCCAACGGCGACGGCGGCGCTCCTGCCGCGATCAAATGTGCGGCGAACGACGCGATCATGGCGCCGTTGTCGGTGCACAGCCGCGGCCGCGGGATCCGCAGCGTCAACCCGTTGGCCACGCAGCGCTCTTCGGCGAGCTCCCGCAGCCGCGAATTCGCCGCCACCCCACCGGCAATCAGCAATGTCTTCACGTTCAGCTCCTTGGCGGCCCGGACGGCTTTCATGGTCAGCACGTCGGCCACCGCTTCCTGAAATCCAGCAGCGACGTCGGCCTGCGCGGCGTCGGGATGACTCTCGACATACCGTGCCACGGAGGTCTTGAGGCCGGAGAAGCTGAATGCGTAGGGGTGGTCGCGCGGCCCGGTCATGCCGCGCGGAAACACGATCGCGTCGCGGTCGCCCTCGCGGGCCAGGTCGTCGAGCACCTTGCCGCCCGGATATCCGAGGCCCAGCAGCCGCGCCACCTTGTCGTAGGCCTCACCGGCCGCATCATCGACGGTGCTGCCGAGTTCGACGATCGGCGCGCCCAGTGACCGCACGTGCAGCAGATTGGTGTGCCCGCCCGATACCAGCAGGCCAATGCTCTCCGGAAGCGGTCCGTGCTCGTACACGTCGGCGGCCAGGTGACCACCCAGGTGGTTGACGGCGTAGAACGGCACCTGCCATGCGGCCGAATACGCTTTGGCCGCAGCCACTCCCACTAGCAGTGCGCCCGCCAGCCCGGGACCGATGGTGGCCGCGACGACGTCGGGCTTGTCCACACTTGCCGCAGCCAACGCGCGGCGCATCGTCGGGCCGATCGCCTCGAGATGTGCCCGCGACGCGATCTCGGGCACGACGCCGCCGAACCGGGCATGTTCGTCGACGCTGGAGGCCACCTCGTCGGCGAGCAGCGTCACGGCACCGTCGTCGTCGAGCTGGGCGATGCCGACGCCGGTTTCGTCGCAGGAGCTTTCGATGGCCAGAATGATCATTGGGGGTCTCGCCGCATCGTATAGGCGTCGGTGCCGCTGGCGCGGTAGTAGCGCTTGCGCAGTCCGACATTGACGAAGCCGACGCTCTCGTACAGCCCGATGGCGGCCTCGTTGTCGGTGCGGACCTCGAGGAAAATCACTCCGCCCGAGGCGTATTCGAGCAGTTCGTTCAGCAGCGCCCTACCGATACCCTGGCCCTGGTATGCCGGATCGACGCCGATGGTGTGGATTTCGTACTCGTACGGCCGCTTTCGGCCCAGCCGCGCGATACCCCCGTAGGCGACAAGCTTGTCGTCGGCGCGCGCGGCGACGTAGTGGTTGTGCTTGGCCTCGAGTTCGGCATAAAACGCCCGGGCCGGCCATGGGTCGTCGCCCTCGAACAACTGCGCTTCCAACTCCGCGCACCGGGCGGCGTCGGCGCGGGTCAGCGGACCGTACAGGACAGTCATCGGGCCACCGCCGATTGCGGCTTCGCGTCGGGGCGGCGCAAATACAGGGGAACCAGTGGCGCGGGCTGCGCCGTCCAGTCGGTGATCAGGCGCACCAGGCCGCTGGCCGTCGGATAGACGGCGGGCTGGCGGGGCAGGTCGAATAGCGCGGTGTGGGCGGGTGATCCGGCCACAGCCTGGGCGTCGGCAGGTACATCTGCCGGCGCGTTGACGGCGGGCCCGTCGACGCGAGCACCGTCGCGGTACCGGGCCCAGTACACCTCACGCCGGCGGGCGTCGGTGACCACCAAGACATCGCCGGCAGTGTCGATGCCGATCGCGTCGAGGCTGCACACACCGTGCACCGGTATGCCCAGAGCGTGACCGTACGCCGCCGCTGTCGCCATGCCGACCCGCAGGCCGGTGAAAGGCCCTGGGCCGCAACCGACGACGACGGCATCGAGGTCGTTGACATTGAGCCCGGCGTCGGCGAGCGCGCCCACCACGTTTGGGGTCAATTGCTCGGCGTGCGCACGAGGGTCGACGGTGACGCGCTCGGCGAGCACGTCGAGGCTGTCGCGGTTGCGTCTGATCACTCCGGCGGTGACGGCCGGGGTCGCGGTATCGATGGCCAGGATCAGAGTGCTCACGGCCGGCTCCATTCCCAGATCGCCGTGCGCACTTCGGTGTCCGGTCCGCGTTCGAGCCGGACGTCGAGGTGGCTCTCGGACAGCCGCTCGGCGAGTCCTTCACCCCACTCCACCACGACGACGGCCTCGTCGAGGTCGGTATCGAGATCCAGCGAGTCGAGTTCGGCCAGCAGGTCGACGGTCTCGTGGTCGAGCAGCCGGTACAGGTCGACGTGAATCATCGCCGGCGCGTCCGGACGTCGTGCCCGGTGCACCCGCGCCAGCACGAACGTCGGTGAGATGACCGGCCCTTCGACATCCATCGCCTGTGCGATTCCCTTGGCGAGCACTGTTTTTCCAGCACCGAGCGGTCCCGACAGCACAACGACGTCGCCGGCGTGCAGTTGCTCGCCGAGCCGGGCGCCGAGCGCGATGGTGTCCTCGGTGGTCGGCAGTTCCGCGGTGCCGGAGACACGGTCAGCCATGGCGCCGGACCCTTTCGCGCACACGCCGGGTGAGCGCGACCAACTTGGACGGCGCAGCACGCTCCACGAGCCGAACCAGTGCGTCGTCGATGGCCTCGGGTTGTTCGAGTTGCACGAGATGTCCTGCACCACCGACGATCACCAGCTCCGAGCTGCGGCAGCGCTTGCGCCATGTGCTCCGAGTGCTCCATCGGAGTGAGCAGGTCGTGGTCGCCGCAGGCGACCAGCGTGGGCACCTTCGCGAGCGTCTTCAGCGCCGCCGTCTCGTCGTGCACTTCGAGCGCGTGCAGGAACTCTACCAGCGTCGCAATCGGCGTGTCGTGCATCATCTTCTCGGAGAACGCCACGATGCTCGGGCTGGTCTTCTCGTCACCGAAAGACGCCGCCCGCAGGATCGGGGCGATCACCGACTTGGCGGCGCCACGGGTGCGGTGCACGGTTTTCGGCGCGTACCGCACCGCGACGCGCACCGCCTCGAGCGCGGGGTTCTTGAGGATCTCGCCCAGCGGCGACCGCGAAACGCCTTCGGCCGCAGAGGCAATGAGCGCCGCGCCGACGATGCGGGTCGGGTATCGCCGCGGGAACTGCCTGGCGTGCGACAGCACCGTCATACCGCCCATGGAATGGCCGACCAGGACCACCGGACCACGCGGTGCCATCACAGCCAGCACCGTCTCCAGGTCCTGGCCCAGTTGGGTGACCGTGTATGTCTCCGGCGGGGCCTCGCCCGACTGTCCGTGTCCGCGTTGGTCGTAGAAGACCATGCGCACCTGTGCTCCCCACTGCTCGGTCAGGCGGGCACGCTGAAAGTGGAAGGCCCCCATGCGAAGACAGAAGCCGTGCGCGAAGACCACGGTCAGCGGGGCGTCCTCGGGGCCGACTTCGCGCACGGCCAGCGGTACCCCGTCCGGGGTGGTGACGACATAGCTGCGGTCAGCGTCGAGGAGTTCGAAGTCCTCGTCTCGGTACGGGTCGTCGGTGGTGACGCGCCTGCGCATGGACCGCGCGAAGGAGACGCCCGCGGCAGTGCCGACGGCGGTCAACCCAGCTGCCCCCGCCAGCCATGGAGCGCTGGACATACGGCCACGTCGCGCCCGGGCCTCCTTATCGCTCAACGGCTTTGACCCGTCGCTGGCCGAAAGGTTCGGATGACCCGGCCGCGCGGGCTGGTGACGACCTCGTAGTTGATGGTGCCGAGTAGTTCAGCCCAGTCCTGGGCGGTCGGTTCGCCGCGCGTGCCGGGCCCGAACAGGATGGCGTCGTCACCTTCGGCGACGTCGGGCCGGCCGGGGCCGAGATCGACCACAAACTGGTCCATACAGATGCGCCCGACGCTGCGCCGCAGCCGGCCGTTGATCAGCACGTCGATGCGACCGCTCAAGTTCCGAAAGACACCGTCGGCATATCCGATCGGCAGCAGCGCCAGCGTGGTGTCACGGTCGGCGACCCACATGTGGCCGTAGGACACACCGTCGCCCGCCTTCACCGACCGGACAAGGGCCACAGGGCATTTGAGCGTCATCGCCGGCCGTAGGCCCATGTCGCCGAGCTCAGGGATGGGCGTCTGCCCGTATACCGCGATGCCTGGCCGGACCATGTCGTAGGCGAGATCGGGCCGGGTCATCGCCGCGGGCGAGTTGCTCAGGTGCACCAACTCGAACTGCACGCCCTGGTCGCTGGCTTCGGTCCGCATGTCGCTCAAGCCGTTGGGCCTGTAGGTCGTTGAAGGGGTTCTCCGGGTCGTCGCCGTGCACGAGGTGCGACATGAGGCCGCGCAGCCGGATCGCTTCATCGGCCTGCGCACGCTGCAACGCGGTGAGCATCGCCGGGTATTCGGCCGCGCTGACGCCGTTGCGGTTGAGCCCGGTGTCCACCTTGACGGTGACGGTCGCGGTGCGCCCGGTGCGTTCGACCGCGTCGAGAAGGTCGCCGAGCTGGCGCACCGACGACAGCGCGACCTGGACATCGGCCTGCAGCGCCGGCGCGAAGTCGGTGCCCGGTGGGTGCAGCCAGGCCAGCACCGGGGCGGTGATGCCGTCGCGGCGCAGCGCCAGGGCCTCGTCGATGGTGGCGACGCCGAGCTCGGCCGCGCCTGCGCCCAGGGCCGCGCGCGCCGACCTGCACGGCGCCGTGGCCGTATCCGTCGGCCTTGACGACGGCCATCACCTGCGCCGAGCCGGCGTGCTCACGCAGCAGCCGCACGTTGTGCGCGATGGCGTCGAGGTCCACGACCGCCTCGGCGGCCGCGTCGGGGGTCAGCGCTGTCGTGAGCTCGGTCGTTTGCATGGCACTGCCGATTGTCCCAGAACGCCAGGCCGGGGTTGCCCGCGACGCTCAGTGCGCGAAGGGCTGCAGCTTGTCGAAGTGGCCGCCTGGCTTGAGCTCGTCGAGGTGGGCCAGCGCGGTGAGGGTGTCGTCGTGCAGCGCCCTTGCCAGGTCTGCCGAGAAGCCCTCCCGGACCACGATGCGCAGCACGGTGACGTCGTTGGCGTTGTCCGGCATGGTGTAGGCCGGCACCTGCCAGCCGTAGGCCCGCAGCGCATGGGACACGTCGAACTCGGTGTAGCCGCGGGTCGCCGGCCAGCCGGAAGCTGACCACCGGGATCGCCGAGCCGTCGGTGATGATCTCGAAATGCCGGCTGTCGCGTAGCTGGTCGCCGAGCCAGCGCGCCGTCTGCGACAGGCACTGCATCACCTGCGCGTAGCCGGCGCGGCCGAGCCGCAGGAAGTTGTAGTACTGGCCGACCACCTGATTGCCGGGCCGGGAGAAGTTGAGCGTGAAGGTCGGCATGTCGCCGCCGAGGTAGTTGACGCGGAAGACCAGGTCCTCGGGCAGGTATTCGGGGCTGCGCCACACGACGAAACCGATGCCCGGGTAGGTCAGGCCGTACTTGTGCCCGCTGACGTTGATCGAGACCACCCGCGGCAGCCGGAAGTCCCACACCAGATCCGGGTGCAGGAACGGCACGACGAAACCGCCGCTGGCCGCGTCGACGTGCACGGGGATGTCGACTCCCCCGCCGGCCGCGAGTTTGTCCAGCGCCGCGCAGATCTCGCCGATCGGCTCGAGTTCACCGGTGAACGTGGTGCCGAGAATCGCCACCACGCCGATGGTGTCCTCGTCGATGTTGTCCAGCACCTGTTCGGGGGTGATGACGTAGCGGCCCTCCTCCATCGGCAGGTACCGCGGTTCCACGTCGAAGTAGCGGCAGAACTTCTCCCACACCACCTGCACGTTGGAGCCCATCACCAGATTCGGCGTGCGGCCCTTCCAGTCCTTGCCGACCTTGTCGCGCCATCGCCACTTCAGCGCCAGCCCGGCCAGCATCACGGCCTCACTGGACCCGATGGTGGAAACCCCGGTGGCGCTGGACGGGTCGTCGTCGCGCAGATCCTCGGCGTGGAACAGGTCGGCCACCATGCAGACACACCGCTGCTCGATCGCCGCGGTCGCCGGGTACTCGTCCTTGTCGATCATGTTCTTGTCGAACGTCTCGGCCATCAGCGTCTCGGCCTGGGGATCCATCCACGTGGTGACGAACGTCGCCAGGTTCAGCCGGGAGCTGCCGTCGAGCATCAGCTCGTCGTGGATGAACCGGTACGCCGCGTCGGGATCCATCGCCTCGTCGGGCAGCCGCAACGACGGGACCGGCGCCATCGCCAGCCGTCCGGTGTACGCCGGGGCGATCTGTGGGGCTGTGAGTGTGCTTGCGCGACATGGCAAGTCCTTTCGTTAGAGCGATGCGATGGCGGCACGGACGTGGGCGAGGATGCGCGAAGCCGACGTCGGTGCCGGATGCGGGTCCGGGATCGGCGGCGGACAGGTTGGCGGCGCGGGCGTGCACGAATGCCGCCGCGGCGGCGGCCTCTCCTGCGGGCAGCCCGGCGGCCAGCAGCGCGCCGATGATGCCGGACAGCACGTCGCCCGATCCGGCGGTGGCGGCCCATGATTGGCCGGCGGGGTTGAGGTAGACGGGCCCGCCGGGTTCGGCGACGACGGTGACGTTGCCCTTGAGCAGGACGGTGGCGCCGAGTCGGTCGGCCAGTTTGCGGGTGGCGGCGACGCGGTCGGCGCCGGGCGGCGAACCGGCCAGTCGCGCGAATTCTCCTGCGTGCGGGGTCAATACGGTCGGCGCGCTGCGACCGGCGACGAGGTCGGGGTGCGCGGCCAGGATGGTCAGCCCGTCGGCGTCGACGATGACCGGCAGGTCGGTCTCCAGCGCGAACCACAGGGCTGCCGCGCCGGTGTCGTCGGTTCCGAGGCCGGGGCCGACGGCCCACGCCTGCACCCGGCCGGATGCGCTGCGCGCTGGGCGCGGCGATGACTTCGGGCCACTGCGAAAGCACCTGCTGCCCGGCGCTTCCCGCGTAGCGGACCATGCCGGACGTGGCGGCCACCGCGGCGCCGGTACACAGCACGGCGGCACCGGGATAGGTCGCCGAGCCGGCCAGGATGCCGGTGACGCCCTGGGTGTACTTGTCGTCAGTGGGGCCGGGCACGGGCCAGCGGGCTTTGACGTCGGCCGCCTCGAATCCCAGCATGTCGGTCGACGGCAGGTCGAGGCCGATGTCGACCAGCTCGACGCGGCCGCAATCCCCCAGCGCATGAACGGGTTTGAGGCCGCCGAACGTCACGGTCAGCGCGGCGTGCACGTGCGGCCCGTCGGTGGCGCCGGTGTGCACATCGATGCCGCTGGGGATGTCGACGGCCACCACGGGAGCGGACACGTTGGCGAACACCTCGGCCGCGTTGGGCCGCAATGGTCCACTGCCGGAGATGCCGACGACGCCGTCGATCACCAGATCGGTTGCGGCAGGCACGGTTTCGACAACCCTGCCACCGGCCTTCCGGAAGGCGGCCAGCGCCGCTTTGTGGGTGCGCTCCGGTTTGAGCAGCACCGCCGCGGCAGCCGCGCCACGGCGGCGCAGGAATGTCGCTGCCCACAGAGCGTCGCCGCCGTTGTCGCCGGAGCCGACGACAGCACAGATCCGGCGGCCCGAGATTCCGCCGGTCAGCAGCCCGAGTTCACGCGCGATGGCGGTGGCCAACCCGAACGCCGCGCGCCGCATGAGTCCGCCTTCGGGCAACGACGCCAGCAGCGGCGCTTCAGCCTCGCGGATCGCATCGGCGGTGTAGTAGTGCCGCATCGTGGCACAACGTTACGTGCTGGCGCGGGTCCGGCGTCAGAGATTCGTCCCAGGCGATGCGACGGGAAGTCCCAGTAGATCACCGCCGCGGTGGCTCGCCGGGACGCCAACCGGCTTCGTAATCTTCTCGAAGCTCTCGCTCCCAGTCGCTTTCGCTGTAGCGATCCTCGAGGAGCGTCTGGAGCGGGTCGGGTGCCCCCTCGGGCAGCGTGATATGCGTGAACGTGTCGAGATCGGCGAGAGTCTTTCCGGATCGCCGAAGCGCCCCGGACGCCTCGAGTTCCGCGATACGACTCCCGTACCGCTTCTGCTGGCCGGGAATCAAGGTCGCCACGACCTTGCCGTGCTTCGTGATCTCGATGGTCTCGCCCTTCTCGGCGCGGGCGAACATCGCGCTGGGGTTGTAGGAGAACTCGCGCACGGAAACTCTGCTCACCATCGCAAGCCTCCCAGCCGCAGTTGTGCCTACATGTATGTACAACCCTGTACCTACAAATGTGCCACGCGGCCGATCGTCGCGGCGGCCGCGCGCACCCGATCCGGGGTATGTGCCGCATAGCCGATGACGAGGCCCGGCGGGCCGGGCAACCGGCGATGCCACGACAACGGATGCACCAGTACACCGGCGGCCTGCAGCGCGTCGGCCAGCTCCACGTCATCCACAGACGCCTCGGGCAGCGTGACCAGCAGGTGCAAACCGGCCGCGACACCCTTGACCGACGCGGCAGGCAGTTCCGTCGTGAGCGCGCCGAGGAGCGCGTCGCGCCTGGCGCGATGGCGCGCCCGGACCAGCCGGACATGGCGGTCGTATTCACCGCTTTCCAGCAGCCGGGCCAGCACGAGTTGCGGGACGGTTGGGCTGCCCAGGTCGCTCGCGTGCTTGGCGGCCACCAGGTCGGGATACCGATGCGGCGGCGGCACGAGCCATCCCAGCCTCAGCGCGGGCGCCAGGCTCTTCGACGTGCTTCCGGCATAGGCGATGCGGTCGGGGGCGGCGGCGTGCATGGCCGGAACCGGCGCCCGGTCGTAGCGGTATTCCGCGTCGTAGTCGTCCTCGATGACCAGTTCCGCATCCACGGCCCACGCGAGCAGGTCGCGCCGACGCTGCGGTGCCAGCACCACGCCCGTCGGAAACTGGTGCGCCGGCGTGAGGAACGCGGCGCGGGCGCCCGTGGCGGCCAACGCGTCCACCTGGATCCCGTCGTCGTCCACCGGGACGGGGACGGGTTGCAGTCCCCAATACGCGAATTCGTCGACGGCGCCGCGTGATCCGGGGTCTTCGACCGCGATCGAGTCGATGCCCTCGCCGCGCAGTTGTTGCGCCAGCAATGCCATGGCCTGCGCGACGCCGGAGACGACGATGATGTCGTCGGGCGCCGCCCGCAGGCCTCGCGTGCGGGCCAGCCACGGCGCGAGCGCCGCGCGCAGCCGCGGGTGCCCGCGCGGGTCGCCGTAGCCCAGTTCCTCCGGCGGCGTCTCGGTCAGGACGGTGCGCTCGGTGCGCAGCCAGAGGCTGCGCGGAAACGCCGACAGGTCGGGAACACCCGGCGACAGGTCGACGCCCTCGCCGATCGGCAACCGGGGACGCGGCAGCCGCGGCGGCCCGGCCGGCTGCGGTGCGGATTGTGTACGCGGTCGCGGTACCCGGGCGGGCTGGGCCAGCACCGTCGTGCCGCCACCGCTGCGGCCGCCGACCAGACCCTCGTCGGTGAGCCGCCGGTACGCCTCGACGACGACGCCGCGGGACACCGCGAGGTCGGCGGCCAGGGCCCGGGTGGCGGGCAGCCGACTGCCCGGGGCCAGCCGACCGTCGTCAATGGCGCTGCGCAGCGCATTCACCAGCCAGTCGGTGAGACCACGAGCGGGCGCGGTCGTGGGGTCGAGCAGCAGGAAGTCCGCGCCGACTGATACTTGGTCCATTTACGAAGCCCATCTTTGGTGCTGTATAGCGGACCATGATGGCGCGAGCATGGCTTTGTGTCCAGCACTTACCGCGCCAGCCTGTCGGGCGCACTCGGGATGACGTTCGTCGGCGGCAGCGTCGCGGTGTCCGGCGCACTCGCCGACTCGCCGCTGTACACCGGGCAAGGGCTGCGCTACGCGATCGCGTGCGTGCTACTCGTCGCGTGGATTCGGCTCACCGGCCGGCAGTTGCATCGCCCACGGGGCAGCGAGTGGCTGTGGCTGCTCGGCGTGACGGTCAGCGGGCTCGTGGTGTTCAACATCGCGCTCGTGCACGGGTCGCGCCACGCCGAGCCTGCGGTGCTCGCCGTCGCGGTGGCCTGTGTGCCGATCGCGCTGGCGGCGATCGGACCACTGCTGGAGGGCCGCCGCCCTCGGGCGCGGGTGCTGGCGGCGGCCGTCGTCGTCAGTGTCGGCGCGGCGGTGGTCGAGGGCATCGGCCGCAGCGACGCCGTCGGACTGCTGTGGGCACTCACCGTGTTCGTCTGCGAGGCCGGTTTCACCCTGCTCGCCGTCCCCGTGCTCGGCAGGCACGGACCGGAGGGCGTGTCTGTCCACGCGACGTGGCTCGCAGCAGCGATATTCGGTGTGCTCGGCGTGTGTACCGAAGGATGGTGGGCGGCAGGCGATTTCGAACGCGACGACGTGCTGGCGCTCGGCTATCTCGCGGTCGGCGTCACGGCGATCGCGTTCATTCTCTGGTACTCATGCGTGCGCTCGCTGGGCGCCGGGCGCGCCGGACTGCTCACCGGCGTCGCGCCGATCGCGGCAGCAGTCATCGGGATCCCGGTCACCGGGCACGCGCCCGCGATGGCGGTGTGGTTGGGGATCGTGCTGATCGTCGTCGGGCTTGCGACGGGGCTGGGCGCCGGCAAGCCTGACGTCACCCGTCCCGGGCGGCGCGACGATAGTGCCGGCGCGCCTTCATCCGATTTCCGCATCCAGTCATCGAGCACCATCGGGCCGTCCCTGCACGGGAACGGTCGATCAGAAACAGCCGACACTCCTCGTTTGCGCACGCCCGCAATCGACCGGGCATAGAGTCCTGCAGCTCGCCCCAGGCCAGCACGACGCGCGCGGACCAGTCCGCGTCGAGCTCCCATACGAGGCGGCCGTCGTGAATCCTCGGCACCTGGCGCACACTCCTGAGGTAGCGACGCAGCACTGACGCGTCGGCCTCACCCCAGACGACGTGTTGCAGGTCGTCGCGCAGCCGCCGCACGTCGTCGACCCCAGCCGTCGCGCCGTGCCCGCGCAGCCAAGCCCGGTCCATCAGGTCGACCACCTGGCCGTCGATCACCGGCGTCGTGTTCACCAGCTCCAACAACACCGCCTGCCAATCCAACTCGGACATCTAACCATCATATACCACTTGACAGGTTAGATCCCGACGCGTTTACTTCTAACCATCACAACTATCTGAAGGGGTTAGACATGGTCACGCATCATCGCTTCGTCGAGATCGCCGGTCGCCGGATCTTCTACCGCGAGGCAGGGGCGTCGACGGCGCCAGCCGTGGTGTTGCTGCACGGCACTCCGTCCAGCTCGCACATGTACCGCAACCTGATTCCGGCGCTCGCTGACCGGTTTCATGTCATCGCTCCCGACTACCCCGGCTTCGGCCACTCCGACGTTCCCGGCGTCGACGAGTTCAGCTACACGTTCGACAATCTCGCCGACCTCATCGACGCGCTGCTGGATCACCTCGGCACGCAGCGCTACGCGATCTACGTGCAGGACTACGGCGCACCCGTGGGCTGGCGGCTGGCTCTGCGCCACCCCGAACGCATCGCCGCCGTCGTCACCCAGAACGGCAATGCCTACGTCGAGGGCTTCTTCGGCGATGCGATGGAACCGCTGTTCGCCTACGGCAGGGAACGCTCAGAGGCCAACGCGCAGGCGCTGCGCGATATCATCAGCATCGACGGCTTGAAATGGCAGTTCACCCATGGGGTTTCGGACCCGACGGTCGTCGACCCAGACACGTGGATCAACGCCCACTCGGCAGTGGCCAGCACCCCGGCGCGCGTCGACGCGCAACTGGCGCTGTTCGCCGACTACAGCACCAACGTCGACCTCTATCCGCGCGTGCATGAATACTTCCGGACGTCACAGGTTCCGCTGCTGGCGGTATGGGGCCGCAACGACCAGATCTTCGGGCCCGACGGCGCATTGGCGTTCGGACGCGATCTACCGAAGGCCGAGATCAATCTGCTTGACGGCGGCCACTTCCTGTTGGAGAGCCGGCTGACGGAGGTCGTCGCGCTGATGCGGCCGTTCCTGGAAAAGCATCTGAGCCAGAATCAGTCCGCGTCAAAGGCTGTCCACCTCGTCCCAGAAGCGGTGTGACCGCTCGGCGATCTCGCCCGGGTACTCGCCGTTGATGGCGTGTGAGGCGTCCGGCCACAGCTCGACCTGCCCGCGCGGCAACAGGTTGCGCGCCCGTGCCGCTGCGCGGGCGGCGTCGAGCATCACGCTGCGGCCGGCCATCAGCGCGAGCACGGGAATGTCGAGTGAACGCAGCTGGTCATCGGTGAACACCTTCGGCATCGGGGTCCGCAGCACGAAATCGGTCGACCCCGCGGAGATCAGTGCCGCCTCTGGCAGCGAGTCGTCGACCTCGGCGCCGCCGGCGATCCACTTCAGTACGCGGCGAAGCACCGCGTCGGGCACGCCTGGAAGGTACATCGCGATGGACGCGACTATCGCCTTGACCGGGATCGGCGCGAACGTCATGGCCGGGTCCAACAGCGTCAGCGACGCGATTCGTCCCGGTCGCCGGATCGCGGCGTTGGTCGCCGTCCAGCCGCCGATCGACACTCCCAACAGGTGCGTGCGGTCCAGCCTGAGCCCAGCGAGCGTCTCGTCCAGCCACTGCGCCTGATCGTCGGCGCCCGTGATCGGTTTATCCTGCACGGACAGGCCGGCCTCGCCGAGCAGGTCGACGCTGTACACCGTGCGCCGCTCAAGCAGCCGAGGCAGGTTGACGCCGTACATCGGAGTCGACGCGTTGCGGCCGGGAAGCAGCAACACGGGTGCGCCCTCAGAAGGGCCGTCGAAGCGGTAGGCGCGCACGGTGCCGAATGACGTTGGCACGTCGGCCGACTCGCTGACGGCCGGAAGAGTGGCCATGCCCGCGCGGTAGACGACCATGAAATGTGCGCGCGCCCGCTCGCTGCGGAAGTGACCGACCTTGGGTCGCGGCACTACTCGACGGTGACCGACTTGGCCAGGTTGCGTGGCTTGTCGACGTCGTAGCCGCGGGCGCGTGCGACCCCGGCGGCGAACACCTGCAGCGGGATCGTCGACAGCAACGGCTGGAAAAGCGTTGGCACCGCAGGTATTTCGATCAGGTGGTCGGCGTACGGCCGGACCGCGTCGTCGCCCTCCTCGGCGATGACGATGGTGACGGCGCCGCGGGCCTGGATCTCCCTGATGTTCGACAGCAGCTTGGCATGCAGCATCGAGGAGTTCTTCGGCGATGGCATCACGACGATGACAGGCACGTCGTCCTCGATCAGCGCGATCGGGCCGTGCTTGAGCTCGCCCGCGGCGAAGCCCTCGGCGTGCATGTAGGCGAGCTCTTTCAGCTTGAGCGCGCCCTCAAGGGCGACCGGGTAGCCGACGTGACGGCCGATGAACAGCACGGTCTGCGAGTCGGAGAACCGTTGGGCCAGAGCTGAAACCGGTCCGACCGTGTCCAGCACCCGCGCCACCAGGTCGGGCATGGCTTCCAGGTCGCGGTACTCGCGCTCCACCTCGTCGGGGTACTTGGTGCCTCGGGCCTGCGCGAGCGCCAGCCCGACAAGGTAATTGGCGGCGATCTGCGCCAGGAACGTCTTGGTCGACGCCACACCGATCTCTGGTCCCGCCCGGGTGTAGAGCACGGCGTCGCACTCGCGCGGAATCTGGCTGCCGTTCGTGTTGCAGATGGCCAGCACCTTGGCCTTCTGCTCCTTGGCGTGGCGCACTGCCTCGAGCGTGTCGGCCGTCTCGCCGGACTGTGAAATCGCGACGACGAGTGTGTGTCGGTCCAAAACCGCGTCGCGGTACCGGAATTCGCTGGCCAACTCGACCTCGACGGGCAGCCGGGTCCAGTGTTCGATGGCGTACTTGGCCAGCAGGCCGGAGTGGAATGCGGTGCCGCAGGCGACCACGAAGACCTTGTCGATCTCACGCAGCTCTTGATCGGACAGCCGCTGCTCGTCGAGCACGACCCGGTTGTCGACGAAATGGCCCAGCAGGGTGTCGGCGACGGCGGCCGGCTGCTCGGCGATCTCCTTGAGCATGAAGTACTCGTAGCCACCCTTTTCGGCGGCCGACAGATCCCAGTCGATGTGAAACTTCCGGTAGTCCGTAGACGGATCGGCGTCATCGCCGTTGAAGTCGGTGATCCGGTAACTGTCGGCGGTGACCACCACCGCCTGGTCCTGGCCGAGTTCGATTGCGTCACGGGTGTGTTCGATGAACGCGGCCACGTCGGAGCCGACGAACATCTCGCCGTCGCCGATACCCACCACCAGCGGCGTGGATCGTCGCGCGGCGACGATCGTGCCCGGCTCATCTGCGTTGGCGAAGACCAACGTGAAGTGGCCCTCTAGTCGGCGCAGCACCGCGAGCACAGAGGCTGCGAAGTCACCGGCCGAATTGCCATCCGCGTACTGCTGGGCGACGAGATGGACGGCGACCTCGGTGTCGGTATCGCTGGCGAACTCCACGCCTACGGCTTCCAGTTCCGCGCGCAGCGCCGCGTAGTTCTCGATGATCCCGTTATGAACGACGGCGATCTTCCCGGCGGCGTCGCGGTGGGGGTGCGCGTTGCGGTCGGTGGGGCGGCCGTGGGTGGCCCAGCGGGTGTGGCCGAGGCCGGTGCTGCCAGCGAGGCCGACGCCCGTGTCACCGTCGAGGGCGGCTTCCAGGTTGGCCAGCCGGCCGGCCTTACGGCGCACCGTCAGCCCGCCGCTGCCGTCGAGCAGCGCGATGCCCGCGGAGTCGTAGCCGCGGTACTCCATCCGGCGCAGCGCATCGACCACGATGTCGCAGGCAGGACGCGTCCCGACGTAGCCGACGATTCCACACATAGCTATTCAGGGTAGTGCAAGAGCCCCGTCACACCGCCTGCGCTACGTTCTACCAGTGGCCCGCACGAAGAAGCTGTTCGCCGCTTTGACCCGCCGCGGCCCGCACCGCGTTCTGCGCGGTGACCTGGCCTTCGTCGGCCTGCCGGGGGTCGTGTATACCCCCGAATCCGGGATGAATCTGCCCGCTGTCGCGTTCGGTCACGACTGGCTCGCCGGAGCGGACCGCTACTACGGGACGCTGGAGCATTTGGCGTCGTGGGGCATTGTCGCCTCGGCGCCCGATACCGAGACGGGCCTGGCGCCGTCGGTACTCAATCTGGCGTTCGATCTGGGGTCGACGCTGGACATCATCTCCGGTGTGCGGCTGGGTCCCGGGAAGATCAGCGTGCACCCGACGAAGCTGGGAGTCGTGGGCCACGGGTTCGGGGGGTCGGCCGCGGTGTTCACCGCCGCGGGTATGCCGGCCAAACCGAAAGCGGTCGCAGCGCTGTTCCCGACGGTCACCAAGCCGCCCGCCGAGGAACCGGCGGTGTCGCTGTCGGTGCCCGGCCTCGTACTCACGGCCCCGGGCGACCCGGTGACGCTGCGGTCGAACGCGGTCGAGCTGTCCCGCGTATGGAGGGGCGCCACGCTGCGCACGGTCAACAAGGCCAAGGCCGGTGGCCTGATCGAGGGCAGGCGGCTGGCGCGGGTGGTCGGGCTGCCCGGCGCAGATACCAGCACACAGAAGGTGGTGCGGGCGTTGCTGACCGGCTACCTGCTGCACATGCTGACCGGTGACAAGGCATATAAGGACTTCGCCGATCCCGAAATCGACCTGCCGAAGGCTCCCGTGATGGACCCCTTCGCGGACGATCCGGTGGACCTCGAGGACAAGGTCGTCGCCCTCTTGAAGCCGTAGGAGCCCCTGATATGCGGACCGGAATATTTCTCAGCTACGCCGGCGGCTTTCGCGAGGCCGTCGACGACGTCGTCGAGTTGGAGAAGACCGGCGTCGACATCGCCCTTGTGGCCGAGGCGTATTCGTACGACGCGGTCAGCCAACTCGGGTACCTGGCGGCCAAAACGTCGCGCATCGAGCTGGGTTCGGGTGTGGTGCCGATCTACGTCCGCACGCCGTCATTGCTGGCGATGACGGCCGCAGGACTCGATTACGTGTCCGACGGCCGGTTCCGCCTGGGCATCGGAACGTCTGGCCCGCAGGTGATGGAGGGCTTCCACGGCGTCGCGTTCGACGCGCCGCTGGGCCGCACCCGTGAAGTCGTCGACATCTGCCGACAGGTGTGGCGGCGCGAACGGGTGCAATACGACGGCAAGTACTACCAGATCCCGCTGCCGCCCGACCGTGGCACCGGCCTGGGCAAGCCGCTGCAGTTGATCAATCACCCTGTCCGCGACCGTATTCCGATCACGATCGCCGCGCTGGGCCCGAAGAACGTCGAGCTCACCGCGGAGATCGCCGAAGGGTGGCAGCCGGTGTTCTTCTATCCGGAGAAGGCCGACTCCGTATGGGGTGAGTCGCTGCGGGCGGGGTTCGCCAAGCGCGACTCATCATTGGGCCCGCTGGAGGTCATGGTGAGCGCTCCCCTGGCCATCGGCGATGATGTGGACGACCGATTGGGCTGGGCCAAGCCACAATTGGCGCTCTACATCGGCGGCATGGGCGCGCGTGGCCGAAACTTCTACCACAATTTGGCCACCCGATACGGATTCGGCGATGTCGCCGACCACATCCAGGATTTGTATTTGGACGGCAAGAAGGCCGAAGCCATCGAGGCGGTGCCGGACGAGCTGGTGCGCAGCGTGTCACTGGTGGGACCGCGCGGCTTCGTCAAGGAACGCGCTGGCCGCCTACGCCGACGCCGGAGCGACGACGCTGTTGCTGCAGCCGCTTTCCGATGACCGCCGTGAGTCGGTGCGCTTCGTCGAGGAGTTGCAGTCGCTGTTGCCATAGCGATTGAGCGAATCGCCGATTGCCCTGTAGGCTGGAGTTCAGCGGCATCGTCTGTTCTGCCTTTTGCCGCTTCTCGATCGTCATACCGAGCGCCGCGGATCATCCGCGCCGGGCAGGACGACCACACTCAAACTTTTCGGAGTCTTAACCTTGTCTGTTCAAATCCCAAGTGGGACAACTGTGCCCACGTTCTCCGACCTCGGTCTACCTGCGGCCCTGGTCGCAGTGCTCGCTGCCAACGGCATCGACACCCCGTTTCCCATCCAGGCGGCGACGCTGCCCGATTCGCTGGCCGGCCGCGATGTACTCGGCCGCGGACGCACCGGCTCCGGCAAGACATTTGCCTTCTTGCTGCCGATGGTGACGCGACTCACAGCAAGCGGAACCAAGCGCGTGCCGGGGCGTCCTCGTGCGCTCATCCTCGCGCCGACTCGTGAGCTCGTCGCTCAAATCGATGCGTCACTGGCGCCGCTGGCCGCAGCGACGAATCTGCGTTCGGTGACGGTGTTCGGCGGCGTCTCCCCGCAGCCGCAGATCCAGAAGCTGCGACAAGGCGTCGACGTCGTCATCGCCTGCCCAGGCCGGCTGGAGGACCTGATGCGGTCCGGGCACGCCGACCTTTCGGGCATCGAAATCACCGTGCTCGACGAGGCCGATCACATGGCCGACCTCGGCTTTCTGCCGCCGGTGAAGCGGCTGATGGACAAGACGCCGCGCAACGGTCAGCGGATGCTGTTCTCAGCGACGCTCGACAGCGGCGTCGATGTCCTCGTCAAGCGCTACCTGCACAACCCTGTTGTGCACAGCGTCGATTCGGAGCAGTCGCCGGTCGCCGCGATCGATCACCATGTGCTGCACGTGGACAAGGCGGCCCGGATCAACGTGCTGACCGACCTTGCTGCGTCGCCCGGCAGGACCATCGTCTTCGCCCGCACCAAGCATGGCGCCAAGAATCTTGCCCGCCAGTTGAATTCGCGAGGTGTCACCGCTGTGGAGTTGCACGGCAACCTGTCGCAGAACGCGCGTACTCGAAATCTGACGGCGTTCGCCGACGGTACGGCCGCGGTGATGGTCGCCACCGACATCGCCGCGCGCGGCATCCACGTCGACGAGATCAGCCTCGTCGTGCACGCGGATCCGCCTGTGGAGCACAAGGCGTACTTGCACCGGTCCGGTCGGACCGCCCGTGCGGGCGCGGACGGCACGGTGGTGACGCTGATGGTCGACGACCAGGTCTCCGACGTTCGCCAGCTGACCCGCAAGGCAGGCGTGAAGCCGACGATCACCCGGTTCAGTGGTGCATCGCATCCGGTGCTGCACGAGATCGCCCCGGGCGAGCGCAAATTCGGGACACCCGTGGTCGCCGCAGCGCCGGATCAGCAGCAGCCGCGCCGGGGTCGCAAGCCCAACCCGCGAAACCACGCTGGCGGAAGCGGTCGGGGCTCGGGCCGCAATGGCGGCCGGTCTCAGTCAGTGGCGTCGTTCTCGGCGAACATGTCGCGGGGCCGCTGACCGCGTCAGGCGACGTGCCGTGCGATGGCGATGCCGATGCGCATCTCGACTTCGCTGATGTCGATCACCGGCCGCCCGGGCGCCGGTGGCGCGGTGGAGCGATACCGGGCCCCGGTCGGGGTGACGAATTCGGTTGTGTGCACACCGTTTACCTCACCGGTGGTGACATTCCAGCCCGGTGATTCCTTGACGTAATTACACCGCTCACAGGCGCCGCGACCATTGCGCGCGCTGGTCGGTCCACCCCGGTTACGGGGTTGAGCGTGATCAAGATGACGAATCGGCGCATCACAATACGGCGTTCGACATCGCTGGTCCCGCAACCGGATGAACTTGGCCAAACCCTTGGGGAAGCGCCGGGACCGCGACTCCATGCCCACCAACGCCCCGGAGTCTTGGGCGCTTGTACAGCCGGCGCAGGGTGGCCCTGGACTGCTCATCGGCCAGCGCGTCGGCCACCAAATTGCGGGCCACACCGGCCGGGATCGGCCCATACCCCTCCAGCACCGCCGGGGAATCATCGTCGCCGAACAGGGTTTCATCGGAAATCACCAGATTGACCGCCACCGGGTCAGCCACCCACGCCGGGCGCCCCATCACCCGCTCGAACACGGTGTCGGCCATCACCGCACCCCGCGACCGGTTGTCACCGGCAGCAAGGGCGCTGCCCGCGGCCCGGTTCAACTGCGCGAACACCGCGGCCCCCTGCGCCGCGGGCAGCAACACCGTCACATAACTCATGGCGTCGGGGCCGGGTCGGATCGTCACCCGCCGACCCTTAGCCGCTTTGGCTGCGCGTTCGGTGGCCGCCCGGTCATCGAGGCGGTGCGCGATGGCCTTGGCCTCCGCGCTGATCCGCCCATTGCCCATCCCCTCAAGTTTCGACACCTCCGCGCACAGTTCGGCATCCAAGATCCGCCGATCCGCACGGGATAGGTCGGCGGCCTCGCGCACAATCAACTCCGCCCGCCACTCCGACAGATCACCGCACTCCAGCCTGCCAGCGTGTGCGGCATATCGCGCACCAACGTCTTGGCCATATTCAGATAGCGGGCACCGCGATCCGGAGAATCGCGCCGGGCCAACCCGACCTCACTGCCCAGCCCACGACCCTGCTTGGCCTTCGGCACCCCCGCAGCCGCCTCAACAGCGCGCCGCTTGTCATCCAACGCCGCCGACGCGCGGGCCTGACCCGCCGCCGCGGCGGACTTCACCCGCTCCAACTCATCGATCTGGGCAATCAACACAGCCTCATCAACATGCGGATCCACCACCGCGAGCTGAGCCGTATCGAACATACATTCGACCATAGATGAGGGGCCCGACAAATCTCAGTCGCGCCAGCCGACCGATCTCGCCCACGTTTCAGCTGCCGCCTTATGTGACTCGCGATCCGCGGGCGCACTTTCGCCATAACTCCGAGCCTCGGCGCGGATCTGCTCGACTTCCTCGGCCAGCGGACCAAGCCCGACTGCCCGTCGGCGCACGTCCACGTCCTCGGCGTCGGCGATCGGGAGCGGACTGAGCACGCCGTCGTCGTCCCAATCGATTCGCGTGCCGTACTGCTGCGGTCTTCCCTCCAACGCCAGTATCTGGTCTTCAAGCAGGGCTACGCGTAACGAATCGACCTCCCCGCGGCGCTCGGCTGCCCGCAGCAGCCCGAGGCCCCTACGCATCACGTCCGGTGAAGCAATCGCATGGTGCAACAACCACATCGCGGCCCAGTAAGCACCGCCGATGACTTCGCGCCCCGGCCATCCGACCGAATCGAAAGTGGCGCTTAGCAATTCGGCGCTGCGCCGATAGAGCGCCAACATCATCGGGTGATATTCGTACTGTGAGTAATCTGTCGACAACGCTGCGCGGATGGCACGGCCCTCCTCGGCCATTCTCACCATCTGCTCACTGAGCTCCAAGTTCACGCCATCCTCGATCATGCTCCCACCTGCGGAAGTTCGTCAGCGGCGATCTCGCAGGGCGTCTCGGTGGCGGCCATCGGTTCAGGCGGCGCAGCCGACTCGGGCGGCGGCAGTGGCGCGGGCGTCGGCGCAGGCTCAAGCTCCGGTGGCGGCTCGACTGGTGGCGGCTCGACCGGCGGTGGCTCGGCGGTCGGCTCTTCGGAGGGCGTTTCGCAGGTGCCCTCGGTATCAGCGGCCGGGTCGACGGCTTCCTCGGCATCTTCGGCATTGTCGTCGAGTTCGTCCTCCTCGAGCTCGTCGTCCGGCTCGCTCTCAGGCTCCTCGTCGAGCAAGTCGGGTTTCTCGAGATCCTCAGAGTCCGGCAACGCGTCGTCAGCAGACCCAAACAGACTGCCGAGCACGTCGGACAGCTGCTGCCCGAAACCCGAAAGGCCGCTTCCGATGTCAGGCATGCCACCACCGCCTCTACCGAGGGAAGGCATCGGTGGCGGGGCTCCCATGCCAGGCGCAGCTGCGGCGGGATCGACGGGCGGTGCCGCGGGAGGCAGCGGCAGCGGCGGCGGCGCCGCCACGGCAGGCATAGGCGCCGGAGCAGGCGCAGCACTCCACGATGCGGGCGCCACACCAGCCGGCGCAGGCGAACTCACCGCTGCGGCAGGCGTCGTCGGAGCTTCGTCCTCCCGGGGTGGCGGCGTCCATGACGGACCGAGATCCCCCGGCACGTCGAACACTGCGGCAGGCTCGGCGGCGAGCTCGGCCGTCGCGGCCTCGTAGGCATCCGTCACCGCCGCTATGGCTGCACGCATCGCCGTCAACCAGTCCGCCTGAATGTCGTTGTCGACGAACGGTTTTACCTGCTGATCGATGAGCTCACTGGCCACCGCGCGGTCGCCCGCGCCTGTCATCACCGTGTGCGCGGCGGCCAGCCACTCAGCGCGCTGCGCAACCCTTCGGTCGTCGATGTCGAGCGCGGCGGCGACCTTGCCGTCCACGGTGTGCCACAAGCTGTCCCGCAACGCGATCAGCGCGTCCGCCGCCGTACGCACCGCTGCGGCCGCGGCGCCCGACGCGTCGCTGTGGCGGCGCAGGAACTCTCGCGAAGCCTCGGCGCCCTGGCCCTGCCACGCGACGGACATCGCCGCGAGCTGATCCTCCTGCCGCGCGAGCGCCTCCTCCGTCGCCGCCAACGCCGCCTGTAGCGCGGCACAGTCGGCGTCCAGCGCCGACAGATCCATCCCATCCTCGCTGGCGTACCAGTCCCGCACCTGCGCCGCATGAAGCGTCAGGTCCGGACTCTGGTAGCCGAGCAGATGGCATGCCCACACGTAGTTCTGCACGTTGTCGACGGAGGGCCGTCCCTTCGGCCAATCGTGAAGCGGCATCGAACTTCTCGGCCATCGCTATCCCACCCGTCGCGCGGCATCGGCGTCGGCCTCGGCGTAGCGGTCCGCCGATGTACGCAACACCGCGGCGATCTCGGCGGACGCCCGCGACCACTGTCGCAGGCTGTCCACGACATGGTCGACCGCGGAGCGCAGCGCGTCACCGCGGGCGACGTGCATGCGGCCCGCGGCGGCGCCGTCGAATGCCAATCCGGTCAGATGCGATCGCACGGCACTGTCGACGATGTCGGCGACCGTCTCGTACTGGCGCGCGACGCCGATCAGCGCCGCAACGTCGACATGCGCGACGTCTGCTTGTCCCATGTTTGGCTAGGACGCTGCGCAGACCCGTCCGGTTCCACCGGGTTTAGCGCTGCGCGCTGACCGACTCCGCGACCCGCACAGCCAGCTGCCGCGCGGTGTCCTCGTCGGCGGCCTCCACCATCACGCGGACTACCTGTTCGGTTCCCGAGGGCCGCAACAAAATTCGGCCGGTATCGCCGAGTTCGGCCTCGGCTTCGGCGACGGCCGTGCGTACCGACGGGGCGTCGGCCACGGTGGCCTTGTCGGTGACCTGCACATTGATCAGCACCTGGGGCATCGTCTGCATCGGCTCCGCCAGCGCGGCCAGCGTCGACCGGGTCTGCGCCATCCGCGACATCAGCCGCAGGCCGACGAGGATGCCGTCGCCGGTGGTGCCCAACGCCGGCATGACGATGTGCCCGGACTGTTCACCGCCGAGGGAATACTCCCCGGCGCGCAGTTCCTCGAGAACGTAACGATCACCGACACCGGTGGTGCGGACCTCGATGCCCGCCGAGCGCATGGCCATGTGCAGGCCGAGGTTGCTCATCACGGTCGTCACCAAGGTATTGGACGCCAGCTCGCCGGCCTCGTGCATCGCCAGCGCCAGGATGACCATGATCGCGTCGCCGTCGACGACTCGGCCGTCGGCGTCGACGGCCAGGCAACGGTCGGCGTCGCCGTCGTGGGCTAGCCCCAGGTCGGCGCCGTGGGACAGCACCGCCGACTTCAGCGACTCCATGTGCGTCGATCCGCAGCGGTCGTTGATGTTCAGGCCGTTGGGATCGGCGTTGATAGCGATGACGTTGGCCCCGGCCGCCCGGTACGCGCGAGGCGCGGCGGTCGACGCGGCGCCGTGCGCACAGTCGACGACGACGGTCAGCTCGTCAAGCCGCGCGGTGGCGACCTTGCCGACGTGACGCAAGTAGCGGTCTAGGGCGTCGTCGGCGTCGACGACGCGCCCGATGTCTGCTCCGACAGGCCTGATGCCCGGGCCGGCGCCCAAGAGTTCTTCGATGCGGTCCTCGGTGGCGTCATCGAGCTTGTGCCCGCCCGGCCCGAAGATCTTGATGCCGTTATCGGGCATCGGGTTGTGCGACGCCGAGATCATCACGCCGAAGTCGGCGTCATACGCACTGGGTCAGGTAGGCCACCGCCGGGGTGGGCAGGATTCCGACCCGCAGCGCGTCGACACCCTCGCTGGTCACACCGGCGATGACCGCGGCCTCGAGCATCTCGCTGCTGGCCCGCGGGTCGCGGCCGACGACGGCAACACGGCGGCGGGAACCGCTGGCTGAGCCCAGCCGCTGGGCCGCCGCAGCCCCCAAGCGCCAGCGCCAACTCGGCAGTCAGATCGCGATTGGCGACTCCGCGCACTCCATCGGTGCCGAACAGTCGACCCATGCGGACAAACTTCTCATAGATGGTCGTCCAAGGGCCAATGGACGACGTCAGCACCCGCGCCGCCGCTCAATCGGTACCCAAACGAGACCGAAAGCGCCTCACCGCCCGCGTCGGGGCACGGGCGGTGAGGGCGGTTCAGGCGGAGCTTAGCCGGCTTCCGGTCGTGGTCGTGGTAGTCGTGGTGGTTGTGGGGCTCGTGGGGGTTTCCCCGGCGACCCCCGGTGCCTCCTCGGACTGGCCCGGGCCGTTCTGGCTGATTGTGATTGCGCCCAGGTTGTTGGTGCAGACGACCGCTTCGGTGCCTGCTCGCGTCGACGCTGTCGGCCGAGGTCGTCACCTGCTGCTCTGGCACGGCAACCCCGCTGCACACGGCGGCAGCGATCTGTACCGCGGAAGTGACGTTCACGTCTTCGAGCGTCCCGGCGCTCCCGAGGCTCAGGTTGACCAGGTCGTCATTGGCAGTTTCCGGCTGCGCGAATGCGATGGCGAGGCCGGCGGTGAAGAACAACGATCCGCCGAGGGCGGCGCCCGCTGTCGCTCTCTTCACGATGTTGCCCATCAGTTCTCCTTTTCAGTCGGGTTTTCAGTCGGGAAGCAACGGTCCGGTCCCCCAACGAGTTGACTGACTCGAACCGGCGGCAGGTATGGCCTGCCGACGCGCGCAGCGCCCGCGCTTCCGACCCGAGGGTTTTCCACGATGACCCGCGAAGTCAAACCAAGACTCAAGAATTGGAACGCAATTCACGGGCAAAATATCGGTGCTCTAATTAGCTACTGCGTCAGGGCAATTCGCGTCGACGTGCAGGTAGAAATGCTCTTTAGGCACCTCTGTTCCGCGCGCCGCAGAACTTTACTGGCGCGCGTGCAGAACGAATTGGAGGAAAATGCGGACGGTTGTCCTGAAAACGAAACCGCCGGGCGTGCGATTGCGCTTACACCCGGCGGATCCGGTTGATCGATCAGCGCTTGCTGTACTGAGGCGCCTTGCGGGCCTTCTTGAGGCCGTACTTCTTGCGCTCGATGGCCCGCGGGTCACGGGTCAGGAAGCCGGCCTTCTTCAGCGCCGGACGGTCCTCGGGCTGCACCAGGATCAGTGCCCGCGCGATGGCCAGGCGCAGCGCGCCGGCCTGCCCGGACGGCCCGCCGCCGTCGAGGTGCGCGTAGACGTCGAAGCTGTCCACCCGGTCCACGGTCACCAACGGGGCCTTGATGAGCTGCTGGTGCACCTTGTTCGGGAAGTAGGCCTCGAGGCTGCGGCCGTCCAGGTCGAACTTGCCGGTGCCGGGCACCAGGCGCACCCGCACGACGGCCTGCTTGCGGCGGCCGACAGTCTGGATGGGGCGGTCCATGACCACCGGCTCACGCGGAGCGGCTTCGGTCTCGACCGGCGGTTTCGGTGGTCTCTAGACTGCTGTCGGTCACTGGCTCACCTGCTTGATCTCGTAAGGAACCGGCTTCTGCGCGGTGTGCGGATGCTCCGGCCCGACGTAGACCTTCAACTTCTTCTGGATCTGATGGCCGAGCTTGGTGTGCGGGATCATGCCGAGGATCGCCTTCTCGACGACCCGGTCGGCGTGCTTCTCCATCTCGTCACCGAGTGACCGCTTCCGCAGCCCGCCGGGAAAACCCGAGTGGCGGTAGGCGAACTTGTTGTTCAGTTTGTTGCCGCTGATGGCGACCTTGTCGGCATTGATGACGATGACGAAGTCGCCACCGTCGACATTGGGCGTGAATGTCGGCTTGTGCTTGCCGCGCAACAGATTCGCTGCCGCGACGGCGAGCCGGCCGAGCACCACGTCGGTGGCGTCGATGACGTACCACGAACGTGTGGTGTCACCCGCCTTCGGCGTGTACGTAGGCACAGCGTCTACCTTCTCTATCTCGGGTTGGATCCCGGTGACCCGGGTGTCGGTCAGGCGTCGACGGTGGGCTGTTCTCGGCGACCGACATTGACCCGAGACCCTGGCGTACCGCACGCCAACGAGGCAGCTTACCCGCGAGCGTCGTCGCAGGTCAAAACGCCTCCGGCTGTTGCGCGAACGTGGGTTACCCGCAGGCCTTGAGCCGGTAGAGCGTGACACGAGCCCACACTCGGCAAGGAATCCAAGACCGGGCCGAACGCAGGGATGCCCCGGCTCACGAGGCCACGCCCCTGTTCGGCAAGGGCGCGCTCCTCAGCAAACGTAGGGAAAATCCCGATTCCTCCCTGTCGATATCGCCATACCGTCGGCTCGGGACGGACTTCGGGGATCCGCCCCTCCCCAAAATATCAAGATCACATTGGAGTTCCATGATTCGTGTCCTCATCTTCGGTGCGTTCGTGGCCGTGGCGGCCGCTATCGGCGCGGCTCCGGCAGCTAACGCCGACGTCTACTACAAGAACTGCACCGCAGCGCGCGACGCCAACGCCGCGCCCGTGTACGAGGGTGACCCCGGGTATGGGCCCCACCTGGACCGCGACGGCGACGGCGTCGGCTGCGAGTAGCCATACAGACGAGTAGCCATACAGAACTGTGCGGTCCCGAGGGCTCCCCTCCCTACGGGACCGCACAGAGTCTGTGGGGGCTACGCGCCCCAGGCGTTCGCGGCGCTGCGATCGGTGGCCGCGACATCGTCTGAGCCGTCGCGCACTGCGTTGCCCAGACTGAACAAGATCTCGTTGAGCGCGCCGGCCGCCTGTTCCCACCGGGCCTGCTCGACCCGGTATGCGTCGGCCGCCTCCCGCGTCCAGATTTCCTGCAGTGGGGCGATCTGGGCCCGCAACTCGTCCAGCGCGGCGTTCAGTCGCGCTGACGTGGTGTGGATTTCCTGGCGTACCGTGTACTCGATCTCGTCGAAGTTGTACGACAGCACGTGATCCATGACGTGAGCTCCTTACAGGTTGGTTCCGACGGCACCGATTTGGTGCGAGTGAGTTTCGGTGGCCGCCCGCAGCGTCTGCTCGTTGGCACGGATCGTTTCGGCGATCCGCGCAAGAGCCGCATGGAGTTTCACCGACTCCGCGTTCCACCTGTCGACGACGTCCCTGAACCGGGCGGCCGCAACACCTCCCCACACCGACGGCGGCACACTGGTCATCCGACCGATGAATGACTGCAGCATCGCGCGGATTTCCTCGTTGCGAGCGTCGGTCTTACCCGCGACCGCGGCCATGAGCTCGAAGTCGGTGTTGAGCGATCCGCCTGCCGGAGTCGTCATGAGGATCCTTCCGTCGTTGTCCGTGCGGTCATGATCTTCAGACGTGATCGCGGCCGGATTCGGTTCCATCCGATCGCAGAATTTCAGAACACCGCGTGCGCCGACTGGATCGCTTGGTCGCAGGCCTCGCGCACCAGGTGCTCTCGATGCCGTCCGCTCTGACAGCCGATCGCGATGCGGACGCCGTCATCGGTCAGCACCGTCCATGCCACCTCATGGTTGGCGCGCATTTCGCGATACGTCACGGCGGGTTTGTCCGCCCGCCGGTCGGCCGGGTTGAAGTCGGTGAAGACGCCCGATGGCTCCTCGGCCAGCGCGCTCCGCAGCGTGTCTGCCACCATCGGCAGGGTCTGATGAGCCGGGATCGAGGACTGCGTGATGTGCACCACGATATCGGCGTCCGACGGCGAGACCACCTGAACCCGAGCCGATCCCGGCCCCGTCGTGATACGCTGCACTGACCATTGGACCGGCACCTTGACCCCGACGCGGCCCTCGACCAACAACGTCACGGGCACGCCCGGCCAAAGCCGGGTCGGTCTTGTCGTCGCGCATCGCGAACCCGCCACACAGCGCCGACACGCACATTGCGGCACCGGCGGCCACCGCCATCCCGCGGCGATGGCGGCGAATCGGCGGACGCACGTCAGGAGTTCCCGGATCCCGCTGTCGAGCCAGCCACGTCGCCGCTGCGCGATGCACACAGTCCTCGTCCGCCACCAGGACCGTCATGCCGCTGGCGCGCAAGTGATCGGCGACCGTCGCACCGATCACAGCGGCTCCTGCGATGCCGGCCGGAGCATCCACCAGAACCGCCGACGACGGGCCGAGCTGCGCCGCCACGAACTCCGCCAAGGCCCGGTCGTCTCGTCGCGTCACGATGGTGCTGTCGCCTTCCGGCCCAGTGAAGACGAGGAACTCGGCCGCGATCTCCACCACCGTCCACAACCGGTCAGCGAGTCCTTCACGCAGCACCGCTGTTCGTTGCAGCACCTCGACGTCGTTGGCGACACTGCGCGCCGCGTCGCACACGACGTCGATGCGTGCCGATGGCCACCACGTCGGACAGACGAGCACGACCGTTTCGGCGGAACCCCCGACCGCCGTAGCCAGCACCTCCCGCCATACCTGCGCGACCAATACCGGCCGGTCGTCGATCAATGCGATCTCATCGTCGACGCACTCGATCGCGGCCGAAACCCATTCCTCCCGTACATCATTGGGCCCGCGTACCGTTCCCGGACCGACCTCGACGATGACGTCGTTCACGGCGGATCGCTCCACCCCACCTGGATGAGTTGATCCGGACCACCACGCGTGATCAGGATTCCCCGCCCGGCCGGCAGCGGCGACGGCCGCACCGATCCCAGCAGAACGCCCTCGTCCGGGCTGGCGCTCATCATCAACCCCATGCAACCGACGTCGCGCAGCCCCGCCAGGAAGGGGTCGAACATCGCCCGCGCTGCACCGCCGGAGCGGCGCGCGACGACCACATGCAGGCCGAGATCCTTGGCGTGCGGCAAGAACTCGGCAAGGGGCGCCAACGGGTTGCCGCTCGCCCCGCCCACCAGGTCGTAGTCGTCGATGACGAGATAGATGTCGGGACCAGACCACCAGGACCGGGTTCTCAGCTGCTGTTGCGTGACCTGCTCACCGGGCATCCGCGCCTGCAAGCGGTCGAGAAGTGCTGGCAGCCGGGAGGTCAGGGCCGCCGCCGACATGGTGTATCCGGACAGGTGATCGGACTCGACGACGCCGAGCAGCGTGCGGCGAAAGTCCACAATCTCGAGCTGCGCCGAGTCGACGTCGTTGGTCCGCATGATCTCTCGGCACAGCAGCCGCAGCGTTGACGTCTTACCGCATTCGGCTTCGCCAAGGACGAGAAGATGCGGCTGATCGGCGAAATTCACAGTGACGGGCTGTAGTTCGCGCTCTCCGAGACCGATAACCATCTCGGTCGTGGACCGTTGGCTGCCTTCGTGACGACAGCGTGGTGGCGAACGCGGGCAGGCAGGAGCTCGATCGGCGGCGCCGGCGGCCCATCCCAGCGTTGGCTCAGCCGCTGGGCAGTCGCGGCGACCGCCTCGGCCAGGTCCTCCACCGCCGGCTTGCCGTCAAAGCGAGGCAACGCGATCACCATCTCCCGTCCGTCTCGGGTGATGCCGTGCCCTGGCAGGCTGCCGGAGAGCTGTCGCGCACGCTTGCGGTCCATCTCGGAGTCGGCGGGGTCGCCGAGGCGCAATTCAATGCGGGTGCCGATCTGATCCTTGACGGCCGGCCGCAGCTCAGCCCATCGCGACGCCGCCACGACCACGTGCACACCGAACGAAAGACCCTGAGCGGCAAGCGCAGTGATCGCGGCCTTCGAGGGTGTCGAACTCTTGGCGAAGGGTCGCCCATCCATCGACGACAAGGAAGACGTCGCCGAAGGGATCGTCTGCGACTCGGGTCGTCGGCGGCGCGCCTTCGGCGATAGTCGGCCACCGAATCGATGCCCAGCCGCCGGAACTGCGCCTCCCGCGCCCGCACCACCGACTCCATCACCGCGACCGTGCGCCGGCACAGGTCGACATCGTGTCGGCCGGCCACCGATCCCACATGCGGCAGCGGCCGCAACGAGGACAGCGAACCACCACCGAAGTCCAGGCAATAGAACTGCACATCCGCCGGGCTGTGGGTGGTCGCCAACGCCATCATCAGGGTGCGCAGCGCCGTCGACTTGCCGGAGCGCGGCGCGCCCACGATTGCGACATTCCCTGCGGCCGCGCCCAATTCGGCGACCAGCAGATCGCGTCTTTGCTCATACGGGCTGTCGACCAAGCCGATCGGCACCGTCAACGACGGGTTTCGATCGTCACGGGGGATCAACATGTCGAGGGTCGGTGAGCCCATCAGCGGCGGTAGCCATACCCGATGGGCCGGTGTGCCAGTGTCCGCAACCCGGTCCACGATGGAGTCGAACAGGGTGCGAGTCGACGTACTCGTCTGCGGCAGCCCCGGCAGTTGCGCTCGGTGAGCTGGCCCACGGGCGCGGCGGTGAACAGCATCGGCTTCTCTGGCCGGGCCGATGGCGCCGTCGCGTCTCCTCGGCGTTCGCGATACGGGCCCGAAACGAAGGCCGTCTGAAACCGCACCAGCTCGCCGGACGCTGTCTTCAGATACGCCGCTCCGGGTGCACTCGGCAGGTGGTAGGCATCGGGTACGCCCAAGACCGCCCGAGATTCACTGGCGGAGAACGTCTTGAGGCATATTCGGTAGGACAAGTGGGTCTCCAGCCCGCGCAGCCTGCCCTCGTCGAGGCGTTGACTGGCGAGCAACAGGTGCATGCCCAGCGACCGACCCAGGCGGCCGATGGCAACGAAGAGTTCGGCGAAGTCTGGATGCTGGCTCAGCAGCTCCGAGAACTCGTCGACCACAATGAACAGCGCGGGCAACGTCGGGAGTTGCGCACCCTCGGACCGAGCACGCTCGTAGTCGTCGGTGTTCGCGAAGTTTCCTGCGGCCCTGAGTAACTCCTGCCGTCGGTTCATCTCACCGGCGAGCGCGTCGTGCATCCGGTTCACGAGGTGAGCCTCGTCGGACAGATTGGTGATGATGGCGGAGACATGCCGGGCCCGTTCCAGGCCGAGAAACGTCGCTCCGCCCTTGAAGTCCACCAGCACGAGATTCAGGACGTCCGGGGAGTGCGTGGCGATCATCCCGAGCGTCAATGTGCGCAGGAACTCCGACTTCCCCGAACCGGTGGCGCCCACACACAGTCCGTGCGGACCCATGCCGTTTCGTGCGGCCTCCTTGATGTCGAGTGCCACGGGCTCGCCGTGCTCGGAGACCCCGATGGGCACCCGTAGGCTCGCTGCGCCCTGTGTCGTTCGTCCATTGCACGGCCGGGTCGACGCGGGCGGGGTCGTCAAGTCCCATCAACTCCGCCCAGCCGACGGCCGTCGACGAGCGCCGCATGCCCTCTGCCGACGCCTGCGGGCCGGTAGGGAGCCAGCCGCCGCGCACACGCCAACGCTTGAGTCGGTGTCAGCCGGTCCGGCCGTGCGATGGTGTCGCCACCCGCGCCGCGGATGGTCAAGGTCGTCGGCGGCAATGTGCAGGCGCAGCTCGTCCGCGGCCACGTCGCCTCCTGCGGCACCCACCTGCAGAAGGGTTACCCTCCCGACGCTGCCTGACTCGGCGCCTGTCGCGACGTCTCCGTCCACGATGACTGCCAAGTGTGGAGATCCGTCGGGTGTGCAGTCCGCCACCGCCTCGCTGATGCTGCGGTACATCATTCTCGCCGATCCGACGGCGTCGACGGCCCGCGGATGTTGATGATGGGGAAGCCATTTCAGCCATTCCCAGTCGGTCTCGGCCGCAGGTCCGAGCACCGCGGCGATCTGGACGTCCTCCGGGCTGTGCAGGACCGCCAGCTGACAGACCATGGCGCGCAGCAGCGCCCGCGCCGCCACCGAATCGCCGTCGACGGTGATGCACCCGCGAAGCGCCACGGCGATCGGCAGGTCGCCGACCGTCGAGCGGTGGCGGATCAGCCCGTGCACCGCTGCCGACGTGACAGGGTCGTCGTCGGGACCGAGTTCGGGCGCCACCAGTCTGGTGCACAACGGCTGCTCGCCGATTCCTACCCGCACATGGCAGAAGTCGGGATCTTCGGGGCCGCGCTCCCACATCCGGGCGCCACCCACCAACGTCCACAACGACTCCGGCGCTGGATGACTCCAATGCAGTGATCGGTGCTGCTCCTCGGCCGACCCTGTGACCACGACGTCCAATGTGTCGATGTACTGGAGGTACTCGCGCCGGTTCTCGTTGATCTCCGCGGTGCGGTTGGTGCCGCGGGAACCATAGGCCAGCGTGCCGACCACCGACACCAGCATCATCGCCGGGAAGAACATGAACATCGGGTTCCGCATGGCACCGCCGCCGGAGGTGAAGTACAGCGCCATCATTCCGACCGCGGCGACCATCATGGCTACCGGCAGCAGGCGTGCGAGCGGATTCGCCGGCACCGCTTTCGGCAGGTCGGGCGGCGCCTCCACAGCGATCTCACCGGCAGGGACCGGCGGTGCGGGAAGTCGTGGCTCGCGAATGAACTCCATCGGACTATGGACGCGCAAGCGGTCGACTTCGTTCCATCCACAAGCCGTGAAATTGCCGCACATGCGCAGGCGCTGACCGGGTTACGGTGACAGCGCAGGTGTCAACGGGGGGTGGGACCGTGAATCGACTGACGGTTCAAAGCGGCGAGGACGACGGATCGATCCGCGGTCGACCTCGCCCTGCCGAGCGATACAGACGTCGGACTGCTGATGCCGTCGATCGTCGACCTCGTCCACCACGACACGACAACAGACCGCCCGGCGATGGCGGTTGTCACGAATCGGCGGGCCGGCAATCGACGAGTCGACGACACTGAGGGACAACGATATTCGCGACGGCGAGCTGCTGCTGCTCACGGCCGTCGCACCCCCGGCGCCCAGATCGGGCGGTCACGATCCGTGTCACATGGTGGCGAATGCCGATGACGGCAACCATCCGCGGGCACTTCGGGTCATTGCCATCGTTGCGTGCCTGTGTGCGGCCGGGATCGGCGCGGCGGCACTGATGTGGTCGGGCGTGACCCTACGCGCGGCCGGCCACATCGATCACCGGTGGGCTGCTGGCCGCTGTCGCCGCGGTCGGCGCCGTAGTCGCGCGACGCAGCCACCACGACGAGTTGCCGTGCGTTGCGCTGAGTGTGATTGCGGTTGTCTTCGCCGCGGTGACCGGCTTCATTGCCGTACCTGCCGCCCCGTCCGCCGCCAACGGCCTGCTCGCGGCGGCTGCCGGTCTCTCGACGGCGAGCCCTTCTGCTGCGCCTAACAGGCTGCGGCACAGAGTGTTTGACAGCGGTTGCCATCAGCACCGCATTGGCCGCGGCAACGGCAGCGGTCGGCGTGGCGTGGACCCTGCCGACCGAGGCGATGGGCGCGGCGCTCGCCATCCTGTCTCTGGGAGCACTTGGCCTGGCGGCCAGGCTGTCAATCACGATTGCCGGGCTGTCATCCGATGACAGTCGATCGACGCGCAAGCCGCCCTTGCCCATCGAACTCTGACCGGCCTGGTCATCGGGTCGTCCGGCGCGACGGCCCTGGGTACGGTGCTCGTCGCCTGCGGCCGGCTCGATGACGGGGGTTCACGGCTGAGCGCCGCCGTATTCACCGCTGTCGTCGGCCTTGCGCTGCTCCTTCGCGCGCGTACGCATTCCGGCCTTGTCCGACGGATCGCACTCGCCTCGGGCGGCCTGGTCAGCGTCACGGCTGGATTCGCCGTGACCGTCGTTTCCGCTCCGGCACAAGCACATTGGATGGCTGTGCTCGCCGCAGCGGCAGGGGCGGGTTCCTTGGGCTGGTCGTTGGGCCTGCCGTTGAGCCCCGTTCTGCGCCGCGCGATCGACATTTCGGAGTACCTCGCCCTCGCGGCGGTGATGCCCCTCGCGTGTTGGGTCGTCGGCCTGTACGGGCTGGTGCGCGGCTCGAGCCTGACGTGACAGCGCGGATCGCGGGCCGCCATTCTCGCGGCCACGTTTCTCGCCACGCTGCCGCTGTACACGGCGCCGACCGCGCATGCGGTGACGCCGCCCGCGGTCGACGATTCGCATGTTGCCCAAGCCGGCGACACCCGCCCCGCCTCAGCGGACCGAACAGCAGCAGCAATGTGTCACTTCAACGGCCGCAACGATGACACCGCCACCGCCGGTCAGCTGAAAGCACTTGACCTTTCGGCTATCTGGAAGCTGAGCCGCGGCACCGGTCAGACGGTCGCCGTCATCGACACCGGGGTGTCGCGGCATCGCCTCCTTCCCCACCTCGTTCCCGGCGGTGATTACGTCTTCACCGGCGACGGGACCGAGGACTGCGACGGTCATGGCACGATCGTGGCCGGAATCATCGGCGCGGCTCCAGATGCCGCCGACGCCAACGCGTTCAGCGGGATCGCGCCCGACGCCACGATCATCGCCATCCGGCAATCCAGTAACAAGTTCCGCGCAGCCGACGACGCATCCGGTTCGGGTTTCGGCGATGTCGACACACTCGCGATGGCGGTGCGCACCGCTGCCGACATGGGAGCGACTGTGATCAACGTGTCGTCGGTGGCATGCCTTCCGGTCGACGGCGGTCTCGATGACCGGGCCTTGGGCGCTGCGTTGTCCTACGCCGTGGACGTCAAGAACGTCGTGGTGGTCGCGGCCGCGGGAAATGTCGGTGGTCCCGGCCAGTGCCCGCAGAAGAACCCAGCGGCCGACCCCGCCCGGCCGGGCCTGCCGAACTGGGACGACGTGAAGGTGGTGGCGAGCCCGGCATGGTACGACGACTACGTGCTGACGGTGGGATCCGTCGGACCCGATGGTGCGCCGTCAGAGTTCAGCCTGGCCGGGCCGTGGGTGGATGTCGCGGCTCCGGGTGAAGGCATCGTGTCGCTGGATCCGGACGGTGAGGGGCTCGTGGACGCCCTGCCCTCGGACGGCGACGAAATGCCCATCGCGGGAACGAGTTACGCCGCGCCGGTCGTCAGCGCAATCGCCGCGTTGGTGCGATCGCGATCGCCCGAACTGACCGCCCGGCAGGTCATGCGGCGCATCGAGGACACGGCGCACCGGAACCTCCTGCCGGATGGGATCCTGTTCTGGGCCACGGTGTTGTCGACGCGTTCGCCGCGGTGAGTGCCGGTTCGACAGTCCGACCGATCCACCACGGACGCCGTCGCGTCTCGGTGTCGATACCGGCCGCCGAGCCGGCTGACCCTCGTCCGCGCCAGGTCGCGGTGCGGGGCGCCGCGATCTGCGTGGCGGTAGCGGCGGCCGCGATCGCCATGACGGCATCGGCGGGACGGCTACGGCGCCGCCCCGACGCTGTCACGCACGACTGACGCGGCTTGGACGCTGAGCTCAGGCCCGCGTGGAAGCCGCGCCAGAACCGGCCACGGCGCCGGGAACCGGAGCAACCGACAGGCCGAGACGTCGGGCCGCGTCGTCATCGTGCACGCCGAACACCACCCCGGAATCGGTGATGACGTAGAGCGCTCCAGTCCCACCGCCCGCGGCCGCGTCGGTGGCGCGGACATACGCGCTGCGGCCGAGCGGTATGTAGACGCTGTCGACGTCGGGCCCGTCCCCGTCGGCCTGCGCCAGGTTCACCGGTAGGCGGCCCTCGAGTGGCAGCGAATCACCCACCAACAGAACGGTATTGGCGCCTCCACCGGCTCCGCCGGATCGCCACTGAGCGCACAACACGGCGTCATCCGTCACCCCTGCGCGTTCCGGGAACGTGGCGACGGGCAAGACGTCGACTGCGGGCAGCGTTCCGATGACATCCGGCGCGACGGTGACGATGTCGCGACCTCTCTGCGCGTTGGTGAAGCGGATGAGATCGGCTGCCACTTCACCGATCCGCTGCACACCGTCGGCGAGTACGACGTAGTACTCGGTCGCCCCCGCACGGACCACCCGCACCACGGTGCCGACCGTGAATCCACGCGACGCCGACGCACGAGCCGGCGCCGGGGATGTGGGGGGCGGCGATTTGGGGCGCCTCGGGTAGGGCGTCCAGCACCACGCGCGAAACGGGGCGCGGTGCAACGCCGTCCAGTCGCAGCGCCCGCACGACGGCGTGGTTGCGCAGGTCGACACGTGCTCGCCACCCGCCGTAGAGCAGGTAAGTCGTCGCCGCGCTTTCCGATTGAACAGTGACCAGCACGCTTCGGCCAGGGCTCAACCGGCCCTCGCGCCACGCCGGCGATGACTGTGGTGGTCGTTGCGTGGTCGCATACCGTCCAGCCGGACTCGTCGGCATCGAGCGGGCTGGCGATCGCGGCCGGTGCGCCGGGAATACCGACCAGCGGGCCCCGCTTGGCGCCGTTGATCGCCGAATCGCTGACCAGTTCGGGGTTGGCAGGGTTACCGGCGATCAACCGCGCCGACGCCAGATTGAGCACAGGATGCATGGTGTCGTCGATGCGGACGTACAGCGCACCAGATTCGCGGGCCATGACGATCGGCGCGCCGCCGAGCGCGCCCTGGGGCCGTACGAACGCCACGATGGCGCAGCCGGCGATGGCGATGACGGCCAGCACGCAGCCCGCGATCAATGAAAGCGACTGTGCGCGAAGCGGATCGTCGAGCATGCGGACATCCCCGCGCACCAATGCGTGTTCCATCCGGCGCAGCAGAAAGCGGTATCCGCTGACGTGCAGTTTCGTGTTCGGTTGCCGAGCCATCCGTCCCCCGGCAATCAGCCTAACGGCCGTCGGGCGGAGCCGATGTCACTCTTTTTGGCGCTACGCCTCTTTGGAGCGGCGTTCCCGGTAGGCCGCCACGTGCTGGCGGTTGCCGCAGTTGCCGGTGTCGCAAAACTTCCCGCGAGCGGTTGCGCGACAAGTCCACCAGCGCGGCCTCGCAGTCCGGGGCTGCGCAGATCTTGAGCCGCCGCAGCTCCCCGCTGCGGATCAGGTCGGCGAGCGCCATCGCAAACTCGGCGCCCATCCGCTGCCACAGCGGGTCGTGGACGGAGGCCAGGTGCAGATGCCACTCCGGCATCTCGGGGTGGCGGGTCAGCCAGGGCGACGCCTTGGTGTCACCGAGGAGTGCGTTGACCTGTTCGACGGCGCGCACTTCGTCGTCGGCGAGCGCCCAAACCTTGCCCAATCGCTCCCGCAGCCGGTGAATGGTGCTCAGCTCGGCGGTGTCGTGGTCGCGCCGGCCCGTATAGCCCCAGCCGTCCAGGAAGGCGTCGAGCGCGTCTACGTCACCGAGCTGCTCGCCGTCCACCCGATCGGTGTTGATCAGTGCACACGCCGCCCGCAGTGTGATCTCGGTGTCATGACTAAAAAGCATTTGACTCATGACCCCCTTCCCGGCTACGGTCACGACCAAAGCAGATTTTACTCATTACACACCGGAGGTGCGCCAATGGTCCCGCAGCCCGCCGTCGACCACTTCCGGCTCGGTCTGGTGTTCGCGGTCGGCTCAGCCTTCGCCTTCGGGTCATCGGGTCCCTTCGCCAAGTCGTTGATGGAGGCCGGCTGGAGCCCGACCGCAGCGGTCACCGCCCGTCTGGCGGGCGGTGCGCTGGTAATGGCCATCTTCGCCACCATCGTCAAGCCTGACTGGTTGCGCGAGGCGATGCAGCACGGCAAGACGGTCGTCGCCTACGGGCTGATCCCGATCGCCGGCGCACAGCTCTGCTACTACAACGCCGTCTCACACCTGTCCGTCGGCGTGGCGCTGCTGTTGGAATACACCGCGCCGATCCTCGTCGTGGCCTGGTTGTGGGCCAGCACCCGGCGCAGGCCGAGCAATCTGACGCTCACCGGTGTCGCATTGGCGATCGCGGGAATCATGTTGGTACTGAACGTGTTCAGTGGTGCGCATATCAACGTGATGGGTGTCGGGTGGGGCCTGGCCGCCGCCGTCTGCGCCGCCTGCTATTTCTTGATGTCCGACAGTGTCGGTGCCGACGGTGACGGACTGCACCCGATCACCCTGGCCACCGGCGGGCTCATCGTCGGCACGGCCACGGTCGCGCTGCTCGGCGGTGCCGGGGTGCTTCCGCTGACCTTCACCACCAACGACACCGTTATCGCGGGGTTGACGACGTCGTGGGTGGTCCCGGTGATCGCGCTGAGCCTCATCCCCACCGCGATCGCCTACACGCTGGGCATCATGGGCATCACGCGCCTCAAGCCACGGTTCGCTTCGCTGGTTGGTCTGTCCGAGGTGATGTTCGCCGTGCTGGCAGCGTGGGTGCTGGTGGGCGAGGCCATCACCGCGATCCAGGCCGTCGGCGGCGCGATCGTCCTCGTCGGCCTCGCGCTGGCCCGCCAGGGCGACCGCACCGAGAAGCTGGCCGCGGTGGCATGGCCCGACGGGCCGGCAGAAGAGCTGGCCACCCGCAGGTAACCCCGGCTCTAGCGACCGAGCAATTGGCCGATGAGTTTAGGACATCGGCGTCAATATGTGAGTATTAGCCGCATGCGCGCTGTTCAAGCAGTCCGTTCCGCAGTCCGGACGACCGCCAACGCGGCTCTGGTGACCATCTCAGCAACGTTGTCACTTGCGGCGACGGTGGCGATCGCCCCGCCTGCGGCCGCGCAGCCGGCGTGCCCCGACGTCCACGTCGTGTTCGCGCGCGGCACCGGCGAGCCGCCAGGCATCGGTCGTGTCGGCCAGGCATTCGTGGACGCCCTACGATCCCGAATCAGCGGTCGCACGCTCACGACTTACGGTGTGAACTATCCGGCGACGTATGACTTTGGCATGGCGTATGACGGCGCCAACGACGCGTCCGCCTACGTCGTGAACTTTGTGAAGTCGTGCCCGTCGACCCGCATCGTGCTGGGTGGCTACTCGCAAGGCGCGGCCGTGGTCGACATGCTGATGGGCATACCGCCACTCGGTGATCGGATCGGTAACCTCGGCGCACCCCTGCCCGCCGGCCTGAGCCCGAATGTGGCGGCAGTCGCGGCATTCGGCAATCCCGCGACGAAGTTCGGCAACCCCATCACATCGGCGCAGCACCTGTTCGCGGGCAGGGCGATCGACCTGTGCAAGGACGGTGACCCGATTTGCTCGGACGGTCGGAATCCGTTCGCCCACAGCGATTACGTGAGCGCCGGCCTTGCCAATCAGGCCGCGAACTTCGCGGCGGGATTAGTTTAGCCGGACTACGCGTTATCCTGCCTTGTGACCTTTTCTCCTGTTCGCCGCTTGATCCTGGCGTGTTCGGCTGCCGTGCTGGCCGCCGGTGCCGCCATCATCACACCGGCCGTCGCCTCCGCACAGCCCTCGTGTCCCGACGTCGAGATCGTGTTCGCACGCGGTACCAGCGAGCCCGGCGGCATCGGCCGGGTGGGCCAGGCGCTTGCCGACGCGCTGGCGCCTCAACTCGGGGGCCGCAGCCTGGGCACGTACGGCGTGAACTACCCCGCGGGCTACGACTTTCTGACCACCGCCGACGGGGCGGCCGACGCGACCGCGCACATTGTGTCCATGGCGCAGCAGTGCCCGTCGACCAGCATCGTGCTCGGTGGTTACTCTCAGGGCGCCGCGGTGGTCGACATGCTGGCGGGAGTTCCGCCGCTCGGCGACAGGGTCGGAAGCGTCGGGTCGGCGGCGCCGCTGCCCGGCAGTGCGGCCGGCAATGTGGCCGCAGTCGTGGTGTTCGGGAACCCCGCGACGAAGTTCGGCAATCCGGTCTCGGCGGCGGGGTCTTTCTCCGGCAAGGCCCTCGACCTGTGCAGCGATGGCGATCCGATCTGCTCGGACGGCCGGAATCCGTTCGCCCACACCCACTATGAGTCCTCGGCCTTCATCGGCCAGGCGGCGAGTTTCGTGGCGGGCCGGGTCTAGCCGGCGCTCAGCAAAAGAAATTGACGAATACGCTGCTTGATTCGGCTACTATCGTGCGAGTGAAAATCGATCTTGAGTCTCGCCGTTGGGGGCGTCGAGGTTTATTGACCGCCGCGGCAACCCTTCTCGCCGTGGCCGGTTTGATTGCGCCAACCGCTGTGCCCGGTGCCGTAATCGGTGTGCTCCCGACGGCATCGGCCGCGCCCTGCCCCGAGGTCGAGGTGGTGTTCGCCCGCGGCCGGGAGGAATCTGCGGGTCCCGGCGTCATCGGCAACGCGTTCGTCAACGCCCTGCGGTCGAAGACCGGGAAGAACGTCGGGCTCTACGCGGTGAAGTACCCCGCCGACACCGAGATCGACGTGGGCGCCAACGACATGAGCCAGCACATCCAGTACATGGCGGCCAACTGTCCGGATACCCGGTTGGTGTTGGGTGGGTACTCGCTTGGCGCCGCGGTCACCGACGTCGTGCTGGCCGCACCCATCGCCGCGTTCGGTTTCAAGAGCCCCTTGCCCGCGGGCATGGATCGGCACATCGCCGCGATCGCACTGTTCGGCAACGGAATCGCATGGGTGGGACCGATCGCGAACTTCAACCCGCTCTACGGCGAACGGACCATCGAGTTGTGCCACGGCGACGACCCGATCTGCAACCCGTCCGATCCCGAGAACTGGGATTCGTACTGGCCCGACCACTTCGCCTCGGCGTACATCAGCGGTGGGATGGTGAACCAGGCCACCGACTTCGTCGCGGGCCGAGTTTAGTCGACCACGCAGGGCCCGCCGTGCGCGCTAACATTTGCTAGTGAACGGTCATCGCGCGCGGCGAAGGATGTCCGATCCGGTTCGCTGGCTGACGCTCATCCTCTCGGCTGCAGTTGCTGCGGTCGCGCTGGTGGTCAGTCCCGCAATGTCGGAGTCTTCATCCGCCGTGGCGATCCCGGCGGCGTCCGCCCAACCCTGTCCGGAAGTCGAGGTCGTCTTCGCGCGCGGCCAGGACGAACCACCCGGCATGGGCATGGTCGGCGACGCGTTGGTTGGCGGGCTTCGAGACAGAACCGGCAAGCAGATCGCGGCGTACGCGGTCAACTACCCCGCCAGGGCCGCGGACATCGGCCCCGGGGTCGCCGACATGTCCGGCCACATCAATGCGATGGTGGCCAACTGTCCCGATACCAAATTGGTCGTCGGGGGTTATTCACTCGGTGGCGGCGTCACCAACGAGGTTCTGGCCAATCGGCTGCCGCCCGGCGCGAGCGAGCACATCGCAGCTGTCCTGACCTTCGGCAACGCCAGCCGGCTGGTGGGTGCACCGCTGTCGCCCGGTCCCCAGTACGACGGCAAGACGTTCGACATGTGCAATCCGGGCGACCCGATCTGTTCGACTGGAAACGCATTGCTCGCACACTTGCAGCTCGTTTACATCGTGGGCGGCGCGCCGGCCGTCGACTTCGCGGCGAGCAGGCTCTAGTCCGCGGTCCGCAGGTCCCGGGTGACCTTGGTGCGCGCCTCGAGTTGATCGTCGGGCGGATAGTCGACGCCGACGAGCGTCAGCCCCTGCGGCGGCGCCGCCGCGAAAGCGCTGGAGCGCCGGGCCGACGTCAACAGCGCTGCGCACCAGCCCGGTTCGCGACGGTGTTCCCCCACCGCCAGCAGCGCACCCACCAATGAGCGCACCATCGACCAACAGAACGCGTCGGCGCTCACGTGCGCGGTGACTCGGTCCCCTTCTCGTGACCAGTCCAACCGCTGCAGGTCGCGGATGGTGGTTGCACCTTCGCGGTGACGACAGAATGCGGCGAAGTCGTTCAGCCCCAGCAGATCCCGTGACGCGACATTCATCGCGTCGACGTCCAGCGGACGCGGCCAGGCCGTGACGAACCGCGCCTCCTGTGGCTCCACCCCATAAGGAGCCGTCGACAACCGGTAGAGGTAGTGCCGGCGCAGCGCCGAGAATCGTGCGTCGAAACCCGGCGCGGCGCGGTCGATGTCGAGGACTCGCACGTCGGCAGGCAGGAACCGCGCGAGCCGTCGCACCAGTGGCAGGAACTCTCTATCGTCCGGTACGCGCCGTTCGCGGATAGGCATGACCGAGCGCGTCTGCGGGCACGTCGAGGTGTGCCACTTGGCCCATAGCATGCACGCCCGCATCGGTGCGGCCCGCCGCACGCAGTTGCACGGGTACGCGGAACACCGTCGACAGGGCGTCGTCGAGAACCCCGGCGACGGTGCGCTGGCCGGCCTGCGCGGCCCAACCGGCGAATTCGGTTCCGTCGTAAGCGATATCGAGCCGGAGACGAACGAGCCCGCCACCGTTGCCGATGGCGGGCTCTGTGTTCACGTCGCTAGGACTTGCCGGCATCCTCGTCGGAGTCCGCCTTCTCGTCAGCCTTCTGCTCATCGGCCTCAGTCTCGGCGGCCTCAGCCGTCTGCGCCTCCTCAACGGCGGCGTCCTCGGCCTTGACCTCTTCAACGGTCTCGTCAGCCGGAGCTTCCTCGACCGCGGCAGCCTTCGCGGGTGCAGCCTTCTTCGAGGCAGCCGCGCGACGAGCACGGTTGGCCTCGTCGGTCACCGTCTTCTCCCGCACCAGCTCGATGACGGCCATCGGGGCGTTGTCACCCTTGCGAGCCTCCACCTTGATGATCCGGGTGTAACCGCCTGCGCGGTCGGCGAAGAACGGGCCGATCTCGGCGAACAGCGTGTGCACGATGTCCTTGTCGCGGATCTTCTTCATCACCTCACGCCGGTTGTGCAGCGTGCCCTTCTTGGCATGGGTGATCAGCTTCTCCGCGTAGGGCCGCAACGCCCGCGCCTTGGGCTCGGTCGTCTTGATCCGGCCGTGCTCGAAGAGCGACGTGGCCAGGTTGGCCAGCAGCGCCTTCTGGTGCGAGGACGACCCGCCGAGGCGAGGGCCCTTGGTGGGCTTGGGCATTGCGAACTCCTACTGAGAGAAACGGTGACGTGAGTTAGAGCTGTTCGGTTTCGGCGTAGTCCTGGTTGTCGTCCAGGTCATAACTGGCATCGCTGTTCCAGGTGCCGGTGGCGACGTCGTAGCCAGCGACCTCGGACGGATCAAACGTGGCCGGGCTGTCCTTGAGCGACAGACCCAGCTGGTGCAGCTTGATCTTCACCTCGTCGATGGACTTCTGGCCGAAGTTGCGAATGTCCAGCAGGTCGGACTCCGTGCGGGCGACGAGCTCGCCGACCGTGTGCACACCCTCGCGCTTGAGGCAGTTGTACGACCGCACCGTGAGGTCCAGGTCGTCGATCGGCAGCGCGAACGAGGCGATGTGGTCGGCCTCAGCCGGCGACGGCCCGATCTCGATGCCCTCGGCCTCGATATTGAGTTCCCGTGCCAGACCAAACAATTCGACCAGCGTCTTGCCTGCCGACGCGAGCGCGTCGCGGGCGGTGATCGAGCTCTTGGCTTCGACGTCGAGGATCAGCTTGTCGAAGTCGGTGCGCTGCTCGACGCGGGTGGCCTCCACCTTGTAGGTGACCTTGAGCACCGGCGAGTAGATGGAATCGACCGGGATGCGGCCGATTTCGGCACCTGAGGCCTTGTTCTGCACGGCCGGCACGTAGCCGCGACCCCGCTCGACGACGAGCTCGACCTCAAGCTTGCCCTTGTCGTTCAGCGTGGCGATGTGCATCTCGGGGTTGTGCACCGTCACGCCGGCGGGCGGGACGATGTCCCCCGCGGTGACCTCACCCGGGCCCTGCTTGCGCAGGTACATGGTGACCGGCTCGTCCTCCTCCGAGGACACGACCAGTCCCTTGAGGTTCAGGATGATGTCGGTGACGTCTTCCTTGACGCCGGGCACGGTGGTGAACTCGTGCAGCACACCGTCGATGCGGATGCTGGTGACGGCTGCACCGGGGATGGACGACAGCAATGTGCGCCGAAGCGAATTGCCAAGGGTATAACCGAATCCGGGCTCCAGAGGCTCGATGACGAACTGAGACCGGTTGTCCGACTTGACTTCTTCGGACAGTGTGGGGCGCTGAGAGATCAGCATGTTTTTCTTTCCTCCTTCGCGACAACCGCTATTTGATGTCGCGTATCCCAACCGCCATCCGGGCGGAGGGAGGTCTTACTTCGAGTACAGCTCGACGATCAGCTGCTCGGACAGCGGGATGTCGATCTGCGCGCGCTCCGGCAGCTGGTGCACCAGGATGCGCTGACGTTCGCCGACGACCTGCAGCCACGCCGGGATCGGCCGGTCACCGGCGGTCTCCCGCGCGATCACGAACGGGTCGGTGTTGAGCGACTTGTCCTTGACGTCGATGATGTCGTACTGCGACACCCGGTAACTCGGGATGTCGACCTTGACACCGTTGACGGTGAAGTGTCCGTGGCTGACCAGCTGACGGGCCATCCGGCGGGTGCGCGCCAGGCCGGCGCGGTACACCACGTTGTCCAGCCGGCTCTCCAGGATGCGCAGCAGATTGTCGCCGGTCTTGCCCGGGAGGCGGTTGGCCTCTTCGTAGTAGCGGCGGAACTGCTTTTCCATCACGCCGTAGGAGAAGCGGGCCTTCTGCTTCTCCTGCAGCTGCTGGCGGTATTCGCTGTCCTTGACGCGCGCACGGCCGTGCTGGCCGGGCGGGTAAGGGCGCTTCTCGAACGACTGGTCGCCGCCGACGAGGTCGACGCCCAGGCGTCGCGACTTGCGGGTCGCGGGTCCGGTGTAACGAGCCATAAGTTCTTCTCCTCCTAGACTCGACGCCGCTTGGGCGGACGGCAGCCGTTGTGCGGCTGCGGCGTGACATCGGAAATGGCGCCCACTTCGAGGCCGGCGGCCTGCAGCGACCGGATGGCGGTCTCGCGGCCCGAGCCCGGGCCCTTCACGAACACATCGACCTTCTTCACGCCGTGCTCCTGCGCTTTGCGCGCGGCATTCTCGGCGGCCAGCTGCGCGGCGAACGGGGTCGACTTGCGCGAGCCCTTGAAGCCGACATGGCCCGACGACGCCCAGGCAATGACGTTGCCCTGCGGATCGGTGATGGACACGATCGTGTTGTTGAACGTGCTCTTGATGTGGGCGGCGCCGTGCGGGACGTTCTTCTTTTCCCGGCGGCGGGTCTTCTGCCCCTTCTTAGGAGCGCCGCTTGCTTTCTTGGCGGGAGGCATCTACTTACCTGGCCTTCTTCTTGCCGGCGATGGTGCGCTTGGGGCCCTTGCGGGTGCGCGCATTGGTCTTGGTCCGCTGGCCGCGCACCGGCAGGCCGCGGCGGTGCCGCAGGCCCTGGTAGCAGCCGATCTCGATCTTGCGGCGGATGTCGGCCTGCACCTCACGGCGCAGATCGCCCTCCACCTTGAGGTTGCCCTCGATGTAGTCACGCAACTGGGTGACCTGATCGTCGGACAGGTCCTTGGTGCGCAGGTTCCGGTCGATGCCGGTCGCCTCCAGGATCTCCTGGGAGCGGGTACGGCCGATGCCGTAGATATAGGTCAGGGCGATCTCCATGCGCTTGTCGCGCGGGAGGTCAACGCCCACTAGCCGTGCCATCAGGCAGTGTTCCTTCTTCTATGCGGAGGTCTTGTCCCAGCCCGTTCCCGCCGCTGGCGGGGTCCGGCCTCCGTGCCGGACGTGGTCGAGCGGCCTATCCGCTCAGTGGTACTGGGATTTCGTCATTAAGTTGTGTCGGCAAGCTGGACGAAGCCCTGACTCAGCCTTGTCTCTGCTTGTGGCGCGGATCGGAGCAGATCACCATGACCCGCCCATGCCGGCGGATCACCCTGCACTTATCGCAAATGGGCTTGACGCTCGGGTTCACCTTCACGGCTTTTCGATCCTGTTCTCGTAGTTACTTGTACCGGTAAACAATGCGGCCCCGAGACAGGTCGTAGGGAGACAGCTCCACCACGACGCGGTCCTCGGGCAGGATGCGGATGTAGTGCTGCCGCATCTTGCCGCTGATGTGGGCAAGGACCTTGTGTCCGTTCTCCAGCTCAATGCGGAACATCGCATTGGGCAGGGGTTCGACCACGCGACCCTCGACCTCGATGGCACCGTCTTTCTTGGCCATATCCTCCGTTGTCCCTGATTGTTGGCGCCACGTCGTCGCCTTGGCGGCGACGATGATCTTCCGTGGCGCAGCTAACGCCTCCGGCCACATAACGTGAGCCAGTAGCGAGAAATTCCGATAATTCCAGGACACAGGGCACACAAGAGCCGGCGCGGATGCCGCACCGTTGGTCAATAGTACCCGCTCGACGGCGTGCCCCAAAATCGTTGAAATGCTGCACCGAACACGTGCGCCAGCTACCAGAATAGTCGTCGAGACTCACCCCGCAGCGCCGCCCGGAGGACGACCGTTGACAGCTGTATACCTGGCGGCGTTTGTCGTCGGCGCCATCGCGGTGCTCTCCGCGCTGGTGCTGGCGGACGTCGGCCATGGCGATGGCATGCCTTTCCTGAGCCTGACCGGGGTGTCGGCCGCCTTGCTCGGGGCCGGAACCGGCGGCCTGGTCGGCACGTGGGCCGGACTGGGCGGCGTCGCCACCGGGCTGATCGCCCTTGGCAGCGCCGTCGTGCTCGTCGGCGCCCTCAACGGGCTGCTCGTGCCATACCTGCGCCGGCAGCAGGCGAACTCTCACCGCGGCCGACTCTCCTACATCGGCCAACTCGGCACCGTGACCCTCGATGTACCCGCCGGCGGCTGGGGCGAGGTCTCGTTCGTCGACGCCGACGGCAACCGGGTGCGGTCACGCGCCAAGAGCAGCGAGCCCGCGGCGCTGCCCAAGTCCACGCCCATTTACATCGCCGACGTCGACGCCGACTTCGTCCACGTCGTCGCCGTCCCCGAACACTGACCATCGTCGAGAAAGGCACCCATGTCCACCCTGCTCATCATCGTGATCGCCGCGATCGCGGCGGTACTGCTGCTCGTCGTGCTTCCGATCGTCTACGTGAAGAACTACATCAAGGTGCCGCCGAACGAGGTCGCCGTCTTCACCGGCCGCGGTCAGCCGAAAGTGGTCCGCGGCGGCGCCCGCTTCCGGGTGCCGGGCATCGAGCGGGTCGACATCATGTCGCTCGAACCGTTCAACGTCAGCATCAATCTGCAGAATGCGCTGTCCAACAACGGCGTTCCGGTCAACGTCGAAGCCGTCGGACTGGTCCGCATCGGGTCCGCCGACGAAGCGGTGCAGACCGCGGTGCAGCGCTTCCTGACCTCCGACCTCAACGAGCTGCAGCGCCAGATCAACGAAATCCTGGCCGGCAGCCTGCGGGGCATCACCGCCACCATGACCGTCGAGGACCTCAACTCCAACCGGGACACCCTGGCCCGCAGCGTGGTCGAGGAAGCGGGCAGCGACCTCGCCCGCATCGGCATGGAGGTCGACGTGCTCAAGATCGCCGGCATCTCCGACCGCAACGGGTACCTGGAATCGCTGGGTCAGCGCCGCATCGCCGAGGTGAGGCGCGACGCCGCGGTCGGCACGGCCGAGGCCGAACGCGACGCCCAGGTCCAGTCGGCCAAGGCGCGGCAGGAGGGTTCGATCGCCCAGGCCGAGGCCGACACCGCGATCGCGAGCGCCAACCAGAAACGCGATGTCGAGCTGGCTCGCCTGCGCGCCCAGACCGAGGCCGAGAACGCCCAAGCCGATCAGGCCGGCCCGCTGGCCAACGCTCGAGCCCAAAAAGACGTCGGCATCGCCACCGAGCAAGCCGAAGCCGCGCGCGTGCAGGCCCGCATCGAGGTCGAACAGCGGCGCAGCGAACAGGCCCAGGCCGCATTGCAGGCCGACATCATCGCTCCCGCCGAGGCGCAACGTCAGGCCGACATCGCCCGTGCCGAAGGGCAGCGCCAGGCCGCGATCCTCGCCGCCGAGGCGAGCGCGGAATCCGCGCGGCGGGCCGGGCAGGCCGAGGCCGACGCCCGAAAGGCCGCCGCCGACGCGCTACGGGTCGAAAAGCAGGCCGAGGCCGACAGCCTGCAGGCCAAGCTGATCGCCGAGGCCGCGGGCAAGAAGGAACTCGCGGACGCGCTGCGCGTCGAACAGCAGGCGGAGGCCGCGGGCATCGAGGCCAAGCTGGTCGCCGAGGCGACCGGAAAGAAGGAGATCGCGGCGGCGCTCAACAGCTACACCGCCGAGGCGGCCCGCATGCTGATGCTGCCCGATGTGCTGGCGTCGGTCGTGAAGGCCACCGAGGCGGCGGCGGCACCGCTGGCCGACATCGAGCGGCTGTCGATCATCGGCGGATCAGGCGACACCCAGGACGCGATGGGTGGCCTGCTCGGGATCAGCCCGATGGCGGTCGCCAAGGTCATCGAAGCCCTCAAATCGTCGGGCATCGACCTTCCGGCCATGCTCAATCCCGCCGCGGCCGACGGCAGGCCGCCGATCGAGCCGGTCATCCCGAACTCCCAACCGGTCCAGCCGTCGCCCTGACCCACATATCCGCTGGACGACCGGCGCATACTGGTAACCGATGACTGCCCCCGTCCCGCAGGCCCGAAAACCCGTCATATTGACCGTCGACGACGACCCCGCGGTGTCCCGCGCGGTCGCACGCGACCTTCGCCGCCACTACGGCGAGAACTACCGCATCGTCCGCGCCGAATCCGGCCCGGACGCCCTGGAAACCCTGGCCGAACTCAAGCTGCGCGGGGAAACCGTCGCCGTGTTCGTCGCCGACTACCGGATGCCGCAGATGAGCGGCATCGAGTTCCTCGAAGAGGCGATGGACATCTTCCCGATGGCGCGACGTGTGCTGCTGACGGCCTACGCCGACACCCACGCCGCCATCGACGCGATCAACGTCGTCGACCTGGACCACTACCTGCTCAAGCCGTGGGACCCGCCCGAGGAGAAGCTGTACCCGGTGATCGACGCGCTGATCGACGCATGGCGGTCGACCGGCGAACGCGCCATCCCCCACACCAAGATCATCGGCCACCCGTGGAACGCGCGATCGTCGGAGGTGCGTGAGTTCCTGGCCCGAAACAGGTTGTACTACACGTGGTTTCGCGCCGACGAGCCCAAGGGCAAGCAGCTGCTCGAGGCCGCCGGGCGCGACGAGCTGACGCTGCCGGTGGTGATCACCGAGCAGGGCGAGACGCTCGTCGCTCCCACCGACACCGAACTGGCCGCCACGCTCGGGCTCACGACAACGCCCGCCGAAGACTTCTACGAACTGGTGGTCATCGGCGGCGGCCCGGCGGGCCTGGCCGCGGCGGTGTACGGCGCATCCGAGGGGCTCAAGACGGTTCTCATCGAACGCACCGCCACCGGTGGGCAGGCCGGGCAGAGCTCCCGCATCGAGAACTACCTGGGCTTCCCCGACGGGCTGTCGGGCTCGCAGCTTGCCGAGCGTGCCCGCAGGCAGGCCGAGAAGTTCGAGGCGGAGTTGATCACCGCGGCTGAGGTCACCGGGATCGAGATCGACGGATCGGCCAGGACGGTTCATCTGTCGGACGGCCGGGCCATCGGGGCGCGGGCGGTGATCCTGGCCATGGGCGTGGAGTACCGCCAACTGCCCGCCGAAGGCTGCGCCGGGCTGATCGGGGCAGGCGTCTACTACGGTGCGGCCGCCTCGGTGGCCGCCGACTGTGACGACGACGAGGTGTACGTCATCGGCGGGGCGAACTCGGCCGGACAGGCCGCGATGTACCTGTCCCGAACGGCCAAATCGGTGACCATCGTCAGCCGCCGCACGCTCGAGGACTCGATGTCGTACTACCTGATCCAGCAGATCAGGGCCAACGACAAAATCAAGGAGATGCCGCACACGGTCGTGCACGCCGTCAAGGGCAGTAACCGCCTGGAGCGCATCTGCCTGGAAAACCGGCAGACGGGCGAACGCGAGGAATACGGCTGTGGGCGCATGTTCATCTTCATCGGCGCCGAGCCGCGCACCGACTGGCTCGATGGCGTCGTCGCCCGCGATGACCACGGCTTCATCCTGTCCGGGCCCGATCTGCGTGACGTGTGCGGCTGGACGCTGGACCGTCCGCCGCACCACCTGGAAACAAGTGTGCCGGGTGTGTTTGTTGCAGGGGATGTGCGTGCCGAGTCCGCCAAACGAGTGGCAGCCGCTGTCGGCGAAGGGTCGATGGCAGTGATGTTGGTACACCGCTACCTGGCGGAGTCGTAGAGAGAAGCTATTGATGGGCCAAACATGTCTGCCTGACGAACTGCGGACGCTGTTCCTGTTCGAGGCGTTGACCGACGAACAGCTTCAGACGCTCTGCGACAACGGGCACATCCAGACCTTCGAGCCCGGCCCGGTCGTCGTCGAGGGCGAGCCGGCCACCTGTTTCTACGTCCTCATCGAGGGTGAGCTGGTGATGTCCGTGCGCTCGGGAGGCGTGGACCTCGAAACCGGCCGCACGTCGCAGCGCGGCGTGTACTGCGGCGCGTGGTCGGCATACATACCCGGCGCGGAAAGCGTCTACTCGGCATCGGTGCGGGTGACCAAGCCGTCGAGGTTCTTCGTCTTGGACGCGGACGCGTTCGCCCGCTTCATGCAGGCCGAGTTCCCGATGGCCGTGCATCTGCTCGAGGGACACACGGTCGGCAGCCAGCGAGCACGGCGAATCATCGACCAACGGGAGAAGCTGCTGGCGCTGGGCACCATCACGGCCGGCCTCACGCATCAACTCAACAATCCGGCGGCCGCAACCGCGCGCGCGGTCTCGGATCTGCGCGAAAAGACCACCGGGATGCGGCACAAGCTGGCGATGCTGGCCGACGGCAAGTTCACCCCCGAGGCGCTACGCGTCATGGTGAGCATCCAGGACGAGGTAGCCGAGCAGGTCGCCAAGTCCAAGGCCCAGGAGCTGACGGCGCTGGAAGCCTCTGACCGCGAAGAGAAGATCGGTGAATGGCTGGAGAACCACGGCATCAACTACGCGTGGGATTACGCGCCGACGTTCGTCGACGCCGGCCTGGACATCGACTGGCTGGAACGGGTTTCGGCATCCGTCGATGAAGTCGACGCGTCCGCCTCGTTGCAGGGTGCTCTCGGATGGCTGCGGTACACCATCGAAACCGAACTGCTGATGAACCAGATCGGCGAGGCAAGCAAGCGGATCTCCGCGCTGCTGGCCGGCGCCAAGCAGTACTCGCAGATGGACCGGGCTCCGTATCAGACGGCCGACGTTCACGAATTGCTGCACAGCACGGTGATGATGTTCGGTGACAAGCTCGGCAAAGACGGTTCGGTGAAAATGGTCAAGGAGCTGGACAAGTCACTGCCCGAATTGCTCTGCTACCCAGGCGATCTCAACCAGGTGTGGACGAACATCATCGACAACGCGATCCAGGCGATGGACGGCCACGGCACGCTGACGTTACGCACGATGCGCGAAAACGAGGACATGATCCGCGTCGAGATCGGCGACGACGGGCCCGGCATCCCCGAGGAAACCATCGGCAAGATTTTCAACCCGTTCTTCACCACCAAGCCGTTCGGCGAGGGCACCGGCCTGGGTCTGGACCTCGCCCGCCGGATCGTCGTCGAAAAGCACCACGGTGACCTCCGCGTCGAATCCAAGCCGGGAGACACGCGCTTCATCGTTCTGCTGCCGCTGGTGGCGCCCGCTCCCGAGGCGCCGACACCGACCGAGCTTCCGGCCGCTTCAAAATAGGCAGGAATAGCGGTTGCCGGTCGGGGGGTTGGCATGTCCATGACTGATGAGAAGCCCAACCTCGGCCGGTTCGGATCGTTTGGAATGGGGGTAACGCCGGAGCAGGCGAAGGACATCGAGGCGCTGGGCTACGGCGCAGTATGGGTTGGCGGATCGCCGCCGGCCGCGCTGGACTGGGTCGAACCCATCCTCGAAAAGACCACCACGCTGCAGGTGGCCAGCGGCATCGTCAACATCTGGACCGCCGACGCCGGGCAGGTCTCCGAGTCATTCCACCGCATCGACGAGGCATACCCCGGGCGCTTCCTGCTGGGCATCGGCGTCGGGCATCCTGAAATGCAAACCGCGTACAAGAAGCCGTACGACGCGCTCACCGAGTACCTCGACAAGCTCAACGAGTACGGGGTGCCGAAGCAGCGCCGCGTCGTCGCCGCGCTGGGCCCGAAGGTCTTGAAGCTGTCCAGCGAGCGCTCTGCCGGCGCGCATCCGTACTTGACGACGCCCGAACACACCGCCCAGGCGCGTGAGGTGATCGGTCCCGACGCGTTCCTGGCGCCCGAGCACAAGGTGGTGTTGACCACCGACGCCGACCAGGCGCGCGCCATCGGCCGCAAGGCGCTCGACATCTACCTCGGCCTGGCGAACTACCTCAACAACTTCAAGCGACTGGGGTTCACTGACGATGACCTGGCCAAGCCCGGCAGCGACCGGTTCGTGGACGCCGTCGTCGCCTACGGCACGCCGGATGCCATTGCGGCACGTCTGAGGCAGCATCTCGACGCCGGCGCGGACCATGTGCCGGTGCAGGTGCTGACTTCACCTGACAAGCTGGTTCCTGCACTCGCCGAGCTGGCCGGGCCGCTCGGCCTCCAATGACGTACGAGCAGAAGGGAACAGCATGACTGAGCTCAAGCCCGACCTCGGCCGCTTCGGAGTCTGGACCTTCGGCGCGCCCAAGCCCGAACAGGCCGTCGAGATCGAGAAACTCGGTTATGGCGCCGTGTGGATCGGCGGGTCGCCCGCCGGCGACCTGAACTACGTCGAGCCGATACTCGAGCGCACCGAGACGCTTCAGGTGGCAACAGGCATCGTCAACGTCTGGACGGCGCCGGCCGAACAGGTCGCCGAGGCCTATCACCGCGTCGAAGACGCCTATCCCGGACGCTTCCTGCTCGGCATCGGCATCGGCCATCCGGAGCACACCGAGGAGTACCGCAAGCCCTACGACGTGCTCGTCGAATATCTCGACGCGCTCGACGCCGCCAACGTGCCGACCAGCAGACGGGTAGTTGCCGCGCTCGGGCCGAAGGTACTCAAGCTCTCGGCGCAACGCAGCGCGGGCGCACACCCGTACCTGACGACACCGGAGCACACCGGTCAGGCCCGAAACATCATCGGCAACACGGTGTTTCTGGCGCCCGAGCACAAGGTGGTGCTCTCAACCGACGCCGATGAGGCACGGGCGATCGGTCGTCAGTCGGTCGACTTCTACCTCAACCTGAGCAACTACCTGAACAACTGGAAGCGGCTGGGCTTCACCGACGACGACATCGCCAAGCCGGGCAGCGACAAGCTGATCGACGCGGTGGTTGCGCACGGCACGCCCGGCGACATCGCCAAGCGGCTCACCGAGCACCTGGACGCCGGCGCCGATCACGTGACGATCCAGGTGCTGGGCGGCTGGGACAAGCTGCTGCCGACGCTGACCGCGCTGGCCGGACCGCTGGGGCTCACGTAAGACCGCTGAGCGTGCGGGTTTGTTGGCCGACACGCCGCGAAACAGCAGCATTTTGCGCACGTCCCCAGCTTCGCGTGGGCCCACGGAGTTGACGGGGTCACGCGTTCTTGGACTTCAACGCGGCGTTGTCGGCCTCGAGCTTGGCGTTGTCCGCTTCTAATTCCGCGTTGCGCGCTTCCAGGTCAAGGATGCGCGCCACCGCGGCGAGGTTGACACCCTCGTCGGTGAGTTCAGTGATCCGCTGCAATGTGGCGAGGTCGTCGTCGCTGTAGCGGCGCGTGCCGCCTTCGGTGCGCTGGGGCGTCAGCAACCCGAGGCGCTCGTACAGGCGCAGCGTCTGGGGACCCAGGCCCGACAGCTCCGCGGTGACCGAAATGGCGTACACACCACGCGTTGATCTGCTCTCGGCCCCCTCGCCCAAGTCGCTGGGCTCCGGATCATTCATGTCCCCGGGATTTCTCCTTGCCAAAATATTTGCGCAGTGCTATCACAAATATATAGCAACGGACATAGATCTATGGAGTCGTCGTCCGGGTCCTGGAGGGGGTTCACCACCGCAGAAGGTAAAAGGATGTACGACAACGCCTTCGATCCTTACGCCGTGCTGGACGTCGCATCCACGGCGAGCCAGGACCAAATCACTCGCGCATATCGACGCAAGCTGCGGGCCCTGCACCCCGATACCAGGGATGCATCGACTCCGGCCGACCGCTCCGCGGACGAACAGCTGCAACGAACAATGGCGGCGTACGCCGTGTTGCGTGATCGTGCACGCCGCGCCGCCTTCGACCGGACCGCCAGGCCCTACCCCCGCATGGGCCCGACGGATGGGTCGTCATTCTCGGGTCCCGTCCGCATTCCGGTCAGGCACGGCCGCCCACGGTGGAATTGAGACCTCGCCCGCTAGGGTTTGACCCATGCGGATGCTCGTCACCGGCGGCGCCGGATTCATCGGCGCCAACTTCGTACACAGCGCGGTTCCCGAGCATTCGGTGACGGTGCTCGACGCGCTGACCTACGCGGGGAGCCGCGAATCGCTCGCGCCGGTCGAAGCCGACATCCGCCTGGTGCAGGGCGACATCACCGACGCCGACTCAGTGAACAAGCTCGTCGCCGAGGCCGACGCCGTTGTGCATTTCGCCGCCGAGACCCACGTCGACAACGCGCTCGCCGACCCAGAGCCGTTCCTGCACACCAACGTCATCGGCACGTACACCGTGTTGGAGGCAGTGCGCAGGCACGGCGTCCGGCTGCACCATGTGTCGACCGACGAGGTGTACGGCGATCTCGAACTGGACAGCCCGCAACGGTTCACCGAGTCGACACCGTACAACCCGTCCAGCCCCTACTCGTCGACCAAGGCCGCCTCCGACATGCTGGTGCGGGCGTGGGTGCGCTCCTACGGTGCGCGGGCGACGATCTCGAACTGTTCCAACAACTACGGGCCGTATCAGCATGTGGAGAAGTTCATTCCGCGCCAGATCACCAATGTGCTGACCGGGCGGCGGCCCAAGCTGTACGGCAGCGGAGCCAATGTGCGTGACTGGATTCACGTCGACGACCACAACAGCGCGGTGTGGCGGATCCTGACCGATGGCCAGATCGGGCGCACGTATCTGATTGGCGCAGAAGGCGAACGGGACAACCTGTCAGTGATGCGAACGATCCTGCGGCTGATGGGACGCGAGCCTGACGACTTCGAGCACGTCACCGACCGCGTCGGCCACGACCTGCGTTACGCCATCGATCCGTCGGCGCTGTATGACGAGCTCGGCTGGGGGCCCAAGCACACCGACTTCGAGGAGGGCCTGCAAGCGACGATCGACTGGTATCGCGCCAACGAATCCTGGTGGCGTCCACTGAAAGACGCGGTCGAGACCGCCTATGCGGAGCGCGGCCAGTGAAAGTCCGCGAGCTCACGGTCCCCGGCGCGTGGGAGCTGACCCCGCGGCAGCACGCCGATTCGCGGGGGGTGTTCTACGAGGCGTTCACCGATGCGTCGTTCACCGAGTTCGCCGGGCACCGGTTCGACCTGCACCAGGTCAACTGCTCGGTGTCGTCGGCGGGCGTCCTGCGCGGCCTGCACTTCGCGCAGGTGCCGCCGAGCCAGGCCAAGTACGTGACCTGCCTGCACGGTTCGGTGTTCGACGTTGTGGTCGACATTCGGGTCGGCTCACCGACATTCGGGCAGTGGGACGCCGTGACGCTCGACGACCGGGCTCGCCGAAGCGTTTACATTTCGGAGGGCCTGGGACACGCTTTCCTTGCGCTGGAAAGTGATTCGACGGTGATGTACCTGTGCTCGGCGGGCTACGCGCCGGGACGCGAGCACACCATCAACGCGCTCGACCCGGTGCTGGACATCGCTTGGCCTGCCGTAGGCGACGCGCCGATCATGTCGGACCGCGACCACGACGCGCCCACCCTTGCGGAGGTGCAGGCTGCCGGGCTGCTGCCGACGTGGGACGAAACCAAGGCGTTCATCGACGGCCTCCAATGACGGACCTCGCCGCGGAATTCGAAACGCATCGCCAGCAGTTGTTCGGGCTCGCGTATCGACTGCTGGGGTCGGCAAGCGAGGCGGAAGACGCGGTGCAGGACGCCTACCTTCGCCTGCACAAGGCGGATCGCGCGGCCATCAGATCGCTGCCCGCGTGGCTGGCCAAGGCGGTCACCAACCTGTGCCTCAATCGGCTCACCTCCGCCCGCGCCCGGCGCGAGAGCTACACCGGCCCTTGGCTGCCCGAGGCCGTCTTCACCGCAGACGGCGCATTGGGCCCGCTGGAATCGGTCGAACAGCGCGATTCGGTATCGATCGCGTTGCTCACGTTGATGGAGCGGCTCACCCCCGCCGAGCGCGCCGCCTTTGTGCTGCGCGAGGCGTTCGCCTACAGCCACGGCGACATCGCCGACATCCTCGACACGTCGGAGGCCAATGCCCGTCAGTTGCATCGGCGCGCCCGGGAGCGGCTGGACCGGCAAGCACCGCGGTTCCGGCCGGATCCCGCACGCTGGAAGGCGCTCGTCGAACGCTTCCTGGATGCCGCCCGCGGCGGTGACGTGAACGGTCTCGCCGCGATGCTGGCCGAAAACGTCACATCCACCGCCGACGGCGGCGGTCAGGTCGGTGCAGCCCGCCGGGTGGTGGCCGGACGCGACCGGGTGGCCCGCTATCTGGCCCGCGGGTTCAGCCGTGCAATGGACGACGTGCGGCTCGACTTCCGCGCCGAGGTCAACGGTGAATCGGCGGTGCTCGCCTTCGTCGGCCCTGCCCTGGCAGCCGTGCTTTTCTTCGAGGTCGCCGACGACCGCGTCACCGCACTGCGGCTGCTCGCCAATCCGGACAAGCTCCGATTCCTCGGTACGCAGCTGTCACATCCGGTCGGCCTATCCGGTTCATAACTATGTGACGAACAGAGTCCTTGTTATCGGTGGAACAGGCACATTGGGCACCGTCGTGGTCGACCGACTGCTGGACGCCGGTGCGGACGTGCGCGTCCTCAGCCGCGGACGCCGCCGTCGCCGCAGCAATGTCGAGCATCGCGTCGGCGACGCCCGGAGCGGTGACGGGCTGGAGCAGGCCTTCGCGGACGTCGACACGATCGTGATGTGCGCAGAACACGCACAGCAGGTCGTGGCGGCGGCATCCCGGGCCGGAGTTGGCCACCTGGTCTACACATCGATCGTCGGGATCGACCGGATACCGTTCTCCCTTTACCGTCGAAAACTCGCCGACGAGCGCCTGATCGCCACGTCGGGGGTGCCATGGACGGTATTGCGGGCCACACAGTTTCACGACTTGATCGCCGTCATCCTGCGCATGCTGGCGAAGTCGCCGGTGATGATCCTGCTCGCTGGAGTGAGCGCTCAGCCGGTCGACGTGCGCGACGTGGGCGCGCGACTGGCCGATCTGGCTCTGGGCGAGCCCGCGGGCCGTGCGCCCGACTTTGGCGGACCCGAGGTGCGCACGTTGAACGACCTCGCCCACACCTTTCTGTCGATCACCGGTCAGCGCCGGGCCATCCTGCCCATCTGGCTGCCCGGCAAGGTGTTTGGCGCGTTCCGCCGCGGCGCAAACCTTGTGCCCGACGGCGCGGCAGGCACGATCACCTTCGAGGAGTTCCTTACAGAACAGCACGCCACGGGCCATCTCCCCTATGCCGAAGCCATCCAGGACTACCTGAGACGTAAGCCGAGGGAGATTCGATGAATACGCTGCTGCGGTCTGGCATGTGGTTCCTGACGGTTGCCGAATTCGCCGTGGGTGTGGTGGCGACGTTCGCGCCCGAGGGTCTTCTATGACTATGTGCCGTGGGTGGATCTGGCCCCGCCGTTCTCTGAGCACCTGATGCGCGACTACGGCGCAATGAACCTCGCCCTGGGTCTGGTCACCGGGGTCGCCGCGATCACCATGCACCGTGTCATGGTGCGTACCTCGCTCGCCGCGTATCTATTGTTCGCGGTTCCGCATCTGCTGTTCCACGTCACGCATCACGAGCACTACACGACATCGCAGGCCATCGGCGAGACGACGGCGCTGACCATCGCGGTGCTGCTTCCGATCGTGCTGCTGGCCCTGACGTGGCGCATCCACGACACGGAAACGGTTACGGCGACGCGCCGCTGAGCAGCGCAGAGGATTCAGTTTCGAGGTGCCTTGCGCACCCCGCCAGAACATTACTAGGATATCCTAGTATTCAGCCATTCGGGCGAGGGGCAAGACTCATGACCACACAGATTTCCCATTTCATCAACGGCAAGCGCACAGCTGGGCAGTCGACGCGCACGGCCGACGTGCTGAACCCCAACACCGGGCAGGTGCAGGCCAAGGCGCCGATGGCGTCGGCCGCCGATATCGACGCCGCGGTCGCCGGCGCGGCCGAGGCGCAGAAGGACTGGGCGGCCTGGAATCCACAGCGCCGGGCCCGGGTGATGATGAAATTCGTCGACCTGGTCAACAAGAACATCGACGAACTGGCCGAGACGCTGTCGCTCGAGCACGGCAAGACCGTCGCCGACTCCAAGGGCGACATCCAGCGCGGCGTCGAGGTCATCGAATTCGCCGTCGGCATCCCGCACCTGCTCAAGGGCGAGTACACCGAGGGCGCCGGCACCGGCATCGACGTGTACTCGCTGCGCCAGCCGCTGGGTGTGGTCGCCGGCATCACCCCGTTCAACTTCCCGGCGATGATCCCGCTGTGGAAGGCGGGGCCCGCGCTGGCGTGCGGCAACGCGTTCATCCTCAAGCCCAGCGAGCGCGACCCGTCGGTGCCGGTCCGGCTGGCCGAGTTGTTCCTCGAGGCCGGCCTGCCGCCCGGTGTGTTCCAGGTGGTGCACGGCGACAAGGAAGCCGTCGACGCCATCATCGAGCACCCCGACATCAAGGCCATCGGCTTCGTCGGCAGCTCCGACATCGCGCAGTACATCTACTCGGGCGCGGCCGCGCACGGCAAGCGGGCACAGTGCTTCGGCGGCGCGAAGAACCACATGATCGTGATGCCCGACGCCGACCTCGACAACGCCGTCGACGCGCTGATCGGCGCCGGCTACGGCAGCGCCGGCGAGCGCTGCATGGCGATCAGCGTGGCGGTGCCGGTCGGCGACCAGACCGCGGATCGTCTGCGCGCCAGGCTGATTGAACGCGTCAACAACCTGCGGGTGGGCCACAGCCTCGATCCGAAGGCCGACTACGGGCCGTTGGTCACCGAGGCGGCGCTGGCCCGAGTAAAGGACTACATCGACCAGGGCGTCAAAGCGGGCGCGGAGGCCGTTGTCGACGGCCGCGAACGCACCAGCGATGACCTGCAGTTCGCGCGACGCGAACCTGGAGGGCGGCTACTTCATCGGCCCGACCCTGTTCGACCACGTCACCCCGGAGATGTCGATCTACACCGACGAGATCTTCGGCCCGGTGCTGTGCATGGTGCGCGCGAAGGACTACGAAGAGGCGCTGCGGCTGCCCTCGGAACACGAATACGGCAACGGCGTCGCGATTTTCACCCGCGACGGCGACACCGCACGCGACTTCGTGTCCCGGGTGCAGGTCGGCATGGTCGGTGTGAACGTGCCGATCCCGGTGCCGGTGGCCTACCACACGTTCGGCGGCTGGAAGCGGTCCGGCTTCGGCGACCTCAACCAGCACGGGCCGTCGTCGATCATCTTCTACACCAAGGTCAAGACGGTGACGCAGCGCTGGCCCGCGGGTAGCCATGGCACCGAGTTCATCATCCCGACCATGAAGTAATGGACTACTACTTCGGGCTGGACGACGACGAACGCGTGATCGCCGAGACGGCGGCCGCGTTCGCCGAGAAGCGCCTCGCGCCATACGCATTGGAATGGGACCAGAGCCACCACTTCCCCACCGATGTGCTGCGCGAGGCGGCCGAACTCGGCATGGCCGCGATCTACTGCCGGGAGGACGTCGGCGGCAGTGAGCTGCGGCGGGTGGATGCCGTGCGCATCTTCGAGCAGCTCGCCACCGCTGACCCCACCATTGCGGCGTTTCTGTCCATCCACAACATGTGCGCGTGGATGGTCGACACGTTCGGCACCGACGAACAGCGCAAGTCCTGGGTGCCGCGGCTGGCGTCGATGGAGGCCATCGCCTCCTACTGCCTGACCGAGCCCGGTGCCGGGTCGGACGCGAGTGCGTTGCGCACCAAGGCAGTTCGCGAGGGTGGCGACTACGTCATCGACGGCGTGAAGCAGTTCATCTCCGGCGCGGGTGCGTCGGACGTGTACGTCGTGATGGCCCGCACCGGTGGTGACGGGCCCCGCGGCATCTCGGCGTTCGTGGTCGAAAAGGACACGCCGGGGCTGAGTTTCGGGGCCGACGAGCTGAAGATGGGCTGGAACGCGCAGCCCACCGCGCAGGTGATCTTCGAGGGCGTGCGGGTGCCGGCCGACGCGATGCTGGGCGGCGCCGACGGCGAGGGCACCGGGTTCGGCATCGCGATGAACGGGCTCAACGGCGGTCGCCTGAACATCGCCGCCTGCTCGCTCGGCGGTGCTCAGGCCGCGTACGACAAGGCGGTGGGCTATCTCGCCGACCGGCAGGCGTTCGGCGGCTCGCTGCTCGACGAGCCGACCATCCGGTTCACGCTCGCCGACATGGCCACCGCATTGCAGGCATCGCGAATCCTGTTGTGGCGCGCGGCAACCGCACTCGACGACAACCACCCGGACAAGGTCGAACTGTGCGCGATGGCCAAGCGTTACGTGACCGACGCGTGCTACGACGTGGCCGATCAGGCGCTGCAGCTGCACGGCGGCTACGGATACCTGCGCGAGTACGGGCTGGAGAAGATCGTCCGCGATCTGCGGGTGCATCGAATCCTCGAGGGCACCAACGAAATCATGCGCGTGGTCATCGGTCGGGCCGAGGCCGCCCGGGCCCGCGCGTCCGCATAGGCAGAAAGGCCGAATCAATGACGACGATCGCGTTCCTGGGATTGGGCCACATGGGCGGGCCGATGGCGGCCAACCTGCTCGCCGCCGGCCACACGGTGCACGGGTTCGACCCGGTTCCCGCCGCGCAGGCCGCCGCCGCCGAGAAGGGCGCACAGATTTTCGACACCGGTGCGGCCGCGGTCGCCGAGGCGGACGTCGTGATCACGTCGCTGCCCAACGGCGACGATCGTGAAGGCCTGTTACGCCGAGGTGCTTCCGGCGGCCCGGAGGCGCGTTGTTCATCGACACCTCGACGATCTCGGTCGACGATGCACGCGACCATCCATCGAGAGCCATCGAACGCGGCTTCGCTCAACTCGACGCGCCGGTCTCCGGCGGTGTGAAGGGCGCGACGGCGGGCACGCTGGCGTTCATGGTCGGCGGCGAGGAGGACGCGGTCGAGCGGGCCCGGCCGGTACTGGAACCGTTGGCGGGCAAAATCATTCACTGCGGCGCCTCGGGTACGGGGCAGGCCGCCAAGCTGTGCAACAACATGGTGCTGGCCGTGCAGCAGATCGCCATCGGGGAAGCGTTCGTGCTGGCCGAGAAGCTCGGCCTGTCCGCGCAGTCGCTGTTCGACGTGATCACCGGCGCGACGGGCAACTGCTGGGCCGTGCACACGAATTGCCCTGTGCCAGGACCGGTTCCGGCGTCACCGGCCAACAACGACTTCAAGCCCGGCTTCGCCACGGCGTTGATGAACAAGGACATCGGTCTGGCGATGGACGCGGTGAAGTCGACCGGTTCGTCCGCGCCGCTGGGCACGCCACGCCGCCGAGATCTACGCCAAGTTCGCTGCCGACCACGCCGACAAGGACTTCAGCGCGGTCATCGAAATGATCCGCAAGGGCTGAACGGTGCGGACGCTTCGTTGCGCGCCTGCGGCCTTGATCCATGTGGCGTGTTCGGCAGCGCTGCGCGAAGCGCCCTCGGGGTGGTCCGGAATAAATCGCGATGAGACCCTGCTTGTCGCGTAAATGACCTTTCCCGTACGCGTTGCCGTTCAAATTCAGCCCGCCGACACACCCTGACTACGCCACCTGGCGACAGGCTGTCCTGCATGCAGAGGAGATCGGCGTGGACGTCATCTTCGGCTATGACCACTTCCACGCGCCGTTCATCGAGTCGATCGCCGACGCGAAGCCGGTGCTCGCCGCGGTGCAGCCGGATGTCAACAACTTCGAGGGCTGGACCGCGCTGGCATCCTGGGCGAGATCACCACACGCGCCGAACTCGGCCTGCTGGTGGCGGGGATCGGCTACCGCAACCCCGATCTGCTCGCGGACATGGCGCGCACCGTCGACCACATCAGCGGCGGCCGGGCCATCCTCGGCGTCGGCGCTGGTTGGTACGAGAAGGATTACACCACTTACGGTTTCGATTACGGGACGGTCAAATCGCGGGCGGATCTCTTCGACGAGGGATTGCTGCGCATCGAGCGCCGGTTCGAGCTGTTGCAGCCGGCACCGCTTCACAAGATCCCGATCTTGATCGGCGGATCCGGTCCCAAGCGCACCTTGCCCGCAGTCGCACGCCATGCCGACATCTGGCACACCTTCCTGCCCATCGACTCGTACCGCGAGGCCAGTGCCCGCGTCGCCGAACTGGCGGCCGGATTCGGGCGCGCCGACAGCGATATCGAGCGCTCGACGCTGTGGACCGATCCGCAGTCGGCGGACGCCTACCTGGCCGCTGGAGCCACGTTGTTCCATACCGAGGTCCGCGCGTCGGAGGGCAAATACGACCTCAGCACGGTTCAGAAGCTGGTCGACTGGCGCGACACGAAGCGCTGAAAGCGTTATCCACAGCAGCTAGACCTACGGCCGCGAACCAAGCACGTCGTGGACCGGATCTGTTGAGCCCCGCGAATGGCAGTTGCGCGGCCGCTACGAAGCGAACTGAAGGCTACGCGGCTGAGGGCTTGCGCGCCGTCCACCAACGGCCATGCATCCGTTGACAATCCGCGATGCGCAGCGGCTCGCTGCCGCCGTAGTCCGGGCGCACCGCCGCGGCCGTCGGCAGATCGGGTGCACCGTCGCCGGTGATCACCACAGTGGCCAGGTCCGCGCCGTTGGCCGCGCGCAGCCCCGCCGCGGACCCCACAAACGCGAGTGCATTCTCCGGGTGAATTCCCAGCTCCCACAGAGCAAGTTGGTAGGGCTCTGGATTCGGCATGGATTTCTTCACATCGTCGGCGGTCACCACCGTTTCGATGAGTCCCTCACCGACAAGCTGTCGCACCAGCGGCTCCGCCCAGCTGCGCCGACCACTTGTCACCACACCAACCATGACGCCTGCGGCGAAAGCAGCCATGACGAAGTCGTGCAGACCGGGCCGCGGCGCCAAGTCGGCGTCGGCGATCATCTCGTCGAACATCATCGTCTTGGTGGCAACGATCTCGTCTACCAGCAACTTGTTCAGCACGTCGCATTCCGTGCAGACCCTCGAGCCCGCAATTCGGCGGCCACGCGCTGGCGTTCGTCGCTCAGCGCCAACAGCTTGCGGTAGCGCGCCACCGTCCACTGAATGTCCAGCCCATGTGCTGCGAAGGCGGCATTGAACACCACGCGGTGGCCGTCGGACTCAACGTCGGCCAGCGCGTCGAGGTCGAAGATCACCGCGCGCAGCGGATACACACTTGCGTCGCTGGGCCGCGACCAGTCCCACCAGAACCGACCAGCGCGCCACGTTCTCTCCTGTGTCATCGGCACCTGGAAAGGGTGTCCCACGTCACACCCGCGGCGCGTCCCCCGTAGGGGGGATTGGGCAGGCCAAGTTGCGGCCCCCGATCGGGGCACCACATCTATGGTTGTGCCATGGTGGTGACGGCCGGGCCGGTGCGGATTGTGCTGGTAGATGACCATGAAATGGTCATCGAGGGGCTCAAGGCCATGCTCGCCGCGTTCTCCGACCGCGTGGAGGTGGTCGGGCAGGCCGTCGGTGCTGAGCGTGCGCTCAGCGTTGTCGACGAACTCAAGCCCGACATCGTGCTGTGTGACGTCCGCATGCAGGGGTCGAGTGGGCTGGATCTGTGCCAGCAGCTGCGCGAGCGTGACCCACAGCGCAAGGTCGTGATGCTCTCGGTCTACGACGACGAGCAGTACCTGTTCCAGGCGTTGCGCGTTGGCGCGTCCGGTTACCTGCTGAAGAGCATCAGCAGCGACGATCTGGTGCGTCAGCTCGAGTTCGTGCACAGCGGGGAGACCGCGATCGATCCGGTGATGGCGGCCCGCGCCGTCGACACCGCAGCGCGAATCCAGCGCGACGAGTTCTGGCCGGGCGCGCGCCAAGGCCTAACGCAACGCGAAAGCGAGATCCTGTCGTTCGTCGTCAACGGCCTGTCCAACCGGGCCATCGCCACCAAGCTGGTGATCGGCGACGAGACCGTCAAGTCCCATCTGCGGTCGATCTACCGCAAGCTCGGCGTCAGCGACCGCGCCGGCGCCGTCGCGACCGCCCTTCGCGAAGGGATCTACAAGTGAGCACGCGCGGAACCCGCGCGCCCATCACCCGCGCCAAGTTTCGGGAGCTCGTCGACGCCGACCGCGAGCTTGCGCTGCTGCGGGAACTGATCCAGGCCGCCTCGAGCGGGCCGGGCGTCGAACCGCTGGCCGCCGCGGCGGCGCGGATGATCACCGCGGCCACCGCCAGCGACGTGTGCTTCGTGCATGTGCTCGACGACACCGACCGCTCGCTCACGCTCGCCGGGGCGACGCCGCCGTTCGACGCCGAGGTCGGCAAGATCCGGCTGCCGCTGGGGCAGGGCATCTCGGGCTGGGTGGCCAGCCACCGCGAGCCCGTCGTCATCCGCGAGGACAAGGAGTCCGATCACCGCTATATGCCGTTTGAGTCGTTGCGCGGCAAGGACTTCGCGTCGATGGTGTCGGTGCCGATGGAGACCGACCCCGGCGGCCTGGTCGGCGTGCTCAACGTGCACACCGTCGAGCGGCGCAACTTCACCGAGCGCGACGTCGAACTGCTGCTGGTGATCGGCCGGTTGATCGCAGGCGCACTGCATCAGGCGCGGCTGCACCGGCAGCTGGTGGCGCGCGAACGCGCTCATGAGAACTTCGTCGAGCAGGTGATCGAGGCGCAGGAGATCGAGCGGCGCCGGCTGGCCGGTGATATCCACGACGGCATTTCGCAGCGGCTCGTCACGCTGTCGTACCGGCTCGATGCGGCGACGCGGGCCGTCGACGACCCGGCCACGATGGCCGAACAGCTCGGCAAGGCCCGCGAGTTGGTCGAGTTGACTCTGCAGGAGGCCCGCGCGGCGATCAGCGGCTTGCGGCCGCCAGTGCTGGACGACCTCGGCCTGGCCGGCGGGCTGGCCAGCCTGGCCCGCTCGATACCGCAGATCGGCATCGACGTCGACCTTGTCGACACCCGGGTGCCCGACCACATCGAGCTCGCGTTGTACCGCATCGCGCAGGAATGTCTGCAGAACGTGGTGAAGCACGCCGACGCCAAGACCGCGCGGCTGACTTTCCGGGTTGACAACGACACCGCCCGGCTCGAAATCGTCGACGACGGAGTCGGTTTCGACACATTCGAGCATCCGCTGGGCAGCGATGAGATGGGCGGCTACGGTCTGCTGTCGATGGCCGAACGCGCCGAGATCGTCGGCGGCCGGCTGAATATCCGGTCACGCCCGGGCGCGGGAACCGCCGTCACCGCGACAATCCCGCTCCCCTCGCCCTCGCGCGAGCAGACGTAGAAGGCCACTAACTTGGGCCGTTTCAATGGCCTTCCGCGTCTGTCCCCTACTCCCCAGCTTCGCGTGGGCCCTGCGGTGTGGGCCCACGCCGCTAGAAATCGCCCGCGTGACGGCGCAGGGTCTCGATCGAATCCGCCAGCGCCCGCGACTCGTCGTCGGACATGCCGATATCGGCGAACACCTCGTTGTTGAGCGTGACGGTGGCGTCCTCGACGGTCGAGCGGCCGAGGGCGGTGATCCGTACCAGCGTGGTGCGCCCGTCGGTTGGATGCGGGATCCGCTCCACCAGCCCGTCGGCCTCGAGCCGACGGATCGCGTGCGTGACGCTGGTGACGTGAACCTGCAGCCGGTCGGACGCCTTGGTGATCGGCAGCCCGCCGGTGCGGCTGAACGCCAGCAGCCGCAGCAGCTCATAGCGCGAAAAGCTGAGGTCGTAGGGGCGCAACGCGGTCTCCACCCGGGCCAGCAGAATCTGGTGCGCCCTCATCACCGACGTCACCGCGACCATGCCGTCGGCGACCTCACCCCAGCCGGAACGCTCCCAGTTGGCGCGCGCCAGCGCGATCGGGTCGCGGCTTGTTCGGCCGTGACGGTTGCGAGGCCACGCCTCTTCATACCGCACGACCGGCCGTCGCCGGGCAGATTTCAGCGCAACGCCACCGGCGCGACCGCGGACAGCACCGCCCTGGTGGACTCGACGGCTGCCGACCGTGATCCGCACACTGCCGTCGGCGTAATTGCGGACCTGCAATCCCGTGCCGTCGAACACCTCTCGCCACGGCCGCCCCGTGCGGGCAGGTACACGAAGTTGGCGTGCGCGTCGGTGCTGTAGACACCCATCGCGCGTAGCCGCATCCGCATGAAGCGACGCTCCGCGGCGATCATCCGAATCCGTTGCTGCAGTTGGCCTTCCGCGTCGTATGACGCTGCGACCGCCACCAGGCTGGTGATGCCGATGCCGAACGGCAGCTGCATGGTCCACAGCTTGCGCGCGAGTGCGGGCGCGCAGAAGCCGTAGCCGATGCGCAGACCGGCCAGCCCGTATGCCTTCGAGAATGTCCGCAGCACTACGACATTGGGATACCGCGCGACAAGGGCAGGCGCATCGATGCGGAGGTCCGGCGACAGGAACTCCACGTACGCCTCGTCGAACAGCACGACGGTGTCCGGCGGGACCCGCTGCAGGAACCGCTCGATGTCGGCCGCGGGCTCGACCGTCCCGGTCGGATTGTGTGGCCGGCACACCACCACGACCCGCGCCTGGCTTGCCGCCTCAGCCATGGCGTCGAGGTCGTGGTGGCCGTGCTGGTCCAGCGCGACGGTGACCGATCGCAGCCGCGCCATCTGCGCGAAGATCGGATACCCGTCGAACGTCGGGGACGTCATCACCATCGACTCGCCCGGGCTGGTCATCGCGTGCAGCACCTGCATGATCACGCCCGTCGCGCCGTCGCCAATGACCACCTGCTCGTCGCTGACACCGACGTGGTCGGCGATCAGCGAGCGCAGCCGCTCGGGCAGGTACTCCGGATAGCGGTTGGCGGCGTCGATCGATTCGACCAACGCGGACCGCACCGAGGGCAGCGGCGGGAACGGACTCTCGTTGAGCGACAACGCGAACGGGTTCATGGCCTGGGGCAGCGCGCCGACGGCGTCGGTCAGGGCTTGCTTCGGCGTGGTCATCATCGCGACCGCCCCAGCGGACCGCGGCCGCGCCGGCGAAGTCGCCCGCATGGGCGAACGCCGCCATCATCACCACATCGCCCTTCTTCAACTGCCCGTCGGAGATGGCGCGGTCGAGGTTGACCGGGATGCCCGCGGCGAACAGATTGCCGCACTCATCAAAGGTGTCGACGTGGCGCTCCTTGGGCAGTTCCAGCGCTTCGCGCCAGTTCCGCAGGAACACCCGGTTCGGCTGATTGGTGACCAGGAGGTCAAGGTCCTTGGGCTTCACGCCAATTCGATCGCAAACGGCGTACGACACCTCGGGCACCTGTCGATTGCCGCGGGCCAGCACCTTGGTGATCTTGCTCTCGGTGAACCCGATGCAGCCCTCCCCCGGTCCGGGCTGCCACCACTTGCGCGGCGGGTCGATGGCGATGGTCATGTCGCCGGCGAACTCGCCGTAGGTGCGGCATTCGACGTCGAGGATCGGCGAGCGGTCCGACAACGTCACAAGCCCCACCGCCGCCCCGTCGCCGGGAACCGACGACTGCGCTTTGCGCCGCACGCTTCGGCTGGTCGAACACCTGGCCCGGCGGCGTTCTGCGCGACGGCGATCAGCGCCGTCGCCCCTCGCCCGACTCCAGCAGGTTGCGGGCCACTTTCAGCCCGAGCACGAATGCGGCGCACCCGCCGTTGTGGAGGTCGAGCACCCAATTCGGTTTCATGCCAAGGCGATGCGCCATTCCGCCGCCGCCGCCGTAGAACGGCATGTCCGGCATCTGGGTGTGGGTGATGAGCACGTCGACGTTCGCGATGGTGTCCTGGCCGTGCCGCTCGATCAGTCCGGCGGCGGCGCGCTCCACCATGTCGATCGCCGTCTCGTCCTCGGCCACGTGGTGCCGGAACTTCGGCGCGCGGAACATCACGTTGTCCCGCAGGTCGTCGGAGTCGGCGAACTGCGCGTAGTAGTCGGCGCCGATCGGCTCCCCGGGCAGATACGTCGAGACATCAATCAAGCTGACGGTCATCATCACTCTCATCCAATCCGGCGTCACGGGAAGGCCATTGCGGTGGCGGTACTCGGCAATTGCCTTGAGCGTCTTCAGCTCCAGCAGGTGTCCGGCACCGAACATGTCCCAGAAGTCGCCGACCCAGACCGGCCGTTTCGGCGGGGCGGTCTCCGGATATGGGTTCTCGTCGTAGAACGGGTGATGGCAATTGGTCCACAGCACAACCGATCCGGGCTTGTCGAACACCAACTGCGCGTCGACGATTCGCATCAGGTAGATCATCCAGAGGTGCTTGCCCTGGTCCCACGCGCAGTGGTAATCCACGGTGCGGGCTTCCCTGTTGGCGACCGTCCGCGTGTAGATCTCGGTCTCCGAGACCCGAGCCGGTCGTAGGCGATCCACAGGCCCGGTTCCTCGGTGGGCGTGAATCCGCGCAGGCTGTAGGTCCACTCCTCGAGACTGCGGGTGTCCGACATGTAGTCGAACAGCTCGTCGGGCGGACAGTCGATAAACGTGTTGACGGTGCAGAATTCGCCGAACACCTCGTCGTGCGGGTACACCGACCGCATCATCTCCATGATGATCGGCGTGGCCTTCTCGCTTGGATGCGATTCGATTCGCACGACGCCGTCGATCGGTGTCGACGGATCCTGCGTGGGACCTGATGTCCTCAAGTGCGGGCAACGACATCGGAATGCTTCTCCTCTTGGGTGGAAGGTGCTCGCGGCGCCGGGAACAGCACCGCCGAGAAAGTTTGCAAACGGCGGGATTTCGTCTGCCGAGCATTCGACGCTGACGACCGACGGGCCGTCGACGTCGAGCGCTGCCGCAGCGCGGCGGGCACAGCGTGACCGATCTCGCGACGTCCACCGACACCAGATCCGGGAAACATCGTCGCCAGTCCGGCGCCCAGCCGGCTGGGCCCGAACCGGTTGTAGCTGTACAGGTCGTCGTAGAGCAGCTGCTCGCGGGTCACGCACATCGCGTGCGCGTGGTTGTCGAACAGCAGGAACGTCACCGGTAGCCGGTACTGCAGTGCGGTGTGAATCTCCATGCCGTGCATGAAGAACGAGCCATCGCCCGGCGATGACGACCGTCCGTCGCCCACGCCCGAACGCCATGCCGATACCAGCTCCGAAGCTGTATCCCATACCGCCCATGCCGAGCGCGACGATGAACCGCCCGTCGCGCCGCACCGGCAGGTGGTGAATCGCCGACGCACCGATGTTCCCCGCGTCGACGACGATGTCCACGCCGTCGGGCAGCGCGGCATCCAGCACCGCCATCGCATCCCGGTAACGCACGCCGGGGCCGTCGAATACCGGCGGCGTCAATTCGGTGCGGGGTATCACCTCGGGCACCCGCACATGCGCGGGCCTGCCCTGGCCCGACAACGCCGCGGTCAAGCATCGACAGCGAGCCGCGTAGGTCGTCGGTGTGCACGTGCGTGCATGGCAGATACGGTGGCGCCGAGCCGATCGAGAACACCGGCACCGACCCGAGCGCGTCGTCCAGACCGGCGCGCGACGTCACCGTCATGCGGGTGCCCACCAGGAGACACAGCGCGCTATCGGCGACCGCGCGCACGACTCCGGGATGCCCCATCACGCCCGTCACGCCGAGCGCCGACGACGAACCCATCCCGGGTGTGCCTGCGACGTCCTTGGCGTCGGGCACTACCGCCACGCGGGCGCGCAGCATCGCACGCAGGTGCTCGAGTTCTACGCGTGCATCGTCGCGGGCGACCTGCTCACCGGCGATGATCGTGATCGGCCCGTCGGCGCGCCGCAGCGCGGATGCGATCAGCCTGTGGATCGCCCAGCTGACTGCCGAGCTGCTCGAACCGGCCGGCACCACCGTTGCGACCGAGCTCGGCTTGCTGAATGTCCTTGGGCAGCAACAACACTGCCGGTCCGCCGGTGTGTGCGGCCGCGATCGCCTCCGGCAGCGCCGAGACGATGTCCTGCGGCGTCAGCACGCGCCGGCAGAACACCGAAACCGCGGAGAACAGCGCTTCGCCGTTCAGCGCGCCGTTGTGGCCGCTGGTGTCCTGGAAGGCGCCCCGGCCGTCGAGCGTGGTCGGCGGCTGGCCGATCAGCGCCAGCACCGGCACCCGGCTGGCGAACGCCTCACCCAGCCCGGGCACGGTGTTCAGGCATCCGCCGCCCGACGTCGCACACACCACGCCGAGGCCTGCGCCGCTGCGGCTATAGCCGTCGGCCATTGTCGCGGCGGAGAATTCGTGCTTGGCCAGCACCGCGGTGATGTCGTCACGGAAGAACGCGGCGTCGTACAGATCCTCGATGTTTGCGCCGTCCACACCGAAGACGTAGTCGATGCCGCTCGCCGCCAGGTACTCGACGATGTGGTCGACAACCCGATGCCTGCTGGCCATTTCTCACCTGCTTCCCCACTCCTTGCCAGTGACACGACTCGCAGATGGAGTTCGGTTCACCGCCGGGGCGGATTCACAGGTTTGTTTCGAGCAGCACCTCGCCGTTTTCGGCGGAAACCAGTTGTACGGCGGCGATTTCGTTCATCTGCATCGGAGTATTGGCGCTCGGCAATGCGGTGGCGCCGGACAATCCCAGCCACGTCGCAACCTCGTTGTGGCTGCCGTCACGGCCCACCACCACCATGCCCAGGTTCTGCGGCGGTGCGTCGCGCTGGCCCCAGTCACCGTATGTACATGCCATGTCGATCCGGGTGCCCCAACCGAAACCGTTCAGGGTCACCGTGGCGTTGATCGGCGTCTGCGAAACCTTGCTCATTTCCAGCGTCGTTCCGCCGGCCTGCGGAGTCTCGGATTGCGGTCCGAGGCCGGGCAGGACCGCGATCACCAGCGCAATCACTACTGCGGCCGCTGCCGCGGCGATCGCGCCCGTCACCATCCACCGCGACCGACGGCGCCGCGACTTCGACCTTGTCCAGCAGCGACGTCAGCACCTCGGGCGGCGGGCCTTCCGGCTGTTCGCGTCGAGGCCCTGTACATCCTCGGGGCCGAGTTGGGCCAGTAGCGCGGGGATGGCGCTCAGCTCGGCGACGGCGGCCCGGCACCGCTCACACGTCTGCGAGGTGAGCCTCGTACTCGCGGCGTTCATCGCTCGACAGTGCACCGAAGACATAGGCAGCGTCCCAGGTCACATAGCGATCGTCGTCCGACTGCGGGGTGCGCCGAATTGTGTCATCGTGTCACCCCCATTTCCTGCAATCGCAGCCGCAATGCGCGCACGCCGTAGTGCAGCCGGGACTTCACCGTGCCCTCGGCGACCTGCAGGTCGTCTGCGATTTGTGCGGTGGTCCAGCCCTGGTAGTACGCACGGCGGATGACCGCCCGGTGTTCCTCGGACAGATGATTCAGGGCCTCGCCCAACAACAGTCGGTCCAGTGCGGAATCCACCTCATCCGGTCCGGCGCGATCCGCTACTTGTTCCAGGTCGGGGGTGCCGGATTCGCTGCGGAATCGCGCGCTACGTCGCTCGTCAATGATGAGGTTACGCGCCACGGTGAACAGCCAGGCGCGCGCTGACCTCTCGCTTTCGTCGGTCACCTCGGGATGGCGCCAAGCACGCAACAGCGTTTCCTGCACGACATCCTCCGCTCGGGCCGTATCACCCGTCAGCCGCATGGCATAGCGCCATAACGCCGCGGCGTGCTCGTCGTAGAGCACCCGCATGACGGCGGCCTCGGGGTCGTCCAATATCAACCTCCGTCATTAATACGAGATTGCCGGTCATCCGGTTCAGTACCAGCCTGCCCGCACGGTGACCAGGCGGTCGCTATGCATCGAAACTGTATTCCAGCAGGCCCGCACTCGAAGTTTGCCTGCGTGGTTGCAGTCTCGAAGAACGATCCGCCCGTCAACAGCTGAGTTTGCCCCGAGATCGACGGCAGCGCGACGAAGTTCGAGTGGACGCCACGCCAGCGTCGATCTCGACGACGTAGGTCTGCGCGCGCCGGGCAGATTAGCCCTACAGCGTGAGGATTCGCGGCCCGTCCTCGGTGACGGCGACGGTGTGCTCCCAATGAGCCGCGCGCGACCCGTCGGCTGTGACGACGGTCCATTCGTCTTCCAGCACAACGGTCTTCGTCGTACCAAGCGTGAGCATGGGTTCGATGGCCAGTACCGAGCCCGGGGCCAGGTATGGACCGCGGCCCGGCGCACCTTCGTTGGGCAGGAACGGATCCATGTGCATCTGCCTGCCGATGCCGTGGCCGCCGTAGCCCGCGACGATGCCGAACTTGCGGTCGTTGCGCCGTTCGGCGGCGTGCGTTTCGACCTCGATGGCGTGCGAGACGTCGGTGAGCCGGTTACCGGGCACCATCACGGCGATGCCGGCTTCCATGGCAGAGCGAGTGGCCTGCGACAGCGCTTCGTCGACGGGGATCAGAGTCCCGACGCCGAACGTGACCGCCGAGTCGCCGTGCCAGCCGTCGAGAATCGCACCGCAGTCGATGGACACCAGGTCGCCGGCTGCCAGTGTTTCGCTCGCCGATGGAATGCCATGCACCACACGGTCATTGACCGAGGCGCAGATGCTGGCGGGGAAGCCGTGATAGCCCAGGAATGACGGAGTGCCGCCTCCGTCGCGAATCACGGATTCCGCGATCTCGTCGAGTGCGAGCGTCGACACCCCGGGCGCGGCGGCCTGTCGCACCGCCAGCAGCGCGGTCGCGACCAACGAGCCGGCCGCGGCCATCGCATCCAGTTCACCCGGGCTGCGCTGCGCGACCACCTTGCGGTTGCGCAGCCCCGGAAGGCCGATCATCGATCTACTTGCCGAGCACTCGCAGCGCGCGGGCGAAGACCTCGTCGAGGCCGCCGACCGCGTCGACGGCCTGCAGGTTGTTGTGGCTGTAGTACTCCAGCAGGGGCGAGGTCTCGTCGCGGTACACCTGCATCCGGTTGTGGATGACCTCTTCGGTGTCGTCGGCGCGGCCGCGGGACTTGAGCCGCGTGAACAGCTCCTCTTCGGAGACCTGGAACTCCAACACGGCGTCGAGCTTGGTGTTGTGGTTCTTGAGCATCTCGTCGAAGGCCTTGGCCTGCTCCACCGAACGCGGGTAGCCGTCCAGGATGAAGCCGTCGGTGGCGTCGGGCTGCTCGATGCGGTCTTCCACCAGCTTGTTGGTCAGCTCCGAGGGCACCAGGTCGCCGGCGTCGAGATAGCGCTTGGCCTCCAGGCCAAGCGGCGTGCCGTCGGTGATGTTCTTGCGGAAGAGGTCCCCGGTGGAGATCTGCGGGATGCCGAGCTTCTCGGACAGCTTCTGCGCCTGCGTGCCTTTGCCCGCTCCCGGCGGTCCGAGTAGAACGACTCTCACTTCAGGAACCCTTCGTAGTTGCGTTGCATCAGCTGGCTCTCGATCTGTTTGACGGTATCCAATCCGACGCCAACCATGATCAGAACCGCAGTACCGCCGAAGGGCAAGTTCTGGACGGTGCCCGTGTTGCCGACCTGCAGGAACAGGTTGGGTAGGACGGCGATCACGCCCAGATAGATCGAGCCAGGAAGAGTGATCCTGCTCAGCACATATTTCAGGTAGTCGGCGGTCGGCCGGCCGGGCCTGATGCCCGGGATGAAACCGCCGTACTTCTTCATTTCGTCGGCGCGCTCTTCGGGGTTGAACGTGATCGACACGTAGAAGTACGTAAAGAAGATGATCAGCCCGAAGTAGACGGCGATGTAAACGGGGCTACTGGGGTCTGTCAGGTACTCGGCGACGAACGTCTGCCACCATCCGGTGCCGGGGTTGGTGCTGCCGCTCTGGATCAACTGAGTGATCAGGTGCGGGATGTAGATCAGGGACGACGCGAAGATCACCGGGATGACGCCGGCCTGGTTGACCTTCAGCGGCAGATACGTCGACGTGCCGCCGTACATCTTGCGGCCCACCATCCGCTTGGCGTACTGGACCGGGATGCGTCGCTGGCCCTGCTCGACGAAGACCACGCCGATGATGATGCCCAGCGCCGCCACACACACCAGGGCGAACACCATGCCGCCGCGGCTGTCCAGGATGGACTTACCCTCACCCGGGATCGCCGACGCGATGCTGGCGAAGATCATCAGCGACATCCCGTTGCCGATGCCGCGCTCGGTGACCAGCTCGCCCATCCACATCACCAGGGCCGCGCCGGCGGTCATCACCACGACCATGACGACCAGCGTGAAGATGTTGAGGCCTTCGTTCTGACCTTGGATGATGTCGAGCGTGCAGCCGCTGAGCAGCCCGCCGTTGGCGGCCAGCGCCACGATGCTGGTGGCCTGCAGGATGGCCAGCGCAATCGACAGGTAACGGGTGTACTGCGTCATCTTGGTCTGGCCGGCCTGGCCTTCCTTACGCAGCTGCTCGAACCGCGGGATCACCACGGTCAGCAACTGCACGATGATGCTGGCGGTGATGTACGGCATGATGCCGACCGCGAACACCGACAGCTGCAGCAGGGCGCCACCCGAGAACAGGTTGATCAGCGAGTAGATCTGTCCCGACTCGCCGCCACTGACCTGCGCGATGCACTGCTGCACGTTCGGGTAGTTGACGCCGGGCGACGGGATCGAGGCGCCGACGCGGTACAGGATGACGATGGCGAGGGTGAACAGAATCTTTCGCCTGAGGTCGACTGTCCGCAGCGACGAGATGAAAGCCGAGAGCACTCTTCCTCCTGCGCAGCCAGCCAATATCTAGCGGCGTACGAATGGGGCTGGTCTGACCAGCGTCTGGTTAAGTCATGTACGGTGCTCCGCCCAGCGCCCAGCCTGCGAAGTCACGCGTCAAACAGTCTACGAGACTAACAGTGCCAGGTCAGTTGGCCTGCATCCAAGGCGCTCACAGATGATTCTCAGATCGGGAACCTATCGTCGGCAGTATCTCGTTATATCCACTAAGTAACGACCTAGACAGGGGTGATCCGATGGCACGGACAGCGAACGACACGTGGGACCTGGCGTCGAGTGTCGGGGCGACGGCCACGATGGTCGCGGCGGCGCGCGCAATGGCGAGCAATGCCGAGCATCCGTTGATCGACGATCCGTTCGCCACACCCCTGGTGCGTGCGGTCGGTGTCGACCTGTTCACCCGGCTGGCCTCCGGAGACCTGCGTCCCGAGGATCTTGACGACGACGACGCGGACGCCGGCATGCAGCGGATGACCGACAACATGGCGGTCCGGACCAAGTTCTTCGACGAGTTCTTCCTGACCGCGACCGAGGCGGGAATCCGGCAGGCGGTGATCCTGGCGTCCGGTCTGGATTCGCGTGCCTACCGGCTGCCGTGGCCCGCCGGAACCGTCGTCTACGAGATCGACCAACCGGACGTCATCGAATTCAAGACACGCGCGTTGGCCGACCTGGGCGCCAAACCCACAGCGGACCGGCGCACGGTGGCGATGGACCTGCGCTACGACTGGCCTTCGGCACTGATCGAGGCCGGGTTCGACCCCAACCAGCCGACAGCGTGGAGTGCGGAGGGCCTGCTCGGCTATCTCCCCCCGGAGGCCCAGGACCGGCTGCTCGATACCATCACCGAGCTGAGCGCGCCCGGCAGCCGCTTCGGCACCGAAAGCGCGCCCAATATCGACCCGGCCGATCACGATCGCCTGATCCAGCGCATGCAGTCGGCGACACAGCGCTGGCGCGACCACGGCTTCGACCTGGACATCAGCGAGCTCGTCTACCTCGGCGACCGCAATGAGGCGCAGGCGTACCTTGCCGACCACGGCTGGCAGATCACCGGCGCCAGCATCAACGAGCTGTTCGCCGCCAATGGCCTGCCGCCTTTCGACGGCGATACCCCGTTCGCCAACCTGCGCTACATCGATGGCACCCTGGGCAATCGATGACGCGAACCGACAACGACACATGGGACCCGGCATCGAGCGTGGGTGCGACGGCGACGGGCGTCGCCGCCGGGCGGGCATTGGCCTCGAAGGGCCCCAACCCGTTGATCAACGACCCGTACGCCGAGCCGCTGGTGCGGGCCGTCGGCGTCGACGTCTTCGTCAAGCTGGCGAACGGTGACATCGACTTCGGCGACGAGGCGATGAGCCACCTCTTGATGGCCGAGGGCATGGCCGTGCGGACGCGCTACTTCGACGACTTCCTCACCGCGGCGACGGGCGAAGGCCTGCGCCAGGTGGTGATCCTGGCCTCCGGGTTGGACGCGCGCTCTTACCGGCTGCCATGGCCGGACGGCACCGTGGTCTATGAAGTCGATCAGCCACAGGTCATCGAGTTCAAGACGCGCACGCTGGCCGAGCTTGGCGCCGAGCCGGCCGCGACTCTGCGCGCCGTTGGCATCGACCTGCGCGACGACTGGCCGACCGCGCTGCGCGCCGGCGGTTTCGACACCTCTGCGCCGACCGCGTGGATCGCCGAGGGGCTGCTGGTGTACCTGCCGCCGGATGCGCAGGACCGGCTGTTCGACAACATCACCGAGCTCAGCGCGCCGGGCAGCAGGCTGGCGACCGAGCAGTTGCCGAACATGGACGCATTCTCCGACGAAAAAGCTGCGGAGCGTCGCGAACGGATGCGCAGCCTATTGAACGTCGACATGTCGGAGCTCGTTTACCACGGTGAACGCAACCATGTCATCGATTACCTCACGACACACGGCTGGGACGTCACCGCCAGCGGCACGCCGGAACTCTATGCGGCCAACGGTTTTACGCTTCCGGACGACGAGACCGGGGCAGCAATGACCAATGTCGAGTACATCTCCGCCACTATTCAGCAAGGAGCATGATGGCCCGGACCGATAACGACACTTGGGATCTCGCGTCCAGCGTTGGTGCGACGGCCACCATGGTGGCGGCACAGCGCGCGCTGTCCCACCGTGAGGGGTTGATCGACGACCCGTTCGCCGAGCCGCTGGTGCAGGCGGTCGGGATGGACTTCACGAGCCGGTTCTTCAATGGCGAAATCGACTTGAAGGAACTGGATCCGGAGCTGAACCTGCGCCACTTCGCCGAACACATGGCGGTCCGCACCCGCTTCTTCGACACGCTGTTCACCGACGCCGCCGCGGCAGGCGTGCGCCAGGCGGTCATCCTCGCCTCCGGACTGGACGCCCGCGCGTACCGGCTGCCGTGGCCGGACGGCACCGTGGTCTACGAGGTGGACCAGCCGGAAGTGATTGAGTTCAAGAGCCGCACCCTGGCGGAACTGGGCGCCAAGCCGACCGCCGACCGGCGCACCGTTGCTATCGACCTGCGCAACGACTGGCCACAAGCGCTGATAGACAACGGGTTTGACACGGCCCAGCCAACCGCCTGGATAGCCGAAGGGCTGCTGATTTATCTGCCGTCCGAAGCCCAGGATAAGCTGTTCGACAACATCACCGCGCTCAGTGTGCCGGGCAGCTGGGTGGCCACCGAACGCGTCCACGACATGAAGGCGTTCTTCGACGAGCGGGCGCAACGCATGGCCGATCAGATGAAGAAGTATGGCACCGACGTCAATGTGGCCGACCTGATTTACGAGGGCGAGCGCAGCCACGTCGTCGAGTACCTGAGCACTTACGGCTGGGATGTCTCATCGCAGACGATGGAAGAGGCCTACGCCGCCAACGGATTTGAGATGCCGGAGGGCGACGCCATGTCCGCCGTCCGCGAGCTGAGCTACATCAGCGCGGTGCTGCGCTAGCCAGTGCGCCGGCGGCGAGGGCAGCTAGTTTCGCCGATTTCTGCGTGAGGGTCGTTAATAACGCGAATCTACGACCCTGGTGCAGAAGTCGGCGCACCCCCGCCCGACAATTCGAGAAACCGCCCGTAGCGCTCCCCCATCGGGCCCGCCCATGCGGGATCGGGATCGACGACGCGTTCGGTTGACGCCCACCGGGCGGCGTCGGTGATCGACGTCTCGAGACCCACGGCCATCCGTCCCAGAAACGCCGCCCCCAGGGCCGCCCCCTCGGGTACCGCCGACACCTCGACCGGCAGACCCGTGGCGTCCGCGATGGCCTGCATCCACGGCTGCAGGCGCGTGCCGCCACCCGTCGCCACGATTCGTGACACCGCTGCGCCGCTCAGCTCGATGAGTTGGCGGACAACGAAACCCGATGCTTCAAACGCGGCCCTCCGCAGCGATGCACTGTCGTGCGTGAGGTCCAGCCCGTCCAGTACGCCGCGACGGTACGGGTCGTGGAAGGGCGTGCGTTCGCCGCGGATGTACGGCGACCACACCGGCACCCGACGCGGATCCGCGGCCGCCGGGTTGCCCTCCCCCACAACGCGGTTCACCCAGCCGAGAAACAGCCCACCCGCGTTGCTCGGCCCGCCGATCTGGAACTTCGCCGGCGCCGTATGGGGCAGCGTCCACAGGCCGGGCACTTCGCGATACTCGGGAATCGTCACCCAGACGATCAGCGTCGTGCCGCACAACACGAGCACGTCGCCGTCGTTGTCGGCGCCGGCGACGATCTGCTCGCACACGGCGTCCACCGAGCCAGCGGCTAGCACAGCGTCCGTGCCACGGACCTTGCCGGCGGCCGCACCCGCCGCCCGCACATCGGGCATGCGCTCGGCGGTCACGCCGCACTCGGCGCAGACGTCCTCACTCCAGCTGCCGTCGAACAACGGATACGTCGTGCTGGCCGTGGCATTGTCGACGACCGCTTCGCCCGCCAGCGCGTGGTTGGCCACCGCCATCGCCGGCCAGTACCCCTGCGCGTCGGGCGCCTCTCGCGCCGTCCAGCGCAGGAACTCGACCGCCTCGCCCGTGAGGAACTTCGTGTCAGGGCCCGCGCCGGTCGCGGCCCCGGCTGTCTCCGTACAGCAAGCCCGGCGTGAGAGGCATACCCGCGGGGTCCACGGCGGTCAGCGAAGGCACCATCGCCGTGACGGCCACCGCCTTGGCATCGGGTCGGGCCAATTCGGCCTGGGCGGTCAGCGGTCCCCGACGCCACGCCTCGTCGGCGTCGTGCTCGAGCCGGTCCGGGGCCGGGACCCGCAACTGATGAGGTATTCGTGTCCGAGACGTCACACGGCCGTCCTCGTCGGCGGCGACGGCTTTGACGGCGGTGGTGCCGATGTCGATGCCGATTGTGACGTCTTTGGCTGACACGCGCGTCACCGTACGCCAGCATGAGCATCTGTGACCCGACTTCGCGCCCTCGTGACGGCACCCTTGCGCGGCGACGGTTTCGACAAGCTGCGCCGGCTGGTCGACGTGGTCTACGACCCGTGGATCGACCAGACGCCGCTGCGCATTTACACCGCCGAACAGCTCGCCGAGCGGGCATCCGCAGAGAGCGCGAATGTGCTTGTCGTGGAAAGTGATTCAGTGCGCGGCCCGGTATTCGAGCTGCCCCTGCATGCGATCGTCTCCACCCGCGGTGACCCCAACAACGTCGACATCGCCGCAGCGACCGAAGCGGGTATCCCGGTGCTGAACGCGCCGGGCCGCAACGCCGACGCCGTCGCCGAGATGGCGATCGCACTGCTGTTCGCGGCCACCCGCCGCGTGTTGACCGCCGACGCGGATGTCCGGGCGGGCCAGGTGTTTCGCGACGGGACCATTCCCTACCAACGATTCCGGGCGTGGGAGGTGGCGGGCCAGACGGCGGGTCTGGTCGGTCTCGGCGCCGTCGCCCGCGCCCTGCGCTGGCGGCTGTCGGGGCTGGGAGTGAACGTCATCGCGCACGACCCGTATAACGACGAGGCCCGGCACAGCCTCGACGAGTTGCTCGCCGAGGCCGACATCGTCTCGCTGCACGCGCCGGTCACCGACGACACCGTCGGGATGATCGGCGCCGAGCAGTTCGCGGCCATGCGCGACGGCGTCGTCTTCCTCAACACCGCACGAGCCCAACTGCACGACACCGATGCGCTCGTGGACGCCCTACGAAACGGCAAGGTCGCCGCCGCCGGCCTGGACCATTTCGTCGGCGAATGGCTGCCCACGGACCACCCGCTGACGGGCATGCCCAACGTGGTGCTCACGCCGCACATCGGCGGCGCCACATGGAACACTGAGGCCCGGCAGGCGCAGATGGTCGCCGACGGCCTCGAGGCGCTGCTGTCGGGCCGCACGCCCGCCCATATCGTCAACCCGGAGGTGCTCACATGAGATTCGTCGAGAACCCCGAGACCGCGGTGTTGGCCGCGGCCAAGGACATGCTGCGGCGCGGCCTCGTCGAGGGCACGGCGGGCAACATCTCAGCGCGGCGCGAGGACGGCAACCTCGTGATCACGCCGTCGTCGGTGGACTACGAGGACATGGCGCTCGACGATCTCGTGCTGGTCGACCCGCAGGGCACCGTGCTGACCGCCAAGGACGGCCGGGCGCCGTCGACGGAGATGCAGCTGCACCTGGCGTGCTACCGCGCGTTCGACGACATCGGCTCCGTCATCCACAGCCACCCCGTGTGGGCCACGATGTTTGCCGTTGCGCACCAATCCATTCCGGCCTGCATCGACGAGTTCGCGGTGTACTGCGGCGGGGAGATCCGCTGCGCCGACTACGCGGCCTCCGGCACCCCCGACGTCGGCAACAACGCGATCAAGGCGCTAGAGGGCCGCGCCGCGGCGTTGATCGCCAACCACGGCCTTGTGGCCGTTGCGCCGCGGCCCGACCGTGCCCTGCACGTCACCGCCCTGGTCGAGCGGACTGCCCAGATTGCCTGGGGTGCAAGGGCTCTCGGCGGACCGGTGCCCGTGCCCGACGAGGTCAACCAGGGCTTCGCCGGCGTCTACACCTATCTGCGCCAGAACCCAGTAGATCTTCCGCGAGCCGCACCGGCGTTTGCACGCGACACGCCGTCGAATTCCGTACAAACACGGTCGCTCGCGCGGTAGTCAGGCCGGGCGGGTCGCGCGGTAGAAGGTGAGCTGTCCGATCAGGCGGTGCCGCTGCGCGCCCACCTCGGCACAGTCGAAGCCTACCGTGCGGAGCAGCCGCGGAATCGCGTCACCGAGATTGCCGGCGACGTGAGGGTTGCGCTTCATCCACCGCGCCGCCAGACCGTGGTGGGCCGTCATGTCGCCCCCGATGTCGACGAGGTGCAGCCGTCCGCCAGGGCGCAGGACACGGAAGATCTCCGCGGCCGCGCTCGGTCCGCACATCGTCGTCCAGGTGATGCAGCATCAGTGACGACAGCACCCGATCGAACTCGCCATCCGCGTACGGCAGCTCCTGCGCGTATGCACGCTCGAACCGAATACCAGCCAGTCCTCGTGCTTTTCGCTGTGCACGGGCAAGTGCCCGGGGGTCAGGGTCGGAGCCGATCAACTCCGCCCCGGGATGAGCGCGTTTGGCGCGAATTGTGAGGTTCCCTGGGCCGCAGCCGATTTCGAGGACAGCGCATGCCGCTCTCGAGTTCAGCCTGCGCGATGAGGGCGTCGTGGATCTTGTTGATGCCGAGCAGGCGGGTGAAAACATCATAGATCGGAAGCAGCGCATCGCGGCCCATCGCGGGCAGATAGTCGTGCTGGTTATGCCAGGCGTGGATAACGGAATGTGGACGATGTTCGGTCATAGTCTCCATGGTGAGCCGTGGATTCTCGGCGGACTTGGGCAATCGTCGGCAATAGTTGGACTATATTTCGCAGTATGGTCGAATCGACTCGGCTGGTCCGCCACCGCGGCGGGGTACCTATTTATCAGTACCGAAGCGATCACGACACGCCTCCGGTGTCGGTGCTCAGGATCGACGGCGACGACCTGCCCGAACGACGTCGCCACATTCACGACTTCCCTGTGCTCTGGTACGACGACGCAGCCGGTCTCGTCTACGTGGTTGCGCCAGGTGCCGTGATCGACCCCGCCCACCTGGGGCATGTAGACAGTGGGGTCGGCGTGTTCTTCGATCACAATGCACTGGGCGGTGACGCGCAATCGCTGTGGCCCGCATGGCAATCCCATCCGCTGCTGTTCCCGTTCCTCCACGGACAGTCGGGCGGCCTGCTGGCGCTGACTGTCCCCGCGGCGCGGCGGCCGGTGTGGGCATCGACAATCGAGGCGATCGAAACCGAACTCGCCCAACGCGAGGAGGGCTACCGTCAGGCTGCACTGGCGCATCTCACCTTGCTGCTGATCGACGTCGCACGACTGGCCGGCGACGTCGTGGGTGACCTCAGGCGCAGCGGCGAACCCCTACTGGCAGAGGTGTTCACGGTGATCGACCGTCACCGCAGCGAGCCTCTGTCCCTGCGCGATGTGGCGCGCGAACTCGGCATGACGCCGGGGCATCTGACCACCGTCGTGCGCCGCCGTACCGGTCGCACCGTGCAGGAGTGGATCATCGAACGCCGCATGGCCGAAGCCCGCAACCTGCTCGCCGACACCGACCTGCCGGTAGCAGAGGTCGCCCGGCGGGTCGGCATGACCGACCCCGGCTACTTCAGTCGGCAGTTCCGGCGCACCCACGGCACTTCACCGCGCAACTGGCGCGCAGGGCACCTCTAGCGCTGGTCGATCGCGACCTTGACCACGCCGGACTCCCCTTGGTTCGCGATGGCCAGGAACGCGTCGCGCCGATGCTCGAGACGGAACGTGTGGGTGAGCATCGGACGCAGATCCACGCGTCCGTCGAGGACCAGGTCGAGTTAATACGCAATCGCATGCTTGCGCTGCCCGCCCGTCTCCTACACGCCGAACGCGTTGGAGCCAACCCAGTTGATCTCCTTGAACTAGAGCGGGCAATGCTTCAGCCCTGGGTGTTGCGCGTGAAGTTTGTGCGTCTGGGGCTGTGCCCATCGGTGGCGGTGTCGCCGGTACTTGTCGGTGTTCGGTATTAATTTGCAGGCATGATGGCCGGTAGGCGGTTCCGCGCCGAACTCACCGAAGCCCAAGCGCGGTTGGCGCAGCAGACTGCTGATGCGTGCCGGGCGGTGTGGAACACCGGGTTGGAGCAGCGCCGTGAATATCGCCGCCGGGGCGCGTGGATTAACTTCGAACAGCAAGCCCACGAATTGGTTGAAGCCAAGACCGAACACGCGTGGCTTACCGAAGTGCCGGGGCATTGCCTGCAGCAAGCACTACGCGACTTGGATGAGGCCTGTCGGAGGCACGGCACGTTCAACGTGCGGTGGCGCTCGTCCCGCCGGTGGGTGCCTTCGGTTCGGTTCCCAGAGGGCTCCAAGATGGAGGTGGAAAAGCTGAATCGGCGCAAGGCGCGGGCGAAGCTGCCCAAACTGGGGTGGGTCAAGTTCCGCTGCTCCCGCAGCCTGGATGCTGAAACCATCCGCTCGGCCACCTTGACCCGAGAAGGCCAGCACTGGTTCGTATCATTTCTGGTCGACGACGGGGTAACCACGCCGACGCAGCATGCCCGGCCGGGGAGCGCAGTTGGGGTGGATCGCGGGGTGGCGGTGGCGATCGCCACCAGCAGCGGCGACCTCCTCGACCAAGTGTTCACCACACCGGGCGAGCGGCGGCGCGCCCTGCGGCTGCAGCGCAAACTGTCCCGCGCGGCCAAGAATTCGGCCAACCGCAAGAAAACGCGGCAAGCCCTCTGCAAGATACGGGCCCGTGAGCGGCGCCGCCGCCAAGACTTCTGCGTCAAGACCGCCGGGCGGTTGGCGCACAACAACGCTGTGGTGGTGCTGGAGAAACTGCCGGTACGGAATATGACCCGCCGTGCTAAGCCCGTGGCGGATCCGGTCAAGCCGGGCGGGTACTTGCCTAACGGCGGGTCGGCGAAGTCGGGGTTGAACCGGGCCATCCTGTCCAAGGGCTGGTATCGCTTCGAGTTGGCGTTGAAGTCTGCGGCCCGCTACAGCGGGACCCAGGTGGTGAAGATTCCGGCAGCGTTTACATCGCAACGCTGCTCGGCGTGTGGGCATGTGGATCCGAAATCCCGTGAGAGTCAAGCGGTTTTCCGGTGCACCCACTGCTCGTGTCCCGCCGAGCATGCGGATGTCAACGCCGCCAAGAACATCCTGGCCGCCGGGCTGTTGGCGGTGTCAGCCTGTGGAGACGACCCATAGCCCGCGGGCTACGGGGAATCCTCGAAGCAGGAACCAGCAGGAAACCGCAAGGGATTACTGCTCCAACCCACAACCAGGGTTGGAATCCGGCGGACTCATCCGTCCGGAGGACGCCAACGCGGCAGCCCGAACCACCCGAGGGCGTCGTTGTCGAAGCGGGTCATCGCGCAGACCCGGTCGCCTGCGACGGTGAGCACGAGCAGGCCTGCCCCGTGCCGCAGGTCGCCGGTGGGCGCGCGCAGATACATCCCGAATGCCAGTTGACCATTCGCCCGGGTTGGCACCAGGCGATACAGCCGGCCCTTGCCGAATACGGCGGCATAGAAGCGCGCGACCACGTCGCGGCCACGGTATTCGACGGGAACCGGCGGCATCGAGAGGCTGACGTCCGCGGTCAGCAAGGTCACCAGCGCATCGACGTCACCGGATTCGAACGCGCGGACGAACTTGGCCACCAGGTCCCGCTCCGCGGGTGACTCGGGGGCGGGCGGTGGTTCGTCCTCGCCCGACGCCAGGCGCTGCTGCACACCGGCGCGGGCCCGCTTCAGCGCGCTGTTGACCGACTCGACGGTCGAGTCGAGCATGTCGGCGACCTCGTTCGCGCGGTACCCGAGCACCTCGCGCAGGATCAGCACGGCTCGCTGGCGGGCGGGCAGGAACTGCAGTGCGGTCACGAACGCCAAGGAGATGGCTTCGGTCTGCTCGTAGCGTGCCTCCGGGCCGAGCGGCACGTTGACCGCACCTTCGCGGAGGGTGTCGGGATATGGCTCGAGCCAGACGATTTCGCTGACGCCATTGGGCTCGGGCGGTTCAATGGCGGAGATGTCCCACTCCCGGGCCGGGCGTCTGCTGGCCGAGCGAAGCGCGTTGAGACACCGGTTGGTGGCGATCCGGTAGAGCCAGGTGCGCAGCGAGGCGCGTCCCTCGAACCCGTCCAGGCCTTGCCACGCGGCCAGCAAGGTGTCCTGCAGGACGTCCTCGGCGTCCTGGAAGGATCCGAGCATCCGATAGCAGTGCACGTGCAACTCGCGCCTGTACGGCTCGGTCAGCTCGCGGAATGCGTCGCCGTCGCCTGCGCGCGCCCTGGTGATCAAGTCGTCTGTCATCCACATCTCGCTCCTCGTCGCCTCAAGATATTGACACCGGCGGCGCCCAAAACTGGGCGCCACAAGCGCGCCCAATTTCCCGAAAGTCAGTGTCTGCATTGTCAAAGGCTCGAAATGCATGACACAAAAGGAGAGAACCATGAGTGAGTTGTCGGGCAGGACCACCATCGTCGTCGGCGCCAGCCGGGGCTTGGGACGTGGGATCGCGCACGCCTTCGACGAGGCCGGTGCCCCGGTGATTGCGGTTGCCCGCTCCGGGCCGGCACTTGCTGAGTTGGCCGCAACCGGCACGAACATCCGGACGGAAATCGCCGACGCCACCGATGCCACGGTGGCGTGGAATGTGATGAACACCTACAAGCCGCAGATTCTCATTCTCATCGCCGGCGCCAACCCCGTGATGCGTCCGCTGCACCACCAGACGTGGGAGACGTTCTCCGCCAACTGGCATACCGACGTGAAGATCGCGTTCACCTGGCTACGTGAGGCGCTGCTCAAGCCGATGCCTCCCGGCAGTCGCGTGGTGGTCGTGAGCAGCGGCGCGGCCATCAACGGATCGCCGGTCAGCGGAGGCTACGCCGGGGCCAAGGCCACCCAGCGATTCATCGCCGGTTACGCCCAGGACGAATCACGCCGCGCGGACCTGGACATCACCGTCACAGCGATCATGCCCAAGATGACGCCGTTCGGCGACGTCGGCAGGCGTGGGATCCGGGCGTACGCGGAACGCACCCGCCAGACCGAGGAGGCATTCCTGGGGCAGCTGGAAAATCCGCTGACTCCCGAGGTCGCCGGCTCCGTGCTTGTCGACCTGGTGCAGGACGACCCGACGACGCTGGCCCCCGGATACCTCCTCACCGGCGACGGACTCCAGAAGCTGCCGTGACCCGGCGGCTTCAGAATCGATAGTCGGCGAGCAATAGCGCTGTCGTGCCGGTGGTTTCGTGCGTAACGCTGTCCACCAGGTGTGCGACCGACCGTCCCAGCAGTGCGGCGAGCGCGTCGGGTAGTGACGCCGCGGCCGGCTGCGACGACGGCTTGGGTCGCAGCAGGTCCATCAGCGACGAGCCGGGGTATCCGACGATGCGGACGTCGGCGTCGGGCTCCAGTCCGGCCAGCACCTTGGCGCGGGTGATCGCGGTGCGCAACCCGCCGAGCTCGTCGACAAGGCCGCGCTCCTTGGCGTCCGCCCCGGTCCACACGCGGCCGCGCGCAATGGCGTCGACCGCCTCCACGGACATCTTGCGGCCCTGGGCAACTCGCTCGATGAAATCGGTGTAGAACAGATCGGCCTCGGCCTCGACGTGGCTATGCTGCTCGTCGGTGAACGGCTGGTTGATGGACCAGGCGTCGGCGTTCGGGTTCGTACGCACGGAGTCGGAGCCGACACCGAGGCGGTCTTTGAGCTCTCGGGCCACCAACTTGCCGGTCACCACACCGATCGAGCCGGTGATCGTACCGGCGTTCGCGACAATCGCGTCGGCGCCCATCGACACGTAGTAGCCGCCCGACGCCGCCACCGCGCCCATCGACGCGACGACCGGTTTGCCGGACCCGTTCGTCCCCTCGCGTACCCGATTGACCTCGCGCCAAATGGTTTCCGATCCGGTAACCGAACCGCCCGGGCTGTCGACCCGCAGCACGATCGCCGACACCGAGTCGTCGGCGGCGGCCTCACGCAGTGCGGCGGCGATGGTGTCGCCTCCCGCGCTCGAGTTGCCGAGCGGCAGAACCCGCGGTCCGCCCCGGCCGCTGACGATCGGCCCGTGCACGGTGACGACGGCGATGGTCGGTTTGTTGCGTCCCGGGATCGGCGGCGACGGCCGAGGCGCAGTGGCCCGCGCATAGCGCGACAGATACAACCGCGGCGGAGCGTCGTCGGAGTCGGCATCGCCCGTCTCGGGTGAAATGCCCGGTGCGCCAACGAGTTCGCCGATACGCGCGTAGGCCTCGTCGCGGAAGCCGATCCGGTCGACCAGGCGGCCCGTGACCGCGTCGTCGCGCAGCAGCGGCGCCTTGTCGGCGAGGGCATTGACCTCCGACGCCTCGAGGTGACGTGACTCGGCCACCGCCTGTACCACCTGCGCGTGCAGGCTCTCGATCAGCCGGCTGTCGGCCTCACGATGGGCGTCGGTGTACTTGTCCTGCGTGAAAAGGTTTGCGGCGGACTTGTATTCGCCGCGGGCGATGAACTGGGCCTCGATGCCGGCTTTGTCCAGCGCGTCGCGCAGGAACAACGCATTCGTGGCGAAGCCGACCAGCCCGACAGTGCCCGACGGCTGCATCCACACTTCACGGAAGCCGGATGCCAGGTAGTACGACAGCGTGCCGGGATAGGTCTCGGCCCACGCCAGGGAGGGCTTCGCGTCGCTGAACTCGGCGATGGCCTGCCGGAGTTCCTGCACCGGGCCCGCCGGCGCGAACGGGATCTGAACGCGGGCGATCAGGCCAGCGACCCGCGGGTCCTCGGCGGCGCGATGAATGGCGGCGACGGCCTCGCGCAGCAGGAGGGGCCGCCCGCCGCTGGCGATCAGCGCGAAGGGATCGAAGCCACCGGTTTCCTGAGGCACCGACTGCAGGTCGAGTTCGAGCACACAGCCGTCAGGCACGCCGTGATGCCGGGCGGTGTCCACCTTGCGGGCGAGCGCGCGCAGGTCATCGGTGCCGGGGATGCCGGGCAAGAAACTGAACATGCTCCGAGCGTACCGACGGAGGCCGCCGCGGCTCATTCTGCGGCCTATCCCTGCAATGGGTGAAAGCATCGACACGCGAGGTGTCGAGATTCGGTCGGCCCATTCGTCATCTTCTTCAACCGGCCAGACACGGATGGAGGACATATGAAGTACATGCTGATGATCTACAACTGCGAGCGGCCCGAACCGGATGATCCAGGCTTTGACGAGGCGATGGCACGGGTGACCGCGTTCGCCGACGAGTGCCGCCGCCGCGGCGCGTTCGTGGCGGGTTACCCGCTGCAGGCCGAACACACTGCCACCACCGTGAGTGTGCGCGACGGCAAGGCGCTGATCACCGACGGGCCATTCGTCGAGACCCACGAGCACCTCGGCGGCGCGTACATCCTCGATTGCCGCAATCTGGACGAAGCGCTGGAACTGGCCGAACTGTGCCCGTTCGCCCAAGAAGGTTCGATCGAGGTGCGGCCGATCGTCGGCATGGCGTCCACCAGCCAGATGAGCCCGCCGGTCCTGCAGCAGGTTTACACCGAGCACCGAGCCCGGATGCTGGCAGCGCTGATCCGCCTCCTCGGCGATTTCGAGCTCGCCGAGGACGCGCTGCAAGACGCCTGCGCACTGGCGTTGCGCAAGTGGGGTGACGACGTGCCGGACGACCCGGTCGCCTGGCTGCTGACCGCGGCGCGCAACAGCGCGATCGACCGGCTACGGCGGGCCCGGGTCAGCCGGGACAAGCTCGCCCAGCTTGCCAGCCAGCCGGGCAGGGGGAGCACGATGACGGATTTCGGTGAGGACAGCCTGCTCAGCATGGGTGATGAGCGGCTCAGCTTGATCTTCACCTGCTGCCATCCCGCCCTTGCCGAGGACACGCGGGTCGCCCTGACGCTGCAGGCCGTGGCGGGGCTGACCGCCGGTCAGATCGCCGGGATGTTCCTGGTCGGTGAGCCGGCCATGGGGCAACGCCTGGTACGTGCGAAACGGAAGATCCGCGATGCGGGGATCAGCTTGGAGGTTCCCGCCGATCACCTGTTGCCCGAACGGCTTTCGAGTGTTCTCGCCGTCGTGTATCTGATCTTCACCCAGGGCTACACCGCCGCTCACGACCAGCCCGAGCACCACGCGCTGACCCACGAAGCAATCCGGCTCGGCAAGCTCGTCGCCACGCTCATGCCTAACGAACCCGAAGCGCTCGGCCTCGTCGCGTTGCTGTTGCTGCACCACTCGCGTGCGGCAGCGCGATATGGTCCTGCCGGCGACGTGATCCTGATGGCCGACCACGACCGTTCCCGCTGGGACAGGGCCGAGATCGCCGAAGCCATCGGGCTTTTGGACCGCGCCCTGCGCCTCGGTAGACCGGGGCCGTACCAGTTGCAGGCCGCGGTCGCCGCACTGCACGCCGCGGCCGATACGGCCGACCAGACGGACTGGCCGCGCATCGCCGCCCTCTACGCCGAACTGCTAGCGGTGGCTCCGTCTCCGGTGGTGGCGCTCAACCACGCCGTCGCCGTGGCCATGAGCGCGGGCCCGCAGCAGGGTCTCGCCCTGATCGACCGGATCGACGGGCTGGACCACTACCACCTGTTGCCTGCCGCCCGCGGGGATCTCCTGCGCCGCCTCGGCCGGACCACCGAGGCTGCGGCGGAGTACCGCCGGGCCCAAGAACTCGCTGCCAACCCTGCAGACCGGCGATTCCTCGCCGGCCGCCTGCAGGAACTCCAGGAGACTCGATGAGACTGCCAGTTCTCGATAACGGACATCGCCGCCGCGCCAAGCTCTTCCTCACGCTCACGTCGGCCACGTCGCGAGTACAGAGCCCGGACATCGTCAAGATGCTGCTTTACCGGCCCGGGTTCCTTGGCCGCCCGCTCCTGGAGCTGACCGCCGACGCGATGCGCGGGCCGTCGTACTGGACGGCCGGGGAACGCGAGTACCTGGCGATGTGCACCGCGCAACTGCTGCAGTGCCCCTTCTGCATCGACACACACGCCGAGCTCACCCGCATCGCCGGCCACGGCGAAATCAACCCGGACGATCCTGCCTCGGCTCGGCCCGAATTACGGTCTGCGCAAACGTTTTTGGCCACCCTCAACTCGGCCCACGCAGATGCCACCGGGGTCGCAGACCTGCCCGAGCAGGCGGTGGTGGAGGCGCTGCATGTTTGGCTGGTGTTCAGCATCATCGGTCGGCTGGCCAACGCCTTCGGCTTCGTCCTCCGCGAGGGCCAGCTGCACAGCGGTACCCGCGCCCTGCACCGGTTCGGCTACCGCTTCCCGGGCTTCCTGCTCGCCGACGGCGAGACCACCCGCCACGGCGATGCCGTGGAGAACCTTCGCTATACCGTGCTGGAGGCGCCCGCCACCACCGACCCTGCGCTGCGGACGGCCGCCGCAACCGGCGGACCGCTCCCCGAACCGTGGCAGTCCTACGCCGCCACCGTGCGAGACGCCTCATACAAGATCACCGACACCGACATCGACCGCCTCACCGCCGCCGGGCACACCGAAGACGAGATATTCGAGATCACCGTCGCGGCGGCGGTCGGCGCGGCAGTGCATGGATTCGAAGCCGGCCGGCAAGCACTCGCGCACAACTCCATGTAAGTAGCAGGTGGAACGTCTTGCTGTAGACGTGATTCCGCGCCGGGGACGTACGGTGGCCGGGTGAGGTTCTCGATTTCGATCCCCCAACTCGACACCGACGGCTTTGACGCGTCGGCCATGAAGAGCTATTTGGCCCGTGCCGAGGAACTCGGCTTCGATGGTGGCTGGACGCTTGAGCAGACCATCGGCGCAGCACCCCTGATCGCGCCGTTGGAGCTGCTGGCGTACGCCGCGGCGTGCACGACCCGGCTGCGGCTGGGCGTCGCCGTGTTGATCACGTCGTTGCACGACCCACTGCAGCTGGCGTCGACGGTCACCGCCGTCGATCGCCTCAGCCATGGCCGGCTGGATCTCGGGGTTGCGCCGGGCGGCGGCTTCCGCAAGTTCTCGGCGTTCGGCGTGGAGAAGTCGACATTCATCAGCAGCTTCACCGAGGGTTTGGAGCTGATGAAGGTGGCATGGTCTGACGAGACTGCCGTGAGGTTCCACGGGCGTTTCCGCGACGTCGACGGGCTGCCGATCCAGCCCAAGCCGGTGCAACGACCGCACCCGCCAATCTGGTTCGGCGCCAACGCTCCTACGGCGTTAGCCCGCGCGGTGCGGCTCGGCGACGCATTCCTGGGCGCCGGCTCATCGACAACCGACAGCTTCGCCGAGGCGGTAAAGACGGTGCGCAGCGAACTCGACCGGCAGGGCAAGGACCCGGCCCACTTCACCATCGGCAAGCGGGTGTACCTCATGATCGACGACGACGGCGCGCGCGCCCGGGAAAGGGTGCTCGCCGGGCTGCACCGCATCTACGGCGAGATGCCCGGCATCGACGCAGTTCCGGTGTCCGGCACGCCCGATGACGTGGTTCGCGGACTGCGAGAAGTAATCGACGCCGGTGCCGAGATGATCCTGCTGAACCCCGTCGGCGAGACCGTCGGCGAGGATCGTGAGCAGATGGAACGGCTTGCTGCAGACGTGATTCCGCAGCTCAGCTGACTCACAGATTTCGCTGAAAAATTAGCCCTTTTAAGTTTCTGATCTTGGTGGTAAACCGGAAACATGAGGGCGACTCTGAAATTCATCGCTCCGCTGGTCATGGCGGGAGCGGCCGCGACGACGATCGCCGCGGCACCGATTGCAGCAGCAGAATCCTTCGCGGCAGCGGCAGGCACATCTATCACTCAATTTCCACTGCAGCCTGGCGGTGACGGCTGCGCGAACGGGGTCTGCGGCGGAGGCGGCCCCGGCGGCGGAGGCGGATGTACTGCGGACGGGACGTGCGGCAATGGCGGACCCGGCGGCGGCGGAGGCTGTACCGCCGATGGCCTGTGCGGCCACGGCGGCCCCGGCGGCGGCGGAGGCTGCGTGCCAGGCGTGGGCTGCTTCAACTGGGGCGTCTAACGACTAAGCCCCCGCGCTGTCCCCTACTGCCATCACTCGCAGACGAGTCATCAACGTTGACGACCAAAAATGGGTGGTGTCTGGTAGAGACAGCTCAAAGCGGGGGCCCCGCACGCAAAGGCGTGCGGGGCCCGACCGCTCAAAGCGAATTACAGCTCGGTGGCGGAACCGCCCGCGGCGGTGATCTTCTCGCGCGCGCTACCGCTGAACTTGTGCGCGGTGACGTTTACCTTCACGGCCAGCTTGCCGTCGCCGAGCACCTTCACCAACGAGTTCTTGCGCACCGCACCCGCGGCAACCAGCTCGTCCACACCGACGTCGCCGCCCTTCGGGAACAGCCTGCTGATGTCGCCGACATTGACGACCTCGTACTCGGTGCGGAACCGGTTCTTGAAGCCCTTGAGCTTGGGCAGCCGCATGTGGATCGGCATCTGCCCGCCCTCGAACGTCGCCGGGACGTTCTTGCGGGCCTTGGTGCCCTTCGTACCGCGGCCGGCGGTCTTGCCCTTGGAGCCCTCGCCGCGACCCACGCGGGTCTTCGCCGTCTTCGAGCCCGGAGCCGGCTTTAGATCATGGAGTTTGATCGGCGTCATTCTTTTAGACTTCCTCTACCTCTACGAGGTGATGCACGGCCTTGATCAGTCCGCGCGTCTGCGCGTTGTCCTCACGCACCACCGACTGCCGGATCTTGCGCAGCCCCAGCGTCCGCAGGCTTTCACGCTGCCTCCAGCGCGCACCGATGGTGCTGCGAACCTGGGTGATCTTCAGTTCTTGATTCTTGGATGCCATGGTTACGACGACCCTTCACGCGCAGCCGATGCGGCCAGCGCCTCGGCCTCCCGCCGTGCCCGCAGCATGCCCGCGGGTGCGACGTCCTCGATGGGCAGGCCACGCCGGGCCGCCACCTCTTCGGGGCGCTGCAGCAGCTTCAGCGCGGCAACCGTGGCGTGCACCACGTTGATCGCGTTGTCACTGCCCAGCGACTTGGCCAGAATGTCATGCACGCCAGCGCATTCCAGCACCGCACGAGCGGCACCACCGGCGATCACACCGGTACCGGGGCTGGCCGGGCGCAGCATCACCACACCGGCGGCGGCCTCGCCCTGCACCGGATGGGTGATGGTGCTGCCGATCAGCGGAACCCGGAAGAAGCCCTTGCGTGCTTCCTCGACACCCTTGGCGATCGCGGCCGGAACTTCCTTGGCCTTGCCGTAGCCGACGCCGACCATGCCGTTGCCGTCGCCGACGATCACCAGGGCGGTGAAGCTGAACCGCCGGCCGCCCTTGACCACCTTGGAAACACGGTTGATCGCGACGACGCGCTCGATGAAGTTGCTCTTCTCGCCGCCGTCGCGGCCGCCGCGGCCACCACGGTCGTCGCGACGGCCACGGCCCTCGCGATCACCCCGCGAGCCACGGCCGTCTGAGGTGCCTGGGCCGCCGGCCGCACCTGCTGCCTGCTCGGCCATCATGCAATCCTTCCGTTGGTCTTCGTCATTAGAACTTCAGCCCGCCTTCGCGAGCCGCGTCCGCAAGGGCCGCTATCCGTCCGCCGTAGGTGTACCCACCGCGGTCGAACACGACCTCGTCGATGCCGGCGGCCTTGGCCCGCTCGGCGATCAGCTGGCCGACCCGCACGCTGTGGGCCTTCTTGTCGCCCTCGACCGCGCGCACGTCGGCCTCGATCGAGGATGCCGCGGCCAGCGTCGTGCCCTCGAGGTCGTTCACCAGCTGCACGTGGATGTGCCGCGACGAACGGTTGACCACAAGGCGGGGCCGCTCGGCCGTGCCGGAGACCTTCTTGCGCAACCGGGCGTGCCGACGCAACCGCGAGACCCGCCTGGCCTCGGACACGTTCTGCCCCACGGGCTTACGCGTCGATGACTCAGTCTTAGTAGCCATTCCTACTTACCTGTCTTTCCGACCTTGCGGCGGATCTGCTCGCCCTCGTAGCGAACGCCCTTGCCCTTGTAGGGGTCCGGGCGGCGCAGGCGGCGGATGTTCGCCGAGATCTGACCGACCTTCTGCTTGTCGATACCCGAAACCGAGAACTTCGTGGGCGTCTCGACCGCGAAGGTGATGCCCTCCGGCGCCGTCACGACCACGGGATGGCTGTAGCCGAGTGCGAACTCGAGGCTGTTGCCCTTGAGCTGCACGCGATAGCCGACGCCGAAGATCTCCATCTTGGTGGTGTAACCCTCGGTGACACCGGTGACCAGGTTGGCCACCAGCGTGCGCGACAGCCCGTGCAGCGAGCGGTTCTCCCGCTCGTCGTTCGGACGGGTCACCACGATGGCACCGTCGTCGTTGCGCGACACCGTGATCGGCTCGGCGACCGCCAGCTCCAGGGTGCCCTTCGGTCCCTTGACCGACACGTGCTGGCCGTCGATGTTCACGTCAACACCCGTGGGTATGACGACCGGCTGCTTTCCAATACGCGACATGGTTAGTTCTCCCTCACCACACGTACGCGAGGACTTCGCCGCCCACGCCCTGACGTGCTGCCTGACGGTCGGTGAGCAGACCCGACGAGGTCGAGATGATCGCCACCCCGAGGCCGCCCAAAACCCGTGGCAGGTTAGTGGATTTCGCATACACACGCAGACCGGGCTTGGACACCCTGCGCAGTCCTGCGATGCTGCGTTCACGGGTGGGGCCGTACTTCAGTTGCACCACCAGCGACTTGCCCACCCGCGCATCTTCGGTGTGGTAGTCGCTGATGTAGCCCTCTGCCTTGAGGATCTCGGCGATGTTCGCCTTGATCTTGCTGTGCGGCAGGGACACCTCGTCGTGGTACGCCGAATTGGCGTTGCGCAGACGTGTCAAGAAGTCTGCGATCGGGTCCGTCATAGTCATGACAGCCGGTTCACCTTCCTCGCGGCGGTTCCCCACTGGGTTCGATCCCTTTGGGGGCCTACCGCAACCTTTGTTGATGTAGTGCTGTTACCAGCTGGACTTCTGCACACCGGGCAGTTCGCCGGCATGCGCCATCTCGCGCAGACAGATGCGGCAGAGCCCGAACTTGCGGTAAACCGCGTGCGGCCGGCCGCACTTGTTGCAACGGGTGTAGGCGCGCACCGCGAACTTCGGCTTCTTGTTGGCCTTATTGACCAGTGCCTTCTTTGCCATCTGTTCAGTTCTCCTTGAACGGAAAGCCCAGCGCCCGCAACAGCGCTCGTCCTTCGTCGTCGTTCGTCGCCGAGGTGACGACGGTGATGTCCATGCCACGGGGCCGATCGATGGAGTCCACGTCGATCTCGTGGAACACCGACTGCTCGGTCAGCCCGAAGGTGTAGTTGCCGGTCCCGTCGAACTGCTTGGGCGACAGGCCGCGGAAGTCACGGATACGCGGCAGTGCGATCGAGATCAGCCGGTCGAGGAACTCCCACATCCGGTCGCCGCGCAGCGTCACCCGCGCGCCGATCGGCATGCCCTCGCGAAGCTTGAACTGTGCGATCGACTTTCGGGCCCGGCGCACCTCCGGCTTCTGGCCGGTGATCAGCGCCAGGTCGTTGACCGCGCCGTTGATCAGCTTGGCGTCGCGGGCGGCGTCGCCGACGCCCATGTTCACGACGACCTTCACCACGCCCGGGATCTGCATGACGTTGGCGTAGCCGAATTCGGACTGCAGGCTGTCCTTGATCTCTTCGCGGTAGCGCTGCTTGAGGCGCGGCAGGGTCTTCACGCTGCTCTCAGTGGTGGTCATGTCAGATGTCCTTGCCGTTGGTCTTGGCGATGCGGACCTTCTTGCCGGTCTCGTCGTCCTTGCGGAATCCGACGCGGGTCGGCTTGCCGTCGGAGTCGATCACCATCACGTTGCTCACGTGGATGGGCGCCTCCTGGGTGACGATGCCGCCGGAGGACGCGCCGCGCTCGGTGCGCGATACGGGGGTGTGCTTCTTCATCCGGTTCACGCCCTCGACAAGCACCTTGTTGCGGGTCGGGTAGGCCATCAGCACCTTGCCCTTGGCGCCCTTGTCCTTACCGGAGATGACGAGCACCGTGTCGCCCTTATGGACCTTCATCTACAACACCTCCGGAGCAAGCGAGACGATCTTCATGAAGCGCTTCTCGCGCAGTTCGCGGCCGACCGGGCCGAAGATGCGGGTGCCACGAGGATCGTTGTCGGGCTTGATGATGACGGCGGCGTTCTCGTCGAACTTGATGTAGCTGCCGTCGGCGCGGCGGCGCTCCTTGACGGTGCGCACCACGACGGCCTTGACAATCTCGCCGCGCTTGATGTTTCCCCCGGGGATGGCTTCCTTGACGGTCGCCACGATGACATCGCCGATGCCGGCATAGCGCCGCGACGAGCCGCCGAGCACGCGGATGCAGAGGATCTCCCTGGCACCCGTGTTGTCGGCGACCTTCAGCCGCGATTCCTGCTGAATCACTAGATCTCCTCGACCTGGTTAATGTGTGCATGGCAGATACCGACCTGACATGCGCGGTCTTGCTGTCACCGAAGGGCACGCGGGGCCAACTGCGCGAGCCAGCCGAGGTCTGCCCAAGGCAACCAGTGAATTCTAGGGGACGACCAGCTCAGATCCAAATCCCTGCCCTTTTGCCGCGAACGTGCGCGTTTGTTGGCCGACACGCCGCTGAACAGCGACATTCTGCGCACGCTCGTGGCATGCGAGCGCGACGATAACGGCGTGCCGCTGAAGAAAACGACCGTAATGGTCGACGAGGATGATCTCAACGCCGTCAAGGAGGCGGCGGCCCGCGAAGGGCGACCGGTGGCTGAATACTTCCGGGAGGCGTTCCACTTCGCGGCGCTGCGGTCCCGGCGCTGGTCAGACGACTGGGACATCCCGGAGTTTCGCTTCGGCGGTCCGGTCAGCGATGAGGACATAACGGAGGCGACGGCGCTCGACAGGCGCGACTTTCGCGCGATTCGACCGCTGACGAACCATGTCACCTTCCGGCTCTTACCTGACGATCGGCACTGCTGCCATTGGAACCCGACCACGCACCGGCAACCGGCAGCCTGACGTCCGGTGTCAACACTGTGACGCTCTGCTAGACGTCGGTATCGTGCGCGCGCTCAGCGGGCTGCATGCCTGCACCCGCGGGTATACGCGGGTTGTAGAGACATCGTGATCGCCGCCGCTTTCCCCGCAGCACACGCAGTCACAACGACGCAGCGACGAGGTCGACCTCGACCGGCGCACCGGATGGCAGTGATTGCACGCCAATCGCGCTGCGCGCCGGTAGCCCCGTGGGGCCGAGGGCGGCAGAGATCGCAGCCGACGCACCGTCGGCCACCGGCGACAGCTCGTGAAAGTCCCGCGTACACGCTATATAGACAGTCATCCGCAGGCACCGCACACCCGACGCGCCTGCGGGCAACACCGATTGGACTGCAGCCAACGCGTTTGTAGCGGCAACGCCCGCGGCGGCGCGTGCCTCCTCCATCGAAACGGTCGCACCGACAACACCGGTAATGGTCAGTCGGCCATCGCGGCGCGGTGTCATGCCTGCGCTGTACACGACTCCGTCGTGCAGGACCGCGGGAACATAGTCCCCTTGCGGCGGGGGCGCGACGACACGGTCAGTCGACACTGATCGTCACGCCTTCTTGCCGTGGATCCGCCGCACCGCTGAGGATGCCCCGCTCGTCACGAGAGATGATCTGCGCGCTGCCTCCTGCGCCGTACGGCGGTTGGACCACGACGCGGTGACCACGCGCGCTGAGTTCGTCGCGGGTGGCCTCGTTAATCGTCGCCTCCACCCGCAATTCGGCCGGCATGCCGATCACATCGGCATCCGATCCCGGAAACACCGTGAACCGCGGCGCAGACACAGCCTCGGCCGGGTCCAGCCCGTGATCCAGCAGATGTGACAGCAGTTGCATATTCCACTGCACCTGACCGTCGCCGCCGGGCGTGTTGCCGATGTGCAGCAGGTCATCGCGGCCGTCGGTGACGATCCAGGCGTTGAGCGTGTGCAGGGGTTTGCGCCGCGGCGCGACGGCATTGGGATGTCCGGGAATCAAGTAAGCGCCGCGCCCCAGCCGATTGTTCAGCACGACGCCGGTGCCGGGCACGGTGAACTTCGCGCCGAACGTCAACGCGAGCGAGTGGATGAAGCTGACGGCACGGCCGTCGCTGTCGACGGCGACGGTCGAGGTGGTGTCGCCGCTGAGCACCGCGAAAGACCGGCCCCGCGCCCCAGCCGCCAGCTGGCGGCGCTGCCCGGCAACCCTGTTTGGATCCAATACGTCTCGGGCACTGGAGTTGTCGCTCCCACACTGGCTCAGGCGGTCCTCGAACGCCAGCCGCGCCGCGCGGGCCATGATGTCGATCGCGTCGGCCGTCAGCCACGGCAGATAGCCGACCGCACCGTCGCACAGCGCCGCCTGCTGCAGCACCATCCACCCGGGGGTCGGCAATGGAGTCTGGTGGATGGTCGCGCCCTTGTAGCGACCGGCAACCGCCGGCTGCACGGAAGCCGTTGCGCCGTCCACCCATTCGTCGCCGCTGAACGGCGCACCGCCGGCGCGCAGGGCTGTGACGGCCCGTTCGGCCAGTTCGCCGGTGTAGAACCTGCCCGGGTTGCGGGCTAAGGTGCGGATCGTGCCCGCCAGATCGGGTTGGCGCACCATCGACCCGACATGCACCGGCGCGGAGTTCAGGGCGTAAACGGCCGCCAATCCTTCGTCCACCCGGATGGCGTCCAGCGCGTCGGCCACGTCGGCGGCGGTCTTCGCCGAACACGGCAGCCCGTTCTCGGCGATGCGCGCGGCCGGCTCCCAGAGGTCCGTGAGCTCACGCGTGGCACCCTGCGCGTGCATCGCGGCAAACGCCGCCGGTGCACCAGGCACGGCGACGGCAAGCGCCCCGTCGAGCGGGATGGCCGAAAGCCCCTTGTCGCGATAGAACTCCGGGGTGCCGCCGTCAGGTCCGAATCCGGAACCGCCGACCGTCCACACCCGCCCGTCGGGTTCCCTGACTATCGCGAAGGCGTCGCCGCCGATTCCGCATTGACCGGGAAGAGTCAGCCACGTGATCGCGGCCATCGCCAGCGTGGCATCGATTGCGTTGCCGCCGTCGGCGAGCACTTGGGCACCGGCGAAGCTCGCGGCGGGATGGCTTGAGCTGACCATGCCGCCCGCCGACAGCGCAGGCGGCCGCGGCGCCCCCGGCATCACGCGCCCTTGCGGCTGCGACGCGGACCCACCGGCACCTCACCCGGTTCGACGCCGACGAAGATCTCGCCGTCGCGTTCCTGCACGGGAAACGTCTTGATGGGTTCGGTCGCAGGCGGGCAGATCGGTTCACCGGTCTCCAGGTCGAACGCGCTGCCGTGGCATGAACAGCCGATCCCGTCGTCGACGAGCTTTCCCGAGGACAGCAGGCAATCCAGGTGCGTGCAGTAGTTCGACGTGGCGTAGGCCTTGCCGTTGAGACGGGCCACCGCGAACTCGTGCTCGTCGGCGAAGAACCGCCGCACAATCCCTTCGGGCACCTGCCCGGATCGGGCGACTCGCTTGAATTCCATTGCGGCTCCTGGCTAGACGACGGGGTTGAGGTAGACGGTCTTCTCAAGCGTGTAGAAATCCATCAAGGACGGGCCCGCCTGCTCCTTGAACGTCTGAGTGCTCGACGACTTGTAGCCGCCGAACGGAGCATTCATCGCCATCCCAGTCGTGGGCTGGTTGATCTTGACCAGTCCGCTCTTCGCGTCGTGCGCGAACTGCGTTGCGGCGGCGAGGTCACGAGTGACGATCGCGGCGCTGAGCCCGAACTCCGTTGCGTTCGCCAACGCGACGGCCTCCTGAAGCGACGCCGCCCGTTGAAAGGCGACCAACGGCCCGAACACCTCTTCGCGGACGATACGCATCGTCGGCTGGGCATCGCAGAACACCGCGGGCCGGACGAAGAAGCCGGCATCACCGACCCGGGTGCCGCCGCAGCGCAGTGTCGCCCCCTCCTGGCTGCCGACCCGCACGTAGTCGAGGAACTTCTCCAGCTGGTCGGCACTGGCCAGCGCACCCATGTCGACGCCGGGCCGCCCGCCTGGACCCGCCTGCAGCGCTTCGGTTTTCGCGACGACGCGCTCCAGCAGAATGTCGTGAATCCCTTCCACGGCGATCACCCGGCTGGTTCCGGTGCACGCCTGGCCGCTCAGCCCGAACGCACCCTTCACGATCAGCGCGGCGGCGGCGTCGACGTCGGCGTCGCCGGCAACCACGACTGGGTTCTTGCCGCCCATCTCCAGCTGGACACGCCGCTCGGGCCCGACCCGGCGGTGGATCAGGCGGCCCACCCGGGTGGACCCGGTGAATGTCACCGCTGCCACCCGGAGGTCGGCAGCGACAGCCGCACCGGCTGCGCCGTCACCCTGCACGAGCGCGATCGCGCCCGGCGGCAGCCCGCCCTCCAGCAACGCCTCCACGAGTCGTTGACCCATCAGCGGCGTGACCTCAGAAGGCTTGAATAGCACCGGGTTTCCGGCCGCCAGGGCGGGACCGATCTTGCGCGACGGAATGTTGAGCGGGAAGTTCCACGGCGTGATGGCACCGACGATGCCGACCGGCTCCCGCAGCGTGTACACCAAGTTCATGCCGGCGGCGGGATACGTCGCCCCTGTGATCCGGGTGGCCTCGCCTGCGTAGAACCGCAGATTCGCCGGCGTCCGGGTGACCTCCATGGTCGCCTCGGCGGTGGTCTTGCCTTCCTCGCGCACTAGTTCGGCGATCAGTTGCTCAGCGCGCGATTCTAGTTGCGCAGCGGCCGATTCCAATATCGCGGCACGGCGCTCCGGCGAGACGGCGGCCCACTCGGGGGCAGCCTTGTCGAGTGCGTCGACGGCGGCGCGGACGTCGGCGGCACCGGAGGCCGGAAAGACGCCGACGACGTCGGTGGGGTCGGCGGGGTTGCGGCGCTCGAACGTCGCGCCCGACATGGCGGGTACCCAGCGGCCGTCGATGAAGTTGGCACCATCGGTCATCCGTTCATCACCTCTTCGGTGTCCACGAGGTCCCATAGATCGATGTCCTCGTCGGTCAGCGCCGAGATGTCGACGCTGCGACCAAGCAGTTCCCGCGCGACCATGACGTCTTCGCCCCGATCGATCGTGAACGCACCGCTCACCACGTCGCCGTCGAGGTAGAAGACGGTGAAGTCGAGCGCGTCCGCGTCGCCGCGGATCGCCAGCTCACTCGTTGCGGCGCCCAGGAATTGGATGTTGTGCTCGTACTGGTCCGACCAGAACCAGTTCGCTTCGTCGGAGACCGCGCCGCGCCCCAGCATGGCGTTGGCGACGGCGGCACCTTGTCTGTTTGCGTTGTCGAAATGCTCGACCCGCACGTGCCGGCCGGCGCGCGGCGAGTATCGGCGGGCGACGTCTCCTGCGGCGTAGACGCCCGGGATCGAGGTGCGACCCTGCGCGTCCACCACGATGCCGTCATCGACATGCAGCCCGGACGCCTCGGCGACCGCCACGTTCGGGGTGATCCCGATGCCGACCACCACGGTGTCTGCCTCCACCGAGTCAGCGTCTGCGAGGTCGATCACCACCCCGGCGTCGGTGGTACGCAGCCCACGGACAGTGGCGCCGCTGCGGATGTCCACGCCGTTGCCGCGGTGAAGACGGGCGCACACCGAGCCGAGTTGTTCGCCGACAACACCCGCCAACGGCACCTCGGCCGCTTCGAGAAGCGTCACGTCGACGCCCAAGCCGCGTGCAGTGGCGGCGATTTCGAGCCCGATGAACCCCGCGCCAATCATGGCGACCCGCCGGCCCGGTGTCAGCGACCGCTGCAGCCACTGCGCATCGTCGATCGTTCGCAGGTAGTGGACCAGCTCGGGCCGCGGGCCGGGGACCGCCAGGGTGCGAGGACTGCCACCGGTGGCGAATAGCACTGCGTCGGCGCGAACCGGTGCACGGCCGTCGAGCTCGACGGTACGGGTGGCGGGGTCGACGCGCAACACCCGTGTCCCGGTGAGGATCTCGACGTCGTTGTCGGTCAGCCACGCCTCGGGAAGGATCGACAGCGAGTCGAGAGTGTCTGTGCCGGCAAGGAATCCCTTCGACAGGGGCGGCCGTTGGTAGGGCCCATGAGGCTCATCGCCGATCAGCACAACGTGGCCGTCGAACCCGCGCCGACGCAGTGACCGCGCGGCTACCGCGGCTGTCTGCCCGGCGCCCACCATGACAAATGTCTGCGTTGTCATGCCTGCGCCTGCCTTCCGGCGGGCACGGACGTGATCTCCCTCGGTGTCGGGTTGACGTAGATGGTGTCGGCCTCCACCCGCACGTCATAGGTGGGCTGGCAGCGGTCCTGGCCCTCTTCGTAGCCGGTCTCCAGGTCGAACTGCCATTGGTGGCCGGGGCAGATCACCTTGCCGTGCAACAGTGTTCCCTTGGCCAGTGAGCGCTCCTGGTGGACGCACGTGTCGTTGAACGCGTACACCCGCCCCCCGGCCTCGAACAGCGCGATGCCGACGCCGTCGATCTCGACGCGCAGCTTGCGGCGACGACCGAGGTCTTTGGTCGTCGCCGCAGCCACCCATTTCGCGGTCATGTCAGACGGCCGCGGGTTCCAGATCGGGTGCGACGTAGTAGTCGTACAGTCCCTTGGTGTAGGAGAAGCGCATCTCCGCGCCCCACCTAACCAGCTGCAGGCACCGCTGCTGCAGTTGCGGGGTGTCGGCGTGGTCGAGCACGATCTGGTAGCCACGCTCGCCGTGCACGACGTCGGAAGTGATGTGCAGATCGAAGAATTCGATCTCGTCCTCACTGAATCCGTACACCTCGCGCAGCGGAACGATCTGCTTGGTGTAGATGCTGGGCACCTGCGATTCCAGGCCAACCACCAACGCGGCCGTTGCGACGACGAAATGTTCGCGCTGCGAAACCGCGTAGCACCACGCCTGCAGTCCGCGCGTGATTGCGTTCATGTTCGACGGGTCCTCGATCCGCTCACGCGTGGTGCCGCACGCCTCACCGAACTTGATCAGCAGATCGGTGTGGCGGATGTCCGCGAGTTCCTCCTCGTACATGTTCTGCAGCGTGAAATCCTTGGCGTTGGTGAACTCGTCGGGCGTGTTCGAGTAGATGTTCGCCAGGTAGTCGGCGAACGGGCCGACGTAGTGGTAGTGGTTCTCAGCCCAGCGGGCGAAGTGGTGCTTTTCCAGCTTGCCGTCGGCCCAGGCCTTGCTGAACGAGGCGTTCTTGGCCTCCCTGCCCTTGATGGCGTTCTCGAGTTCGGCGCGAAACTCGTCGCGCCCGAGGAGTTGTGTCATCCATTCGTCCTTTCCATTACGGTCCATGCCATGTTCTGGTGAAACCTGTTGGGTATCAGCGAGATTAGCTAGGCTGCCGTCGCCGGACCATGGACATAATCACCGGCGCCCGGACCCTGGGCGGGTCAGGGTGCACAAGAGGTTCACCGCCGGGCCACCGTTGCGGTCAGCGCCTCGAATTCCGCGAGAATCGCCGCGCCGACTGCCTTGTCCTGCGCGCCGTTGCCGCCGCTAATGCCCACTCCGCCGACAATCTGGCCGTCGAAGACCAGCGGAAATCCACCGACGAAGATCGCGAACTTGCCGGGCAGCATGTGGCTGATGCCGAATGCCTCGTTGCCGGGCAACGCCGGCCCGTCCGGGGGCTCGTTGAACAGGTGGGTCGCTCGCTCGTGGCCCGCAGCGGTGAACGCCTTGGCGATCGCGATGTCGACACCGGTCAGCCGGGCGCCGGGAAGCCGGTGCAGAGCCACCACGTTGCCGCCGTCATCGCAGATGCACAGGGTTTGCTTGACGCCGATTTCCTCGGCCTTTGCACGTCCGGCCGCCAGCAGGGGCAGCGCGTCATCGAGGTTGATTCGGTAGATCTGATGCATGGGCGCCATATTTACTCGCTGACCACGCCCGACGGGATGGTCAAGATGACCCGGTATTCACCTATTTGACGGTCAAGCTGCACATAGCGCCAGTGCAGGCGATCCTGTTACCGATACGACAACGCATCACACGAACGCAGGTGTCAAATGACAAGCACGCCGACGGACAGCGGCCGCATGACGGTGCAGGGACTGCTCGACGAGTCGCTCATGTCGGGTGCGCGGGTGATCGCCGGAGACGACCGACTCGACGTCGAGCTCAACTGGGTGCTGCCGCTCAACGAGGTGCTATCCCAACCGGATCCGCTCGACGCGGTGGCCGTATATGCCCGGCCGGACGCGCTAGTCGGAAACAGCGGCGCACTGTCGGCGCTCGCCGCCCGGGGCGCCACCACCCTTGTGGTGGACGGCACAATGCCCGGCGACGCGGTGCGGTCGGGCCTGCCGACCGGACTCGTTGTCATCGAGATGGGCCTGCCGGTCGGTTTCGCGGCGCTCAACCGCCTGTTGGCCGAGCGGGCGCTGAGCCAGGAAGTGCACGTCATGCGGTATTCGACGCACGTGCACGCGTCGCTGGCCGGCCTGTTCCATCGGGGTGCGGGCCTGGCGACGCTCGTCCGCGAGGTGTCCAACTTGGCCCGCAACCCGGCGGTGGCCCTCGACGCGCGCGGGCACGTGGTAGCGCATTTCGCGTTGCCGCCCGAAGACCTGGACACGCTCGCGGAGTCGGTGTGCGCGATGGTCGCCGCCGACCTGCCGGCCTCGGCGCGCCGGCCGTCGGGGCACGACACCCGGACGCAGCAGGTCGCTGGCCCGCACGGCAGCCTGTGGACTTGTGTCGCCAGCGCGATCCGGTTGGGCAAGGCGTTCGAGGGCTGGGTGGCGATCCTGGTCCCGGACCCGCACCCGGGCAGCCATGACCTCGCCCGGCACGCCGTGCTCACCGAGCAGGCCACCGCGATCGTCGGGTCTGAGATGCTGCGGCAGCGCAGTGTCGACGAGGCCGAGGAGCGGGCCCGCGGCGACTTCGTCCAGGCCTTGGTGCACGGCAGCTTTTCCAGCGAACACGACATGCGGGCAAGGGCGGAGCATCACGACATCGAACTCGACTCGCGCTTCGGCGTTTTCGTGGCGCCCGGCATGTTGCCACACCGCGTCGACAATCCGACCGCGACGATGGTGCGGCTGGCCCGCTACGCCGCCGGCGTCGCGTCCCATCCGTCGGTGCGCGCCTACGTGACGGTGATCGGCGACGTCCTCGTCGTGGTACGTACGCTACGTCGCGAGAAAGACGCCGCGATGGTCGACGAGATGACCGAGTACGCCAAGGCGATGTCCTTGGAACTCGAGCGCCGCCGCGGACTGCGGGCGCCGGTGGCATACGGCCGTCCGGCGCGGGGCGCCGGTGAGATCCGCGACAGCTACCGCGAGGCTCGCATGGCCCTCGGCATCGCACGCCGGCTGCATCGCACCGGCGCGACGTCGTATCGCGAGCTCCGCAGTTTCACGGTGCTGGCGCAGGTCGCCGACACCGAGCGCAGCCGCCAGCTGATCGCAGAAGTGTTGGGGCCGTTGCGTTCCGGCTCTGATCTGGTCGAGACGCTCGGCGCGTACCTGGCCCATGGCGGAAATGTCAACGCGACGGCCCGGGCGCTCAATGTGCACCGCAACACCATGCTGGCCAAATTGGACCGCATCTCGCGGACGTTCGGAATGGACATTCGGGAACCGGAGAACCAATTCACCGTGTGGCTGGCGATCCGTCTGGATCTGCTCAACCAGGTGCACGGCGCGCTGGAGCGCGAAGCCAGTTTCCGTTGACCTCACACGCGGTTTCGGGTCGGGGCCGACGAATGACCCGGCCAGTCCGAGCGCGACGACGACGGCCGAGACGGCGAATACCGTTGGATAGCTCGAGAAGTGAAGCGCGACGGCGACCCACGACCCGCCGACCGCGGAGCCGCCGAACCTGATCAGGTTGTAGAGGCCCAGCCCGGTGCCTGCGGCGCCGGCCGGCGACCGGGTGGACCCGGTGGCCGCCGGGCGTCTGTACCAGAGCGATGCCGATCCCGGTCACGATGAGCACGCCGACCAGCACGGGCAGCGGCGGCCCCGATCGCGCCACGCAGATCGGCCAGGCCGACCTGGCTCAGCATCAGCACCACAAGCCCGGCCCGCAGCACGCGCCGTGGCCGCAACCGGTCCAGCCACCGCCCGACCAGCGGGCCCCAGCAACGCCATGGTGGCGGGCACCGCGAACAGCACCAGGCCTGCCGCCGAGACCGACGAAGATCCGGCGACGAGGTACAGCGGGATCGCCAGCAGGTCGCGCCCAGAGCAGAACATCTGAACGAACGCCGCCAAACTGCTGCGCGCGAACCGTGATTCGGCCACCAGCCGGACGTCGACGAACGGATCCGGCACCCGCGAGCAGTGCCAGGCCGAACCACGACAGGACGGGAACGCGGCGCCGACGGTGGCGATGGCCAGCCACGACTCGACCTCGGGCTGTGCGATCAGCGTCAGTCCGAACATCAGCAGCGCCGAGCCCACCGTCAAGGCGATCGCGCCGCCGAGATCGAACCGCATACGTCACGCCGCGATAGCGCGGCACGTAGCGCAGCGTGCCGGCGAAGCCTGCCAACGCCACCGGGACCAGAGGCACGAACACCCACCGCCACCCCCACGCATCGGCGACGATTCCGCCCATCGACGGGCCGACTGCCTGACCTATGCCGTTCACCGAAGCCCACGCCCCGACGGCTCGGCCACGGCGCGCACCGGTGAACATCCACGCGATCAGACCCATCACGGCGGGCGCGAACGCGGCCGCGGCAACCCCGCCCAGCGATCTCCACGCGATCAGCAGCGGCAGGGACGGGGCGGTCGCCGCGCCGACGGCGCAGATCGCGGTGGACAGCAGCGCGGCACAGTACACGCGCCGCCTGCCGAAGCGGTCGCCGATCCACCCGGCCAACGGCACGGTTGCGGCGAACGCGATCAGGAAGCCGACCACGACGAAGACACCGCTTCCCAGGGGCGCGCCGAAATCGTCGAGGATGGCGTCCAGCGGCACGTTGACCACGTTGTTGCTGACGGTCCCGACCAGCGTCCCGGCCAGCAGCGCGGCCAGTCCCAACGGCGTGCCCGCGTCGCTTCCTACCGACACGGTGCCGGTGGTTGTCTCGAAATTTGTTGCGGGCGTGGACATCACCTTCACTGTCCCATCCGGTAACCGATTAGTGGAGCCTGCGAATGAGTGATCGTGCACAGCTGCGCAGGACACTCGCCGACAACATGCACAACGAGGAGAGCCGCGTCACACCGGTCCTGAAATCGTAACTTTGCCGAAACCGCAGGACACGCCGCCGAGAAGAGAAGAGCATATTGCACAAGGGGAGGCCGTCACGGCTGTGCACAGTTGTCGTTGACCCACGTCGTGACCCGGACCACGATTCCTGCATCGAACTGCACAGCCCAAGCAGTTTCAACGAAGGGTCCCCGCATGGACACGCATCTGACCGCGGCGCATTGGATTTATCTGGCCGGCATCGTCGTCATTTTGCTCACGATGGCGATCCGCAAGAACATCGTGGTGCCCGCCGTCGCCGCGACCATGCTCACTGCCTGGGCGTTCTCGGGCAGCATCATCACCGGCCTGTCGTCGATCTTCAACGCCAGCCTGATCGCCGCCAAGGAGCTGTTCAACATCTTCCTGATCATCGCGTTGGTGACTGCAATGCTCGGCGCGCTGCGCCAGATGGGTGCCGACCGGCTGATGGTCGTCCCGTTCCGGCGGGTGATGCGCGCGGGCACCAGCAGCTTCATCGTGCTCGCGATCGTCACCTACGTGATTTCGTTGTTCTTCTGGCCCACCCCGGCGGTGCCGCTCGTTGGCGCGGTCTTGATTCCCGTGGCGATTCGCGCCGGCCTTAGTCCACTGTCGGTCGGCATGGTGGTGGCTATCGCAGGTCAAGGCATGGCGCTGTCGTCCGATTACATCATCAAGGTCGCCCCGGGCATCTCGGCCAAGGCGGCGGGTGTCGACGCCGACGTCGTCGCCGACAAGGCACTCGTGCTGTCGCTGATCGTCGGCGTTACCGCGCTGGCCATCACCTACGTGATGCAGCGTCGCACGTGGCGTACGCCGTCGCCCGACCTGCTGATCGCGTGGGAGAACGAAGCAGACAATCTGGGCGTCAAGGGCGACGACAAGGACGGCGGCGGGCTCCGGGGGCGGCAGCACCCCCGGGCAGCCGGATCCCGCCGGTGAGCCGGTCGACTCCCCTGCCACGGCGGCAACCGCCACTGTGGTGCTTGCTGAGCCGGCAGCCGAGCCCGAACATGTCCCCAAGCGGAAGGCCTTGCCGGGACAGGTTTTTGCGGTGCTCGTTCCGGTGGTGTACCTCGCGTTCATCGTGTACCTACTGCTGGGCAAGTTCACCACAGTGGTGCCGCCTTTGAAGGGTGGTGACGCGGCGGCGATCGTCGGCGGCATCGCCGCGCTGATCCTCTTCGCCGCGTCGGCCACCAACGACAAACGCAACTTCCTGGAGACCTCGTCGAGCCATGTCGTCGACGGGTTGGTGTTCGCGTTCAAGGCGATGGGCATCGTGCTGCCGATCGCGGGCTTCTTCTTCATCGGCAACGGCGACTATTCCGCCGCCATCCTCGGAATGCCCGAGGACGAAAAGGGCCCTGCGTTCCTGTTCGATCTCATCACCGCCGGACAGGCGCATCTGTCTCCGAATCCGTTCGTGACCTCGTTCGCGGTGCTGCTCGTGGGACTGATCGCCGGCCTCGAGGGATCTGGTTTCAGCGGCCTGCCACTGACCGGGTCCTTGTCCGGCGCGCTCGGGCCGGCGGTGGGCATGGATCCGACCACACTCGCCGCGATCGGGCAGATGGGCAACATCTGGTCCGGCGGCGGCACTTTGGTGGCGTGGTCCTCGCTGATCGCGGTGGCCGGCTTTGCCCGCGTACCGGTGCTGACCCTGGCGCGCAAGTGCTTCCTGCCGGTGATGACCGGTCTGGTGCTGTGCACGGTGTTCGCGATCCTGGTGTTCTGACCCGAATGGCGACCGCCGATGGGAAGCGGCTAGTGAAGGGCGACCACGCAGCGGAACCCGATATGCGTCGTCGCACTGTCCTGCGACTGCGGTGAGCGCGCGGCGGGGCGGTACCGGTGGCAGTACTCCGGCGCGCACAGGTGCGAACCGCCCTTGAGGGTCTGGTTGACGGTCGGGTCGGCCGTCGACGCCGGGGTGCAGCAGCCCTTGGCCCCGTCCGAGCCGGTGGTGCGCCGAGAACTCCGTCGTCGTCCACTCCCACACGTTGCCGATCATGTCGACCAGCCCAAATCCGTTGGGCGGGAACGTGCCTACCGGCGAGGTTCCCACCCAGCCCAGCGCGCCGTCGTTGCGGTACGGGAACCGGCCCTGCCAGGTGTTGGCCATCAACCGCCCGCCCGGCGCGACGTCGTCGCCCCACGCGTAGGTGGTGGTGGCGCCGCCGCGCGGCCGCGTACTCCCACTCGGCTTCCGTGGGCAACCGGCGGCCCGCCCAGCGGGCATAGGCCGCGGCGTCGGGATAGGCGACCTGCACCACCGGATGGTCCAGCCGGTCGTCAATCCCGCTGTCGGGGCCGAACGGATGCCGCCAGCAGGCGCCCGGGCACCCACTCCCACCACTGCCGCCAGTCGCGCAGGTCCACCGGGCCGCGAGTGGGCCGGAACACCAGCGCGCCCGGCACCAGATCCTGCGGCGCCACCCCGGGATAGAGCGCCGGATCGAGGTCCTGCTCGGCGATCGGTGAGGTAGCCGGTGTCGGCGACGAACTCGGCGAACTGGGCATTGGTCACCGGGTGGCGTTCGATCGCGAAGGCGGCGACGGTCGACGGTGTGCACCGGCGCCTCTTCGGGATAGAACTGCATCGAGCCCATCCGAAACGACCCGCCCGGCAGCTCGACGAGCTCGGTGAGCATGACTGTCAGGGTAGTTCCACGTCGAAGTCCTCGGTCAGCAGCGAGGCGGCCGCGTCGAACCCGTCGCGTGCCGGTCGGCGCCTGCACATGCACGGCGACCAGATAGTTGTTGCCGCTGTTGGTCCAGACATGCACGATGCGGTCCTGCGAACTCGACGGCGTTCTGCGGCGTATCCGACCAGGCGCCCATCAACTTCTGCCCGCTGAATCCGCACAGCTCCCCGGCATGATGCTGACGCTGCTGACCGCCGATTCCGCCATCAGGTCGTCGGCGTACTGCCGGAACGCCGCCGTCGGGTCCAGCTGGGTCTGGGCGATCGTGACCGTCGCCCACATTCCGCGCGGTCCCTCCAGCCGGCCCCCGACATCGCCCGACCCCGCCGTCATCGACCAACCATCCGGGACGCCGACGGTGATCCGTCGGCGCATGCGGGTCCTCAACCGCGGCCGTCATCCGCACCGACGGGCCCGCCCGGCGGCGCGCAGGCGACGGTGTTCGGCGGAACGGGCGCCCGCGTGGTGGGCATGACGCCGGGAGTGGATTGGTCGGTTTCCTGAGTTGGCAGGGTCGCCGACGGAGCCGACGACGTCGCCGTCGCGGCTTCGTCTGCGGCCACCGGCACCCCGTCGCTGGTACGGACGCACGCCGACAAGCACGCAGGCCAGCGCGAGCGCCGCCCATCCGGCGCGGTTCATCAGTCTTTGGCGAAAGCCCGCGCGAATTCTCGTTCCAGATCCGCGTAGGGCTTGCCCGAGACGTCAACGTTCACCAGTGCGATGGTGCCACCTGTGAACGCGAACGGCGCCTTGTACGCGCGCGAGACCGGCGAACCGGTGTTGCGTCCGACGCTCAGGCTCGCACCGGCGAGGCCGAACGTTCCTGGATGGATCTTCATGCCATTGCGCAGCGCCACCTCGGTGTCGTCGATGAACAGCGTGGCGTCGCCGAGCGGGGTGTGGCTGCCTTCCACGGTGCCGGTCCGCGCAAAGGCGACACCGAAGGTGTGCTTGCCCAACGGCACCGGGCTGGACGACGACAGCTTCTGCTCCTCCTCGCCGAGGAAGTTGTAGACGTAGTGCAGCCGTCCGTCCTGGACGAACAGCACGTGGCCGCCGTGTGCGCCGCCGTGCTTGAACAACACGCCTTCGGCGCCCGCGGTGTCGATGGTCACCTCCGCGATGACCGCGAACGACCGGCCCTGGATCTCGACGGCGGCACCCACGCCGACGTCGGCGGTGCCGGGATAGTACGAGTAGGCGTCCCGTGCGCCGGCCAGGTACGGCCGCGGCCGGGCCAGGGTCTCGAAGATGTTCAGGTCGGCCAGCGGCAGCCCGTTGTACTTGTCGGCTTCGCTGAACCACAACGCCTTGAGCTCCTCGAGCTTGTCGGGGTTCTCGGCGGCCAGGTCGTGGCATTGGCTGCGGTCGGCTTCGATGTGGAACAGCTCCCAGCGGTCCTTGTCGAAGTTGCGACCAGCCTGCCGGCGACGCGGCGTGCACGGTGTTGGCGAACCATCCCTTGTGCCAGATGCCGCGGGTGCCCAGCATGGTGTAGAACTGGGTCTCCTTGCCGGTGGGCGCGGCCGGATCATCAAGCGTCACTTTGAAACTCACACCGTCGAGCGGCTTCTGCGGGATGCCTTTGACCGTCACGGGCGGGGTGATGCCGAGCAGGTCGTACACCGTCGGCGTGATGTCGCAGACGTTGACGTAGTTGTCCCGCACTTCCCCGTGCGCGGCAATACCGTTGGGCCAGGAGATGATTGCGGTGTCGGCGATGCCGCCCTCGTGCGAGGCGTAGCGCTTGAACAACTTGTAGGGCGTGTTGAACGCCATCGCCCAGCCGATCGGGTAGTGGTTGTAGGTCTCCGGCCCGCCGAGATTGTCCATGAACCGCAGGCTTTCCTCGACGGTGTCGATGTAGCCGTTGAAGAACTTGACCTCGTTCACCGAGCCGTTCGGCCCGCCCTCGCCGCTGGCGCCGTTGTCGGAGATGACCACGATGATGGTGTTGTCCAGCTGGCCGGACTCCTCCAAATAGTCGAGGACGCGGCCGATTTGGGCGTCGGTGTAGCTCAGGAAGCCGGCGAACACCTCGGCCATCCGTGCGAACAACCGCTTCTCGTCGTCGTCCAGCGAATCCCACGGCCGCACCGTGTCCTGCGTCGGCCACGCTTCGCCGTTGGGGCCCTTGACGTCGGCGTACGGGTTGATCGGCGACAGCTCGGTGTCCGGGCGGGACGATGCCGAGCTTCTTCTGGTTCTCCAAGACGATTTCGCGGTAGCGCTCGTAGCCCATGTCGAATCTGCCGGCGTAGCGGTCGGCCCACTCCTTGAAGACATGGTGCGGTGCGTGGCCGGCGCCGGGGCAGACGTAGGAGAACCACGGCTTGTCGGGTGCGATCACCTTCGCGTCGCGGATGAATTCGATTGTCTTGTCGGCGATGTCCTTCGACAGGTGGTAGCCGTCCTCCGGCGTCGCCGGCGGCGCGACGGGGTGGTTGTCGTATACGAGTTCGGGGTACCACTGGTCGGTCTCGCCGCCCATGAAGCCGTAGAACCGTTCGAATCCCCGCGACAGCGGCCAATGTCGTTTGGTGGACGCCAGATTGGATTCCTCCAGCGGCGTCAGGTGCCACTTGCCGACGCAGTAGGTGTTGTAGCCGTTGTCGGCGAGCACCTCCGACAGCAGGGCGGTGTCGTACGGGATCCGCCCGTTGCAGTTCGGGAAGCCGTCGGTGAACTCCTCGATGGTGGCCATCCCGACGGTGGTGGCGTTGCGGCCGGTCAGCAGCGAGGCCCGGGTCGGCGAGCACAGCGCGGTGGTGTGGAACTGCGAGAGTCGCACGCCCCGTTCGGCGATGCGGCTCATCGCCGGCATCTCCACCAACCCGCCGAAGCAGTCCCACGTCGCGATGCCGGTGTCGTCCCACACCAAATACAAGACGTTGGGCGCATCCTTCGGCGCTGTCGGCGCGGCGTAGGGGCCCCAGTCCGGCTCGGAATCCCGGATGTCCAGCTCGATCTTGCCGTTGAATTCCGTTGCCATGGGCCCGGACGACTACACCGATCGCGCGTCCGGTTTGCTGAGAAATTGACGACGGCGTTGCTACTTGTCGGTCTGCGTCAGCCACCATTGCACGGCGGCCAACGGGATGGTCCAGCCCAGCCATGCGCTCAGCCCAGCGACGAACCACACGAAGTGTTCCTCGTTGCCGCCAAAGACGCTGTCCTGCAACGGGTGCAGGGCAGTGAACCACACCACGCCCCAGATGCGGTTGGTGATGATCGACAATGCCAGCGTCGCGCTGCGGAGCATGTGACGCCGATGTTCGTCGAAGCGCCGCTGCCGGGCGGCGAGGTAGCCGTTGATCGTGAACCACAGCCAGAGGGCCGCAAGGAGGACATTGCTGACGGCCAGGAACGGGCCGAACGGTGTGGCTGCGCCGATGACGGCGGCGCACAGGGCCGCGGGGATCGCCGTGTACACATAGACCCGCCCCACCCGCCGGTGCAGCGCGGGGTGGCGGGCGCGCAGCCTCGGCCAGATCTGGGCCACCGCGGCCACGATCGCCACGCTCGCGAACATCACGTGGGCCACCAGCAGCGGATAGTGCAGGCGCAAACGTGGCGGGCACCCGGGTGCCGCCGGTGAAGTACGGCGGCAGCGAGAACGCCAAGAACGCCGCCACGATCACGGCGAGAGCCGGGGCCAGCCATTTCCTACTCGGCTTGCGCAATGCGTATGTCATACGCATAGAGCGTACGGCATACGCATCATGCGTGCATGTGGATTACGCTGGCCCGGTGATGGCCAGTGAAGACGACCTCCCCCGGGTGCTCGAGATTCTGTGGCGGCCGTCTGGGCCGACGCGCCAGTCCCGCGGGCTGAGCCGGGAGCGCATCGTCGCGGCGGCCGTCGAGCTGGCGGACGGCGAGGGCATTGGCGCGCTGTCGATGGCCAGGCTCGCCGAGCGGCTGGGCTGCGGCACCATGTCGCTGTACCGGCACGTCGCGAACAAGGACGAGCTGGTGATCTTCATGCTGTCGACGGCACCCGGGCCGCCGCCGTCATCAATTGTTGACGCGGATTGGCGTGGCGCCCTTACCGATTGGGCCATCGGGCTATGGGACGTCTACCACCGGCATCCGTGGATCCTGCAGACCGCGGCGGTCGGCCCTCCCGCGGACCCCGGGCAGTTGGCATGGCTGGACGCCGGGCTGGCTGCGCTGGGCGGAACGGGTCTGCCCGAACGCGAGAAGATGGCCGCGGTCATGGCGGTGTTGCACTTCGTGCGCGGTGCGGCGGCGCTGGCGATGCAGGCGGGCGACATCGACGACGGCCGCTACCCCGCCCTGCTGCGGCGGCTGTTGGACCGCGCCCGCTTTCCGGCGTTGGCGGCGGCGCTCGACGCCGGCGTCTTCGACAGGCCCGACGACGACCCCCAAGCCGACTTCCGCTCCGGATTACGACTGCTGCTCGACGGGATCGCCGCCAAGCTCACCTAGTCGCGGCGCCGAGAAGACGCAAAATCGCCCAATCTCGTTGTGAAATGGGCGATTTTGCGTCTGCTCGCGCGAGAGGCTACTTGGCCTTCTCGAGAATCTCGACCAGGCGCCAGCGCTTGGTGGCCGACAGCGGACGGGTCTCCATCAGCGAAACCCGGTCGCCGACACCGGCGATGCCGTTCTCGTCGTGCGCCTTCACCTTCGTGGTGGTGCGGATGATCTTGCCGTAGAGCGGGTGCTTCACCCGGTCTTCCAGCTCGACCACGATGGTCTTCTGCATCTTGTCGCTCACCACGTAGCCGATGCGGGTCTTGCGCCGACCGCGCGGCTTCTCGGTGCGCGGGGTGTGCTTCGGGCCCTTCTCGGTCTTGCGGTCTGTTGCCTTGTCTGCCATTACGATTCCTCACCGGCGGGTCCGGAGGCCAGACCCAGCTCACGTTCGCGCAGCACCGTGTAGACGCGCGCAATTTCCTGACGCACCACGCGAAGCCGACGGTTGTTGGTCAGCTGACCCGTCGCCATCTGGAAGCGCAGATTGAACAGCTCTTCCTTGGACTCGCGCAAGCCGGTCCTTCAACTCGTCGTCGGTCAGTTCGCGCAGTTCGCCAGGACGTCACTCCCACTGCCATCAGAAGTGCTCCTCTCGGGTCACGATGCGTGCCTTGATCGGCAGCTTGTGGATCGCGCGGGTCAGTGCTTCCCGCGCGGTCTTCTCATCGGGGTAGCTCAGCTCGAACAGCACGCGGCCGGGCTTGACGTTGGCGACCCACCACTCCGGCGAACCCTTGCCCGAACCCATCCGGGTTTCGGCCGGCTTCTTGGTCAGCGGGCGGTCCGGGAAGATGTTGATCCACACCTTGCCGCCACGCTTGATGTGCCGGTTGATGGCGATACGAGCGGACTCGATCTGCCGGTTGGTGATGTAGGCGTGCTCCAGAGCCTGGATGCCGTAGTCACCGAAGCTCACCGACGTGCCGCCGCTGGCGATGCCGCGCTGCCTCGGATGATGTTGCTTGCGGTGCTTGACCTTACGGGGAATAAGCATGGTCAGCTCTCCGTGTTCTCAGTCGTGGTCTCGACCGCATCGCCGGCAGCAGCCTCGGTTCCGGCCACCGCCTCGGCAGCGGCGGGCGCCTCTTCGGTACCCGTCGCGGCACGGCCCGCTTCGGTGCTCGTCGCGGTGGTACCCGACGCGCCGCTGCGGCGCGGGCGGGTGCCCGACGGACGCTCGCGGCGCGGACGATCGGCACCGGCGGAACCGTCGCGGTCGCCTCACGCTTGCCACCGACGATGTCGCCCTTGTAAATCCACACCTTCACGCCGATGCGGCCGAAGGTCGTCTTGGCCTCGTACAGGCCGTAGTCGATGTCGGCGCGCAGCGTGTGCAGCGGCACCCGGCCTTCGCGGTAGAACTCCGAGCGGCTCATCTCGGCGCCGCCGAGGCGACCCGAGCACTGCACCCGGATGCCCTTGACGTTGGGCTGGCGCATCGCGGACTGGATGGCCTTGCGCATCGCGCGACGGAACGCCACGCGATTCGAAAGCTGTTCGGCCACACCCTGAGCCACCAGCTGCGCCTGCGACTCGGGGTTCTTCACCTCGAGGATGTTGAGCTGCACCTGCTTCTTGGTCAGCTTCTCCAGGTCGGCACGGATGCGGTCGGCCTCGGTGCCGCGGCGGCCGATCACGATGCCCGGCCGCGCGGTGTGGATGTCAACGCGGACCCGGTCACGGGTGCGTTCGATCTCCACGTCGGCGATGCCGGCGCGCTCGAGACCGGTGGCCAGCAGCCGACGGATCGCCACGTCTTCCTTGACGTAGTCCTTGTACTGCTTGTCGGCGTACCACCGGGACTTCCAGTCGGTGGTGATACCGAGCCGGAAGCCGTGGGGATTGATTTTCTGGCCCACTACTCCGAGCCCTCCTTCGCTTCGTCAGAAGCTTTGGTTTCTGAGGATGTCTTGGCTGCTGTGTCCGCTGTCGCCGCCGGCGGCCTTCTTGGCCGGAGCCTTGTCTCGGCGGCAGCCTTGGTCGCCGGCGCCTTCTTGGCGGCTGCGGCCTTGCTGCCCTGCGCGCGACGGGCGCGCGCGGCGCTGGCCGAGGCTGTCCGGCGCGCTCGCTCCCTGCGTCGGCCGGCTCTCCACGATCACCGTGATGTGGCTGGTGCGCTTGCGGATTCGGAACGCACGGCCCTGGGCGCGCGGCCGGATGCGCTTGGCGGTCGGGCCCTCGTCGGCGTAGACGGTGGCGACCACGAGCGTCGACGGGTCCAGGCCATCGTTGTTCTGCGCGTTGGCCGCGGCGCTCGCGATCACCTTGGCGACCGGCTCGCTGGCGGCCTGCGGTGCCCACCGCAGGATGTCCAGCGCGTCGGACACCGACTTGCCGCGCACCAGGTCGATGACCCGGCGCGCCTTGCGTCGCCGAGACGCGCACGAAGCGCGCCTTGGCGACCGCAGTCGGATATTCAGTCGTCGGTGCTCATCGCCGCTTAGCCTTCCGGTCGTCCTTGATGTGACCCTTGAACGTGCGGGTCGGCGCGAACTCGCCGAGCTTGTGCCCGACCATCGCCTCGGTGACGAACACCGGGACATGCTTGCGGCCGTCGTGCACCGCGAAGGTATGCCCGATGAAGTCGGGGATGATGGTCGACCGACGCGACCAGGTCTTGATGACCTGCTTGGTGTTCTTCTCGTTCTGGACGTCGACCTTCTTCAGCAGATGGTCGTCGACGAACGGGCCCTTCTTCAGGCTGCGTGGCATCGGCTATCTCCTACCGGTGGTGCTTCTTGCCGGTGCGCCGGCGTCGGACGATGAGCTTGTCGCTCGGCTTGTGGGACTTGCGGGTGCGGCCCTCGGGCTTGCCCCACGGGCTGACCGGGTGACGGCCGCCGGAGGTCTTGCCCTCGCCGCCGCCGTGCGGGTGGTCGACCGGGTTCATCACGACACCACGGACGGTGGGGCGCTTGCCCTTCCACCGCATGCGGCCGGCCTTACCCCAGTTGATGTTGGCCTGCTCGGCGTTGCCGACCTCGCCGACGGTGGCGCGGCAGCGCACGTCGACGCGGCGGATCTCACCGGACGGCATACGCAGGGAGGCGTAGGTGCCCTCCTTGCCCAGCAGCTGAATGCTGGATCCTGCCGAGCGCGCCAGCTTGGCGCCGCCGCCGGGCCGCAGCTCCACCGCGTGGATCACGGTACCGGCCGGGATGTTGCGCAGCGGCAGGTTGTTGCCCGGCTTGATGTCGGCGTTGGCGCCCGACTCCACCACGTCGCCCTGCGAAAGCCCCTGCGGCGCAATGATGTAGCGCTTCTCGCCGTCGAGGAAATGCAGCAGCGCGATGTTCGCGGTGCGGTTCGGGTCGTACTCGATGTGCGCGACCTTCGCGTTGACGCCGTCCTTGTCGTTGCGACGGAAGTCGATCACGCGGTACGCGCGCTTGTGGCCACCGCCCTTGTGCCGGGTGGTGATCCGGCCGTGCGCGTTACGTCCGCCCTTGCCGTGCAGCGGGCGAACCAGCGACTTCTCCGGATGGTCGCGAGTGATCTCGGCGAAATCGGAGACGCTGGCACCGCGGCGACCCGGGGTCGTCGGCTTGTACTTGCGAATTGCCATGATTCTCTAGGTCTCTCTGACTTATCCCCGGCCTAGGCCGGTGCTCCGAACAGGTCGATCGGCTTGCTGCCCGCGGCCAGCGTGACGATCGCGCGCTTGGTGCTCTTGCGCTGGCCGTACCCGGCGCGGGTGCGCTTGCGCTTGCCCTGCCGATTGAGGGTGTTCACCGAGTCGACCTTCACCTTGAAGATCTTCTCGATCGCGATCTTGATCTGCGTCTTGTTCGAGTCGGGGTGCACGACGAACGTGTACACGTTGTCCTCGATCAGCCCGTAGGACTTCTCCGAGATGACCGGGGACAAGATGATGTCGCGGGGGTCAGTGACGGTCGCCATCAGGCCGAAACCTCCTCAGCCGATTTGGTGTTGGCACTGATGTAGCTGTCCAGCGCCTCGACGCTGAACACCACATCGTCGGCCTTCAGCACGTCGTAGGTGTTGAGCTGGTCGGGCGAAAGCACATGCACGCCAGGCAGATTGCGCACGCTCTTCGCGCCCGTCTCGTCGCTGCGGCCGATCACGATCAGCACCTGCTTGCGCTCGGTCAGCGTCGCCAGGAACGTCTTGGCGCTCTTGGTCGACGGGGTCTGACCCTCGACCAGCTCGGTGACCGCGTGGATGCGGCCGTTGCGCGCCCGGTCCGACAGCGCCCCGCGCAGCGCGGCGGCGATCATCTTCTTCGGGGTGCGCTGGCTGTAGTCGCGCGGCTGTCGGGCCGTGCACGACGCCACCGCCGGTGAACTGCGGCGCGCGCGTCGAACCCTGACGGGCGCGGCCGGTGCCCTTCTGCCGGTACGGCTTCTTGCCACCACCGCGAACCTCGCCGCGGGTCTTGGTCGAGTGCGTGCCCTGTCGGCCGGCGGCCTGCTGTGCAATGACCACCTGGTGCATCAGCGCGATGTTGGGCTCGACGTCGAACAGCTCGGCGGGCAGCTCGACGGAGCCGTCCTTCTTGCCGCCCGGGGTGTGGACGTCAATCTTCAGAGTCTTGGTAGCCATTTACTTCTCGCCTCGCTTGATTGCGCTGCGGACCATCACCAGTCCACCGTTGCGTCCGGGGATGGCGCCCTTGATCAGCAGCACGCCGTTCTCGGCATCGACCTTGTGCACCACCAGGTTCTGGGTCGTCACGCGGTCATTGCCCATCCGGCCCGACATGCGGGTGCCCTTGAACACCCGGCCCGGGGTGGCGCAGCCACCGATGGAACCGGGACGACGGTGCACCGCCTGCGCGCCGTGGCTGGCGCCCTGGCCTTTGAAGCCGTGGCGCTTCATGGTGCCGGCGAAGCCCTTGCCCTTGCTGGTGCCGGTCACGTCGACGTAGTTGCCGTCGGCGAAGATCTCGGCGGTCAGCTCCTGGCCGACCTCGTACTCCGCGGCGGCGGCCTCGTCGTCGAGCCGCAACTCGGCGAGGTGCCGGCGCGGGTTGACGCCGGCGGCGGCGTACTGCCCGGTACAGCGGCTTGTTCACCTTGCGCGGGCTGATCTCGCCGTAGGCGAGCTGCACGGCGCTGTAGCCGTCGCGCTCGGGGGTGCGGATCCGCGTCACGACGTTGGGGCCGGCCTTGACGACCGTCACCGGCACGACCTTGTTGTTCTCGTCGAACACCTGCGTCATGCCCAGCTTGGTGCCCAGAATGCCTTTTCTTGCCATCTGTTCTGGATCTCCTACTGGATGTTGACGTCGACGCTGGCCGGCAGATCGATGCGCATCAGGGCGTCAACGGTCTTCGGCGTCGGGTCGAGGATGTCGATCAGTCGCTTGTGCGTGCGCATCTCGAAGTGCTCCCGCGAGTCCTTGTACTTATGCGGGGACCGGATGACGCAGTACACGTTCTTCTCGGTCGGCAGCGGCACAGGGCCCACCACGCTGGCGCCGGTACGGGTGACCGTTTCCACGATCTTGCGCGCCGAGGCGTCAATCGCCTCATGGTCGTAGGCCTTGAGCCTGATGCGGATCTTCTGTCCCGCCACGCTTCTCCTACCTCACTCCTGCCCTGGGGTCCCGGCGCTCGTCAATTGACTCGCGCTGGCTATGCCGCCGCTGTTTACCTGTCTGTGGTCCACCGATCCCCGCGGTCGGGTGTGTCGCCCGTACGCGCACTCAGCCGCGGCGAAAATCCGTCGCGATCGAGGTTGGGACCGGATGCGCCCGTTCGGGCGCTGGTCGTATGCCCCGGCCAGGCGCGAACCCGGCTCAAGGCAACCCGAACAGTATGCCTTAGATCCGGGCCTCCTCCAAATCTCCTGGCCATCGCGGAAACCCCCGCGGCTCTCCGACCTCTTACTCCAGAGTAAGGTAGGCCGGCATGGCCAGCCCCGACCACCACATATCGGATGTGGAAACGCCTCGCCGGACGGCCCGGCGGCAGCCGGCTGTTCTCGGCCGCCGCGATGGTGCGCGTGCCGTATTTCGCGTCGATCGTGCCCCACGTCGTGCGGATGGAGCCGGGCTTCGCCGAGGTCACGGTGCCCAAGTGGTTCTTCGTCTACAACCACCTGCACACCGTGCATGCGATCGCGTCGTGCAACGCCGCCGAGATGGCGATGGGCATGCTGATGGAGGCCACGGTGCCGACCAGCCACCGCTGGATCCCCAAGGCGATGAACGTGCAGTACCTGGAGAAGGCGACGACGTCGCTGCGGGCGCGGGCCGGCTGGATCCGCCGGATTTCGACGCGATCACCGACGGCGTCGAATCGTGGTGCCCGTCAGCGTCATCGACCGCGCCGGCACCGAGGTCGTCCACGCCGACATCACCATGCTGGGTGACGCCGGCCTGCACGCCGGTCCGGGCTTCGCGCAGGCCGGCACAGATCGTGCTTTGGCCGGAAATCGCGATCTCCCGCAATCTGACGCACTCGTCACGCCGCCCAGAACGCGCACTGGTGCGTCTCTTCGAATTGGTGACGACGCGGTTGCCGTCGGCTGCAGCGACATCGCGACTCCCGCGTCACCGCTGTGCAGCGCCGGCCAGTCCGAGCCCGGTGACCCGGTGCTGACGAATGTCGCTCCAGTAGTCGATCATCTGGTCGGACAGCGCCTGCTGGGCCGGGTTCAGCGGCGGCGCACCGCCGATGTCGAACAGGTAGCGCAGCTCCAGCGAATGGCTGGCGCCGACCGGGAACGGCAAGTCCCGCAACGGGTCCGGCGCAGGCGCGCTGCGGTCGTTGAACTCGTAGGCGTAGACCGGTTCGGCCGCTGGCGAGATCGTCGGCCATCCGGTCGGCGACGCAGGCGAACGCCCGTCGGTCACCGCCGCCGAGTAGGCCAGCGGCACGCTGCCGCCGAAGCGGTCCAGCGGATAGCGCTCGGCGACCGCGGCGGCATTCGGCGCCGAAGCTCTCGGCCAGCAGCTGCGGGTATCGCTCGGCGGGAAGTCCTCCCCCGCCGCAGATACTGCAGCGCGACGAAGAGCGTGAACTCGTCGCGGTTGCTGCCGATCAACACCGGCACCCGCGCCGCGCGCCCTTCGGCGAACGCCGCCATCGGGTCCACCGGCAGTACCTGCGTCCCGGTGACCGGACCGCTCAGCGTGATCGCCGCCGAAATGCGGAAGTACCACCGGCGCCTTCGCAGCTTGTCCGCGGGCAGCGCGCGCAGGCACTGCGGCCGCGGATGCCGGTTCGCCGCAACCGCGTCGCGGCCGCGTAGTCGAGGCTGATCTGCTCCGCCGTCGGGCAACGCCGACCTGCGCCTGACACGGGCCGCTCTGGATGATCGCCGCCCGGAACAGCCCCGCCGAGCCCGGCGCGACGAGGTGGTCGCACACCGACATGCCGCCCGCCGATTCGCCGGCGATCGTGACCTTGCCGGGATCGCCGCCGAAGTTGGCGATGTTGTCGCGGACCCAGCGCAGCGCCGCCTGTTGGTCGGCCAGCCCGTAGTTGCCGACCTCGCCGGCCGGCCCGAGCGCGGGATGCGCCAGGAAGCCCAGCGCGCCGAGCCGGTAGTTGATGGTGACGACGACGATGTTGCCGCCTGCTGGCCAGCCGCCGCGCGTCGTAGATGTCCGCCGCTGCCGTTGACGAAGCCGCCGCCGTGGATCCACACCATCACCGGTCGCCGCTCCTGCGATGGCGGCGGCGTCCACACGTTGAGGGTCAGGCAGTCCTCGCTGGTGGCGTGCTCCGGGTCGAGGTCATTCGCGGGGTCCTGGATGCACCGCGGGCCCGGGCGGGTGGCGTCGCGCACGCCCTGCCAGGCGGGCACCGGCGCCGGCGGCTGCCACCGCAACGGCCCGACCGGCGGTGCGGCGTAAGGGATTCCGGCGAACAGACGATGATCCGGCGGCGACGACGCCCCGCACGAGGCCCGGCCGTCGTGTGCACCACGCCGGGTCATCCGTCGAGGCTTCTGGCGACTCTGGCCGCTGCCGCGGCCGCACCCGACGGCGAGCATCGCGACGAGGACGAGCGCGAGCACACGCGGCCTGGGCGGCGAACCGATGCGGGCGGCACGAGGTCCGAGCCTAACGGCAGCGGATCGACCCAGCCCTTCCGTCGCGTGGCCCTCGTCACATAGACTCCGGACTTGACACCCGTCAAGTTCCGCAGCCCCGGACATGAAGGAGCCCGTATGAGCACGCCGACGATGGACGACGCCGCGAAGGTCCTGGCCGATCCGACGGCCTACGCCGACGACGCACGGCTGCACGCGGCGCTGACCCATCTGCGGGCGAACAACCCCGTCGCGTGGGTGGACAACCCGCCGTATCGGCCGTTCTGGGCGATCACCAAGCACGCCGACATCATGGCCATCGAGCGGGCCAACAACCTGTTCCTCTCCGAGCCGCGGCCGCTGCTCGCCACCGCCGAGGCCGACGACATGGCCAAGGCGCAGCTCGAAGCGGGCATGGGGCTGCGGACGTTGATCCACATGGACGATCCGCATCACCGCAAGGTTCGGGCGATCGGCGCGGACTGGTTCCGTCCCAAGGCCATGCGCGACCTGAAGGTGCACGTCGACGAGTTGGCCAAGCGCTACGTCGACCGGATGCGCGACATCGGCCCGGAATGCGATTTCGTCACCGAGATCGCGGTCAACTTCCCGCTGTACGTGATCATGTCGCTGCTCGGGCTGCCCGAGGAGGACTTCCCGCGCATGCACCAGCTCACCCAGGAGATGTTCGGCGGCGACGACGAGGAGTACAACAAGCGCGGGGGCTCGCCGGAGGAGCAGATGGCGATCCTGCTCGACTTCTTCACCTACTTCTCCGAGCTGACCGCGTCGCGCCGCGAACACCCGACCGATGACCTGGCATCGGCGATCGCCAACGGCCGCATCGACGGCGAACCGCTTGTCCGATGTCGACACCGCGTCGTACTACGTCATCGTCGCCAGCGCCGGCCACGACACCACCAAGGACGCCATCTCCGGCGGGCTGCTCGCGCTGATCGAAAACCCCGGCGAGCTAGAGCGATTGCGCGCAGAACATGGATCTGATGCCGACCGCGGTCGAGGAGATGATCCGCTGGACCACGCCGGTCAAGGAGTTCATGCGCACCGCCGCCGAGGACACGACCGTCCGCGGCGTGCCCATCGCCAAGGGCGAATCGGTCTACCTGGCTTACGTTTCCGGCAACCGCGACGAGGAGGTCTTCGACGAGCCGTTCCGCTTCGACGTCAGCCGCGACCCCAACAAGCACGTGGCGTTCGGCTACGGGGTGCATTTCTGCCTCGGCGCCGCTTTGGCCCGGATGGAGATGAACAGCCTCTTACTCCGAACTGATCCCGCGACTGGAATCCATCGAGCTGGCCGGTGAGCCCGAGCTGGCCGCCACCACGTTCGTCGGCGGACTCAAGCACCTGCCGATCCGCTACTCGATCAGGTGACGTCACGATCGTCCTGTGCGCGTGGGCCCACGCGAAGTGGGGACGTGCGTGTTTGTCGGCGACACGCCGTCGTAGCGCCAACAAACGCGCACGCTCGCGGAGTCTCAGGAAGCGATGAACTCGGCTGCCCGGTGACCGATCATCACGATGGTGGCGTGCGGGCCGCGGCTGGTGATCGCCGGCAGAATCGACCCGTCGACCACCCACAACCCGTCGACGCCGCGGACCCGGCATTGCGGATCCAGCACCGCCGCCGGGTCGCCCTCCGGACCCATAGGCGCGGTGCCGCACAGATGCTGCGACGTTGACCATGACGGCGGACCGACTTGTGCTGTCGGTCCGCCCAATTCGCGTGCCATATCCGCGCCGGCACACAACTCTTCCACATCCTCGGGTTCGCTGTCGTAGCGGTGCTCGATGATCGGCGGCACCGCCGGGTCGGCCGAAGCGAGCCCGATCCGGCCTCGTGACCGTGGCTGCATCAGCGCCACCCCAATGTGTGGCCGGTCGGCTGGGTCACCACCGGGGCCGTGCACTAGAGCATCGAATCCAGCTGTATAGGGCCTGATTTCAAGGCCATCGGAGGTAGTCAGTACCGCCTCGAGCGGGGGCAGGCCGTGCGTCGCGGGCCAGTCGATGGGCAGCACCCATTCGGGATGGTCGACGCAACCCGTGCCGACCGGCAGGTTCGCATGCACGGAGACTCCAGCCGGCCGCAGCTCGTCGCCGGCCCACTCCGGAGAGCATGAGCAGGTGCGCCGATCCGATTGCCCCGGCGCACAGCACGATTCGGTCGGCGGTGAGGTCAGCGGCGCCATCGGGGCCGACGCAGTCAACTCCGACCGCCCGGACGCCGACGATTCGGACGCGTCCCACCTGGGTGTTGGTGAGCACCGTGAGGTTGGTGCGATCCATCGCCGGCTGCAGGAAAGCACCGCCCGGTCCGACTCGGGTACCTCCGTTGATGTTCAGCGGGACCGCGCCGATTCCAGGCGACAACGGCGCCCCAGGCGTGGCACCGTTGAGATCGCTGATCCAGCCATATCCGGCTTCGGCAGCAGACTGCACGAAAGACGCTGTGCAACCGTCGAATTCGGAGACACGCGGACAATGATCGGCCCATCCGCGCCATGCAGTGCGTTGACGAAGTCCAGGTCGGTTTCAATGGCCTGGAAGTGCGGCAGCACGTTGGACCACGCCCACCCTGGCAATCCCCAACCGTCGAAGTCCTCCGGCAACCCGCGGCAAAAGTATCCTCCGTTGATGGCTCCCGATCCGCCAACCACCGCACCACGGGTGATTTGCGCGCGCCGCGGAGTCTGCTCGGTGAGCTAGGGGAACGAGGGAGT
>CAVXVJ010000004.1:0-127803 GCA_963765155.1 uncultured Actinomycetota bacterium
TGCGGAATTGATATCGCAAGAAATACAAACGGTACCGGGGCTTCCGGGCAGCGATGAGAGCCTGGACGCGCGCTCAAGCACGCTATCCACGCCTCTTCGCTCACTGGGTCTCCGTCCCGCACACACTGCCGATCAAGATGACAAGAGCCGGGTGACGGGAGACTGTCACGCCCGGTTCTGTGGGAGCCCGGAGGTGCAATCCCTCCGGGCCACCCGACCCCCGAGCGGCTCCACCGTCCCCCCGACGACGATGGGACGGACGGGCCCCAACGGCGACAACGAAAGTCGCGCAGGACCCGAACCCGACGCGGCATAACCCCGCCACAACGCCACGACGGACTTAGGTAGTCCGCGGCCGACGGGCGACGAATTCGCGAAAGTCAATGGGGTGACGCACTGGCCGCCCGACTGGACTGCGGCCGTATGTGAGCCGCCGGTATACAAATTGCGAACACCATACTCGTCACTACCTCATGCGACCGCTTGCGCGGTGTGTGAGGCACGAGTTCAGCCGAATGGTGAGTACCGCGATATCACGATTGCGCGCTTCCCCGATGGACTGTCAATGCAGGTCGATCTCGTCAACGACGGCTACCAATGGTATGCATTCGTATTCGACCGCGGCGAGATGATCGCCTTCGCCACCTCCTCTGACGTTTGGGTTACCGACCCGATCACCGGCATGGGTGAGTCGCCAATACTGCAACCGCTGAAGCAGTTCGGCTTCATATCTACGCAGGTCCTGGTTCGTAGGCGGCTGACCGATACTGGTGCCGTGGCGACCAGACGCGACTACGACAGCGACCCGGACCGGTTTCGCCTCGGTAGCAGGCTGACCGCGCCCGGTGATCAGCGATCAGCCTGTACGAGAAGATCGCCGGAATCCTCGCGAGCCGGCGCTCAGAGGTGCTAGACCTCGGCTGCGGCGAAGGCGCGCTCGCTGCAGCCGTCGACCATCTGATCGGCAAGGCCAGCCGCTGGTGATCGGCCTGGACGCCTCGGCGACCATGCTGTCGGCTGCGCCCCCTCCCGTGGTGCGGGTCGACGCGACCGCGATTCCCTTCCAGGACAACGCCTTCGACGTAGTGGTCGCAGTCAATATGCTCGACCACTTGGACCCGTTGCCCGCTCTGCGGGCCGCGCACCGGGTATCGCAACCCGGCGGCGTTCTCATCGCCGGCGCGATCAGCCGCCACGACTCACCCGAGTTGGCGCCGGTGTGGTGCCCGGAACCGACACCCTTCGATGCCGAGGACGCACCCGACATCGTGGCGTCGGTCTTCGATGAAGTGCGTGTGGACAGGTGGGACGCGCCGCTGCTAACCCTGCCCGACAGCGCGGCGATCACCGAGTATCTGATCGCCAGATTCGTGCCGGCACAACAGGCTGCCGCCGGCGCACGCACACTCCCGGCGCCGCTGGTCGTCACCAAGCGCGGCGCGCTGGTGATCGGCCGGAAGGGCTGATCGCTCAGGTCCTCGAGGAGCCCGAGTTCGTCAGGCGCCCGTCGCGGGCCGCGCAGCGGGGCCGGGTGAGGCAATGATGTCGGCGGCGGCCGCGATCTGGTGGCCGGCGTCGCAGGCAACGGTGGCGTGGACCCGATGGCCGCAGTTGCGGTGGCGCAGGGTGACCGTTGACTCGCCGGAGTCAAGGAGCCAACGGTCGGCAAAGTCGTTGAGCGCGATCAATATCGGTGCCAGACTGCGGCCCTTGTCGGTCAGCCGGTACTCGTCGCGTGCGCGAGCACCCGGCGCTTGGTAGCGCACTTTTTCCAGCAGCCCGTCGGACACCATTGCGCGCAGGCGCGTCGACAGCACACTGGGGCTGATGTCGCAGTGCCGCAGGAAATCGTCGAAACGGCGGGTGCCATAGAAGGCCTCCCGGATGATCGCGCCACTGGTGCGGGGCCGCAGCGCCTCGAGCGCGAGAACGATCGAGTCGGGTTCTAGATCCCACGCGTCTCGGTTCCAGTGGGCTTCCTGGCCTGTTTCGGCCGCGTCGGCGGTATGGCTCACGTCGTCTCCAACCTCAGCGTTTGTGCCAACCCTATCCGCCCTCTAGGCTGACTTCGGATAACCGAAGTCAGCTGAAGGAGCGTCAGTGGCCACCGGAGAGAGCTATCACCGCAGCGGGGTCGGCGAATCGTGGGATGCGATCGTCATCGGGTCCGGGATCGGCGGCATGACCGCGGCGGCGCTACTGGCGCGCGCAGGGCGGCGGGTGCTGGTGCTGGAGCGGCACACCACCGCAGGCGGAGCCACGCAGACCTTCCGCAGAGCCGGTTACGAATGGGATGCGGGGCTGCACTACATGGGCGAGGTACATCGACCCACGAGCACGCTGCGCCGAGTCTTCGACTACATCAGCGGCGGCAAGCTCGAATGGGCACCAATGCCCGACATTTACAACCGCATCGTCATCGGCGATCGGGTTTACGAATACCCCTCGGGTGCAGCGGCTTTCAAGAATCGGATGAAGGAGTACTTCCCCGACGAAGCCGCCGCCATCGACCGCTACATCGAGCTCGTCTTCGACGGCAACCGCACGGCACGCAGCTTCTTCGCGCACCGAGCCGTACCGCACGACATCGCGGGGCCGCTCTACCGCGACATGTGCGAACCATTTCGTGCCGTCTCGGACCGCACGGTTTCGGAGGTGCTCAACGAGCTCACCACCGATGCGGAACTGAGGGCCGTGCTGTGCGGGCATTTCGGCGACTACTGTCTGGCGCCGGGCCAAGCCTCATTCGCCATGCACGCCATGCTGATTCGGCACTACATCGACGGCGCGAGCTTCCCCGTGGGCGGGTCGGGCAGACTGGCCGAGACAACCGCCGACGTGATCGGCGGCGCACAGGGTGCCGTCCTGGTTGCCGCCGACGTCGCGTCGATTCTGCTGGATGACGACGGCCAGGCGTGCGGGGTCACCATGCGCGACGGCCGCCGATTCCGCGCTCCGGTGGTGATCAGCGACGCCGGTGCGCTCAACACATTGACGAAACTGCTGCCGCCACAAGTCGTCGCGGTGGATCGTGGTCGACGAGTTCCGGTCCGTACGGCCGTCGCTTCCCTGGGTGGTGCTCAACATCGGGATCCGTCAGACGGACGCCGAACTGGGTCTAGACGGAACCAACATCTGGGCCCACAGCGGGCCGGACATCGACGCCGAAATCGCCGCGTATGAGGCCGATCCGCAGCACACTGCGATGCCGCTGTACTTCTTGTCCTTCCCGTCGGCCAAGGATCCGTCTTGGCAGGACCGTTATCCCGGACGAGCCACCGTCGACATCGGCGGCCTGACGAGCTGGAAGCTGTTCGAACCGTACGCAGACAGTGCGTGGATGCGTCGTGGCGCCGCGTACACGGACCTCAAACGCAAGCTCGCCGACGAATTGCTGGGCCAGGTGCTGCGGTTCTGCCCGCAGTTGGACGGACGAATCGATCACCTCGAGTTGGCCACACCGTTGAGCTTCAACCACTTCTTGGGCAGGCAGTACGGTGACTTCATGTCACTGGCGCACAGCCCGCGGCGATTTGCGCTGCAGGCGTTCAGTTCTCACACCCACATCCCCAACCTCTACTTGTCCGGTCAGGACGTCGCCGCCGCAGGTGTCAGCGGCGCCGTTGTGGGCGGCGCCGTCGCTGCCTCGGCCGTGTTGGGCCGAGACGTCTTCGCCGACCTGCCCGCGGCGTAAGGGAGCTGGGCCGGGCCCGGGTTCACAACCGAGCAGTACCCGCTTGCCCGCGCCTTTGCTGCATCGCTCATGACGTGTCCGACGGTCGAAAACCATGCCGTTGCGTGGGGCGGTCGATCACCGTCAGCGCCGGATCGCCATCCGCAAGCGCCGCTTCAGGATTCACCCTATCCATCGACACCGGATGCTAGGGGCGGTCACCTCGTCAACGCCCGCAATAATCAGCTTGTCCCCGTTGTGTTCGATGACGATGTTCCGGTTGTGCTGTGCATCCCAGCCGATGCCGTCGATGTAGTCGAGCAGCCATGCGCCTCGCTGAAGTATTCCTGAAAGACGCGGGCGAGCCGCGACCGCACCGCGGCAAGCGGTCTGGCCTGAAGCGGCATGACAGCCGGAGGCGACGCCGGGTCGCAGGCCCCCGCTCAAGCGGGGCAGATGTTCTTGTTGTGGTGGAAGGCGTTGTCGGGGTCATACTTGGCCTTGACCTCGGCGAGTCGCCGGAAAATGTGATCGCCGTAGGCCTCTCGAACGCGGCTGGCGTCGTCGTCGGCATCAAGGAAGTTGACGTAGACGCCGGCGCGGTGCGGTTGGAGGGCCTGGAGGAACCGCCGCGCCCACGCGGCCTCGGCCGCGGCGTTCTCGCCGGACTCGTCGGGGAGCCATACGGCATCGATGCTCATGTTGTGAGCCACGTCGCGCCCGGCATAGGCGGTGGCGTCGTGGGGGACCCGAGCGACGCCCCCACCGATATGGAACATCGCCGCGTACGACCGGGGCGAGCCGGCCGTGTAGGCGTGATCGGCGATGATTGCGATGGCGTCGTCGGAGAGGCCAGCGAGGTTGGTGGCCTTCCAGTAGTAGTGCCACCCGTGGGGGACGGTGTCGTCCAGGGCGCCCTGGAAGGCGACGTACGACGTGGGTGCGAGCAGGTCCACGAGCGGCATCCCGAACCGGCGCAGCGCCCGCACCGCACGCTCGCCGTCTTCGACGGCGCCGGCGTAGCAGCTGGCTACGGCGATGGCCGGCCGCCAGTGCAGGTCCTCGGGGATGACCGGCAGTGGGGGGACGGTGCCGAGCCTGACGACGGTGCCGAGCTCGTCGGGTGCGTCGGCGGTGAAGTCCCGGTAGAAGCGCAGCACGTCGGTGGTGTCGTCGGCCGCCCAGAAGATGGGGCCGGCCATCACGGTCGGGCCGACGGGGTGCAGCGCGAACCGGAAAGTGGTGACGACGCCGAAGTTGCCGCCGCCGCCTCGCAGCGCCCAGAACAGGTCGGGGTGTTCGTCGGCGGACGCGCGGACGATGCTGCCGTCGGCGGTGACCACCTCGGCGGCCAGCAGGTTATCGATGGTGAGCCCGTGTTTGCGCATGAGGAAGCCGATGCCACCGCCGAGGGTGAGCCCGGCGACGCCGGTGTGGCTCACGATGCCGCCGGTGGTGGCCAGACCGTGGGCCTGCGTCTCGTGGTCGACGTCGCCCCACAGCGCACCACCCTGCACCCGGGCCGTGCGGCCGGCGGGGTCGACCAACACGGCCCGCATCGCCGAGAGGTCGATGACGATCCCGTCGTCGCACACCGCGGTGCCGGCCACGTTGTGGCCCCCGCCTCGTACGGCGATCTCCAGGTCGTGGTCGCGGGCGAAGCGCACGGCCGCGGCCACATCCGCCGTTCCGCCGCATCGGGCGATCAGCCGGGGGTGCCGGTCGACGGCGCCGTTCCACACGGCTCGGGCGGTGTCGTAGTCGGCGTGGTCAGCGCTGATGAGCTGGCCCCGAAATCCGTTGATCTCCATCGCCGTTGCCTCCTCGCTCAGGGCGCCGACTTGGTTGCTGGTCGGTGTCGTGGTCCTCGCCCCTCGATGCCCATCGCACCGCCGTGGACCGCGGCTGTGAAGTCAAGATTCTGGACTTCCCAGCCGAAGGCAGCGGCGCGATACTGGCGTTGTGCGGACGTACGGCCAGTACTGCCCCATCGCCCGCGGCGCCGAGATCTTCGCCGAGCGCTGGACGCCACTGATCATCCGCAACCTGTACCTGGGCTGCGGAAGCTTCAGTGAGATCCTGGAGGGCGCGCCCGGGCTCTCCCGCACCCTGCTCTCGCAGAGGCTCAGGCACCTCGAACGGCTCGGCATCGTCGAGTCGGCAGCGAAGCCCGACGGGCGCGGACGCCACTACGAGCTCACACGAGCCGGTCACGACCTGTTCGCAGTCTGCAGGTCGCTCGGCGAGTGGGGCGCCCACTGGCTAGAGATCGCCCCCGAGCACCTCGATCCCTTTGTGGCCCTTTGGTCGATGTGCAACATGCTCCGCCGAGACCGGCTCCCGGACCGACGCGTCGTCATCCGCTTCGACTTCACCGGCCGCCAGCGCGCCGAGCGGTACTGGCTGCTGATCGAGTACGGAGAGCCCGAGATCTGCAAGACGTGCCCCGGCCTCGACGAGGACCTCTACATCACCGCGGAAGCCGAAGCCTTCGTCAAATGGCATGCGGGCCAGCAAACCTGGGCCGAAGCCACCCGCGACGGGCGCATCCAACTCCACGGCCCCGCATGGCTCGTACGAGCCTTCCCCACCTGGAACGCCCGCAGCGCCTTCGCCCACATCAAGCCCGTCTCCCGGAGTGCGGCGAGCCTGGCAGGCTGACTTCTTCGACGCACCCTCCCCATGCGACGCCGGACGCCGCCTGGGTCGCGCCGGCCGCATCCACCGCCGTCTTCACCCTGTTTCTTCGGCGCCATCCTTCGCTTGCCTATCGACATGAGCGAGTTCGAGGTCCTTGTGTGGGCGGATCACTCGGTAATCCTCATAGCCCTTGCGGATGCATTTCGCCTCCCAGTCGAAGTCATAGTCGCCTTTTCCGTTCGACAGCTCCCTGATGCGAATGCGTTCGATGGACTTCTCCTCGACCGCGAGTCCCAAAGATTCGGCTGAGTTAGGCGTCACTAGCACTGTGAGGCCTTCGCCGCTGGCGACGCTGGTGAAGTGGTCGGGCAGCTCGATGACCGCCTCGCCGTTGCTCAAGTGAGCACTTCCCCTGACATACGCCGCTGCCTCCGGCCCTTCGATGGCGGCGTACACGATATCGGAGTCGGACCTGTCGGGGTGGGGCACACGGAAACTCTTGACGTCCGCTACGACGAAACCGGTTCCGTTAACGTCCACCACCATCTGCGCCTTTGGGTTTCCGGCAGCGTCGAAGACGACCATGGCGCCATGGTCCGGGTTCCCGGCGGCAAGCATCGCCGCGTTCACATTGCCGTTGAGCCCATGCGTTTGCACGGCCCCGGCCAATCCGGCAGACGATGTTGCGAGAGCGGCCTCCCCCGGTTGATTGGGATGCTTGAAGACGATCGCGTCGCCCTCGGTGAGGCCTTGCACGGTGAGTGCGGATTCCGGCTGGGTCGTGCCGACGCCGACGCGACCGCTGTTGGCAATTCTCATGCGTTCGCTGATGTTTGCGAAATTCCTGGTATGGAAACGTAACGATCCCCCGTCGGGGGCATCGTTCTGTGCCTGGATCGAAGCCATTTCATTGCCCAGGACACGCAGGCTGATGGCGGTACCCCCGTAACCGTCGCGGGCACCCTGATGGGACACGATGAGATCGGTGCTGATGGCGGGCGCATTGTCATAGTTGTGAATATGGAGCATTGCCTCCGGGCTGTTCACTCCGAATCCGATTCCGACATGACCGCTTCCGCTGGTGTAAAGGGGCTCGGAGCCGTTGATCCAAAGACGCGGGACAGTGTTTGTTCGAAGCACCAGAGCTGCATTGTCGGTGGTGCCGAGGAAGTGAGCACCCGCATTGATCCCCGCATTACCGTCGACGTGCCAGTCTTGGGGTCCGAAGGTCGGGTCGGCCCCGAATAATCTTCCGAGTAGGCGAGATATGTTGGCAGACAACGTTTGTAAAAAAACTTTGGCGGACATGCTTGTTACTCCCATCGGAAGTGATTGTTAGAACCGGCCCGACCCGCTGCTGCCCGACTCGGTCGCCCCGGGCTGACTGACGCGGTGCTGGCCCTCACCCAGTGAGGGTCGGCGCATGCCGGTTCCAGGTTGGGAAGGACCGGCGCAGCCACGTCGGGCCGATCAGCTTCACGTCGCCCGACCGCATTACATCCCGCCAGCTCCGTTCGCCGCGGTGCCAGTCCACGAATGCCAGCGAGCGCGCTTCGACCATCAGGTTTGGTTCCCCGCCGGGATCGGTATAGCAGACTTCGGCGTCGCCGTGCTCGACCAACAGCCAGTACCGCCGATTGCCTGGGCGCTCGTCGGGGAAGGTGAAGGCGACGACCAGGCGCCCGGCCGGCAGCGCCGATCGGTCGAGCTGCACCTGGCACCACGCCCACAGCGTGAAACCGGGATCGGAGTGGTCGGGAGTGACCTCCACCCAGCGCTCGCCCCACTCCGCGAGCCGGTCGAGGACGCCGGCGAGGTCGGCGCCGGCTTCGGTGAGCTCATACAGGTGGCCGTGGCCGCCGGGTTTGAGTCGAGTCTGGATGAGTCCGGCGCGTTCGAGTTCATCGAGCCGCTTGGTCAGCATCGAGCGCGACATCGTTGGAACGCCGCCGGCGATGGCCGAAAATGTGTCCGCGCCGAACATCAAGTTGCGCACGATCAGAGGGTTCCATCGTTCGGCGAGTATCTCCGAGGCCCGGGCGACCGGACAGTACTGGCGGTACGTGCCCATGCCATGATCCTCCCACCGTGAGGGCCTTCGGTCGAGTTCTAAATTCGAACTTCACAAGCCGATCTTCCGAGCGCAGCATTGCGCCATGAAGACAGATGCGTCAGCCGACGCCTCAACCGGCCAGGTTTCGACGACGGCCGCGGAGGTGTACGAGAAATTCTTCGTGCCGGCGTTGTTCGGCCAGTGGGTCGAGCCGATGCTCGACGCGGTGAACGTTGTCGAGGGAGACCGCTTACTCGATATCGGTACCGGTACGGGCGTGGTTGCCCGCGCGGCCCTGCAGCGGGTGGGCGCCGGCGGTTCCGTTGTGGCTGTCGATCCCAACGACGGCATGCTCGCCGTCGCCAAGCGGTTGACCCCCGGGCTGGATCTGCGCAGGGGCACGGCCGAGCATCTACCGGTCGGCATTGACGAAATGGACTGCGTCACAAGCCAGTTCGCACTGATGTATTTCAAGGATCGTGCTCGGGCGATCAGCGAGATCGCCCGCGTCACCCGGCCCGGCGGCCGAGTCGCGGTAGCCACGTGGGCGGCAGTCGAGGAAACGCCTGGCTATGCCGCGATGGTCGACCTGCTCGGCGACGAGATCGGAGAGTGGGCGGCTGAGGCTACGCGCGCACCCTTCTGCATCGGCACCGCCGCCCAACTCGGCGATCTGCTGCGGACGTCATTTCCCGCGGTGGCTGTGGAGCGCCGCGAAGGCCAAGCGTGCTTCGCGTCGCTCAACGAATGGATGCACACAGAGATTCGTGGGTGGACGCTGGCCGAGCACATCGACGACGGACAATTCGACCGACTGTGTCGACGGGCTAGCACTGTGCTGGGCGGATTTGTCGGCGACGACGGCCGCGTCCGCTTTCCAGCAACGGCATTGATCGCCACTGCGACCGCACCATGACGGCCGGGTCGGCGCGGGCCGGTCGCAGAATTCGCAGAATGGCCGCGTACGCGATAGCACCGGCGATCACAGAGCAGGTCATACTAGCCCACGTGGACGGGCGATTACGCGTTCTGACCTGCTGAGCACCCCGCTGATGACGCGGGCGTCGGCGAACGCGGCGAACATCTCGTCGTCAGGCATTTCGAGGCCGTTGGCGGCGTACGTCTCCTCGAGTGTTTGGGCCGTTATGTCCCAGCCGCGCGCTGTCAGGTACTCGCTCACAGGGCTGCGCTGCCCTTCGTAGACGAGATCAGACATCTCCGTATCGAAGCCGAACCGATGAAGGCCCTGCGAAACACGTTGTGACCGCTGGTCGGAAAACGCTTTGGCGTCAGGGATGTACTCGGTGGCCAAGTGGCTGCCCGGCGCGCTGAGCGCAGTGATGCTGTCGAACAATTGGTCCTGGGCTTGCGGCGGCAGGTAGATCAGCAGGCCCTCCGCGATCCACGCCGTTGCATGTGAGCGCTCGAAACCATTGTTCAGCAATGCGTTTGGCCAGTCATCACGGAGGTCGATACTGACGGTTCGGTGCTCAGCCGTGGGTTTGGCGCCCAGCGCGGCCAGCGTTGTGGTCTTGAACTCGATCACCGCCGGCTGGTCGATCTCATAGACAACCGTCCCGGCCGGCCAGGGTAAACGGTAAGCGCGCGTGTCCAATCCAGAGGCGAGTATCACCGCCTGACGCACGCCAGCGGCCGCCGCCGTGGTGAACACATTGTCATAGAAGCGGGTCCGCACCGCCATTGCCTCCGCCATCCGCGTCACGTTGAACGCGGTATCGTCCATGTCCTGCCCGCCGTCGAGTATGCGCGTCGCAAAATCGACACCCACCGCGCGTACCAGCGGCTCGGCGTACGGGTCGTTGATCATCGCGGCCGGCCCACGTGATGCGACAGCGCGCTGGGCGGCCACGACGGTGGCGGTCGCGCCCACGCTTGACGCCAAATCCCAACTGTCGTTATCGCTTCGGGTCATCATGCTCCTTTGTTGCTCGACGCTGGTGCTAACTCGATCGCGACCTCATTCATTGCTGGCTCCGTAGGCCAGCGCGCGAAACTCCTTCGCAAGCCGTTCGTAGATGGCGATGACCTTGCCCGCGGCGGCCTCGAGCTGCTTTCTGGCGGGTGGTCGCGGCGGCTCGAAAGCCCGCCGCAGCGTGGTCGCAAGGTAGTCGGCCTTCTGCTCCAGGCGCAGGTCCAGTTCGTTGGGAAGCAGCGGATCGGCGGCGAAGAACCCGAAGACGGTGGTAGTCAGGGGGTAGTGGACGTCCGCCGGGCGCAGCTCGCTGTGAAGCAGTCCGTGCTCATGAGCGATCTCCAAGTACTCACTCCAGGCGACGAAATTCGCACCCTCCATGGCTCTTTGGGAGCGATCCGCCACCAGAGCGTCCATCGTCTCGATGTCCTGGGTGTAGATCGCGCGCAGCACAGGACGGCCCATCGCCTCAATGAAGATCCGACGCATCAGGCGGTGCGGCATGACCTCCGCCGGATCGGCTCGTATCGCGTCGATGACGGCGTCCACCATCTCGGCGGTTTCACGTGAGCCGACGGCGGCGAGCATCTGCTCGCGGGTACGCCAGTGCAGATAGACCGTTCCCTTGCCGACGCCGGACCGCTTGGCAACCTCGTCGATACGTATCCGCCGATAACCCCAGCGCAGCAACAGATCCTTCGCCGTATCAAGAATCCGGTCTGCACGCTCCCGGTGCACCTCCGACACCATGGGACCATTGTTGACCAGAATTCGATTTTGGTCAACAGTCAGCAGCCTGTGCGGCTCGTGGTAATGGCCGTCGCGTGTATCTCACGTTTGGTCTCTGCGGAACGTCTACGCGGTGTGAACAACGGTGTCGAATCGGACGTTCACGCGTTGCCGCCCGGGACGTATGTCGGCACCGTCGGTTCCGCTTTTCAGAAAGGGATCACATGTCGAAACCAGGTTCTCGAAACACACGAAATCCATTCGGAGTCCAGGATGTCGTCGATCCGACCTCCCCGGATGTGGACGATTTTGCTGCCCAGGTTCACCTGAGCGGAAGCACCGACGATCCCAACGGGGCACCCTGGAGCACCGCTCATGGTGACGAGCAACACGATTCAATAGAAGGACATTGGTCCAGCCGGTGGAACGGCGGCGTGGACATGACAATCGCGGGCGATACTGAGGAAACCTGGAAGCAAGGCGAGGCCGAACTGCGAGTGATCGACGATCGCGTTTACGTGCTGTTCGGCTGGAATAACGGTGCTCGCCGGGCCTTGATCGACGCTCGGCGTGACGGCCCGGATAGCTTGATAGGCCGCTACATGAATCTGAGCGATCCGTCGATCACGCGCCCGTGGGTTGGCTTGATCGTCGACAACCGAAGGATCGACGGGCGCTGGCCAAACGGGCGCTTGGATTTCCAGAGATCCGGGGTGCCGCCGCTCCCCTAGCGACCGACCAAGGTTCGCTAGTTGGTCGCCGAAGCACACGTTGCGTCGACTGTTCACTGGAGCGACGTGCTGTCCCGCGCCTCGATCGCCGCGGCGACACGCTGTTGTCCAATGACGATCAATTCGCGGTAGGCGACGTCTTCGGTCCGGTCTCCGGTCAGCGCGTCGTTACCGGCGAGGCTGGATTCCAGGTGCCGGCTGGCCGCGTCGAATCGCCCCAGCCGTCGATAACCGTCGGCCAGGTTCAAATGCAACGACGACATGAAGCCAGCGACGTGCATGGCAGGGTGTATGGCGCGCAGGTCGTCATCGGAGATCTTGGCTGACTCTGCAAGAGATACTTCGTCCCAAGCGATTTCGTCGCCTAAGTCGTCCTGCGCGTCGGCCAGATAGTGCGCCAGAATGCAGCCGGCGGCCGCATCGCCGGGATCGAGTGCATCCCAAAGCTCGGTCAGGGCTTGCCGGCCCGCGGCGCGGTCGGTGGCCAGCTGTCCCAGCGCCGAGGCCAGACCACCCAACAGTGGATGCGTCATCTGACGCTATCAGTCGACGGTGACGCACGAGTAGTCATGGCGTCCAGGAGCGAGTTGCGATGTCTTACAAAAGGTTTCGAAATGACGCGCTTGTGCCCAGGCATGGTTTCACGCGTCCACACTGCTACTCGCGGGGCGCAGCCGGGCGATGATGCCGTCGAGGTCGAGGACGAACATGCCGGGCCGGAAGATGTGGCCGCCGGGCTCCTCACGGAATTCATGCGGTATGCCTGCGTCGCTGAGTCGTGCGCGGAACTCCCGCTGGCCGGCAAGCACCTGGGTCTCCTGCACGCTGTCGAACCAGTTGACGGGGTCCGGACTGGTGCCGGCGACCAGGAAGACCCGCTTGTTGCGGTAGCTGGGGATACGCTCGACGGGGTTGTCGGAGCTGACCCTGAACTCGTCCCACGGCACGCCGTAGACCGTGGCGCCGCCGAGTTCCACGACGGCCGAGCTCAAGTTTGCCCAATGCACGACGAGGCCGCCGTCGCGGCGCAGACTCGCCGGGCCGGAGTGGCTGCTCACCGACGCGAAGTGGCCGTAGTACTTGGCCGCGTATTTCAGCGCACCGAACCCACCCATCGAAAACCCGGAGACCGCACGGCCGTCGTACTCGGCGTACGTCCGGAAGTTCGCCTCGATCCAGGGGATCAGCTGGGCGATGTGGAACGTCTCCCAGTTTCGCGGGCCGACGAACGAGCCGACCGGGTTGGAGTACCAGCCCGCCTGCCCGCCGTCGGGCATCACGACGATGATCGGCTTTCCGGCGGTCAGGTTCCGGATGCCCAGAAAGTCGAACTGGCGGAAGTCCGCGGCACCGCCGTGGAACAGGTAGAGGACGGGATAGGTGCGTCCGCTGGTGCGGTAGTCGTCGGGAAGCAGGACGTTGACGCCGGGATTCCAGCCGATCGCCGGCGGTCTGGAACCGGTAGTACCACAGGCGAGGGTCGTTCTCGTTACGGTCCACGATCGTCAGCCCGAACCCGTCGCTGCGCGCGACGAATATGACCAGCACCTGCCCGGGGTTGATGACGGCCGGGATCGGCGATGTCGTTGACGGTGGCGATCAGCGGATACAACGAGGCGTCGCCATAGAAACGCGCTGACAATGTCGACAGCGTGTCCCCGGCGGCGACCGTGTATCTCGTGATGTCCGGGATGATCAGCCGTTGCCCCACATCGATGACATCGGGATCGGCGACCCCGCTGGCGGTGGCGATCAGCGGATAAAGCGAGGCGTCACCATAGAAGCGCAACGCCAACGCCGACAGCGTGTCCCCCGCGACAACCGTGTGTCTCGTGTAGTCGGGAAGTATCAGCCGTTGCCCCACATCGATGGCGTCGGGATCGGCAACTCCGCTGGCGGTGGCGATCAGCCGATATAGGTCCGCGTCACCGTAGAAGCGCAACGCCAATGCCCACAGCGTTTCTCCCGCGACGACCGTATGTGTTCTGACCATGCGTTCACCCCTTCAGTTGCACCTAACACGCACAAGTGTAGGTGCCCAAAAGCGTGAAACGATTGACTTACAACGGCATTACAGACGCGTGGGCTTTGCCGGTCCGCATCGATCGCGGCGCGTAGACACGCCATTGCCGGCCGGTGTACTTGGCCCGAAGCGATAACGGCCGGGTGCGATCGCGAACTAACCGCGGTACTTGGCGACCTTCTCGGCGTACTCGTCGAGCAGTCGAAGTGATTCGTCGAGCGGCTTCGTTGGCAACAGCAGGTTCAGTTGCCCGTACCCCAGGTCGTCGAGGGCGCCCCAGTAATCCGGATCGACCGGCGTACCGAACGTCGTCAGCGGGACGTCGTGGCCTGCGCCGTCGCGCATTTGGCCGATGCGGCGTCGCAGGTGCTCGACGGGCGACGGGTTCGACATCCATCCCGCGTCGTGGCGGATCACCCGCTTGACGGTGGCATCGGAGTCGCCGCCGATCACGATCGGCGGGTGCGGCTTCTGAACCGGTTTGGGCCGCAAGTATGACGAGTCGAAGTTGACGTGCTTGCCGTGGTACTCGGCGGGGTCGGTGGTCCACAGCGCTTTGATCGCTTCGATGCGTTCGTCCAGCAGCGCACCGCGCGTCTTCGGATCGGTGCCGTGATGGCGCAATTCCTCGATGTTCCATCCCGCGCCCACACCGAACACGAACCGGCCGCCCGAGATCAGATCGATGCTGGCGGCCTCCTTCGCGGTGATGATCGGGTCACGCTGGATCAGCAGGGCGATGCCGGTGATCAACTCGATGGTGGAGGTGACGGCCGCTGCCGCGGCGAGGGTGACGAACGGGTCCAGTGTCCGGTAGTAGATGCTCGGCAGCTCACCGCCCATCGGGTAGGGGGTTTCCCTGCTCGCCGGGATGTGGGTGTGCTCGGCGATGGCCAGCGAGCCAAACCCCCGCTCCTCGATCGCACGCGCAAGCGACACCGTGTCGATGGTGTCGTCATTGACAAACGTGGAAATCCCGAACTTCATGTGCACACCTAACTAACCGTCGACGTCACGGGCTGCCAACGCCCGACTGTACGACGCTATTCCCGCGCCTCTTGCCTACACGCGCGATCGGGTCGCGCTTCAAACTACAGCGAGCGCTGGTCGGTAGGGGAATAATCTTCAGTCGCGACGAGGAAGGCTCCCGGCGTCGATCGTGGATCGGTGATCACGAATTGCCGGGGAGGGAAAGCGGCAAAGTGAGTGATCGAATCTCGATCGTCATCGCAGAGGACTCACTGCTGGTCCGGGACAGCGTTTCCCGGGCGCTTTCGACCGATCCCGATGTGACTGTCGTTGGCGTCGCCGAGGATTACGACTCGGCGGTCAAACTCGTCGACGAGCATCGACCCACGATTCTGATGACCGACGTTCGCATGCCACCAACGTCGACCGATGAAGGTATTCGGCTGGCGCAGTGGACGCGGACAGCGCATCCGGACGTCGGCGTGATCGTGTTGTCGAATTACGCCGACCCGAGTTACGCCGCGGGGTTGCTGGAGGGGGGAACGACGGGCCGGGGGTACCTGCTGAAGGAACGCGTGTCGCGTTTCGACGAACTCTCCGACGCGGTGCGTCAGGTGGCGAACGGTGGGACCGTCCTCGATCCGCTCGTGGTGGAGGCGCTGTTTGCCCAGCCCCGGTCCGCGGCCAGGCTGAGCCGGTTGACCCGCAGAGAGCGTGAGGTGCTGGGCGAACTGGCAACCGGCTTCAGCAATCGAACGATCGCGCAAAGAATGGTGCTGTCCCAGCGGGCGGTGGAGAAGCACATCAATTCGATCTTCGCCAAACTCGAACTGACCCCCGACCAGTCAGTCGATCGCCGCGTCAAGGCTGTCCTGATGTTCCTCGATGACGGCGGATCGGTCTGACCATGTGCGGCGCGCGATCGACAATGGTGGTGCGCACACCATGGTTTTTGGCAAATCGAGCCGCGACGATGGCAAGGTGCCGGACCTCGTGCGCGTTTGGGTCGTCGACGACCAGGCCAGCTTCCGGCGCGCTACAGCCGCCACGTTGGCCGCAATGGACGATTTCGTGATGGCCGGCGAATGCGAGACCGGTGAAACCGCGATCGAGCAGATTCCCGACGGCGACGCGGACATCGTGTTGATGGACATCCACATGCCGGGAATGGGGGGAATCGAAGCCGCGCGGCACATCTCGGCTGCACGGGCGGATGTGATGATCGTCCTGATGTCCACGTACGACGCCGAGGACCTTCCCCTTTCGGCGTCGGCCTGCGGCGCCGCGTCATATCTGCACAAGGAACGGCTCTCTCCAGATTTACTGAGGCGAATATGGCGATCGGGCGCCTGAGGCTCACGTCCGCGGTCGGATCGGCGCCCCAAGTGCGTGCGCCGAGAACTCTTGCGGCCGCGGCGTTTCGCTCGTCATCGTTGGGCCACGAACTCATGCACCGCTTGCAGGCCGAACGCTTCGAATTGTTCCTCTCGGGCCACCTCGCCCTGTGGGCGAGCGCCGCCATCCTGTTGCCGCTGTGGGAGTACTTCTGGCTGCTGCGATCGCCGCGGTTCCTGGGCTTCGTCGCCGTCGGTGTGGCGCAATGCGTCGTGCTCGCCGTCGGGCTACGACTGGCCCGGCGAGGCCGATACCAGCAGTCGATCACGCTGGTCTGCATCGGCACGTGGATCAGCGTTTCGGTGGTCACGCTGATCTCTCCGCCCTTGCTTCCGGCGATGGTCCTGGTGGCGATGGTGCCCGTCGCATTCGCCGAGCCCTACATCAGCGTGCAGCGCGGCCTGGTGTTCACCGTGATCACCGCGGCCTGCGTTCTGGCCATGGCTGTGCTCGCCCGCTTCACCCAACTGCCAGACGCGGTATTCCAAGCGACGCGTTGGGTAGAGACCGCGTTCATCGTGATCGCGGTGCCGCTCAACGCCCTTCACCTCATGGTGATCGTCTGGAACAACGCGACGGCGTTGAGGACGTCCGAGGGAAAGCTCGCCGAACACGCCGCCGAACTCGCCGCATCGCGCACCCGGTTGATCACCGCGGCCGACGAAGAACGGCGCCGCCTCGAACGTGATCTGCATGACGGCGCCCAACAACACCTCGTCGCGCTGTCTGTGCTCGTCCAGCTGGCGCGCAACGCCGAACGCGACCGAACCGGGCCGCTGCTGGCCGAGGCGTCCGAACTGGTGGACACCGCAATCGCCGAGATTCGTCGTCTCGCCCATGGCATCTACCCCCCGCTGCTGATCAGCGGTGGTTTGGCGGAGGCGTTGCCTGCGCTCGCCGCGCGGGCGGCCGTCCCCGTGCAACTGGACCTGGGGCCGCTCGACCGCTACCCGCCTTCGACCGAGGCCGCGTTCTACTACTGCTGCAGCGAAGCGCTGCAGAATGCCGCCAAACACGGCGGCCCCGCCACCACCGTCACGGTCACCGCGGTCGCCGACGAGCAGATGCTCACGCTGACGATCAGTGACACGGGCAGCGGATTCAACCCCACGACCATGGGGATGGGGCTGACGAACATGGCGGACCGGCTGTCCGCCATCGGCGGCCGACTCGAGATCGACGCGGCGCCAGGACGGGGCACTCGCATCACCGCCGCCGTCGACGCTGTAGCGGAGCCGGCCGACTAGCTCGCGTCACGGGGGTGTGCACACCACCTCCAACCGTGTTGCCCACACCATGGCCCAGGTCGGTGTCCCGCAGCACGATAAGACCACACCTTCGAAAGTCATTGTTTGACAGCCATGTTCAAGAGCGGGGGCTCGTATGTCGACGATCTCAAGTCCAGTAGGACAACGCTCGACGGCCCGGGCTGAGATGTTGTCGCGGCTGGCCGGTAGCGCCCGAGATGTCATGTGCTACAACGTCGGCGGCGAGCGCAACATCCTGCTGAACCATCCCGACTATGTCGAGCACGTACTTGCCACCAACCGCGCCAATTACATCAAGGACACCGCGGCCAACCGCTACTTCCGCACGGCGATCGCAGACGGGATCCTGACTGCCGACGGCGACCGCTGGCGGCGTCAGCGGACCCTGCTCAACCCGGCCTTCCGCGACCGGGCACGGCTGGCGGCCGCTGCGCGCGAAGCCATCGCCGCCCTCGTCGAGCGGCTCGACAAGCTCGCCGACACGGGCCGCGAGCTGAACCTGTCCGCCGCGATTGGCGAAGTGACACTGTCGATTACAGTCCGCGCGCTGTTCGGGATGAGCCACGAACCGTTCATCGACCACTGCACCGCCCTTGGCGCCGCACTGGACGACGCGAACTCCCTGTTGCCGGGTGTGGACGGTGCTGGCCCCCGAGATGGGCTCTACCGGCAACTCCGCGCAGCGCTGTCCGCATCGGCCGTCGGCGAGTACGGACCGGCCCTGGCCGCATTGACCGGCGACCCCGCGCACAGTGGCGAGGCGCTGTACCAACAGCTGGCGACGCTGCTGCTGGCCGGATTCGAGACGACGGCCAACTCGCTCACGTGGGCGTGGATCCTGTTGATGCAACATCGGAACGTCTACCAGGAATGGCAGCGCAGCCTGGGGACACCGTCGGAGCTCACCAAGGCCGTATTCGACGAAACGCTGCGGCTGTATCCGTCGGCGTGGATCCTCGGACGGCGCGCCCTCGGCGACGATCGCGTCGGCGGCGTCGACATCCCGGCTGGAACGACCGTCACGATCAGTCCCTTTCTGCTGCAACGGCATCCGAAGTTCTGGGAGGACGCGGACACGTTCCGGCCCCACCGCTTCCTGCCGGGTGGAGCGCGGCCTGCTCATCGCTACGCCTATATCCCCTTCGGTGCCGGACACCGCTACTGCATCGGAGCCACCTACGCCCACGACGAGGCCGAGATGATCCTCGCCGAGCTTGGACGACGTTTCACCTTCCGATCCCAACACGTCGCCGACGCCAGTCCCGAGCACAAGTTCGTGCTGCGCGCTCCCGACCCGCTGCCCGTCACCGTGCACAGGAATACGCCATGACCATAGCGCCCGCATCGCCAACCGAATTCGGTGCCGCGGTGTGTGCTCTGATCGCCGAGCACACGAAGCTGCCCGTGGACTACATCACGCCCGACCGTGCCTTCGACGACCTCCCACTCGACTCCCTGGGAATGCTCGAGCTCATTCTGCTCGCCGAGGCCACGTTCGGGATCGTCGCCCTGGACGACGACGGAGTCGAAGTGCACACCGTCGGTGACGCGATCACGTTCCTCGCATCGAAATTGCCAGTCTCACAGAACGATTAGGACACAACGAATGAGCAGCTTCACCGACCAGATGTACGCCAACGCCGCGACCAGCCCGCGCGGGATGATCACCGGAACCTTCGAGGATCCGGTCCGGCGCAGTTGGGGCGAGGTGCACGACCAGGCGCGACGGATGGCTGGCGCGCTGTCGGACATGGGTGTCGTACCCGGTACCTCGGTCGCTGTGCTGGCCGGCGACCCAGCCGACGTCGCCCCGCTCGCTCAGGCGGTGTGGATGCGGGGCGCATCGCTGACGATGCTGGCGCAGCCGACGCCGCGCAGCGACCTCCCTATGTGGTTGGCCGACACGCATCGCGCCGCGCGCACCATCAGGGCGGCCCTGACCATCGCGGGCTCTCCCTTCGCCGACGCAGCCGAACCCCTGCGCACGGCCGGACAAGACGTGGTCATGCTCGAGAACCTTCGGACCGGGCCCGCCATCGAACCGTTGCATCCCGACGAATCGGCCGTCGCGATGTACCAGCTGACGTCGGGGTCCACCGGTACCCCCAAGGCGGTCCAGCTGACCCACGCCAACATTCTGGCCAACTCGCACGCCCTCTCGACGGCGACGGGCGGCGATGCGGCCACCGATGTGATGGTCAGCTGGCTGCCGCTGTCACACGACATGGGCATGCTCGCGTTCCTCGCACTGCCGATGCAGTACGGCGTCGAGCTCGTCGCCTCCAGGCCCGAGGAGTTCCTGCGGCGCCCGGCGCTGTGGGCAGACCTGATCGGCCGCTACCGCGGGACCATCACCTCGGGGCCGAACTTCGCCTATGCGCTGCTCGCCTTGACCCTCGAACGCGCCGAACCCGGCCGCTTCGATCTGTCCAGCCTGCGCGTGGCGATCAACGGCGCCGAACCCATCGACGACCGCGACACCCGTCGCCTGGCCGAGGCGGGGGCACGATTCGGACTGCGTCCCGGGGCGATCACGCCGGCGTACGGGATGGCCGAGGCCACGCTGGCGGTCACCTTCGACAACTCACCACAGGTGAACGTGGACCGGATCAAACGCAGCGATCTGCAGGAGCGCGCGCTGGCCACGCCGGACGCCGGAGCCGACGCGTGCAGCGTCGTCTCGGTGGGTCTTCCGGTGGCGGGCATGGAGATTCGTGTCGTCGACAACAACTCCCGGCCGCTGCCGCCGCGACATGTCGGGTCGATCGAGGTCCGCGGTGCGGCGGTGTCGCGTGGATACCTCACCGAGCATGGGTGGCGCGAGGGTGCCATCCGAGACGGTTGGTTGCACACAGGCGACCTCGGCTATTTCGACGAACACGGCCGGCTGTACGTCTGCGGCCGCACCAAGGACGTGATCGTCATCGCGGGCAACAACGTCTACCCGACCGATATCGAACGAGCGGCCTGCGCCGTGCCCGGCGTTCGGGCCGGCAACGCGGTGGCCGTCCGCATCGACGCCAGTGAGTTCCGGGAGGGGTTCGCGGTGCTCGCCGAGTCGAGGCTCGCGGCCGATCCCGTTGAGGCCGAACGTATTCGCGCCGATATCGCCCTCCGGGTCAACCAGGCCGTTGGCCACAACGCACGAGCGGTGCTGGTGCTGCCGCCGGGCAGCGTCCCCAAGACGGGGTCGGGCAAGCTGCAACGCCGCAAGGCCACCGAACTGTTCGCGCGCCTGACCGCCGAGGCGGTGCCGGCGTGAGCTGCTATCGAGCTCGAGCGGCTGCGAATCGTCCGCGGCGGAAACACTGTCCTCGACGGCGTCACCGTGTCCGTCTCGGAGGGCATCATCACCGGGTTGCTCGGCCCGTCCGGCTGCGGCAAGACCACCCTGATGCGCACCGTCGTCGGAAACCAGAAGATCACCGCGGGGTCGGCGACGGTCCTCGGGCACCCCGCGGGCGCCAAGAGCCTGCGCCGGCGCATCGGCTACGTGACCCAGTCGCCGAGCATCTACCACGATCTCACCACCGTCGAGAACGTCCGCTACTTCGCGGCCCTCTACGGCATCGGCAAGCACCGGGTGCACGAGGTCGTCGAGGCGGTCGGACTGAACGGGCAGAAGACCGACCTGGCCGGCAACCTCTCCGGCGGACAGCAGGGCCGGGTGTCGCTCGCGTGCGCGCTGGTCTGCGACCCGGATCTGCTCATCCTCGACGAGCCGACCGTAGGCCTCGACCCGCTGCTGCGCGTCGAATTGTGGGAACAGTTCGCCGAATTGGCCGACCGGGGAAAGACGCTGCTCATCTCCAGCCATGCCATGGACGAGGCGCGGCAGTGCGCCGAACTCATCCTGATGCGCGACGGTGCCATCCTCGCGCACGCCGAGCCGGAAGCGATTCTGCGGCAAACCAATTGCTCAGATCTCGAGTCGGCCTTCGTGGCACTCGTCCGATCCGAGCCCCGGCCTCTCGAGGACGCCCGCTCATGAACCCGACCATCCATTGGGCGACAACCCTGCGAATCCTGACCCAACTGCGCCGCGATCGGCGCGCGATGTTCATGATCATGGCGGTACCGGCGCTGATCACCGTCCTGTTTTATTCGACGCTGTCGCTGCAGGGTCCAGGACCTGGCGGACTGACACCCTATGACCGGCTCGGCATCTTCCAGATCGCCGTCATCCCGTGCGCGGTGATGTTCCCCATCGCCGCCATCACGATGCGCCGCGAACGCGCCGCCGGCACGCTGGACCGGCTCTTCACCACCCCGCTGTCCAAGTTGGACCTGCTGGCCGGCTACGGCACCGCGTTCGCCCTCGGTGCCCTGGCGCAGGCCGCGATCGTCACGCTCGTCGCCTATCGCGTGACGGACCTGAGCACGCAGGGCAGCCCGTTGCTCGTGGCGATGGTCTGCGTGCTGACCGCCGTGCTCGGTGTCGCCCTCGGGCTGTTCTTCAGCGCATTCGCCGAAACCGAGTTCCAGGCCGTGCAGTTCGCGCCGATCGTGCTGGTGCCCCAGCTGTTCCTGGCAGGAGTGTTCATCCCTCGCGGCGAGATGCCCGGTTGGTTGCAATCGGTCAGCGATGTGCTGCCGCTCACCTATGTCGTCGACGCACTGCAGCAGATCAGCGCCAACAGCGAGGCAACTTCCCAAATGTGGCGCGACATGGGTGTCGTCGTCGCCTTCATCGTCGCCGCGGTCCTCGGCGGCGCCGCAACGCTACGCCGACAGGAGGCCTGATTCATGTACACGTTCACCCACGACGGCGTCACGATCACCGTCCAGCCCGCTGAACAGGGCAGGCACACCGTGGTATTCCTCAACGGCTTGTTCGGCGGCGGATGGATGTGGGAACCCGTCGTCGCCACGCTCACCGCTGCGGGATACGGGACCGTCGTCACCACCGAACCTCTGGCCGCGCACGAGACCGCAGAAGACATTCCCGCACTGCTGCAGAGCATCTCGCTGCTGATCGACACGCTGCCCGATTCGTCCCCGATCCTGTGCGGGAACTCGATCGGTGCCTTCGTGGCGATGGAGCTGGCGGCCGCCGAGCCGTCGCGCTGGGCCGGGGTCATCCTCAGCGGAGCGCCCGGACTGGGTGACGAGCAGGCCGCGGACACCGTCGGGTCCGCGCTGCGCGACCCGTCACTGAAGCTCGGCGACCGCATCGCCGGCGAGCTGATCCACGACAAGGAACTGATCACTCCCGAACTGGTCCAGCGCTGCACCGAGGCGTTGACGCCACGCATCCTGCTCCGCGCCGGGCGGGCGCTGCGTGCGACGCGCGGTTATGACGCGCGACCCTTGTTGGGCCGCATCGATACTTCCTGTCCTCCTCGTCTTCGGCGCCTGCGACGAGGTGAGCTCGCCCGCGAAATGGCGGGCCGCTGTCCCGATGTTCCCCGACGCCGACTACGTCGAGATCGCAGGAGCGGGCCATTCGCCGATGCTCGAGAAGCCGGACGTGTTCTCGGACCTCGTGGCTTCCTGGCTCGACACCATTGCCGCGCCGCACCTGTCGGGCACCGGCTAACCGCAATAGCTCTCGAAGAGAACCAATGATGGATTGCACACTTTCCGCCTACGACACACTCGTCGACTGGCTGATCAACCGGATCGCGGGCTACCTGGCCACCAGTCCCGCGGCGATCGAGACCGACAAGGCGTTCGGCGACTTCGGCCTGGACTCGGCCTTCGCGCTCAATCTGTGCACCGACCTGGAAACCGAGTTCGGGATCCGCGTCGAACCCACCATCGCGTGGGACTACCCCACCATCGACGACATCGCTCGACTACCTCGCCGCACAGACCAGGAGGGTCCCATGATTCCCATCGCCGTCGTCGGCATGGATTGCCGATTCCCCTGCGCCGCAGACATCGACGAGCTGTGGCGGCTCCTGATGGACGGAGCGGTCGCCAAGAGCGTGGTGCCCGCCGCCCGGTGGGACATCGACCGCTTCCACAGCCCACAACTGCGGCCGGGCACCATGAACACCCGGTACGCCCACTTCATCGACGACGCCGACCTGTTCGATCACGAGTTCTTCGGGATCTCCCCGGTTGAAGCGGCCGCGCTCGACCCGCAGCAGCGCCTGGTCCTGCAATCCGTCTGGCGCGCTTTGGAAGACGCCGCCATCGACCCGCGCGCACTCGCCGGCACCGACGCGGGCGTGTTCGTCGGCATGATGCTGAGCGAGTGGGGCGCGCTCAATCTGCTGGACTTCCCGGCGCTGACGTCGCAGCGCGGGATCGGCGGCGGACACTCGATGGTCGCGAACCGGGTGTCCTACCACCTCAACCTCATCGGGCCGAGCGTCACCGTGGACACCGCCTGCTCGTCGTCCCTGACGGCCGTGCACCTCGGATGCCAGGCCCTTGCCTGCGGCGACACCGACCTCGTCGTGGCGTCGGGCGTGAACATCCTGCTGACCCCCGCGCTGTCGATCTTCTACACCCAGGCCGGGCTGTCCGCGCCGGACGGCACCTGTAAACCGTTCAGCGCCAACGCCGACGGCATCGGCCGCGGCGAGGGTGTCGGCACCGTGGTGCTGCGGCGGCTCGAAGACGCGGTCGCCGACCGCCAGCCCATCCATTCGATCATCGTCGGCAGTGCCACCAATCAGGACGGCAAGAGCAGCGGCATCACCGCCCCGAACCGCTGGGCTCAGTCCAAGGTGATGCAGCGCGCGCTCGACCGCGCAGGCGCCTGCGCCGGTGACGTCACGTTCGTCGAAGCCCATGGCACCGGAACGACGTTGGGCGACATGATCGAAACGAACGCGCTCGGCGACCTGCACCGCGCCGGACGCGACGCGCCCATGCCTCCTCGGCTCGATCAAGGGCAACATCGGGCACACCGAAGGGGCGGCGGGCATCGCGTCGCTCATCAAGACCAGCCTCGCGTTGTCGCGGAAGGTGCTTCCCCCGACCGTTGCCGCAGCCGGACCCAATCCGGCCTTGCGGCTGGACCAGCAGGGCCTCACGCTGGCCACCGCGGCAACCGACCTGGGCGAAGGCCCGGCGCTCGCAGGTGTCAGTTCGTTCGGCATCGGCGGCAGCAACGTGCACGTCGTCCTGACCACGCCTCCCGCGCGCGGCGGCTGCGCGAAGCCCGTGACGACGAGGTGGGTGTCATCACCGTGTCCGCGCACTCACCGGATGCGTTGCACCGCAACGCCACAGCGCTCGCCAATGCCCTCGACGAGTGCAACGATCGACGTCGCCGCCTTGTGCTACACCAGCAACAAGGTCAAGTCGTCGCTCAAACACCGGTTCGCCGCCGCGGGAACACGCAACGAGTTGATCGGTGCCCTGTTGGGTTACGACATGTCTGCGCGCACCGAGCCGGCGCGTCGTCGCGGCGGCCGGCTGCGGGTCGGCCTGCTGTGCACCGGACAGGGTGCCCAGTACCCCGGGATGACCCAGGCGCTCTACCGCGCCTGCCCGCCTTACCGCGAGCACCTGACGCGGGCGGCCGCCGCCGTCGACGCCACCTTCGCGGGGCCTAATGGATTGCTCACCAGCATGTTTCGCGGCGGCGACGTCATCGACACCACCGAGTACGCCCAGCCGGCGCTGTTCGCGGTGTCGTACGCCATCGGCGCGGCGCTACTCGACCTCGGCGTCGAGCCGACGTTCCTGATCGGCCACAGCGTGGGCGAGTTCGCGGCGGCCGCGCTGGCCGAGGTGTTGACGCTCGACGAAGCAGCCGGCCTCGTGGTCGCCCGCGGCGCGACGATGCAGCAGCTGCCCACGGGCGGCGCGATGAGCGCGGTCGACGTCCCCGCCGACCAGGTGGCGAATCTTGTTGCAGAAGAGCCGACCTGCGGAATCGCCGCGATCAACGGCCCGGCCTCGACGGTGGTATCCGGACCCGCCGACGCCGTCAAGCGCATCACCACGGCACTGGCCCGCGGCGGCGCAAAGGTCACGTCGCTGTCCGTCTCACACGCGTTCCACTCGCCGCTCATGGCGCCTGCGCAGGAGGCGTTGCGCGCCATCGCCGACACGGTGACACCGCGCAAGGCGACGATCCCGATCATCTCGACCGTGCACGGCACCGTCATCGACGGCACCGACATGGACGCCGACTACTGGGCCGCGCAGCTCACCTCGACCGTGCGATTCCTCGATGCGATGCGTACCGCCACCACGCAGGCGTCCCCGACCCACCTCGTCGAACTCGGTCCGCGCACAACACTGCTGACACATGCGCGGCGCAGCGGCATCGACATGGACGTGGCCACCCTGGCGCCCTGCGTCGGGCCGGACGACGACGGCGCCGGCTTCGGGCGGGTCGTCGCCCGCCTGTACAGCGACGGGCTCACCACCAGGTTCGACAACCTCTACGGTGCGGAGTCACGGACGTTGAAACGGTTGCCGCCCTATGTCTTCGGCGACGGGTCCCGGTTCTGGCGCGTATTGGACACCGCGCCAGTCACTGGGTCGGCATCCACTGCGACGTCGGTCTCGGCCGCTGAACCAGACCCCGCGTCGAACATAACCGGCCCAACGCCGGTCGCCTCGCGCATCCGGCAGCTCATCGCCGACATCGGCGGTTACCCCGTCGAGCAGATCGATCCCAACGCGCTCCTCGGCGCGGACCTGGGCTACGACTCCCTGCTGCAACTGCGCCTGATCGAATCGCTGCGCACCGAGTATCCGGAGCTGCAGGAGGCATCTGTCAGCGAATTGTTAAGTGCGATAGAGAATGTCGACGATGTGGTGCGCTACGTCGCCGACCGGTTGGCGGAGGTTGCGTCATGAGCCTCGAAGACGACGACGAGCGAGGATCGCAGCGAGGCTCCGGTCGATGGCGCGAACCGCAAGCTCCCGCGCGAAGCGAGGACCGGAACGAGGAGGAGTCGAGGCAATGACCATCGTCGATATCGTTGCGGCCCGCGCAACGTCGGAATCGCTGGCGTACGTCTTTCTCGCAGACGGCACCCCGGCCAGTGAGCTGCGCTGGTCGTTCGCGGACACGGCTAGCCGCGCCCGCGCCTATGCCGCGCACCTGCGCGATCGAGGCATCGGTGCGGGAGACCGCGTCGTGCTCGCGATCAATCCGAGCCTCGACTACATCGCCGCCCTGTACGGCATCATGTGGCTGGGCGCCATCCCCGTCCCGTGCTTCCCGCCCCTGCGCACAAAGGAACTGGACCGATTCGCAGCGATCACGGTCGACTGCGCGCCGACGGCCATCGTCATCGACGAGATGTACCGCGAGCCGATCGAGGCCCTGCGCCGCTCGCCTCGAGTCGGTCGGCCTCGAGCCCGCGGTCGTCTACGTCGAGCAAGTGGACGACGCAGGCGATGACTTCCCGCCCGTACCGACCGCTGCGCGTGACATCGCGCTGATCCAGTACACCTCCGGCTCGACCGGGACACCGAAGGGTGTCTGCCTCACCCACGCCAACCTGGTCAGCAACTGCGAGGCACTCGGCCGCAACATGGGTCACGATCCGGAGCGCATCGGGTTCTCCTGGCTGCCGCCCTATCACGACATGGGACTGATGGGCACGATCCTGGTGTCGATGTTCCAGGGCGTCCCGCTGGTCACGATGTCGCCGTTGCACTTCGTGCAGTCGCCCCGCCGCTGGCTGGAGGCCATCAGCCACTACAAGGTGACGATCACTGTGGGACCGAACTTCTCACTCGACATGTGCTCCGATGTGTTGGCCGGCGGCGACAACACCGACCTGGATCTGTCCACACTCGAGCGGCTGTACTGCGGCGCCGAGCCGATCAGCGTCGATACGCTCGCGCGGTTCGAGCGGGCGACGGCGCCGCTGGGTTTCAACCTGGACGCCTTGGTGCCGTGCTACGGGATGGCGGAGACGACGCTGTACGTATCGGGGAAGAGCCCCGGCCGCAACTACCACACCGAGCCCTCACCCGAATCGTCCGCGCTGCCGCGGGACGTCGTCAGCTGCGGGAAGGTCGACCCCGAGCACACGGTTCGGATCGTCGAGCCCACCAGCCTCGAGGCTTTGAGCGACGGACGCATCGGCGAGATCTGGGTGGCAGGCCCAAGCGTTGCGGCGGGCTACCACGATCGGCATTACCTGACACGCAGGGTATTTGGCGCGCGAATCGCCGGCCAGCTAGGTGAGTACCTGCGGACGGGTGATCTGGGTTTCATCCGATCCGGTGAGCTGTTCGTCACGGGGCGCATCAAGGACCTGATCATCGTCAACGGGCGCAATATCTATCCGCAGGACGTCGAGGCCAACGTTGGACGCGCGGACCCCGCCGTCCGGAAGGCGGTGGCCTTCTCGATTCCCGGTGACAACTCCGAACGGCTGTGTGTCGTCGCCGAAGTCGGCCAGCCGCAGGTGACCGCGCAGGTGCACGCTCGGCTGGTCGAGGCGATACGGGCCAGTGTGACATCGGAATTCGGCGTGCGACCGCATGTCCACATCGGACCCAAGCGCACGGTGCCGACCACGACCAGCGGGAAGGTACGCCGTCAGGAGGCCCGGCGGATGTTCCTGGCCGACGAGTTGGTCTCCGTCCCAATCGATTCACCAGTCACACGGGAGCGCACGGCATGAGTCAGCCGACATCCACCCGACACGAACGCGACGTCCTGGCGTCGCGCCTCGCGTACCTCACGGTCGGCATCCCCACCCTGGGAACGGTGGCCGCCGTCAGCCTACGCGATCAGCGAAGGGCTGTGGCTGTCCGACGTCCTGCTGTTCGCTTGCCATGTACCTGATCACCGGGCTGGGAGTCGAGGGGGGCCTGCACCGCTACTTCACTCACCGCTCGTTCGTGGCGTCCGAGCCGGTGAAGGTGTTCCTCGCAGTCGCAGGCTCGATGGCCGCGCAGGGGCCCGTGATCTTCTGGGTGGCGAATCACCGGCTACACCATGCCTTCGCCGACACCGATCGCGATCCGCATTCCCCGCAACCGCAGGGACCAGGCTTGTGGGGCCGGATAAAAGGACTGTGGCACGGTCACATTGGCTGGCTGTTCACGGTGAACAAGATCGACTGGAGTCGTCACACTCGCGACTGGCTGCAGGACCGCCGCGTGATGAAGATCAACGGCCACTACTTCACCGTGGTGCTGGCGGGCATCGTCATTCCGGGAGCGGTCGGTGGGCTTGCCACCGCGTCGGTTCACGGCTTCGTCGGAGGCATCCTCTGGGGCGGCTTCGCGCGGATCTTCGCACTCGACCACGCGACCTGGGTGGTGAACTCGCTCGGCCACACGATCGGCAACCGCGAGTTCCACATCCGCGATCAGAGCCGCAACATCGGAGTTCTCGCGCCAACCACCATGGGCGGGTCGTGGCACAACAACCATCACGCCCGGCCCAGCCTCGCGCAGACCCGCCGACACTGGTGGCAGCTCGATCTCGTCGGGGACTTCATCCGGCTGCTCGATTTCGCGGGACTCGTCAGCAATGTCCGATACCACAACACGCAAGAAGAGAACCATGATGATCGAAACAAGTAGTCCAACAACTGCTTCGGCTGCCAGAGAAGAGTCGCTGGCCCGGGCGATCGTGCAGTTGAACCCGAAGAGCGCGCGCGCCAAGCGTGTCGTCGCCCTGGTCACCATCGGCATACCGGCGGTCGGCTTCGCCATCGCCGTGTATCTGGTCGTCGCCGGCAAGGCCACCGCGTTGGACTGGGCCCTCTTCGCGGTGTTCTACGTGATTCAGATGTTCGGCGTCAGCATCGGGTTTCATCGCTACCTCGCGCACAACTCGTTCAAGACCTCACGGTTCTTCGAGGGCGTGTTGATGGTCACCGGGTCGATGGCCTTAGAAGGTCCGGTCCTGTTCTGGGTGAGCACCCACCGCCGCCATCACCGCTACTCCGACGAACTGGGCGATCCGCACTCACCGAACCTCAGCGGCAGCGGGCTGGCCGGCAAGCTCAAAGGTCTTTGGTACGCCCATATTCCGTGGATGTTCAGCGACCAGGAGTCCCGAGTGACGGTGTTCGCTCCCGATGTGGTGCGGGATCGGCGCCTCTACTTCTACAACCGGACGTACCCCGTCTGGGCGTTGACGAGCCTGCTGCTGCCCGCGCTGCTGGGGTTCGCGATCGGCGGCACGGCCGCAGCGGCGTTCTCGGGTTTCATCTTCGGTGGGCTGGCGCGGGTGTTCGTCGCCAACCAGGCGGCCTGGTGCGTGGGGTCCGTCAGCCACATGTTCGGTTCGCGGCCGTTCGTGACCAGGGATGACAGCGCCAACAACTGGCCGGTGGCCATTCTCACGTTCGGCGAGGGCCTGCAGAACAATCACCATGCCTTCCCGGGCGCCTACCGGCACGCAATGCGTTGGTGGGAACCGGATCTCAGCGGGTGGGTGATCGCCGCACTCGCGAAGATGGGCGTCGTCTGGAGCCTCAAGATGCCGGACCGGCAGAAGATCGACAGCCGTCTGCGACGTAATCGCCCGTCGGTGAAGTCCACCGACGAACTCTGAAGAAGGAAGGTTGAACAATGTTCGGACGCAATAGAACCGCCGCCACGATCGAAGGGCCGCTCACGCACGAGAAGCTGCGGTCGTGGTTGATCGCGGAGCTGGCGCGGATGGTGAAGATCGACCAGGCACAGGTCGACACCGCCAAGCCGTTCCAGGCCTACGGCCTGGACTCCCGTGCCGCAGTTCAGGTTTCGGGGGCTCTGGAGAAGGTCGTGGAGCGTCGGCTCTCGCCAGGAATCCTCTTCGACCACGAGACCATCGACGACCTCGCGGATCACCTCATGGGTGAACTGCAGCTCGAGCGCGGCTGAGGCTGGAGGAGATGCGTCATGACGAAGTCCGTCATCCCCACCGATCCTGACCCACGATTCACCGAGTTCATCGAGAAGAGCAACGCCCTCGACGGCGCGAAGCTCGCTGCTGCCATCCCGAAGGAGTACGTGCAACCGTCACTGGCACGCGGACTTCTCGGCCTTGCGGTCAGCCTGTCGGTGTATGTCGGGGCCATCGTCGCGATGGCCGCCTTCGACCGGTGGTACCTGGTAGTCCCCCTGGCCATCCTGGCCGGCCTGGGCGGGTGGGGCCTGCACTGCATCGCGCACGAGTGCGGGCACGGATCATTCTCCCGGAATCGCCGGTTGAACTTCATGATCGGGCACCTGACCCTTGTGCATCTGCTGTATCCGTTTCACGCGTGGCGTCATGTGCACAACCTCCATCACGCCCACACCAACAGCCTGGAGCTGGACACCGACTGGGCGCCCATTCCCGAGGCGGTGTACCACCGGATGGCGTTGCGGGACAGGATCATCTACATCAGTGTGCGCACGTGGGCGGTATGGGGTGGGACCATCCACCACTGGCTGCAGTCGGGCCTGCGCCCGTCGTACTTCCCGAAGCGGGAGATGCGCCGGGACGCGCGCCGGTCGATGGTGTTCGTCGCCGTCGTCGGGGGCGCCTACCTCGCCACGTTGACGTACTTCACCGGCTGGCAAGGTCTACTGCTGTACTTCGTCGCGCCGTGGTTCGCCACCCACGTGTGGTTCAGCATCACGACGCTGATGCATCACAGCGCCGAGGACATCCCCTACCTGACCTCCGAGCACTGGACGCGCAACGCCAGCAAGTTGCTCGTGACGACGGACTTCGTGTATCCGCGGTGGCTGCTGTTCCTCACCCACAACATCTCGCTGCACACCGCACATCACGTGTCGCCCGCCGTGCCGTTCTACCACCTCGGCAAGGCACAGGCTGCGCTGTTGGCGGCCTACCCCGAGATGATGCGGGTGGAGAGGGCGAGTGTCCGCAAGCTCTGGAACATCCTGCGCAACTGCAGGTTCTACGATCCGGTCTCCGGGCTGTATTCGACGCGCCCGATGCGTCGGGTCAGGGAGAAGGAATCAGTGTGAGTGCCGGTTTGCTTGTGGCCCAGGCGTTGACACGCGCACATCGGATCGCGCCGCGGGCTGCTGGCTACGTGTGGACGAGCATCTTCACCAACACCCGCGGACTCGGCACGGTGCCGAACGACCTGTGCCCCTTGGGCGCCCGCCGGGTGGAACTGACGGGCGTGCCGAGGGTCGCCGCGGTGTATGTGTGGGGCAGCGCCGAGCCGACCGTTCTCGCGCTGCACGGATGGGGAGCCGACAGCACCACCATGTCAAGCGTGGTGGCCGCGGCAACCGACCGCGGCGAGTCGGCGGTGTGCTTCGACGCCCCTGGGCACGGAGCGTCGCCGGGAACGCAAGCGACGATGAGGGAGTATGCGGACGCTACTCTCGCTGTGCTGCAGCGGTTTCCGAGCATCACCACCGTCGTCGCCCACTCGTTCGCAGCGATCGCCGCAGTCTCGGCCATCGCAGCGGCCGCCGGCAACAGCGTGCGATTTCTGCTCCTGCTCGCTCCGGCGTGCTCACTGTCGGACGTCCTCGAACGATGGGCCGCTCAGCGGGATCTGCCACCGGCGGTGGTCGAGCAGATTCGTCGTGAACTACGCAGGCGCGACGGCAACGAGGTATCTCACTGGGATGTCAGAACACTCGGTCTTCCGGCGTCGGTCCGAGTTCAGATCCTGCACGATCCGGCGGACGCCTGGGTGCCGGTGAGCGACTCGTACCGGATCGCGGCCAGCATCTCGGCGGAGGTCCAGGCGACTACGCCGGGCGTCGGCCACCACCGGGTCGTCTCCTGCGACGAGATGCGAAGGGCGTTGACTAAGCGAGCGACCGCTTCCGATCGTTGAGAACGGACGGCACTCGGCGCGGTTGTGCGCCGGTGGCAAGCGGGGCTCATCCAGCTGGCGGCCGTTCCGGCATCACAGTCACTTGGTGGCGGGCGAGGTCTGCGCCGACCTCGGCGAGCTTGTCGGGACCCCACACCGGGGGACGTCCTCCGGGCGTGGGATCCTCGCCGTTGTCGATCCAGAATTGCTCGTGGCCTGCCGGGAACAAGAAAGTCAGCAAGGTGGCGGGAAGTGCACCGACATTGGTGAATCCGTGTCGATTTCCTCGCGGGATGAACACCAGATCCCCAGGGCCGGCGCTCAGGGTTTCGTCGCCATTGATGAAGTCGAAGTCCCCCGAAACAACGTAGAAGGCCTCTTCCTCTCGTCCATGCGCATGGGGGATAGCTCCACCTCCGGGATTGACGACGGTCTCGAGAACCCCTAGGGCACCATTGGTTTGGGCTGCGGTGAGCTTCACTGTGGTGGTATCACCTTGCACCCATTTGGTGGTCCCCTCGTCGCGGCGGACGAGGACGCCATCACGGCGGGTCCAGCGGGGGTCATCATGGCCTGGTATCGCGAGCTCGAACGTCAACACAACCTCACTTCCTGGGCAACCGCCGGAGAGATGTATAGCGTTGACGATTGTGCGGTGACAATAGCGCAGGAACTGCGGTCGCAGTAGTCCTCCCGGGACTGTCGGCGAGTCTTGTTTCACCGCACGATGATTCGGCCCCTCGCTGCATTGAACGGTTGTTATCGTCGAAACGACACCACCAAGACTATGACAACCGGGCCGGCAGCTGCTGCTCGGCTGCCCGATTGTGCGCGAGAAGCTTCGCGACGCCGTACTCGAATCGTTCTTCGAAAGATTCCTCGGTTAGGAAGGGAAGCACGCGCTGCAGCGCGGGTCGCTATCCCACTGTGAGATCGCTGATGGAGTGGTCGGGCATTGCCTGCTCCTCCTGACACAGTCCAAGGATGAAGTAGATGAGGCTCCAGCATGTCCAGGCCGCCTGGCGGTTGGACAGACCGCCGTCGAGCAGCTACGCACCGGAGCGCATGTAAAGACCGAAGCAGGACTTGTACGACCGGACGGACACCTCGCATAACGATCAAACCTCTAGACGAGCTGCGCCGTCGGGTGGTGGCATCGGGGTGCTGTCCATATGTGCCGGCGGGCGGCTTCACCTACGGGATGACAAACGGAATCGCCTCAACCGCAGAGGTTTTGCGTGGTCGCCTGAGCTATATGGCCCCAGGCGTGCCGGGGAGGCTGAACGTGCCGTCGATGTTCGGCACCATCGCAGGGGCCGGTATCCCCCCTTCCGCCGCGTTGTCTCCCGGTATCCCATCGTCCGGCGACGACTCGAACGCGCCTCCAGCACAGAGCGGATGCCGCCACCCGAACATCTCGCATCCCGGATCATCCTGGACGAAGAGAGGACGGACGGGCACCGGTACACCGGGCAGGCCTGCCCCGGCGGGCGTTGCGTTCGCCGAAACGGGCGCACCCATCATGGCTACTCCGGCAACTGCTGCCGCCGCTGCCGTTCTGGTCAGCGTGCCACGCACCCTCGACGCCATCACCCAACTCATCCATCGCCCCTCACCGTGGAACAACCGAGCAACCCTGCCGCTAGCCACTCACGAAGTATCGAAAGCACATAGTCGCAGGTCCGCTGCCAATCCACGCGTGTCGCTATCTGGCTGGCAAAATGCCCCGGGGACTTGGCGTTTGACGGGTGGGTCAAAATTCGGCACGAGCAGTAGAAGATCACGCGGACACAAACCGGCGAAGCGTAGCGGCGTGTATTGCGACAGCGCCCGCGCGTTAGTGTGCTTTGGTCGGCCTCAGCGAACAGGCGGGCAGAAAAGATGAGCAAATTGTGACCGCAGCACCAGAAGCGTCGCCGCTCGAAGCGCGGGTCGGCCACTACTACCAGATGGACGGCACCTACTTGGTCGGCCGCGAGAAGTTACGCGAGTACGCCCGTGCGGTGCAGGACTATCACCCCGCGCACTGGGATGTCACCGCCGCCGCCAAGCTGGGTTATTCCGACCTCGTGGCGCCGCTGACGTTCACGTCGACCCCGGGCATGACCTGCAACCGCCGCATGTTCGAACAGGTGGTCGTCGGTTACGACACCTATATGCAGACCGAAGAGGTCTTCGAGCAGCACCGCCCGATCGTGGCCGGCGACGAACTGCACATCGACGTCGAACTGACGTCGGTGCGCAGCATCGCCGGCAGAGATCTGATAACCGTGACCAACACCTTCACCGACGCTGCCGGCGAGCGGGTGCACACCCTGCACACCACCGTCGTCGGAGTCACCGCCGAGGATCTCGATCCGGCGATCAAGACGGCCGTGCACAACGCGATGATGCACGACGTCAACATCTTCGGAGTCGGCGAAGAGGCCTACGAGAAGACGGTGCGTCCCGAGGGCGAGATTCGGATCGCCGATGGAGGTACCACCCGCACGCCAGGGACGCCGTCATTCGAGGACGTGAACGTCGGCGACGAGCTGCCAGTGCACCACACCCGACTGTCCCGCGGCGATCTGGTGAACTATTCCGGCGTGGCCGGTGACGCCAACCCGATTCACTGGGACGAGGACATCGCCAAGCTGGCAGGGCTGCCCGACGTGATCGCCCACGGCATGCTCACCATGGGATTGGGTGCCGGATTCGTCTCCGCATGGTCGGGCGACCCCGGTGCGGTCACTCGCTACGCGGTGCGGCTGTCTGCGCCCGCGATCGTGTCGGCCACCGAGGGTGCAGATATCGAGTTCGGCGGCCGGATCAAGTCGCTGGACCCGGCGACGCGCACCGGTGTCGTCATCGTCACCGCGAAGTCCGGTGGCCGCAAGATCTTCGGCCTGGCGACGTTGGACGTCCGCTTCCGCTGACCTGACGGCCCCTTCTTCACCCGTCCCCGCCGACGGGCTGTATATGGATTGTTGCGTTGCCGCCGTTGCGTTTTGCGTCGAACATTGCACGGTCGGCTCGCTCAATGATCGTGTCGAGCAGAGCCACCGCATCAACCTCCGGCGCAGCGAAGTCGGCGATGGCCACGCTGGTGACGCCGACGCTGGCGGTGACCGCGTGGTCGGCCGGTGCGGCGATCGCGTGCCTGACGCGGTCCGGATCCTGCTCTGCGTGGCGGCGTTCGGCGAGATCGACGATGACGAACTCCTCCCCACCGACTCGAGCCACCAACGCGCTGCGGCGAACCGCGGACTTTATCCGTCGCGCGCTACGGATCAAGACCTCGTCGCCGACCGTATGACCAAAGGTGTCATTGATGTCTTTGAAGCGGTCCAAGTCGACAACCATCACAGCCACATCGGCGTTCCTGGTGGTGATGTCGCGAAACAGATCGCCGATATGCAGGTGCAGTCCGCGCCGGTTCAGCAGGCCGGTCAGCGGATCGGTGACCGACTCGTTGGCGTCGTTGCGCAGTACCCAGATCCCGAATTGGATTCCGAGGGGGGTGGCGAGCATCGGCGCTACCGCCGCGAGCGTCTTGGCGGTGAAGGCAATACCGTCGAACTGCGTACCAGTGCCGACCTGCACAGCAAATATCGTCGTCGCCACCAGTATCCACACCGCGTGCCGCGCAAGGACTTTCGGGCCGTCGAAGAACATCAGGTACACCGAGATCAGCGCAAACGCATTGAATCCGAACAACCCGGTCAGCCAACTTGGGTCCTGCAGCGCCACCATGGCGATCCCGACGTCGGAGGAGACAACGAACGCAAGCGACATCCGCCGTGACGGCCACGGCCGATAACACCACTGCCACGCCCAGAAGAGCGTCACGACGGCGAACATTGCGACGACGACGTGCGAGGCGAGGGTCTTTGGGCCCGCGGACGGAAGCAGGAGAATCAGCGAAGTGACCGCGATCAGCCCCGTGCCCACCCCGATCAATACCTGGATCGCCTCGGACATCGACCGCTTGGCGAAGTACTGCACCTGCGCGGCGTAGTCGACCGGCTCACTCCACCAGTCACACGCGAGCCGGCCGAACACGGCCAGGCTTCTCGAATGCGCTAGCAAACCGTACTCCCGTTTTAGTTGTCCGCGCGACCGACCTCTCCCAGGCCGCCAATCCGGCGTGACCGGACCGACCTGTCCAGCAATCAGAATGTGATCCGAACAGGCGCCCACTTTAGCCTGAAATACTGCGTTGATTCGTCGAAATGCGGAACTCCGTGGCAAACATGATGGTCGAGGCAGATCCGGCACGCCCGATCTGTCACACGTTAGGCGACAAGCGCCGGGACGGTCCTACATCGAGGACGTGGCAGCAACCTCAGGCGGCCCGTGCAGCGAGCAGGCGGCGCATCGCGACAATGCCGGCGAGCGGCCCCACCGCCAGCACGGCGAACGCCCAGCGCCAGCCGACCGCCTGCTCGACGGCGGGTACGAGCCAGATCGTCGTGCCCGTCAGCAGGAACCCGAGCGCCATCTGCACGGTGAGCGCCGTGCCAACGTAGCTCTGGTCGGCCAGCTCCGTGACGAGCGTGGTGAACTGCGTGGAGTCGCCGACGACGCTGTAGCCCCACACCATGCTCACCCCGATCAGAAGCCACAAGGGGGCCGTCATCAGCAGTCCGATCGTGGCGGCACACGTGCCAGACACGGCCAGCATGGCAATCGCGGTGCGCTCCCGGCCGATCCGATCGCCCAGCGCCCCGCCGCTCCAGTTGGCGAGGCCGCCGACGGCGAAGAACGCGAACGTGACGTACGCGGCGAAGACCGGGTCGTCCACTCCGTGCCGGTGCAGCGCCGCGGTGAAGAAGACGAGGAACCAGGCCCAGGCGGCGTACAGCTCCCACATGTGGCACAGGTAGCCGACCACGGCGAGGCGTGTTCCGCGGTCGCGCAACACCGCCCGGACCTGCCGCGGGTCGAATACCGCCGCCGGGAACGGGAACGGGCCCTCCGCGACTACGGTCAGGGTGATCACACCGCCGAGCACGGTGAGGACCGACGTGGTCACGATGACTTGCCGCCAGTCCAGCCCACCGAGGGCGTTCACCAGGTGCGGCACGCCTTGGCTGACGCTCAAGGCGCCCACGAGAAGGCCCAGCGCCGCGCCCCGGCCGTGCCGGTACCAGGTGGAGATCAGCTTGAGCGCGGGTGGGTAGACCCCCGCGATGAAGAAGCCGGTGACATACCGGGCCGTGACGCCGAGGCCGACGCCCTGCGTGAGCAGGAGCAGCAGGTTGGCGCCGGCCGCCCCCAGCGAACACAGGAAGATCAGCCGGGTCGGGGCGATCGCGTCGGCAACGGTGAACGCTGCCGAGAGCAGCGCGCCGGTGACGAAGCCCAACTGCACCGCGATCGCCAGCCACGCGACGGCGTCAGCTGAGAGCTGCCACTCCGCGCGCACCTGCGGGATCACCGCGGTCGCGGAGAACCACGTCGACTGGAGCAGCAGCGCCGTCGCCGTGAACACGACGAGGGTGGCGCGTGGCGTCCGGCAAGCCATCGCTCAGGAGGCTAGTCACCCTTGCTGTCAGCAGCGGCGGCGAGCTGGCGCGCGGTTTCGAGGAACGTGGGGAGGGCGGGGTTGGTGTTGTCGGCTGACCAGGCTAATTGGAGGGTCAGGTGGTGGCCGGTGATGGGGACGAAGTGGACGCCGGTCAGGGACACCGACGCGGTACGAGGCGGCTACGACGGTTACGCCCAGGCCAGCGGCGACCAGCCCCAGGGCGGTGAGGCCGCTGGCTTCTTGGACGATGGTTGGGCTGAAGCCGGCGGCGCGACACGAGGCGATGAACTCGTCGTACGGCGAGCACCGCGCGGTGGCGCGGGAAGAACACGAAGGGCTCATCGGCCAGTTCGGAGAGGGCGATCTGGCCGCGGTCAGCGAGTCGGTGATCGGCGGGTAGGCCAGCTAGCAGCGCCTCGGTGAGCAGGGTCTGCAGCCGGATGCCCGGCGGCGCCGCGGTCGCGCGCAAGAAGCCCGCATCGATCCGCCCGGTTGTCAGTGCCGCCAGCTGTTCGTCATCGAAGCTTTCGCTGATCCGGAAACCGATCGCCGGGTGGGCTTCGCGGTGGGCGCGGATGATCGCGGGCAGGAGCGACAGCGTGACCGACGGGAGGACCGAGATGGCCAGCTCGCCCCAGTCGCCCCGGGCCGCGAGCGTGGCCAGTCGGACGGCGCGGTCGGATTCGGTGAGGGCCCGCCGAGCCTGCTCGAGCACCGCCTGGCCGGCCTGGCTCAGCGCGACCCGTCGGCTGGTTCGATCGAACAGCCTGACACCCAGGGTTCGTTCCAGATCGCGGATCTGCCGCGACAGCGCGGGCTGGGTGATGCGCAGGCGGTCGGCGGCGCGGCCGTAGTGCAGCTCGTCGGCCACAGCGGCGAACGATCGCCACAACCGCGCATCCACATCCATGCGGTCAGGTTATCAATCGATAGCAGATAGGCCTTGGACATCATCAATCCAGGAGTGGTTACCTGAATACAGGCGGACACGCCAGGAAGGAGATCCAAGCCATGACTCAGCCCATCGCGCCCGTGACCCGTGGCGTGATCTCCAGCCAGGACACTCAGACAGCCATCTGGTTCCTGGGTGCGCTGTCCCAGGTGCGCCTCAGCGGCGAGCAGACCGGCGGGGCCTTCTCCTTGACCGACAACCTCGCCCGCCGCGGCAACGCCAGTCCCGTCCATATCCACGACCATGAGGAGGAGACCTTGGTCGTGCTCGACGGCGACCTGCGGGTCATTCTCGGCGACGACGAACACGCCGCCGGACCCGGCACGGTAGCGGTGCTGCCGAAGGGGCTTCGTCACGCGTATGTCGTCACCTCAGCCACGGCACGTTTTCTCACCCTGCACAACCCTGCCGGATTCGAGCACTTCGCAGCCGAGGTCGGTGAGTCCGCCCGGGCTCTCACGCTGCCGCCGGAACCCGCCGAACCGCCGGACCTTGCCGCACTGACCCAGACGGCGGCCCGCCACGGCATCACGATCCTCGCCCCGCCGCCTGCGCCTTAGGCCACAGCGCCAAACGACACCCACCAATAAGGGCCTGTGAGGGGAGAATTCGATGAGGTTTAGCGGTTTGCTCGGCGGCAGTGTTGTGGGAATCGCGTGCGTGGGGTTGTCGGCCGCTGGTCCGGCTGTCGCGGACCCCACGGTGGCGCCATTCCAGGTGAGCCCTGCATCGGCGAGCATCTTCTTCGATCTCCCCAAATCCACCCGGTGCGTCACCATCGTCGGTGAGCAGCCGGGCTCGGTCCTTGTCACCGGGGCCGACGAGGGGGGCTGGGGGTGCACATCCGGCACTGTCCGTTGGACGAACCTTTCCACCGGGGCGACCGGCACCGCGGGTATGGGGGACGGGCTGCATGGGATTCCGTGGTCAGCACGACTGGATACGGGCGTCGGGCAGGTGAACATTGACCTGAACCCGGGCCCTAATATGACCCCGGGCTTCACTTCGGTTTTCGTGCCGTAGGCAACATGGGCGGACCGCCGCCAAACAGCGTAACGTCTTGTTACTCACCGGGATTCGATCGGGCGAGGGCTTTCCGGATGAAGTCGCTCTTCGCTGCGCTGTAGGCCTCGCGGTTATCGGAATGCCTCATTGCGAGGACGCGTTTGAGAGCGGCGTAGTCCGCGGTCAGAGTTGGGTCTGCGCGCAGGGCGTCTCGGAACGCGATCTGCTGGTACCAGCGCGGGCTGTCGAGGACCATGAGGTGAAGGTGGGCGCTACGCCGGCCGCCGGCGACTTTGACGAAGAATCGCCGCCAGGGTCGCTGGTCAAGGTCTGGATCGACGTAATGCCAGCCATGCGGGCCGAGCGCTGCTGCGATCGGACGTGCATCGGTTAGATCGGCCACGGGTGCTTGCAAATCGATGATCGGTTTGGCTGGCAGATCCGGTATCGCTGTGGAGCCGACGTGCTCGATGTGGGCGACGAGCCATGGCTCAAGCAGGGTTTCGAGGCGATCGCGTTCCTGCTCGCCCCGCCCGGCCCAGGCGGGGTCGGCCTCGACAAGATCGACGGGTTCGGTCGCCCACGCCGGCCAGGGCTGCTCGGCACTCACACCGCTACCGTGCCGTGGCCCGAATGCCGGCGAGCACCACGTCGACGATGCGCTCCGCGTCCGTGCGGGTGAACGGACGCATGCCGCGGTTGACGATGAGACGCACAGGGCCGGAAATCATCTCGCCGAGGAAGTCGCTGTCGACCGGTGGCAGCTCGCCCCGGTCGACGGCGAGGTTCACTCGCCGCCGCATGGCGGCTCCGCGCTGCTCGAGGATCCTGGCCACCGTCTGCCGGACGGCGGGGTTCTCGTGGCTGGGCTGCATGGCCAGTTCGAGTGCCCGGCCGAACGGCGTGTCCAGGCCACTGGCGAGGGCCATCACGTAGTCCACCAGGTCACGGGTGAGGTCGCCGGTGTCGGCGATGGATCCGAGATCCTCGGCGTACTGCAGCAGAGCCTCGGCGACTAAGTCTTCGCGGTCGGGCCAGTTGCGGTAGACGCTGGCCCTGTGCACGCCGGCTAGCTCGGCAACCTCCTCGTAGCGGAAGCCCGCGATGCCGTCGCGCGCAACGAGTTCGGCCGTCGCGCCGAGGATCTTCGCGCGCACCAGCGCGTTGCGGCCACCGGGACGTCGTGCCGACGGCCGGTTCGCGGTGCCGTCGGCCATCCCCGTGCTCACCTTCTGTTCTCCCGGGTGCCGATTGTCGCCACGTCAGCCTTTGCGGTGCAAGCCAATCATGACTAGCCTCTGTTACAGCGACAGTTTGTCGCTTTAACGATCAACGCCTACCCGCTCTCTGTCGGAGCGTGAGCGGTTCCTGCAGGCACCGGAGGGAATTCATTTTGAACGAAACGCCAGGTGCGCCAATCGTCGCGGAGCACCGGTGGAGTAGGCGGCTCATTCTCTGGGTGGCCGTCCTGATCCTCGCCAACGTCCTCGCCGACATGGCCATCGGCTCGCCGATGATGGTCCTGCCCCAGTTGATGGAGCACTTCGACACCGATCAGGCCGCGTGGCTGAATACGAGCGCGATGCTGGCCGGTGCCATCTGGTCGCCGCTGCTCGCGAAGAGTTCCGACATCTTCGGCAAGCGCCGGGTACTCGTCGCCACTCTGCTGCTCGCATGCGCGGGAGCGCTTGTCTGCCTCGCCGCCCCCAACCTCTGGATATTCCTGGCGGGGCGCATGCTCCAAGGCGCCGCCTTCGCCGCGGTCTTCATCACGGTCGCCCTCGCACGCCAGATCTGCACCCCGCGGGTGGCGATGGCCGTGGTCGGGCTCGTCACGTCCGGCTCATCGATCGTCGGAATCCTCGAGCCGTTCGTGATGCAGCCGGTCATCGAAATGTTCGGCTACCGGAGCGTGTTCGTCGCGGCGGCGCTGCTCGCCGCGGCGGCCGCGCTCTGCGTGCGTTCCCTCATCCCGGAGTCGCCGATCCGCAGCCCAGGCCGGATCGACGTGGGCGGTGCGCTCCTGCTTGGCGGCGGCCTCGGCGCGGTGCTCGCCTACATCAGCCTCGGCAGAGACTTCGGTTGGCTGTCCGGGGGCATGATCGCGCTGCTGGCGGTCGGTGCCGCCGCGTTGGCCGGTTGGGCGTTCCTCGCGCTGCGCGTCGACGAACCGATCATCGACGTCCGGGCGCTTTCCCGGCCCATTCTGCTGACGCTGCTGGCCCTGGTGCTGGCCGCGGGCTCCTTCCGGAGCATGCTGCAACTGACGGGCATCATCGCCCAGGTGCCCCCGACCTGGGGCTCGGCTACGGACTGGGCAACGGAGAGGCGATCGCAGTGCTGCTCGCCACGCCCAATCTCGGCATCGTGATCGGCGGCATCTGCGCGGGATGGATCGCGGGACGATTCGGTCCCGCACTGCCGCTCCTCGGCGGCATCGCCGTTGGGATAGTCGCGACCTTCGCGATGTTGGTGGGCGTATCAGTGGTGCCGCTGGCGATCGCCTGTGGAGCCATGCTCGGCATGGCGGCGGGGGCGATCGGCGCGTCCGGGTACAACCTGGCCACCGATCTCGTACCGCCCGAGCGGCAGGGCACGATCGCCGGCCTAGTGTCCGTCGTACTTGCCCTCGGATCGGTCGTCGTCAATGTCGCCGGAGGCGAAGTGCTCAAGGCCACCCAAGTCCCCGGCACCCTCGCCGACGGTGCCCCGGTGAGTACTGCGACCGGCGTCCACCTCTACGTCCTCATGGCCGGGGTCCTCTTCGTCCTCGCCGCGGTGCCCGTGATCGCCCTGACGCGAAGCAGGCGTGCGGCGCCGCCCTCGGAGACAACATCGAGATCGGCGGAGGACCCGGCCCCCGACCGCGTTGCCGGCGCGTAGAAAACACTGCCTGAGGAGCATGTGGAGCGGCTTTGAAAGTTTCTCACCAAGATGGCGGACGCGTTTTTCTCAGTCTTGTCGCGGATCCTAGAACCCCACCCGGCCGGCACGACGTTCGGCTTCTACCGCAAGGGCCGAAGCGCCTTTTCGAATAGTCGATTCCAGTATGCGCCGAAGTAGCTTGCCCAACAGTGGGATTCGTGACTCAAACGTAACGTCCCAATGGAGCTGGGATCCACCGGCCCGATCAACGATGCGTACATCGCCACGGTGGTTCTTGACAGGTAGACCCGAAATTATCGAGTACGACTGATGACCCGGGGGTTGCCCAGACAGGACTTCTTCGCGAATGGATAGTCCCGGTGCGCCGAATCGCCGCACTCCACCAACTTCGGTTCCTGGAGCGCCCCGCTTTTCCCACTCTGCCCGGCGAACGCCCGGCATCCAATCTGGCCAGTGCTCGATGTCAAGCAACACGTCGTACAACTGCTGCGGTGTCGCCGCAGACGTTTGCTCAATTCGGAAACGCACGTCTGCTCCTTGGTCGCGGTGAATCAATCTGGTTCGCTCCGACCGAGCGTTATGCGCTTGGCACCGCGTCTGCTCGCGGCCGCTCCGGATTGGGTGGTGCGGTGTGTTCGGCATCGGCGAGAAATGTCAGGACGCTGGCGGCGAATTCGTCGGGGGACTCGATCTGCGGCATGTGACCGACGCCGGAGAACAGACGTGTCTGTGCATGCGGAATGAGTCGACGGGCCGCGTCGAGGTGATGTGCGGGCAGGATGCGATCGCGGTCACCCCAGAGAATCAGAGTGGGCCGAGGGTGACGTGTGGCCGCGGTGATCAGCTCAGCGCGCCAGCCGGCCTTGATGCCGCGTCGGGTGCCGAGGTGGCGGGCAATCTCGAGCGTAACGACGCCGGGGTCGGGCTGGCCGGCGATAGCCAACGCGTGTTCAATCCGCTCCTTGCTCGCCAAGGTGCGGTCAGCGTAGAGGAGGCGTTCGGTGAGCGATGCGCCGCTGCGCGTGGTGCGTCGAGTCATGAGCTCGCCGAGGGTGGGAATTGCCATCAGCCGCAACGGGATCGCGACCTCGGTGCCGAAGCCCGCACCGTTGCTCAGCACCAGACTTGCCACGCGGTCTGCATCGAGACTCAGCAGTTGCAGCGCGACCGCGCCACCGAGAGAGTTACCGATCACGTGCAGCGGATGCCGCTCGCCGAGGACGTCGAGGGTCTCGATCACCCGCGCGCGAGTACCTGCAGGGTGGTGGGTTCGGGTGTCCGGGCCGAGAACCCGAAGCCCGGCAGATCGAGCGCGATGATCCGATGGGCGCCGGCCAGGCGCGGGTATTGAAGTGCCCAGTCCTCGAGACTGCGGCCGATGCCGTGCAACAGCAGCACGGGCGGGCTTGCTGGGTCGCCTTCGACACGGACGCGGGTGCGTCGGCCGTTGACCGAGACGATGACGGGGGCGCTCATCGGGCGGCCACTTCGAACGGGGTCGCAGTCGATTTCACAACGGACTCGGTGAATCTCAGGGCCGGATCGTCGACCGGGGCGCTGCGCAACACCGAGCGGTCGAGCGCGTACTTCGTGTGCGCAACCCACGGGGCATCTGAGCCTTGGCGCGGGAGCAGGTGCATTGCCCGAGCGAGATATCCCGATTCCATGTCGAGCAGTGGCCGCGTGTCGGTTCCCGGCTCGCTGACAGGGGTCACGGTCGCATAGCCGCGCCGGTCCATGTGGGCGAGCAGGCGGCACAGGTGGTCGGCGACGAGGTCGACCTTCAGTGTCCACGCATTGTTGGTGTAGCCGAGGAGGTATGCGAAGTTGGGCACCCCGCTGACCATCATGGACTTGTATGCCACCCGATCGTGAAGGTCGACGCCTTGCCCGTCGACGTGCAAATCGATCTTTCCGAATGGGACGACGTTCAGACCCGTTGCGGTGACGATGATGTCGGCGTCGAGTTCGCTGCCGGACTCGAGCAGCACTCCTCGCTCGGTGAATCGCACGATGCGGTCCGTGACGACCGACGCCGCGCCTCGGGAGATGGCCTTGAACATGTCGGAGTCGGGCACCATGCACAACCGCTGATCCCAGGGGTTGTAGTCCGGTTTGAAGTGAGTGTCGACGGCATATCCCTCGGGCAGCGCTCGTGTGTTGACGCAGCGGATCACGCGCCGCATGAACCTGGGGTATCGCTTGCTGAGGGTGTAGATCAGATGCTGCCGATTGATGTTGATCTTCCGGGTGATCGCGTATGCGACATGGTCGGGCAGCAGTCGCCGCAGCCTGTTGGCGACGGCGTCCTGGCGCGGGATCGGCAGGACGTAGGACGGTGATCGCTGCAGCATTGTGACGTGGCCAGCGGTCTCGGCCATCGCCGGCAACATCGTCACCGCAGTGGCGCCACTGCCGATGATGACGACTTTCTTGCCGGCATAGTCGAGGTCTTCAGGCCACTGCTGGGGGTGGACGATGTCGCCCCGGAAGTCTTCTCGGCCGTCGAAATCGGGCGTGTATCCGCCGTCGTAGTCGTAGTAGCCTGCAGCAGAAACCAACATGGTGCAGGTGATGTCGAATTGCACGCCGTCGCCGGAGCGCTCAAGCCTGACGGTCCAGCGCGCCTGCTCGCGTGAGAAGTCTGCGCGAATCACCTTGTGCCCGAGGTGTATCCGCCGAGCGAGGTCATACTCGGCAATGGTCTCGTTCAGGTAGCCGAGGATCTCGTGGGCGTCGGCAATTGCGTTATCCCTTGTCCACGGTTTGAATTCGAAGCCGAAGGTATGCAGGTCGGCGTCGGACCGGATCCCCGGGTAGCGAAACAAGTCCCAGGTTCCCCCGATCGCGTCGCGCCGGTCGACGATGGCGAACGACCGGCCTGGCTGCTTCATGACCAGGTGAGATCCCAGCCCGATGCCGGAGATGCCGGCGCCGACGATTAGCACGTCAACGTGATCGAATGTCGTTGAACCGAGTGTAATCCACTCATTTCGGGATTCCTTTTGTTCGTGGGTTGGCCGGGCTACTGCGGTGAGACGAGCGAGACGACGTGCGGAACGACCGAGATATCGGGGACATCGAGGAACCCTGGACGTTGAAAGGCCGGGTTGGGGTACTCGTAGTAGCCCTTGCCGGTCTGCAGCCCTAACCAGCCCCGGTCGAGGAAGGTCGTCTTGATGTAGTCGGCGTTGGCGCTCATCTGCGCATCACCGTTCTCCCCTGCCCAGTAAGAGAGGACGTTGTACGCCGTGTTCATGCCGATCATGTCGATCAGGCCTAACGGCCCGACGGGGGCGCCGAAGACCATGAACGTACGGTCCACGTCCTCGGGTCGTGCGATCTTATTGGTCACGAGTGTCTGCGCGGCATTGAGCAATGGCACGCCCCAGGCGTTGGCGACGTATCCGTTGTGCTCCTTGAGAACTGGGATCGGCACCATGCCGATTTCGATGGCAAACGCCGTGACCTTGGTGAGCGTGTCTTTCGAGGTGGTCGAGTGAGCCATGATCTCCGCGTAGTTGTTCGCCCAGATCATGTTGGCGAAATGCAGAGCGCAGAACTTCTCAGGACGGCCGGTAGCGGAGGCGAAGTCGCTCGGGAGAAGAGTCGAAGAGTTTGTTGCCACAACGGTTTCCGGGCGCAGGAGCTCGGCCATCTCTTTGTACACGGCGGTCTTGACGTCGGGGATCTCTGGGACCGCCTCGATCACCAGGTCGGCCTGCGCGACTGCCGCGGCGAGGTCGGTGGTGTAGGTCAGGCGCCGCTGGTGGCCGCAATGTCCGCGTCAGTGGCGCCGAGGTCGGCCAAGTAGATCGCGGCGAACTGGTCGTGCGCAGCCCGGCAGCGCTCGATCGCGTCGGCAGCGATGTCATAGACGGCGACGGTCTTGCCCTTGAAAGCGCTGTGCCAAGCGATCTGACCGCCGAGGACACCCGATCCCAGAAGTGTGACCCTGTTCAATCCAGACATGCACCCTCATCCCTTCAGCCAGCCCAATGTGCGCTTGGGCACAATTTAGGTCGCCGGCGCGGTCCGCCGCTCGTGCAGAAACGCCAATCTGCTCCTGCACGCTTGTTACGAGGTAACAATCGCCCGTAGATTCGGCAGCATGGAGGTCGAGTGGCCACCCGTGCGCGAACCCGGTGCACAGCGCGTGTGGCGCGATGTGTTGCAGCCCATCGCCGCAGAGATGTGCCGTTCTTGCCGCCGAACTTACCGAGCGAACGGTGTCTCATATTCAGGCAGAGGCGCCCGAGCTGTTGCCGGATGCCCAGATCATCGAAGAGGCCCGTAGCGGCACCGAGGAAAGCCTCCGGTCAGCTGGCCCAGCTCATCGAATTAGGTGCAGACCCGAGACGGGTCGAGCCACCACCGTCGACCCTCGCCTTTATCCGCTCCGCGGTGTGGCGGCAGGTCCCACTCGCCGACAACATGCGGTTCTACCGGTTGGCTCAGGAGCAAGTGTGGCAATGGTTTTTCGCACGTATCACCGCCACTTGTCACGACCCGGTTGACCTGGCGACAGCGTTGGAGTTGACCACCCGATTTCTCTTCGCTTTCGTTGATGGTGCGACCGTCCGTGTCGACGAGGCCTACGAGGTCGAGCGCGAGACCTGGTTGCGCGGTGCCGCCGCGGCGAGAGCCGACGCGATAGAAGACATTCTCGCCGATCGTGAGCACGACGGGCAGGCGGCATCGAAACGGTTGCGCTACGACGTGGGCCGCCACCACCTCGGCGTCATCGCCTGGCTAGAGCAAGTGCCCAAGACTGGTGATGCGCTGTCACTACTCAACGAGTCGATTGCACTGTGGCCCGGTCGTTCGCCGCCGAAAGCAGCATCACCCAACCCACTGGGTCTCTGGTGGTTGCGGCATGGTTCAGCAGCCACCGCGCCTTTCCGACGGATGGCATGGCGATCTTCGAAAATGGCTCGCGGCCAAGTTCTTTGCCCAACGAGCTCAGTATCGCGGTGGGTGAGCCGGGACATGGCCTCGCGGGTTTCCGCCGCACCCACATTCAGGCCGGCCACGCGCGAAGGGTGGCATCGTTGGTCGGAACCCACGGCGGACCAATCACTCGGTATAAAGACGTCGCCGTGACAGCGCTGTGCACAGCTGACGGCAATCACGCCGCGGCCTTCGTCAGCAGCGTCCTGGGGCCGTTGGCCGCCGACGACGGGGTCACCTCTCGGTTGGCGATAACGCTCGCTACCTACCTGCGCGAAAATCGAAGTCGCACCAAAGCCGCTGCGCGACTCGGAGTCCATCCCAACACCGTCAGCTACCGAGTCCGCCAGGCTGAGGAGTTGCTTGGTCGTGACCTCAGTGGCGACTTGCTTGACCTTCAGGTGGCCCTGGAACTTTTGCCCGCGATGCGAAAACCAAGTAGGCCCGCGCGCCCTATGCGTGAGTCTGTGGGGAGCAGGGTCGGCCCACTGCAAGTCATCGGCGAGTCGTTCGAGTATACCGATGAGTTTACATCGCATCCAAAGACGTGTAGCGTCGGCGATCATCAAGTACACCGATCGGTTTATGAAGAGAAGTGGTGACAGAACAAAGTAGTAAGCGCCTTATCATCGAGTGATACTCCCCTACGGCCCCACGCCATCGACCAGCCACCCATCGACGACGAGAGAAGAGAGAACACATGCCTTCCGTATTGGTTACCGGCGCCGGCAGAGGCATCGGTCTGGCGATCACCGAACACATGAGCCAACGAGGGTGGGACGTCTATGCCACCGCTCGATCCGACACCGCCCTGAGTCGCCTCGATCAATTGCCCAATGTGCATGCGATCCCCCTCGATGTTACCGACAGGGCGTCTATCGCAAAGCTTTCCGACCAACTTCCCACTGCGTTGAATGGTGTGGTCAACAATGCTGGCATCATCGTGAACGGACCAGTCGAGGGACTGTCGCTCGACGACTTATCCCGCCAGCTCGACGTGAACGTGACGGCCCAGATCGGAGTAACACAAGCCGTCCTTCCGAAAATTCGCGAGGCCCGGGGACGTATTGTGTTCATGTCGTCGGTCAGTGGGCTGATCACCACGCCGGGGACCGGTGCCTACTGCGCATCGAAGTACGCCGTCGAGTCCTTGGCCGACGCGCTGCGCATGGAGCTGCGCCCGTGGCGGATCCCCGTCTCGCTCATCGAGCCCGGGCCCATCCGTACCGACATGTGGGGCGACATGCCTACCGAGCACGATCGCATGGCCGCGCAACTGACCGACGAGCACCGAGAACTGTACGCATCACACCTTGCAGGGACCCGAAAGCTGCTGGGCCGCCTGCAGAAACTCGCCGCCGATCCAAAGAAGGTCACCAAGGCCGTCGACCACGCATTGACATCGAGGCGACCCAAACGTCGCTACATACTCGATGCCGCCAGCCGCGCCCAAAAGGCCCTCGTCGCCGTCACACCCACCGCCATCAACGACGCCGTCCTGGCAGCCGCAACCACATCGAAATGATGGCTCTCCTCAGGCGGCGCATGTGGTCGCCAGATCGATGAGCGCCTCGGCTGTCGCCCGGGCCTGCGCCCACGGCGCCGGGTCGTTCATCGACGTGGACATGGCAGCTGCGCCTTCGTAGAGCAATGCGATCTGGTTGCCCAGCATCTCCGGGTCCGCCGCTCCGGCCTCTCGGGCGAGTTCGGTGAGGCCATCGACGTAGTCCCGCTTGTGCAGGTGGACGATGTGCTCCACTCCGGGCATCGCTCCGGCCGCCTCGACGGCCGCGTTGTGAAACGGACAACCCCGCATCCGACCTCCGCCGGCATCCGTGAGTTCGAAGAGGGCGAGCAGTCGCGCCCGTGGCGTTGAATTCGGCGTCGGCGCCGACGCTTCCTCACCCGCTCCGCCCTGCTGGCGGCGCTGGCGCAGGTATTCCTCGACGAGGGTCGCCTTGCTCGGAAAGTGTTGGTAAAGCGTTCGTTTGGACACTGATGCCCTGTTGGCGATCAGATCCACGCCGGTCGCGTTGATGCCGTCGAAGTAGAACAGCTCTGCCGCCGCAGCCAAGATACGCCGACGAGCGCCACGGCCTCCGCCGCGGGTCGGTTCCTTCTCGGTGAGCGACGTCATAAATTGGAGTATACCGAACGGTTTACACATTGACGAGGGGCGTGCTACGGTCATACTCAGAAGTACACTAATCGGTTTACCACAAAGGAAGCGATCATGGCAGACAAGCGCACCACCCGGAACGACCCCAGCACTCACCTGCACCCAGCTAGCGCACGCTGGGGCGGCACGTCGTACGAGAGCATCTGATGACGTCGCTGGCCGATCAGACAGTTCTGGTCACCGGAGCCAACCGTGGCATGGGCCGCGAATACGTCGCACAGCTTCTCGACCGCGGAGTGACGAAAGTCTATGCCGCTGCCCGTGATCCACGGACGATCGATGTCGCGGATCCGCGTGTGGTTCCGCTGTGGCTCGATGTCACCGATGCGATATCCGTCGCCGAGGCAGCCGAGGCGGCATCCGACGTCAGCGTGTTCATCAACAACGCCGGCATCGCCCGCGGAGCCTCGGTCCTTGACCGCGACACCACCAAACTGCGCGAGGAGATGGAGACGAACCTGTTCGGTCCGCTGGCGATGGCATCGGCGTTCGCCGATCGGATTGCGGAAAGGTCGGGCGCGATCGTCAACGTCGCGTCGGTGCTCGCGTGGATGCCCATCGGCGCAAGCTACGGAGTGTCCAAGGCCGCGATGTGGAGCGCCACAGACTCGATGCGGCTTGAACTCGGATCCCGTGGCGTGCAAGTGGTCGGCGTCTACGTCGGCCTCGTCGACACCGACATGGGTTCGTTTGCGGATAGCCCGAAGTCGGATCCCGCCGATGTGGTGCGTCAGGTCCTCGACGGCATCGAATCCGGTGCCGACGAGGTGCTGGCCGACGAGATGAGCCGCGACGTGCGTGCGCACCTGGGCAAGCCGATCCGCGAGCGCTTGAGCGCGTGAAAACACGAATGGAAAAGCGATGAAAGCCTTCGCGATCGATCGCTATAAGAGCAAGGACGGCGGCCGGATCGTCGACATGGCCCGACCGGAGGTCGGGGACGACGACGTCCTCGTCCAGATCCACGCGGCCGGCGTCAATCTCCTCGATGCAAAGATCGCCTCGGGAGAATTCAAACTCTTGCTGCCGTATCGTTTCCCGCTCGTTCTCGGCAACGACGTGGCAGGCGTTGTGGTCCAAGTGGGCTCCCGAGTGCGGCAGTTCAAGCCCGGCGACGAGGTCTATGCGCGACCGGATAAGGACCGGATCGGGACCTTCGCAGAATTCATCGCCATGAACGAAGCCGACGTGGCGATCAAACCGGCCGAACTCAGCATGGAGGAAGCGGCCTCCATTCCCCTGGTTGGTCTGACCGCTTGGCAGGCGCTCGTCGAGATGGCCGAGCTGAAGCCCGGGCAGAAAGTGCTCATCCAGGCGGGCACCGGCGGCGTCGGCACGTTCGCCATCCAGCTGGCCAAACATCTTGGTGCGACAGTGGCTACCACAGCAAGCGCCGCCAACTTCGAGTTGGTCAAAGCCCTCGGCGCCGATGTCTTGATCGACTACAAGACACAAGACTTCGAGACCCTGCTGCAGGGTTACGACGTCGTGCTGCACAGTCAGGACTCCAAGACCCTGGACAAATCCTTGCGGGTGCTCAAGCCAGGGGGAACGCTCATCTCCATATCCGGACCACCAGACCCTGCTTTCGCCGAAGAAATCGGCGTGGCGTGGTACGTGAAGCCGATCATTCGCGTGTTGAGCTTCGGCGCAAGGCGAAAGGCCAAGCGGCTCAACGTGACCTTCTCGTTCCTGTTCATGAGGGCCAACGGCGACCAATTGAGCGAGATCACGTCCCTCATCGACAAGGGCGTCATCCGCCCAGTCATAGACAGGGTCTTTCCGTTCGAATCGACCCAGGAGGCTTTGGATTTCGTCGAGAAGGGACGTGCCAAGGGTAAGGTCGTCGTCAAGCGTGAGGTAAAGGGTGTCGTCGCCGCGCGCCCGGTGAGTAGCTCTACGGTGCGCTTGAGAGTCATGCCTTCTTGAATGCAGTGACGATCTCGTCGGCGGTCACGATGTCGTGTGCATAGGTCGGGCCGTTCAGTTCGTGGGCCGCGTGCAGCATTTCCCGGGTCCACGCGACGGTTGCGCCGCGCACCAAGGTCACGTGGTATCCCAGCTCCATGGCGAAGCGGCTGGTCGATTCGATGCAGGTGTTGGCCAGCATGCCGATGGTCACCACATGGGTGATGCCGTGTTGCTTGAGCTGGAAGTCAAGATCGGTATTGGCGAAGCCGCTCTGCGCCCAGTGCTCGAGAACGACGACATCCTTCTCCTGAGGAACGAAGTCCGGGTGCCAGTCGCCGCCCCAGCTTCCCGCCTCGAAGACGTGAACCTCGTTGCCCATAGCCTGATCTCGAGTGAGGAAGTTCCAGTTCTCGTAGTTGCCCTGGCGCCAGCGACGGTGCGGGACGATGAAGACCTGGACGCCGGCAGCACGCGCCGCGGCCGTTACCGCGCGCAGGTTGTCGAGCAGGCCGACCTCCGTGGCGACCTCTTCGACTAGCGGCCATACCTTCCCCCCTTCGGAGAGGAAGTCGTTGTAGGGGTCTACCAAGAGCAGTCCCGTGTGCGCCGGCTCGTAATGCGTATCGGTCATGAATCGTTCCTCCGCTGAAGCCAAGGCGTCCGCGCCTCGTGCGCCGGGCACCACTTGACTGGTCAGACATTAACTCAGAAAATCATAGTGATCAACTCATGTTTTCATACTCGATGATCCGCTGAGTGGAATGATGGCAACGGGACTGAGTTGGCAAGGAGGTCGTCGGCGTGGGCGGTTGGTCGGAGATCACGAACACGGTGTGCCCCATCGCGCGTTCGAGCGCGGTGATCGGCGAGCGCTGGACGTTGGTGATCATGCGCGAGCTGGCGATGGGCAATCGCCGCTTCGACACTCTTCAGGCGCAGACCTTGGCGTCGCCGCAGATGCTGGCCGATCGGCTCAAACGACTGGAGGCTGACGGCATGCTCGAGCGCCACGCCTACACCGAAAGGCCCCGCCGCTACGAGTACCACCTCACCGCGAAAGGCCAAGCGTTCGCTCCGGTGTTGCTCGCCCTGAGGGCATGGGGCGAGACGTGGTGCAAAGGACCCGAGGAAGAGGTTGCCGTGCACGTGACCCACAAGAAGTGCGGTCGCGAGGTAGGCCTCAGCGGCATGGTGTGCGAAGGGTGTGGCGAATCCTTCACGATCGAAGAAGTGGTGAACGACGTCAGCGCGACCTTCGCCCGAGAACGCGATGACAGAAGGACAGCGGCGAGCCGAGATGTTGAGGCCCGCCGAACCTAACCCGATGCTGTCGCCGAGTGCGGCACACTCAGCCTGGTGGCCCACTGCTACGCCGCACTGACGGGGCTGCTCTGCGCGGACCCCGTCGCCGCGTTGGTCAGCTCTGCGCGTGGGCGGGTCCGGTCTTCGTCCTGGGTGTCGCCATCTCGTGGGCCGGGGTCGCAGGCGCTGCACCCTTGCTCGGGAAGTAGAAGTAGAAACCCTGACGCGTGATCTCGGAGCGCCGAGTGATTTCGGCGATTGAGATCTCATTGAACTAATGGGTCGACAGCATGTCGGCGACGACGCTCAGGATGCGAGCCCGCCTCTGATCGCCCTTCGGTGCCATTGCACAGATCTACCAGTCTCGCCCGTTGGGCTGCGGTGAGCGGCGTCATAGGTCTATGTATACCGAACGGTTTACATATCTGCGAGGTGCGTGCTACGGTCATGCCTAGAAGTACACCAATCGGTCTACCGCAAGGGAGCAATCATGGCAAGCAAACGAACCACCCGGCACGACCCCACAAGTCATCTGCACGCAGCACCCGCTCGCTGGGGTGGCACGTCGTACAAGAACGCGCCGACGAAATCGGTTTCCGTGGGCGGCACCCGGTTCGTCTACCGCGAATTGGGCATCGATTCCGGCGTCCCGGTGATCTTCGTGAATCACCTGGCCGCCAATCTCGACAACTGGGACCCGAGGGTCGTCGACGGCATCGCGGCCAAGCACCGCGTCATCACCTTCGACAACCGCGGGCTGGGCGCCTCTGAGGGCAAGACACCGGACACCGTCGAAGCCATGGCGAAGGATGCCGTCGCATTCATCCGGGCGCTGGGCTTCGACCGGGTCGATCTTCTCGGGTTCTCGCTCGGCGGTTTCGTCTCCCAGGTGATCGCGGAACAGGAGCCGGCGCTGGTGCGCAAGATCATCCTCGCGGGAACGGGACCCGCTGGCGGCGAAGGCATCGTGAACGTGACGAAACTGAGCTACCTGGACACCCTGCACGCCTTTGCCACCTTCAAGGATCCCAAGGAACTGCTGTTCTTCACCCGAACCGATCACGGCAAGTCGCAGGCCAAAGCGTTCATCAAGCGTTTGAAGGAACGCACCAGCGACCGGGATAAGGCGACCTCAATCCGGGCATTTCGCACGCAGTTGAAAGCGATTCACTCTTGGGGTCTAGAGAAGCCGGCCGACCTGTCAGGCATCCAACATCCCGTCCTGGTGGCCAACGGTGATGACGATCGCATGGTGCCCACCAGCAACTCCTACGACCTGGCCCGGCGCCTACCCAATGCGACGCTGCGCATCTATCCCGACGCGGGCCACGGCGGCATCTTCCAGGCCCACGAGCGGTTCGTTCCCGAGGCACTAGCATTCCTGGAGGCGTGAACCATATGACTACACCCAAAAAGCCTGCCCGCCTGTTGGATTCGCCGCTATTTACAGTCATTTCGCGGAACGCCGGCAAAGCTCACACATGGATTTATCGCCGCACCGGCGGAAGAATTGGCGGTAACTTGCGACTCGGCGCCGGATTCCGCAAACCGGCACCCACCCTCCTACTCGAACACCGGGGCCGCAAGTCCGGCAAGACCTTCGTCTCACCTCTGCTGTACATCACCGACGAGAGCAACGTGATCATCGTTGCATCTGCCGGGGGACGGACGGAAAACCCGCAGTGGTATCGAAATCTGCTGGCACATCCCGATGTCCACATCCAGATCGGGCCTGATCGCCGTGCAGTCAGGGCCGTCGTCGCTAGCGCAGGCGAACGGGCGCGTCTGTGGCCACGTCTGGTGGATGCTTACGCCGACTTCGACTCGTATCAAAGCGGGACTGAGCGTGAGATCCCGGTGATCATCATGCAACCGCGCTAACTGCGGTTGGATGGGCAGCTGCGCTCCCCGTTGAGCCTGTAGTTACCGAGGCCTTCACTCGAAAAACCTCTCGATAACTACAGGCTCAAGAGCGGCACCACGCAGCGACTTCAGTTGTCCCCGCTGGAGGTGCCCGTTGATCTATCGGTTCTCGAGTTTGGCAAGGGCTCGCTGTACCGCGGCTTCGTACAGTGTGAGCCCTGATCCGAACGGCGGGCACCGCACCCAGCTACGTACGGCGACTCAGTACGTTCTTGCCGAGGCTGCGTCGTTGTTCGACGGCTTGCAGGGCCTGGCGCGCGTCGGCAAACGGCCAGACCTCGACCGGCGGATCCGCCAGGGCGCCGGTCTTGCGCAGATCGAGGTATTGAGTCCACAACTCGGCCATGACAGCCGGCCGCCGTTCGAAGAACTCACGCGAGGCCGCCCCCAACACCCCGGTGTTGCCCAGCAGCAGCCGGTTGACCTTGACCGAGGGAATCTCGCCCGCGGTGAAGCCCACGACCAGCAACCTGCCCTCCGGGCCCAGTAGGCGCAGGGTGTCGACTAACCGGTCACCGCCCACCGGATCGAGGGCGAGGTCGACCCCGGCAGCACCGACGATCTCGCCCACCGCGTCACGCCAGTTGGCACCGCACACCGCATGGTCCGCACCGCAGCCCGCGGCGAAGGAACGCTTGCGCTCATCGGAGGTGACCGCGATGGTCGTGAGCCCGAGCGCACGCCCCACTTGGATCGCGGCCGCCCCGACACCACCGGCGGCGCCATGCACCAGCAGCACCTCCCCCGGTTGCGCCTGCCCCCGGCGCACGAGCGCGAAGAGGCTGGTGAGGTAGTTCAGCGGTGCTGCGGCGCCCGCCTCGAAACCCATGTCGTCCGGCAGCGGCAGGGTCCAGCTGGGGTCCGCGGTGATCACGTCTTGCCAGCAGCCGTACGGCGCCAGCACCGCCACCCGCTGGCCGGCCTCGAATCCGCTGCCGGGCGGTGCCGAGCGCACGGTACCCGCCGCGTCCATGCCAGGGACGAACGGGAGGGTGGGCCTGACCTGATAGCGGCCTTGGGTGTAGAGCAGGTCGGCGAAGGAAACCCCCGCCGCCATCACCTCCACCACCAGCTGGGCTGCGGTATCCGGCTCTGGTACCTCGACCCAGCGCAGCCCGGTCGGGCCGGTCAACTCGACTACGTGCTGCGCGTGCATGGTGTCTGACCTCCCCGCCCGTCCGGGCGTCATGTCAGGTTGTGACTGTTGACGCTATCGGTTCTCGAGTTTGGCAAGGGCTCGCTGTACCCCCGCGTCTCGTGCGAGCCTCGCGTCGACGATCGGTCCGGCCACGCCTCGAAGTGCGGCGACGGGTCTCCAACGGCCGGGAACCATGATGGAGGGTTTCCTGTGCTCCAGGCCGTCGGCAATTGCGGCGGCCGCAGTCTGTGGCTTGATTCGTTTGAGTATGAACTTGGGCATCGCCGAGAGCAGGGCGGATACGTGGGGATCGGCGTCGATGCCCTGACGGATCATGTCGGTCTCGATGAGTGAGAAGTACGCCGTCATGGCCGACGCTCCATGGCTTGCCAACTCGACGCCAAGGCCACGGCCGAGCTGCTCGACCGCAGCCTTGCTCATCGCGTACGGGATGGCTCCCGCCCCATTGAGGTAGGCGAACACCGAACTGACCAGGACGATCTGGCCGCGGCTGCTGATCACCGATTCCAGCGTGGCCGCCACCGTGTTGACGACTCCATCCACGTTGACCGACATGACACCACTCACTTGGTCGGGCGTGAGTGTGCGAAATGTCCCGCCACGGCCGAGAATGCCGGCGTTGGCGATCACGACGTCGATGCGCCCGAACTCGTCGAGGGTTCGCCGCACGGCCTCCTTGACGGAATCGATGTCGGTGACGTCGCATGTCAGCGCCAGGCCGCGGCTGTTCGGCAACGTCGCCGCAACCCGCTGCGCTGCAGACCCATCAATGTCGGCCAGCACGACTCGCGCGCCGCGCTGTGCGAGCACAGTGGCGGTGGCTGCACCCAGCCCGCGACCGGCTCCGGTGATCAGGACGACTTTGTTGGAGAGTGAATAGCGGCTCATGTCATAGACCGCGCTTGCGTCCGAGTGACATGGTGCCATTGCGTCGAGTCATCGCGAGCATCGTGGCGATACGTCCGCGATTGAGGTCGGGTTTGAGGCCCGCGCCTATGCGGTGCAATTGGTCGGTGTGCCAGGAGAGTTCGAGAATCCCGTCGAGTGACTTGATGTCGACGAACCTTCCCAGGACAGCGCGCATTCCGGCGCGCAGTGGGTGTGAGGGCAGTGTCTCGGCGCGCCCGGCCAGGACCACATCAGCGGCGTCGGTCGTGGTTGCGGTGGGCCGGCCCAGACCGATGACGTCGCACTCGCCGGCATTCACCGCCTCGTGCATCGCGGTGCGGGAGCGGAAGCCTCCCGTGACCGCCAGCGGGACGTCGCCGGCAAGGCTGCGGACCGTGCGGGCGTACTCCAGGAAGTAGGCCTCGCGCGCCCGGGTGCTGTCGGCGGCCTTGCCCATCATGGCGGGCTGCTCGTAGCTGCCGCCGCTGACCTCGATCAGATCGATGCCCTCACCCGCCAATGCCGCCACCACAGAGCGGGATTCATCTTCGGTGAATCCGCCGCGCTGGAAGTCCGCCGAGTTGAGCTTGATGCCCACCGCGAAGCCCGGCGAAACCCGCGCACGGATGCGGCGCACGACTTCGAGCACGAAACGCATCCGACGCTGCGGGTCACCGCCCCACTCGTCGTCGCGCTGGTTCGACAGGGGCGAGAGGAACTGGGCGACCAGGTATCCGTGCGCACCATGTATCTGCACGCCGTCGAAACCCGCGGTCTCGCATACCACCGCCGAGGCGGCGAAACGCTCAATGATGTCTTCGATCTCAGCGGATGTCAGCTCACGCGGCGTTGTCGCACCGGGGAAGTTGAGGGCCACCGGGCTGGGCGCGACCGGGGTGTGACCCAGCGCCAGCGGGTTGGATTGGCGCCCTGGATGATTGAGCTGCACCCAGATCGGGACACCGGCGTCCTTCGTCGTTTTGGCCCACCGCGACAGCGCATCTAGGTCGCGCTCGTCCTCGATGACGACGTTGCCCGGCTCACCGAGCTGCGTGCGGTCGACCATGACATTGCCGGTGATGATCAGCCCGTACCCACCTTCACTCCATGACGTGTAGAGCCGCTCGAGGCGCTCGTCGGGAGAGTTTTGCTTGTCGCCGAGTCCTTCGCTCAACGCGGCCTTCATGATCCGATTGGGCAGTATCTGGCCACACGGCAGTGTCAGTGGGTCGTGCAGGGAAGTCATAGCGATGGTCCTTTCAGGTGGGCTGCCCGCAGCGGAGCCTTGTCCGTCTTGCCGACGGGGTTTTTGGGGATGGCGTCCATCACGGTGATCGTGGTAGGGCGTTTGTAGCCGGCGAGTTTGCTTGCGCAAATCCGGTGCAGCCCTTCGAGATTGATGGTGTGACCTGGTCGCGGTTGGACGTACGCGGCAACGGTCTCGCCCCATTTGTCGTCGGGAACGCCGATGACGGCGGCCTCCAGCACGGTGGGATCGCTGGTTAGCACGTCTTCGATTTCCTTGGGGTAGATGTTCTCTCCGCCGCGGATGATCATGTCTTTGGATCGCCCGACCAGCGTTAGGTAGCCTTCGGCGTCGAGGTGGCCGATGTCGCCGGTGTGGAGCCAGCCGTCGATGATCACTCGGGCCGTTTCATCGGGCCGGCCCAGAGTATCCCCGCATGATGTTCGGGCCGGCGATGATGACCTCGCCATCCACGCCGGTCGCCACGTCGGTACCGGCCTCGTCGATGATGCGGATCTGCTGGCCCGGAAACGCAATCCCGACTGTTCCCGCTCGGCGTTGGCCGGCGACTGGGTTCATGGTGGAGGCACACGTTCCTTCGGACAGCCCGTATCCCTCGATGAGCGGGAAGCCGTAGCGGGCCTCGAACCGGGCCAACAACTCCGCCGAAGCCGGTGCGGCCCCGCAGATCCCGAACCGCAAGGATGACGTGTCGGGGCGAACGTCGTCAGGCAGCGCGGCCAGCATGGTGTAGATGGTGGGCACCGCCGAAAAGAACGTAGGCCGGTGGCGTTCAACGGTGTCGAAGAAGGTGTGCGGGTCGAACTTCTCGGCGATCACGACACTGGCACCGGCGAGCAGCGGCATCAGGACGCTGACCAAGATGCCGTTGACGTGGAACAGCGGCAGGATCAGCAGACACCGGTCCGCCGGCCCCAACTGCATTGCTTGGCGTCCCATCTCGGCCATCGCATCGATGTTGGCGTGATCAAGCATCACGCCCTTTGGTACGCCCGTCGTCCCACTGGTGAAGATGAGCAGGGCCAATGTCGAGGAGTCCACCTCGGGTGGTTGATCCCACCCTGCGACGTCCTCGTAGAGATCCGCGACCGCAAGTGTCGTGACGCCGCGCTCTGCGGTCGCGTCGTCTTCGGCGACAAGCAGGCGTGCGCCCGAGGCGTCGAGCTGCCGGATGACCTCGACGTCGGTCAGGCTCGGGTTGACCGGTGTGACAGTGGCGCCCAGCCGCCACGACGCGAACATCAGAACCACGAACTCGACCCGGTTGCGCAACTTCAGGGCCACGACATCTCCGGTGCCGACGCCCAGTTCGTCAAGGTGGCGCGCTGCCGCCCGCACACGCTGCAACAACATCGCGTTGGTGAGCGACTGGATCCCATCGGACACGGCAGCCCCATCAGGATCCAGCGTTGCCCGTCGGTCGGGTAGAGAAGCAAAATTCACTGCGTGCCCACTGGACATCACACAACAGCTCCCGCCGGCTGCAGTTGGCGGGTGAGAAACTCGACCTGGTCGCGTACTAATTCTTCGAACGGCTCTCCGAGGTAGAAGTCGAAATGGCCGGCGTCGTAGCGTTTGATCTCACCGCGAGGTGCGGTGCGCGCGTACCGCAGGGTTTGCGCAGGAGGCGTCACACTGTCGGTGTTGCTGACACAGAACAGGATTGGGAACTTGATCTTCTTCGCCGCACGCCCGGGCCGGTAGGTAGCGATCGTCGGAGCGACCCGCGCCGCTACCTCGTTCCGGAAGGTCGTGTCGGGCGGCAGCAGCGCCTCGTAGCCGGGAAGGGCATCGGGGGCGTTCATCAGGGCCAGCGAACCCGGGGGGCCGGCGAGTGGAATCATCGCGGGAGGCCTGCGAAAGACCATGGAAGCGACGTCCCTTGCGACTAAGGGCAATACCTTCAGGGATTCCGCCGGGCCCAGCGCGAGCGCGGAGGCGAGACCGTCGGTGAATGGGCACTGGGCCACCGCCGCTCGCAGTTCAGGATGACGGGAGGCGACGGTGATGGAATGCCCACCACCAAAGGAGCTGCCCCAGACGGCAATGCGGGTTCCGTCGACGTCACGACGATTCTTCACCCAATCGATCGCGGCATCCCAGTCGGCGAGCTGTCGCTTGATCGACAGAAGCTGACGCGGCTGCCCTCCACTGTCGCCGAAGTGGCGGTAAGTGAAGGCCAAGGCGGCAATACCGGCCTGAGCGAACCGCTCGGCGAAGGCGTCCAAGCGCATCTCGCGCGTGCCGCCGAGGCCGTGCCCGAGGATCACCACGGGCGGCGACGTAACTCCAGTGGGCAGGTAAAGCCATGCGGCACAGCTGTCCTCGCCGGAGTTGAACGAGACGTCGTGACGAGTGAAGGCATGCGCAGTGGTCATTACCGGACCGCCGCCCCGTTGGTCGCACCGACCGCGGGCACCCGGCCCAATTCGAGCGCCTGCGCGTAGGTGTCCGGGCGGTAGAGGGGGAGCTCGCCGGTGGACTCGGTATCCGAAAGGTATTGGAGCATCAGTTGCTGACCGACCTCGGACTGATCCGTGGGGAAGAACTCGGTCCGCTCGACGTGCAAACCTTCCGCCAGCGACATCGAGCCGCCGAAGTACACCGCCCTCTTGATGGCTTCGACCGATCCTTTGGTCCGCTTTCCGAAGTACTCGGCCAGCTCGGTCGCCCGTGAAACCACGTCGTCAGGCGCCACGACATCGTCGACGGCGCCGTTGGCCAGAGCTTGCGCGGGCGTGAACGGCTTGCCCTCGAGGATCGCGACCAGTGCCTTGTGGGTGCCGATCAGCCGGGGCAGTCGCTGAGAGCCGCCACCGCCCGGCATGATCCCAAGGAGGACTTCCGGCTGGCCGATGAAGTAATCCCCATCGGCCATGACGCGCAGATCGCATGCCCACGCGAATTCCGCTCCCAGGCCCAGGGCCGAACCATTCAGGGCCGCAACGAAGATGACGCCGCTGGCGTTCATCTTCATGAACGTCGCGTGCAAGCGGTCGAGCTGGCCGGCTCCGCTCAGCGGAGTTCTGTCCACAACCTGCCCTGGGACACCGGATCGGTCGATGCCTCTGGCCAGCCGCAGCGCGGCCGAGGCGCCGCGTCGGCCTAACTTCGGCTTCACAGCTCCGCCTTCTTGCAGCCACCGGACGTCGGCATGGCTGACGAAGCGGCCGGGGCGCGCCCCGGTGAACACGACGGCATGGACGCTGGGGTCGCGGTCGACACGGTCCACGAACTCGTCGAGTTCGTTGGCGGCGTCGAGGCCGAACAAGCTGTGCGGCCCGCCGTCGATGCGTACGACCAGAACCGAGCCGCGGTCCTCGATGTCGAGGTGTTTGTTGTCTTGGTGTGGCATGGCTGTTGCTTTCGTGGGCTTGGTGGAGTGGGATCGTGCTATAACGAAGTTATACGAACTATAACCAAGTTATTTCGCTGCTGGCAAGGGTCCGCGCAGGATTCCTGTCCGGCCTGGGGACGGAGCAACCGAGAAATGCCCACCGACATATCGACGGGATTCGACGCTCGACGGCGTACCGGAGCGGCTCGTTCAAGCCGCGATGGGCCTGCTAGCGGAGCTGGGACCGTCGGCGATCAAGGCTCGTACGGTGGCGTCCGCCGCCGGACTATCGACGATGGCGGTTTACCACCACTTCGGTGGGATCCCCGAGCTCACGCGCGCCGTCATCGACCGCGGATTCAACGACCTCGACAGGGCGTTTTCCCAGTTGTCCCCGACGGATGATCCGATCGCGGATCTGGCTGTTCATGCCTTGGTGTGCCGGCGGGTCGCGCGCCAGAACCCCCACCTGTATGACCTGATGTTCGGATTGTCGGCTCGCGCCACGTACCGACCGCCACGAGATCCGGGCATTCGCTCGGAGTGGAAGTTCACCGTCTTTCCGAAACGTCTACGCTCACTTCAAAACAGCCTGCACACGGCTGGTGAATTCCGGCAGGGTCAGGCCGCAGGATCCCGACGTGGTAGCCGCTCAGTTGTGGAGTTTCGTGCACGGTGTCATCACACTCGAGCTGGCCGACGTCCTCGTCGAGTGCGAGGACCCGGCCAGGCATGTGCTGTTGCCCATGGGTGTGAATCTTTCTGTCGGACTGGGCGATACGCGCGAACGCGCCCAGGCCTCACACGAAACGGCTGCGCGCCGTTACGAGGCAATCACATGAAAGCTCAAGCGGGGCCTGCGCTCATCTGGTGCGGTCGCATCGATCGCCGCGGTGTGAGAGGCGTTGATCGACTCCGGGTCGCCGCCCAATCCGACGAATATGTTCACCATCATCGGTTGCAGGACCTGGCGGACGGGGTCCGAGAACTGGACGAAGTGATCACCCAGTTCGAGCGTGACGAATCCGTGGACGGCGCTCCAGAGTTTGGGGGGCAATGTTTTCGGGATTCTCATCGCTGCGGACGCGACCGCTGCTGACAAGCCGGACGCATGCCTGGACCAGATGCGCATAGGCCGTCTGGAATTCCGCTGATCGTCCGCCCGCGCCGGAGCGCGCAGTCTGTAGCGGTCGATAGCTTCCGCGTGTCGACAATCCGAACATCAGGTCATACAGGTGCGGATTTTCTTGGGCGAACCGTCGAGTTGCCAACGCCATCGCGAACAGGGTGGTGACCGGATCATCGCTCGGCGGCGCAGCGACGAACGCCCGAGCGAGGTCCTGAAACCCTTTGTCGACGACGGCTTGGAGTAGCTCAGGCAGTCCGCCGAGGTGGTAATACACCGCGATCGTCGAAACCTGTGCGGCCTCGGCGACGGTTCGCGCCTTGATCTCCGATGGCCCCTTTTCGGCGAGCAATGCGGTAGCCGCGTCAACCAATCGCTCCACGGCCTGCTCTTGCGTCAGTCGTGTTGCCGCCGTCTTGCGTGGTTTGGGCATCGAAGCGGGGCACCTCCCATCAAGACCGGCCTGAACCTCGTAGAACGAGGTTACAAGCCGCAGCGCGCGTCCAACTCAACGGCACGGTCGAGTCCGGCGGTTTTGAAGCGGCGGTTGCTTTCTGTGATCCAGCGCACTATCGTTCTATAACGAAGTTCTACAACGGAGGGTCAACCCCATGTCTGCGCTACCTCACGCGCCCCGGCGCATCCAGATCGAGGAACTCGACGCTGGCGTGATCGTTGCGCGGTTTGTCGGTGATGACCTGGGACTGTTCGGCCGCGACGATGCTCCCGAATTGTTCGACCTCGTCGAGCGCGCTGACCGCGATCCCGGCATTCGCGCGGTGGTGTTCACCGGGTCGCATCCGCACCGATTCATCAGCCACGCCGATCTGCGGTGGCTGCAAGAAGACGGTTCGGTGATTCCGCCGGTCGGACGCCGTGTCACCAGCGCGGTGGCCAGGATCGCCCACCAGTTCGGCCGCAACAAGCTCACCCGATGGGTGGCGAGCAAGACGCCGCTGACGGGCGCGGTCCAACTCGACCACATGCATCGAGACGTTGGTCCGGATGACCACCAGCTCCACGATCTTCGTGGCGGCCCTCAACGGGTCGGCGCTGGGTATGGGAGCAGAACTCTCGTGGGCATGTGATTTGCGGTTGATGGCCGAAGGCGACTACTTCATCGGGCATCTGGAGGTTCTGCTCGGATTTCCGCCGGGCGCGGGTGGCACCCAGCGCCTGCCTCGGCTCATCGGTTCGCATCGTGCGCTGGTCGCGATCCTGGAAGGCAAGCCGTTCCCCGCCGACGAAGCACTGGCAATCGGGGCGATCGATGAGATCGTCCCGGCTGATCGCCTCATTTCCCGGGCCGTCGAACGAGCCACACATCTTGCCGCGCGACCGACCGAGGCGATCAAGGCCATCAAGCGGGCGGTGAACGTGGGCGGATCGTTGTCGATGGCCGAGGGCCTGCACCTCGAACGCGCCGAATTCCTGGCCTCGCTCCCCCAGCGGCAGGCGCAGGAAATCATGCTGCGGTATCTGCGCGATACCGCTGAAACCGGTGAGTTGCCGCTGTACCGGCCCGGCGGATACGACGCCGCCCTGGCGCACGGAAACACCGCCGTCGACACGACAAGCAAGGTGTGAAGAAATGACACGCAAAATTCGGACCGCGGCGCACAGTGGATTTCCGATCGGGTGATTCGTACTGCAGGGCATGGCTGTACCTGCCGGACACTGTTTCCGAAGCACCGGCGCCCGTCGTCGTGATGGGTCACGGTTTGGGAGCCACTCGGGAGATGGGTCTGGCGCCCTACGCCGAGCGATTCGCCGCGGCCGGACTTGCGGTACTTGTCTTTACTTATCGCCATCTTGGCGACAGCGGCGGCGAGCCACGCCAGGTGTTGTCGATGGCCAAGCAGCTGGCCGATTGGGACGCCGCACTCGAGTACGCGGCCGGCCTCCCGGAAGTCGACGGAAGCCGGGTCGCGGTGTGGGGAAGCTCGCTGGGCGGAGGACACGCCATTGCCGTCGCCGCCCGACATCCAGAGCTTCGCGCCGCCGTCGCCCAGTGCCCCTTCACCGACGGGCCGGCGTCGGCGGGCTCGCTCGGTATGCGGGAATCGTTGGTGCTGTTCGGTTTCGTGGTCCGCGATCTCCTGGCGGCGGTGCGGGGCAAGCAGCCGGTGTGCGTTCCCGTGGCGGCCGCACCCGGCCGGCCGGGGCTCATGACCGCACCCGATGCGCTGCCCGGGATGCTCGCGCTGCTGCCTGACGGCTACCAGTGGGTCAACCGCGCAGCGGCCAGAAGTGTTGTGAGCCTGATCCGCTACCGACCGGGCCGATCGGCCAAGCGCATTGCCGCGCCGATCCTGATCTGTATCAGCGCAACCGATTCGGTCGCCCCTCCCAAGCTGACGGAGCGCTACGCGCGCCAGGCGCCGCACGGCGATGTTCGGCTCTATGCCGCCGGACATTTCGACTTTTACCTCGGCGACGCGTTCGCGCAACTCGTCACTGAGCAGACGGAGTTCTTGGTCAGCCACCTGCAACCCAAGCGTGCTTCGAACGCCCCCTCCGAGCTGACCGTATCCGAGGGGTAGCCGATGTCGAACGGGGCACTTCGAATGCTGCTGTGGTTCCTTGGCCAGTGCATCGCCCAAGGATCCCGCTTCATGCCGTCGGTGCGCTCACAGATCACTCGAACGTTGACCTTCGAGCTGTCCGCAGGCGATCGTGTCGCCCGGTATTGGGCCTTCGACGGGCAGTTGCGCCGCGCCACAACACATTCCGGCCATGCCGTGGCACCGGATTGCTCGGTGCACATCAGCTCGAGCTGGCTTGCACTGCGCATGCTCAGCTCCCCGCGAACGGTCGACAAGATCGTTCACGGCCTCCACGTCGGCACGGTCGAGCTTCACGGCAGCGCCTTCGTCCTGCTGTGGTTCCAGGGCCTGACCCGAAAGTTCGTCAAGATCGGGCGCGCGAGCGGGCCCCGCCACCGCATACCCGATGCCTACATCGCCCACGATCCCGCTGCGTGCGGAGCCGAGACGATCGTCATCGAGCCCGCAGTCGTGCGCCTGGATCCCGCATGGACGGCCGCATGGAAAGCGCGCTCGACCTTGTCGATGGTCCGCGCCTGCACCGACGAACCCATGCTGGAGCCCTGACATGACAACGACATTCGCGAGCCAAGCGGATACTTCGGCGACCGCGGAGGGACTCAACGACCGATCACTGGGCTGGCTGAGGTTCCTGTGGGACAAGGCCACCACCGACGACGATTGGTCCGATCAGGGCGAGCCGCATCTGTGGTGGGACCGCTACAGCGAGCCCCCGATGTGTGCGTTCCCTCGATTCGACCTCGCCATGATGGGCTACGTCCTGCCGATGATGCTGGAAGCGACTCCGGCGTGGCGCGAGGGCTACACCCGCGTCCTCGACGAGCTGGCACGGCGCTACGTGAGCTTCTGGGGCGGCATCGACTGGAACACCCTCATCGGACCCGACCCGGGCGTCGACAAGTATCCCCCCGAATGGCTGACCGTCGTACCCGAGCACCTTCGTGGCCGCTACGCCCTGCCGGGCTGGACCGGAAACGGCATCGAGCCATGGGGTTTGCAGCCGGATCCGGTCGGCTGCGACGGCAACCTGTTCTACCGGGGATGGCTGAACCTGCTGTTGGGCATCCGCCACTACGTGTCGGGCCAACCGACGCAAGACAGGGCGTTCGAAGTGTCCGGCTACCAGAACCGCACGTTCACCTGGACACATCAGCGGATCGCCCAGTTCATCTCCGATCAGCTGACGGCGCGACCGCAGGGCGCGCACTGCGAGAACACCAAGATCTGGCCGTTCTGCATGAGCGCGGCCGGTCTGGGTCTCAAGCTCTACGACTCGCTGCTGCACACGTCGGTCAACGAGCCGTTCATGGATTGGATCGCATTCGCCAAGAAGCACTACATGGGCCGTGACCGGAAGGGCCAAATCGATTGGGTCGCGTTCTACTACGACCCCATCGAGAACGCGACGATGACGTTCCCGGGCCCGCTGAACGCCTACAGTGCGCTCTGCCTCCTGCACTACATCTATCCGCAGGACCCCCAGCTCGGCATCGACCTGTATGAGTCGGCGATGCGCCAGCTGGGCTGGAGTAACCCCAAGGTGCCGGTCGTCCAGTTGGCCGACGACCCGCAGATGCTGTCCACTGCGTTGTGGATGGCGCGCGAACTCGGTGACACCACAACCTGGGAGCGCCTGCATGAGGTATCCGAAAGCCAGTTCGGCCCACGGTATTTCGGGGAAGACAACAGCCGCTTCGCGTACTGGATCGGCCGGGATGAACCATGGCCGCGCGGCCAGCTCAACGCCACCATGATGATGATCGAATGCGCGGCCCCCGGTGCCTGGTCGCGGGTGTTCACCTCCCCGAACACCACGATGTACGACGAGCCGACGGTGCGGGGCCTCGACTACCCGCTGATCGGTATTCGCCGTACCCACAACGACATTGCGCGCCGCGTACTGGAGATCGACACCTTCGCCGCCACACCGTCGCGGAGGGGAACGCCGACCACGTTCACGGTCGACAACCTTCCCGGTGACGCGACGATCTCGCTGGACGTCGACGACCGCCCCTGCAGTACCTGGCGCCGAACACAATCCGGTGCCGTGGCGATCGACCTCGACATCGATACCCACCGGATCCGCCTGACCTACACGTGAAAGGCACGCTCGTGAGCAATTACGCCGCATTCGCCGACCGACTGACCGAGCTCCTCGGCCTCACCCACGCACCCGTCGCGGTGAGCTTCGATGCTCCCCCGCATCCCGACGCCGCGTCGCCGGTTCCGGCGCAGCCGGCCGGATGCTGCTTCTGGGCACCGGCGCAGCGGCGACGCCTCGATACCGTCGCAGCCGATCACGCGAATTGCAGCGTCGGCAGTTACACGCACGGACTGATCCCACTGGAACAGGCTGCCGCCGGCGCGGATACCGCCGCTCTCGTGGGCAGCGGCTGGGTCGGCGAGGCCGACCTGATGGCCGCCGCCGCGTTGCCCTTCCGGCCCTCCTCGATCACCTACCAGCCGCTGGCGGACGCGGAAAACCCGGACGTGGTCCTGGCCAGACTCTCACCGACCGCGTTGATGACCCTGCTCGGTGCGGTTCCTGATCTGACGCTTGCTCGCAAGCCGCAATGCGTGATCGTTCCCCTTGCCCACGCGGGCCAGGTCGCCGTGAGCCCCGGTTGCGCGGTAAGCCGGACCCGCACCCGTCTCCCGGAAGACGAGATGACGTGTGCGATCCCGGCGCGCGAACTCGAATCGCTCATCGAGCGGCTGGAAGCCTCCACGGCCGCGGACCGAGCCGTCAGCGAATTCGCGGCCGCGGACATGCAACGCAACTTCAGCGCGGCCACAACGTAATTCAACTCGAAGACATCCCGATCCCAACCGCCAGAGAAAGGCCGCTGAACCATGTCCGGATATATCGCGGGCCTGTCCTGCATTGCTCTTGTGTTGTCTCCGCTGTTCATTCCAATAGCCGTGACCGTCGTGCATTGGGTCCGCAACTGGCGCAGCACTCCACACGCGGTCAAACCGGCTGCCGCGACACAACTCCGGGCGCCCGAACCGAAGGCGGCACCGGGTTCGAACCCGTTGCGTCGCCTCAGAGTGCCTGCGGAGTGACGAGGAACTTCTCCCCGGTCGCTTGCTTGACGTAGGAACCCAACGCATCGAGGCTGAGCATGCCTGCCAGTGACACCTCGCGGGTATAGGTGCTCGCGAACGTCGTGGTGAGTTCTTCGGCCACTCGGGCCCGGAGTCGGGTGAACGTCTCGCCCCCTGCGCTTGCCAGGAAGTCGGAGACCAGCCATCCCCCGACACCCCACGACAGGCCGAAGTTCCTGGCAAGGGTGGTCGGGCCAGTGTCGAGCGCGCCGTAGATGTACACCTGCTTGTGAACGGTCGACCCATAGGGCGAATAGTCTTGTCCCGCCGTTGAGTTGGCGGCTTGCTCCATGCCATTGAGAATCTGACTGGTCAGCGTGCCCCCACCGGTGGCGTCGAACGCCAGCGTCGCAGATGTCGCTTTGAGGGCCTCGGTGAGATCTGTCGTGAACGATGATGATGCCGAGTTGCAGACATGGACCGCACCGAGCGATCTCAGCAGCTCCTCTTGCTCGGACTTGCGGACAATGTTGACCAGCGGCACTCCGTCCTTGAGACAGAGCTTGACGAGCATCTGGCCGAGATTCGACGCCGCTGCGGTGTGCACCAGGCCGGAATGCCCTTGGCTGCGCATGGTTTCCACCATTCCCAGAGCCGTCATGGGATTCACGAAGTTCGACGCCCCGTCCTTGGCCGTGGTCCCCTCGGGCAAGACGAGACACGAGGCGGCGTCAACGACTCGGTACTGGGTGTACATGGCGCCGCCGACGATTCCCACCGTCCTGCCCAGAAGGGCCTGCGCCGCGGGCGACGAGCCGGCGGCCACGACTGTGCCCGCGCCTTCGTTGCCGACGGGCAGCGATGCGTCGAGTCGTGCGGACAGCCCGCGCAGCGTCCCCTCCCTCACCGACGCCGTGACGACGGGACGCTCGGGCGTGCCTGCGACCGTCGCAGTGGTCATGTCCGCGGTGGCGACGAGCAGACCCAGATCAGACGGGTTGATCGGTGACGCCTCCACCTGGACTAACACCTGGTTGGTGGCCGGCGTGGGAACCGGGACGTCATGCAGTGAGAGCTCAAGCACTCCCTGCGACGTCACCAACGAGCGCAGTTCCAGTGCACGATCGGGCAAGTCTACGGTCATTTTCTGGCTGCTTTCATGATCGGTGGGTGCGCCGATTTCCTGGCGGTGCTGACGTTTCGGTCGACGCTGGGTTCACTCAGAAGTATACCGATCAGTTTATCAAGGTCGCAAGGGCTGCAATGGGACACGCAAGGACTAGGCATTCAACAGTCATGGCCTGCGATACGGACGGAGAAGTCTGCGCGAGTCCTCCATCTTGGAAAGCTTGGTACCAAACGATATTCGGCAAGCCTTGAGATCGGTCGCAGCGCATGCCTGGTCGGCTCAAGCCATCATCGAGGAACTCGAGCACCTCGGGCACGAACTTCTCGTGGTGTTGGAACACGCCGCCGTGCCCGGAGTTGGGGTAGATGATCAGGTGGGCGTTGGGCAGGCGACGAGCCATGTCGGCGGAGTTGCTGGTCGGAACCATGAGGTCGTTGTCGCCGTTGGCGACGAGGATGGGGTGGGTGATCGCAGACAGGTCGTCGGGCGTGCTGTTCCCGGCTGCTCGGATCGCCTTTAGTTGGGCGCCGATGGCCTGCAGCGAGACGCGCTTGTCGCGGCCCTCGGTGCGCTCCTTCAGTCGCATGAAGTAGTCGGCGGCAGCCCGCTTGCCCTCGGCGTTGCGGGGAAAGAACAGGAAGTTTCTCGGGTCCTTGAGGGTGAGCGCTGCCTTGATATAGGCAATGACGGTGACCCTGGTGATCTCGTTGATGCCGCCGCCTCCCTTGGGTCCTGTGCCCGCGAGGACCAACCGCCGGACGAGGTCGGGTGCTTGCAGGGCGACCATCTGGGCGACGCCGCCGCCGAGTGAGAATCCGAACAGGTCGACCTGTTTCAGTCCGAGTGCCCGGATGAAGGCGACGGCGTCGCTGCCCATTTCGTCGATCGTGTGCGGTACGGACGATCCGGTCGCTCCGATGCCGCGGTTGTCGAACGCGATCACCCGGTGGTGGGCGGCGATGCCGTCGATGATCCTCGGGTCCCAGTCGTCGAGTACCGCGGTCAAGTGGTGCAGGAAGACCACGGGAACGCCCGAGTCTGCGCCGAGTTCGCGGTAGACGAATGGCACCCCGTTCACGTTGATCGTGCGGGTCGGCGCATCTTTCCAGTTCATTTTGATTTGTCCTTCGTTCTTGGGTGGTTCGGGAATGAGTTCTGTTGTGGGTTGCGGATTTTGGCTCATCGTTTCCTCTCGTTCATGGCGGTCGATTGGCGAACAGTCTCAGTCGAGCGCGACGACGACCTTGCCGGCCTTGACTTTGCCGCTCTCGACGTAGGCGAGCGCCTCGAGGGTCTGGTCGAACGCGAATGTTCTGTCGAGGACCGGGCGCAACTGGCCCGCGTCGTAGAGCGCGGCGAGCTTGCCGAGCTGGGCACCATCGGCCCTCATGAAGAAGAACGAATACCGCACACCGAGCTTCTTGGCGGCCCTGCGGACCTTGCGGCTCAGGAAGGACAACACGAACTCGAAAGGCTTTGGCGCGCGGAGCTGTTTGGCGAATCCGGCATCGGGTGGGCCGGCGACCCCGATTGCCAGGCCGCCGGGCTTGAGGACAGTGAGCGATTTCATCAGGTTCTGGCCGCCGAGCGAGTCCAGCACGAGGTCATAGCCCGAGAGCACCTGGGAGAAGTCCTGTTTCGTGTAGTCGATGACGACGTCGGCTCCGAGGTCACGGACGAGTGCCTCCGTGGCGCCGCTGGTGGTGGTCGCCACATGGGCACCGAGGTGCTTGGCGAGCTGGATCACGGTGGACCCCAGGCCGCCTGCGCCCGCGTGCACGAGGACCTTCTGTCCGGGCTTGACCTGAGCCCTCTCGACCAGGATCTGCCAGGCGGCCAGCGCGACCAGGGGGAGGGCGGCGGCCTCGTGCAGCGTGAGCGAGGCCGGCTTGTGTGCCACATCGTTCTGATCGATCGCGATGTACTCGGCGAAGGTCCCGATGCGCAGATCACGGGGGCGCGCATACACCTCGTCGCCGACCTTGAAGTCAGTGACGGTCGCACCTACCTGGGTCACCACACCGGCGACATCGTGGCCGATCACGAAGGGGGGCTTGTATTTCAGCAGTTGCTTGAACTCGCCGTTGCGGACCATCTTGTCCAGTGGGTTGATGCTGGCCGCGCTCACCCTGACCAGGACGTCATTGCTGCCAACCTTCGGTTCGTGTACGTCGGCGGCGCGGATGCCGTCCTTGCCGTATTGCGTGACGACGAATGCCTTCATGTCTGTTCACTTTCATCAGAGATCCATTGGAAGCACCGGATGCGGCTTCACCATAACTTCGTTATGGTCCAACTATAACTTCGTTATGGTTATTCCACAATGGGCAAAGCTGTCGTCAGAAGGTGCAGGCGACAGGGCGCGCTATCGAGCCGCGGGTTCGGTCGCTGCTTCGTTGGGCGGAGAGATTGAGACCGAGCGGGTTTCGGCGAGCGGAACCAGTTGGTCATGCCTACCCAGTGCAGCGACCTCGCGCTCAAGGGTGGGGGTCACCTCGGCCGCGAAGCGCCTCATCCAGGGCCATGCGGCAGGCGAGTTCAGCGCAGCCTTGGCCCAGTTGGCCACGACAACTGCGCGCGGCACGTATACGCGGCTGCGCCGGCGCGCGAGTCCGCGGACGATCGCTGCGGCCGCGCGGTCGACGCTCGTGGTGACATTGCCCGGATACGGCAGCTTCGCGCGCAGTTCCTGGAATGAGGGAATGTCGGCCTCAGCGCCTCGGACGAGGTCGGTGTCGATCCACGACGGGTGCACGATCCCGACGGTGATGCCGAGGTGCGCCACTTCCTGACGGTAGGCCAGGGCGAGCATCTCGACGCCGGCCTTGCTTGCGGCGTAGGAGGCCAGCCCGGCAATCGGCGTGAAGGATATCGCCGACGCCACCACCATCGCGTGGCCTCGGCTGCGCTCCAGATGAGGCGTCGCGTACTTCAGCGTGCGGAAAACGCCGTTCAGGTTGATGTCCAAGACCCGCTCGAATGACGCCTCGTCGGCCTGCCGCACCGTCCCATAGGCTGCGATCCCGGCATTGGCGACGACGATGTCGATGCCGCCCATGGCCTGCGCACAGTCATCGATCGCCGACTGCAAAGCGGCGCCGTCGCGCACATCGGCTTGCCGCCACAACGCGGCGGGACCCAGCTCATCGGCGAGCGCGCGCAACCGATCTGGCTCGAGCCCTATGAGGGCCACCCGGGCACCTCGGGCGGCGGCAAGACGCGCCACCTTCTCCCCGATGCCACGTGCGGCTCCGGTGATAACCAGCTTTCGGCCTGACAGGTTACGACGCATCGCTCTACTATAACTTCGTTATAGTCTAAGCGCAATAGTCAGATCCGATCCGAGCGTGCGACGCCATCGACTTCGACGTTGCGGCTATCGCGCAACGGGGTCGCCCGCTGGCGATTTGGTCACAGCGGTTGGGGCCGAGCCGTTTTCGGCGACTGGAACAAGCTGATCGTTACGTCCCAATGCTTCGACCTCCCGTTCGAGGGCCGGAACTGACTCACCTGCTAAGCGCTTCGAATAGTGGCCAGGCGACCGGCGAACTCAATGCGGCCTTCGCCCAGTTCGCGACGACGACGGCGCGCGGGACATAGACGCGGCTGCGTCGGCGCACGAGCCCGCGCACGATCGCGGCGGCCGCCAGGTCGACGCTGGTGGTGACGTTGCCCGGATATGGCAGCCGTGCGCGCAGTTTTTGAAACGAGGGAAGGTCGGCGTCCGCGCCTCGGACGAGGTCCGTGTCGATGAACGCGGGATGGATGATGCCCACGGTGACACCGAGGTGCGCGACCTCCTGGCGGTATGCCAGCGCGAGCATTTCGACCCCTGCTTTGCTGGCGGCGTATGCAGAGAACCCGGCCAGCGGCGTGAAGGATATCGCGGAAGCAACGACGACTGCATGGCCTCGGCTGCGCTCCAGGTGGGGTGTCGCGTACTTGAGGGTGCGAAAGACGCCGTTGAGGTTGATGTCCATCACGCGTTCGAACGACTTCTCATCGGCCTGTCGCACGGTCCCATAGGCCGCGACACCGGCATTGGCGACGACGAAGTCGAGGCCGCCCATGCGCTGCGCAGCATCATCAATTGCCGACTGCAAAGCGGTACCATCGCGCACATCGGCTTCCCACCACGACGCGGCGGGACCCAGGTCATCGGCGAGAGCCCTCAAGCGATCGGGTTCGAGCCCAATCAGCGCCACCCGGGCGCCTCGTGCGACGGCAAGCCGTGCGACTCTTTCCCCGATGCCCCGGGCAGCTCCAGTAATTACCATCTTTTTGCCAACCAGGCCGCGCCTCAATGCATTTCGCCCTGATGACAGGATTGCGCGGTTCACTGATCGGCCACCACGCTTGCCGGAGTCGGCGAAGTCGCTGAGTGTCGCGCCGGCCTTGGCCGCCTGCGCCGACACGAGAAGCGTCGTGACGTTGCCATGGTCCGGATACCGGTCCTGCATTGCTGTGATGATTTCTTCTGGCGAAGCTGCCGTCTCCGCAATGCGGGCGAAGTCGAGAATGTAGTCCTTGGTACTGGCGAGGATCGCCTCGCCGTCATCATCGGACGCTTCGGGCTTCTTGTGTCCCGCCACAACGGTTCTGGGCCGCAGCGCGGCGATGTTCTCGACGCTGGCGGCCCACCTCTTCCACTCTGCAGGACCGGTGAGGGCGAGCATCTGATGAATTCCGTTGTACGCCAGATCACCGGCGATGACAGCGCCGAGTTGCGGAACGTAAAGCGCCGAGGAGGGCGAGATGTCGGCCTGGTCCACGTCGATCACCTGCAGGCGATGGCCCTCGATGACCAACCCGTCATCATCGAGAGGTTCTGGAATGGAGGTCGGGACAACGAGGTCGTCGCCGAACCACGCTGAGAACGTCGCGAGGTCTTGCTTTCCGCGCACGACGATATCGTCAACGACCTTGGCGTGTCGCGACGACGCGGACACCCGGAAACCGCTCTGCCAGTACGTCAATACCGAAATAGTGATCGACGTGGCCATGGGTGATGAAGATGGTTGTCAGCGTTTTGCCGAGCTTTTCGATCACGTTCCCGAGCTCGTGGATGTCGTTCTTGATGAATTGTGCGTCGACCAGTATCGCCTCACGCTCCCCGTAGATGATCGTCGATGTGGTGGGGGAAAAGGTGAGGCCATCGTTTCCGATCGGATTCGCCGGGCTGACGAAGACTTGTAGCCGCAGAGCTGAAGGGCTTGCATTCATGCTGTCACACTCCTTGTTGTGGTTGCCAGATCGGACGTTTGATATCGCGGCGGTACGCGATAGCCGCCGAGAACTTCGGTGAGTAGTGCTGCGAACTCGACGGTGGTGCGGTCTCCCCCGGCAGGTCCCATCGCCTGGATGCCGATGGGCAGGCCTGCCGAGTTGGTGGTGATGGGCATCGTGGTCGCCGGCGCGCCGGCGATGTTGGCCACGGCGCTCCATTTGGTTTGGTCCCAATACGAGCGGGTGACGCCGTCGACGTCGATCGTGCGACCGAAGCGGTCATGGTCCTTGTTGTGATGCCCGGGCGCGGCGGTGGGCGCCACCGGAAGCAACAGCACGTCGAACTCCTTGAAGAAGCCCACCCAGCGGTGCGCGATCTCCCGACGCGCCGCGTCGCGGAACAACCACGCCCGGTGGCTTTGGATCGTCCCGCGCAGCGCGGCGGCAGCGTCGCCGCGCGGGCTCATAAGTGAGCGCAGGGCAAGGGCACCGGCGAACTGCGGGCTCATCGTGGAACGGTCGACCGAGAACGCGGCCATCACCAAGCTCAGGAAGAGGTCGTGTGAGGTAGTTAGATCCACCGGGATGCTTGGGGGTTGCTCGACGACGCGTGCGCCGGCGTCGCGCAACGCGGCGACGGCGTCGTCGATGGCTCGGTGGGTGTCTTTGTCGACTGGGCAGGCGGGATCGTCGGCCCATACCGCGACACGGAAGTCCTTGAGCGCTGTCGCGCGCGGCGGGGCAAGGGTGTACGAGAATCCGCCGTCGGGGTTCAGCGGGCCGACGGTGGCTTCCAGCGCAGGGATGATGTCGCGGGCGCCACGCACCTGCACTCCGGCACAGGCCATATCGGGTTCACCCCACCGCCCGGGATCGCCGGGCCCGGCTGGGATGTGGCCGACCAGTGGGACCGACTGCCACGTCGACTTGTGGCCGTAGAGGCCACAGAAGTGCGCCGGAATCCGGGTGGAGCCACCGATTTCAGAGCCGAAGTCGAAGCTCGTCAGGCCGGCCGCTGTGGCGGCGGCGCCACCACCGGCTGAGCCGCCGGAGGTGCGCGACAGATCCCAAGGGTTGTTGGTCCGGCCGAACACCGGATTGCTGGCCTGCACGTCGGCATTGCCGGTTGGCATGTTGGTCTTGCCGAGAATGATGGCGCCGGCCCGGCGTAACCGGGCGACGGCCTCGGCGTCCTGCGTCGGCACATAGTCGGCCAACTCGGGCATCCCGCAGACCGTGCGCATCCCCGCCGTCTCGTAGCTGTCTTTGACGGTGATCGGCAGTCCATGCAGCGGGCCTAGCGCGTCCCCGCGCGCCCGGGCAGCGTCGGCCTCTGCGGCGGCGCGTCGCGCGGCGTCCGCGTCGACGGTGACGATCGCGTTGAGCGGCGTGTTGTGTTCGTCGATTCGGGATACGTAGAGGTCGACCAGTTCGGCGCTGGACACCTCTTTGGCGTCCAGCGCGGCCAGTTGGTCGGTAGACGGCAGCCAGGCGAAATCATCTGGGGATAAGGAGGGCACGGCCATCCCTTTCTCATGGTGCAGATAGCGAGGAACGAGGTAGACCAATCGGTATACCAGCTACATCGCACCCTAGTAGACCGACTGGTATATTGCAAGGCATGCGCGTACGGGATCGACTCACGTCAGCCACGGCTACGTTGATGCAGCGACACGGCGTCGCCGGCACCGGAATCGCCGAGATCTTGGCCACCAGCGGCGTGACTCGGCGATCGATCTACCTCAACTTCCCCGGCGGCAAGGCCGAGCTCGTCGCCGCTGCCACGCGTTCCGCGGGCGACGAGATGTCGACGACATTGCGCAGCTACATGGAGCAAGAGGATCCAATCGGGGCATTTACCCGCATGTGGAGCGACGGCCTCGTCAGCACGGATTTTGAAGGCGGGTGCCCGATCGTGGCTGCGGCATCCAGTCGCGACGAATCCCCCGAAGGCGCCAGTACCGCCGCCGACGTGTTCGCCGAATGGGCTGAGCTGCTGGCCGACAGGTTTCGCGAAGATGGCATGAAACGTGCTGCGGCACAGTCATTGTCGACGATGGTCGTCGCCTCGGTGGAAGGTGCCGTCATTCTCTCCCGCGCCGCGCGCTCGACCAAGCCACTCGAGCAGGTCTCCCATCACCTCAACGAACTCATTGCTGCGCACCGCCCGACGCAACCACGAGGCCGGCGCCGGTCTAAGTGACCGCACCGCTTCTTGGATTACGCCAAAGGCATGTGATCAGTTGGCGCCCTGGTTTTCGAAGATCTTGCGAGGATTCTCGATGAGCATTGTCGTCAGCTGCTCGTCGGTGACGCCGCGTTCCTTCAACGCTGGGATGACGTCGTTGTGGATGTGCAGGTAATGCCAGTTGGGCATGACGACGGGCAGGGTCTCCTCCGGCAATGCGTCCCAATAGCAAGTGGCGTCTTGGGACAGCACCATCTTGTCGGCGTGGCCGCGCTCGCACATCCTGGCCACCGTGTTCACCCGATCATCGAACGGCAGATACAGGTCGACTCCGAACCGGTCCATGCCGATGTAGGAGCCGTTGTCGATGAGCTCCTCGAGGTAGTCGAGATCGGTGGTGTCGCCGGAGTGGCCGATCACCACCCGCGTCAGGTCGACGCCTTCTTCGGTGAAGATGCGTTGCTGTTCGAGCCCGCGCCGCGTGGCTGCGTGCGTGTGAGTGGATATCGGCACTCCGGTGTGGCGGTGTGCCTGCGCGACGGCTCGCAGCACGCGCTCGACGCCGGGGGTCACGCCCGGTTCGTCGGTGGCACACTTGAGGATTGCGGCCTTGATGCCGGTGTCGGCGATGCCCTGCTCGACGTCGCGGACGAACATGTCGGTCATGTATTCGCACCCGCCCAGCGCCGTGCCCGGGCCACGGTAGTGAAAGTAGAACGGCACGTCGTTGTAGGTGAACAGGCCGGTCGCGACGATGATGTTCAGGTCGGTCTGCCCGGCGATTCGGGCGATCCGAGGAATGTAGCGACCGAGCCCGGTGACCGTGAGGTCGACGATGGTGTCCACGCCGCGCGATTTCAGCTCGTTGAGGCGAGCAATCGCGTCATCGATGCGCTTGGACTCGTCGCCCCAACCTTCGGGATAGTTCTGCAAGATCTCGCTCGTCATGATGAACACGTGCTCGTGCATCAACGTCACGCCTAGATCTGCCGTATCGATTGGTCCCCGTGCGGTGTTCAGGCTCGTCACGACCGCAGCTGCTTGCGCAGGATCTTTCCGGCCGCCGACTTCGGGATGGTGTCGATGAACTCGACTCGCCGGACCTTCTTGTGCGGCGCGACCCGAGATGAGACGAAATCGATGACTTCCTCTGCGGCGAGATTCGCACCGGGTTTGCGAACCACGAAGGCCTTCGGGATCTCTTCGCCGTCGTCGTCAGTGATCCCGATGACCGCACTGTCGAGTATGACCGGGTGCGTCAGCAGCACCGCTTCGAGTTCGGCGGGCGCAACCTGGTAACCCTTGTACTTGATCAGCTCCTTGAGCCGATCGACGATGAATACACGACCGGCGTGATCGACCCGAGCGACGTCGCCCGTGTGCAGAAACCCGTCCGGATCGATCGTGGCGTCCGTTGCCTCTTTGTTGCCGAGGTAGCCGGCCATCACGTTCGGTCCTTTGACCCACAACTCGCCCGGCTCGCTCAGTCCCTCACGGGGGACGGTCACCTCGTGCCCGGAGTCCGGGTCGACGATCTTGTTGACCGTATTGGCGACCGGCCATCCGCAAGAGTTCAGCGGCGCGATCTCGCCGAACCAATGTTGGCCGCCGTCTGCAGGCATGAAATGGCTGACGGGGCTCAGTTCGCTCATGCCATAGCCCTGAATCATCCGCACGCCCATTCGCCTCGCCACGGCATTGCCGAGTTCAGCATCCAGCGGCGCGGCGCCTGACACGACCGTGCGCAGTGATGACATGTCGTACTGGTCGACCAGCGGATGCTTCGCCAACGCGACGGCGATCGGCGGAGCGATGAAACCGAATGTGATTCGGTGCTTTTCGATGGATTCCAAGAATTCCTCCAGATCGAATCGCTGCATGACCACCAGCGTTGCGTGCGCGTGCAATGCGGCGTTGAGAAGCACCGTCATGCCGTAGATGTGGAAGAAGGGCAGCACTGCGAGCACTTTGTCGTGGGGACCCATTGCGAGCAACGGCCGTATCTGCGCCACATTGGCCACCAAGTTCCGGTGGGTGAGCATGACGCCCTTGGGATTTGCGGTAGTCCCGGAGCTATACGGCAAGACCGCCAGGTGAGTGGCGGGATCGAAGTCGACCTCGGGCGGCGGCGCGCCCTGGGCCAGCAGGTCGCGGAAGTTCGGGTGTACCGCGTCAGTCTCATCGCCACCATCGAGAACGATCAGATTCGCAGGCGCGATGCCGACCTTTCGTGCCGCTTCGCGCGCTTGGGGTAACAACCCGCTGACCGTGATCACCATCGTTGCCTTCGCATCAAATAGCTGCTTGGCGATGTCGTTGACGGTGAACAGAACGTTGAGTGTGGTCGCGGTGGCCCCCGCGCGCAGGATGCCATGGAAGGCGATCGCGAACAGGGAGGAATTCGGCGCCAGCAGTCCCACGACGTCTGCGACGCGGATACCCCGAGCAGCCAACGCGCCGGCCGTTGCGTTTACCTGTTCGATCATCTGCCGATAGGAAGTCGTTGCCGCACTTGGGACATCGATGAGCGCGATTCGGTCCAGATCGGTTGGCTCGATGTCTGTGAAGAGCAGGTCGAACACGCTCACATCGGGGATGTCAACGTCGGGGAACGGGCTAGCAAAAGGCATGGCGACACCTCACCAGGTGACGTTGAGGGAGCGGGCACCGTAGATCAGGCTGGAGGTCCGGAAGTCGATGTCGGCGACGTCGTCGACCAACGCCAGACGGGGGAACCGCCGTAGCAGCGCAGGGAATGCGATTCGCATCTCCAGCCGCGCCAGCGGCGCTCCCAGACAATGGTGCACGCCGTGGCCGAACGCGAGGTGGCCGGGAGCGCCCCGTCCGATGTCGAGGCGGTCGGGAGAGTCGACGAGGGCCGGGTCGCGATTGGCCGCTGGCAGTGACAGCACGACGATTGTGCCGGCGGGGATGTTGACCCCGTCGACCACAACGTCGGTCGTGGTGATCCGAGCTATTGCATTCTGCACCACTGAGACGTACCGGAGCAGTTCCTCGACTGCCGGGCCTGCCGCGTCGGGATCGTCGCGAACCGCAGCGGCCTGTTCGGGTTGTTGAAGTAGGGCAATCGTGCCCAGCCCCAACATATTCGACGTCGTCTCGTGCCCGGCGAGCAGCAGCAACTCACCGATACCGGCGAGCTCGTGATCGGTGACCTCGGCGCCGTGGTTGCCCACCAGTGTGCCCAGAATATCGGCACCTGGTTCACGTCTGGCACGCGCGACCAGCGACATCATGTAGTCGCGGCTTTCCCGAAACAGCGCTGAACGCTCGTGGGCGGGCACACTGAAATCAAGCTGGCGCGCAGCGCGTCGCTGAAACGCGGCACGATCGCCGTAGGGCACTCCGAGCAGCTCACAGATGACCAGCGACGGTATGGGCAGCGCGAAGTTCGCCACCAAGTCCGCGGGCGCGCCGGCCTCGGCCATCGCGTCGAGGTGCTCGTCGACGATCTCGACGATGCGCGGCTGCAAGTTCTTCATCCGGCGCACGGTGAACTCGGGCGTGAGGAAGCGCCGCAGCCGTTGATGATCTGGCGGGTCCATGCCGAGAAGCCCGCCCGCGGTGAGATTTTCGTACTCCTCATCGGTGAGCACCGGTACCTCTGGCCCCGCCCACCCGCGCGGCTTGCGGTTGGAGAAACTCTCATGATCGGCCAGCGCGTTCTTGACGTCCTCGTAGCGAGTCACCAGGACAGCCGGCATCCCGAACGCCGTGGTGATGTGTTGGACGCTGGCCGACTCGCGCGCCGCGGCCAGCGCCGGGGTGGGATCGAGGACGTCACGCCGCATGTACAGCGGAATTTCAGGGGCCTGCGTCATATCTCGACTGTACTATACCGATCGGTATACCGCCACCGGGGTCCGCCGCATGCTTGCGCCACTAGTGCCGAGCGATATCGAGCTTCTCTCGAACCCATGCGGCGATCTGAACGATCGCATCGTCGGCTTCAGGGACACGCCCAGCGCCGTAGACGTACGAGTGCTGACCCCCGGGAACCGCAAGGGACGTCGTGTCGATTCCTGCGGCCTTGACGCGGGCAGCGAATTCTTCATCTTCACCCGCAAGGACCTCGTAAGTTCCCCACGATACGAAGGTCGGCGGCAAGCCGCTCAGATCCACGCGGTTCAGATTCACTAGAGGATCGGTGAATTCGATGTCCGTGCCACCGATCCAACACTCGCGGAAGAACTCCAGCAGCCCCTTGTTCAGGATCTTGTCTGTGTCGGCATTGGTCACCATGGTTTGGTTGGCGATCTGGAGGTCGCACCACGGCGAGATCGACACGATGGCGCCGGGCAAGGGCTGCCCCTTGTCGCGCAGGCGTAGCGGCAGAGCGACGGCCAGGAATCCGCCGATTGAGTGACCGATCGTGATGATCTTCTCCGGGGCGTATCCCTGCGAGATCAGCCAGTTGTAGGCAGCCTCCACGTCATCCAACTGCGCGGGGTACTTGTGCTCCGGCGCTCGCCGCCAGTCGAGGACAAGTGCGGGCACACCGACCGCTGTGGCTATGTGGCCGGCAAGCTTCCGGTCGACATACGCCGAAGACAGAACCGAGCCGCCAGCGTGATTGTGCAGTAAGACGTAGTCGGTGTTGGAGTCGATCGGTTGGCACCAGATTCCCGGGACGCCGCCAGCGACCACATCTCTGTAGGTGACGCCTTCCGGCTCGGGGCTAGTCAGGTGGACGCTCTCCACCCGGGTACGTATCGCGTCGAGTTCCCCCTCGGGGATGGTCAAGGCGGCCATCCAGTCGGCGAAAGCGGTCGCTTCGGGGCTGAGATCAACGACATTGTGATTGGACATGCGGCACTCCATGTGACGGTTTGGTAGATACTGTCTGCGGATAGATCGGAATTGGCCTCGTGCACAACGCCTTACGGCTCGGGCGCGGAAAGAAGCGCTGGTTATCCCATCCCTCGTTCAGCCGCGAGTGTTCCGCCGGCTTCGACGAGCCCGGCAGCGGGAAGCTGGCGGATCGCGACGTTGATATGCGCACGAGCCGATCCGATCGCGTCATGGACAATGTCCACGATCCGGGCCCCCAACTCGGCAACCTGCTCGGAAGACAGCCCCTCGCGCACGTCCACCTGGATGTATGGCATCGTTTTCTCCCTAGCTCTCGTCCACCAGCACGCCGCGCTGGCGCAACTGTTCTGAACCGGCGACGTCCTCACCGTTGGGCCCGGCGACGTATTCCGCCACGTGCTCGCCGGCGTCGACGAAGTTGAAGCCCGGCATTTCCCGGATCACCAGAAACATGCGCTCGATCGGTTCGCCGGTGACCTCGCTTACCGCCTCGGTCAATCCGGCCGCCAACCGCCGCTTCTGGTCGTCGCTTCGGCCACGCCGAATGTCGCACTGGATAATTGCCATGCTTCCTTCTCCTTTGAACGGGTCTTGTGAAGTCTTTTCAACCGTGGGGCCGGAATAGTGTCCGCAGCCAGCTGCCCGCGTTCGCGAGCGTGGCGTCCGCCTGCTTTGACTTCCCGGCCATCAACTCGTGGGAGTGCTGCTGGCCGGGCACGCACTGGAATGTGGTGTCGACTCCGGCGGCCTTGGCGCAGCTGACAAATCGCTGAATGCTGTCGAGAAGGACTTCTGCGCCACCCGCGGTGATGAACATGGGCGGCATTCCGCGTAGGTCGGCGTGGAGCGGGTTGGCCAGGGGTTCGGTCCGCGAAATGTCTCCGAGGTAGAGGCCGGCCATGTTCTCGCTGACCTCGCGGCTCATCAGCGCGTCGCTGCCGGCGTTCGTGTCGAAGGTTTCCCCGCGGCTCTCCATGTCGATCCACGGCGAGAACCCGATGATGGCGGCCGGCAGCGGCAGGCCGAGGTCGCGCAGTAGGAGCACGGAAGTGATGGCCAGGTTGGCGCCGGCCGATCCGCCGGCGGTGATGGTGCGCTGCGGCGCGATGCCTTGCCTGCGCAACCATTGGTGGACGGCGATCAGATCTTCGAGCTGAGCAGGGAACGGATTCTCGGGGGCCAACCGATAGTCGACGCTCATCGCGTACACGCCGGCCGCCTTCGCCAGGTGCGCGGCCGCCTTACGGTGGCTATGCGCAGAGCCCAAGGCCATGCCACCGCCGTGGGTGTAGACGATCATCCGGTCCGCCGACGCGGCCAGCGGTTTGGCGACGATCGCGGGCACCCCACCGGCGTCGACCTCCTCGTAGGTGACGTCGGTGGGCTCGGCAGCGAGCAGGTGCAGCTGCTCGAGCAGCAGCCGCCGATCATCAAGTCCCATACCGGGATTGGCGTGCAGCCTGCCGGCGATCTGTTCGAACTGGCTACTGCTGGTGGTAGGTGGCGCGGTCGTCATCAGCGTGGTCCTCGTTGTCGTCTGTTCTGCCGAACACGGAGTCGAGGAACTCCACCTGGTGCGTTGCCATCGCGGTGCGGAAATCGCCGAGCGGGTCGATGTGATCGCAGGGGTAATGGCGTACCCGTGCCTGGCCGGCTGCGGCGAACGCGGCCTTGACGGTGGCCTTCGCCGCCGCGACCTGATCGAAGTCGGCAATCTGAAACAGCGTGGGGCACTTGAAGGTCTTTCGCGATCCGGCCTGGCCGCACCGATGACATTTCCATTGCCGCGCGTGCAGCGACCTCGTTGCGCCACGTCAGGCCCGCCGCCGCTTGCATCGCGTCGGCCGTGCCCGGCGCGGTGACGAACGCCAGGCTTCCCGGCGGCCCGAAAATCGGGATGTACCTCGGCGGCCTACCGAGCAGCGCGGACACGGTGTCGCGCAGCGCGGCGACGGTAAGCCGGGTCGACGGCAGCGGACCGTCACGGCGTAAACCCATCAGCGTCGACGCGATCATGTCCACCGAGCCGACCACCGAAATGACGGCAGCGATCCGCCGGTCCTCCACAGCGACCGTGATCACTTGCCCACCGGACAACGACATACCCCAGAGCACGATTTTGTCCGGATCCACCCCGGGCAGGCCGCGGGCGTGGGCAACCGCCGCACGGAAGTCTTCGAGCTGGCGCTTGGGACTGACGAGCTGACGTGGCTCGCCGTCACTGTCGCCCAAATGCCGGAAGTCGAACAACAATACGTCGTATCCCGCAGCGGAAAGCTCCTGCGCGTATTCCTCCAACCCGCTGTCACGGGTGGCGCCGAACGCAGCGCCCATCACCACGCACGGCCGCGTGTCGCTGCCGCCCGGTGCCTGGTAATGCCAAGCAGCGCAACGGATGCCGCCGGAATGGAAATCACTGTCGGTCCTCATACCGAAACCACCTCTGCCGTAGCGCGACCGGCAAGTGTCGACGGCGCCAGTCGCGCACGCTTGCGGCCCGCAGGCAACTCCCGAGTGGCGAAGTCATGCTCATAGAGGTGTCCATCGATTTCCATCGTGTGGCGCGGACTCTTGACGAAAGACGCGTTGAAGCGCTCCACCTCGTCAATATCGCGCTGCATCTCGTCGTGGCCAGGGAGCGCGTACAGTCCAGCGGCGTACCGGGCCATCAGCTTTGACTGCGTTTCGATGAACTTGAAAAGCGTCGGCAACGGCTGAGCAAACCCGATGAACACGAGATCGTCGATCCCGGGTCTGAACATCCGCTTATACAAAGGTAATTGATTGTCGGGTGCGCTGAGGAAGTCCTCGTCAAAGAATGGGAAGCTGATGTTGTAGCCCGTCGCATAGATGATCGCGTCGACTTCTTCAATGCTGCCGTCGTCGAAACGCACGCGGCTTCCCATCAACTCGGTGACATTAGGCTTGGCCGTCGCATCGCCTTGGCCCAGACGCAGAAGCAATTCGCTCGAGAGCGTCGCATGCGTCTGATAGAAACGATGATTCGGCTTGGGCAGGCCGAAATTCTCCATGGGTCCAGAGAACAGCCGCGGCAATATCCCGCTCATGACACGCTGCATCTTGAACGGCAGATAGGGATTCGTCTTGGCCCAATGGTCGATGGGACGCCCGAGAACAAACTTCGGGACAATGTAAGCACCGGAGCGCGTCGAGATGAAGACCGCGGCTGACACGCCCTTCCGCGAAAGCTCCGAAGTGATGTCGACGGCGCTGTTCCCGATTCCGACAACGAGCACCCGCTTGTCGCGCAGGTCCAACGGCTCGATCGGATCGATGTAGTAATGGGAGTGAATCTGCGGTCCATCGAATTGACCGGGAAAGTTCGGATAGCGCGGATCCCAGTGGTGGCCGTTTCCCACGACGAGGAGATCGAAAAGGTGCTTCTCCCCACCGGCTTCGAGCTCCCAGCCGCCGCCGGGGAGCCGTCGCGCCGCAGTCACCTCGGTGTTGAACCGAATCAGGTCCCGCAGGCGGAACGTCTCGACGTAATCTTGCAAATACTTGTAGATTTCGGCGTGATGCGGGAAGTCTGAATATGAAGGGTCCATCGGGAAATCACGAAAGGACATGCCGACGCGGCTGGTATCGATATGCAGGCTGCGGTAGGCACTCGAGCGGCCGTTTGAATTCTTGAACGCCCAGTTGCCGCCGATGTGATCACCGACTTCGAACACGGTGCAGGGAATGCCGTAGTCCTGCAACGCCTTCGCTGACGTCAAACCAGCAATACCCGCCCCGATAACCGCGATGGTGGGCACCGTACCGCGAGCGGCCGCCTCCGCCGCGGAAGTTTGATTCTCAGTCATGCCGCTGATTGTCGCGACTCAACGGCGCCCGCAGAACCCCGCAATTCGGGGATGTTGGAGCCCCCCGCAAATGGGTGGCCGAGACTTCAGGCTGCCGACGACTCCGGCGCCAGCGCCGCGGTCAGCTCGGGGCGGCTGCCGACACCGACCTTGGCGAAGATCGCCTTGATGTAGTCACGCAGCGTGTGCCGCGAGATGTGCAGCCGACTGGCGATCTCGTCGGTGCCGAGGCCCGCGACCAGAAGCTCTGCGACGTCGCGCTCACGCTCGGTGAGCCCGTGAAGCGCGACCAGCAGCGGCATGAGTTCGGCGCGGTCGGCAGGCTCGAGCACGACCGCGACACGGCCCGCCGAGCTGCCCGCCACTTTCAGCGTGTCGGCGTGGACGAGCAGCCAGCCGCCGGGCACCGGCAGCCGCAGCCGCGCGGGGCGCTGAATGTTTGCGCTTGACCCGTTGATCTGGGCCCGCATCGCGACCATCGCGATCGGCGTCGGCAGACCGTCGGCGAATGGCTCCAACGTGTCCAGCCAGCGCTCGGCCTGGCCGGTGCTGGCCTCGATGTTCAGCTGCTCGTCGACGATGAGCACCCCAAGGGCGCAGAGCGGCTGCGGGTTCGGCGGCCTGCGCGCCAGCGCACTGCGCAGTCCCGCACCCAAATGCGCCGCGATGGCGGTGACAAACCGCACCTCCTCGGGACTGAAGGCAGCCACGTCGTCGGCGCGGTTGATACAGCCCATGCCCCATGTCGCGTGTGAGCTACGCGCCACCGCGCGCAGCTCATCCCCCAGGCCAAAGCGGCGGTGGATCTCGCGGTAGCGTCGGCTCGCCGCGAGATCGCCGCCGGTGGCCCCCGAGAGCGACGCAACAGGCTGGGCGGCCTGCGCCAGCGAGTCGAATCGGTTGACATCATCGTCATAGCCCGAGTTCGAGTTCGGTGAACGCGCGCTGCTGAGCCGGCGTGGCGTCGACCGTGAAGATCGACGTCGGCAGCAGCGTGGCTGGGTCGGTGATCATCCAGTTACCGGTGTCGTAGGGCACGACGCTGCGCACGCGGGTGGCGACGGCCTCGATCAGATCCACCGCTGAGGGCGGCGATTCGCACAGTTCTGCGATGGTTTCGCGGACCGCTGCGGCGCGGGCACCCAGGGCAGACATCATCCTTGACCGTACCTCCGCAACGGTGTGATCGAACCCCCCCATTTGCGGGGGTAGGAAACTGTCAGGCTCAGGGTTTCTCCTCCGTAAGCCTGTCCCGGCCTATTTGCCCACTGCTTGGTCGATGAGGGTGGCGGCCGCCTTACGCGCGTGTGTCCACGGTGCCGGGTCGTCAAGAGAGGTCGACAGTGCGGCTGCACCTTCGTAGAGGAGGCCGAGCTGGTTGCCCAGCAGTGTGGGGTTCGCGGCACCGGCCTGGCGGGCCAGTTTGACCAGGCCTTTGATGTAGTTGCGCTTGTGTTCCTGAACGACGTCGTGAATTTCGGGCATGACGTCAGCTGCCTCGACCGCCGCGTTGTGGAAGGGGCAGCCGCGCATCTGCCCGCCCGCAGGCGGGGTGGCGAACAGGGCGAGTATGCGCTCGCGGGGTGTGCGCTGCGCGGCGTCCGGTCCGGGTCGGATGGGGTCCTCGACGTATTGCTGGATACACCGCAGGTACTCCTCGACGACGGCGGTCTTGCTCGGAAAGTGCTGGTAAAGCGTTCGTTTGGACACCGACGCTTCGCTGGCGAGTCGCTCGACACCGGTGGCGTTGATGCCCTCGCGGTAGAACAGGTCGATGGCCGTGTTGAGGATGCGCTGTCGTGCGCCGCGGCCGCCGCGAGCCTTGGTGGGCTGTGCCTCACGCTGGGTGGTCATCACCCAAGGATACCGATAGGTTTACACCGCGCGCAAAACCATGTAGCGTCGCGTTCACTAAGTACACCGATCGGTATAGGAGCGGGACGTGGCGCAGCAGAGCAGCAGCAGCCGGCGAAGGTTGCAGTGGACACTAGCGGTGCTCGCGGCGATACCCGTGGCCAGCGCGACCGGAGAGATCGTCAGAGGCCCGCAGGGAGTGCCGGGCGGCTCACCTGACGTGACACCGACGGTGGACAGTGCGCTGCGATATGCCAACGTGTTCAAGTTCGCAGTGGGTCCTGTCATCTGGTCTCAACTGCGACGTGTCGAGCAGTCACCGGCCTTGACTTTCGCGGCCACCACCATCGCCGTCGGCGGTCTGGCGCGGCTACGGTCGTGGCAACAACGCGGGCGACCGCACCCCGTCACCATAGCGGCGATCGCCCTCGAAACCCTCGGAGGGCCGATACTCGTTGCCTGGCAGCGACGCGTCTCCTCGAAATCTGAGTGAAATCAGGGGAGACGTGACGTCCCTTGTCGCTAGCGTCACGCTCAGGGCGGCAACCGATTTCGTCAGATGACAGCGCCCGTCGCGAACCAGAAGCTCAGGATCATCGCCGCTACGACGACGGGCCAGGCCTCGAAGGCGAGCCGAACCGGGATCGGTGCTCGTCGCAACTCCATGAAGTCCAGCATCACAAAACGGACCTTCAGTGCCGCGATGAGGAAGATCCCGACTACCGCGACCGCGGGGCTGAACAGATCCTTGGACAGCCCCCACGTCGTCACGCACGTCAACACCATCGAGGCCAAGCCACACCAACGTAACTCGTTCGCGCAGAACAGACATCAGGCCGCCTTCATCAGGTAGAGCAGGGGGAAGATCACGATCCACAACAGATCGACCAAATGCCAATAGGAGGCCACGCATTCCGGCACCACCCGATTCAGGCCGCTGTAGGCGCCGCGCCGCGACTTGACCCAGACATACGTCAGCAGGGCGGTGCCAAAGACAACGTGCAGGAGGTGGATACCGGTCAGCGTGAAGTACCACATGTAGAACGGGTTGGTGGCCGGCGTCAGGTCCTCGGCAAACTTCTGGAAGTACTCGATCGACTTGGACACCATGAACAGCAGACCGGTGAGCGCTCCCCCGAGGAGGTAACGAGGCACTCGGTCGACGAGGTCGCGCTTGAGCGCCTGAATCGCAAGGGCCACCGACCATGAACTCGTCAGCAGTATCAGCGTGTCGATGCCACCAAAGTTCATGTTGAGGGTCTGGCGGGACATCTCGAACAGCGCCGGATCCTTGAGCCGATCCTGCATGAAGGTCATGAACAGGATCGCGAAGATGACCGAGTCGGCGCCGATCGCGACCCAGACGCCATCCACACCGGGAAGGCGCCTGGGCTTCACCCGGTCGGCGGTAGCGACCGGCATGCGATTAAGCGTTGGCACGCCCCGCGGCCTCGTCCTCTGCCTTGAGCCGGCCGATGGCCTTGATGATGAAGTAGGACAGGCTCGGGATCCAGAAGAACCACGTGAAGAACGCGATCCAGAAGGAGATCACGCCGTTGAAGGCCAGCGGCCCAGTGGTGACGAACGGGATCGCACTGACGACGAAGAATGACGCGAAAGTGACCCAGCCCCACCAGATCACGGCGTCCGGAACCAGCTTCTTCTCCCGCTTGTCGCGCATGAACACGATGCTGACGGCGGCGATCTGCAACGAGGTGACGAAGTACGCCAAGTCGATCAACAGCCAACCCATCCAATAGAGCATGTGCGCGATGCCGGGATCGATGTTGTGGATCTCGTGAGCGGCCGTGAGCCATAACGCGCAAGCCACCATGAGGGGCGCACACGTGATAGTGCCGCCCATCATTTCGAGCTTGGACAGCACACCGCCGGGACCCTCGATACGTTCCATCACCCGGGCGATCGCCACACTCCAGGACATGTAGAAGGCGGCCATCGTGAGGCAGACGCTCATGCCGATCATGATCGGCAGCCGCAGGTCCGCGTAGTGCTGCCAGACTTCGTCCGGCGTCGCGCTGGGCGGGAACGGCGGAATGTTGTCGGCCAACAGCCCCCACAGGCAGAAGAACGCGGCCAGGAAAACCGGGCCGGTCCACGCCAGGATCTTCCACGTCCTGTAGTCGGTCGGGTACGGCGACAAGTCACGTGCGGGGGCCGAAGTGCCAGGCGGGGCATGAGTTGCCATGGGACGTGCTCCTTAACGGTGTACAAGCGACATCGATTAGCGTCGCCTCAGGACGGCCGTCGCCACGCGTCCCCCGAAAGAGCACATTTTGCTCTCCCCTTTAGGGGCACCCGAACGTCAGAAACCCGCCCCATGGACCTCATGGCCCGGCTTTTCGGCGCCGAGGCCGTTGTACGCGCATTCGGCGGTTGAACCGTGGTTGATGACGCCGTCGACTTCGCGCGCGATCGGCATGGAAAGCCCGTACTTCTCGGCGAATTCCATGATGACGCCGGCGGCCTTGACACCCTCGGCGACCTGATTCATCGAGGCGATGATCTCGTCGATCGGCTTGCCCGCCCCGAGCTGCTCGCCGACATGGCGGTTGCGGCTGCGCTGGCTCGTGCACGTGACGATCAAATCGCCGATGCCGGCCAATCCCGCGAACGTGTCACGGTGCCCGCCCGCTGCCTCGCCCATCTTGGACATTTCACGGATTGCGCGGGCCATCACCATCGCGCGCGTGTTTTCGCCGATACCGAGTGAGTAGCCCATCCCGACAGCGATGGCATAGACATTCTTCAGCGCCCCTGCCATCTCCGCACCCACCACGTCATCGGTGGTGTACGTCCGAAACCTCCTGGTGCGGAACAACTCTGCGAGACGGGCGGCCAGATGCTGGTCCGGCATCGCCAGCACCGCCGCGGCAGCATAGCCGTCGGCCACTTCCCTGGCGATATTCGGCCCCGCAAGGATTCCGGCCGGATGGCCGGGCAGCACTTCGTCGACGATCTGGCTCATTCGGTAGTTGGTGCCCTGCTCGAGCCCCTTCACCAGCGACACCACCGGCACCCACGGCCGCAGCTCCTTGGCGAGTTCACACAGGACCCCGCGGAAGCCATGCGACGGTACCCCCATCACGATGACGTCGGCACAGGTGGCGGCCTCAGAGAAGTCGGTGGTGGCCTTCAGGGAGTCTGCCAACTCGACCTCGTTGCCGAGATACTTCGAGTTGCGGTGGTTTTCGTTGATGTCCAGCGCCGTATCGTCCGAGCGCACCCACTGCAACGTGGGGCCTCGGCGCGCGCAGATCGACGCGACGGTGGTGCCCCAGGAGCCTCCGCCGAGGACGACGACGCGGGGTTGACGCTGAGCATGTGTCATGCGTCACCATCCTCGCCGATGCGGCCGGCACAGGCTTCCCCCGAAGGGGGCACTTCTTACTCCCCTTGGGGCGTGCCTTGGTCAGGCTGGGACCGCGGACATCAGGTCGTCCGTCTGACCTGTCACTGAAAGCACCGTCTGCCACAAGTAGCCGTTGGTGTCGACCTTCTTGCGGGACGAGATCGCCATCGGAATCGGTACATGAGTCAGCCGGCGCCGCCAGGAACCGATGACGGTATCGGTCTTGCCCGCCATGCCGGCATGAACGGCGGCATGACCCAATCGAAGGCAGAAGTTGGCGTCTCGAGCATTGGCCGGCAGGCTGCGGATCATGTAGCTGGGGTCGATGTATTTCAGGCTCACCGAAACTCCCTCCGCCCGAAATGCTTCCGGGAGCTTGTCTCTCAAGAACGCGCCGATGTCGCCATGGCGGCGATTCCCCGACGCATCCCGCTCCGCCGCCTCCGCCAACAGTTCTTGGCCTGCCCCTTCCGCCACGACTATCACCACGTAACCGTCTCGTTCGATGCGCTGTCTGGCCGCTCGGACGACCCCATCGATGCTGAACGCAACTTCTGGGATGAGGCACAAGCCGACCTGGGTATCCGCCAAGGTGGCGAAGCTGGCGATGAACCCCGAGTCGCGACCCATCAGCTTCACCAGACCAATCCCCGACCGATGGCACGACGCCTCCACATACGCCGCGCGGGTCGCCTGCCGTGCCGCCTCGACCGCGGTGTCGAATCCGAAAGACATGTCAATGTAGGAGATGTCGTTGTCGATGGTCTTCGGTACGCCCACCACGGCGATCTCCAGTTCCCGACGCCGTATCTCCTCGACTATCGAATGCGCACCGCGCAGCGTTCCGTCGCCCCCGATGGTGAACAACAGTTGTATTCCCAGCCGCTCGAGCGTGTCGACCATTTCGCCGACCGGTTGCGGTCCGCGGGACGAGCCCAGAACTGTACCGCCGACCTCGTGTATTTGGCCTACGCGGCGGGTGGTCAATTCGATTGGCGTCAGCGCGCTTGAATCGACCAAACCCGCGTACCCGAACCGGAACCCGTAAACCTCTGCGACACCGTATTTTTCCTGCAGGCAGAAGACGATAGAACGGGTGACGTCATTCAGGCCCGGACAGAGCCCACCACACGTGACGATCCCGCACCGCAGCGTGCCGGGATTGAAGTAGATGGTCTTGCGCGGGCCCGCCAGCTCGAAGGCTGGCGGATCGATGCCGGCCTGAAACTGTGCGCGCAGCTCGTCGATGTCGGCGCGGAACAAGAGCCGTTTCGATGTATCCATGAAATGCGTTGCGCGCAAAGGTGACGCGATCTTGCATTCGCCGAGACCATCGGTTCTGAAATCTGGCGGCGATGTGTGGCTCACGCGTGGCACCTCGTGACTTCTGCGACAGTTGATTGCCGCTTATTCGCCAACGGCAGGCTCGACGACGATCGCTTCGCGCTCGTCTGATTGGGCCAATGCATCGGCGTAGCCATGCACGTGTTTGCGCATACGCCGACCGGCGGCCGCGGTGTCGCGATCGCGAATCGCGAAGGTGATCGCCCGGTGCGCATTCGCGGTCACCGCGCGCACCTCGGCGTCCACGAACGCCGCGTCCTCGGTGCCCGCATAGATCGCCTGCGACAGGGCGATCATGAACCCGATCAGCAGCTCGTTATGACTGGCCATCGCGACGCCGACGTGCCAGTCCAGGTTGGCCTGCAGGAACTGCTCGAGGTCGGCATCGGGATCAGTGATTGCGGCGTTCGCCCGGTCCAGTTTGGCGAGGTCCTCGTCGGTGCGGTTGCGGGCGGCCAACTCGGCGCAGAACGGCTCCAGCGCCTCTCTGGTCTCCATCAGGTCGACCAGTTTGATGCGCCGACCGCGGATCAGCATGCTCACGGACTTGGCCATCGACTTGGTAGTCGGCCGCTGAACGAATGCGCCGCCTGCACGACCCGCCTTTACCCGAACGAGGTTCTGCACTTCGAGGATTCGTAGCGCTTCACGCACGGTGGCCCGACTCATCTGCGTCTGTTTGACGAGTTCGCGCTCGGCCGGCAGCGATGCTCCCTCGGCGAGATCCCCGTTGAGAATCCGCTCGCGCAGCTCGCCGGCGAGCACGTCAGACGCCTTCGGGACGTCGACGGGGCTCAACCTGATGGCGGATCGCGAGGATGTCGTCCCATCCGCTACTTCCATGGCACGCCCCTTTAGATTATGGTCTGACCTAAGGTACCATTTATTTCATTCGGCCGATAGGAGAAGCACCAATGCACTGGGAGCTTTCCGAAGAGCAGGATCTGTTCGTCTCCTCGCTGCGCGAGTGGCTGCAGGAGCGCGCGGAGTCCTCGACGGTTCGCGGATGGCTGGATGCCGGCGACCACACCCAGTTCGAGCGCCTCTTCGTTGAGGAAGGCTGGGCGGGCGTCGGCTTCGACGAGGACCTCGGCGGCCAGGGCGGCGGCTTGCTGGAACTGGCGCTCACCGCGCGCGAATTGGGGCGCGTCGCGGCGCCGTCGGCCAGCTGGATGCAGTCGGCGCTCGTCGTGCCGGCGCTGACTGACGAGCCAGAGTTGGTTCGCGCGGCAGCCGAGGCTGGTGAGGTGACCGCGCTGGCGGTCCGGGCTGACCGCATCCCGGCCGCGGTGCCTTCGGTGAAGAACTCCGCCGACCGACTGAGCGGACGGATCCCGTGTGTGCTCGGCGCAGCTCGGGCGCAGCGATTGCTGGTGCCCGTCCACCACGCCGACGCGACGTCGCTGTGGCTGGTGGACAGCGCGGCCGGGGGTGTGGGGGTTAACCCCCGGCCGCTGCTGGATCGCTCGCGCGACGTCGCCGACATCACGCTCGACGACGCCCCGGCCCGTCGACTCGATATAGATGCCCCCGCGGCGCTGGACGAAATCGCCACCAGGGCAGCAGTTCTCGTCGCCGCCGACGCGCTGGGCGCCTGCGAACGGATGCTGCAACTGGCCGTCGACTACAGCAAGCAGCGTCAACAGTTCGGCCGCCCGATCGGATCCTTCCAGGCCGTGAAGCACGCCGCGGCACAGATGCTGGTCACGGTCGAGTCCTCGATGTCGATCGCGTTCTACGCGGCACAATCCGTCGAGGAAGGCCTGCCCGAGCGTGCCACCCACGGCGCCGTGGCGAAGGCTCAAGTCACCGGCCACGCCGCCGAACTGGCCGATAGCGCGCTGACCCTCCACGGCGCCATCGGCTACACCTGGGAGCACGACCTGCACCTGTTCTACAAGCGAGCCAAACTCGACCGCGTGCTGTTCGGCACGCCCGGCCGCGTGGAACGAACGGATCGCAGACCCGCCCTGCTGCCGCTCATCGCTGCGTCGGCCTGATCACGCATGTGATCAGGGGTACCCGACGCGGCCTTCCTTTTTGGTCTGTCCATTAGTATGATTCAAGCAATAAGTTGAGTTATCCGAGCGGAGATCGATGTGGACTTCGAGTTGAACGAGGATCAGCAGACGATCCGCGCCGCGGTCGCAGAACTGGCAGGCAAGTTCGACGACCACTACTGGATGACCAAGGATCAGCGTCACGAATTCCCGACCGAGTTCTATGACGCGTTCGCCGAGGGCGGCTGGCTCGGCATCACCACCCCCGAGGAATACGGCGGCCACGGCTTCGGCATCACCGAGGCCTCCATCCTGTTGGAGGAGGTCGCGGCCAGCGGCGCCGGCATGAACGGCGCGAGCTCAATGCACATGTCGATCTTCGGCATGCATCCGGTGATCGTGCACGGCTCCGAAGAACTCAAGGCCCGCACGCTACCCCGCATCGTGACCGGTGACCTTCACGTCTGTTTCGGCGTCACCGAGCCGGGCGCCGGTCTGGACACCACGAAGATCACCACCTTCGCGCGGCGCGAGGGCGATCGCTACATCGTCAACGGCCGCAAGGTGTGGATCTCCAAGGCGGTGGAATCAGAGAAGATCCTCCTGCTGACCCGCACCACCAAGTTCGAAGACGTCACGCGCAAGACCGACGGCCTGACCCTCTTCTTGACCGACCTCGATCGCAGCAAGGTCGACATCAAGCCGATCGCCAAGATGGGCCGAAATGCGGTGACCTCCAACGAGTTGTTCATCGACGGCCTCGAAGTCCCGGTCGAGGACCGCGTCGGCGAGGAAGGCCAGGGCTTCAAGTACATTCTCGACGGCCTGAACCCCGAGCGCTGCCTGATCGCCGCCGAGGCGCTCGGCATGGGGCGCGCGGCCCTTCGCGCGGCGGTCCGCTACGGCAACGAACGCGAGGTGTTCGGCAGGCCGATCGGAATGAACCAGGGAATCCAGTTTCCGCTGGCGGACTCGTTGGCGCGCCTGGACGCCGCAGAACTCGTCCTACGCAAGGCCACCTGGCTCTACGACAACGGCAAACCCTGTGCACGCGAAGCCAATACGGCCAAGTACTTGTGCGCCGATGCGGCATTCGACGCAGCCGATCGCGCACTGCAAACGCATGGCGGCATGGGCTACTCGGAGGAGTACCACGTCGCCCGGTATTTCCGGGAGGCAAGGCTGACCCGGATCGCGCCGATCAGCCAGGAGATGATCCTCAACTACCTGGGCTCGCATGTGCTGGGCCTGCCGAGGAGCTACTGATGACCCAGGTGCGTGACGTCTTCCGGCTCGACGGGCGCTCGGCGCTCGTGACGGGTGCGGGCAGCGGCGTCGGTGAGGCGATCGCCCGGGCCTTCGCCACGGCCGGAGCCGCGGTGCTGGTCACCGACATCGACAAGGACGCCGCGGTGGCCACCGCGGAATCCATCACCGCCGCAGGCGGTGTCGCGCAGCCATTCGTCCTCGACGTCCGAGACTCCGCCGCTGCGTCCGAAGCCGCCGCGGCGGCGGCCGAGCTTGGCGGCGGCGCACTGCACATCCTCGTCAACAATGCCGGCGCCATCGCACCCGCCATGTTCGCCGACCTCTCGGAGGAGAAGTTCCGCCGCATCATCGACATCCACTTGGTGGGCAGCTTCGTCTGCAGCCAGGCGGCACTGGCGTCACCTGCCCACCGATGGCACCGGACGCATCATCAACGTCACATCCGCCGCGGGTCTCACCGGGACGATCGGGCAGGCCAACTACGGAGCCGCGAAGGCCGGCATCGTCGGCCTGACCAAGTCGCTGGCCCGCGAGCTGGCGCGCCAATCCATCACGGTCAACGCCGTCGCTCCGCTGGCCGCCACCGCGATGACCGAGAACATTCGCAGCAACGAAAAACTGGCCGCTAAGACCCTGGCACGAATCCCCCTGGGGCGCTGGGCCTTCCCGGACGAGATCGCCCCGACGTTCGTCTTCCTGGCCTCGGACGCCGCGTCGTACATCACCGGACAGGTGCTGCCCGTCGACGGCGGAACGGTGATCTGATGGCGCACACCGTGACCGGACCATTCGCCTCGACGGGCCGCGAGGTCTACATCGCCGAGGCCGTCCGCACCCCGACCGGCAAGTCGCATCCGGAGCGCGGGTGGTACCGCGACATCCACCCCAACGCGATGCTGGCCGCCTGCTACACGGAACTGGTCGCGCGCAGCGGGATCGAGCCCGCGCTCGTCGAGGACCTGGTGATCGGCTGCACCGCGCCGTTCGGCGAGCAGTCACGCAATATCGCCCGCAACGCCTGGCTGCAGGCCGGTTATCCGCCCGAGGTGCCGGCCACCGTGCTGGACCGTCGCTGCGGGTCGGCGCAGACCGCGGTGGAAATGGGTGCGGCGCTGGTGGCGTCGGGCACGCACGACGTCGTGATCGCCGGCGGTGTCGAGCACATGGGCCACGTCCCCATCGACTCCCCCGGCAAGGTGTCCGAACTGTACGGTGACCCGTGGCCCGCCGAGCTGCGTGAGCGCTACGCCTTTGTGCACCAGGGCGAGAGCGCCGAACTGATCGCCGACCGGTGGCAGCTTGGCCGCGACGAGATGGATGCCTTCGCCGCGCGGTCGCATCAGAATGCCGCCAAGGCGATCGCCGACGGCCGGTTCGTCGCCGAGATGGTCCCGATGACGCTTGACGGCCAGCTCCGCCAGGCCGACCAATGCGTGCGGCCGGAAACCACGGTCGAGACGCTGGCCAATCTGAAGCCGGTGTTCCGCAAGGAGAATGGCCGGATCACCGCCGGCTCGTCGTCGCCGATCAGTGACGGCGCCGCGGCGGTGCTGTTGTGCTCGGGAGAAGCCGCGCGCCGGCTCGGTCTGCGCGTGCGTGCACGCATCGTCGACCAGACCACCGTCGGCGTCGACCCGATCATCATGCTGACAGGGCCCATTCCGGCGACCTGGAAGCTGTTGCAGCGCAACAACCTCGGCATCGACGACATCGACCTCTTCGAGGTGAACGAGGCGTTCTCTTCGGTGGTGCTGGCGTGGCAACGCGAGCTGATTGCCGGACGGTGACCGCGTCAACGTCAACGGTGGCGCGATCGCACTGGGCCATGCCGTCGGTGCCACCGGCGCCAGGCTCATCGCCACGCTCGTCGCCGAACTCGACCGTCGCGAAGCCGATCTCGGCCTTGTCACGATGTGCTGCGGCGGCGGCCTGGGCACCGGAACACTGATCCAGCGGGTACCGGCGTGATCGACTTCGGCAAGTATTTGACGGCGGGCACTGGCGTCTGGTGGGGCCAGGCCGCCGCCGAGCCACGTCCACTCGTCGACGCATTGATCACGCAGAACCCGCGAATCGGCCCGATCCGGACGTTCACGGGCCTGAGCTGGAACGACCAGCTCGCCGTCACCATGCCCAGCCGGGTGTCGATGGTGTCCTACGGCGGGCTCGGCGAACTTCGGGAACTCAGCCGGTCCGGACGCCTGGAAGTAGTCCCGTGCCACTACTCGGCGCTCCCGCGAATGTTCGCCGAACGCCGGCTGCCGTGCGACGTCGGCCTGGTGCAGGTGTCGCGCGCCTGACGAGAACGGGCGATGCTCGCTTGGCATCGGTGTCGACTATGTCGCCGATGCGCTGCGGCACACGCCGGTGCTCATCGCCGAGATCAACCAGCGGATGCCGGTCACGGTCGGCACGCCCACGGATTCCGCTCGATCGGTTCGCGGCGACGCATCACTACCGACAGGCCGCTGCCCGAAGATCCCACCCGCGCACCAGGCGTCACCGAGCAGCGCATCGCCGCCCATGTCGCCGAGCTCGTCGACGACGGCGACACGGTGCAGTTGGGAGTCGGCTCGCTGGGCGCGGCGGTGCTCGACGCGCTGGCCGGACACGAGGACTTGGGCTTTCACACCGGCATGGTGACCGACGGACTGCTGCGGCTGGTCGACAAGGGCGTGGCCACCGGCCGCCGCAAGGAGATCGACCCCGGTCTGATTGTCGCCGGTACCGCGTTGGGTTCGGCCGAGCTCTACCATCGGGTGCCCGAGCTGCCTGCCAAGTTCTTGCCAACCAGTTACACCCATAGCCCCCAAGTACTTTCCCAGCTGCGCTCGTTGGTGTCGGTGAACTTCGCCGTCGAGGTCGACCTGAGCGGTCAAGTCGGGGCTGAGGTCAGCCGTGGCGTGTACGTCGGCGCCGTCGGCGGGCAGGTCGACTTCGCCAGGGCCGCCGCCCTGACCGGTAAGCGGTCGATCATTCGTGCTGCGGGCCACATCGGGTGGTCAGTCAACGATCAAGGCCGCACTCGACGGCGGTGTGGTCACCACCGCGCGATCCGACGTCGACGCCGTCGTCACCGAGTACGGCGTCGCGCACCTGCGCGGCTGCAGCATCCGCGAGCGAATCGAACGAATGGTCGCGATTGCCGCGCCGGAGTTTCGCGACCAGCTCGACCAGGAAAGGACCCAGCTGTGACCTTGCCGAACAACGTCGAGATACGCGAAGTCGGGCCGCGCGACGGATTTCAGAACGAGCCGGAAACCATCGCCACCGCCGACAAGATCCGACTCATCAACCAGCTCGCCCGCACCGGACTCAAGCGCATCGAGGTGGCTAGCTTTGTCCGGCCCGACGTCATCCCGCAGCTGTCCGACGGCGTCGAGGTGCTGCACGGCATCGACGTCCCCGATGACGTCTCGCTGATGGTGCTGGTGCCCAACAGCAAGGGCTTCGACAACGCGCTGCGGGTGCGCGAAACCTTTTCCGAGGTAGCGATTTTCGTCAGCGCGTCGGAGACGCACAACAAGCGCAACGTGAATCGGACCATCGCCGAGTCGATGGCCGACAACGAGATCATCGCGAAACGCATCGTCGCCGAAGACCTGCGCTGCGCCGCCGTCATCGCCACCTCGTACGGCTGTCCGTTCGAGGGCAGGGTGTCGATGAAGCGGGTGCTCGACATCGCCGAGCAGTTCGCCGCGGCGGGCGCCACCGAGGTCGGCTTCGGCGACACCACCGGGATGGCCAACCCCGCCTATGTCGGTGAGTTCTTCACCGCCGCCATCGAACGGCTCCCCGGCGTCGAGGTCACCGCGCACTTCCACAACACCCGCGGCCAGGGCCTGGCCAACGCATACGCCGCACTGCAGGTCGGCTGCACCAGCTTCGAGTCGAGCTTCGGCGAACTCGGCGGCTGCCCGGTGCCCGCGGGCTCGACCGGAAACATCGCCTCCGAGGACCTGATCAGCATGTTCGAGGAGATGGGCGTGTCCACCGGGGTGTCGCTGCCGGCGATCATCGACGCCGCCCGCGCAGCGCAGAGCGTGCTCGGCCGCAAACTGACCAGCCACTCCATCGTCGCAGGCCCGATCGACTGGAATCCCGACCCGGACGCTCCGTCCTGCCGCTAGACCTATAACCAACCCACTGCGAGGAGATTCAAAGATGAGCAACCGCGTCGCATTCGTCACCGGCGGAGCCCAAGGCATCGGACGAGGGCATCTCGGAAACCCTGGGCGCCAACGGGTTCCGGGTCGCCGTCGCCGACCTCAACCTGGAGGCGGCGGAGGCCACCGCCAAGCGCATCACCGACGCGGGCGGCGAAGCCATCGCCGTACACGTCGATGTCACCGACACCGAGTCGGTGCGCGGTGCGGTCAAGACCGTCGTCGCCGAGCTCGGCGAGATCGAGGTCGTGGTCAACAACGCAGGCTGGGACGACTTCATGCCGTTCCTGCAAACCTCAGAGGACTTCTGGGACAAGATCCTTGACATCAATTTCAAGGGCGCACTGCGCGTCATCCACACCGTCGTGCCCGGCATGGTGGAGCGCGGATTCGGACGGGTGATCAACATCGGTTCGGATGCCGGTCGCGTCGGCTCGTCGCTGGAGGCGGTCTACTCCGGCGCCAAGGGCGGCATCATCGCGTTCACCAAGACCCTGGCCCGCGAGGTGGCGACCAACGGCGTCACCGTCAACACCGTGTGCCCCGGCCCGACCGACACCCCGGCGCTGCGCAAGTTCGCCGACAGCTCCGGACAAGACGCCGACAAGGTGCTCGGCGGGATGACCCGCTCCGTGCCGATGAAGCGCTTGGCCCAGCCGTCGGACATCGCCGCCGCCGTCGCCTTCTTCGCTTCGGACGCCGCCGAGTACATCACCGGCCAGACGCTGTCCGTCAGCGGCGGACTCACGATGGCCTGAGCCGGCCCGCCAAGCTATCAAAGGAGATACCCCGTGGCACAACCACAACCACAATCGCCCGTGACTTGGAACCGGGACGGGGCGATCGTCGAATTCGTGCTCGACAGGCCACCGGCCAACGCGCTCGGGCTCGAGATCATCGACGGCTTACATACCGCGATCGACTACGCCGAGGCGGCGGAGGCCAAGGTGATCGTGCTGGCTTCCGCGATTGACGGCTTTTTCGCCGCAGGAGCGGACATCAAACACATGTCGTCGGTCGACGCGGCAGTCGTTCCGGGAGTACGGCGACGCATTGCGCGGCGCGCTGGAACGCCTCGCCGCCTTGCCCATGGTGTCCGTTGCCGCCATCGAGGGACTCGCCCTTGGCGGCGGTCTCGAGTTGGCGATGGCCTGCACACTGCGTGTCGCCGCCCCGAAGGCGCGGCTGGGGCTTCCTGAAGTCAAACTGGGCCTGATTCCCGGTGGCGGTGGAACCCAACGGCTGCCCCGTCTCGTCGGGCGCGGCCGCGCACTGGACATCATGCTCACCGGGCGCCAGGTCGAGGCCGATGAGGCATTCAGGATCGGACTGGTCGACCGACTTGCCGAGCCGGGCGACACTGCCCGGGCGGCGGCGTGGCAACTGGCCCATGAGTTGGCCGCGGCTTCGACGCCGGCTCAATTGGCCGTGGTGCGCACCGTTGATGCCGCTTACGACAGACCGCTGGCCGAAGGCTTGCGATACGAGGTCGACCAGATTCAAGAGCTGTTCGAGCGGGGCGAAGCGGTCGAAGGCCTGCAGGCATTCATCGACAAGCGCGCTCCCGAATTCGTCTGATCAGGGAGGACTTTCATGATCGATCTCGAACAGCGTTACGAGACATTGCTTCTCGAATCGCCCGCCGATGGTGTGGTCCAGGTGACGCTTGAACCGGCCCGAACGGCTCAACGCGATGACCATGACGATGTTCGACGAGCTGGAGTCGGTGGCCCGCGCGATCGGCGACGACCGCGACGTCCGGGTGATGATCCTCACCGGGGCCGGCAAGGCATTCTGCGCGGGCTACGACCTCGACGAGGCCGAAGAGCTGCCGACACTCTCAGCGCTGGGAATGCTGGATCGTCAGGAGCGCGCGGCTCGCGCGCTCAGCGCCGTGCGCGCGGTGCCCGTTCCGGTGATTGCGGCGGTCAACGGCCCCGCGGCCGGCGGCGGCATGTCGCTGACCCTGATGGCCGATATCCGGCTGGGATCTCCGGCTGCGAAGTTCAACGCCGCGTTCGTCAGGATCGGTCTGTCCGCCGGTGACCTGGGTGCCTCCTGGTTGCTGCCGCGACTGATCGGACCGTCGGCCGCCGCCGAAATCGGATTCACCGGGCGCATTGTCGAGGCCGAGGAAGCGGAACGCCTCGGCCTGCTCAACAGGGTGACCGGCCCCGACGACCTGCTGGACCAAACGCTGGCCATGGCGCGCCAAATCTGCGCCAACTCCCCCGGCGGCATCCGGATATCCAAACGGGCATTGCAGGCCAACATGGAGGTCGCATCCTTCGCGGCGGCGCTCGAACTGGAGAACCGCGGCCAGGCGCTTCTGACGCGTTGTGACGACATGACCGAAGCGCTCGAGGCTTTCAAGGCCAAGCGCGCACCGAACTTCTCCGGGCGGTGAGCATGACCACCGCCGCGACACGCTGGAATCGGGTGTCACGCCGCCCGCTTGCCGACGTGCTCGACGAGCTGCGCACGGCGCGCACCCTGGCCTTCGACCAACATGGCCCGGGCATCGTGGTGATGTCGGTGAACCGGCCCCACCGCGCAAACTCGCAGACCGTCGAGATGTTCGGCGAAATCGCCTGGGCCACAGCTGCTTTACGCAATGCGCCGTTGCGCGCGTTGATCATTACCGGGGCGGGAGGCAAGGCATTCTGCACCGGCTTCGACCTGGATGAGGTCGAGATCATCACCAAGCTGTCCGTTCCCGAGTTCACTGACCTGGTGGAGACCGCGGCGGCCGGGTCCACCGGCCTGCGCGCCCTGCCGTACCCGGTAATCGCGGCGGTCAGCGGTCCCGCTGCCGGCGGCGGCCTGTCGCTGGCGCTTGCGGCCGACATCCGGGTAGCCGACCAAACCGCCAGTTTCAGCGCCGGTTTTGTGCGCGTCGGGTTGTCCATCGGCGAACTCGGCACGTCGTGGAATCTGGTCCGGCTGATCGGCCCCGGCCGCGCCGCCGAGATGGCATTCACGGGCCGCACCGTGCGGGCGGCCGAAGCCAGGCGCATCGGGCTGGCCGACGGTCTCGCCGAAACGGGCTCGGCACTCGATGCGGCGCTCGAGCTGGCCGAAACCATCGCCGCCAACCCCGAATACGGCGTCCGGTCCACCAAGAACGCGTTCGTCCGCAACGCGGAGAACAATTCCTTGCAGTCTGCGCTCGAGATGGCCAGCCGTGGCCAGGCGCTGACGCGTGCAGATGGGTGCGCGGTGACCGCTGCCGGAGAGCGGAACAGCCGGACTTCGCCCTACTGACGACCTCCGGCACCGACCGGTGGCCGGGGAGCGAACCCGCGACAGCCTGTTCTGGCAGCTGACCATGCCGGAGCACCAACTCGGCGTGCAGGTTTACCTCTACCTCACCGGTACGCGGGAAGGCCGGCTACAACGTCTGCGTGTGGGGCCCGGACGAGCAGCCGCTGGCGATGCATCTGCACAGCGGACAGGTGCCCGACCACGCCGATCTGGACGAATTCTCGTTCGACGGGTTGACGTTGAGCCAGCCGGAGCTGCGGAAGTCGTGCATGATGACCTACGACCGCGATGACGTGCGAATCGAGTTCGCCTTCACCGGCATTCACGACGCATTCAGCTACCACTGCAATCCCGACGGCCTGCCGTCGTGGTTCGCGGTGAATCGGATCGAGCAGACGGGCCGGGTGCGCGGCGGCATCGAAGTCGCGGGCCGGCGCATCGAGTGGGACCGCATGGGCCATCGCGACCACTCCTGGGGAGTGCGCGACTGGGGCGTGCCGCAGCATTGGAAGTGGTTCGTCGCCTATACCGAATCGGGTCAGGGCCATCAACGGCTGGATCTGGATCGCCAAGGGCGAGTGGGGTTTCGCCGGCTACGTCGTCCGCGACGGGGTCACCAACCCGATGCGCCACATCGACCAGCATGCCGAATACGGCGTACAGTATGCGTCAGCGCCGGCTGCGCGCCACCCTGACCGACATCACCGGCAGCCAAACCGAGCTGGAGCTCGATGTGTTCGGCGTGATCGAACTACCCACGCATGACAGGCTGCAGACCGTGATCCGCGAAGGCGCGTGCCGAGCCGTCATCGACGGCGAGGAGGGCGCGGGTCAGTTCGAAACCCATTGGCAGGGTGGCTACCTGGATTACCTGTCGCGCCGGGGCACCTGATGTGGACCTGGTCTGAGGCCGAGCTTGAACGGCTGGGCGGCTTCCTGGCCGCGCACGGCCTGTGCGGCCCGTCGGTGACCGCCAACGCGATCGGTGACGGCCACTCCAATCTCACGTTCCTGGTGTCGGACGGCCACTCGCGCGTCGTGGTGCGCAGGCCACCGCCGCCGCCGTTGCCTCCCGGCGCCCATGACGTGCTGCGGGAGGCGCGGCTGTTGACGGCGCTGGCGCCGACGGACGTCCCGTCTCCGCGCGTATTGGCCACCGCGCCCGCCGGCGAGCTGCTCGACGTTCCGGTGTTGGTCATGGACTTCGTGGACGGTGCGGTGATCACCGAGAAGACGCCGGCGCCGCGGCGATGACGAGGGGCTGCGGCGACGCATCGCCGAATCCCTGGTCGACACGCTCGCCGCGTTGCACGCCGTGCCGTGGCGTGAGGTGGGGCTCGGCGATTTCGGCAAGCCCGAGGGGTTCAACGCCCGGCAATTGCGGCGGATGCGGTCGCTCGTCGCGGTTGACGGAGCGGTGCCGAAGTCGTTCGCTCCGCTGGACGAGTGGCTGCACGCACACCTGCCGCCGAATCCGGAACATCGATCGTCCACAACGACTTTCGCATCGGCAACATGATCGTCGACATCCGGAAGCGGTCGCGTCGCCGCGGTGCTGGACTGGGAGCTCGCCACCATCGGCGATCCGCTCGCCGATCTCGGGTACCTGCCTGACGTCGTACCCGGTGCCGGGCGAGCCGCTGGTGCCGACCTCGGCGATGGGCACCGCGGTGCTGGAGCCCGGCTATCCGGGACGAACGGAGCTGCTCGACCGCTACGCCGACCGCACCGGCGCCGACGTGTCGAACGTCAATTGGTATGCCGCGCTGGCGATGTACAAACTCGCCGCGCTCTACGAATACAGCCGCAGGCGGTTCGAGGATGGTGTCGGCGACCCGTATTACGCCGACCCGGCGATGGTCGACGTCGTTCCTGGACGCGGGCGAACGGCTGCCGGCGCTCGCCTGATCCGCGCCGAAACTGTATTCCAGCAGCGAATATCTCGAGTATTTGCCTGCCGGAATACAGTTTCGGCGGAAAACTACACCGAGCGCGCGGCCTTGGCGGCGGCCGAGGCGGCCTTGCTGCGCTCGCGGGCTTCGGCCCAGTCTTCGTCGGTCATCGCGGTGAGACCGGCGAAGGTGTTCGGCCCCGCCAGCCGCTGGCCGCCGTCCATCGCGATGGTCTCGCCGGTCAAGTAGTCGCAGGCGTCCGAGAACGCGAAGATGGTCAGGTTGGCAAGCTCGTCGATGGTTCCGGAGCGACCGAGCGGGATCTGATCCTCCTGGGTGGCGCCGACCGAACTCTTGTCGGTCGGGTTGAGCATCTCCCACGCGTATTCGGTCGGAATCGGGCCCGGGTGCAAGCGCATTCACCCTGATGCCGTACCGCCCCCACTCCACCGCCAGCGACATCGTCATCGCGTGCACCGCCGCCTTGGCCATGGCCGACGGGACCACGAATGCCGACCCGCTCCACACCCACGTGGTGAGGTTGGACAGCACGGCGCCCGGCAGCCCGGCCGCGATCCAGCGCTTGCCCACGGCAACCGTGGTGTTGAACGATCCGGTCATCACCGTCGAGGTCACCGCTTCGAAGGCACGCTGGCTGAGGGTGGCGGTCGGGGCGATGAAGTTCGCCGCGGCATTGTTGAGTAGCCCGGTCAGCGGTCCGTGTCGCTCCCAGATCTCGTCAACCGCCGCCTCGACCGAGGCGGAATCCCGCACGTCGACGGTCTGGTAATGCGCCGCTCCAGGCCGGCCCGCGGCGGCTTCTTCGGCGGCCTCGGCCAGCACGGCTTCGCGCCGCCCCCAGAGGTGCACTTCGGCGCCGTGCTTGACCAGGCGCGCGGCCACCCCGCGTGCCGAGACCCGTTCCGCCGCCGGTGATCAGGATCCGCTTATCCGACAGCAGGTCGGGTGCGAAGATGTCGCGCTTCGTTGCGCTCATGGCCGCTCCGTTCGTCACAGTTACAGGCCGAGGCTCTTGCCGATGATTTCCCGCTGAATCCCGTTGGCGCCACCGTAGATCGGAGGCGCCAGCGCCTTACGCACCTGCTTCTCCATCCCGAATTCCACGGTGTAGCCATTGCCGCCCATCAGCTGAAGACCCTCCAGCGCCACCATCTTGGCCACTTCGGTGCACTTCAGCTTGGCCATCGAACCTTCCCGGGCCAACTGATCCTCCAGCCCGGCGTCGATCTGCGCCGCGACGTGATAGACGAAGGCGCGGCAGTATTCGATCTCGGTCGCCAGGTCGGCGATGGTGTGCCGGACCGCCTGGAAGGTGCCGATCGGCTTGCCGAACTGTTCGCGGGTGCGCACATAGGCGATGGTGTCCTCGAGCGATCGGCGTGCGGCACCGAGCGACATCGCCGCGATGATCAGCCGTTCGACGTTGAGCCCGCGCATCAGTCGATGCCAGGCATCGCCGATTCCGCCCACCACATTCGCGACCGGCACCGACACGTCGGTGAAGAACACGTCGTTGACGGTATGGCCGTCCATGGTCTGGATGGGCCGAATGTCGAGCCCGGGCGAGTCGGTCGGCAGATAGAGCAGCGTCAGCCCATTGTGCTTGCCGGCGTTCGGATCGGTGCGGGTCAGCACAAGCAGGTGGTCGGCGAGATGCGCGGCGGTGATCCAGGTCTTTTGACCGTTGACCACGAACCGATCGCCGTCGCGCACCGCCTTGGTTGACACGCCGCTCAGGTCGGATCCGGCGCCGGGCTCGGAAAGGGCGATCGCCTCGAAGTGCCCGCTGCACAGGTTGCCGAGCACTTCCTTCTTCTGCTGCTCGTCGCCGTGGCGCAGGTACGTCTGGGCGGCGGTCAGTCCGGTGCCATACGCGTGGATCGGGGCCTGGCCGCGGGCGGTCTCCTCCAGGAAGATGCACTCCTCGACCATCCCCGCGCCGCCGCCGCCGTATTCGACCGGTAGCGATACCCCGAGCCAGCCCAGCTCGGCGAACCTTCTCAGTATCTCGGGGCTGTTCGACAGCCGCCCGCCATCGGTGAGCGCGTCACGCTGTTGCGCCGTGGCGCAGTGCTTCTCACAGAACTGCTCGATCGCAGTCGCAAATTGCTGCTGATCGGTGGTGAACATTCCGATGTCGCACCTCTCGTCGTTGAAGGCCGATCACTTCGGTCTGACCATATCAAACATTTGACATTTAGACCATGGGCGGTGCATGCTAGTGGTGCGCGTCACACCTGAGGAGTACTGATGTTGGCGCAACCGCCGGTAAGCGTTGCCCGCGAAATCGTGGAGCTCGCCCAACAGGTCCTCGACGGCCATGAGATCTGCCCCCGGTTCGACGACGACGATCTCGAAGCCGCCGATGCGGCGTTGTCCGCGGCCCGTCGCGCCCTTCACCGAGCACCTCGAAGATTCCCTGCTCGCGCCCAGGCGCACAGATGTCACGGCGACGTCGCCGCATTGCTGCTGCGGTCGGAACTGGCGCAGGTGTCGCTGAAAGACGCCATCCTGGCCCGTCAAAACGAAATGGTGCTGGGTGCGCAGGAAGCGCTCGGCGGCTTGCGAGGCATCGCGTCCGTCGCGTCCCTCGCCCACCGCGCCCCCGTCGCGGCCCGCAGGATGGGATTCAGCCGGATCCTGTTCTCGCAGATCCGCGATGGCGCCTGGGTCGCATGCTCGGCATGGGCAGGCGAGGACGAGGAGTTCGCCCAGACGATGGTGCAGGTCGGTACGGCCAATCCACGACGCCTGAGTGGCCCGCTGCTGGAGAGCGAGATGGTGCGGCGCGGAGTTCCGATCCTCGTGCATGACCCGCAGTCCAATCCGCGCGTTCACCCCGAGTTGGTCGCGGTGACCAATACTGCTGCCTACGTTGCGGCGCCCGTGCTCGCCTGGGGCAGGCCGATCGGGCTACTGCACGCCGACCGCAGCACCGAACGACCCGGCGTGTGTGAAGTCGACCGTGATGTGCTCGGCATGTTCGCCGAGGGCCTGGGTGTCGCGTTCGAACGAAACATGATGATGGACCGGCTCCAGGCAATGCGCCGCGCCGCCGACGAACACTTGCGTGCAGCGAACGCACTGGCCGACGACTTCACCCTTGAAGTCATGGAACGCGCGGGCCGCGCCTCCGCCCCGGTCGAAGGGTTACTGAAGGAGCAGGACGCGCCTCGGCCCACAACGACTTCTCACGACGGCGGACGGCTAGCCGACCTGACGGCGCGGGAAATGGACGTATTGCGTGCGTTGGCGGCCGGTAAGACGAACGCGCAGATCGCGCTCAGCCTGTTCGTGTCGGAAGGAACCGTCAAGTCACATGTGAAGCACATCTTGCGAAAACTGGGCGCGGCCAACCGCACTGATGCCGTCGCGAGATACCACCGGCTGCGCAGCTGACTCGACCTATCAGGCCCCGTCACTCTCGTAAGAGGACGTGGAATACCTCTGGCTGGGGACGCGTGCCTGAGCGATCGAACCAATACCGTGATCTGCGTGCCACCGGTCGATCACGAGCTGAACCTCACCATGCAGGCGATCCTGACGTACGTCAGCTGGGGACTGACCGCGGCGCTTCTGGCAATCGCGATCTGGATGGGAATGCGCGAGCGGACGCCGTTCTACGCCCTCATCGTGTTGGCCGCCGCGGTCGGCGCATTCGCCGAGCCGCTCTACGACGTGGGAATGATGCTGTACTTCTACTCCACAGAGGGCATGTGGACGCATTTCACCGCGTTCGACATCCCACAACCGATCTGGACGCACAGCGGTTATGTGGTGCTGTACGCCGCCCCCGCGATCTATATCGCTCATCAGATCGCCCGCGGAACGATGACCCGCAACAAGCTGTTCGTCTGGGCCGGCATCACGCTGCTTGAGTCGGCCGCGTTCGAGATCATCGGCATCAACGGCGGCCTCTACAGTTACTGGGGGCCACATGTGTTCCGGATCTTCCAGTACCCGTTGGTGATTGGTGTGCTCGAAGCCGCTCAGGTGATCTGCTTCGCGGTGGCGGCATCGCAGCTGCGTGCTCGCTGCACCGGTCAGTGGCAGCTGCTGGGTCTGTTTGTTCTGTTTCCATTCACGTTCTTCGGGGCCAACTTCGGCGCTGGCTGGCCCACCATCATCGCTATTCATCTCGAGCACACCTCGACGCCAGTGGTCGCGGCGGCAACGGTGGTGAGCATCGGCTTCGCGGTAGCGCTTGTGCGGGCTGGCCGCGGCGTTCCTGCCGCGAGCGATCAGCCGCCGACGTGCCGAGGATCGTGCAAGCAACTTCGCCCCGGCCACGCTCTAAGGAATCAACTCAATGTCCGGATCGACGTCCACCAATATTCGCCACGCCTTCTACATCCTTGCCGGCGCCGTGGCGCTGGTGTTGACATGGCCACACGCATTTTCGTGGATGGCGGCCGGTGGGAACATCCTCAACCCGGTCGAGTTCTTCGGCGACGCGATCGCGGCTGGCGGCACCGCCGCGTTCCTCAGTCATCGACATGGCGATCGCCTGGCTCGTGTTCATGGTGTGGGTCGTGTTCGACAGCAAGCGGATTGGACTGGGGTACAGATGGGGCTGGATCTTCGTGGCATTGTCCTACATCGGCGTATCGATGGCGTTCCCTGTGTATCTCGTCACCCGTGAGCGGTACCTCGACAAGCGCGCTCGGACCGACGAATTGAGCACCACAGACCTGACGTGTGACGTGTCAGACGCTTGATGTCTCAGCCAGATTCGAGACGAAATCCCGAACGTTCGCCGACGTCGTCGGATCCGCGGAACTGAAGTCCTTCGCGTCCACGGCGTCCTTCGCGAGGCGCAGCATCTGCGGTCCTTCGTCGATGAGCAATTGGCTAAGTCCAAGCGCGGCACAGGTTCTCAGTGCTGGCGCTAGAACGCGCTGCGCTTCGTCGGTGTTGCCGGCCACGGCCAGGCAGAGCGCCAACTGGATAGTCGGCGTGAAGGTATGCACGGGGGCGTTTGCTCTGGTCGACATGGTCCAGTCGAGCGCGCGCCCGCTCGCACGCTTCGCTGCAGCGCCAACGGCTCTCCGTTGAGTAGGAGGAGTCGGACTTGTGCGTCCTCCTTGAATTCGGCGACGTCGTCGCCGATTCCGTCGAGTATTTGTGCACCGTGACTCATGACTCGCTGTGCGAGCGACTCGTCGACCGGCTCGCCCGACAGCGCGGCAATCCGGACACTTTCATTGAGCAGCCCGGCCTCCAGTCGCGGAAGTTGGAGTTCCCTCGCGATCTCCTGACCTTCGGCAAGTCGGCGATGGGCGGCCGCAGCGTCCCCGCGGGCAAATTTCAGCCGCGCCCCGGTCCCATATGACGCGAGCAGCATGTCGACGATTCCGCCCTCGGCGCCGAGTTCATAGGCGTCGTCGAGCAATGCCTCCGCCTCGTCGAGCTGGCCGTGCTCGTAGAGCAGCTCTCCCAACAATGATCCAGCGAGCTTTGCGACGTAGGTTGGGCGTCCGGACGGCAGCAGCGCGATCCGAATCGCGTGTCGCAGGTGCGCTTCCGCCCCGGCAACGTCGAGCTGCTCGTTCGCGGCGATCGCCGCAAGACAGTATCCGTAGCTCACTGTCAGCGCCCCGGATATGTCTTGATGGTATTTTCGTCCCCACCTCTGCCAGCGCAGCGCCTCATCGAAGTCGAACTTTCGAAGCGCACGAAATGAGGCGAGATCGGCTGCGCGGCACAGAATGAAGGGACGAAGCGTGTCGGCCCTGTCGACACATGCCTGTACTGCGGCATCGGTGGAGGCGTCGGTGTGGTCCGCGAAGGCGGCGATGACTGCGACAAGAAGGTCCAATTCGGCGCGGAGGTCGCCGGCTTCGTCATCCGGAACCGAGTCGATGCCTTCCTCGGCCAGCCGAAGGGCATCCAAGAGTGCCGCCGGCCGGCGAAGTAGGATGTTCGCCCAGGCAAGGTTGACCTGTAGCCTCGGGCGCACATCGGCATGTTGCGCCGGAAGCTTGGCCGCGAGCCCGATCAACATGCTCATCTCGGACTGTTCGTTCAGATCCCCGGACGCCTGCTCGACGGCATCGACCGCCTGCCGTTCGTCGCCCGCGAGCATCAAGTGATCGACGGCCTGACTGAGCATCTGGTGCTTCAAGAACCACTGCGCGGCTCTGCGGTGCAGTTCTGGTATGCGATCTTCGTCGTCGCGCTCGAGGCGATGCAGAAGGTACTCGGCGAAAAGGTTGGAGTATTGGAACCACGACCCCTCCGGGTCGGTCCTGCGCAGGAACAGATCACGTTTTTCGATCTCTTCGAGGACGTGTCGACTGCGCCGGTTATCGGTGAGCGCGGTGGCCAATCCGCTACAGATCTGCTTGGTGATGCAGGTGGACAACAGGAAATCGAGTAGGTCCGGTTCGAGGCTGTCGAGGACGTTCGACGCCAAGTACTCGCCAATTGCTTTGTCCCGCCCGGACAGATGCTCGATGAGTGCGGCCGGATCGGCGTGGTCACGAAGCGATAGTGATGCCAGCTGCAAGGCGGCGGGCCATCCGTCTGTGGATTCCTCGAGTTCGGCCACGTTGGCTGTCGTGAGGTCGAGGCCGCACTGGTCGACCAGCAGCACCTTGGACTCGGCCACATCGAACCGCAGATGCGACGCATCGATTTCTACCAGCTCACCTTGAACACTCAGCGTGCTGAGCGGGAGTCCGGTGCGAGTCCGGCTGACGACAATCAAATGTAGGTGATGGCAACAATTTTCGAGCAGATAGGCCAGCGCACCCACGAGTTTCCGCATTGTCCACGCGATGCCAGTCGTCGAGTACCAGCACGAGGGTTTCGTTTTCGGAGTGCAGCCGATCGATCAAGGTGTTGAAGACATATTGTTGCGTATTCTCCAAACGCCCTTCGAGTTCTTGTTGTAGGGCGTCGGCGAGATCCGGCTGGGCGCGCCGAATCGCCTCGATCAGGTGCGCGAGAAACCAGACCACGTTGTTGTCGTCGCTGTCGATGCCCAGCCATGCACCCTTCAGACCGGCTCGGACGAGGCGTTCACCCCACTGCGCGGCCAGGACAGTCTTGCCGTAGCCGGCGGGTGCGTGGATGAGGACCAGCTTTGGCCTTCGTCCCGAGCCGAGGCGGTCGAGGATTCGTTGCCTGGGCACCGTCGGACGATTGAATGTCGGCGGTCGAAATCGTGTCGGTGGGCTCGGCGGGTAGTTCGCTCGCTGGGTCGAGCCCGACGTGTCCGACCGCAATCCGAGCGGACGTGAATGCCCAGCCGCTGCCGACACCGGGGTGCCGGTATCGGCATGCGATTCATCCGCGTCGGTCGGCGGTGCCGGCAGCTCGAGCGGAACCTCGGCGACGCTGAGCCCGACCTGGGCGCCCGCCGCACGCAGGATCTCCCCGAACGCTGCGGCAGAGCCGGGGCGAACTGCGGGATCTAGATTCAACCCGAGCTCTACTGCCGAGCAGACCGGGTCGGGTACACCTTTCTCGCGCAGATCGGGAATCGGCCCCGCCAGCACGCGACGAACAAATGCGATGGGGTTCTCGCCTGACTGATACTGGAATGGCGGGCCGCCATCAAGCAGTGTGAACACGGTCGCCGCCAGACTGTAAACGTCCGCGGTCACCGAGGGGGCCCGACCCTCGAACAGCTCCGGGGCGGTGTAGGACGGGGATCCGACCAAGATGTTCGCGGCGGTCTCGCGGCCACCCGCGATGCGCGCAATGCCGAAGTCGCAGAGTTGCGGTTCCCCGTAAGCCGTAAGGAGGACGTTGGGGGGCTTGACATCACGATGAAGAACACCCGCGCGGTGAGCGGTTTCCAGAGCGCCCGCCAGTCGCACCCCTACCGTCAAGGCCTCGTTGACGGCGAGCGGTCCATGACCCTTGATCCAGGCGTCCAGCGTATTCCGACTGAGGTAGGGCATCACGATGTATGGACGTCCGGTGAAGGTTTGGCCGGAATGCAGCACGGGCACGATGTTCGGGTGGCCCGACACCCGTCCCATCGCCCGCTGCTCGCGTTCAAAGTGTTCGAGATCGACGTCGTCTTGATCGGAACTGAGCACCTTGATCGCGACGACTCGGTCGAGTGACGGCTCCCTGCAGCGATAGACGACGCCGAACCCACCGCGCCCAACCGGCTCCGCATCGTGGTAGCCGTCCGCCTCGAGCTCGGCGACGATGCCTGTAGCGAGGCTGTGTTGAGTGCTGTCGGGATTGCTCATCGCTAGTCCACCCACACACGAGGACCGCTGGCGGAGCGGATCGGATCCGACCGCCAGAGCAAACTATTCAGCGCCACCGGTATGCCAGCGTTCCCATCGCCGTGCCTTCGTTGCAGCTATTTCACCGTACTCCGGCCAACGGGGACCGGCAATGTCGTTTCGACACCGCCGCCGCGACTCGATCTGCCCCCTTCGGGAGAGCAGAACCGTCCGATCGGGAGACGCGCAGCCGGGCGGACCTCGAGACACTTGAGACACAACGGATCACAAAGCGGTGCAGATCCCAACTCATCCGAGTCACGACAGAAATGTGAGTGAAACCATGTCGCAATACCTCAGCGCCTTCGCCATCCTCCTGATGGTCATGTCCCCGCGTGCTCATCCCGGCGATCATCACCGTGGTCCACCGGGCGGTCGGCGGCTTTAGCGCGGTTGCCAATAGGCGCAGGATCGCGCCTGCCCTGTCCATGTCCTAGCGAAAATGACCAGAAGGGGCGCCTCTCCGGGGGCGCCCCTTCGTATTTTGGGTCAACTCGGTTGCCCGTACACCGCGACGACTGCGGCGTGGCCATGGGATCAGACCGGGTCGAATTGCGAGATCAGCCAACGACCGTCGCCTTGGTTTGCTTGACCACCTCATGAATGGCTATGCCCGGTGGCGAAGTCATCGAGGAGCAGTGTCAGCTCCCCGGCGGGATCAGCATGTTCTGCCATGTCTTGTCCTCCGGCGCCGTTTGGGCCAAATCGGATTGCGTGTAGACCTTTCCGTCCGGCCCGACGTAGGTCCCGGTTGCCGGGTCGTAGGGGGCGACGGCTATCGGTGCGCGGAGCGGGCGGCGCCGCTGCTGGCGGTGACCCGGGCGGCAGCTGGGGGATGTCCTGACCGGACAGGGTGGCGTTGGGGTCGCCCTTCCAGTTTTCGCCGTCGTTGAGCGGCACATACTGTTCGTCGCTTTCGCACAACTTCACGGTGGGTGCGCGCTTGCCTGGCCTCGTTACGCAGGGGGTGTTCTTGGCGCCGCGCACGTTGAACGCCGAATCCTGCGGCGTTCGGCAATACAGGTCGCCGGGCGCGCGTTCCGGGTGGTCCTCGAAAGTGGGCACCCGCCGCTGCTGGGCCGGCAGGAATCCGGTGGTGCACGGAGGCGGCAGATTGAGGTTGAGGTTAAAGCTGAGGTATGCGCCCTGGTAGTCCTGCTTGGCGTCCCTGTTCGCCAAGAAGGCAGCACCGGCCTCGGCGGTGACCTGGGGAAGTAGCACCAGGAGCTGTTCGATGTTGGCTTGGTAGGTCAGGGCGACTCCGCCGACGCTGACCAGATTGGCCAGCACGATCGGCAGGGTGGGTTGCAGGCGCTCAATCAGCGCGCGTGCCTCCCCGAACGCCGGACCGCCGTTGTCCAGCAGGCCGGCAACGTCCTGGTCGTGGGTCTGCAGTTCTTTGGTCACGGTGGCCAGGTTCGACGCCCACGCAGCAATCGCATCGGATGTGTTGGATTGCGAATCGAGCACCGGCTTCGATTGCTCGATCAGCGCGATCAGCGGATCGAGATTCTTGCGCGCCTCGATCGACAGATCGATTGAGCCATGGACGATGCGGGTCAGTTCTGGACCCAGCCCGCCCACGGCGATGTACGACTCGTCGATTGCAGTCTTGAGGTTGTCCTTGGGCACTGCCTTCAGACCACTGACCACCTCAGAAAGGATGGTGTTGATGTCGGGTGGCACGCTGGTGTCGGCCAGCGGAATCACGTCGCCGTCCTTGAGCGGCGGCGAGGTCGCGTTGCGGGGCAGCAACAGGACGTACTGTTCGCCGATCGCCGATTGGCTGTGCACTTCGGCTTCCAGATCCGACGGGATGTCGATGCCGGACTTCAGCGACAGCGCGGCCGAGACGCCGGAGTCGGTCAGGCGTACCGATTCCACCCGGCCCACCTCGACGCCGCGATACGTGACGTTGCCGCTGCCGTACAGCCCAGCGGCTTGCGGTAGTTCAACTGTGACCAGGTAGCGACCGACGCCGAACATCTGGGTGGGCAAATTCATGAACTGCAGGGACATGAATCCCAGCGCGATCACCGCGATCACGGCAAAGATGGCCAGCTGGATTTTGACCCGTCTGTGTAGATGCATTTACGGCCCCTGGTCCCAGCGGTACGGAATGGTCAACGGGTTGCCCTGGGTGTGCTGCGGGTGGCCCGCGGTGCATGGGCTCGGGAATTGGCCGATGGTGCGGCCCCACTGCAGCTCCAACCAAGTCAGATCGCACTCCCATCGGGTGCCGGTGAAGAAGGACTGGTCGATGCGGCTGAGCGTGAGGTCGACGATCGCCGTCAAGTTCGCGTAATCACCCCGTTGCCAATTCTCAATGGTTTCGTTCGGAAATGGGAAGGTCGCAATCCCACTGAGCGCCCGGGTCAGGCTCGGACCGGCGTTGGCGAGAGACTCCAACACCGGTCCGGAGTCCCGCAATATCTTGACCAGGTCTTCCTTTGACTTCGTTGACGGTGTCGGCGACCAGGGCGCCGAATTTGCCGAGCTTGTCGGCGGCGTCGACAAGGTTGTCCCGCTGCTTGTTGAGCTCCGCCAGCGCATCGGGGATGGTCTCGAGCGCCCGATCCACGACGGGTTGCTGTTCGGCGAGCTGTCCGACCAGATTGTTCAGGCTCTCGGCGGCCGAGATGATGTCCCCGGTCTGGTCGTTGAGGTACGCAGTGAATCTGTCCAGTTGCTCGATCAGGCTTCGGAGATCTTTCTCGCGGCCGCGGAACGCGGTGCTGAACGCCTCGGTGATGTCCTGCAGTTGGCCTACTCCGCCGCCGTTGAGCACTACCGACAGCGCCGCCAGCGTCTGCTCGGTCGTCGGGTAGAGATCGCTGTGGGCCAACGGAATGACAGAGCCGTCGCGCAGCTTGCCTTGCGGTGGGGCGTCTGCCGGCCGCGCCAGCTCGATGTGCTGTGACCCCAGCAAGCTGGTCTGGCCGAGCTTGGCGGTGGCGTTGGCGGGTAGATCGACGTCGCCATTGAGGCGCATCGTCACCAACGCATGCCAGCCCTGGCGTTCGATCTTCGTCACATTGCCGACCGTCACGTCGGCGACCCGCACCCGCGAGTTTTGTTGGAGATTATTGACATCGGGCATCTGCGCCTGGACAACAAAGGAGCCCGCTTCGCTGCCCTGTGTGCCCGGCAGCGGGAGCGAATTCAGCCCGCGCCAGTCGGCGCAGCCAGATATCCCATCACGGCAAAGGCCAGCATCAGGCTCGCCGCGGTGCGACGCCGGCCGCTAACCATCAGCCACCTCCGGGGGGGACCATCAGGCCGGGCAAACCGGCGGCGGGATCGGTCGAGACCGTCGCAGGCGGCGGCTCATTCGGGGGCGGCGATTCGGCGGCCAGCGGTGCGATCGGGGCCGCTTCGGCGGCCAGGGGCGGGCCCGGCGCAGGCGAGCCGGCGGCACGGCGGGTGGGGCGGCGGGAGGAACGTAGTCCGGCCGCATCCATTCCTCGCTGTAGGTGAGCTCGTTGGGTCGGGCCTGTGCTCCAACGAAAAGGTCGAAACCTAATGGCGGCCAGTTGTATTGGCGGTTCTTCACAATCGGCGCCAGGTACTGCGCGCAAAGCTTCGCCGATTGCTCGGCACCCAATCGGGAGGCGGCCTGCATCGCTCCGCAGAGGAAGGCGATCGGGTTGGCGAAATTGTTGACAGCCAGCGCGCCGGTAAGCGCACCATTGGCCGGTTCGAAGATGTTGCTGAAGTTCTGAAACGGCGTCGGGGCGGTATGCAGCAATTGCTCGACGTCGTCGAGGCTTTCGACCAGCGCCGTGGTGATCGACGCCAGTTTGTCGGACGCGGTGCCGAGCGCCTCGCGGTTGTCCGCGGCGAAGCTCTGCAGATCGCCGACGACCGCGTTGAGGTCCACGACCGTCTGACCGACCTTGTTCGGGTCGTCGGCCAACAGCGACGTCACCGCGGCCAGATTGCGGTTGAGCTGCTCGAGCAGATCAGTGCTGTCATGCAGCGCCGACACCAGCGTCGACAGGTTCTTGAAGGTGCCGAAGATGTCTTTGCTGTGGTCGCCGAGCGCGGACAGCGTCTGCGACAGCTTGATGACGGTGTCGCGAATGGTCGGGCCCTGCCCGCGCAGGTTGTCGGCGGCCGTGTTGATGAACTCGCCCAACGTGCTGACGCCGCCGGGCTTGGTGGGCTTCAGCAGTTCGTTCAGCCGCTGAAGTTGGTCGCGGACGTCGTCCCACTCGACCGGCACCGCGGTGCGCGACTGCGGGATCTCCGCGCCGTTGGCCAGCGTGGGACCGGAGGTATATGCCGGCGTCAGCTGGATGGCCCGGCCCGTCACCAGCTGCGGCGACAGAATCACGGCGTTGACGTCGGCGGGGACCTTGTACTTGCGATTGATCCAGAACCAAATCTTGACCCGCTCGGGCTGCGGTTCGATCTTGTCGACCTTGCCCACCGGAACGCCGAGGATGCGCACGTCGTCGCCCGGGAACACCCCGGTGCTGTTGTCGAAGTAGCCCACCACCATCGTTCGGTCGCTCTGACCGGTGGCGCGCACCGCGACGAACACCCCGGCAACCATCACCACGGCGAGTGCCACCGCCAGGACGGTGCGGGACATCAGCCTCGCGATCACGGTTGACCTCCCGGCTGAATGGGCGGCACTTCACCCGGTGCGGGAACGTAGACCGGCGCGGGCGTCGGCTCCGGCGTTGACTGCAGCCCGGGCGGCGAGGCGGCGGGCGGCCCGGGCGGCGGGCCGCCGGGCGGCGGGGCCGGCAGCGGTTCCCGGTACGGATAGCAGCCAGTTGGGCCGGGCAGCGGCAGACCGGGCGGACCGCACCCCTGATCTCCGGGGTTGCCCGTGATCGCGTCGGGCAATGTGAGATGCGGGTCGCCGCCCTGACCGGTTCGTGGATAGGGACCGGCAACGCCGGCGTCCCGGGCTGGCCGGTCTGCGGGTCGGTCAGCTGCGACGGTGGCAACATGGCCGGATCCAGTCCGAGGTCGGAGAATGCGGCATCGATGAACGGTTGGACGAACTGACCCGGCAGCAGGTTCACGACGTATGCCTTGAAGAAGGGACCCGAAGCGAGCGATTCACCGAGCGACATCGCATAGGTACCGAGGCCTTTGACGGCCAGTTGCAGGCGCTCCTTGCGATTGTCGATGATCGTCAGCACGCCGTTGAGCTTGTCCAGGGCCGGCCGCAGTTCCTGTCGGTTCTCCTCGATGAAACCCTTGAGTTGCTGCGCAGCCGCGGAGACGCTGTTCCAGATCTGATCCAGCGCGGCGCTTTGCGTCCGCAGCTCGGCCAGCAACGCATTGGTGTCTCTCACCAGGCTGACCACCTCGTCGGTGCGCTTGGCCAGCACTCCCGTTGCCTTGTTTGCGTTCTCGAGCAGCTTGCGGAGGTTGGCATCGCGTTCGTTGAGTGTCTGCGCGAACCGCGCCACGCCTTGCACCGCAACCTGCAGCTCTTCTGGGGTGTCGGAGAAGGTCTGCGCCAGGGTGGCCAGCGAGTCCGAGAGCTGGCCGGTGTTCAACCCGGCGATCGCGGTGGTCACGTCGCCAAGGGCGTCCGGTAGCTGGTAGGGCGACGTCGTCCGGTCGATCGGAATGGTGCCGTCAAGCGGGTCCTCACCGCGGGGCAGGACCTCGAGCACCTTGGTGCCCAGAAGGCTCTTGGCTTTGATCCTGGCCTCTGAACGGTCCCCCACGTGAACATCGGTGTCGATCTTGAACGTGACGAGAACGCGCGACCCATCGAGTTCGATCGCGGATACCTTCCCGGTGGGATAGCCGGAGACCTCGACGGTGGCCCCGGTGAACAGCCCGCCCGCGTCGAGGAAGTAGGCCGAGTACTCCTTGCCCTGGCTGAGGAAGGGCAGCTTCTGGTAGTTCAGCGCGGCGAGCGCGATCCCGATCACTGCGGTGATGCCGATGAGGCCGATGATCGCGGGGCTGCGCTCAGAGAACGATTTCATTTCGGCGCGCACCGCCCTGTGCTCTGGCCAGCAATCTTGACGTACACCGGCTGGCCCCCCTTCCCGTTGAGCTTGAGCACCGCATCGCACAGGTAGAAGCTGAAGAAGTCGCCGTACATCGCCTGCCGGTTCAGCGCCCGGTACTTGTCCGGCAGCTGGTCGAGAAAACGGTCGAGGTATTCGTGGTCGGCCACCGCGATGCCGGCTGCACGGTCGAGTTCGTGAACCACCTTTTGGAAAGGCTCCCGGGCATCGGCGAAAAGGTCGGCAAACGAGCCGGCCCCGGCGTCGATGTAGGCCACCGCGGTGGATAGGTCGGTCCGGCGTTCCGCCAGGCCACCGACGAGCTCCGACAGTGACGTCACCGCCTTGTCGAACCGCTCGCTCTGGCCGCCCAGCGACCCCAGAACCACGTTGAGATTGTCGATGACCTGGCCGATCAAAAGATCACGGTCGGCCAACGTGTTGGTCACCGCGGCGGCCTGGTTCAGGAACGACCCGATCGTGGGGCCCTGGCCCTGAAACGCCTCTATCAACTGTCCGGTCAACTCGTTGACCTGGTCTGGGTCCAGTGCACGAAACAACGGCCGAAAGCCGCCGATCAGAGTGTCCAGATCCAGTGCGGGTTCGGTGTGGTCGATCGGAATCGTGTCACCGGGCTTCAGTCTCGACAGCCCCCCGGCGCCTTCCATCAAGGCTAGGAAGCGGTTACCGATCAGGTCGTCGTAGCGGATCACCGCGCGGGACCCCTCGGTGAGGACCACCGAATTGTCGGCCGAGAATTCGACCCGCACCGTCGAGTCCCGGTTGACCGAGACCTTCTGAACCTTTCCGACCTCCACCCCGGCGATCCGGACGATGTCGCCATCCCGCAGGCCGGACACGTTGGCGAACTGGGCGAAATAGTTCTCGCCTTTCTCGAACCGGAACTCCGCAAACACGGTCAACAGTCCGAATGCCCCAACCAGGCAAACGCCCAGGAAGATGCCCAGGCGCCACGCGGCGCCCCTCAGCTTTTCCACGTCTTCTCCTGCGTCGGTCGGTCGTCGGCGGTCACGGCGGCGTCTGCCCGTTCTCCGCCGGATTTGCCGGCCCCGGGTTGGGCCCCGCCGGCGCCACCCCCGGCCACAACGGCACCCCGCCGGGCCCATACAGCGGTGCGCCGTAGGGCGGCGCCCGGGATACGGGACCGGCCCAATTGCCGGCCCGGGAAGGCACTTGCGGATGCTCGGCGGCTCCGGCACGGCACGGGTCACCGGTAACCAGTTCGCGTAGCAGGGATGCCCGATGCCCGGGTTGGGCCGAATATCCACGCCGGTGCCCCACCCGGTGTTGGTGACGAGCTGGCGCACCGGGAAGTTCTTCGCGACGTCGGGCAGCGACCCACAGCCCGGCTTGCCGCCCGGTCCACCCTTGGCCGCGACAATCGGCAGATTGTCGGGATACATGTACGGGTCATTGCCGGGCAACAGGGCGGCGTCAAAGTGAAGCGTCCGGCCGTCTTTGCCGCCAAACACCGAATAGCCCCCGTGCTCCAGGTTGAACGTCGTGCCCTGCAACAGGCAGGTGTAGGTGGGGCTGTACTTGAGAAGCAGGCCGGTGGTGGGCTCGAGAACGTTCACCGATGCGGCCAGATTGTCCTTGGTGGTGGCGAGCAGGTTGGTCCCGGCATTCGCGAAGCCGATGACGTTGAGCAACAAGTTGTCCAGGGACGTCGAATGATTCACGACGGTGGTGCTGGTGGTGCTGGCGGCGTCGAGGACGGTCAGGATGTCCTGGGCGGCCGCGGCGTAGGTGTCGTTGAACCTCTTGAACGAGCGCCAATCCTCGCGGATGAGGTCGCTGCGGTCGTTGAGCGCCGTCAGGACCTCGTTGAGGTCGGTGGTGGCCTGGCCGATCCGTTCGCCTTGCCCGCGCACCGCGTCGGCCACCGCGGTCAGCACCGCGTTCAGCTTCGCCGGGTCGATCATGTCGAGCAGGTCGACGACGTTTTCGAAGACCGTGTTGACCTCGGTGCTGACGTTCTTCGAGTGCAGCACCGCGCCGGCGGCCAGCCGTTCTTTACTCGGTTTCTCCGGATACACCAGGTCGACGAACTTGGCTCCGAAAGCGGTGGTGACGTCGATCTCTGCCTCGACGTTGGCCGGGATGTACTGGAGCTGATCGGGATCGATCTCCAGCGTCAAGCGCGCCCCATCCTTGGCAGTGCCGACCTGGCTGACCCGGCCGACCTGCACGCCACGCATCTTGACCTTCGCGTTGGTCTCCAAAATGATCCCGGACCGTTCCGACGTAAGGGTCACCGGCACAGACGATTTGAACGTGCCGGCGAAGATCGCCGAGGTCACCACCAGGAACACGACCGTGAACACAATCAGCATCAACGCCCACCACCCGGGGCCGATGAGCTGTTCTCCTGGCCTCTTCTCCATGTCGCTAGCCCGCCAAGTTGAAGTTGCCGGACTGGCCGTAGACGGCCAGCGAGATGAAGATGATCTCGATCGCTGCGATCACCATCGAGGTACGCACGGCCCGGCCGACGGCCTCGCCGACCCCGGCCGGCCCACCGGACGCGTTGTAGCCGTAGTAGGTGTGCACCAACATGATCACCACCGTGATCGCGACAACCTGGAAGAACGACCAGATCAAATCGGTGGGATTGAGGAAGGTGTTGAAGTAATGGTCGTACACACCTGAGCCCTGACCGTAGATGGCGGTCGTGCCCAAGCGGGCGGCAAAAAACGCCATCATCACTGCCACGCAGTACAGCGGGATCACCACGATCACCCCGGCGAGGACCCGCGTGGATGCGAGGTAGGTGACGCTGCGGATGCCGATCACCTCAAGCGCGTCGACCTCCTCGTTGATCCGCATCGCGCCGATCTGCGCCGTTGCGCCGGCACCGATGGTCGCCGACAAAGCGACGGACGTGGTTCCCGGCACGATAAGCCGGACGTTGAAAAACGCTGATGCGAAACCGGTCAGGGCCTCGAAACCGACCGACGCCAGCTGGTTGTAGCCCTGCACCGCAACCAAGGCGCCGGTGGTGATCGTCAGGAAGCCGACGATCGCTACGGTTCCACCGACCACCGCGAGTGCGCCGGCACCCAACCCCATCTGCGCGATCAGCCGCCACAGTTCCGTCCGGTAGTTGATGACGGCGTCCGGAATCGACATGAGTGTCTTGGCATAGAACTGCGCCTGCGATCCGATCCGCTTCCACCCGCTGACGACGCTGTCCGACGCGCGGCGCAGTCTCATATACGGCTTGCTCGGGACGGCTTGTGTCATGGCGTCATCTCATTGCACCGTGAACTGGATACCGACGGCGGTCACGATGATGTTGATCGCGAACAACACCATGAAGGTGAAGACCACCGTCTCGTTGACCGCGTTGCCGACGCCGGCCGGGCCGCCTCCGACGGAGATGCCCTTGTAACAGGCGATCAGGCCCGCCGCCATCCCGAACAGCGTCGCCTTGACGAGCGAGACGATGACGTCCGCGGTGCCGGTGAGCAGCGTCAGGCCCGCCACGAAAGCCCCCGGCGAGACATGCTGGACATACACGGTGAAGAAGAACGCGCCGGTGAGGCCTACGAGGATCACCGAAGCGGACAGCGCCAAAGCCACCGTGGTCGCGGCCAGCACCCGGGGAACGACCAATGCCTGGATGGGGTTGATGCCCATCACCCGCAGCGCGTCGATTTCGTCACGAATGGTCCGCGCCCCAGATCGGCGCACATGGCGGTGGCGCCCGCGCCGGAGACCACCAGCACCGTGACGATCGGGCCGATCTGGTTCACGGTGCCGATCGCGGCACCGGTTCCGGAGAAGTCCGACGCACCGAATTCGGTCAACAGAATGTTGAAGGTGAACACCAGCAACACCGAGTACGGCATCGTCAACATCAGCGCCGGCAGGACGGAAACCCGTGCGACGAACCAGCTTTGAAGTATGTACTCCTTCCACGCGAACGGCGGTTTGACCATCTGCACGAAAGTGTCCAACGTCATCGCGAAGAAGCCGCCGACCGCGCGGACCGGCTTGCCACCCAGAAACGTCACCATCAGCTGTGCCCCCGCGTCTGCGTGGCCGGTGAGCCATGAGCGGACGCCCCCCGTCGCCCGCAGCTGCAGATAATCCCGATCAGCCGGCGGCATGGCCGGAACGCTACGAGGCGATCAGCACGGTGACTGCTCCACCAAGAGGGATAATCCGTCCCTCGTCAGAGTCACTTTCTCGGCGTCGCTTCGCGTCCAATTCCTGAGCCGCACACACGGAGCATGCCGCATCTACGCCGTGGCGAGAAATCGGCCCATAATCGCGCCACAGCGGTTACACACCGCGCAAGGTCGTCATCACTACAGCAGCACGGATCTGGGAAACTTGCTCTGCGGCGCCAATGCGGCGCCGGAGGCGATCGAAGGAGGCTGGCGTGCATCGTCGCGAGCCCGCGCTGCGGTCCTCCCGCGCTGAACGCGTCGCGGCCGATCTGGAGCACGAGATCCTCACCGCCCGCCTCCCCGTCGGGGCTCACCTGGGGCGCCGCTCGGAGATCATGGACCGGTTCGGCATCAGCCCGACGGTGATGAACGAGACGCTGCGCATCCTGCGTGATCGCGACTTGGTGACGGTCCGGCCAGGGCCAGGCGGCGGGATCACGGTGGCGAGCGCGCCTCCGCAGGTCCGGGTTGGAGCGCTGGATCTATCGTTTCAGCCCTCCAACCCGCACCCTCTGGACATGTTCGAAGCCCGGTTGTATCTCGAGTTCGGCCTGACCAAGGCGGCGTTCGAACGGGCGACCAGTGACGACATCGCCGCGATGCGGTCGGCGATGGTCGCGATGCGGGCCAGGACCGATGCGACGCAGTACTTCGACGCGGTGCTGGCGTTCCACGGCATCGTCGCGGCCGCGGCCCACATCCCTGTCCTCGAGGGGATGCACCAACTCATCGTGACCAGTATCAAAGCGGTGTTGACCCGGGTGGTGTTCGTCCGAGACCATGAACCGCTGCTGACCAGCAGCCTCGATGTTCACGACGACATCGTGGCCGCCATCGCGCTGCACGATCAGTCGATCGTTCGTCGACGCGATCAACCGCCATGATCAAGATCTGATCCGCGCAGACGACCCGGACCGCACACCGAACACCCCGCAGCGCCCCTAACCGAATTCAGCGGCGCACTTCCGTGCCACAACGCGGGCAAAAATTATGCATACACATCTTGAATTATGCATACACAATCGCCTACCTTCGAATCGGTATCTATCGACTCGTTGCACGGAGCCATGGCCATCGACGCTCACCGATCCACCCACCCAGGGCTCGTCGATGTCCACACCCACGCCATCGACGACGATCTGCCGGATCTGCGGCAGGCCTATCCGCACGACCGCTGGCCAAGCATCGAGCGCACCAGCGACACCGAGGCTTCCTGAGATTTGGTGGGGTTCCCTACCGTCGGATCGATCACCGATGTTGGTCACCCGATGCCCGTCTCGCTGACATGGACCGCCAAGGCGTTGCCGTGCAGGTGCTTTCGCCGATTCCAGTGACGTTCTGCTACCAGGCCGCAGCGGCGGGTGCGGCCGAACTGGCGTCGACTCGAACGACTTCTTCGCCCGGATCGTGTCCCAGCACCCGACCCGTTTCGCCGCGCTGGGCGCCGTCGCGTTGCAGGACCCGGACAAGGCCGTCGACGAGATGCGCCGCTGCATACGTCATCCGGGATTCCTCGGTGTCGAAATCGGCACGCAGGTCGGCGGGCGCGAACTCAGCGACGGGTGCTTCGACAGGTTCTTCGCCGTCGCCACGAACTCGGTGCCTGGTGCTTGTGCATCCCAGTGACCAGGACCTGCTCACCACGAATGACCGAGGCCGGCATCGGATTCGGCGCCGGGATGCCCGTCGAGACCGGCATCGGCCGCCGCACTGCTGATCACCAGCGGCGCGCTCCAGCGCCGACCCGGTGTCCGCCTCTGCCTGGCGCATGGCGGAGGTGCGCTGCCGTCACTAATCGGCAGGCTCGACAAGGGCGCGCTCATGGCCGGCGGGCGCGACTCCCCCGAACTGCCGAGCCGCCTTCCTGCCCAAATATGGTGCGACTCAATGACATACGACCGCTGCACTTCAGGCAGCGATCGAGGTCTTCGGCGCGCGACCACGTCGTTTTCGGATCCGACTATCCCTTCCCGGCGATGCCGGAGCCCATCGACGACATCGTGGCCGACCTGCCCGCCGACCTTCGCAAAGATCTGCCGCACCAATCTGGAGGATCCATGGCGCAATTCCTGGGTCTGGGCCTGACCCACTATCCGCTGCTGGCCGGCACCGACGAACACATGGCGTCCCTGCTGCGCTGGACGCTGGCTGATCCCGATATCCCAGCCGAGGCCAAGGACCCGGTCAACTGGTCCGCGGCGATGCGCGCCGAGTGGGGGACCGACAACGGTGTCGCCGCGGCGGCCCATCATCGAAAACTATTGGTGGAGAACCTCGCCCGGTGTCGTGACGCGCTGGACGAATTCGCCCCCGACGTCGTGGTGGTGTGGGGCGACGACCAGTACGAGAACTTCCGCGAAGAGGTCATCCCGCCGTTCTGCGTGCTGGCCTACGGCGACGTCGAGGTAGATCCGTTCGAGGTGATGACCAACCGGGGCAGCCCCAACGCGTGGGGGCTGCCCGACGACACCACCATGACGTTGCACGGGGACGCCGATGGCGCCCGCGGGCTTGCCGACCAGCTGCTCGGACGCGGCTTCGACGTGGCGTATTCGTATCAGAAGCGGACCAATTCGCCGTTCCCCCACGCCATCGGCAATACCCAGCTGTTTCTGGACTATCCGCACGCCGGGCGTCGGTTCCCGTATCGAATGATCCCGATCACCGTCAACTGCTATGGCCAGCACGCGATTGCGCGGCGCGGCGGGCTGGCGCGGTTCGCCGAGATCGCCAAGGAACGACTGGATCCGGTCGGCCCCTCCCCCGCGCGGTGCTTTGCGCTGGGTCGGGCCGCGGCACAGTCGTTCGCCGACACCGACCTTCGCGTCGCCTGGTCGCCTCGTCGAGTTGGTCGCACGCGTTCCTGACCGACAAGACCTGGCACATCACCCCAGATACCGAGGCGGATCTGCGGCTCTACGGCTGTTCGCCGCAGGCGACTACGCCAAGTGGGAAGCGACCACCACCGCCGAGATCGTCGATTCCGGACAGCACGAAATGCTCAACTGGTTCTGCCTTGCCGGCGCCGTCGACCAGCTCGGCCTCGACCTTGAGTGGTCGGAGCTCGTCACCACGGATGTCTTCAACTCCAACAAGTGTTTTGCCGTGTTCAAGGAAGGGAGTCAACGATGACGACGTCGGTCGTTTTGGAGCCACGGACCATCGATGCCGGAGGTATCGAAACCAGCTATCTCGAGGCCGGCTCCGGTCCACCGGTCATCATGCTGCACGGCTCCGGTCCAGGCGTGTCGGGAACGGCCAACTGGCAGTACAACATTCCTACGCTGGCCGAGAGGTTCCACGTGCTGGCCCCTGACATTGTCGGATTCGGCGCCACCGAGCGTCCCGCCGACATCGTCTATTCGCTGCGCGCCTGGACCGACCACATATGGGGTTCCTCGACGCACACGGCATCGAGAAGACGGCGATCGTCGGCAACTCCCTAGGTGGGCGCATCGCGCTGCAGATGGCCACCGACCGACCGGAACGGATCTCCCGGATGGTGCTGATGGGCTCGCCGGGGGTGGGCATGAGCCTCACCGAAGGACTCGAGCGCTGCGGGCGTACGAGCCGTCGCATGACGCGATGCGCGCCCTGCTGCGCAACTACTTCGCGGTGAACCCCTCACTCATCACCGACGAGCTGGTGGCGATCCGCTACGAGGCCAGCGTCGCCGACGGCGCTTACGAGGCGTACCGCGCGATGTTCTTCGATCCTCGCCACAAGGGATCCGAACTCGGCATCACCGAGGACGAGGTACGCGCGATCACGACTCCTGCGCTGCTTGTACACGGCCGCGAGGACAAGGTGGTGCCGTTGTCGGTGTCGGTCACGATGCTCGGCCTGCTGCCCAATGCCGACCTGCACGTGTTCAGCCACTGCGGGCACTGGACCCAGATCGAGCGCGCCGACGAGTTCTCCGCGTTGGTCACCGACTACCTGGGGCGACCATGAGCACCGATGTCGAGAATCGAATCCCGGGGAATAGAAGTGGCGCCGCGAAGCCAGCCGATCGTCGTCGACGACCCGCCCAACGATTTCGGGTGCACCGCTCGGCGATGACCTCGCCGCGCATCCATCGGGCCGAGATCGAGCGGATCTTCGCCAAGTCATGGCTGTATGTCGGCCACGAATCGGAGATCCCGAGCCCGGCGACTTCGTGCGCCGGCCGGTCGGGGGGCGGCCGGTCTTCATGGTCCGCGGGGTGGAAGACCGGCAACGTCAACGTCTTCCACAACACGTGCACGCATCGCGGCGCCCTGGTGTGCAGGCAAGACTCGGGTAATTCCAAGGTGTTTCAGTGCTTCTATCACGCGTGGACCTTCGACTCCGAAGGAAAGCTCAACGGTGTGCCGACCGCGACGCCTATGCCGGCGGGGTGAACTTCGACGAGTTAGGGCTCCGGCGGGTGGAGCGCGTCGAGTCCTACCGAGGCTTCGTCTTCGCCAGCTTCGATCCCGAATCGTCGACCTGCCCACCTATCTCGCCGGCGCCAAGGACTACATCGATCTCGTGGTCGACGGGTGCGGCGGCAATGTCGAGCTTGCCAGGGGCACCAACGAGTACAGCTTCACCGCGAACTGGAAGCTGCTGGTGGAGAACAGTATCGACGGCTACCACGCCCAGTCCACCCACGACACCTACTTCAAGTACCTGGTGTCGATCGGTACCGACTTGCAGGGCGGCGTCAAGGGCCGCGCGGTAGGGCTGGGCAACGGGCACGCGGTGATCGAGTACTCCGCTCCATGGGGGCGCCCGGTCGCGAAGTGGGAACCGCTGTTCGGAGAGGACGCCCGCAACGAAATCGACCGGCTACGAGCGGATCTGGTGGGCCGCTACGGCGAGCAGCGCGCCCCACCATGTCCGAAGTGAATCGCAACATGCTGATCT
>CAVXVJ010000005.1:0-89373 GCA_963765155.1 uncultured Actinomycetota bacterium
CGATACCCGGACTGGAGGACGGGGCGCCGGAGTTCGGCCGGTTCCGCACCCGCGTGCGCGGCGCCAAGGAAGTGCTCGGCCAGGTGCCCGTGTCGTGCCTGGCCGAGGAGATCGCGACGCCGGGGGAGGGCCAGATCAAGGCGCTCATCACGGTCGCGGGCAACCCGGTGCTGTCGACGCCGGCGGGCCACAAGCTGGACGAGGTGTTGCCGACGCTGGACGCGATGATCGCCGTCGACCTGTGGCTCAACGAGACCACCCGGCATGCCGACGTGATCCTGCCCGCGCCGTCGCCGCTGGAACAGCCGCACCACGACGACCTGATCCTCAACTTCGCGATCAACAGCATCGCGAATTACTCGCCGCCGGTGTTCGCGCCCGAAGACCCCGACCGGCCGCAGGAGTGGGAGATCCTCATCCGGCTGACCGGGCTGTGCACCGGCACCCCCGCCGAGGACGTCGACGTCGCCGCGATCGACGACGGGTTCTTCGACTACATGGCCTTCACCCAGGGCCTCGACGGCGCCGAGATCCGCAAGCACTACGAGCACGGCGGGCCCGAGCGCATCCTCGATCTCACGCTGCGCACCGGGCCGTTCGGCGACCGGTACGGCGAGAACCCCGACGGCGTCACGCTGGACAAGCTCAAGGCGCAACCGAACGGCATCAACTTCGGGCCGATGGTGCCGCGGGTCCCGGAGGTGCTGGGCACCGCGGACCGCAAGATCCGGCTCGCCCCGCAGTATCTGCTCGACGACCTGCCGCGGCTGGCCGAGCGCCTCGACCGCGCACCCGACGAACTGGTGCTGGTCAGCAGGCGGCATCTGCGGTCGAACAACTCGTGGCTGCACAACGTCGGGCCGCTGATGAAGGGCAAGGACCGCTGCACGCTGCTGATGCACGCGGACGACGCGACAAAGCGCGGCGTGGCGACGGGCGACCTCGTCACGGTGACCTCGTCGGGCGGGCAGATCGAGGTGCCCGTCGAGGTGACCGACGCGATCATGCCCGGGGTGGTGTCGATGCCGCACGGCTGGGGCCACGGCAAGCCGGGCACCCGCATGGCGGTCGCCAATGACTCGCCCGGCGTGAACACCAACATCCTGTCGCCGCCGACGTTCATCGACGAACCGTCGGGCAACGGGGCGCTGAACGGGATCCCGGTGACGGTCGCCGCCGTGGCGACCTGAAAGTATCTCGGCGTGGGCAAAAACGAACGCGCGAAGATCGTCATGACCGACGACGAGATCGCCGAATTCATCGAGCGCAGCCGGACCGCGACGATGGCGACCGTGCTACCCGACGGCAGGCCGCACCTCGTCGCGATGTGGTACGCGGTCGTCGACGGCGAGATCTGGTTCGAGACCAAGGCCAAGTCGCAGAAGGCCGTCAACCTGCGCCGCGACCCGACGATCACGGTGATGATCGAGGACGGGCAGAGCTACGACACGCTGCGCGGGGTGTCGATCGACGGCAACGCCGAGATCGTCGAGGACCCGGAAACCATTCTGCGCGTTGGCATTAGCGTCTGGGAGCGCTACACCGGGCCCGTACACCGACGAGATGCGCCCGTTCGTCGACCAGATGATGAACAACCGCATCTGCGTGCGCGTGGTGCCCAGCCGGATGCGCAGCTGGGATCACCGCAAGCTCGGCATGCCCGCGATGCCGATCGGCGGCAGCACGGCGCAGTACCTCTGATGCCGCAGGAACGTCCCGAAGCAACTGGACTCGCCGCTGCTGCCCAAGATCTTCAAGTACGCCGGCAAGGCGCACGTGTGGGTCTACCGCCGCACCGGCGGGCGCGTCGGCGGCAAGTGGCGCATCGGCGCGGGCTTCCGCAAGCCGGTGCCGACGCTGCTGCTCGAGCACCGGGGCCGCAAGTCCGGCAAGGTGTTCGTCACCCCGCTGCTCTACATGCTCGACGGCGCCGACGTGGTGATCGTCGCGTCGCAGGGCGGGCGGCCCGAGGACCCGCAGTGGTACCGCAACCTGGTGGCCAACTCCGGACACGCATGTCGAGATCGGCTCGGAGCGGCGGGCGGTGCACGCCGTCACCGCGGACCCGGAGGAGCGGGCGCGGCTGTGGCCGAAGCTCGTGGAGGTCTACGCCGACTTCGACAACTACCAGAGCTGGACCGACCGCGAGATTCCCGTCGTGGTGCTGAGCCGCGCTAAACTCGTCGCTCCGCGAAACTGAATTTTGCAGGGGATTTCGCGGAATTCTCCTGCACAGGCTCAGTCTCGGCGCGCACAATAGGGGTCGGCGGGGCGAAGCCGGGATTCGACAACGCGGTGGCGACGGCGCTGCCGATCGGGCCGAGCTGGTCGACGATCGTGGCGACACCGGTCGCCACCCCGGCATGGCTGTAGTGGGTCAGCGCCGCCAGGCCCGAGGTACGGCCCTTCAGGCAGCCGGCTCAGCGTCAGCGTGTAGTCGGCGTTGATGAACTGCAAACCGCCTGTGCCGTAATGGGTTAGCGAGCTGGCCATGTCACCGGCCATCGCCGCGCGGGTGAACGGCGTGAGCGGTTCGCCGTCGATCAACGGCCGGATGTCGCGCACCCAGATGTACTTCGGGCCCGGCGTGTTCCCAGGCGCCGAGCCCGAAGCCGGGTCCGGGGGTGTGGTCGTTGTTGCCGTAGGTCCACACCAGCATGGCCAAGCCCGAGGAATCGGATCGGGCGTCGGCGGGCAGGGGCGGCATGGTCGACCGGCGTCGTCCAGATCTCGTCGGCCGGCTGCTCGCCGCGGCGCAGGAACAGTCCGCTCGCGCGGGCGACGACGGTGTCGGCCTTGCGTCATCACCGCGTCGACCAACCTGAGCCGCCGGCCCTGACGGGTGACCGTGGTGTCGACGCGCACCGGCGCCAGCGCGGCGGGCCGGAACAGGTCGACGGTGAGCCGGGCGGGCTGAAAGTCGGGATCGCCGGCGTCGCGTTCGAGGACGTGGCCGAGGATGCCGCCGACGTAGTTGCCGCTGATCGTCTGACCCCACGGGCCGCGCGCGATGGGCTGGGCACGAAGGCGTCGCCGTCGGCGACGAAGAACGCCGAGGGCAGCCGCCGCGCGGCGGGGCGATCGGTCGCGCGGTCCTGTGTCGGTCATCGCGACCGACGATAGCGGGTTAGCCCGGCTAAGAATTCGCCAGCCAGCGTTTGATGTCACGATCGACAGGGTCGACGACATCGTCGAACTCGTCGTGCTTCTTGACGTAGGCCGCCACCATCGGGCACACCGCGACGATCCGCAGCCCGGCGTCGCGGGTGGCCTGCAGCGCCTCGCCGACGAGAATCGTTGCCAGACCGCGCCCTTCGAACTCGTCGTCCACCTCGGTGTGGGTGAAGATGCGTTGGCCGTCGCGATCGGCGAACTCGGTGAAGCCGGCGGTCTGGCCGTCGACGGCGATGCTGAAGCGGTCGGATTCCTGCGGTGACGGTGGTCGGTGCGCCGGTCTTGTCGGTGGTCATGAGCTCCTCTATACCCCTGGATTGGGCCGCGGACGCAACGTCGCATTTGGCAGCGGCGGGGCGGGCAGGCGCGACACCGCGCCGCGATAGCCCTGCACCGCGCCGAAGCGGTCGTCGTGGTCCTCCCACATCTGCCGGTACGTCGCGATGTCCTCATGGCTGCGGCCGACGAAGTTCCACCACATCACCAGCTGCTCGGGAAACGGCGGACCGCCGAGCAGCACCACACGGGCCGGGCCTTCGCCGCGGTTGACGAGCTCCAGCTGTCGCTGCCGGCGGCTTGGAATGCAAGATCGGCGACGTCGAGCGTGGTGCCCGCGACCTCGACGCTGCCCTGGTCGAGCAGCACGCCGTGCTCGAAGCGGGATCGACATCGAGCGTCAGGTCGGCGCCCGGGTCGAGGTCGATCTGCGCGCCGAGCAGCGGCGTGAAGGTGTGCACGGGTGAGCGGTCGCCTGCGAGCTCGCCGAGGAAGACCCGCAGGGTGGCGCCGTCGACGGCGCGCGGCGCGGCACGTAGTGCGCGAAGTCGCGCCCGGTGTCACGGTCGGAGTCGGGCAGCGCCACCCACAGCTGGACGCCGTGCAGCACGGTGGTCGCCGCGGTGGACACCTCGGAGTGGCAGATGCCCGCGCCGGCGGTCATCAGGTTCAGCTCGCCGGGCCGCACCATCGCGTGCACGCCCGGCGCTGTCGCGATGCTCCACCTCACCGCTGAACAGCCAACTGACAGTCTGCAATCCGGTGTGCGGATGCGGCGGCACGTCCATCCCTGGGCCCGCCGCGGACGTCGTGGGGGCCGTAGTGGTCGGCGAAACACCACGCCCCGATCAGCGACCGCTCGCGCTGCGGCAGCGTGCGTCGCACCCGGATCGCCCGCGGACCGCCCAGCGGAACCTCACGCGGGTGCAGCACACCGGCGAATGGCGAAGCCGCACAGGCGACTTCGGCCGGAGCGGTGTCGGTGTTGCTCATGGGCTCACAGTAGCCCCAGGGCCGTCAGCGCCGGTCATCGCCGAGCGGATCACCTCCAAGGTCGTGGTCGTCGATCTTGAACACCCCGAACCGGAACTTGTATCCCCAGTGCGCCTTGTCCTCGATGAAGTCCAGCTGCTCGATCAGCGGCCGGATCGGGGTCTCGGCGCAGTCCAGGAAGTCGACGTTGCGCCGCCACGGCTGGAAGTCGGGCGACATCTCGGCCTGGTACGGCTCATCGTCGGCGACCTGGCCGATGGCGGTGAACGCCTGCAGCGGCTCCCCGTCGGGGTAGACGGTTTTCGGTGAATAGAAGATGATCCAGTCTCCGCGGGCCATCTTGCGCAGCATGTTCGGCTTGCCGTGGTTGGCCTGGGTGAAGCGGCCTCGCACGCCGCGCTCGACGTGGTCACGGCTGACGGTGTTTATCCAGTTCGTCATGACCCGCACGCTAAGCGCGAAGGCCGACAGATCGACGCCCGATTCCGCCGGCCTGTGGATAACTTTTCACGCGGCTAGCATCAAACGCCATGAGTGGTCTGACGGCCGAGGATGTCCGCAGCGCAACATTCGATAAGCCGCCGTGGGGCAGGCGCGGCTATGAGGAGAAATCGGTCGACGACTTCCTGGCGTTGGCGGCCAGGCGGCTCGAGGGACGCGGCCACCTGTCGGCCGACGATGTGCGCGGGATCCGGTTTCAGAAGCCACGCGTTGGGCAAGCGCGGCTACAACGAGGACGAGGTCGACGCGCTACTCGACGAGATCGCCGCGACGATCGAGAACCTCGACCATCGGCAATAAGTAGGGACGGTGCCGCCATGGCGCCTCTCGGCGAGTGGTCGCTCGAAGCGACTGTTCTGGTTGGGGCCCGGGGCATGCCCGGCACCGTCGCACTCGTCAACGAGCGCCAGGACGGGATATTCCGCGAGCCGCCGCTGGTAATTGCGACGACGTTCCGTACCGCCGAAAAATCGCCGAAACATCGAGCGGTACGGAACGTTCGGCGGCCGCTCGAGCCCGCTCGCGCCGCCCGAGCCGGCGGCGAGCGAGGTCAGGCGGACTCGGCGTAGAGCCGGCGATCCCGCACCGGGTAGCCGTTGCGTTCGGCAAGGGAGCGCAGCTGCCGCAGGGCAAACGTGCGTCCCCGACCGCCCTCCGGAATCACGATGCCCGCCCACAGCCCTTCCGCCCGCGGCAACTCGCACGCGTCGCGGGCGCAGAGCCATCGCCGCGGGCACGCCCGGCAGATGGCTTTCGCCTCCTCGTCAGCCGACGTCGTCCACCGCTCAGGGTCCCGGGTGCATGCACCGATCGGCGTCTCGTCCCACTGCGCTGCGTCCATCTGTGTTGCTCCTCTGCACGCTCTGCGGCCGTTCCGCCGCGATGCCGCAAAACGTAGCGCACAAACCGTAGCGATGCAACAGTTATGCCGCTACGCTGCATCTGCGCAGCGGTTGCGGCCCGATAGCTCGACCGAGTCAAACGGTACGTATCGCAGCAAGTCGCGCAGGCAGACGACCTACCAGACACTAGTAACCGTAGCGATAGATCCGGTTAAGCGGCCATGCAAAGGTGTAGCATTGACTCAGTTAGACGATGCGATTCGTATCCGACACGCACGCCAAGCCATAGCAGTGACGGCTCGGATGGTTACTATTGCTACACCTGGCCGCCACGCCGTACCCGAGGAATCGCCGCAGATGACCAACGCGGAGTCGACCGCTGAGGCGACGGGCGTCGTCGGATCCGGGGATGGTCCGCGCCGGCGCCGCGGCCGCCGCACGCCGGCGGGAACTCGACATCAGCCAACGGAGTCTCGCGGCCGACGGAATCATCAACGCCGGCGCGCTGATCGCCTTCGAGAAGGGCCGCAGCTGGCCGCGCGAACGGACCCGGGCAAAGCTCGAAGAGGTCCTGCGATGGCCGCCGGGGACGATCGCCCGGCTACGGCAGGGCGAACCCGACGCCGCGCGAGACCGCCACCGAAGCCGTCGCCGGGCGCGACGACGAAGTGCCGCTGATCGCCCAGGCCGTCATCGCCGCGGTGCACACCCTCGGCGCGGCGATCGACTCACTGCCGCCGCGTCGACGATCCCGACTTCACGCCGCGCGTGACCGCGATCCTGTCGGACCTGCGCCAACTCGAAGCGGTCGCCGCCCGCGCCACCCGCATCAGCAGGGTGACGCCGGCGCTGATCAAGGCGTTGAGCACCGTCCGCAGCCGCGATCGACGAGCTCACGATGCTCGGCGCGACGGCACCGCGGCGCGACGCTGGGTCAGCGGCTGTACGCGGCGCGCCGCGCGCGCGAACCTCACCATCGGCGAAACCGCCCAAGCCGCAGGGGTTTCCGAGGACGACGATCGTCCGGGCAGAAGCCGAGGCAGCCGGTGCCCGCCGCGGCCGTCGACGCTGATCGAAGCGCTGATCAAACAGATCGACTGATGATCAGCGCGTCAGTGCCGCTCCCTGGCTGCGATCGTCGCGTGGTGGGAAAGTGCTCTGCAAGCGCGGCGGCGATCTCGATGAAACGCCGCCGCGTCAGCCGGTGACATCTCGCTGGTCCGGTCGATGACGCCGCCGGGCCGCAGGTGCCCGTCGAACGGCACCTCGATGACCACCTGGCCCTGGCTCGGCGAACTGCTGCGCCAGGATCGAGCGGGTCCGCTTGTCGGCGTGCCCGTCGGAGTCGTTGAGGACGATGACCGTGCGCTGCAGCAGGCCCGTCAGTCCGCGGTTGGCCAGCCAGTCCATCGTCTGGCCGGCCGCGGCCGCGCCGTCCACCCATGGCGAGGACACCACGATCAGCGCGTCGAGGTCCCGCAGCACCTCCTGGGTGACGGGGGAGTCCATGGTCGAACTGCAGTCGACGATCGAGATCGTGAAGTGGCGATCCAGCCGCGACGTCGCTTCCCGGTAGATCGCGGGATCGAGCACCCGGCGGCGCGCCGGCGTCGCCTCGCCCGCGAGGACGAACAGGCCTGCGGCGTTGTTGCCCACCCGGCTGCGTACGTCGGCGAACGTCTCCAGGTGCTGATCGGATGCCAGCTCCCAGTAGGAGCCCTGCGCCTTCGGGTCGACGCGGCTGCCGAGCTTGCCGAACGCGGTATCGGCGTCGATGGCGACCACCCGGTCGTCCTGGCGCAACTCGGCGAACACCGAACCGACGCTGGCCGATACCGTCGTCTTGCCGACACCGCCCTTGCCCATCACACCGATCTTGTAGTGGCCGCGCAGCACCGACTTGATCTTGCTCTCGAGTTCGGCCTGGCGGATCTCGTCGGGCGACGGGCCGAGGTTGACCATCCCGAACGTGGCCTTGTACAACCAGGAAGCGCCAGCCGCGGGCCGGGCGGGACTGCGTCGCGGCACCAGGTCGTCGGCCCGGATCCGGTCGGCGTAGGACTCCGGCGGGGCGGTACAGGAGCTCCAGTGGGCGGGCGCTGTCCCTGGCCTGCCCGGTGCGGGTGACGGACGCTGTTGGCGCCGGGGGTCGCGGCTGCCAGCCCGGCTGCTGACCCCACGGAGCGCCGTCCGGACGGTTGGCATGGGCCCGGTGTCGCGGGGTGTGCCGGGTGGTGGGCCGTACTGGGGTGGCGGCTGCCGGAATGTCTGCCGCCCGGACGCTCCGGGTCGCGGAACGGGGGCGGGGGCGCGTCGGGTCTGGCCGCGGGCCACTCGCGTCGGGCGGCCGGCGGCATCCGGTTGGCTCCGGGCGCAGGCACGTGGTCGACCTCTCTCGGCGACGGATCCGTCGGGACCGTAACGGGGTCCGGTGCGACGAAGTCAACGGGAGGCCTCGAAGGCACCGGAGGCATTGGGGGAGGAGGTGGTTCCGGTTCGGCGGAGTCCGGTTCGTAGTTCGTTTCCTCCGGGCCAGTCCAGCCGAGCTCTTTCCGCAAGTGCGTTATCGCGGTCGGTCACTGCATTTCTCCTCCGGATTTTCGTGCGATCGGCCCTTCTCAAGTATCAACTACGGCGCGTCGCGACCATCGGAGCCGACGGCCAAGGGGTGATACGTTGCCACCAGCAAACTAGATTGCGGAGGCCGGCGCGGCTCGGTACGTCGGTGGGGACGACGGTGCTGCATCACTGACACCGACACTGCGCACGGGCAAACGCGGCGCGTTGCTGGCATTGTGCCGTCGCCCCCGCATGGCTCCATATGCCGCCTCCAACAGACCATCGGTGTTCGCTGCGGAACCAAGACGACGGGCCTGAATAACTGTTATGCAGGCGTTTAGAATCTGTCGCTACGATGACGCCGACATTGCTGGCTGGATGGCGGTCCTGCACGGGCGAGCGGGCATCCGCCAGCCAAATTCGTGCACTGGAGGTAGTCGATTCGCTGGTACGCTCGCATCCGGCGAAGGGGATTTCACGCATGGGTGTATTCGGGGAGCTCCGCGGTCTTGGCAAAGCCTTCTGGGACCGTGGCGAGTTGAACGGTGTCGGCGAGTTTGTCCGAAGCGCCGGCGACCTCGCAGGCCTCGACAACATCGCGAACGTCGGCGAACGGCTAGCCACCCTTGGCGCCCAGGTTCCCGATACCAAACTTCTTCGACATGCCGCCGGATCCGACATCCTCGACGCGGGGCAGTCGGTCATCGAGGGCATGCGACTCACCACCGGCATCGGTGAGCCCGAGGACGGCGAACGCTTCGGCCAGGGGTGGTCCCGGTTCAACCATGCGGGCGACACGTTGACCTCGGCGCTTCCCGACGACAGCTGGGCCGGCGCCGGCGCGAACGCGTACGTCGACCAGAACCTGGCGCAGGCCGGCCGCACCGACTCCGTGGCCCTACTCGACAGGGGCGTGCAGACCGTCATCGCTCGTGAGGCGTACCAAGTCAAGTACCACCGCGACAAGATCGACGACCAGTCGAACTTCTTGTCCGACCTGAGTTACGTGACCGTCGCGATGGGGCTCGTCCCGGGCGTCGGCAAGGCGATGAAAGCGGCAACCGAAGTCGCCGCAGTCAACGCCGCCCTGGATATGTGCAGCCTCGAGCTCTATCAACTGTCACGCGAGGCCAATCAGAACGCCGCAGAACTCGAGCAGGCCATCGGCCGGTACGAGGGCGTCGCCCAGACCGCCAAGCTCAAGCTCACCGGTACCGCTGGATCACCCGCGGCGGCGCCTCAGGACGCGGCCGTCTGCAGCGAGGCGGACGCCAATGTGGATCGGCTTAACCCGCCGGTGGCGGTCAGGTTGAACGCGGATCGCCGACCCACGCCGCCGGCCGCGACGACGCCGCCGGAATAGGAAGAGGAGAAACGAACGATGTCCGGCGAGGCATTGCGGGTCACGACGGCCCATCTACGCGAGCTGGCCGCCAAGCAGGCACAGGCGGCCGCCGAGATCACCTCGGCCACCCATGTGGTCGACGGCGTCGACACGTCCGTGCGGGTGAGCCATGGCGTGATCGCCTGGTCCACGGCGGGCGCAGTGCAGGCGATTCAGCATGCCCGCCGCGCCGCAGGCGACGGAATGGCCGCGGTATCGACGGGACTGAGCGAAAACCTCGCCGGCGCCGCGTCCAGGTATGACGAAATCGACGGTGCCATGGGTGGGCACCTCGACCAAGAGATGCGGCGATGATCATGACCAGTGCGCACACCGCCGATGGCGGCACTACCCATTACGACGACGTCGTCGGCGTCGAGGTGACGATCGACGGAATGCTCGTCATCGCCGACCGGCTCCAGCTGGTCGACTTTCCGATTTCCCTTGGCATTCGGCCCAACATTCCGCAGGAGGAACTGCGGGACATCGTCTGGGACCAGGTCGCGCGCGATCTCACCGCTCAAGGAGTGCTGACCGCACGGGGTGAGCCACACCCCGAGGTCGCCGTGATGGTCGACACGCTCAGCCGTCCCGACCGGTTGCTCGAGGGCCGCTGGTGGCGTCGGGACCGCGGTGGCAATATGGTGCGCTTCGTGGTCTGTCGTAAGGGGGAGCGCCATGTCATCGCGGCGCGCGACGGTGAAATGCTGGTGCTGCAGCGGGTTGCCCCGCAGGTGGGGTTGGCGGCGATGGTGACGACGGTGCTCGGCACGGCCGAACCCGCCGACGTGGAGCCGCTGACCGGCATCGCCAGCAAGCTGGCGGAATGCAAGACGGCGAATCAGCTCGAGAGGTACGGCATTGCCTTGTCGTCTGCGCGCATCTACGCCGACATGATCAGCGATCCCGCCAGCTGGGTCGAGATCACCGCAACCGAACGACATCCCGGCGGCACCCACACGCGCGCCGACGTCGGCGCCGGTGTGCTCGACTCCTCCCACGGGCGGATCGTGTCGATTCCTCGCCGGGTGTCCGGCGAGCTGTACGGCAGCTTCCTGCCCGGCAACACCGCGAACCTGCAACGCGCACTCGACGGCTTGATGGAGTTCCTGCCGTCGGGCTCGTGGTTTGACCAATCCGACACGGACAGTTCACATTCGGACTGAGAAAGGCTCCCCACGGTGGATGACGCTCCGCCAGACAAACCCGACGAAGGCGACCACGACGACCTGGCCGCCCTCGACTTCATCCCAGCGCAGGACGCGCCAGAGACCTCCGACCTCGATGCCCTCGGCGACTACGGCGCGCCCGAGGACGACGAGCTACCTGTCCCGCTGTTCACCCTCACCAATCCGCCGGGGACCGTCACGGTGACCACGTTCATGGACGGCCGCGTACACCAGATCGACCTATCGCCAAAGGTAACCAGAATGACCGAAACACATCTCGCAGAGGAGATCGTCGTCATCGCGGGCCTGGCCACTCAAGACGCCAGGTCCGCTCAATATTCGTTCATGCTCGAGGGCATGCGTCAACAGGGTCACGACAATGTCGCCACCCGCGACTTCCTGACCCGGGACCTGGATCTGCCGTCGCCGGAAGAGGCGCAAGCGGCGCGCGCGCAGGTCTTCGCTACCCGTTATGCGGGTGGCCATGACTGAACACCTGACGAGCCTGTTCGGTAGTGCGGTCGGCATGCTGCCCACCGCCCCCACCCGGTCGCTCGAGCTCTTCACCGAAATCACCAATCACGACGAATCCGCTTGTGACGCATGGGTTGGCCGGATCCGATGCGGCGATACCGACCGTGTGACGCTGTTCCGGGCGTGGTACTCGCGGACGAACTTCGGCCAGCTCGCGGGCGCGGCTGAGATTCCGATGAACAGCCTCAACGCCCGGATCCCGATCGGCGGGCTGTACGGCGACATCACCTACCCGATCAACTCGCCGCTGGCGATCACGATGGGATTCGCCGCGCACGAAGCCTCCATCGGCAATTTCGCCGACGCGATGGAGGCGCTGGAGGACGTCCCGTCAACGGGCGCAGAGCATTTGGTCTCCTGGGTGAAAGCCGTCATCTACGGTGCGGCCGAGCGGTGGACCGACGTGATCGACGAGGTCCGCGGCGCGGGTGCGTGGCCGGACAAGTTCCTGGCGGCCGCCGCCGGCGTTGCGCACGGTGTCGCGGCGGCCAACCTGGGACTGTTCACCGAGGCCGAACGCCGTCTCACCGAGTCCAATTCGTCGCCCGCCGGCGAGGCATGCGCGACGGCGATCGCCTGGTACCTGGCGATGACGCGACGCAGCCAGGGCAACGAGGACGCCGCCGTCGCTTTGCTGGAGTGGTTGCAGGCGACCCACGCCGAACCCAAAGTGGCTGCCGCACTGAAGGATCCGGCTTACCGACTGGTCACCACCACCGGTGAGAAGATCGCCTCTCGCAAGGACCCGTGGGACCCGTCCAGCGTCGAAGCCGACAACTCCGGACGCGAGAAGTTGCTTGCCGAAGCGCAGGCCGAACTGGACCGCCAGATCGGGTTGAGCCGGGTCAAGGAGCAGATCGAGCGCTACCGCGCCGCCACCCAAATGGCGAAGGTCCGTGCCGCACGGGGGATGCGGGTCGCGCAGGCGTCCAAGCACATGATCTTCACCGGGCCGCCCGGCACCGGGAAGACGACGATCGCCCGCGTGGTCGCCAACATCCTGGCCGGCCTCGGTGTCATCGCCGAACCCAAACTCGTTGAGACGTCCCGCAAGGACTTCGTCGCCGAGTACGAGGGGCAATCGGCCGTCAAGACCGCCCGCACGGTCGACCGCGCCATGGGCGGTGTGCTGTTCATCGACGAGGCGTACGCCCTGGTGCAGGAACGCGATGGCCGCGCCGACCCGTTCGGCAGCGAGGCACTGGACACTCTGCTGGCGCGGATGGAGAACGACAGGGACCGGCTGGTGGTCATCATCGCCGGCTACAGCTCGGACATCGACCGGTTGCTCGAGGTGAACGACGGCCTGCGGTCACGCTTCTCCACCCGTATTGAGTTCGACTCGTACTCTGCGGACGAGATCGTCGACATCGCGAAAGTTCTTGCCGGCGCCAATGACTCGGCGCTCAGTGATGAGGCCGCCAAGAGCGTCCACGAGGCCGCTACCCTGCTGAGCCAGCGCTCGGTCAACGGCAAGCCGGCGCTTGACGTCGCCGGAAACGGCCGGTACGCCCGGCAATTGGTGGAGGCCGGCGAGCAGTCCCGTGACATGCGGCTGGCCCGTTCCCTGGACTTCGAGAGCCTCGGCGTCGAGCAGCTCAGCGAGATCAACGGCGAGGACATGGCCGCGGCAATCGCCGCGGTGCACGGCCGCCTGAATATCAGCGGGTGACGAATGGCGGGTTTCAGGCTTACCACCAAGGTGCAGGTCAGCGGCTGGCGCTTCCTGCTCCGTAGGGTTGAGCATGCGATCGTTCGCAGGGACACCCGGATGTTCGACGATCCGTTGCAGTTCTACAGCCGCGCGGTGTCGGCGGGCATCATCATCGCGGTGCTCGCCTGCCTCGGCGCGGCGTTGCTCGCCTACTTCAAGCCGCTCGGAAAGCGCAGTGGCGACACGCTTCTCGTCGACCGCACCACCAACCAGCTCTACGTGGTGTTGCCGAACAGCGGCCAGCTGCGTCCGGTGTACAACCTCACGTCGGCGCGCCTGGTGCTGGGCAACAACGACACCCCGATCGCGGTGAAGTCCGAGGAGCTGAACAAGATGCCGAAGGGTCAGCCGATCGGCATTCCCGGCGCACCGTATGCCACACCCGTTGGGGGCGTGGCAGAGTCGATGTGGACGTTGTGCGACACCGTCATCAAGCCCGAGAGTGTCGCTCCGGCCGTGGAGACGTCGGTGCTGGTGCTGCCGCTGGTGACCGACTCCTCCACGGGCCCGATGCGCGACGACCAGGCCGTCCTGGTGTCATACAAGGGCCAGGACTGGCTCGTCACCGAGGGTGGTCGGCACGCCATCGATCTCTCCGATCGGGCAGTCACCTCCGCGGTGGGCATTCCGGTCACCGCGAAGGCGACCCCGATCTCGGAAGGTCTGTTCAACGCGCTGCCGAACGCGGGGCCGTGGCAGTTGCCGCCCGTACGAGCAGCGCGGGGAGCCCAACACCGTTGGGCTGCCGCCGAATCTGGTCATCGGATCGGTGTTCAGGACGGTCACCGAGAACGGCGAGCAGCACTATGTGGTGCTGCACGACGGGGTCGCCCGGGTCAACGACACCACCGCTGCGGCATTGCGCGCGACCAACTCCTACGGATTGATCGAGCCGCCGTCGGTGGAAGCCAGTGCGGTCGCGCGGATCGCCGAGCAGGTGTACACCTCCCCGCTGCCCGACAAACCGCTGGATGTGCTCCTCCGCCAGGACTCGCCAACGTTGTGCTGGGCGTGGGTGCGCGAACCGGGCGATCAGGCACCCAAGACCACCGTGATCAGCGGCAGGCACTTGCCGATCTCCGCGTCGGCCATGAACACGGGAATCAAGCAGATCGGCGGCAACTCAACGGTTTACATCAACAGCGGTCAGTACATCAGGCTGCAGTCGCCGGATCCGCGGTACGGCGAGAGCCTGTACTACATCGACCCGCAGGGCGTGCGCTACGGCATACCCGATGAAGAGGCTGGCGGCAATCTCGGCCTGACGTCACCGAGGACCGCACCATGGCAGGTGATCAACCTGCTCGTGGAGGGTCCGGTGTTGTCCAAGCAGGCAGCCCTGCTCGAACACGACACCCTGCCCGCCGATCCCTATCCCCGGAAGGTCGAGGGCGTAGACAGCCCCACCGGGGCGGCGGCACCAGTCCCGGGAGGCGGCTGATGGGAACCAAGAAGTTCACCCCAATCATCAAGCGGGGACCGCGATTAACGCCGGGCGAAATCAACGTGACGCCGCCCGACGACCTCGGCATCGACATTCCCCCGTCGGGTTTCCAGAAGGCGCTGCCGTGGGTCATGGGCGGCTGCATGCTCGGCATGATCGCGATCATGATCTTCACCGGTGTCCGCCAGCTCTCGCCGTACATGCTGATGATGCCGTTGATGATGGTCATGGCCGCCGCGGGTTTGATGGCCAGCGGTGGGTCGGGCGGCAAGAAAGTGCCCGAGATCAACGCCGACCGTAAGGAATACCTGAGGTATCTGGCAGGTCTGCGGACCCGGGTGACGTCGTCGGCGTCGGCACAGGTGACGTTCTTCAACTACCACGCGCCGCATCCGGAAGACCTGCTGTCCCTCATCGGAACCAACCGGCAATGGTCGCGTCAGATCAACGCCGACTTCTATGCCGCCACCCGGATCGGTATCGGCGCCGAGCCCGCCGTCGACCGGCTGCTGAAGCCCGCGGTGGGCGGAGAGCTCACCGGGCCGCAAGGAGCACCCGCGCCGCACCTCGAACCCGTCAGCCACATGTGGGTGACGAAGTTCCTGCGCACGCACGGTCTCATCCATGACTGCCCGAAACTGGTGCAGCTCAAGACCTTTCCGACCATCGCCGTCGGGGGTGATCCGGAGGGCGCGGCGGGTCTGTTGACCGCGATGATCTGTCATCTGGCGGTCTTCCATCCGCCGGACCTGCTGCAGATCCGTGTGCTCACCGAGAATCCGGAGGATCCCAACTGGGCGTGGCTGAAATGGCTGCCGCACGTTCAGCACCAAACCGACACCGATGCCGCCGGCCCGACCCGCATGGTCTTCACCCGTCCGGACGGGCTGAGTGACCTGACCGCACGCGGTCCGCACACCGCCGACGCCACCCCGAGCGCCCCGTACGTTGTCGTCGTCGACCTGACCGGCGGCAAGGCCGGCTTCCCGGTCGACGGCAGGGCCGGCGTCACCGTCCTCACGCTGGGCAACCACCGCGGCTCGGCCTACCGCATCCGGGTCGACGCGGATGGCAGTGCCGACGACCGGCTGCCCAACCAGACGTTCCGCCTGGTGGCCACCGCCGTCGACCGGATGACGCCCGCACAGGCCGGCCGCATCGCCCGCAAGCTGGCCGGCTGGTCGATCACCGGCACCATCATCGACAAGAGCGTCCGGGTGCAGAAGAAGGTCGCCACCGAATGGCACCAGATCGTCGGCGCGCAGACGGTCGAGGAAGTCACGCCGAGCCGTTGGCGAATGTTCGCCGACACCGACCGCGACCGGCTACGCATCCCGTTCGGCCACGAACTGAAGACCGGCGACATCATGTACCTGGACATCAAGGAGGGCGCGGAGTTCGGTGCGGGTCCGCACGGCATGCTCATCGGCACAACGGGTTCGGGCAAGTCGGAGTTCCTGCGCACGCTGATCCTGTCACTGGCCGCCACGCATCACCCAGAACAGGTGAACCTCCTACTCACCGACTTCAAGGGCGGGTCGACGTTCCTGGGCATGGAGAAGCTGCCGCATACCGCGGCGGTGGTCACCAACATGGAGGAAGAGGCCGAACTGGTCAGCCGCATGGGCGAAGTGCTGACCGGCGAGCTGGACCGGCGACAGTCGATCCTGCGCCAAGCAGGCATACAAGTCGGTGCTGCCGGCGCGTTGTCCGGCGTGGCCGAGTACGAAAAGCATCGCGAGCGTGGCGCCGACTTGCCGCCGCTACCAACGCTTTTCGTCGTCGTTGACGAGTTCGCCGAGCTGCTGCAGAACCACCCGGACTTCCTCCAGTTGTTCGACCGCATCTGCCGCGTTGGCCGCTCGTTGCGGGTGCACCTGCTGCTGGCCACCCAGTCGCTGAACACCGGAGGTACCCGCATCGACAAGCTGGAGCCCAACCTGACGTACCGGATCGCGCTGCGCACGACAAGCTCGGCCGAGTCCAAGGCGGTGATCGGCACGCCTGAGGCGCAATACATTTCGAACAAGGAAAGCGGTGTGGGATTCCTGCGCGTCGGCATGGAGGACCCCGTGAAGTTCCACAGCGTGTACACCGGTAACCCCTATGTGCCGACGCAGCACGTGCAGGACAACGGCGAAGCGCCGCGCACACATGTCGCGAGTAGGCCCCGGATCCACCGGTTCACGGCGGCCCCGATCTTTGATAGTGCGGGAGTCGAGGCATGAGCACCGAGACCGAACAGCGAGTGCTCAGAGAGGTCGTCCTCGACCAGCTGGGCACCGGCGAGACCGTCGCGTATCGAATGTGGTTGCCGCCGTTGACCGATCCAACGCCGGTCAACGAACTCATCGCGCGCGACTACCAGCGTCAGCCGCTGCGGATCGGGCTGGGCATCATGGACGAGCCGCGCCGGCACCGGCAGGAGGTGTGGGGCATCGACGTCTCTACGGCGGCGGGCAACATCGCCGTCGGCGGCGCCCCGCAGACCGGCAAGTCGACGTTCCTGCAGACGTTGGTGCTCTCGGCGGCCGCCTCGCACACGCCACGTCAGCTTCAGTTCTACTGCGTCGACCTCGGCGGCGGTGGCCTGATGTACGTCGAAGACCTGCCGCACGTCGGCGGCGTCGCCACCCGTGCGGAGCCCGACCGCGTCAACCGCGTGGTCGCGGAAGTGAAAACCGTTATGCGGGAACGCGAAAGGATGTTCAAGGAGTATCGGGTCGGCTCCATGGCGGCGTATCGCCAGATGCGTGACGACCCGAGCCATCCGGCGGCGGCCGACCCGTTCGGCGACGTGTTCCTCGTCATCGATGGCTGGCCAGCGTTCGTCAGCGAATTCCCGGATCTCGAGCCGACCGTGCAGGACATCGCGGGCCAGGGCCTGGCGTACGGCGTGCACACGGTGATATCGACACCGCGCTGGACGGAGTTGCGGGCGCGGGTCCGCGACTATCTGAGCACCAAGGTGGAGTTCCGCCTCGGCGATGTGAACGAGACGCAGATCGACAGAATCGCCCGCGAGGTCCCGGCGAACCGGCCCGGCCGGGCGGTGTCGATGGAACGGACACACCTGATGATCGGTGTGCCCCGGCTCGACGGTGTCCACAGCGCGCACGACATCGTGCCTGCGCTTACGGCCGCTGTTCAGGAGGTGACGGCACGGCATACCGACGAGGCTCCGCGTGTTCGGGTGCTGCCCGACCGCATCTACCTTCACGAGCTGGACCCCAACCCACCCGGCCCCGACGCCGACTACCGCACCCGCTGGACGGTTCCGGTCGGTGTGCGCGAGTCCGACCTGTCGGTCGCCTACAACAACATGCACTCGACGCCGCACCAGCTGATCTTCGGCGCGGCGAAGTCGGGGAAGACCCGCATTGCGCACGCGATTACGCGGGCCATCTGCGCGCGCAACAGTCCCGATCAGGTCCGGTTCATGGTCGCCGACTATCGATCAGGCCTGCTCGACGCGGTGCCCCAGAGTCATCTGCTGGCCGCAGGCGCCATCAACCGCAATCACGCGGCGCTCGAAGAGTCGGTCAAGGCGATGGCCATCAACCTCAAGAAGCGGCTGCCACCGTCGGACCTGACGACGGCTCAACTGCGGTCGCGGTCCTGGTGGAGCGGCCCGGACATCGTGTTGCTCGTCGACGACTGGCACATGATCGTGGCGGCGGGCGGAATGATCCCGCCGATGGCGCCGCTTGCGCCGCTGCTGCCTGCCGCAGCCGACATCGGCCTGCACATCATCGCGACCTGCCAGATGAGCCAGGCCAGTAGGGCCACCATGGACAAGTTCGTCGGTGCTGTGTACGGGGCCGGGTCGCCCACCATGTTCCTGTCCGGCGACAAGCAGGAATTCCCGTCACGCGAGATCATCGTGAAGCGCCGGCCCCCTGGCCAGGCGTTTTTCGTCACGCCAGACGGCAAGGAAGTGATCCAGGCTGCCTATGTGGATGCACCCGAAGAAGAAGTGTCGGCAGCACCCCTTGAGGGCGGTTAAGATTTATCAAGACCGCTCAGCAACTACGGGCAAACTGCGCCAGCAAAGGGATCGGGGGATCGCTTCCAGTACCATGTGGCTACCGCTGTGGATTTTTCAGCGACCCGCTGTCCTAGGTATTTCGCAAAAGTAAGGAGTACACGCAAATGGAACCGTTGAGCATCAATCCAGCCGCAGCCGCTATTGGCTCCCAGGTTGTCGCAAACGGCGCCCGGGGACTCGCAGCCGGCACCGCCGCGACGGCAGAGGTCAGCGCGCTGGTGCCAGCAGGTGCCGAGGAGGTGTCGGCGCTGGCCGCGATGGCGTTTGCCTCGGAGGGGGTGCAGACGCTGGGCATCAACGCCATGGCCCAGGAGGAGCTGTCCCGTGCTGGGGCGCAATACATCCAGGCCGCGGGCATCTACGAGGCAGTCGACGCCGCCAACGCCGCCGGCCTGGTCTAGCCCACTTCTCAGGTCGACACACCTAGGTCTTTGACGTCATGTTCGCCGCAACCACCCTGCCGATCTGGTTGGCGATGCCTCCTGAGATCAACACCTCGAGGTTGATGGCCGGGGCTGGCCCTGTGCCGATGCTGCAGGCCGCCGCGGGGTGGGAAGCGCTGGCCATTTCATTGGAAACACAAGCCGATGAACTGGCCGCGAGCCTGACGTCACTGGCCTCGGTGTGGCACGGAGCGGCGGCCGAACGCGCCATCTCAGCAACCACGCCGATGGTCATCTGGTTACGAATGCTGTCGCTGCAGGCGCAGAAGCGCGCCATTCAGGCGTCAGGCCAGGCGACGGCTTGGACGACCGCAATGGCGACGACGCCCCAGCTGGCCGAGATCGAACTGAACCACATCACCCACGCGGTTCTGGAAGCCACCAACTTTCTGGAGATCAACCGGCTGCCGATCACGCTCACCGAGCTCGACTACATCAGAATGTGGGATTTGGCCGCGCTGGTGATGGACCTCTATCAGGCCGAGACGGTGTTGAACACGACGTTCGAACCGATCGCCATGCCAAAGCCGATCGTTACACCCGGCGTCGCCGAATCCGCGGGCGCCGCCGGGATCGGCGCCGCCAGCGCGTTGGCCCCGGGGGCGGTCATGCGAAACGCCATCTTCACGAAGGTCAGCGCCGAGGGAAAAGCGCGGTCGGTTGCACTTCAGACGGGGCGGGCTGCCTCGTCGGCCAACCAGGCTGGGCAGAGTGCGGGCTCTGAAGGCACACCAGGCTGACCAGGTTCCCGGTCAGCAGGACCAAAGTGCCCAGCAGAGCCAGATGCTGCTGCAGCAGGGCGTCCAGATGGCTACGCAGCTGGGCTCCTCGCTCGGTCAACTACCCCAGCAGCTGATGCAGGGCGTGACGCAGCCGTTTCAGCAGATGGCACAGCCGCTGCAGCAGGTGTCGTCACTCTTCGGTCAGATGGGTTCTGGCGGCGACAAGGGAGCTCAGGTCGGCCTGTTCGGTGCCGCGCCGTTCTCGAACCATCCGGCGATCGGTGGAACGGGGGCGAGCACGGGTGCGGGGCTGGTTCGGGCCGCATCGCTGCCCGGCGCCGGAGGCACGGCCGCGCGCACGCCGTTGATGGCCAACCTGGTCGGCGCATCGGCGGGTTCCGTGGCACCGAGCGGCGCGGCCGGCGGCGGCGCCGGCGCGGGGCTGGCACCCGTGGGCGCCGGGATGGGTGGTGGCGGCCCGATGGGAGCGCTCGGCCAGCGTTCGAAAAGCGGCGGCTCGAAGTCGGCACTGACGGCGCCGTCGCCGCTGCCGCATGACCTCGACGAAGACGAAGAGGACGACTGGTAACGGTCACGCACAAGACTTCCCGGCCGCCTGGCCGGAAGGCTCACCATTGCGATGGTGAGGACAAGGTAAAGGGAAAGTAAGGCAGGCAGCATGGATCCATTACGTACCGAAACTGCAGCAATGCAGACCGAGGCCGGCAACTTCGATCGCATTGCCGGCGAACTGACGACCGTAATGAACCAAGTCGGCATGACCGCCTCCGGTTTGGCAGCGTCGATGCAAGGTGCGGCCGGAATGGCGGCACAGGCGGCGCTGACGCGGTTCGAAGAGGCTGCACGGCAGCAGACGCAGCTCCTCACCGAGATCTCGCAGAACGTCCAGCAGGGCGGTGTGCAGTACGACACGGCCGACTTCGACGCCAGCGAGGCTCTCGCCAACCAGATGAACATGGGCTGACCCAAACACTTTTAGAAGGGAGAACAACGTGGGAGAAATGGTCTACAACTTCGGCGGGATCGAAGCCGGCTCGGGAGAGCTCGACGGCTCCGTGGGGCAAACCGCGGGGCTGCTCGAAGAGGGCAGGGGTTCGCTGGCCCGTCTCGCCGGACAGTGGGAAGGCGACGCGTCGATGTCGTGGCAGGAGGCGCAAAACCGTTGGGACACGAACGCGAACGAGCTCAACCTGGCTCTGCAGAACCTCGCGGCCACGGTTCGCGACTCGGGCCAGCACATGTCCGGTGTCAACAACGGCATCGCTGGATCGTTCGGATAGCCGGCGACGCACGATGGTGGGCGTGTACATCACCGATGATGCTCGCCCACCTCGTGCGCCGCGGCACTACTCAACAATGAGAGGTACCTATGTCGGCCGACTATGACCGGCTCTTCCACTCCCCGGATGCCGCGCCGCCGGCCGAGGAGGAAACCGCAAACGTAGAACTCGAGACGGTGGCACCGGGGTCTGCGGGTCCGATGCCAGCCGGTGGAACGGGACGCAACGAGCCATCGGCTCCGATGCCGGTCGCGCCGCCGCGCACCCAGACTGCCACCGCGCCCCCGCAGCGGCAGACTGAGATCACCACCCAAATGCCGCCCACGCATAGCACTGGGCCACAACGTCTTCCGAACAACGGGATGATGCGGGCACCTCAGGCCAAGGGCCCCTCGGGGGCGCGATTTGAGCAGCCACGGCCGGCGCCAGCGCCCGCACCGCGACCCGCGCCGGCCCCAGCACCGACACAGCACTTCGGCGACGGCGAGACACGCCGAGCCGGGACGTCGGCCAACAGTCAGCCGTCGCAGACGTCCGCGGCGACCATCGGCAACCATCGGGCCATCGACGCGTTGTCACACGTCGGGGTGCGCTCGGCGGTGAAGATGCCGTCGCAGCGTGGCTGGCGGCATTGGCTTTACCTAATGACGCGAATCAACCTCGGTCTGTCGCCGGACGAACTCTACGAGATGGATCTGCACACCCGGATTCGTCGAAATGCGCGTGATTCCTACCAGATTGGCGTGTTCGGGCTCAAGGGTGGAGTCGGCAAGACGGCGGTGACCGTCGCGCTGGGCTCGTCCCTGAGCAAGATCCGCGGGGACCGGATCCTGGCCCTCGATGCCGATCCCGATGGCGGAAACCTGGCCGACCGTGCCGGACGGCAGTCGGCGGCGACCATCGCGGACCTGCTTTCGGACAAGGAACTGGCGCGCTACAACGACATTCGCGCGTACACGAGCATGAACGACTCCAACCTCGAGGTGCTGTCCTCCGAGGAGTACAGCGGTGCGCGCCGTGAGTTCAACGACGAGGACTGGAAGGGCGCGACCAGCATCGTGTCGCGGTACTACAACCTGGTCCTCGCAGACTGCGGGGCGGGCCTGTTCCAGCCGGCGGCACGCGCCGTGCTGTCGACGGTGTCCGGGTTGGTGATCGTGGCCAGCGCGTCCATCGACGGTGCTCGGCAGGCCGCGGTGACGATGGACTGGTTGCGGCAGAACGGATACCAGGATCTGCTGGGCCGGTCGTGCGTGGTGATCAACCACGTCGTGCCGGGCAAGCCGAACATCGATGTCACGGATCTGGTTCAGCAGTTCGAACGTCACGTCCCGCCCGGTCGGGTTGTGGTGCTGCCATGGGACAAGCACATTGCGGCAGGTACTGAGATCCAGCTCGACCTGTTGAGCCGTACCTTCCGGCGCAGGATCGTTGAACTGGCGGCCGCGCTGTCCGACGACTTCGACAGGCTCGAACGCCGTTGACCACAGCTGCTGCCGCACCCTCGTCATCGACGCCGAGCGCGACTCCCAGTCGGCCCTCGACCACCCGAGTCACGATCCTGACCGGGCGGCGCATGACCGATTTGGTGTTACCCGCGGCGGCGCCGATCGAGACGTACATTGACGAGACGGTGTCGGTGCTGGCCGAGATGTTGGAGGACACCCCGCCAGATGTGTTGGCGGGCTTCGACTTCAAGGCGCAGGGCGTGTGGTCGTTCGCGCGGCCGGGTGCACCGCCGCTGAGGCTCGACGAGTCGTTGGATGATGCCGGAGTCGTCGACGGCGCGTTGTTGACGCTGGTGACGGTCAGCCGAACCGAGCGCTACCGACCGCTGGTCGAGGACGTGATCGACGCGATCGCGGTGCTCGACGAGTCAGCCGAGTTCGACCGTCGCGCGCTGAATCGCTTTGTCGGGTTGGCGATTCCGCTGGTTGCGCTGGTTGTCACGGTGATGTCGATGCTGGCGTGGTCCGACACCGGACGCGGCTGGTGGTGGTCGGTGGCGCTCGGCGTGTTTGGCGTCGCGCTGCTTATCGCCAGTGTGGTGGCGCAGAAGCGGTACGAAAACCTCGATATGGCAGAGAGCCTGATCGTGGCCGCGTTGCCGGTGCTAGCCGGGGCCACGGCGTTGGGTGTGCCCTTGCCGCGCGGTGTCGAATCGCTGGGTGCGCCGCAAGTTGCGGGCGCGGGGGCAGTGATTCTGCTGCTGACCCTGGCGACGCGGGGCGGGCCGCGCCGGCGCGCGGAGTTGGCGTCGTTCATGGCCGTCACGGCGCTGGCGGTGACCGGCGCTGCGGTTGCGTACGGATACGGGTGGCAGCACTGGGTTCCCGCCGGGGCAATCGCGTTCGGGCTGATCATCATCACGAACGCAGCGAAGCTGACCGTCGCCGTCGCGCGGATCGCGTTGCCGCCGATCCCGGCCCCCGGTGAGTCGGTCGCCAACGAAGAACTGCTCGACCCCGTTGCCACGCCAGATGCCTCCGATGAAGAGACGCCGACCTGGCAGGCCATCATCGCGTCGGTGCCGGATTCGGCTGCGCGGCTGACCGAGCGCAGCCAGCTGGCCAAGAAGCTGTTGGCCGGGTTCCTCAGCGCGGGCGCGTTGGTGTTGACTGCGGGAGCGATTGCCGTTGTGGTGCAAGGGCATTTCTTCTGGCACAGCATGATCGTGGCCGGTCTGGTGGCGGTCATCTGCGGCTTTCGGTCCCGGCTGTACGCGGATCGATGGTGCGCCTGGTCGCTGTTGGCGGCGACGGTCGTGGTCCCGACGGGTGTGATGGTGAGGCTGTGCCTGTGGTATCCGCAAAGCGCATGGCTGGTGCTGAGCATTTATGGAGCGGGCGCGATCGTGGCGCTGATCCTCGTCGGGGCAACGGAAGGCGTCCGCCGGGTGTCCCCGGTGACGAAGCGGATCTTCGAATTGCTCGACGGCGCAGCGATTGCGGCGGTCATTCCGATGCTGCTGTGGATCGCCAGCGTTTACGACATGCTGCGGAATCTCCGGTTCTAAGGGGAAGTCGATGACCGACCGATGAGTGGTGGCGATGTCCTGAAGGTCAATCCGGAGGTGCTGCGTAAGGTCGGCGCGGCATTCGGTCTGGCCGGTGATGGGTTGGCCGAGGTACACGCCGAAACGCCACTCGGTGATGCGGCCGGCGCGGTGCCGCAGTTGCAGACAGCAGCGGCATGCACAAAGGCGCAGGCCGATGTGGCTGCGGAGATGGCGGTCCTTGTCGAAGGTGCGCGCAAGTACGGCGAGAACGTGAACAACGCCGCGCAGCAGTACCAGACGCGAGACGAAGCGTCCGCCGCGGCAATTCAAGACATCAAGTTCCCGCAGGTGCCAGCGGCAGAATCGGCGAGTTCCTAAGAAGACAACGTTCAGCCACTTACGATTCCGGCTCATCCGTCAGATCTGCCGTGATCTCCGCGACGACGGCATCCAGCCGCTCGCGGTCGGCATCGATCGACGCGGTCGCCTCAGCCGTCGCATTCTGTAGCGCCTCGTTCAAACGCTCCTCAACGGTGTTGGACCCCAGCCGCAGCAGCCCGTCCTCGATGAAGACGTCCTTCAACCAATGGTGCCCATTCAGCGTCACCTCGACGGTGTCGGATTCATCTCTGGCCGTGAATGATTCGCTGTCCATCTTGTTGAGCTGCTCATCCATCAATGACTGCAGCCGCTGCGCCTGTCTCAGCACGGCCGCCACTTGCGGATGCATATCCCCCGTGTCGTCGGTCACTGGGATTCCTTACCGTCCTGCGTTTCGCGGCGTCGGCGGTGACCAATAACAGGCTCGGTCCACGGGCGTTCCTCGGTGTAGAGCTCTTCATCCGGCGCGACAGCCGGATTGCGCTTCTTCTCCTGCTGCTGGCCGCCACCCATTCCGGCCCCGTGCATCGGCGCCATACCCATGCCGCCGCCCATCGCCGAGCCCGCGGTGTTCGCGCCCGCCGCAGTCGTTGACGGCCCCGGTCCCGCACCAACCATCGGCGCCGGCGCAACCGTCTCCGCGGTCACTGCCGGTGTCAGCGGCATACCGCCACCTCCGCCTCCTCCGGCACCCGACCCACCGCCCCCGGACGCCGCGGCAGGCCGCAGGCTCGGATCCGTCGGCAGCTTCGGGCCGCCGCCCGGAACTCCGCCGGGCCCGCCACCCGGCGACTCTGAAGGCTGACCACCCGACGGCGCCCCACCACCCGACGGTGCCCCGCCACCAGAGGGCGCTCCGCCGCCGGACGGTTGGCCCCCGCCTGCCGGCGATCCGCCCGACGGCTGACCCGCCGCGGCGGGCGACGTCATCGGCGAAGGCTCACCCGCGCCCGGCGGGGGTTGTCCCGCTGGGGCTCCTCCGCCGCCACCGGGCTGCTGTGGACCGCCGCCCTGCGCCGGGGGCGGCGGCGCCTTGCGCGGATCCCCGTTGCCCGTGACAGCTGGAACCTCTACGGCACCTTTGGGCGGCTGCGGGACACCCAGCAGCCCCTTGCCGGTCACGTCAGCGCTGTAGCTGACGCGCACTTCCTCTGACTTGGCGAACAGCTCCGCGTACTTGTCTTGCGCCACACGCAATGCAACGCGGTCCTTGTTTTGGATCGCCTGTCTCCATCTCCCGCTCGACCTGTTCGATCTCCGCGATGGTCGGGTGTTGATCGGCCCATTTCTCCTGTGCGGCAGCGAGATCCTCGGCCTGCGCGGCGAGGTAGTCGTACTGCTCGGCCATCTCGATCAACCACGTCTGATGCTCGCGCAGTGCAGTGCCAGCCTTCTCGGCGGCGGCTCCCTCCCAATTGACTCCGTCGAGCGAGAAGGCATTCGACTGCCCACGCAGAGAATTCGCGAACGCGCGCGCGTCGCCCGCATACGCCCGCATCGGGCCGGGATTGCCCGAGTGAATGATCTGCGCTGCGGTCTTCGCATCCATATAGCCGGCGGTATCACCCCCGGCCATCGCTGGGAACACTGGTTGCGTATCGATCGGGGGGACCGGAGGCGGCAGCGCAGGGGTTATCGGCACAGGATCGTTAGGAATCGGCTGCGGCGGATCCTGGGCCAGCGCATAGCGCGCACGGTCATCGACCGTCTGGTATGCACTGGCCGCGGCGTTGAGCACCGCGGCCAAGCGGTCAGCCTCCGCGTTTCCCGATGCCACATAGCTTTTCAATGTCTCGGCGCCATCGGCCACCCGCTCCGCGGCGGACAGGACAAACGCGAATGCACACGGCGCCGTCGGCGCGACGGAAACGTCGCTGGTTTCCGTGGTGAGCTCGCCCGCTTTCGCCGTCAAGTCCGCGGGCTCAACCCGAACTTCCCCCGACGTCATAATGCCTCCTCATGACGCAGCCGTGCCACCGCGCCCAGCAAACGATCCGTCACTGTTCCAGAGCCATCTGGTAGCGGCTTTCCTCACGCGGATTGATCAGGCGAATCGGCAGCTGACGGTGACGCGGAGTGTCGATGAAGTTGTGCCGCAACACCACCCGACCGATTCCAGGATGTGGGCCCAGGTACGTGGTCGAGTTGGGCCACACCACCTTGGCCACTTGCCCGATGCGCGCGTTGATGAAACCGGCGAACTCACCGAACTGCGGTCCCAGCGTCACGACGGCGCCTGAAGCCGCCGAGCGCACGACGAACTGAGTGAACAGTCGCGCGTCGCCCAGGTTGATGCTCACGTCGACGTCGTCGAACGGTATGTACACCGGATAGCGGTCCGCCGTCTCGCCAACCAACACCCCGGCCGAACCGATCGGCAACTCGTAATGCTTGTCCGTCACCGGACTTTCGCCCTGCATCGCCGCCCGCTGACCGCCGAATAAGCACGAAAAGCCGCGCGGGGTGGCCGGATTCGCCAGCGTGGTCAACAGCACCGTCGTCGTCGGTGCCGCACCCGGACGGATCCGTACCCGGGTGATCGTGTGATCCGCCCGCGCCGACCACCACACATCCGGGCCTCCCGGCGCGCTGTACGCCGCCGTAAACGTGCTGCGGCCCTTGATCGCCGACCACATCTCGCGCTCGAAGCTGATCTCGGTGGCGCGGTCGAAGTCGTCGAAGCTGCGGGCACAGCGCGCATCAATCCCGTTGCTGGCCAAGTGATCTGCGATACGCGTCGTCGACGCCACCAGGTACCGGGCCAACCCCGCAACGCCGGTCTCCCGCCGCAGGGCCGCCTTGCGCGTCTTCTCCGGATCGGCCCTCAGCACAATCCACGTCCGCCGGTTCGCCGGAGCCGGATAGGGGCCGACCACCTGCTCATAGAGCGCGACCAGGCTTGCCGGCGCCGTCTTACCGACCCGGTAGCCCGCGGACACCACGTCGGCCTCGAGATCCGGGCAGTGCGCCGAGATCAACTCCTCGACAAGGCGTGTGTCGACGACGTCGTCGGTGAACGCCTCCCCATTGACGATGACGGTCGGTGTGAACGGCCGAGGAATCAGCTCGATGACCGAAACCAGGTGGTCGCCGAGCCACCGCACGGCCACGTGATCGCCGGGCATCACCGTCGCGCCGACCGCCGGCACCGACGGCACATCGGGCACTTGGCGATGCCGCCGGCGCCACGCGAACAGCGCCGCGATCCATCCGGTGAGTCGGCGGCCGCGCACGGTCACCACGGCAGCAAGCGCAATGATGACCGCCAGCGTGACGCCGATCCACAACCGCCCGAGCTGCACGAACACCGGCACGCAGGCTGGGATCAACGTCGCCGCCCACAACGCATGCCCCGTAGTGAAGCGCAGGCCGAACAGTCGCAGCAGAGTCTTCATCGGCGCCTCAACGCACGTCGAGCCAGCGCGCCGAGCAGAAGCGCCAGCGCGACGCTGACACTCGCCACGACGACCGCCGTGATCGGTCCACGGTCCGGCGGCGGGGCGTATACCGGCGGCGGAATCTGTTTGACCCTGTACGGCACGGTCTGCGGTCCCGGCGGTACGTCCCACGTCAACGCCGCGACGGGATCGATCACACCTGCGCCGACGTCATTGTCGACGCCCCCGCCCGGGTGGCGCGCCGTCGCGGTGATCCTGTTGATGATCTGCGCCGGAGTCAGATCCGGGAACCGCTGCTTGAGCAGCGCCGCCAGGCCGGACACGTACGCCGCGGCGAAGGATGTGCCGCTGATCGGGATCGGGCCGTCCTCACCCTGCAGGGCGTTGACCGGATTGCCTTCGTAGTTCAGCGCAATCATGTTCTCGGCAGGGGCGGCCGCGCCCACCCACGGCCCCGACATCGAGAACGTGCTGGGCTGCCCGTTCGGCCCGATACCCCCGACCGTCAGCACCAACGGCGAATACCACGCCGGCGAGACGATGGTCTGCACCTCGCGCCAGCCGCGCGGATCGGCGGGCACCCCGGGATCGGGCGGTGGATTCTGCTGGCACTCCTGCCCGGTGTTGCCGGCCGCGACGATGACCACCGCGCCCTTGACGTTGACGGCGTAGTTGATCGCGGCGCCAACACCGCTTTCGTTGATGGGCCGGGTGATCTTGTAACAAGCGGCCTCACTGATGTTGATGACCTGCGCACCGCTATTGGCGGCATGCACGATCGACCGCGCGAGGCTGCGCAACGAACCGGCCGTCTGCGTGGTGTTCGGGTCGTTGGGGTCCGGGCGCGAGCCGACCGGCGAGAACGCGTCCGACGTCTGGCGCAACGACAGGATCCGCGCATCCGGCGCGACCCCGACGAACGCGTCGGTGGGGGCGGGCCGCCCGGCGATGATAGAGGCGGTCAGAGTGCCGTGGGCGTCGCAATCGGACAACCCGTTGCCGGCCGCGTCGACGAAGTCGCCGCCCGGCTCCGCCGGCACCCGCGGCGAGCCGTTCACACCGGTATCGATCACGGCCACCGTGATCCCGGCCCCGGTTGCGAACTTCTGAGCCTCGCTGAGCCGCAGATAGTCGTTCGCCCAGGGGCGATCCGCGAAATTCGCGTTCGGGAACGCCGTCGGGGCCGCACACACGCGGCGCTGCTCCATCGGCTGATCCGGACCCGTCTCGTCGGGAGGAACCGCTGCGGCGTCGATGGTGGGGGGTTCGATCGCCGCGGCTGGAGGAGCGCTCAACAACGCCAGAATCAGCGCCGCCAGCAGCACACCGATGCGGCGCACGCGTCCTCACCCCCCGAGATGACAGGCCAGCGTCGAATGTGCTGGCGCGTCCACAGCAAACCAAGAGCCGCCCCGCGGGCGGCGCAAACCATCACGTCAAGCCTAGTGGCCGATTGCACGGAGGCAATCTTACGGTGGGCTCAGAGGTAGCTGTTCCGCTTTCTTTGGACGCTGGCTGGCCGTCCCTAGCCGCGAAACGGTATTCCAGCAGGCGCGTTCTCGGGGTTTTGCTGCCGGAATACAGTTTCGCGGGTTCTTCGGGTCAGGCGTCCAGGTCTTGCTGCACCAGTTCGGCGACGGTGTTGAGCGCTTGCTCGTCGTCGGAGGAGACGGTCACCTGGGCGCCGTTGCCTGCGCCCAGCGTCATGATCATCAGCGCCGAACCGGCGTCGACGGGCTCACCGCCGTCCACCGAGAGGGTGACGGGAACGCCGGCGTTGACGACGGCCTCGGCGATGATGGCCGCGGGTCGGGCGTGCAGTCCGATGGCCGAGCCGACGATGACGGTCTTTGCGGGCATTAGTGGTTCTCCTTGAGTAGTTGGGTGGACGATCAGACGGTGGCCAGCGCGGGGGCTTCGTCAGCCGTGACGCTGGGCTTGACGAACTGTTTGGCAGCGATGACGGCCAGCGCTCCCGCCACGGCTCCGATCAGTGTGGCGATCACGAACCATGCCAGGTTGCCGATCGCGAAGAACACGAAGATGCCGCCGTGTGGTGCCCGTAGGGTCACGCCCGTCGCCATGGTCAGCGCACCGGTGATCGCACCGCCGAACATCATCGACGGGATGACACGCAGCGGGTCGGCCGCCGCGAACGGGATGGCGCCCTCGGAGATGAAGCATGCACCGAGAAGTACTGCCGCCCTGCCGTTTTCCCGCTCCGGTTCGGTGAACAGACCGGGTCGCACGAAGGTAGCCAGCGCCATCGCCAGCGGCGGCACCATGCCGGCGGCCATTACCGCGGCCATGATCTCGAACGACGCTGTAGTGGCGGCGGTGAGTCCGGCGGTGGCGAAGGCGTAGGCCGCCTTGTTGACCGGGCCACCCAGGTCGAAGCACATCATCAGGCCGAGGATGATGCCCAGCACGACAGCTGAAGTGCCGCTCATTCCGGTCAGCCAGTTCGTGAGACTGGTGGTGACCCACGCGAGCGGACGGCCGAGCAGCAGGAACATCAAAAGACCGACGGCCAACGAGGCGAACAGCGGAATGATGACCACCGGCATCAGGCCCCGGAACCATTTCGGCACGTTGATTCTGCTGATCCACAGCGCCGCGAAGCCCGCGATCAGGCCACCGACGATGCCGCCGATGAAGCCGGCACCCACAAACACCGCGACGGCACCTGCGGTGAAACCCGGTGCAATGCCGGGTCGGTCGGCGATCGCGAACGAAATGTAGCCGGCCAGCGCCGGCACCAGGAACGAAAAGGCCAGCCCGCCAAGGGAGAACAGGACCGCGCCGATATACGTTGTCAGGCCGCCGTCGGGCAGGTTGGTCAGCGAGTTGTTCAGCGCGATGATGTTGCCGAGTGACTGCGATTCGCCCTCAGGGGTGTTGCCGATCTCGTAGCCGGCCAGCAGGAAGCCGAGCGCGATCAGCAGGCCGCCCGCGGCGACGAACGGGATCATGTAGCTCACGCCGGTCAGCAGGATCTGCCGAGTCCGGGTGCCCCAGCCGACGCCGCCCGCCGGAGCCGCTGCTGCCGGCGCACCGGCCTCACCCTGAACCCGTGCCGCCGCGGGATTGGTTACGGCAGCGAGGGCTTCGGCGACCATCTTGTCGGGCTCGTTGATGGCGCGCTTGACGCCCGAGGCGATCACCGGCTTGCCGGCGAAGCGCTGCTTGTCCTTGACGCCGACGTCGGTGGCGAAGATGACCGCGTCGGCGCCGGCGATGGTCGACGCGTCCAGTGGCGTGCTGCCCGACGACCCCTGCGTCTCCACATGCAAGGTAGCGCCGGCCTTCTTGGCCGCTGCGGCCAACGAGTCGGCGGCCATGTAGGTGTGCGCGATGCCGGTCGGGCATGCGGTCACCGCGACCAGTGTCTTGGGCTGCTCCTTGGCCGGTTCCGGTTGCGTTGCGGGCGCGGGCTTTTCGGCCGCGGGGACGGGGTTGACCACGCTGTCGACGAGGTCGACCACCTCGCCGGGGGTGGCGGCGTTGCGTAGCGATTCGACGAAGTCCTTGCGCACCAGCGCACGGGCCAGGCTGGACAGCAGCTTCATGTGCTCTGCGCCGCCGGCCTCGGGCGCGGCGATCAGGAATGCCAGGTCGGCGGGGCCGTCCGGAGCGCCGAAGTCGACGCCCGGCTTGAGCCGCGCGAACCCGATCGATGCGGTGTCGACGTACGGCGAGCGGCAGTGCGGGATCGCGATGCCGCCGGGCAGCCCGGTGGCCGACTGCTCCTCGCGGGCCATAGCGGCGGCGATCAAGCCGTCGGTGTCGGTGGTGCGTCCGGCGTCGGCGAGGCGGTTGACGAGACGGGCGATGACCGTCTGCTTGTCACCTCCTGCGTCGACGTCGAGCATCACCAGGTCGGTGTTGATGATGGGTTGTGAGGCGGTACTTGTCATTGCGATACCTTCGGGTTGGTTGTTACGAAGCGGCGGGAGCCGGCGTGACCGGCGAAATCGGGGTGACGGCAACGGCATTGACGTCGATCTGCGCGGGAGTGGGCAAGGCCGAGCCGGGCAGAGCCGCTGCGGCACTGCCGTACGCGACGGCCATCTGAAGTCGCTGTGGGGGAGCGGCTCCGCTGACATCGGCGCGGACGTAACCGGCCAGTGAGGCGTCGCCGGCGCCGACGGTGCTGCGGGGCACGATCGGAGGGGGTGTGGCCATCCAGCTGCCAGTGTCGTCGACCAGCACGGCCCCGGCGGCTCCCAGCGTGGCCAGCACCGCGCCGACTCCGCGATCCACCAGCCGGCGGGCCGCAGATACAACCGGTTCCGGATCGCCGTTGGCGACAGCGGCTTCCAACGCCTGCGGTGAGAAGCCCAGCACGCCGGCCAACTCCTCGGCGTTCGGCTTGATCAGGTCCGGGGCGGCGCGGTCGAACGCCCCCACCAACGCCGCGAGTGGGCCCTCGGAGGTGTCGACGGCGACGCGGCACGGGTACGTCGCGAGTTCAGCGACGATGTCGGCGTACCAGCTGTCGGGCACACCCGGCGGCAGTGAACCCGACAGCACCACCCACGATGCGCTTTCGGCGGTCGCGAGCACGGACTGGGTCAGCGCCTCGAGCGCCGCGGCATCGAGAGCGGCGCCGGGCTCGTTGAGTTTGGTTGTGGTTCCGTCGTGTTCGGTGATCGCGAGGTTGGTGCGGACAGCCTCGGTGGTGGGCACGCAGCGGAAGGCCACCGCGCTGGCTTGGAGCGCGTCGACCAGCGGATCGGTGGCGGGTGCCGGCAGCACCGCGAGGGCGTCCAGGCCGGCCAGCGTCAGCGCCCGCGCGACGTTGACTCCCTTACCGCCGGGCTCGGTCATCACCGAGGTGACCCGGTGCACCGCGCCGCGGGTCAGCGGAGCGGTGAGCGTGACGGTGCGATCGATGCTCGGGTTCGGAGTAACCGTGACAATCATGCGATGACCACCTCGACGCCCTTTTCGGTGAATTGTCTACGGTCGGCGTCGGTGATCTCGGAGTCCGTGATCAGCGTGTCGACGCTGGAGATCGGGGCGAAGCTGACGAAGTCCTCACGACCCACCTTGGACGAGTCCGCCGCCACCACGACATAATTCGCGGCGCGGACCATGGCGCGCTTGACAGCGGCCTCGTCGCTGTCCGGTGTGGAAAGGCCGTGACGGACGCTGATGCCGTTCGTGCCGATGAACGCGATGTCCACCCGTAGGGTGTCGAGCACTCGCAGCGTCTGCTCGCCGACCGCGGCCTGGGTGAGCCCGCGGACGCGACCGCCGAGCAGTTGCAGGGAGACCGACGGAATCCCGGCGAGCCGGGCGGCGATCGGCACCGCGTTGGTGACGACGATGAGCTCGCGGTCTGTCGGCAGGTGGGCCGCGATGCGCGCGGTGGTGGTGCCGGCGTCCAGCAGCACGCTGGCCCCGGTGATCGGGAAGAACTCCGTTGCGGCCGCCGCGATGGCGTCCTTGTACTCGGCGCGGGTCGTCTCACGTTCACCGACGCCGGACTCGACGAGGTGCAGGGCGCGGACGGGCACGGCGCCGCCGTGCACCCGGCGCACCACCCCCGCTCTGTCCAGGACGGCGAGGTCTCGCCGGACCGTCTCGGTGGTCACCGCATACGCGTCAGCGAGCTCGGCCACCGAGGCACGGCCCTGAGCGAGCACCATCGAGGCGATCGCCTGCTGACGTTCTTCGGCGTACATATGGCTCCGTTTGTGTGGGTATCGACCCGTTTGGCTTTGGATATGTTTGGTTTTACTCCCGTTCGTGTTGACTTGTCAAGGTTTTCTTGTAACCTGATTCACATGACCGCTTCGTCCCCTCCTAAGTCACTCGCCGGTCAACAGCTCGCCGAGCACCCGCAGGGCACCGTCCTGCAGGGTGTGCCGGTGGTCGCCGGCGTGCAGTACGCGCCCGTGATCCGCCCCGGCCGGTTACCCGTCGTCGACGACTCGTCGGCGCCGGATATAGAGGAAACCGACCGCCCGGCCGAAGCCGGACGTTTCACGGCAGCCGCCACCGCGGTCGCCAACCGTCTGCGTGACCGCGCGGCACACGCCACCGGGGCGGCGTCGGAGGTCCTGGCCGCCACCGCGACGCTGGCTCAAGACCGGGCCTGGCTCGGCGCCGCCGAGACGCGGATCAAAGCGGGTACACCCGCGGTCCGCGCCGTCACGCAGGCGGTGGATCAGTTCGTGACGATGTTCACCCAACTCGGCGGGCTGATGGCCGAGCGGGTCACCGATCTTCTGGACATCCGTGATCGCGTGATCGCCGAACTCAGCGGCCTTCCCGAACCCGGCGTGCCCCTGCCCGATGAGCCGTCGATCCTATGCGCCGAAGACCTCGCCCCGGCTGACACCGCCGGCTTGGACCCCAATCTCGTTGTCGCACTGGCCACCACGATGGGTGGGCCGACCAGCCATACCGCGATCATCGCCCGTCAGCTCGGCATCCCGTGTGTGGTGGCCGTCGAGGGTCTCGACGCTGTCGCCGCTGGCACGATGGTGCTTGTCGACGGCACCCGCGGCACCGTCACCGTCTCGCCCGATCAGGCCGCCGCCACTGAAGCGGTCGCCGAAGCGCGGCGCGCAGCCGAACAAGCCGCGCACTGGGCGGGCCCCGGTGCCACCGCCGACGGGCACGCGGTCGCGGTGCTCGCCAATGTGCAGGACGGCGCCGCAGCGCGATCGGCCCGCGAAACCCCGGCCGAGGGCGTCGGTCTCTTCCGCACCGAGCTGTGCTTCCTCAACCGCGACACCGAGCCCACCGTCGATGAGCAGGCCGATATCTACGCCGAGGTGCTCGATGCGTTCGCCGGGCACAAGGTGGTCGTGAGGACGCTCGACGCCGGTTCGGACAAGCCACTGAAATTCGCAGGCCACCCCGACGAGGCCAACCCGGCGCTGGGCGTGCGGGGCATCCGCATCGCGGTGGGCAATCCGGGGATCCTGGAGCGCCAACTGGACGCGGTCGCGGCCGCGGGCAAACGCACCGGGAACGCGCCGTGGGTTATGGCGCCGATGATCGCCACCGCCGACGAGGCTAAACACTTTGCTGCACAAGCCCGTTCACGCGGCCTGACGCCGGGCGTGATGATCGAGGTACCCGCGGCGGCGCTGCTGGCCGACCGGATCCTCGAGCACGTCGACTTCCTGTCGATCGGCACCAACGACCTGGCCCAGTACACGATGGCCGCCGACCGGATGTCGGCCGACCTCGCGACGCTCACCGACCCGTGGCAGCCCGCCGTGCTGGCGCTGGTCGCGATGACTGTCCGTGCGGGCGCCGCGGCCGGCAAGCCCGTCGGGGTCTGCGGCGAGGCCGCTGCCGATCCGTTGTTGGCGTGCGTGCTGACCGGCCTGGGTGTCACGTCCTTGTCGGCTGCGGCCGCCGCGGTTCAGGGCGTCGGCGCAAAGCTTGGGCAGGTCACGCTGCAGCAGTGCCGCGATGCCGCCGACGCCGTCCTGGCCACGGGGTCCGCGGCCGACGCACGCGCCGCAGCACTGTCCGTACTGGGCTGAGTTCCCCTCGCGAGCTGGGCCCACACGAAGTAGGGAACACAGAAGGGGGCAAATCGGCTACGGATTGCCCCCTTCTGCGTCTGCTCGCCGGGAGAAATACGGGGGCGCCGGCACGGTAAGTTTCCGACATGCGCGACCGTGTTGGGGGCACGCCGAAACGGCGCCGGCGAGCAGCTGCGGTGCTGGCAACGGCCGCGGCACTGCTGACTTCGTGTAGCACCGCCATCGACGGCTCACCGGTCACATCCGCAGGCGGACCGCCCCCGGGCACGGTCGACATCGCGCTGCTGGATGTCGGCAACTACCCGACCCGGCCGAGTGCACCAATCGGCACCGCCGGCACGCCCGAGATCGGCGCCATCGTCGAAGGCCAGCGGATGGCCAACTACGTCACGGGGCCCTGGGAGGTCGACCCCAGCCTGATCGGTCACTACGCCGATAGCGCGTTGTGCTCAAGAACGCCGGTGCATTGGACTTCATCCTGCCCGAGGCGCTGGCGGCGGTCGGGTTCAGACACAACTTCGTCGCCGGCTTCTACACCTCGCGCGACGCCAAGGACGGCAAGATGCTGCGAACGCGGTCCTGCGCTTCCCCGACCCGCCCGCCGCCGCGGCCGCCGCCACCGAGTTCGGCGCGGCCGCCGCGACCGAATCCGTGCTCACCCCGCCGGTGACGCCCGCACCGATCCCAGGCCACCCCGAAGCGGCGAGCTTCAGCCACGCCCTCGAGCGGGACCAGGACGTGAGCCTGACCGTCGTGCGTGCATTCATGGCGCGGGGACCCTACGTGCTCGTCCAGACCGCCGAGGCCACCGACCGCGGCGAGGCCGCCGGGTTGATTGCGAAAACCCTTGATTTGCAAGGCCCGTTGATCGACCGGTTCAAACCCACCGACCCGGCCAAACTCGCCGAGTTGCCGATCGACCCGACAGGGCTGCTGGCTCGCACTCTGCCGATCAACGTCGACGACGCCAGCGTCACCCAGCGCACGGTGTACGAGCCGCGCGGGGCCCTTCAATTGCAGACCGACCCGTCCCGTTCGGCCGCACTCTTCGACAAGACCGGCATGATCCGGCAGGCCAACGCGACGACCACCGTCTACGAGGCGCGCGATGCCCAAGGCGCGCAAGGCATCGCCGACGGTTTCTTCGCCGAGGTCAGCGCGACGGGAAGGCCCGCCAACCCGGTCAAACAGTTGCCCGACAGCCGCTGCCTGGACGTGTCGAAAGGCCAGCCGCCAATTTCTACTGCCTGGCGACTGCCGACCGCTACGCCATCGAGGCGCAGTCCGCAACTGCTCGACGCGCAGCAGAAACGCCGCACAGTACGCGATGCTGATGGCCCCATGACCCCGCACGCCCGGCCGACCGAACCGCGCGGGGTGCGGTGCGCCCGGTCGCCGCGACCGCGCCGGGTGTTCGTAGCATCAGGTGGCGGGCCGGCCCGACGCGGCACGGCCCCCCACAGCGGCACGGGAACGGGCGGACGAACCCATGGCGATGAGCGTCGGAACGGTGGTCGCCGGCTACACCATCGAAGCGGTGCTGGGCTCCGGCGGCATGGGCACCGTGTACCGCGCCACCCACCCCAGCCTGCCGCGCAGCGACGCGCTGAAAATCCTGTCCGAGGAACTCTCCTGCGACGACGAGATCCGCGCCCGGTTCCTACGCGAAGCCGACCTGGCCGCCACCCTCGACCATCCCAACATCGTCACGGTCTACGACCGCGGCGAGACCGATGACGGCCGGCTATGGATCGCAATGCAATACGTCGCGGGCAGCGACGCCGACAAGGAGACTCGCAACGGGCAGATGTCTGTTCCGCGCGCCATCCATATCCTCGGCGAGGTCGCCGACGCGCTGGACTACGCCCACAGCCACCACATCCTGCACCGCGACATCAAGCCCGCCAACTTCCTGCTTGCCGCCAACGACGAACGAGTCCTGCTGGCCGACTTCGGAATTGCCCGCGCTGTCGACGACGCCGCCGGTCTCACCCAGACCGGTACCGTGATGGCCAGCATCGCCTTCACCGCGCCGGAGAGCCTCAAAGCCGTCGCTGTCGACCATCGCGCCGACATCTACTCGCTGGGTTGCGCGCTTTTTCACCTGCTCACTGGCAAGACACCGTTCTTCCGCTCCGGCGTCGGCGGCATCGCGGGAGTGGCCGCCGCGCACCTGTTCGACCCGCCGCCGAAAGTCACCGAGCTGTCTCCGGCGCTGCCGGCGGCCATCGACGCCGTCGTCGCGAGGGCGATGGCCAAGGAGCCCGATGAGCGCTTCCAGAGCGCGTCCGAATTCGCTTCCGCTGCAACACAAGCCCTCAGCTCGGACACACGCTACGCCACCGCCTGAACACCACACCACCGCCCGCGCCGATGCCAGGCCAGCCCGCCACCGCAGATCCACCGACAAGTGAAATCGGCTATCCCAGCGGCTATTTCAGCGCGACCCAGGACTGCCGCCGGTCCCCGCAGTACCCCGTCCGGCCGGCCGCGTCGTCGGGCCGTGCGCGGATCATCGCCGCACTCGCCCTGGTGGTCGCCGTCGTCGCAGCCGTGACCGGGTTCCTGGTGCTGCGCGGTCCCGACGAGCCCGCATACCTGGCGCAGACGTTTCGGCACGTGCACGGCAACACCGAGGTGACGGCGGCGCCGCGCGCGGTGGCCGCGCTCGGACCCGGCGACGCCGATGCGGTGTTGTCCCTTGGTGTGCAACCCGTCGCATTGACTGCGCCCAACGGCCGGCTGTCCAGTTTCGAGCAGTCTGCGCTCACCGGTCGCCCCGCGGTGCTCGCGGCGATCGACACCAATGCCGTGGCCGCCGCCAACCCAGACCTCATCATCGCCACCGGCGACATCGACGACACCACCTTTCGCATCCTGGCCGAGATCGCCCCGACCATCACTCGGCCCGCCGAGAACGCGAGCCAAGGCTGGAACTGGCAGAGCCAGCTCACCTGGGTTGGACGAATCCTTGGTCAGCAACCCAAGGCCGACGAGTTGATCAGCTCCATCGGCTCGCTGCAGAGGGACCTTAGAAACCAGAATCCGGATTTCGACGGCAAATCCATTGAGGCAGTGATTGTTTCCGACAGGGGCGTCGACGCGGTGCTCACTCCATCCTTCGCCGCCGACTACCTGGAATCGCTCGGATTCCGGTACAACTCCGATCTGACCAGCACACCCGTCGACACCGGCAGCATCCGCCCGATCGTCGATCTCACCGAGATCTATCAGATCGAAACCGATTGGCTGGTGGTGATCCGCACCGACTCGGCGGCCGGCCAGGGCGGGTTACGCCGGGCTGCCCAAACCCTTCTCCACATACTCCGGTCAGATGGTGATCGTCGACGACCCCAACGCGGTCGCCGCCTTCGCCGATCCGGGCGGCTACCTCGCGACGAAGTACCTCGACGACAACGTCGTCAGCAAGCTGGCCGTGCCCTAGCTGCAACCAGGGCTTGACAACATACAACCGATCGGTTGTATGTTGTCTATGTGACCGAGGCTGACGAGGACCGGGCGGACGCCCTGTTCCATGCGCTTGCCGACCGGACCCGGCGTGACATCATGCGCCGCGTGCTGGCCGGTGAGCACTCGGTTTCCGCGCTTGCGGCGAAGTACGGAGTGAGCTTCGCGGCGGTGCAGAAGCACGTCGCCGTGCTGGAGAAGGCCGGCCTGCTCATCAAGCGACGCAGCGGTCGCGAGCAACTGGCCAGCGGCGACGTGGCGGCGGTGCGGTCGGTGGCGTCCATGCTCACTGAGCTGGAACAGGTTTGGCGTGATCGCGTCGCACGCATTGACGAACTCATCTCATCCGACACAACCCAGGAGGACTGAACCATGCCCGTGACCGACGTCCAGCAGGACCTCGACAACCTGACCCTGACAATCACAGCCGACTTCGCCGCGCCGGTGCAGCGAATCTGGCAGGTCTACGCCGACCCGCGCCAGCTGGAGAAGGTGTGGGGGCCGCCGACCTATCCGGCGACCGTGGTCGACCACGACCTCAAGCCCGGTGGCCGCACGACGTACGTCATGACCGGCCCGGACGGCGACAAGCATGCCGGATACTGGCAGATCACGGCCGTCGACGAGCCGACGAGCTTCTCCTTCGTCGACGGCTTCGCCGACCTGGAATTCAACCCCGACCCCGGACTGCCGGTCTCCCGCAACGTCTTCACCTTCGCCGAGCATGACGGCGGCACTCGCGCGACCTATGTGAGCACCTTCGAGTCCGCCGAGGCACTTCAGCAGGTGCTGGACATGGGCGTGATCGAAGGTGCCTCATCGGCAATCAACCAGATCGACGACCTGGTCGCCTCCTGACGATCGAGACGGCAGCAGGCTATCCATGGTCGGGGCCGACGTCGTACCCGCCATGTATTGCCAGGGAACGCAACTGCCGCATCGCGAATCTGCGCGCGCGGCCCTGGCTCGGGATATACACCCCCGACCACATGCCCTCGGCGCCAGGCGTTTCCAATGCCTCTTTAGCGCACAACCAACGCCGCGGACAGCCTCGGCATAGCGCCTTGAGTTCGGGATCGTCTCCGCCCTCGATCCACCGGTCGGGATCGGCCAGGCATGGCGGTGCGGTGGTTGATTGGCGTGGCCGACCAAGCTTGGGCGTCAACCAGGGCTGGTGAAGTGGCGTCCTGTGCATTGCGGTCATGACTCAGTCCTTCCGTTCGAGCGCCCGTCTGCTGTCGGAACGCTGTCGCTACCGGAACAATAAACGAAAGCATAACGAAAGCAAAGTGCTAGCGCAGCCTGCGGTCGCGTCCCGCACCGTGCTCTAGGGACTGACCTGCGATGACACCCGCGTCCGGTCGCGGAAGGCGGGCTGTCTCTATTGCCAATGCGCGGCCGGAATCCGTCATTCTGACAGCAAAGCGTTGGCACCGCCGAACGTGGTTGCTATCATTGCGCGCGTAGTGAGCCGCTTGAAGCGGCGACAACGAGTGCATCAAGCAGAAGCGGAGCGTAATGACCCACGCGACCGATCCGGCCGCCAACGACGAGCGCCCCGACGATCCGTCCCAACGACACAGTCGCTACGACCCCGCCGTCGCGCGCGCCGGCGCCGCGGTCAAAGCGCGACGGGAGTTGCTCGGCTACACCGGACGGAAACTGCAGGACGACGAGATCATCGGACAGAGCAACCTGGTCGCTTTCGAAGCGGGCCGCCAATGGCCGCGCGACAGCACCCGCGCGAAACTCGAGACGGCCCTCAAATGGGCACCCGGCACGATCACGCGCATCCGCCAGGGCGGGCCGATCCCCACCCAGCCCGAGGAAACCACCGAGGTGATCTCGTCCGACACCGTGCCCGTGTCGATTTTTCTCGACGCCCTCAAGCTGACGCTCGGCGACGTCAAGGACCAGATGTCCAAGTTGCCGTCGCTCACCACGCCCACCTTCACCGGTGAGGCCACCGGCCTGCTGATGAGATTGCGCCAAGTACAAGCGACCGCCGCCGACGCCGCGCGTCGTTCAAAAGGATCCGGCATTGCGCTACTGCTCAGCGACGTCCGTCGCACCTACAACGACCTGATCACTCGCGCCGCCGCCGCGCCCGGCGCTCCGTTGAGCCACCGGCTTTATGCCGCAAGGCATCTCGCCGAGCTGAGCGTCGACGAAACGGCCAATGCCGCCGGCGTGGACGCTGCGACGATCACCGATGCCGAAGACGGCCGCCCGATAGCCCCCGACGCCGCTGCCGCGCTGGAAGCGTTGATCGCCCAGCTCGGCGGCCGCTGACCCTATTCCGGAAACTTCGCGGAGATTCGGTCGATGATCGCATTGGCCTGCGCGGCGGAGTCGCTGTCGCCGCACACGATCGACTCCACAACGGTGTTGGCGCGCAACACAATCGCGTGATAACAGTTGCGCGGCGGCGCTTCGTGCCGCTGCGCACCGCCACCCGCACGGGTCGCACCACGGGTAGCCGGGCCCGAAGTCCAATGTTGGGTGACACCGCGGGCGGTCGTGGTGAACTGCTCACCCTCGGCGCAGTAGCCGAACGCGCGGCCCAAACCGGCCGCCACCTGCGTCGGCTGCTCGCGATTCACAAAGACCGTGACCAGTTGCATGGCGCTTTGTCCGCGCGCACCGCGATTGCTGTCGCCAACGGCCCGTTGGTAACCGGCCGTCCCGACAGTTGCATTGAAGCCCAGCCGCGGCGTGCAATCGCGCGGATCCACACCGTCAGAGCTCTGCCACGGCTTGGTGAACGTCGCGACCTGCCGCAGGTCGGTGTCGCCGATGATCGCGCCGAGTTCGCTGCGTTTGAGCAGCGCCTCATCCGCCGCCGACGCCGCCACCAATGGCGGGCCAGGCGGGACGGTGCTCGTCGCGTCCGCGGTGACACCCTCCGGCTGATGTGCCGCGTCGTCGCCCGTCGAATTCGAGCATGCCGCAACGACCAGCCCGACTACGAACACGCCGATCCCAGCACGCATTACGGCTCAGCCCTTTCCCGTCAGTACCTTTTCGGCGGCCTTTGGGTAGAGCAGTTCCAGCTCGCCGAGGTTGGCCGCCATGGTGGTCAACGGCAGCGCCGCCGACACCGCCAGTTCAGAGTCCGGAGCGTCGGAGCGCAACGCGAGCACGAAGTCGTCACTGATCGACACCCGCAGTTCGCGGGCATCGCCCGTCAACCGCGCGCAGATCACTTCGGCGTGGGTCTCGAGCACCTCACGCGTGCGCGGGTACACGCCCAAGGGCGGCGGGACGACGTCGGCGATCAACTCCGCGGCAGCGCGCAGCCGGATCGCTCGGTTGGCCGCCCGCACCACGGGCGCACGCAAGTCCGTCGCACCGCTGTTCTCCGAAAGATACTGCCGCACAGCGTCATCCAACGTTCGCGACGACTCCAACGCGTCGTGGCTGAGCGCGATGACGCGGTCGTTCGCGGCTTCGGACGCGCCGCGGGTGACGCGCAGCACCGCCGCCTTGAGGAACTTCGCGCCCACCGCGCGGGCGTCGTCGATCGCCTTGGACACCCGGGCCGTCGCACCCCGCGGCCACAGAAGGACCGACACCACGATGCCCACCAACGCGCCCACCATGACATCCTCGACGCGGATCAATCCGACGCTCCAGCCCGTCGGCTCGATCAGGTTGAAGTTGATCAGCACCATCATCGTGAACGCGGCCTGGCCGGCGATGAACGACGCCACCTCGGGCACATACGCCGAGCCGAAGGCCACGAGCGGCAACAACAACCACAGCACCAGGGGATCGACGCCGACCAGCTCGATCACGATCGCCCCCAACACGAATCCCACGGCCGTGCCGGCCACCGCGCGTAGCACCCGCGTTCCGGTGGTCAGCGCGCTGCTGCGCAACACCGACATCGCGCCGAGCACCACCCAGAACCCGTGCTCCACCGGGAAGACATGCGTGACGGCGACGGCCAAAGCCAACCCCAGCCCCGTGCGCAGGCTGTTGCGCAACACCACCGCCCTGGTGGCCAGGAATCCCTTGGTGATGGCGGCGACGGCGATGGTTTCGGGCATCACCCAGTCCGCGGCTCCGGTCTTGGGCAGCCGACGGCCGAGCACCCGGGCCCAGACCGGCCGCGCGTCGGCAGCTGCAGCGTTGCTGATGATCCGGCCGGTCACCGAGATGGTGGCCGACACGGTGCGACGGTTCAACAGTTTGCGGCCGACCTCGACGGCGGCGGCGTCGTCGGGTTCGCCCAGCAGTGCGGCGATGTCGTCGCGGTAGGTACCCAGCGCCACGGATCGCTGTTCGACGAGCGCCGCGCGCAAGTCCTCACCGCGTGCCGCCCGCGCGGTCACGCTCCGAAGCCGTAGCACTGCCGCGCTGTCGCGCAGCACTCGCACCGCCGGTTCCCTCATCGCCCCCAGCAGCCGTGCGGTGTCGTCGGTGATCTGGTCTGACAGCCAGCCGAGGTCATCGACCACCCGCACCAGCGCGCGACTGCCCGCCGTCAAGGCGACGGGTCGGTAGTCGGCGCCGATCCAGCTGTCGTACAGCGCGTTCATCGCCTTGGTGACGTCACGTCCCGACGCCGTGCCCTCCAACCGATCGGCCAACCTGTTGCACACACGCGCGGCATCCCGGCGCAGGTCGTCGTGATGTCGAGGCGGGAAAAGGAATAGCGCCGCCGGTACGCACAACGCCAGCGCGATCAGCCAGCCGAGCAGCCGCTCCGGAAGCGGCCCGACTGGTACGCAGGCGGGCAGCACGAACATCAACAACGTGGCGCGCTGGCCCGCGGCGATGATCTCGCTCAATACCCCGGAGAAGATCACCGCCACACCCAGAACGAACATGACCGCGACGCTCAACCACGGATGCGGCGCCACCAGGGTGCCCAACGTGATGAGGACGGCGCCGTTGAACCCGAGGCCGCAATACGCCAGCCCGCGCGCAGGCCGGTTGCCCGGGAAGTCGACGAGGATCAGCAGCGCCACGCATCCGAAGATGGTGAACAGCGGAGTCTGCGAGCCGCCGCCGACGGTGAAGCTGACCGCGGCGGCGATCGGCAGTACGACGGCGGCCCGCGCCGCACGCCGCAGCGCGTCGAATTCGGGGTCGCGTGCACGCATCCGATCCAATACGTGTCGCAACACCGCGGCGGTCTCAGTGGGCAAGGATCTTGATCCCAAGGACGAGAACACCGACAGCTACGAGGGCGGCGACGGTGAGAGCCTGCTGCCACCACGGCAATTCGGTTCTGCGTACGGCGAGAAACGCGATCACCCCGAGCTCGCCGACCAGGATCCACGCCGCAATCCACGTCGCGGTGTCGGTGTCGAGCACGTCGAACCCGGCGACTGCAAGGATCACGATCGGCACGAAGGCCGCCTCCAGAATCTGGCCGGAGGACTGCAGGATCCGCACCGCGTCACGCCCGCGTGGGGCTGCGCCGTACACCCCGAGGTGGGCCACCCAATCGGCGAGCAGGCTCGCGGCCCACAGGCCGCCGGTGGCGACCGCGACGTCGAGGATCCTCGCCCACGCGCTGGTGTCCTCGGTGGTGTAGCGGGCCAGCACGGCGAGGGTGGCCAGACAGGAGATTGCGCCGTAGAGCCGTTCCCGCAGCAGCGAGACGATGTGCTCGACCGGCTCGCCCTCCGCGGCGGCCCGCACCGCCCTAGTCACCGTCGGGCACCGATGCGAACCGGCCCGAGTCGAGTGCGTCGAGCAGCTGCCCGACGATCCACTCCAGCACGCCGGCGTCGCGCGGCAGCGTGGCCTGCTCGTAACCGACCAGCAGGTACACACCCCACGCGGCGAACATCTGCGCCTGCCGCTTGTTCTGGAGGATCTCGAAGGCGGACTCGAAGAGGATGTCGAAGCGTTGTCGGTCGACGGCGGCTTGCACGGCATACACCTCGGAATCGACGGCGCTCCAGACGCGGATCGCGGCCTCCGCTCCGTGCGGCAGCCCCAACCCCACCTGGATCAGGGTGTCGATGCGCTGGCGGGGGTCCGGCTCGGCGCGCACCGCCTCAACCACCTGCACCGTGCGTTTCTCCATCCAGTGCCCGACCAGCTCCCGGGTGAACGTCGGCCAGCGGGGGAAGTAGTGATAGAAGGAGCCCGTGGTGACGCCGAGGCGGTTACACACCTCCGCCAGCTTCAACCCGCCGTAGCCGAGGTCGGAGAGCACGTCGAGGCCCGTCTCGAAGTACGCCTCCCGGGAAACGACGCTGGCCATGGCACGGGACAGTAGTTCGTCAACCCGCCCGATCTCTACGACGAAAACTCCGCCACCTGACCCAACAATTTGCTGGAACGACTTGCCCGATGGTCCAGACGGCCGATACCGGAGAGACCGGCCAGTGACCTGTGGCACAATTTGACCGTGCCGCAACATACGGCGAGTCGGGGACCGGGCCGTCCTCCCGCAGCGAAGGCAGCCGAGACGCGCGAGCGCATCGTGGCGGCGGCGCGTGAAGTCTTCAGCGAACTCGGATACGACGCCGCGACCTTTCAGGCGATCGCGATCCGCGCCGATCTGACCCGGCCCGGCGATCAATCACTACTTCGCGAGCAAGCGCGTGTTGTGGCGCGAGGTCGTTGAGCAAACGAATGCGCTCGTTGTTAGCGCGGGCATGACGCGGGCGCAGGGCGAGACCGGTCTGCTTCGCCGGTTGTCCTCGTACTTCACCGCGGCGATGCAGGCGGATTCCGAAGACCGTTCTGCGGCAGCCTTTCTCGTCACCTCAGTGCTGGAGTCTCAGCGGCATCCGGAGCTGAGCGGCGACGACCACGACTCGTTGAAGAACTCGCGCGCGTTCGTCGCCTGGGCAGTGAACGACGCGATCGAGCGGGGCGAGCTCACCACCGACACCGACGTCGGCCACCTCGTGGAGATGTTGGTGGCGGTGATGTGGGGCATGGGCTTCTATGCGGGCTTCGTCGGCAACCACGACGAGCTTGCGGCCGTGGTGCACAAGTTCGAGCTGCTGATGGCCAACAAGCTCTGGAACCTGCACGAATAATCCCGTCGCACCGTGACTTCGGCGTGCTGAGTAACGCTGAGCGTTACCTGTCACGCCGAACTCGCTAGCGACCTGCGGTGATGTGACCCACAGTTCGTATAGCTCAGCTAAGTTATTCGATAGCATTGCGAATGAAACGTCTCAACTGGATGGAGATTCGCGATGAGTTCGCTGCGCACCGACGACGACACCTGGGACATCGCGACCAGCGTGGGATCGACCGCGGTGATGGTCGCCGCCGCCCGCGCCGCCGAGACCGACAGGGACGACCCGCTGATCCGCGATCCATACGCCAAGATCCTGGTCGCCGACGCGGGCACGGGAATGTGGGAGTTCATGCTCGACGACGAGTTCCTCGCGAAGGTGGCCGACGCGGACGCCGAGGCCGCCGCGATCTTCGAGCACATGGGCAACTACCAGGCCGTGCGCACGCACTTCTTCGACGACTTCTTCACCAAGGCCGCCGCGGCGGGTATCCGCCAGATCGTCATCCTGGCCTCCGGCCTGGACTCACGCGCCTACCGCCTGCCGTGGCCGGCGGGCACCACCGTGTACGAGATCGACCAGCCCAAGGTGCTCGAGTACAAGGCCGCCACGCTGCAGCGCCACGACGCCGTTCCGTCGGCGCTGCGCCGCGAGGTCCCGATCGATCTGCGCTTCGATTGGCCGAAGGCGTTGCGCGAAACCGGTTTTGACGTTGACGTGCCGACCGCGTGGCTGGCCGAGGGCCTGCTGATGTACCTGCCCGCCGACGCGCAGGACCGGCTTTTCGAGCACATCACCGAACTCAGCGCTGCGGGCAGCCGCATCGCCGTGGAGACCATGGGCGTGCAGGCCGACGAGCGCCGCGAGCAGATGCGGGAGCGGTTCGAACGCATCGCCGCGCAGTTCGGGATGCAGGACGCCCTCGATGTGCAGGAGCTGATCTACTCCGATCCCGACCGCGCCGACGTGGCCGTCTGGCTGGCCGATCACGGGTGGCAGTCCAAGGCCGTCACGTCGCAGGACGAGATGCGGCGACTGGGCCGAGCCGTCGAAATCGCGGACACCGACGACGAGGCGTTCTCCACCTTCATCACCGCCGAGAAGCAGTGACGTTCGCTGTCGCCGCCGGGATGCGGCTTCGCACGCCGACGAAGACGCTGACCCACTATTGGCGGGCCAACCGGTTGGTTAGGATCGGGTATTCCTAGGGTCAGGAAGGACACCCCGCCATGACCACCGAATCCGTCGCACCCGCCGCTGCATCAACGGCCTCGAAGCCCGACATCCCCGGCACCGTCAAGCGCCTTCGTGACACGTTCGCCACTGGGCGCACCCGCAGCGTCGACTGGCGCAAGCAGCAGCTGCAGGCGCTGGAGAAGATGATGTTCGAGAACGAGGCGGCCATCGCCGCTGCGCTGGAGGCCGACCTGGGTCGCAGCCCGTTCGAGGCATGGCTTGCCGACATCGCCAGCACGGCGGGTGAGGCCAAGGACGCCGCCAAGAACGTCCGCAAGTGGATGCGTCGCCGCTACCGGCTGCTGGAGATGGCGCTGCTGCCCGGCCGCGGCTGGGTCGAGTACGAGCCCTACGGCACAGTGCTCATCATCGGCGCGTGGAACTTCCCGTTCGTGCTGACGCTGGGCCCCGCCGTCGGCGCGATCGCCGCGGGCAACACCCTGGTCCTCAAGCCGTCGGAGGTGTGCCCGGCGTCGTCGGCGCTGATGGCCGAGCTGGTACCGAAGTATCTCGACAACGAGGCAATCGTCGTCGTCGAAGGCGACGGAGCCGTCAGCCAGGAGCTCATCAGTCAGGGCTTCGACCACATCTGTTTCACGGGCGGCACCGAGATCGGCCGCAAGGTCTACGAAGGAGCGGCGCCGCACCTGACGCCGGTCACTTTGGAGCTGGGCGGCAAGAGCCCGGTGATCGTGACCGCGGACGCGGACATCGACGTCGCGGCCAAGCGCATCGCCTGGACCAAGCTGATCAACTCCGGCCAGATCTGCATCGCGCCCGATTACGTGCTGGCCGACGCGAAGATCCGCGACCAACTCGTCGACAAGATCAAGGCCGCGGTGACGACGTTCGAAGCCGAAAACCCCGCCGGCAAGCGCATCGTCAACGAGCGCCACTTCGACCGCCTGACTACCGCGCTGGCCGCCACCAAGGGCGACGTGGTCATCGGCGGCGGCTCCGACGCGTCGAAGATCAGCATTGAGCCGACCGTTGTCGTCGACCCCGATCCCGCCGAGCCGCTGATGACCGACGAGATCTTCGGTCCGATCCTGCCCGTCATGACGGTTCAATCCCTTGACGACGCAATCGCTTTCGTCAACTCGCGGCCCAAGCCGTTGGCGGCGTATCTGTTCACCAAAACCAAGAGCATTCGTGAGCGTGTCATCAAGGAGGTATCGGCGGGCGGCATGGTGATCAACCATCTGCTGTTCCAGTTCTCGACCAACAAGCTGCCGTTCGGCGGTGTCGGGCCGTCGGGGATGGGCGCCTACCACGGCAAGTTCGGCTTCGAGCAGTTCAGCCACAGAAGAGCGTCATGACCAAGCCGACCCGACCCGACGTCGGCGCGTTCATCTATCCCCCGTATACAGAGAAGGCTTTGAAGCTCGCCAAAAGGCTGTTCTAGAAAGGAACCTCATGCCAGGAGTGCAGGATCGCGTCGTCGTCGTCACCGGGGCCGGGGGCGGACTCGGGCGCGAGTATGCGATGACGCTCGCCAGGGAGGGCGCCAGCGTCGTCGTCAACGACCTCGGCGGTGCGCGCGACGGCACCGGCGCCGGACATTCGATGGCCGATCAGGTGGTCAACGAGATCAAGCGACGCCGGTGGCCGGGCGGTCGCCAACTACGACTGCGTGGCCGAGCCCGAGGGCGCCGAGAACATCATCAAGACCGCGCTCGACGAGTTCGGCAAGGTCGACGGCGTGGTTTCCAACGCGGGCATTCTGCGCGACGGCACCTTCCACAAGATGGAGTTCGCCAACTGGGACGCGGTGCTCAAGGTGCACCTGTACGGCGGCTACAACGTGATCCGCGCGGCGTGGCCGCACTTCCGCGAGAACAGCTTCGGCCGCGTCGTCGTCGCCACCTCGACCAGCGGCCTGTTCGGCAACTTCGGCCAGGCCAACTACGGCGCCGCGAAACTCGGCCTGGTCGGCCTGATCAACACGCTGGCCCAGGAGGGCGCGAAGTACAACATCAAGGCCAACGCCGTCGCGCCGGTCGCCGCCACCCGGATGACGCAGGACATCCTGCCGCCGGAGGTGTTCGAGAAGCTCACACCCGAGTACGTCGCGCCGGTCGTGGCCTACCTGATGACGGAGGAATTGCCCGACACCGCATCGGTGTTCATCGTCGGTGGCGGCAAGGTGCAGCGCACCGCGTTGTTCCAGAATGAAGGCGTGACCTTCTCCGACGGTGTGCCGACAGTCGACGATGTGGCTGCGAAGTGGAGCGAGATCACCGACCTGTCGGCGGCGCAGCGGGCCACCTTCAACCTCCGCTGAGCTGATCAGATGAAAGCGCTTGTCGCGCGGGAGCTTTCCGGGCCTGCAGGTTTGGACTTCACCGACGTCGACGATCGTTGGTGACGACGGGGTAGTCGTCGACGTTCGTGCCGCCGGGGTCAGCTTTCCCGATCTGTTAATGGTCCGCGGCGAGTACCAGCTGCGCCTCGAGCCGCCGTTCATCCCCGGCATGGAGGTCGCCGGTGTGGTGCGCTCGGCGCCGTACGAGTCCGAATACAAACCGGGGCAACGGGTCACGGGGATGGCCATGCTCGGGGCATGGGCGGAACGAGTGGTGGTGCCACCCGCGAATCTCAAGCTCACCCCGGAGGACCTCGACGACGCCGAGGCCGTTGCGCTGCTGGGCAATTACCAGACGATGTACTTCGCACTGGCTAAACGAGGCGGGCTCCGGCCCGGCGAGACGGTCTGGTGCTGGGGTCGGCCGGCGGCGTCGGCACGGCCGCCGTTCAGATCGCAAAAGCCATGGGCGCCAAGGTGATCGCTCTGGTGCACCGGGCGCACGCCGCAGGCTTTGTCGAGTCGCTGGGCGCCGACGTGGTGCTGCCGTTGACCGACGGCTGGCTGCAGGCGGTGAAGGAGCGCGACCGACGGCCGCGGGGTCGACCTGGTGGTCGACCCGATCGGTGGCGAGGCGTTCGACGACGCGATACGGGCGCTGGCCATCGAGGGCCGTCTGCTGGTGATCGGCTTTGCGGCAGGCGGCATTCCGACCGTCAAGGTCAATCGGCTGCTGCTGCGCAATGTCGCCGTCATCGGCGTCGGATACGGCGAGTACGTCAATCGCAAGCCGGGGTCCCAGTCGGTGTTCGAGTTCGGCGTCAACGAACTGGTCAAGGCCGGACTGCGGCCACCGCCGCCGGTGCGGTTTCCACTGTCGAAGGGCGCCGAGGCATTGCAGAGTCTGGCCGACGGCGGCGTCCTCGGCAAGGTCGTGCTGGAGCCGTGATGCAACCGCAGGCGTTGGCCTTCGACGTGTTCGGGACCGTCGTCGACTGGCGCACCAGCATCATCCGCGAGCTCGAGGCGTTTGGCCGATCCCATGGGCTGCAACAGGATTGGCCGAGCTTCGCCGACAAGTGGCGCGCCGGTTACGTCCCCGCGATGGATCGAGTACGCCGCGGTGAACTTCCATGGATGAAGATCGACGACCTGCACCGCATGATCCTCGACGGCTTGCTTCACGCGGCGGGCATCTCGGTCAGTGACGATGAGGTGGACTACCTGAACCGCTCGTGGCACCGGCTCGACCCATGGCCGGACACCGTTCGTGGCTTGACGCGGCTGAAGGAACGGTTCCTGATCACGACGCTGTCCAACGGCAACGTTTCGTTGCTGACCAATATGGCCAAGCGGGCCGGGCTGCCCTGGGACTGCGTGATCTCGGCCGAACTCTTCCACCATTACAAGCCGGATCCGCAGGCCTATCTCGGGTGCGCCGACCTGCTCGATGTGCCGCCGGCTCATCTGATGCTCGTCGCGGCGCATCCCGGCGATCTGCGAGCGGCGCGCGATGCCGGACTGATGACAGCGTATGTCGCACGGCCACTGGAGTACGGCCCCGGTCAGCAACCTCACAGGATTGAGGCCGACGAATTCGATTTCACGGCAACAGATTTGCTGGACCTGGCCGACCAACTGAGCGCGTGAATCGGCGGCGTAACGTGGATTTGTGACCGATCAAATGACGACAACGTTGCCGCCCGCACTGCAAAGGGCTCTCGAACTACTCGCCGATCCGCCCGCCGACCCGGACGTCAGCAAGGGCTATCTCGACCTGCTCGGCGACAGCACGGACGACACACCGCCGAAGAACACCGGCGTCATCCAGGCGGCGTGGGCGTCGGGACTCGGGTCGATGCTCTACGACAACGCACAGGCGTTCGCGCGGAAGCTGCTGAGTGTTTGGCAACTGCCCATCGACTGGCTCAACATCCCGGCCGGGGGCGTCGCCCTCGACGTCGGCAGCGGCCCGGGCAACGTGACCGCGTCACTGGCTCACGCCGCAGGCCCGGACGGGCTCGCGCTGGGCGTCGACATCTCCGAGCCGATGCTGGAGCGGGCGGTCAGCGCACAGGCGGGGCCGCAGGTCGGCTTCCTGCGGGCGGATGCGCAGAAGCTTCCGTTCCGCGACGAGACCGTCGACGCCGCGGTATCGCTTGCGGTGTTGCAGCTGATCCCGAACCCGTCGGCAACTCTGGCTGAAATGGTGAGGGTGCTGCGGCCGGGTGGCCGGATGGCGGTGATGGTGCCGACGGTGGGACCCGCCGCAGCTGTGTTCCGCTTGCTTCCCGCCGGCGGAGCCCACTTCTTCGCCGAAGACGAACTCGGAGACACCTTCGAGAGCCTCGGCCTGGTCAGCGTGCGGACGAAGACCCTCGGCAATATCCAGTGGGTGCGCGGGAAGAAGCCGTGACGCCACCGCGGCGGAGCCGCGCCGAGGGCACTAGATTCGACGCGTGAGCACCGGCGGGATCGTCCTGGTAGCAGTGGCGATCGCTGTTGGGCTGGTTGGCATCGTGCTGCCGCTGCTGCCCGGGACGCTGCTGGTGTTCGGCGCGATCGCGGTGTGGGCGGTCGTCGAGAACAACGTCACCGCTTGGGTGACGCTGGCGGTGGTGACGGTGTTGTTAGGCGTCGCGACACTGATCAAGTACCTGTGGCCGATGGCCCGCATGCGGGCCGCCGATGTGCGCACGCTGAGTCTGGTGGCCGGTGCGGTGCTCGGAATCATCGGGTTCTTCGTGATCCCGGTGGTGGGCTTGGTGATCGGCTTCGTGCTGGGCGTCTACGTGGCCGAGCTGGCCAAGCGCCGGGACCAGGCCGTGGCGTGGACGTCGACGAAACACGCAGTGAAGGGCGTGGCGCTGTCGGTCGGCGTGGAGCTCGCAGGAGCACTGCTGGCGACGGTCGCCTGGGTGGCCGGGGTGTACCTGACGCAGTAGCGCGGGTCAGCTCAATTGGTCGATGATCGCGGCGCCGTCGAGCCAGACGTTCTCCCGGCTAATCAGTCCGTCGCGGAACTCGAACACATGCAGGATTCGGAAGCTGATCCGCCGTCCGTTGCCGGGCATTCCCAACATCGAACCGATGACGGTGCCGGTCATCATCTGTTCGAGGATCATCGCGTCGCTCGGTGACGTATCGATGCCGAACGTCTTCGTGTTCCGTGCGGAAGTTCGCGGTGAGGTGGGTGTAGAAGTCGCGCGCCCCGTCGACGCCTTTGGTTGGGCTGTGGGGAAACCCGACGACGTCATGCTCGATGTCGTCGGTGTACACGGCCACCGCGCCGTCGACATCGCCGCGCGCTTCTGCACGCAAATGTTTTTCGACTAGCGTCTGCATCGCCGTGGCGTCCATCGCACCGCCTCCTCCACAAAGCCCCAGCAAATGCTAACGCTCGCCCGGATTGGCTACTGGCCAAACGGCACAAGCGGTGATGTCGTGCGCTAACCTCGATTCTTGGTGCGGAAATTGAGTTGAGGTTGGCTTTGGGGGCCGGGAGTCGAGGCTAACGGGTTGATCACTCGCGCCAGAGGTGCGAGCAATCAACCGCTAACTAAGCGGGCACTCTCACGTCTTACTCCAGGAGCGCCGCGCGCAACCGGGCGACGTCTTCTTCCGTCACCCCGGCCGCGGTGAAGTAGCCGCGCACCCCGCCGTAGTTCGCCTCGATCGACCGGCGGGCGGCGGCGAGGTACTCCTCCCGCACGCCCAGCACCTCGTCGGTCAGCCGGGCCTCGGCGAACGTCACCACCTCCGGCGTCTCCGACCGGTCGCGGACCGACTCCAGAATGCGCTCACGCAACTGTGGCACCGCGTCGTTGCTCCGCAGGAAGTCGGTAAGAATAGAGTCGCGATCCACGCCCACCGCCTCGAGCACCGTCGCGACCGTGAACCCGGTGCGGTCCTTGCCGGCGAAGCAATGCGTGATCACCGGCCGCTCGTCGGCGAGAAGCGAAACCACTTGCCGCACAGCCCTTTGCGCACCGCCCAGCGTCGGGAACCGCAGGTACTCCTCGATCATGAAGCGCCTGGCCGCCACCGCGACGTCCTCGTCGTCGGGCTTCTCGCTCATCATCTTCTGAAAGGTGGCTTCGTGCGGGGCTTCGCCGTCGACCGCCGACACATCGGGAAACGGCAGCAGGTGCACCTCGACGCCGGCGGGCACCGCCCCGGGACCTTGGCGCTCGACCTCCCGGGGGGAGCGCAGGTCGGCCACATCGGTGATGCCGAGGCGACGGAGGACGTCGCGACCGTCGTCGGACAGCTGGCTCAGCTCGCTGGACCGGAAGAACCGGCCGGGGCGGACACCGGTCTCCTCCGAAACGTCACGAAAGTTCCACGCCCCCGACAGTTCCCCGATACCGATAGCCACTAATGCGTCCCTTGCGTCACAGCGCTGGCGAAAGCGCTCTTCTCACCGCCGAGTTCGGCGCGGGCGACGGTGCGCATGTGCACCTCGTCCGGGCCGTCGAACAGCCGCATCCCCCGGTGCCAGCCGTACAGCCGGGCCAGCGGGAAGTCGTCGCTGACCCCGGCGGCGCCGTGCACCTGGATGGCACGGTCGATGACATCGCACGCGACCTGAGGTGCGACGGCCTTGATCTGTGACACCAGCACATGGGCTTCCTTGTTGCCGTGCTTGTCGATGGTCCACGCCGCTTTGTGGCACAAGAGCCTGGCTTGATCTATCTCGTTGCGCGACTTGGCAATCGACTCGCGCACCACACCCTGCTCGGCCAGCGGCTTGCCGAACGCGACACGCTTCTGCACCCGGTCCACCATCAACGCCAGCGCCCGCTCGGCCGCGCCCAGCGCCCGCATGCAGTGGTGGATGCGGCCCGGTCCCAGCCGGGCTTGGGCGATCGCGAAGCCGGCGCCCTCCTCGCCGAGCAGATTCTCCACCGGCACCCGCACGTTGTCGTAGACGATCTCGCAGTGCCCATGCTGGTCCTGCCAGCCGAACACCGGCGTCGACCGCAGAATGTTCACCCCTGGGGTGTCGATGGGCACCAGCACCATCGACTGCTGCTGGTGGCTGGCCGCCTCGGGATTGGTGCGGCCCATCACGATCAGGATCTTGCAGCGCGGGTCGGACGCGCCCGTCGTCCACCACTTGCGGCCGTTGATGACGTAGTCGCCCCCGTCGCGGGTGATCGTCGTTTCGATGTTGCGTGCGTCGCTGGAGGCCACGGCCGGCTCGGTCATCGAGAACCCGCTGCGGATCTGCCCGTCCAGCAGCGGCTCCAGCCACTGCTTGCGCTGCTCCTCGGTGGCGAACAGGTGCAGGGTCTCCATGTTGCCGGTGTCCGGCGCGGCGCAGTTGGTGACCTCGGGCGCGATTTCCATGCTCCAGCCGGTCAGCTCGGCCAGCGGCGCGTACTCGAGGTTGGTCAGCCCCGATACCGACGGCAGGAACAGGTTCCACAGCCCGCGCTCCTTGGCCAGCGCCTTGAGCTCCTCGACGATCGGCGGGACGGTGTGGTCGTTCGGCCCCGCCTCGGCGCGGTACTGGTGGTACGCGGCCTCGGCAGGGAAGACGAACTCCGTCATGAAGGCGGAAAGCCGCTTGTGGTAATCCTGCGCCTTAGCCGACATCGCGAAGTCCATGCCGCCACGATATGACATGCGTAAAAAGGCGGAACATCGCCGTGGCGTCGCTCGGCTATTCGCCTGCCGGCATGTCGATGACGAAGCTGCCCCCACCCTGATGCCAGTGGTGGCCGGGGAGCACCACGACCGGCGGCCGCGCCACGGTGTTCGGGGTCGCGACGATGCCCGGCCGCGGCGTCGGCTGATATGAGTAGGTGCCGGCGTTGGCCATGCCAGCCAGTCCGAGGGCGGCGCCGCCGAGGATTCCGGCGGAGACAACGGGAAGAGCGATGTAGCGGGCGAATCGGCGGGTCGGTGGTCATTGAATCTCCTGTGTCAGTGTGTTTTTCGGTTTTCTGCCGGTCTCTCCGGCGTTGAAACAACTGTCTCGCATTACGAGGGCCACGTCTGTCGGGCGATCGGCGGTTGAACGGGGGAATCGCGTGTCCCCCAATCGGTGGAACGCCGAAAAAAGAGGCCCTCCCCGGGGTCGACGGGGAGGGCCTCTGGCCTGCGCTTATCAGCGGGTGTAGCTGGGCTCGAGGACACCGAGGTGCCAAGCGGAGGTTCCCGATCTCGCGCGGCTTCGCGCTGCCGTTATGCGAATGGTGCCACCTGCCAGAATCGACGGATCGGGCAACGCGGATGGTGCCGGTGACCGCGCCGGGGTGGGCCTCGGCGGCCGGCTTGGCTTGGTCTGGGGCACCGCTTCGGTCGGGGCTCGGGTGTAGACGGCGTCGCGGCGTTGGCCATGCCGGCCAGACCGAGTGCGGCACCGCCGATGATTCCGGCCGAGACAACGGGTAGGGCGACATAACGGCCGATCCGGCGAGCGATGGTGTTCATTGTGAATTCTCCTGTGTGGGTTGATATTTCGGTTTTCGTGCCGGTGTGTTCCGGCCTTGAAACAAGACTGCCTGCAGCGAGCCGCCGATGTATGTCGGGCGAACGGCGGGCGAAGAGGATGAATTGCATGTCCACCAATCGGGGGAATCCGGGGCCGCCGCTGTGCAAAGCTAACAGCGCATGGCCAGGCGGCCAGCGAAAGGTGCGGGTGGTGGTGGGTGACGACCACCCAATGTTTCGCGACGGCGTCGTTCGCGCGCTGACGTCGAGCGGCGCAATCGAGGTGGTGGCCGAGGCCGAGGACGGTGCGACCGCGCTAGAGGCTGATCAGGAAGCATTGCCGCAGGTGGCGCTGCTGGACTACCGGATGCCCGGCATGGACGGCGCACAGGTGGCGGCGGCGGTCGCGCGCGACGAGCTGCCGACCCGGGTGTTGCTGTTGTCGGCCCACGACGAGTCGGCGATCGTGTACCGCGCGCTGCAAGAGGGTGCCGCCGGGTTCCTGCCGAAGGAGTCGACCCGAAGTGAGCTGGTGAACGCCGTGCTGGACTGCGCGAAGGGCCGCGACGTCGTTGCGCCCGACCTCGCCGCCGGCCTGGCAGGCGAAATCCGCGCCGCGACGAACCCGAAGTTCCGGTGTTGAGTCCGCGCGAGCGCGAGGTGCTGAAGCTCATCGCCACGGGCGCAGCATCCCCGCGATAGCCAAGGAGTTGTTCCTGGCGCCGTCAACGGTAAAGACCCACGTCCAACGGCTCTACGAGAAACTCGGCGTCAACGATCGCGCCGCCGCCGTCGCCGAGGCGATGCGCAGCAAGCTCCTGGAATAGCGTGGCTCGCACCTGAACCGGATCGCCGAGTACTTCGCGGCGGAGCCCGTCCGCGTCACCGCGTTTCTGCGCCTGCCGCTGATCGGCCTGATCGCCATGCTGGTGTGGATCTGGGAGGTCGACCATTGGTTGCCCGGCGTCTACGCGGTGGTGCTCGGGCATCTACGCGGTCGCGGCGGTGGTGTGGTTGATCGTGTGGTGCGGGTCCGGTGCCCGGCTGGGCCGACTGGGCCTCGACCGGTGTCGACGTGCTGGTCATGGTGGTGCTGTGCCTGGTCTCCGGCGGCGCGACGGCGGCGCTGTTGCCGGTGTTCTTCCTGCTGCCGATCTCGGTGGCGTTCCAGGACCGGCCGATGCTGACCGCGACCTCGGAACCAGCACGGCCTCGGCTATTTCGCGGTGTGGATCGCCTACTCAAAACGAGACGATTCCGTCGGCCTGCCGACATCGTGTACACACATTTCGGATTCCTGCTGTGGGCGGCGGTCGCCACCACCGCGCTGTGCCTCGTGCTCGCGCGCCGGCGGGCGCGCGTCACCGCCTGCAGAACGTGCGTCGCCAACTGGTTTCCGAAGCGATGCAGGCCGACGAACGGCACAACCGGGAAGTCGCCGAGCACCTGCACGACGGCCCGCTGCAGACTCTGCTCGCCGCCCGTTTGGACCTCGACGAGGTGCGCGAACGAATCGGCGAACCCGGCGCTCGAGATGGTGCACGCGGCGCTACAGGAGACCGCGGCAGCGCTACGCTCGACGGTGACGGAGCTGCATCCGCAGGTACTCGCCCAGCTCGGTTTAACGCCGGCTATCCGAGAATTATTGCGGCAGTTCGAGTCTCGCGGCGAGTATGTCGTTGAGGCCGAACTCGAGGAGGTCGGCAAGCCGGAGTCGCAGCAGCTTGCTGTACCGGGCGGCGCGCGAACTGCTGGCGAATGTTCACAAACACGCCCGTGCGACGACCGTGCGCGTGGGGCTGTCGCGGACGAGGCGATCGGATCATCCTCAGGATTGCCGACGACGGAACGGGTTTCGACCCGGCCAACGTCGAACGCTATGTCGCCGACGGGCACATCGGGCTGGGCTCGCTGCTGGCGCGGTTCGACGCGATGGGCGGTGCGATGGAGATCAAATCCGAGAGGGCTACGGCACGCAGGTGACGGTGACGTCACCGTCCGGAGCGCTAACTCTTCGCGGTGACGTGCACCGGGGCCGCGCGGAGAGGGCACCAGACGTGATGTGGCTGCATGCGGAGCGACTCATCTGGCGGTCGGTCGGCACGCAATTCGACGCGCCGCTAGCATCGTGGCCGCAGCACGGCGTCGGATTTCGGTCAGCGGTCGAACGTCGCGCCCAGCAGCGGCGGACGCACCGCCGAATGGAATCCACGCGTAGGTCGGTTGGTCGCCGGACAGCCAACGTTCGGGACGGAAGTGCACGGCGTCGGGACTCCATTCTTCGGTCCGGCCCCGGAGCCGATGATGCGACGGCGACAGCAGAGTGCGACTCCAGGCAACGTGTGGCCGGCAGTCGACCGGCTCGGGTCCGCGGCGCGCGACATTCATGATCACCGGACGCAGGCCGATGCGCCTTGGCGACGGCTGCCCGGTAGGGATCGCGGGGATAGCCGAGCCGGGATTCGCACCTTGTCCAGCGCGCCGGACGTGGCTCAGCAGCCGCTCGAAGTCCACGACAGGCGACGGCCGTGGTCTCATGCCCGGCGACCTGTACGTGCGCGAGCGCGATCGCGCATCAACTCAGTCGATCAGTATCGCCTTCTAGCAGCACGGACAGCACGGTCGATCCGTTAGTCGCGACCAGGAGGCTCCGCAGATCGGCGACGCTCGATCGCGGCGTAGATCAGCCGTCTGACCGGCCGAGGTCGCGAACGATATCGCTCCAGCTGCCGCCCGCTGCAGACCGTCCACACCCAGAGCATGGCGATGTCGCGCAACCCGTAGCCGCAGCATGCGACGCAGCGCGCACCGACGGCTCGCCCGCCGACTCGTCGACGCCGAGCCAATGCCCATGAAGCGCAAGGTCAGAGTCGCCTGCTTCCGTGGCGCAAGCCGAGAGCGTCGCCCGATCGGCCTTGCGCGACGCGCGAAGTCGACGCTCCTACCCATCAGCTGCGACCACACGGATAGCGTGCCAGTCTCGCCGTGGAACGGCGGCACTCCGAGCGGGCGCTCGTCGAAGTCCTCGTAGCGCGCCATCGTCGGCACCGAGAGCGCTGGCCAGTTAGCGTGTCCAGAGGCTAGCGGGTTGGCCTTCACCTGCACAGCGGATCATGCACGTCAGCGATCGCCGCGCTGAAGAGCACGCGTCGCGTAGGTCGCGGGGCCACGGAGCACGCACGCGATACCGGTCGGCGCGGCTGACGATGAACGTGTCGGCGTACGACGGCGGATGCATCATAGCCGTGGGATCGAACGCTGCAGCAGCGTCCAGACAGCACCTGACTGAAACAGCGCCGAGGGAGTCGAGGCCGGGCGAGCAGACTCACCGCAGACGTTCGACGCGGTCGCGGTAGCTCACGGACAAGAGCGGCGCAGTTTCGCCATGGATGAGTGGTCGAAGCCTGTTGAATGAGGCGACGGGTGACGACCGTGGTGGAAGAGCTCGGTGTGAGCCCCCGGGCGATGACCAGGCGCTGAATCTGGTTGGTGCCCTCGAAGATCTGGGTGATCTTGGCCTCGCGCATGTAGCGCTCGACGCGGTAGTCGCGGGTGTAGCCGACGCCGCCGAACACCTGCACCGCGTCGGTGGTGACCTTCATCGCGGCGTCGGTGGCCACCAGCTTGGCGACGCTGGCCTGCGCCGAATACGGCCGTCCCAGATCGCGCCGGCGCGCGGCGTCCAGATACGTGGCGCGGGCGCTGGCGACCGCGGCGGCCATATCGGCCAGCAGGAAGCCCAGCCCCTGATGGTCAATGATCTTGCGGCCGAACGTCGTCTCGCTCGTTGGCGTACTCGACGGCCTCGTCGAGCGCGGCCTGCGCCAGCCCGACGGCGACCGCGGCGATGCCCAGCCGCCCGGAATCCAAGGCGGAGAACGCGATCTGCAGGCCCTGGCCCTCCTCGCCGATCAGCCGGTCGGCCTCGATGTGCGGCGTGGTCGTAGAACGCCGACGTCGTCGGCACCGCGTGCAGGCCCATCTTCTCCTCGGGCTTGCCGAAGCTCAGCCCCGGCAGATCGCCGGCACCAGGAAGCATGAGACCCCGCGCGAGCCTTCACCGGTGCGCGCGAACAACGTGTAGAAGTCCGCACGCCCGCCGTGGGTGATCCACGACTTCGAGCCGTTGATGACATAGCCGCCATCGGATCTGCGATCGCCGCGCACCGCAGCGCCGCGGCGTCGGATCCGGCCTGCGGCTCGGACAGGCTGTACGCGCCGATCTGCTCACCCGACAGCATGCCCGGCAGCCAGCGGCGCTTCTGCTCGTCGGTGCCGAACGCCAGCAGCGGATGCGACGACAGGCTGTGCACGCTCACCGCCACCGCGACCGCCGCCCAGCGCGCCGCGATCTCCTCGAGCACCTGCAGATAGACCTCGTAGGGCTGGCCGCCGCCACCCCACTCCTCGGGCTGCGGCAAGCTCAGCAGCCCCGCGGCGCCCAGTTGGGCGAACACGCCCTCCGGGTAGGTCTCGGCCTTCTCGTGCGCGTCCACGATCGGGTCGAGCACCTTGTCGGCGATGTCGCGGGTCAGCGCGATCAGGTCTTCGGCGTCCTGGGAGGGCAATAGCCGGTCGACTGCCATGCGCAGCACTGTAGCCGTGCGCTCATTTAGCTGTGACCGGCGGTAGCGGTTAAGGTGTCGAGGCGATCACTCACATGGCAGGGGAGCGAACGGTCATGACGACGGTCGGGGTGGTCCGGGAGTCCGGCGGCTGACGAGCGGCGGGTGGCGTTGGTGCCGAAGGTGGTCGGCGTCGCTGGTCAACAGAGGGCGTCGCGGTGGTCGTGGAGTCGGGCGCCGGGTAGGGGGCGCTGATGCCGGACGAGCTGTATATCGAGGCGGGCGCGACGATCGGCGACCCGTGGTCGGCGGACGTGGTGGTCAAGGTCGCGCCGCCGACGCGCCGAGGAGGTCGGCAAGCTCGTGCGCGGGCAGACGCTGATCGGCTTTTTGGCCCCGCGCAACGCGGACAACCAGATCGCGGCGCTGAAGGCGGCCGGGGTGCAGGCGTTCGCGGTGGAGGCGATCCCGCGGATCTCGCGCGCGCAGGTGATGGACGCGCTGTCGTCGCAGGCCAACGTCGCCGGGTACAAGTCGGTGCTGGTGGCGGCGTCGGAGTCGACCCGCTTCTTCCCGATGCTGACCACCGCCGCCGGCACGGTGAAACCGGCCACCGTGCTGGTGCTCGGCGTCGGTGTGGCCGGCCTGCAGGCGCTGGCGACGGCGAAGCGGCTCGGCGGCGCGACCACCGGCTACGACGTGCGTCCCGAGGTGGCCGACCAGGTCCGGTCGGTCGGTGCGCAGTGGCTGGATCTCGGGATCGACGCCGCCGGCGAGGGCGGCTACGCCCGCGAGCTGACCGAGGAGGAGCGCGCGCAGCAGCAGCAGGCGCTCGAGGACGCGATCAAGGGCTTCGACGTGGTGATCACCACCGCGCTGGTGCCCGGGCCGTCCGGCGCCGCGGCTGGTGACCGCCGCCGCGGTGGAGGGCATGAAGCCCGGCAGCGTGGTGGTCGACCTGGCCGGTGAGACCGGCGGCAACTGCGAGCTGACCGAGCCGGGCCAGACCGTCGTCAAGCACGGGGTGACGATCTGCTCGCCGCTGAACCTGCCCGCGACCATGCCCGAGCACGCCTGGGAGCTGTACTCGAAGAACATCTCCGCGCTGCTCGAGCTGATGCTCGATCAAGGACGGGGAGCTGGCCCCGGATTTCGAGGACGAGGTGCCTCGCCGCGTCCTGCGTCACCCGCGAAGCTCGAGGGGAGACTGCCTAGATGTATGACCAATTGTTGGCGAACATCGCGATCCTGGTGCTGTCCGGGTTCGTCGGGTTCGCGGTGATCTCCAAGGTGCCCAACACGTTGCACACCCCGTTGATGTCGGGCACCAACGCCATTCACGGCATCGTCGTGCTCGGTGCGCTGGTGGTGCTGGGCCGTGTCGAGCATCCCTCGTGGCCGATGCAGATCATCCTGTTCGTGGCGGTGGTGTTCGGAACGCTCAACGTGGTCGGTGGCTTCGTGGTCACCGACCGCATGCTGGGCATGTTCAAGGCCAAGAAAGCCCGCGCCACAAGGCTGCTGCCGCGGCTGAAGGAGAACGGACAAGCGCGATGGAATACCTCGTCATACGTGCTCTACATCGTCGCGTTCTCGATGTTCATCTACGGTCTGATGGGTCTGACCGGCCCGAAGACCGCGGTGCGCGGCAACTGGATCGCCGCGGCCGGCATGGGCGTCGCGGTGATCGCCACGCTGATCGCGATCCGCGACACCGAGCAACTGGGTTCTGATCATCGCCGGCCTGTGGTCGGTGTGGTACTGGGCGTGCCGCCGGCGCGGCTGGTCAAGATGACGGCGATGCCGCAGCTGGTGGCGTTGTTCAACGGTGTCGGCGGTGGCACGGTCGCGCTGATCGCGCTGTGCCGAATTCATTGACACCAGCGGCTTTTCGGCGTTCCAGCACGGCGAGTCGCCGACGGTGCACATCGTGGTCGCGTCGCTGTTCGCCGCGATCATCGGGTCGATCTCGTTCTGGGGTTCGATGATCGCGTTCGTCAAGCTGCAGGAGATCCTGCCCGGCCGCCCGATCGGCATCGGCAAGCTGCAGCAGCCGCTGAACATCCTGCTGCTGATCGGTGGCGGTCGCCGCCGCGGTGGTGATCGGGGTCGAGGCGCATCCCGGCAGCGGCGGCGCAGCCAGTGGTGGATGATCGGGCTGCTGGCCGCCGCGGCCGTGCTCGGGTTGATGGTGGTGCTGCCGATCGGCGGCGCCGACATGCCCGTCGTCATCTCCCTGCTCAACGCGATGACCGGGTTGTCCGCGGCGGCAGCCGGGTCTGGCGCTGAACAACACCGCGATGATCGTCGCCGGCATGATCGTCGGCGCGTCCGGTTCGATCCTGACCAACCTGATGGCCAAGGCGATGAACCGGTCCATCCCGGCGATCGTGGCCGGCGGCGTTCGGCGGCGGCGGGGTCGCGGTCGGCGGTGGCGACGACGGCGACAAGGAGGTCAAGGCCACCTCGGCGGCCGACGCGGCGATCCAGATGGCGTACGCCAACCAGGTGATCGTCGTGCCCGGCTACGGTCTGGCGGTGGCGCAGGCCCAGCACGCGGTCAAGGACCTGGCGAACATGCTCGAGGAGAAGGGCGTTCGAGGTGAAGTACGCGATCCACCCGGTGGCCGGCCGGATGCCCGGGCACATGAACGTGCTGCTGGCCGAGGCCGACGTCGAGTACGACGCGATGAAGGAGATGGACGACATCAACGACGAGTTCGCCCGCACCGACGTCACCATCGTCATCGGCGCCAACGACGTCACCAACCCCGCCGCCCGCAACGACCCGTCTCGCCCGATCTACGGGATGCCGATCCTCAACGTCGACCAGTCGAGGTCGGTGATCGTGCTCAAGCGGTCGATGAACTCCGGCTTCGCCGGCATCGACAACCCGCTGTTCTACGCCGACGGCACCACCATGCTGTTCGGCGACGCGAAGAAGTCGGTCGCCGAGGTCACCGAGGAACTCAAGGCGCTGTAATCGCGCTCAGTACAGCACGGAGGCCAGGAACGCACCGCGCGGCTCCTGGTACAGGCCGATGCTCATCAGGTTCATCATCGAGACCACGCGCAGGTGGTGTGCCAGACACCACCGCAACAACTCCGTGTTGCACATAGGCACCAGAAATCCGGGGCCGGAGAATTCCTCCGCCACGCCGATCAGCGCGATGAGGTCGTCGTTGGTCTCGGCGATCGAATGCCCGAACAACGCGACTCCGGTGGTGTACCCGGTGATTCGCTCCTGCCGCTCAACCACTTTCGCCGCCCCTTGCGCGAGGGCGTCGCGGAGTTCGCCGCCGCGGTCGTGGCCATGTACGCGGACGCACAGCGCGTCGCAAGCCTGCGCGTCCTCGTCAGTGGCAGGGCGAACGGCGTAGCCCGGTATCTGCAGCGCGAGCGGGTTGCCCTGCATGACGGCGAACGGTTCGCGCACGTCGAATCCGAGCTTGGCGTACAGGCTCATCGAGCGGTTGTGGTAGGCCGACTGCAACAACCGCACGCCCGGTGCGTGCTGTTGCGCGCCTCGCTCGATCACGGCGTTCATCAACGCGCGGCCGATCTGGCGGTCCTGTACCTGCGGATCGACGGTGATGGGGCCGACGCCGCAGATCGCCGAGCGTTCGTCGAGGAAGTTGCTGCCGACAATCTTGCCGTCATGCTCGGCGACGACGCTGAAGAAGCCGGGGTGCGCGATCAACCCCGCAACGCCGCCGTGGCCACCTCGACCGAGGGGAAGTCGGGCGGAAACCGGTGGTAGTTGGCGATGGCCGCGAAGGCATCGTGACAGATGCGCCCGCACTCTTGTGCGTCGTCCACCCCAGCCGGCCGAATATGTAGCTGCATGATGCTCCCCCTGGATCTACGGTCGCACATTGCTGGGCATGCCGGCAGCGAATTCGCAGAAGGGATTTCATTCGCGGAGAGGCCATGTGGTTCAGCTGATTTGAACCGCTCGGCGGAGCTAGGCGTTGGTTGTATAGGCAACAGTTCAACCGTGAAGGGCGTGAACGCAACGTGTCGAACTACCCCCCACCACAAGGCTGGCCGCCCAATCCTCCCGGACCTGGTGTACCGCCTTACGGCTACGGATATCAACCACAGCAACCGACGAAGAACAACGGTTTCGCGATCGCGTCCGATAATCCTTGGTGTCGTCGGATGCGTCGCCTCGTTGGTCGGCTTCGGGCTATTTACGATTCCGGTCATGGCAGTCGGCCTGGCGCTCGGCATCGTCGCATTCAAGGGTGCGACAAACGAACGCCGGTCCGCCAAAGTCATGGCCATCGTGGGCATTGCGCTCAGCGTGCTGGCCCTGGTGCTCACGGTTGCGTGGATATTGATCCTCATCAACGGCCTCATCGACAGCGGCGAAATCCCGTGAGGTTTCGCTCGCGCTGATCCGAGACCTTCTCCCCGCGGCGGCGCACCGGTAGCAATAGCGGGTGTCCGTATTCGTTGATATCGCGCCCGACGTGTCGCAAGTCGACTCGTCGGCGACCGCTGCGCCGTACAGGCAGGTGGCGCGGCAGGCTGACCCGCGCGGCGCTGCCGCTGCTGTCGGTGATCGTCTTCTTCGTCGTCTGGCAGCTGGTCGCCGCGAGCGGTATCTGGAACCAGACGTTCGTGCCGTATCCGAGCGCCGTGTGGCGCGCGTTCCTCGACATCTCCACCACGCACGACGGAACGCGCGGATACGCCGGATACCTGCTGTGGGAGCACCTCTACATGACGCTGCGCCGGGTGTTCGCCGGCGTCGTCATCGGGGTGGCGCTCGGCGTGCTGCTCGGTCTGGTGATGGGGTCGGTCAGCTGGGTGCGCAGCGTCCTCGAACCGTGGCTGACGTTCCTGCGTGCGCTGCCGCCGCTGGCGTACTTCTTCCTGCTGGTCATCTGGCTCGGCATCGACGAGGCCCCGAAGATCACGCTGCTGGCCCTCGCGGCGCTGCCGCCGGCCGCCGTCGCCACCACCGCCGCAGTCGTCGCCGCACCCGTCGGGCTGACAGGAGGCCGCCCGCGCACTGGGCGCCTCCAAGACGCGAGGTGATCCGCGACGTCGTCGTCCCGTCCGCGCTGCCGGAGACGTTCACCGGCATCCGGCTCGCGGTCGGCATGGCCTACTCGTCGGTGGTCGCCGCCGAACTGTTCAACGGGCTGCCCGGCATCGGCGGGCTCGTCAAAGACGCAAGCAACTACAACAACACCCCCGTCGTGCTGGTCGGAATCTTCGCCATCGGCATCTCCGGCCTCGTCATCGACGGTCTGCTTCGCGCCGTGGAACGGCGCGCTGTCCCCTGGAGAGGAAAAATATGAGGCTCAAAGTCACTGCTGGCCACGCTGGCCGTCGCCACATTGGCGCTGGCGGGCTGCTCGGTGGACCAGCCCGGCCAGGAGGCCGGACAAGCCGACGATTCGCCTTGGCTACCAAAGCTTTCCGAGCGGCGACCTGATCGTCAAGAACAACCGCTGGCTGGAAGAGGCGCTGCCGGACTACAACATCAAGTGGACGAAGTTCGACTCCGGCGCGGACGTCAACACCGCGTTCATCGCCAAGGAACTCGACTTCGGCGCGCTCGGCTCGAGCCCCGTCGCGCGCGGGCTGTCGGCGCCGCTGAACATCCCCTACAAGGTCGCGTTCGTGCTCGACGTCGCCGGTGACAACGAGGCGCTGGTGGTCCGCAACGGCGCGGCGTCAACACGATCGCCGACCTCAAGGGCAAGCGGATCGGCACCCCGTTCGCGTCAACCGCGCACTACAGCCTGCTGGCCGCCCTCAATCAGAACGGGTTGTCGGCCAACGATGTTCAGCTCGTCGACCTGCAACCGCAGGCCATCCTGGCGGCGTGGGACCGCGGCGACATCGACGCCGCCTACTCCTGGCTGCCGACGCTGGACCAGCTGCGCAAGACCGGCAAGGACCTGATCACCAGCCGCCAGCTCGCCAAGAACGGCAAGCCGACGCTGGATCTCGGCGCGGTGTCCGACGAGTTCGCCAACGCGCACCCCGAGGTGGTCGACATCTGGCGCCAACAGGAAGCGCGCGCGCTCAAGCTGATTCACGACGACCCTGCGGCGGCCGCCAAGGCCATCGCCGCCGAGATCGGGCTGAGCCCCGAGGAGGTCGCCGGGCAGATCAAGCAGGGCGTGTATCTGACGCCCGCGCGAGGTCGCGTCGGCGGAATGGCTTGGCTCCGACGGCAAGCCGGGCAACATCGCGGCCAACCTGCAGAGCGCGTCGCAGTTCCTGGCCGCCCAGTTGCAGATCCCGTCGGCGGCGTCGCTGCAGACCTTCCAGGACGCCATCTACACAAAGGGATTGCCCGGTGCCATCACCCAGTGACGTCGTCCACATCAACCGCGTCACGCATCGATACGGCCACGGGCGCAACGAGGTCACTGCGCTCGGCCCGGTCGACCTGACCGTCGACCCCGGCTCCTTCCTGGTGCTGGTCGGCGCCTCGGGCTGTGGCAAGAGCACGCTGCTGCGGCTGTTGGCCGGATTCGAGTCGCCCAGCGAGGGCACGGTGGCGGTGTCCGGCACGCCGCCGACGCCGGGCGTGACGGCGGGCGTGGTGTTCCAGCAGCCGCGGCTCTTCCCGTGGCGCACCGTCGGCGGCAACGTCGACCTCGCGCTCAAGTACGCCAAGGTGCCGCGCGAGCGGCGGGCCGAGCGTCGCGATCAACTGCTCGAGCGCGTCGGCCTGGACGGCACCGCCGACCGCAAGATCTGGGAGATCAGCGGCGGCCAGCAGCAGCGCGTCGCGATCGCACGGGCGCTGGCCGCCGAGACGCCGCTGTTTCTGCTCGACGAGCCGTTCGCGGCGCTGGACGCGCTCACCCGGGAACGGCTGCAGGAGGACGTCCGTCAGGTCAGCGCGGAGTCCGGCCGCACGACGGTGTTCGTCACCCACAGCGCCGACGAGGCGGCGTTCCTCGGATCGCAGGATCGTGGTCCTGACCCGGCGGCCGGGACAGGTGGCGTTGGATCTGCCGGTCGATCTGCCGCGCACCGGCGTGGATCCCGACGAGCTCCGCCGTTCACGGGAATACACCGAGCTGCGCGCGGAAGTGGGCCGCGCCGTCAAGGCCGCGGCCGCTTAGAAACCTCAGGGCTTAGACCGGGGGATAGGCCGGTGGTGGGTAGACGCCGCGCAGGATCCAGGCGAACCAGTTGAAGCCGTATTCCAGCTCGTCACTCGCGTCATAGTCCGGATTCGGATCCATATGATCACCTCTCGCGTAACGGCTGGGTCTCGCTGAAGTCTAGACCGGCGTCGACGACGGCGACACCCCGGAACATTAGACTGCCAACCAGTTGATTGATCGCCCCGGGCAGCGTCCGGGCCTGCATATAGTGAGTCGCCATGTCTGCCACGTCGCCGGATACCAACGGGATGTCCCGTCGCGAGGAGCTGTTGGCCGTCGCCACCAAGCTGTTCGCCGCCCGCGGATATCACGGCACCCGGATGGACGACGTCGCCGACGCGGTCGGCCTGAACAAGGCGACGGTCTACCACTACTACGCCAGCAAGTCGCTGATCCTCTACGACATCTACAAGGGCGCCGCCGACTTCACCGTGGACGCGGTGCACGACGACCCGACGGCGTCGGCCCGCGAGACGATCTACCACTTCACCCAGCGTCTGCTGGTCGGCATCGCCGGCAATCTCGAGCGCGCCGCGGTGTACTTCCAGGAGGGCCCCTACATCACCGAGTGGTTCACCGAGGAGCAGGTCGACTACATCCGGACAGGCCGAGGCCAAGGTCTACGAGCACATCCGCGACGTCATCGACCGCGGCATCGCCAGCGGCGAGTTCTACGACTGCGACTCGCACGTGCTGGCGCTGGGCTACATCGGGATGACGCTGGGCTCCTACCGGTGGCTGCGGCCGCACGGCCGGCGCACGGCGCAGGAGATCGCCGTCGAGTTCAGCACCGCGCTGCTGCGCGGCCTGATCAGAGACGAAGCCGTGCGGGCGGATTCACCGCTGGGTGTCGACGTCGGCGTGCTGCCCGGCGAGCCAGACACGGCACCGGCCAAATAACTCAAATAGCTCAGAACGCGAAGCGGTTGACCACGTCGTAGCGGCGCACCGGCGTCGCGTACAGCAGCCGGTACAGGCGCCGCTGCGGCGTCTCGGCGATCTTCTCGTGAGCCGGCCAGCGCGGAGGTCTGTTCGAGGAACCGCAGCCGCGGGTTCCACGTCTCGATCTCCCGGGCATCGCGGATGCCCCACTTGACGATTCCCTTGGTGAACAGCAGCGACACCTTCGGCGCGATCGGCGACAGGGTGTCGAACAGCATCTCGCCGCCGCCGAAGCGGTCGGTCAACCGCTGGAGCAGTTCCCACACCTGGCGCTCGGTCAGGTACATGAGCAGCCCTTCGGCGATCACCAGCACCGGCCGGCCGGTCGGGACGCGATCGAGCCATTCGTCGTCGGTCACCGACGAACCGATCATGTGGTAGCCGGCGCTCTCGTCGAACAGCTCGCGCCGCAAGTCGATCACGCCCGGCTGGTCGACGTCGAACCAGTCCACGCCGGCCGGCGGATCCAGCCGCAACGCCCGGGTGTCCATCCCGCAACCGAGATGCAGCACAACGGCATTGGGATGACGGCGCAGGAAGTCGGCGGCCCAGTCGTCGAGCTTGCGGGCGCGCAACGCGACCAGGTACTGGTTCCCCCACGGTTGCGCGGCCTTGTGCATGCGTTTGAAGTCGTAGTCGATGCGGTCGACCGCCTCGGCAGCGGCACGGTCCCCCAAAATCGGCTGCGGCAAACGGCTTTCGCATGCCCGCAGGTAAAGCGTCACCAGGTTCGTCCACTCGACGGAGTTCCAGGCCACGCTGCTGAAGTCGACCTTGGTCTGCATTGTCATCGATTCCTCCTGCTCTCCCGGTAGTCGATCCATCGCTGCATGAATTCGTCGCGGTAGTACTCGGCGGAGAACTGGCAGAAGTCGCGGAAGTCCTCCAGGCGCTCGCGTTGCTCCTTGCGGTCGTCGTCCAGCATTGACAAACCGAAGTCGGCGGCGTCAATTCCCATGCCCATCCGCGACAGCTGCACATTCAGCACGGTGGTGAACCCGCCCGGCGTCACCCGGTAGTGGTGCTGGCGCGTGGAGGTCGGCAACCGCTCGATCAGGCCACCGTCCTGGAGCTGACGCGCGACCGTGCTGACCGACGCCTTGCTGACCGAGAGCGTCTCGGCCAGCGCCGTCAAGGACTGCTGCGGCGGGTCGCAGATCAGCAGCCAGCCGTAGACCCGGCCCGTCGTCCGCGGTCCGCCCGTCATCTCGAAGAACAGGCCCATGCGGTCGACGAACTCAGCCTCTTCCGGCGTCACCCGACCTCCACAAGTACGTTCAGTACGAACTTAACGAACTATACGCCGCCCGCCATGTCCTTCGAAAGGTTGATTTCTGCGATCTGCCGGCTGTCTCGGCGGAGTCAGAGGCCAAGATGGACAGGTGAAATCCACCCTGCTCTCGCGACGCGACCTCGACTTCCTGCTCTACGAGTGGCTGCGGGTCGACGAGCTGACCAAGCGGGAGCGGTTCGCCGAGCATTCCCGCGAGACGTTCGACGGCGTCCTCGACCTGTGCGAGCAGCTGGCCGCGAAGTACTTCGCGCCGCACAACAAGCGCAGCGATGCGAACGAGCCGAGCTTCGACGGTGAGAAGGTCACCGTCATCCCCGAGGTCAAGGAGGCTCTCGACGCCTTCGCCCAGGCGGACCTGATCAGTATGGGGATGGGCGAGGAGTTCGGTGGCGCGCAGCTGCCGATGACCGTGGCCGAGGCGGGGTTCGCCTGGTTCGCCGCGGCCAACGTCAGCACCACGGGCTATCTGATGCTGACGATCGCGAACGCCAACCTGCTCGCCAAGTTCGGCAGCCCCGACCAGGTCGACGCGTTCCTCAAACCGATGCTGGCCGGACGGTTCTCCGGGACGATGGCCCTGTCGGAGACCCAGGCCGGCTCGTCGCTGGCCGACATCGTCACCCGCGCCGAGCCACAGGACGACGGCACCTATCGGTTGTTCGGATCGAAGATGTGGATCTCCGGCGCGGAGCACGAGCTCACCGAGAACATCGTCAACCTGGTGCTCGCCAAGATTCCCGGCGGACCGCCCGGGCACCAAGGGCATCTCGCTGTTCATCGTGCCCAAGTTCCTCGTCGGCGCCGACGGCTCCGTCGGTGAGCGCAACGACGTGGTGCTGGCCGGGCTGAACCACAAGATGGGCCAGCGGGGCATCACCAACACGGTGCTCAACTTCGGCGAGGGCAAGTTCCGTCCCGGCGGAAAGGCCGGCGCGGTCGGCTATCTCGTCGGGGAGCCGCACCGCGGCCTCACCTACATGTTCCACATGATGAACGAGGCGCGCCTCGGCGTCGGGATGGCCGCCGTGTCGCTGGGCTACACCGGCTACCTCAAGTCACTGGAGTACGCGCGCGACCGGCCACAGGGTCGTGCCGGTGACGGCCAAGGACCCGGCGACGCCGCAGATCCCGATCATCGAACACGCCGACGTCAAGCGAATGCTGTTGGCGCAGAAGGCCTACGTCGAGGGCGGCATGGCATTGCTGCTGTACTGCGCGAAGCTCGTCGACATCCAGCACAGCGCCGAGTCCGACGAGGAGCGGGACGCGACGACGCTGCTGCTCGACATCCTGACGCCGGTCGGCAAGAGCTGGCCCTCGCAGTGGTGCCTGGCCGCCAACGACCTCGCGATCCAGGTGCACGGCGGATACGGCTACACCCGCGAGTACGACGTCGAACAGCACTACCGCGACAACCGGCTCAACCCCATCCACGAGGGCACCCACGGGATCCAGAGCCTGGACCTGTTGGGCCGCAAGGTGACTCAACGCAACGGTGCCAGCCTGGCCGAACTGGGCAAGGCCATCGGCCACACGGTCGGCGTCGCCAAGGCCGGCGGCGGTGAAACGGCCGAGCTCGCCGAACAGCTGGACGCGTCCTGGCAGCGGCTCGTCGCCGTCACGATGGGCATGTTCGGCTCCGGCGACATCGACGCCGCGATGGCCAACAGCGTGGCGTACCTCGAGGCGTTCGGCCACATCGTCGTCGCGTGGATGTGGCTGGAGCAGTTCCTCGCCGCCGACGGGCAGAGCGGCGACTTCTACGACGGCAAGCGTCAGGCGGCGCGCTACTTCTTCCGCTACGAATTGCCGAGGACCGCACCGCAACTCGATCTGCTGGAAAGCCTGGACCGCACCACGCTGGAGATGCGGACCGACTGGTTCTAGTCCCGCGAGCAAGACGTGAAGATCGCCCATTTCTTCATCAAAATGGGGTATTTACGTCCCTACCTGCGGTGTGGGCACTGTTCGCGCGGACCCAGCCGGCAGCTATCCATGCAGAAGTGGTATCAAGTTATGCCGGATCGGGCTTGGACAGGTATCGGTTTCGCTCCTTAGTTTAGTGATGACGGCCACAACGGCTGCTCACGTTGAGAACGACTCACACAGGAGTGAACACTCATGGCGACCCACCTCCGTCGTACCGTCGGCCTCGCGGCGGCAGCCGTCGCCGGCCTAGCCCTGACCGCCTGCGGCGGCGTCGAGACCAGCACCGGCGGCGGTGGCGGTGGCGACTATCCGTCGGGCACCGTCGAGATGTACGTCGGCGCCTCGCCCGGCGGGTCCAGCGACCTGATCAGCCGCGCCGTGTCCAAGGGCCTGAGCGACGAGCTGGGCGCCTCCTTCCCGGTCATCAACCGCGAGGGCGCCAACGGGGCGCTGGCCGCGGCCGAGGTCGCCAAGGCTCCCAAGGACGGCTCGATCATCGCGATCCAGAACGCGTCCCTGTTCGCCATCACCCCGCTCGCCGTCAGCCCCGACGAGGTCACCAAGATCGACGACTTCGACGTCGTCTACGGCGTGTCCCGCGACGACTACGTGCTGGTCACCAACCCCGCCAGCGGATACAAGACGCTCAAGGACATCGAAAACGCCACGCGCGTCGTCCGATACGGCACCACCGGCGTCGGCACCGGCGCGCAGCTGTCCGCGGCACTGCTGTTCAAGACCACCAACGTCGAATCCCAGGCGGTTCCGTTCGACGGCGGCGCGCCCGCCCTGGCCGCGGTGCTCGGCAACCAGGTGGACGTGGCTGCTCTGCAAGTCGGTGAGGCGATCGAGAACATCCAGTCGGGCAAGCTGCTTCCGCTGTCGGTGTTCGGCCCGGAGCGCATCGAATACCTGCCCGAGGTCCCCACCGCGAAAGAGCAGGGGCTTGACGTCGAGGTGGCGCAGTACCGGTTCATGACGGTGCCGAAGGGCACGCCGCAGGAAATCCAGGACAAGATCATCGAGGGCATGAAGGCCACCTTTGCGACCGAGGACTACAAGGCGTTCAACAAGCAGAACAGCCTGACGCCGATGGAGCAGCCGGGCGACGAGGTGCTCGCGCAGCTGCAATCCGACCAGAAGCGGTACGCCGACCTGGTCAAGCAGTACGGCATCAACCTGAGTAACGAGGCGTGAGCACGTAGCCATGGGCACTGACCAGAGGCGCACCCGCACACCCGCGACATCCTCGCCGAGATCGAGGCCGAGGTCGCCCACGAACTGGAGGAGGAGCGCCCGTCCGTCGGCGGGCCCGCCTACCAGACAGTGGGCGCCCTGGTCGGGATCGCGATCGGCGTCGGCGGTGCGGTGCTCGCCTACGGCTACGGGCTGGGCTCCCTGCGCGAGCCCGGCCCGGGCCTGTGGCCGTTCATCGTCAGCGTGGTCATCACGACGCTGTCGGTGATCCTGCTCGTCGCGGGTCGCGGGCTAACCGATAGCGAGGCGTTCACGCGCAGCAGCGCGCTGCCGGTGATCGGTGCCGTCACGTTCGTCGCGTTCGGTCTGCTGATGCCGCTGACCGGTTTCGAGATTCCGGCGCTGGCGCTCGGCGTGATCTGGCTGCGCTTCCTCGGCGGCGAGAGCTGGCGCAACACCATCGTGATCAGCGTGCTGACAACGGCGGCCTTCTACTTCCTGTTCCTCTACGGCCTGCGGATCCCGCTGCCCCACCTGATCGCCTTCTAAAAACCATGGACCTCAACGCATTTCTGGACGGGTTCGCGCTCGTCATCGAGCCGCACAACCTGCTCTACTGCCTGATCGGTGTGCTGATCGGCATGGTCATCGGTGTGCTGCCCGGGCTGGGCCCCGCGGCCACCATCGCGATTCTGCTGCCGATCACCTACACCATCGATCCCGTGTCGGCGATCATCATGCTGGCCGGTATCTATTACGGCGCGCAGTACGGCGGCACCATCACGTCGGTACTGTTGCGCCTCCCCGGTGAGGCGTCGTCGGTGGTCACCGTCTTCGACGGCTTCGCCCTGGCCAAACAGGGCAGAGCCGGCACGGCTTTGGGCATCGCCGCCATCGGTTCCTTTGTGGGCGCGACCATTTCGATCATCGGGCTGACGCTGCTGGCCCCGGTGGTCGCGAGTATCGCCCTGGACTTCGGCCCGCCGGAGTACGCCGCGCTGGCGTTGCTGGGCGTGTTGCTGGTCGCGACGATCGGCAGCGGTAACAAGCTCAAGGCGCTGATCGCCGGTGCCGTCGGTCTGCTGCTGGCGACCGTGGGTCGCGACAGCTTCAGCGGCGCTTCACGTTTCACGTTCGACAGCCTGCAACTCGCCGACGGCATCGACTTCGTCGTCGTGGCGATGGGTTTGTTCGGAGTCGGGGAGATCCTGTACAACCTCGAGCAGCGACACCGCAAGGTTGCAGCCGCCTGCCAAGGTGGGCAACGTGTGGCCGTCTCGCAAGGACCTCAAGCAGTCCTCCGGGGCCATCGGCCGCGGCTCGATCATCGGCTTCGTGCTCGGCGTGCTGCCCGGTGGCGGCGCGGTGCTCTCCTCGATCGTGGCCTACGCGACCGAGAAGCGCCGCTCCAAGACGCCGGAACGGTTCGGGCGCGGGGCGGTGGAAGGTGTGGCCGCACCCGAGACGGCCAACAACGCGGCGGCGACGTCGTCGTTCATCCCGCTGCTCACGATCGGCCTTCCCGCCAACGCGACCATGGCGATGCTGTTCGGCGCGCTGCTGATTCTCGGCGTCTCGCCCGGCCCGCAACTGGTCGACGAACATCCTGACGTGTTCTGGGGCGTCATCAACTCGATGTACATCGGCAACATAATGCTGCTGATTCTGTCAATTCCGTTGGTGGGGTTGTTCGTTCGCATCCTGCGGGTGCGCCCGGCGATCCTGGCGCCGATCACCGCGTTGATCACGATCCTTGGTGTCTACACGATCAACAACTCGGTGTTCGACATCTTCTTGATGGTCGGGTTCGGCATCGTCGGCTACCTGATGAAGAAGGCCGGCTTCGACCCCGGCCCGATGGTGCTGGCGTTCGTCCTCGGTTCCATCATCGAGTCGAGCACGCGGCGGTCCCTGCTGATCTTCGGCGGCGACCCGACGGGCTTCTTCACCCGACCGATCTCGGGCACCATCCTGGCGATCTTCGTGGTGCTGGCGCTCTTACCCGCGATCCGTTACCTGATCGCGCGCCGCCGGGGTGAGCCGTCGGCGGGTGTTGCCGAGGTGGACGCGCATCGCGGCCCTGGCGATGTCGGCGTCGCCGGCGATGATGGCGGCAGCGACGGTGTCGTGCTCCCGCCGGACCCGGTCGACGTGGGTGGCGTCGGTGAGCGAGTACGCGTCCCCGAGCCGGGTGCGCGGAAGCATGATCATCATCGGCCCGAGTGAGTCGAGCAGGTCGAGATAGAACCGGTTGCCGGTCGCGGCCGCCACCGCCCGGTGGAAGCCGAAGTCGGCCTCGACCTGGTCCTCCGGCGCGGCGTCGACGAACGCTTCCAGCGCTGCGCTGATCGTTCTCGGCGGCCGACCGCGTCGGAGCGCGCGGCCGCCAACGCCGCCGCCTCACTCTCGATCCCGAGCCGGAAGTCGATCATGTCCAGCACGTCGTGGTGGGTGCGGATGGCCGCGGACTCGACGGTGAACGACGTCGGCTCGGGCATCGCCAGCACGAAAGACCCACGGCCCTGGAACGTTTCGACCAAGCCCTCGGCCCGCAGCCGCGTGACCGCCTCGCGGACCACCGTGCGGGATACGCCGTACTCGTCGATGAGCTCGGCTTCCGACGGCAGCTTGTGGCCGGGCGGCAGCTCGCCGGCGAGGATCTTGTCCTTCAGCCCTGCGACGACCCGCTGGGCCAGCGTCGTGGTCATCTGGCTCCCGAACTCGGCGGTCTCCTTGGTGAGCGCCCGCATCCGGTCGCTAAGCGTGAAGCCCAGGCCGGGCCGGTCGGGCAGCCACATCCGGCCGTCGCGGATCTCGATGCGCTCGTCGAAAAGCGGGTTGAGCCACTCGAAGTGCTCGACCCACGGCTCGGTGGGGTACGTCGCGGCCAGGTGCAGATGGATCTCCATCGCATAGTGCGGTGCGAGCGCGAGCCCGGCGTGCGCGGCCAGCGTCGCGAACCGCAGGAACGGCGTGATGCCGCCGATGCGCGGGGCGTCGGGCTGCACGATGCCGCGGTAGCCGGCGTCGAGCAGCGCCATGTGCTCGGGCACCGAGGTGAGCATCTCTCCCGTCGCGATCGGGGTGTCGAAGGTGTCGGGACAGATCCGCGTGGCCGACGGCATCCCACGCGTCGACGGGCTCCTCGATCCACACCAGGTCGAACTGTCTCGAGCTCGCGGCACATCCGGCGGGCCCTGGCGCGGTCCCACTGCTGATTGGCGTCCACCATCAGCGGTGTGTCGCCGAGGTGCTCGCGGATGGCGGCCACCCGCTCCAGATCGGTCTCGCCAATCCGGCTGTCCCACTTTGATTTTGATGCCGCCGATGCCGGCCTGCAGCGAGGCCGTGGCCTTCTCCTTGATCTCGGCGACCGAGGCCTGCAGGAACCCGCCGGAGGTGTTGTACACCCTGCAGGAATCACGGTGGGCGCCAATCAGTTTCGCCAGCGGCAGGCCGGCGCGGCGGGCCTTGAGGTCCCACAGCGCCACGTCGAGCGCAGCGATCGCCTGCGTGGCAACACCGGAGCGCCCGACCGACGCGCCCGCCCACAGCAGCGACTGGTAGATACGGTCGATGTCGGAGGGGTCCTGGCCGAGCGCGACGTCCGCGATCTCCGCGAGGTGGGTGTACTGGGCCGGCCCGCCTGCGCGCTTGGAGTAACTGAACCCCATGCCCTCCAGGCCCTGCTCGGTGGTGACCTCGACGAACAGCAGCACCGTTTCGGTCAGCGGTTTCTGCCGGCCGGTGAGCACCTTGGCGTCGCTGACGGGAGTGTCCAGCGGCAGGACGACGTGGGAGAGCTTGAGATGACGGATGCGGTCGGACATGCTAACTAGTATAATAAGTTCAGTACTCATCATACAAGTCCCGGTGTTTGACACCCCCACCGGAGTGGGAAGCCGTGCCCGCGATGACTTCGTCACTGCTTCTCTCCAAGGCCCTGCACATCGCGCTGGTGGTCCTCTTCGCGCTCATCGCAACGCGGGTCATCAGGTGGGTGGCGGGCAGGATCAGCCGGCGACTCGATCAGGGCGATGTCCGCGACGACGGTGCTGCGCCCGGAGAGCGTCAAGCACCGCAAGGCCGTCGCGTCGGTGATCTCATCAGTGGCGATCGCGCTGCTCTACGTGATGGTCGCCGTCGACATCGCCAATCAGCTCGGCCTGCCGGTCGGTTCGCTGGTGGCGCCGGCCGCGGTGATCGGCGCCGCGCTCGGTTTCGGTGCGCAGCGTATCGTCGGCGACCTGCTCAGCGGGTTCTTCATCATCACCGAGAAGCAGTACGGCTTCGGCGATCTGGTTGAGCTGACCGTCAGCGCGGGCAAGGCGGTCGGCACCGTCGAGGACGTCACGCTGCGCGTCACCAAACTGCGGACGAGCGACGGCGAAGTCTTCACCGTGCCGAACGGGCAGATCGTCAAGTCGCTGAACCAGTCGAAGGATTGGGCCAGGGCCGTCGTCGACATCCCGGTCCCGGCGTCGGCCGACATCAATCGGGTCAACGAGGTTCTGCGCGACGTGTCGACGGCCGCGATGCGCGTCGAGGGCCTGCCCGATCTGCTGCTCGACGAGCCGGCGCTGATGGGTGTGGAGAGCATCGAACGCGACACCCTCAACATGCGGATGGTGGCGCGCACGCTGCCGGGTAAGCAGTTCGAGGTCGGGCGGCGGCTGCGCGCACTGGTCGTCGCGGCGTTGCGGCGCGAGGGCATCGCGACTCCGGCGCGGGCTACTCAAAGCTGATGATCTGGCGGACGGCGTTTCCGTCAGCCAGCTGGTCCATGCCGGCGTTGATGTCGTCGAGCGCGATGGTCGACGAAACCAGCGACTCGACCGGCAGTCGGCCTGCGCGCCACAGCTCGACGAAGTGCGGGATGTCGTGCGACGGCACGGCCGATCCGAGGTAGCTGCCGATCAGCGAGCGGCCTTCGGCGACAAAACCCAACGGCGACACGCTGATTCGCGCGTCGGGACGGGGCAGGCCGACGGTGACCGTCCGGCCGCCGGGTGCGGTGAGGCCGATCGCGGTCTCCAGCGCGCGCGGGTGCCCGACGGCCTCGATCACCACCGCGGCCTTGAGGTCTGCGGTCGCGCGCCTCGTCGGGCGTGTACGCCTCGTGCGCGCCCATGGCCCGCGCGCGGTCCAGCTTGTCGGCGAGCTGATCGACGCCGACGACACGGACGTCGTCGTGCGCCAGCGCGGTGAGCACCGCTGCCATGCCGACGCCGCCGAGGCCGACGACGATGACGGTCTGGCCGGGCTGCGGGCGGCCGGCGTTGAGCACCGCACCGCCGCCGGTGAGCACGGCGCAGCCGAGCAGGGACGCGACGGCCGGCGGCACGTCGGCGGGGACCGGGACGACGGAGCGACGGTCGACGACGGCGTGGGTGGCGAAGCCGGAGACGCCGAGGTGGTGGTGGACGGGTTGCCCGTCGCGGGAGAGCCGCCGCTCGCCGGTCATCAGGGTGCCCGCGGCGTTGGCGGCGCTGCCGGGCTCGCACGGGGTCAGCCCGTTGGTGGCGCAGGCCGGGCACTGGCCGCAGCGCGGCAGGAACGTCATGACGAGGCGCTGCCCGACTGTTGGACGTCGGTCACGCCGGGGCCTACTTCTTCGACGACGCCGGCGGCTTCGTGGCCGAGCAGCATCGGCACCGGGCGCACCCGGTTGCCGTCGACCACCGAGAGGTCGGAGTGGCACAGCCCGGCGGCCTCGATGCGGACGAGCAGTTCACCGTCGCCCGGCGGCGCCAGATCGAGGTCGTCGACGGTCAGCGGCCGTCGATCCGGCGTAGGGCCGGGGCCGTCCGATTTCCTCGAGCACTGCTCCGCGGATCTTCATGTGGTCCAGCCTGCCGCTGCCTGACAGACTGCAGCCATGACAGCGAGCACTCCGCGATTTCCCGGTGCACTGGCCGGTGCTGACGCGGTGGACCGACAACGACATGTTCGGCCACCTCAACAACGCGGTGTACTACGAGCTGTTCGACACCGCGATCAACGCGTGGATCAACACGAACTGCGGCATCGATCCGCTGGCGGTGCCGTGGCTGGGCGTGGTCGCCGAGTCGGGTTGCAAGTACTTCGCCGAACTGAAGTTCCCCGACCCGCTGACGGTCGGTCTGGCGGTGGCGCGGTTGGGCAACAGCAGCGTCACGTACCGGCTGGGGATTTTTCAGGATGACGCACGACGTCGCCGCGGTGGGGCACTGGGTGCACGTGTACGTCGACCGGGCGGGCCGCCGGCCTGTTCCAATTCCCGGCGAGATCCGCTCGCTGCTGGAGTCGATATGCTCGCCCAATGCCGTTAGTGAGTAAGACCGTTGAGGTCGCCGCCTCGGCCGAAGCCATCATGGCGATCGTCGCGGACTTCGAGTCGTATCCGCTGTGGAACGAGGAGATCAAGGGCTGCTGGGTGCTGGCGCGTTACGACGACGGCCGGCCCAGCCAGCTGCGGCTGGATGTCGTGGTGCAGGGGCAGGCGGGCACGTTCATCACGGCCGTCTACTACCCAGCGCCGAACCAGATCTACACGGTGCTGCAGCAGGGCGATCACTTCGAGAAGCAGGAGCAGAAGTTCTCGGTGGTGCCGATCGGAGCGACGTCGTTGCTCTCGGTTGACCTCGACGTGGAGACGAAGTTGCCCATCCCGAAGCCGATGGTGAAGAAGGCGATCGGCGACACGCTGGACTATCTGGCCGACAACCTCAAGACCCGCGCCGAGCAGTTGGCCGCGAGCCCGTAACCTCACGCGCCCAGCAGCGCATCCCAGAATGCGTCGCAGTCGCGCGAGGTGATTTCGGCTGCTTCTTCGCGCAGCGCCATGACACGGCTGTGGATCCGGTGCTCCGTGGACCGTGGCATCGACCCCGGCCCGTATCGGCCACGTTTGAGTCGGAGCACTCTGCCGTTGGCGACGTCAGTGCGCAACGCGTCCGACACCGATTTCGACGCCCGTCCCGGAATGTCGAAGCCCTGGTATTGCAACGCTTCGATCAAGTCGGCGACGGTCGTGGGCCCGTGCTGGAACAGATACAACGTGAGTGCGTAGCGCAGGTCGATGGTGCGCAGGCGAAGTGTGGCTTTCATGGTTGAAATCTGCCAGGGGCCTCCGACATTGCCGGTGCGCTCTGCCGTTGACGACGTCCGTGCGCGGGCCTTCATGGTTGAAAATAGGCCAGGGAGCAACGACATTGCCGGTGCCCACCTCCATGCGACAAAGTCGCAACGACGACTTTGTCCTGACGCCGCCGGCACGACTTTGTCGCATAGAGGCGGGCACTCAAGTAGTCCGGGTTGCGGAGCAGCATCGGAGCCAACGGGTCAGCTCCACAGCCCGATCTCGTCGAGCCTCGCGATCAACCGCGCGGCGCCGTCAGTGAACTCGCCGCTGGTGTGCCGCACCACGGCGTCGACATCGTGCCGGCGCAACGCGGCGATCAGCTCACGGTGGCCGGCCACCGCCGCCGCACCCCACTGTCGCGTCGCAGGCGTAGACCTGGCCCGGCAGGTACCGCACCACGTGGAGCAGGAACCAGGCCAGCTTGATCCGGCCCGTCGCCCGGTTGAACGCCCGATGGAACGCGAACTCCGCCGCGGCGACCTCGTCCGGATCGCTACGGTCGACGGCCGCGGCCAGCCCGTCGTTGAGCCGTTCCAGCTCCTCGATCTCCTCGTCGGTGATCCGCTCGGCGGCCGTCGCCGCCAGCTCCTTGGCGATCGTGGCCTGCAGCCAGAAGATGTCCTCGATGTCGCCGCGGGTCAGCGGCACCACCACATGTCCGCGATGCGGCTCCAGCGCACCATGCCCTCGCCGCGCAGCGTGCGCAGCGCCTCGCGCACCGGGGTGATGCTGACCCCCAACGCGGCGGCCGTCTCGTCGAGCCGGATGTACGTGCCCGGGCCGCAGCGTCCCGGTCATGATGTCGGTCCGCAAGCGGGCCGCGACCTCGTCGGATAGCTGCTCGCGACGCACCGCCCGCCGCCGCTTCGGCCGGGGCCTGACGGGTGCGTTCACTGGGCTTCTCCGGTTCTCCGGCTGCTTCTGGCGTGGGGTTGTCCCCGAGCCGCCGAGGCCATAGTGTGACCGGGGCAACACCATGTTTGATCAAATATCAACACCGCGCAACCCACCCCGAGGGAGCACCTAGCTGTTGACCGCCGAACCGTCGCTCACCGAGCAGCCGTATCTGGCGCGCCGGCAGAACTGGGCCAACCAGCTCGCCCGGCACGCGCTGATGCAGCCCGAAGCCACGGCGCTGCGGTTCCTCGGCCACACGACGACCTGGGGCGAGCTCGACCAACGGGTCACCGCGCTGGCCGGCGCGCTGAGCCGGCGTGGCGTCGGCTTCGGCGACCGGGTGCTGATCCTGATGCTCAACCGCACCGAGTTCATCGAGTCGTTCCTCGCGGCCAACAAGCTCGGCGCCATCGCCGTCCCGGTCAACTTCCGGATGACCCCGCCCGAGATCGCCTTCCTGGTCAGCGACTGCCAGGCCCGCGTCGTCATCACCGAGTCGGTGCTGGCCAAGGTGGCCACCGCGGTCCGTGACATCGACCCGACGGCTGCAAGACCGTCATCGTCGCCGGCGGCGGCACTGACGACGCAGGTCATCGGCTACGACGACCTGATCGCCGAGCCGGCGACGCGCCCGAACCCGTGGACATCCCCAACGACTCGCCCGCGCTGATCATGTACACCTCCGGCACCACCGGCAGGCCCAAGGGCGCGGTGCTCACCCACAACAACATCGCCGGCCAGGCGATGACCAACCTGTTCACCATCAGCCCCGACATCAACAACGACGTCGGCTTCGTCGGGGTGCCGCTGTTCCACATCGCCGGCGTCGGCAACATGATCAGCGGCCTGACTGCTCGGCCTGCCGACGGTGCATCTACCCGCTCGGCGCGTTCGACCCGGGCGCGCTGCTCGACGTGCTGGAGGCCGAGCAGGTGACGTCGATGTTCCTGGTGCCCGCGCAATGGCAGGCGGTGTGCGCCGAGCAGCGCGCCAACCCGCGGAAGCTGCAGCTGCGGGTGCTGTCGTGGGGCGCCGCGCCCGCGTCGGACACGCTGCTGCGCGACATGTCCGAGACGTTCCCCGGCACCCAGATCTACGCCGCGTTCGGCCAGACCGAGATGTCGCCGGTGACGTGTATGTTGTTGGCGCAGGACGCAATTCGCAAACTCGGGTCGGTCGGCAAGGTGATCCCGACGGTGGCGGCGCGCGTCGTCGACGAGAACATGAACGACGTCGCAGTCGGCCAGGTCGGCGAGATCGTCTACCGCGCACCGACGCTGATGGCCGGCTACTGGAACAACCCGAAGGCCACCGCCGAGGCGTTCGCCGGCGGCTGGTTCCACTCCGGCGACCTGGTCCGCCAGGACGACGAGGGCTACGTCTGGGTCGTCGACCGCAAGAAGGACATGATCATCTCCGGCGGCGAGAACATCTACTGCGCCGAGGTCGAGAACGCCCTGGCCGCGCCACCCCGCGATCGTCGAGGTGGCGGTCATCGGGCGCGCGGACGAGAAGTGGGGCGAGGTTCCCGTGGCCGTCGTGGCTCTGGCGGCATCCGTCCGACAGCACTCTTGACCTCGGCGATCTCGACGAGTTCCTCACCGAACGGCTGGCGCGGTACAAGCATCCGAAGGCACTGGAGATCGTCGACGCGCTGCCGCGCAACCCGGCTGGCAAAGTGCTGAAAACGGAACTGCGCGCACGTTTCGGCAGCGCGAAATCCGATTGACGCTGGCGAAAGTTCCACTCCGCCAACGGTTTCTGCTGGGGCACAAGACAATTAACGGCGGGGGGTGGGTTTGCTAACGGTTACGGGCTCAATCCTGCCGATGCGGTGCACGCGCGGGTACAGCATCGGGTACAGTCCTGTGGTCCGTCTTACTACCCGCGAGTAGGGAGACTGTGGTCACACACACCGGGTTGGGGCAAGGAGGGGGCGTGCGACAGGGGCTGCCGCTGCGCCACGACAGTCGCGGTTTCGTCGTGGGAGCGCACCGGTGACGGCATCGACCGGCGTGACCGGCTATGTGCGCGATCAGGTCAGGCCCGGCCTGACGGCCGTCGGCGGCTTCGTGCGCATGTGCGTGCTCACCGGCAAGGCGCTATTCAAGCCGCCGTTCCAATGGCGCGAGTTCATCCTTCAGTCCTGGTTCCTGATGCGGGTGGCGTTCCTGCCCACCCTCGCGGTGTCGATCCCGCTGACCGTGCTGCTCATCTTCACGCTGAACATCCTGCTCGCGGAGTTCGGCGCCGCCGACGTCTCCGGCGCGGGCGCGGCCATCGGCGCCGTCACCCAGCTGGGCCCGCTGGTGACCGTGCTCGTCGTCGCCGGCGCCGGGTCGACGGCCATCTGCGCCGACCTCGGTGCCCGCACCATCCGCGAGGAGATCGACGCCCTCGAGGTGCTCGGCATCGACCCGATCCACCGGCTCGTCGTTCCCCGCGTGATCGCCTCGACATTCGTCGCGGTTCTGCTCAACGGCGCGGTGATCACCGTAGGCCTGGTCGGCGGCTTCATCTTCGGCGTGTACCTCCAGAACGTCTCCGCCGGGCGCCTACGTGTCCACGCTGACTCTCATCACGGGTCTGCCCGAAGTGGTGATCTCGATCATCAAGGCCGGAACCTTCGGTCTGATCGCCGGATTGGTCGGCTGCTACCGCGGCCTGACCGTGGCCGGCGGCGCCAAGGGTGTGGGCACCGCGGTCAACGAGACCCTGGTGCTGTGCGTCATCGCGCTGTTCGCGGTCAACGTGGTGCTGACCACGATCGGCGTCCGGTTCGGAACGGGGAACTGACATGTCGACGACTCAGGTCCTGCGTTCACGGTTCCCGCGGGCTTTTGACCGCGACGAGAAGGCCGTCGGCGCACCACGCCGACGCGTTTCCTCGACAGCGTCGGGCACGTCGCGTGGTTCGTCGTCACCGCGATCGGCTCGATCGGCCACGCGCTGCGCTACTACCGCAAGGAGACCCTGCGGCTGATCGCCGAGATCGGCATGGGCACTGGCGCGATGGCGGTCATCGGCGGCACCGTCGCGATCGTCGGCTTCGTCACGCTGTCCGGTTCGTCGCTGGTCGCCATCCAGGGTTTCGCCTCACTGGGCAACATCGGTGTCGAGGCGTTCACCGGGTTCTTCGCCGCGCTGATCAACGTGCGCATCGCCGCGCCCGTCGTCGCGGGCCAGGCCCTGGCCGCCACGGTCGGCGCCGGCGCGACCGCCGAGCTGGGCGCCATGCGAATCAGCGAGGAGATCGACGCGCTCGAGGTGATGGGCATCAAGTCCGTCTCGTATCTGGTGTCGACGCGGATCGTGGCCGGCTTCATCGTGATCATCCCGCTGTACGCGATGGCGATCATCATGAGCTTCCTGTCCGCACAGGTGACCACGACCTTCTTCTACGGCCAGTCGATCGGCACCTACGAGCACTACTTCCGCACGTTCCTGCGTCCCGAGGACGTGTTCTGGTCGTTCGTGCAGGCCATCATCATCTCGGTCATCGTGATGCTCAACCATTGCTACTACGGCTATTTCGCCAGCGGCGGCCCGGTCGGCGTCGGCGAGGCCGTCGGCCGCTCGATGCGCGCCTCGCTGGTCGCGATCGTCTGTGTCGTCCTGTTCGCATCGTTGGCGCTCTACGGCGTCGACCCGAACTTCAACCTGACGGTGTAGCGCCATGACCGCCCCGCTGAACCAGCCCCGCACCCCGCCGTACAAGCTGGCGGGCCTGGTGCTGACGCTCATCACGGTCGTCGCAATCGTGTTGGTGTACTTCCAATTCCGCGGCGACTTCCTGGACCGCACACAGCTGACGATGATGTCGTCACGGGCCGGCCTGTCGATTCGACCCCGGGGCCAAGGTCACCTACAACGGCGTGGAGATCGGCCGCGTCGGCAACATCGAGGAGGTCGACGTCGGCGGGGAGCCAAGGGCGAAGATCACGCTTGAAGTGGATCCCAAGTACCTCAAGCACATTCCGAGCAACGTGGAAGCCAACATCAGTGCGACCACGGTGTTCGGCAACAAGTACGTCTCCTTCTCGTCGCCGAAAAACCCTGACGCCCCAACGCATCACGCCCGCCGACGTGATCGATGTGACGTCGGTGACCACCGAGTTCAACACGCTGTTCGAGACGGTGGTCTCGGTGTCGGAGAAGGTGGACCCGGTCAAGCTCAATCAGACGTTGTCCGCCACCGCCGAAGCACTCGACGGGCTGGGCGACCGGTTCGGGCAGTCGATCATCCACGGCAACGAGATCCTGGACGACATCAATCCGCAGATGCCGCAGATCCGCCGCGACAACCAGCTGCTGGCCGATCTCGGCGACGTGTACGCCAACGCGGCCCCGGACCTGTTCGACGGTCTGGAGAACGCGGTGACCACCGCGCGCACGCTCAACGAGCAGCAGGGCAATATCGATCAGGCGTTGATGGCCGCGATCGGGTTCGGCAACACCGGTGCCGACGTCTTCGAGCGCAGCGGGCCGTATCTGGTCCGCGGCGCCGAGGACCTGATTCCCACGTCGCAACTGCTCGACGAGTACAGCCCCGCGCTGTTCTGCACCATCCGCAACTTCCACGATGTCGAACCGAAGGTCGCCGCATCGCTTGGCGGCAACGGCTATTCGCTGCGCACCCACTCCGAGGTCCTCGGCGCGAGCAACGCGTACGTGTATCCCGACAATCTGCCCCGGGTGAACGCCAAGGGCGGGCCCGAGGGCCGGCCCGGTTGCTGGCAGCCGGTCACCCGCGATCTGTGGCCGAGCCCGTATCTGGTGATGGACACCGGCGCTTCGATCGCGCCCTACAACCACATCGAGCTGGCCTCGCCGTTCGGTTGCGCCGGCCTGCCCCCTGCATCATTCCCCTTGTGCCAGCACCGATACCGCTGATCATTCCTGGGATCGAGTACGTCTGGGGCCGTCAGTTCGGGGAGAACACGATCAACCCATGAAAATCACCGGTACTGCAGTCAAACTCGGCATCTTCTCACTGGTGCTGCTGCTGTTCACCGCGATCATCATCGTGGTGTTCGGTCAGATGCGGTTCGACCGCACGACTGGCTATTCGGCGGTCTTCTCCAATGTCAGTGGTCTGCGGGCCGGGCAGTTCGTCCGGGCCTCCGGCGTCGAGGTCGGCAAGGTCTCCAAGGTCGAGCTGATGGACGGCGGAGCAAGGCGAGGGTCCACTTCAGCGTCGACCGATCGCTGCAACTGTTCGAGGAGCACGACGGCCTCCGTCCGGTACCTGAACCTGATCGGCGACCGGTACATGGAGCTCAAGCGCGGCGACAGCGACAAGCGGCTGCCCGCCGGCGGCACCATTCCGATCGAGCGGACCGAGCCCGCGCTCGACCTCGACGCGTTGATCGGCGGGTTCCGGCCGGTGTTCCGGGCGCTGGATCCGGACAAGGTCAACAACATCGCGCAGTCGATCATCACGGTCTTCCAGGGCCAGGGCGGGACCATCAACGACATCCTGGACCAGACCGCGTCGCTCACGACGGCGCTGGCCGACCGTGATCAGGCCATCGGCGAGGTGATCCGCAACCTCAACACGGTGCTGGATACGACGGTCGCCACCAGCAGCAGTTCGACGAGACCTTGCACAACTTCGAGGTGCTGATCACGGGGCTGAAGAACCGCGGCGATCCGATCGCCGATTCCACGGCCAACATCAGCGACGCCGCGGGAACGGTCGCCGACCTGCTCGCCGACAACCGGCCGCTGCTGCAGAGCACGATCGGCCACCTGGAGGGCATCCAGCAGCCGCTCGTCGACCAGAAGGCGCAATTGAACGACATCCTCGTCAGGTTGCCGACCGCGTTCAAGATCATCGGCCGCGCGGGCGGCATCTACGGTGACTTCTTCAACTTCTACGCCTGCGATATCACGTTGAAGCTCAACGGATTGCAGCCCGGCGGGCCGGTCCGGACCGTCAAGATCACGTCGCAGCCCTCGGGTAGGTGCACGCCGCAATGAGGACACTCGAAGGGTCGAACCGGGTTCGCAACGGGTTGATGGGCATCATCATCCTGGTCATCGTCATCGGCGTGGGGCAGAGCTTCGCCAGCGTGCCGATGCTGTTCGCGACGCCGACGTACTACGCCCAGTTCTCCGACACCGGCGGATCAGCGTCGGTGACAAGGTGCGCATCGCCGGCGTCGACATCGGCATGGTGCGGTCCATGCCATCGACGGCGACAAGGTGCTGATCGGCTACTCGCTCGGCGGCACGCAGATCGGCACCGAGAGCCGCGCGGCCATCCGCACCGACACCATCCTGGGGCGTCGCAACATCGAGATCGAGCCGCGCGGCACGGATCCTTTGCGCGCCAACGGCGTTCTGCCGCTGGGCCAGACCACCACGCCGTACCAGATCTACGACGCGTTCTTCGACGTGACGAAGGCGGCCTCCGAGTGGGACACCGAGACGGTGAAGCGGTCGCTGAATGTGCTGTCGGAAACCATCGACCAGACCTATCCGCATCTGAGCGCCGCGCTCGACGGCGTCGCGCGGTTCTCGGACACCATCGGCAAGCGCGACGACCAGATCAAGCAGCTGCTGGCCAACGCCAACAAGATCGCCGGCGTCCTGGGCAACCGCAGCGAGCAGATCAACCAACTGCTGGTCAACGCGCAAACGCTGCTCGGTGAGATCAACGCGCGCGGGCAGGCCATCGACCTGCTGCTGGAACGGGTGGGGCCTTCTCGGAGCAGGTGAAGGGCTTCATCGACGACAACCCGAACCTCAACCACGTGCTGGAGCAGCTCCGGGAAGTCAGCGACGTCCTGCGTGAGCGCAAGTTCGACCTGATGGACACGCTCACGACCGTGGCCAACTTCGCGGCGTCGCTGGGCGAGGCGATAGCCTCGGGCCCGTTCTTCAAGGTCATGCTGGTCAACCTGCTGCCGTACCAGATCCTTCAGCCGTTCGTCGATGCCGCGTTCAAGAAGCGCGGTATCGATCCGGAAAAGTTCTGGGGCGACGCGGGCCTGCCTGCGTGGCGGTTCCCCGACCCGAACGCGCAGCGCTTCGACAACGGCGCTCCGGCGCCGGGGCCGGCGGTGCTCGAGGGCACGCCCGAGCATCCGGGACCAGGTGTGCTGAAGGGGCATCCGTGCTCGTACACGCCACCGATCGACGGCCTGCCGCGGCCGGGCGACCCGCTGCCGTGCGCGGACCTGACGACCGGTCCGTTGGGCGGCCCCGCATACGGTCCGCCGAATGTGGCGACGTCCGACCCGAACGCGCACGGTCCGGGATTCACGCCGGGTGTTCCCGCTGCGGCCATCCCGGGTCAGTTGCCGCCGGATATGCCCGGCGTTCCGGCACCGATCGCGCCGGGACCGCCGGGAGCACGCACCGTGCCGGTGGGCCCGCTGCCGCCGCAGCCGCCGGACTTCACGCCCGGCATCGCCCCGCTTCCGCCGGCCCTGCCTCCGCCGCCGGCGCCGGGCCCGGGTCCGCAGCTGGCGCCGGCGGAAACGCCGCCGCTGCCTGGTAATCCGCCGTTCCTCCCGCCCGGATCGCAGGGAAGGGGGGTAACCGATGTCGACCATCTTCAACGTCCGAAACGTGAAGCTGCCCAGCGGCGTATCGCGGGCTTCGGTGATCATCGGCGCGGTGGTGGTGGTGCTGGCCGTGGTGGCCGGCGCCGTCGGATGGACGCTGTATCAGCGGCTGACCACCAACACCGTCGTCGCGTACTTCGAGGACACCCTTGCGCTGTATCCCGGCGACAAGGTCCAGATCATGGGCGTACAGGTCGGCAAGATCGAGTCGATCGAGCCCGCAGGCGACAAGATGAAGGTGACCTTCAACTACCGCAACAAGTTCAAGGTCCCGGCCAACGCCACCGCGTCGATCCTCAACCCCAGCCTGGTCGCGTCGCGCACGATCCAGCTGTCGCCGCCGTACACGGGTGGACCGGTGATGGAGGACGACGCGGTCATCCCGCTCGACCGCACCCAGGTGCCGGTCGAATACGACGAACTCCGCGACTCGATCAACCGGATCCTCACCGACCTGGGCCCGACGCCGGAGCAGCCCAAGGGACCGTTCGGCGACATCATCGAATCCGCCGCCGACGGGTTCGCCGGCAAGGGTGAGCAGATCAACAGGACGCTGAACAACCTGTCGGAGGCGCTCTTACCCTCAACGAGGGCCGGGGCGACTTCTTCGGTGTCATCAAGAGCCTGGCCATGTTCGTCAACGCGCTGTACAAGAGCGACCAGCAGTTCGTCGCGTTGAACGACGACCTGGCGCAGTTCACCAACGCGTTCGCCAACACGGACCGCGAAGTGGCGAACGCGCTGCGCGACATCGACGGGTTGTTGACCACCACGCGCCAGTTCCTCGACGAGAACAGCGAGGTGCTCACGCACGACATCAACAACCTGGCCGAGGTGACCAACGCGATTCTGCAGCCGGACCCG
>CAVXVJ010000006.1:0-121416 GCA_963765155.1 uncultured Actinomycetota bacterium
CGACAGTCGTTGCGTCATAACCCTTTTCCACGAACAGCCGAAGCGCGTGTTCCTGGATCGACTGCTTCGTCGCCGCCTTCTTGCGCGCGCGCCAGTCGAGGTCGGTCACGGCGTCAGGCGCTCCGGTGCGTTTGCCGAGTGCGTCGTCAAGCCATGCCTGCAGCCCGGCCGACATCGGAGCCGCGCCAAGCGAGATGCCCGTCCGGTCGCACCAACATGGCCTCGCCGTCGCCGTGCAGCGTCACCACGTCGCCGAGCCGTTCCCGCGCGACGTCCGCCAGCGGCTCGGGCCCCAACAGCGCCCAGCCGGGACCTAACGCGTCGTACAAACGCACCGTCGTTCCGTCGGCGCGAGTGCAGGTCCGGTCCGAAACCCGGTCGCCGGCACGCAAGCCAGGTAGCCGATGCAAGCGTCGCGCGCCCAGCGGCCCGTGCCGGTACGAAACCTTAAGCTGTGACGCCCTTTCCGCGATCAGGCGTTGAACCCAATCGCGGTTCATCAACGGGAGGGCAATGCGGTCGCGCACGAGCCGGGAGATCCGGCCTTGGCCAACCACGAGTTCGGTGACGCCGCTGGTCGACGTCAGCACGTCCTTGGCGATCGGGCGTCGCTCGGCCTCGTAGGTGTCGAGGAGGCCGGCATCCGCCCGACCAGAAATGACCAACGCGAGTTTCCATGCCGAGATTTTCGGCGTCGCCGATCCCGGTGTTCATGCCCTGACCGCCCAGCGGGCTGTGGATGTGCGCGGCATCGCCGGCGAGCATCATGCGGCCGCGGCGGTACGTGTCGGTGATGCGACGGTGGATGCGGAACGACGAGGTCCACTCGACCGAGTTGATGCTGCCGCGGGCTTCTGCCGCCAATCGCTCGCCCAGGTAGCCGACGATCTCGTCTTGTCCCGGATCGGCGGGACAACCCGGCGGCGCGGGTGTCATCAGTCGCCACAGGTCGACACCCGGCAGCGGGAAGGCGACGAGCATCTGTGTTCCGCGCAGCCACCCATACGTGTTGTCCCGCGGGCGGTCGATGTCCGCATGCACGTCGGCGAGCAGGAAGTGCTCGATCAACCGGACGCCGGGGAAGCCGACGTGCATGGCCTTGCGGACCACGCTGTGCGCGCCGTCGGCGCCGATCACCCAGCCTGCCCGGACTTCGTCCCCGTTGCCGAGGCGCAGTTCAACGCCGTCGGCGCCGGCAATGACGTCAGCGACGCCGCGATCCCATTCGACCGATCCGCCAAGAGCCGCGAGCCGATCGCGCAATGCCGCCTCGATGTCGGCCTGCGACATCAGCAGCGCCGTCCGTCCGCCGAGCCGCTGCATCGACTGCCCGACCCGCAGCCTCGCCAGCTCCCGGCCGTTGACGGTGATGACGACGGAGCGAATCGCCAGCCCCCTGTCGGGCAGCTCGCCCAGCGCGCCCAGCCGGTCCAAGACCTCGACGCCGCGCGGCTGCAGGCCCAGAGCCCGCGATGTCACCGCAGGACCGGCCGCGCCGTCGAGCACCCGTACCGAAATGCCTGCCGCCCGCAATCCGCAGGCCAGTGCCAGGCCGGTCGGTCCCGCTCCAACCACCACGACGGTCTCCATCACGCGCTCCTTTCTGCTGTTAGTCGCTAACACGTTAGTCAACTAACATCATGCGTGGCAAGGGGGTCACGTTAGGGTGAGCCGTGGCCGAGACCGCGCCGCTGCGCGTGCAACTGATCGCCAAGACCGACTTCTTGGCGCCGCCCGACGTGCCGTGGAGCACCGACGCCGACGGCGGGCCCGCGCTCCTGGAATTCGCCGGTCGCGCCTGCTACCAGAGCTGGTCGAAGCCGAATCCGAAGACGGCGACCAACGCCGCCTATCTGCGCCACATCATCGACGTCGGCCACTTCTCGGTGCTCGAGCACGCGTCGGTGTCGTTCTACATCACCGGCATCTCGCGCTCATGCACCCACGAGCTGATCCGCCATCGCCACTTCTCGTATTCGCAGCTGTCGCAGCGGTATGTCCCCGAACACGACGCCCAGGTCGTGGTGCCGCCGGGCATGGAGGACGACCCCGAGCTGCAGGAGATTTTCAAGGCCGCGGCCGACGCCAGCCGCGCGACCTACACCGAACTGCTGCAAAGACTCGAGGCGAAGTTCGCCGACCAGCCCAACGCCGCGCTGCGGCGCAAGCAGGCCCGCCAGGCCGCGCGCGCGGTGCTGCCGAACGCCACCGAGACCCGCATCGTCGTCACCGGCAACTACCGGGCGTGGCGACATTTCATCGCGATGCGGGCGAGTGAACACGCCGACGTGGAGATCCGCCGGCTGGCGATCGAATGCCTGCGCCAACTCGTCGATATCGCTCCGCAGGTGTTCTCGGATTTCGAGATCACCGCGCTGGCCGACGGCACGGAGGTGGCAACGTCGCCGCTTGCCACAGAGGCGTGAGGTCGAGCAGGTAATCTTGGGTTCCGTGAGCACCAGCGGATTTGACGTGACGGCCCGGTTGGGCACCGTGTTGACCGCGATGGTGACTCCGTTCAAGCCCGACGGCTCGCTGGATACCGACACCGCGGCCCGGCTGGCCACCCATCTTGTCGACGCCGGCTGCGACGGTCTGGTGCTTTCGGGCACCACCGGTGAATCGCCGACGACGAGCGACGACGAGAAGATTGCGCTGCTGCGAGCCGTGCTGGAGGCAGTCGGTGACCGCGCGCGCGTCCTCGCCGGGGCCGGCTCTAACGACACCGCGCACAGCGTGCACCTCGCGAAGGCATGTGCGGCCGAGGGTGCGCACGGACTGCTGGTGGTGACGCCGTACTACTCGAAGCCGTCGCAGACCGGGCTGCTGGCGCACTTCACCGCGGTCGCCGACGCCACGTCGGTGCCCGTGGTGCTCTACGACATTCCGCCGCGGTCCGTTGTGCCGATCGAATGGGACACCATCCGCACCCTCGCCAGAGCATCCGAACATCGTGGCCGTCAAGGACGCCAAGGGCGATCTGCACGGCGGCGGACAGATCATCGCCGAGACCGGGCTGGCGTACTACTCCGGCGATGACGCCCTGAACCTGCCGTGGTTGGCGATGGGCGCCGTCGGTTTCATCAGCGTGTGGGGCCACGTCGCGGCGGGGCCGCTGCGGGAAATGTTGTCGGCGTTCACCTCTGGTGATATCGCGACGGCACGCAAGATCAACGTCACACTGGGACCGTTGGGCGACGCTCAGTCGCGGCTGGGCGGTGTGACGTTTGCAAAGGAGGGTCTGCGACTGCAGGGCTTCGAAGCCGGCGACCCCAGGCTGCCGCAGGTGCCGGCTTCGCCCGAGCAGATCGAGGCGCTGGCCGCCGATATGCGGGCCGCCGCGGTGCTGCGCTAGTGAACGAGGAACTCAAGCCGCCGGGGCCGTTGGCCCCGGGAGGCCTGCGGGTCACGGCGCTGGGCGGAGTCAGCGAAATCGGCCGCAACATGACCGTTTTCGAGCATCTCGGCCGACTGTTGATCGTCGACTGCGGGGTGCTGTTCCCGAACCACGACGAACCGGGCGTCGACCTGATCCTGCCCGACCTGCGTCACGTCGAGGATCGTCTCGACGACGTCGAGGCGCTGGTGCTCACCCACGCCCACGAGGACCACATCGGCGCGATTCCGTTCCTGCTCAAGCTTCGTCCCGACATCCCGGTCGTCGGCTCGAAGTTCACGCTGGCGCTCGTGGCGGAGAAGTGCCGCGAACACCGCATCAAGCCGGTGTTCACCGAAATCGCAGCCGGACAAAGCAGTCGGCACGGTGTGTTCGAATGCGAGTACTTCCACGTCAACCACTCGATTCCGGGGTGCGTAGCGGTCGCGATACACACTGGCGCGGGCACGGTGCTGCACACCGGCGATATCAAACTCGACCAGTTGCCGCTGGACGACCTGCCGACCGATCTTCCCGCCATGTCGCGGTTGGGCGATGCCGGGGTGGACTTGTTCCTGTGCGACTCGACGAATGCCGAGATCCCCGGAGTGGGGCCCTCGGAGAGCGAGATCGGGCCCAACATGCACCGGCTGATCCGCAGCGCCGAGGGCCGGGTCATCGTGGCTTGCTTCGCCTCCAATGTTGCTCGTGTGCAACAGATCATCGACGCTTCGGTGGCGCTTGGCCGCAGAGTGTCGTTCGTGGGCCGGTCGATGGTGCGCAATATGGGAATCGCGAAGGAGCTCGGCTATCTGAAGGTCGCAGACGACGATGTGATCGACATCGGCGCCGCGGAGATGATGGCGCCCGAGCGGATCACGCTGATCACCACGGGGACGCAGGGCGAGCCGATGGCCGCGTTGTCGCGAATGTCGCGCGGCGAGCATCGCAGCATCACGCTGACGTCGGGCGATCTCATCATCATGTCTTCGTCGCAGATCCCGGGCAACGAGGAAGCGATCTTCGGCGTTCTGGACGCGCTGGCCAAGATCGGAGTTCGCGTCGTCACCAACGCCCAAGTGCGGATACATGTTTCGGGCCACGCCTACGCGGGCGAATTGTTGTTCCTGTACAACGCGGTGCGGCCGCGCAATGTGATGCCCGTGCACGGGACGTGGCGGATGCTGCGAGCCAACGCGGCACTGGCCACTCGCACCGGTGTGTCGCCGGAGGCGATCGTGTTGGCGGAGAACGGCGTCAGCGTGGACCTCGTTGCGGGCAGGGCTTCGATCGCCGGTGGCGTGAGCGTCGGGAAGATGTTCGTCGACGGGTTGATCACCGGCGACGTCGGCGAAGCGACGCTGGGCGAACGGCTCATACTGTCTTCGGGTTTCATCGCGGTGACGGTGGTCGTGCACCGTGGCACGGGCAAGCCGGCCGGGCCGGCGCATCTGTACTCGCGTGGATTCTCGGAGGATCCCAAGGCGCTGGAGCCCGTCGCGCTGAAGGTGGAGGCCGAGCTGGAAGTCCTTGCCGCCGATAATGTTACCGAGGTAACCCGGATCGCCCAGGGTGTGCGTCGCGTCATCGGCAAGTGGGTGGGGGAGACCTACCGCCGCCAGCCGATGATCGTGCCGACGGTCATCGAGATCTAGACTTCGCGCCGAACGTCCGGAAGGCCGTCCCATCCGGCGGAATTTGGATGACCCCGGGTTCCGGATGACGCGCGGAGAACCCGACTCAAGAGTCTGTGTCGCCACGCCGTCGGTTGGGGCCATCGGTCCCTGGGCGGCGTTGGCGGCCGGCGCCAGGCCTCCGGCACCAGCGGCGGACGGGCCGTTGCGACGCAATTACCTGATCAATTCGATACAACGCACCATTGACATCGCCGCGTCAGGCTATCGTTAAGCACGAACGTTCGTGCTCTAATGAGGAGGCGACGTGCGGGTATCGCTGATGCAGTTCGTCACCGACCTGACCCCGCCGCCGCAGGCCGTCGCCGCCTGGGCGGAGGAGCGCGGATTCGCCGGGCTGTACGTGCCGGAGAAGACCCATGTGCCGATCAGCCGGCAGACTCCATGGCCCGGCGGGGAACTCCCGGATTGGTATCTCCGTTGTTATGACCCGTTTGTTGCATTGTCGGCGGCCGCGGCCGTGACCACGCGGTTGCGGATCGGGACCGGCGCATGCCTGGTGGCGGTGCACGATCCGATCCTGCTGGCCAAGCAGATCGCCTCGCTGTCGGATATGTCCGGCGGCCGCTTCGTCTTCGGCGTCGGCTTCGGTTGGAACGTCGAGGAACTCGCCGATCATGGCGTGCGTTCGCCGACCGGATCGCGGTGACCGTCGACAAGCTCGCGGCCATGCGGGCGTTGTGGGCCGCCGATCCCACCTCGCACACAGGGCCGCATACGTCGGTGCCCGAATCGTGGGCGTGGCCGAAACCCGTTTCCGCGCCGCCCGTTTTGTTCGGCTGCCGCCCGAGCGCGCCGGGCATTCGACATCATCGCCCGACACGGTGACGGTTGGCAGCCGATCGAGGGCTATGGCGAATTGCTTCCCGCGCTGCCGAAGCTGCATGCCGCCTTCGAGAGGGCCGGGCGGGATCCCTCGACGGCGCAGGTCTGTGTGTACTCCTCGGCCGGCGACCCGCGAACCCTCGACCAATACCGGGCGGCCGGTGTTGCGGAGGTGGCGCTGACATTGCCGTCGGCGGACCGAAGCGACGTGCTTGCGGCGCTCGACCAGTTGGCGCCGCTGGTAAGCGAATTCGGAGCGGAGATGACGAGCCATGCCTAGCGCGGAGATCGGACGTGAAACGCGGGCACAGATCCTGCGAACGGCCATGGACACCGCCTCGGTCAAGGGCTTGTCCGGCCTGTCGATCGGCGATCTCGCCACCCAATTGGGGATGAGTAAGTCGGGTCTGTTCCGGCATTTCGGCGCCAAGGAGCAGCTGCAGTTGGCCACCGTCGACGCGGCGCTCGGCGTGTTCGAACGCGAGGTTGCGATGCCGGCGATGGCAGCTTCGCCGGGGCTGGATCGGCTGCGGGCGTTGATGCAGCGCATGGGTGGAATATATGGAAGCGCGACGTGTTCCCGGGTGGCTGCTTCTTCGCCGCGGCGTCCGCAGACGTCGACTCGCAGCCCGGACCTGTCCGCGACCGGATCGCCGGTATCGGGCGGGCAGCGATCGACGCGATCACGACCGAAATCCAAGCCGCGCAAGGCCTCACTCAGCTTCGCGACGACGTTGATGCTCGGCAGCTGGCGTTCGAGCTTCACGCCTACGCGATGGAGGCCAACTGGGCTCGGCTGCTGTTGGACGACGATGGGGCGGGCGACCGGGCTCGCACCTCGATCGATGCGGCCCTGGCTCGGGCCGCGACCACCAGGGAAGGGGATGAATCGTGAAGTTCATCAACCACATCCAGCCCGTCGAACCTCGCCAGGCCCGCGGTGTCGTCGCCGACGTTTACGACGAGGCGCGGCGTGAGTTCGGCCGGCTGCCGGAGCCGGTCAGCATGCTGTCGCCCAACGAGGAGCTGCTCGCCGCCTGGTGGGCCACCTTGCGCGAAACACTGATCGCCGGACGGGTGCCGCGAAATCGCAAGGAAGCCGTCGCGGCCGCGGTCGCGGCCACGCAGAGTGCCCATGGTGTATCGACGCGCATACGACCATGCTGTATGCAGCAGGCGATAGTGCCACCGCCACAGCCATTTTGGCCGACAAAGACCCATCTGACGCCGATCCGAATGCACCATATGTCGCGTGGGCCCGCGGCACCGCGGCGCCCGGAGGTCCCGCGGCGCCGTTCGGACCCGAGGATGCCGCCGAATACGTCGGTACCGCAACGATATTCCACTTCGTGACGCGCCTGGTCCTGGTGCTTCTCGACGAAACTTTCCTGCCCGGCGGACCGCGTGCCCAGTCGCTTGCCCGCCGCGCCGCCGGGCTCGCGTTCGCCCGCAAGGTCCGTGCGACATCATCGGCCGGGCGTGGCCGCCGAGCGGCTCGCTGCCCAACCACTGCCGGAAGATCTGGCGTGGCTCGCCGCTTCGGCACCCGTGGCCACTTCGTTCGCCGCGTTGACCGACTGCCTCGAACGAGTCGCAGCACCTGCCCGAAGTCGGCCGCGGCTGTAGTCAGGGACGCAGTGCAGGCGTGGCGGGGGGAGCACCAAGCCCATCAGCAGCAGCTGGACGGCGGAGCACACCGACGCTCTGCCGGAGGAACTGCGCCCGGCCACCCGCCTCGCGCTGTTGACAAGCCTTGGCCCCGCACCAGGTGACCGACGCCGATGTGGCTGCCGCGCGGAACGCTGCTGTCCACCGACGCAGTCGTTCGTTTCCGCGCTGGCGTGGGCAGCCTGGACGGCGGCGCGTCGCGTCGCAGGGTGGATCACTCGACCCGGAGACGCACGACCAAGGCAGGCGGACGCCATGAGTGCTACGAAAGTCGTTCGCAAGTACCACGAGGCGTGGACCCAACGCGACATGAGCACGGCGCGTTCCTGTTTGGTCGCACGATAACTTGATTTTCGAGGGGCCGATCGACACGTTTGCAACGATGTGCTCCAGGAGTTCTTCACAGACGATGGCGCGGCGTTGTTGTACGACTGCGTCACCAATTCGCCGGCTGGCACTATCCGGACGGCGGAGTTCTTTGGCCTGCGCGACGGCAAGATCGGATATTCGGCATCGTGTTCGATGCCACCGACTGCGGCAGCTCATGAGCGGCTAGCCGGGGCGCTCGAACTGTCGTGTGTCGGAATGCTGTGTGGTGGTTCGTCGGATTATTGAGGCGACGGCCGACCACAAGGAGTAGTCATGCCGACGTTCCGGTTCCCTGCAGAGACGCTCGAATTCCTGACCGACTTACGCGCCCACAACGACAAGGCGTGGTTCGACGCGAATCGTGCGCGTTACGAGTCGGCTTACGTCGAGCCAGCCAAGAGTTCATCGAGGTGATCGGACCCGAGCTGAAGAAGCTCGTGCCCGGCATTCACGCCGAGCCACGGGTGGGCGGATCGATCTTCCGGATAAACCGGGACGTCCGATTCAGCAGCGACAAGCGGCCGTACAAGGATCACCTCGACTTCTGGTTCTGGGAGGGAGACCGCAAGGCGGCGGTGTCCGGCTTGTTCCTGCGCGTGTGGCCCGACGGCGTCGTGGTCGGCAGCGGCGCGCACGGCTTCGACAAGCACCAGCTCGCCACCTACCGCGACGCCGTCGCCGATGCGACGACGGGCGCCGAGCTGGCGACGATCGTGGCGCGACCTGGAGGCTGCTGGCCACGAGATCGGCGGCGAGACCTACAAGCGCGTACCGCGCGGGTACGCGGCGCAGACGGTGTCGGCGAACGCCTGCTGCGCCACTCCGCGCTGTTCGTCCATGCGGAGCTTCCGGCGAAGACCGCGACATCGGCGCGCTTCGTCGACACCGTGCTCGGCCATTGGCGCACGTTCATCGGCATGCACACCTGGCTCGTCGCCAATGTTGCGCGTTAAAGCAATGCGGATCGCAGGCACAAAGCCGGTGACACCGGGCAGGCCGGTCGCCACCAAAGCTGCCGGGGTGCTCATCGCCGCGTTCGCGGTGGTCGTTGGCTGCGGCGAACCATCAACCGTCCCGACCCCGACGACCGGGCTTCCGCCTCCCGCCGAGCCACACGCTGCCCCGGAGCAGACTGAGCCGATTCCCGGCCGGACGGTGCCGGTCGGGGACGCGCCGGAAGGCGTCGTCGTGGACGCGGTGACGCGCACGGTGGCGGTCGCCAAGCGCAATCCCAACGAACTCGTTCTGCTGAACGCCGATACCGGCGACATCACCGGCCGTACGCCGCTTCCCGGGTTCGCCAGGCACCTGCAACTGGCCGCGCCCGGCGGCCCCGTGCTGGTCCCGGTCGAAAGCGCCAACGCGTTGGTTCGCGTCGAGCTGCCAAGCGGACGCGCCGAGCCGCCGATCAGGACCGGCACTCGGGCCGCACGACGCGACGCAGGCGCAGAACGGGATCGTGTTCGTTACCAACGAGTTCGGCGGTACCGTGGCCGCGTTGCGGGGGGACACTGTCGTCAAGGATTTCGGCGGTGGCGTCCAGCCCGGCGGCGTGGCTGCCGTCGGCGATCTGGTGGGCGTTATCGATGTCCGAAAGAACGACCTCACCATCTACGACGCTGCGGCACTGACCGTTATCGGCTCAGTCGCGGCGGGCACGGGCCCAACGCACGTGGTCGGGGACCGGCACGGCAGGCTGATCGTCACCGACACCCGCGGCGACACCATTCGGGTCTTCTCGCCCCGGCCCACGCCGCGAGAATTGGCCAGCGTCGAACAACTGGGTGGCCCGTATGGCATCGCTTACGACGCGACGCGTGACCGGCTGTGGGTGACGTCGACGGGCACGAACGAGGTCGTCGGTTACGACATGGCCGGCGCGACGCCTCGCGAGGTACAGCGGCTGCCGACCGTGCAGAACCCGAACACGCTCGGCGTCGACGCGACCACCGGCCGGCTGTTCATCGCCGGCGTGCCCGGTGGGGTAATCCAAATCGTCGATCCTTGAGGCGTCTCTCGTAGGCCAACGTCGCGGTCAGCCCCGCAGCGCCCGGCGCAGCCCCCTACTCACAATCTCGCTGGCAACGGTCACCGCGACAAAGGCGGCCAGCAGCGTCGTGACGGCGGGGAATCGGAAGGCCGCGAGGTCTTCGCTGAGCAGACGGCCCAGACCGGCCGCGCCGACGACGCCGACGATCGCCGTGTCCCGCACGCAGATCTCGAACCGGTACAGGGTGTAGCTCACCAGTTGATGCGCGGAAGCGGGAGTAGTTGCGGCCACCCCGGCGAGCCACCGCGGCGTCCCGATTGCGCGGAGCGCGTCGCGTCCCCGGGTGTCAAGAGACTCCCACGCCTCGGCAACGAGCCGACCCAGGATTCCACCGGTGTAGAGGCCAAGGGCCAGCGCTCCCGGAAGGATGCCCGGAAACAGCATGAACAGCGCGATGACCGCCCAGACCGTCGGTGGCACCGAGCGCAGCACCAGCAGCGCAAACCGCGCGATCCACCACGCCGTAGTCCGCACCGCGCCACGCAGCAGTCCGGACCGCTCGTCCATCGGGCCGCGCGGCAATCGGGACGCCCACGGTCCGATCACCACGGTCACCGCCACCGCAACCGCCATCGCCAGCAGAGCCATTGCCACGGTGTCGAGTACCGCGCCCGCGAGGGCAGCCCAGCCGCCGGGCGGAAGCGCGGGCGGCCACATGTCGTCGAGCAGCCGAACCGTCAGCTCCCGGGTGCGCGGTGACGCCAGACCAGATAGCGAGACACCTGATGCGAACCAAGCGAGGACCAACCCTGGCACCGCGATCGCCACCGACCACCTTGCCCAGCTCGAACGTCCCCGTGAGCTCCCCATCTGGCCCCCGGACCAGTCCGAGCACGTCACCACCGCGAGATCGCCACGCAGCCGCGTGCTCCATAGATCCGCTGCTGCCGACAGCAGCAAGACGGCACCGACGAGTGTCCACACTTCGTCCCAGTTGCGGGACTGCAGGCTCACCACAAGCTCCTGCCCCAGCCCGCCTACGCCGACGACGCCGAGGATGACAGCCGACCGGATCGCGCATTCAAAGCGGTAGAACGAATACGACAACAACAGCGGTGCCGCCTGCGGCAGCAGGCCATACGTCCAGGACGCCACGGGCCGAGATCCCGTGGCGCGCAACGCTTTCAGCGCGCCCGAAGGTACGCCGTCGAGTGTCTCGGCGAAGATCTTGGCCGTTTGTGCGCCGAACGGTATCGCGATCGCGAGGACAGCCGCCAGCGGGTCGAGACCGAGGATGCTCACCAACAGCAGCGCCCAGATGAGCTCGTGGATGGATCGCACGGCAACCAGAACCCCGCGCAATGTCAGGCGCATCAGCCGCACCGGAGCCGACGGCCTGCTCGACCAAACGACATCGCTGAGCACCAGGGCACCGAGGATCCCGATGACGAGTGCGCCCGCGGTGCCGAGCGCGGCGAACGCCAGCGTGATGATCGTCGCGTCGGCGACAACAGCGAGGAAATCCGGTGCCAAATTCGGATGGAATGCCGATGCCAACAGGTCACCGACGAGAGCCAGTCCGCCGTGGTTGACGATGTCGCCATCGTGGGTCGCACGCAGCCACGCCCAGCCAAGGGGCACGGCGATGAGTGCCAATCCGGTGAGCCGCCGTGCGATGACTGTGCGGAAAGTCGTGCGCGGTTGCGCGAAGCCAAACGCCGACCCCGAGTCGACGGTTGTTGTTGGAGTCGGGGCGGTCACTTGACATCCTCCCCCGTCTGAAGCCGGTGGATTCCCGCGTGCCGAAGTCCGGCTGCCTCGGTGCCGATCACAGCACCGCCATAAGCCGGGGGCGTTTGCGTTTGCGCCGATCGGCTCTGTCCCTCGCAGGCGCCGCAGGTGTCTATCGTTTCCGCGGCCTCGCCGATTACTTTCCCCGACGCCGGTCGATGTCCTGACCTTGGGATCTCTCCGGGGGATTCAATTGTGGTCACCAACGTAGCAGGCGTCACCGACATATCATTCATGTCACGTCAGCGCGTACAGCTCGTCGAGCGCCGCGTCGTCGAGCCGCGTCGTCGGCACGTCGAAGACCACCTTGCCGTTCTGCAATCCGATTGCGCGCGTGCAGTATTCGCGGGCCAGCTGCGGTTGGTGCAGGCTGACCACCGCCGTTGCTGTCGGCGCCGAAGCGCACAGCAGGCCGAGCATCGCGGCGGTGCGCGCGGGATCCAGGCTCGAGACCGGCTCGTCCGCGACGACGAGCTCTGGATTCTGGGTGAGCATCCGTGCGATGGCTACCCGCTGTCGCTCCCCACCCGAAAGCCGTTCGGTCCGTTCGTGAACCGCCCAGGACAGTCCCACTCGATCGAGGGCATCCATGGCCGTGGCGTCGGGTCGCGGCCAGGCGAGTGCGAGCAACGCCCTGGCCGTTCCCCATTGCGCAAGCCGTCCGGCATTGACGTTGTGCAGCACCCGAACCTGGTCCACCAGGTCGAGCCGCTGCGAGATCGTGCCGATGCGACGTTGCACCGACCTGAGTTGGGCGGGGCGCAGGCTGGCGAGGTTGGATCCGAAGACTTCGATGATGCCGGACGTGGCCGACAACGAGCCGTTGATCAGCGACAGCAGCGTGGTCTTGCCCGCTCCGCTCGCGCCGAGAACAGCCACCCGCTCCCCGGCCGAAACGCAGAGGTCGACTTCGGCGACCGCAGCGGCGGAACCGAAAACCCGGGCCGACGCCGGTCAGCCGAACGACCAGGTCGCTCGATTCCAACAGACCCTGTTCCCTCGCAACGGCTTCGATCTGGTCGTAGTTGGAGTTCTTCGTTGCGATAAACCTTGTGGCGCCGAAGAGTTCGAGGATCTCGGCATCCTTCGGATTTGCTGCGTCAAGGCCAAGAAGCAAATCGGTAATCGCCTGCGTCGTCCCCGGCCCGGCCACCGAATCCAGATCGGGCCGGGCCAACCAGTGGTAGTCGGCGTATCCGGGCGTGCGCCACAGCACAACGACATCGCCGACGTTGGGCTTGCCGGCCGCCACCGCGGATTCCCATACCTGCTCGTTGACCACGCCGGCATCGAAACTGCGCGAAGCGACGGCTTCGATCGTGGCGTCGTGCGAGCCGGAGAAACCCGGCTTGCCCCGCAACTCGGACACTGCAAGCCCGCCCTTGTCCATGAAGTACTGCGGCATCAACCGGCCGGATGTCGAAGTCTCGCTACCGAAAGTGAACGTGTGGCCCGCCAACTGGCGAAGCCCGGAAATGTCGTCGAAGGGGCGCAGCCCCGAGGATCGGGTCGCGATGAAGACGCTGTGGAAGTCGGCGTCGATATCGCGTTGAGCGATCGCGTCTGGCCCCCTCGACCCGGTTGCGGGCCTGCACCCCGGTGAAGCCGCCCATCCACGCGACCTGGACGTCGCCGACCTCGAAAGCGCGCACCACGGCCTGGTAGTCGACGACCGTCCGATACCGCACCTCGAGACCGGTCGCGTCGGCGAATCGGTCGGCGACCGCACCGTAGAGGCGGTTCAGCTGTTCCTGGTCCTGGTCGGGGATGGCGGAGATGTTCAGCACCGCGGCATTCGTTGTCGCTGTTCGTGCCGCAGGCGGCAAGCGCGAGGACCCCGGCGGACCCGCCGAGGAATGCGCGGCGAGTCATGCGCATCGGAACACCTCGCGTCCGGTCCGGGCGGCCGCGTCCTGCACCGCAATGGTGTCTCGCACCACCCCGAAGACCTCGGCGAGTGGAAGCGGTGAATCGGCGATTCGCATGTTCGGATCCGTCACGGCGACCGGGTGCCACCACGCGCCGTCGGCGGTGATCGTGGGTTCGGGTTCCAATGAGTCGATCGACACGTGGATACCTGCCTCGGCGAATCCCTCATGCGCGACAGGGCGGATCACTCGGTCCTCGCGGGCAATGCCTTCCTCGTCGAGCCGCGATGGAGGGCGGCCACGCCGTCGACGTCCTCGTCATACAGCGTCGCCGCCACTCTCACGCGGAATCCCAGCGACCGCGCCAGCCCGATCCCGTCGATTGCTTTCGCCCAGGATCCCGCACCCCGCTGCCGATCGTGGAGGTCTGGGGTGGCCGAGTCGAGGCTGACCTGCAGCGTCACCGACCGGTCCAGCGACTCGAGCAACTCGCGGCGACGGCCGCGGGCGAAGATCATCGCGTTGGTGAGAATCGTGCGCTCGAGTCCGTCGGCAGCGGCGACCAGACCGCCCAATTCGGGGTGCATGAACGGTTCGCCGCCGGTGAGGAACAGCTCGCGCCCGCCGAGTGCGCGGAACTCGGCGAATACCTCGCGAGCCGTGCCGAGGTCGAGTCGCCGCTTGGCCGCCTGCGGGGACGACTGGGCGCAGCAGTAACCGCAGGCCAGATTGCAGTCGAAGTTCGAATAGACCCACAGGCGTTGGCCGATCGGCGTCCGCTCACCCAGGCTGAAGACGGTCGAGGGTTGACGGGTGGCGGCCGCCTTCCGGACGAGGAAGAGCCAGGGCCCCTCCGCAGTTTCGGCATATTGGGAATCCACCGTATGACCGACCAGTTCCGCCCAGACGGGCAGATCTATCACGACACTCGGCTCGGCGCTGCGGATACCGAGCAGCTGGCCCGGTTCGAGTCGCCGCATGGCCCGGGTGATGAGCAGCAGAAGCCCGCTGCCGCAATCCATCTCACCGCCGTCGACGACCCGCGCCGCGCCCTCCAAGCCAGCCGGACCGCCGGAGCCGGGCTCGCTAACAGTCACGGAGAATTACGCTAGCCAACTCGGTGCACCCATGTGCGGGAAAGGAAATGACCAGCTGATGACGGGCCGACGTTGTTGCACACCCGCTTAAGGTGGTCGTCATGGACCAGGCCCAACGTCCTACGGACACCGAATCCCGTCAGGGGTTTTGGGAGGGCGTGCACCACGATCGGCCCGTCGACGGGGTCTCGTGGTGGCAGTCGGTGCCCGAACTCTCGTTGGGCCTGGTTGACCAGGCCGAAGTCGGGCGCGATGAGCCGGTCATCGATGTCGGCGCCGGCTGGTCGACTCTCGTCGACCACCTGCTGGCACGCGGTTACCGCGACCTCACCGCGATCGACCTGTCGGCCACGGCCCTGCAGACGGTGCGCGATCGTCTCGGACCGGCGGGCGCCGACGTCGTACTCGAAGTCGCCGACGTCCTCGATCTGACGGGCGACCGCAAGTACCGGCTCTGGCACGACCGGGCGGTCTACCACTTCCTGACGGAACCCGATGAACGAGCCGACTACCTCGCATCGCTCAACCGATGTCTCACAGCCGACGGCTGGGTGGTGGTGGCGACGTTCGGCCCCGACGGGCCGACACACTGCAGCGGATTGCCGATCGTCCGCTACACCCATGAGGAGCTGGCGCGGGAATTCCCGCGCTACGCGCTCATCGCGACAGCCGGTGAGGAACACGTCACCCCGTGGGGCTCGACCCAGCAGTTCACCGCGATTCTCCTGCGCCGAATGTCGTAACGCGCTTCGAGAACACCGCGCCCGCAACGAAATCCGGGCCGGAAAAAGAACCTTCAGCGGCCACAGTGGCGCCTTGTTCGAACCTCATCGACTAATCGGGCGCAACGCTCAATCCCCTTCTCTATCGGTGGGTTTGGTGTCGGCGGGCGGTGTGATCAACGGTTTCGCGGTGGCGGCCGCGACCACTGCGCCGCATAGGAAGACGGCGGCCGTCGACGCCGTTCCGCCCAGCCAGACCTCCGTTCGGCCCAATTGGACATAGACGGACAGCGCCGCCGCCAGTGCGAGCAGGCCCGCGGCGAGGGCGACAACTCGGCTACGTAGCAGCGCCCGACCAGCATGAGAACAGCGACCGCGAGCAGAATCAGCGCTGCGAGCATGTTGTACTGTCCCACCGACACCTCGAGGGAGTCTGGGGCCACATACCCGACGACATCGCCGACGGGTGCGCGGAAGTCCTTGTCGGAGGAGGCAATACCCGCGGCAATGCCGATCAGGCCCAGCACCACACCCCAGCCGACCAGTAACCGCCTGCTGGCGCGTGCACCCTCGCCCGCGGCTGTCGCCGCCCACACGGCGTCGACGGACGCGTACCGCGCCGACGCGGTGAGCAGCAGCACAAGGTGGATGCCGATCATCATCGCGTAGGCCCACGACCACTCGTGGGGCGCTACGGACACCGTCAGCCCGATCGCCGCGGACTGGCCAATGCCGATCAATGCCGCCAACCGCACCGCCGTGCCCGTCAGCAGCAGACCGCCAGCGACGTCTCCACCACGAGCGTCAGCCAGCCGAACGGGGTGAAGTTCGGTAGCACAACGTGTTCGAGCAGCCAGCTGAATGGCGCGAACACAGGAAACTCGACCCCTAAACGAGTCCAGAAGTACAGCCCGCCCCGGGTCTTCTCGCCGAAGTCCGGTGGCACCTTCCACAGGAGGTTGTGCAGCCACATCAACCCGACCACCAGCCGCAGCACGGTCAACGCAGCGCCACTCATCCACGCCGGGGGAGCAGTTGCCGCGGACAAACGTGAAACCGCCGAGCGCGAACCAATCTCAGACATATGGCCAGTCTCGCAGCGCACGGGGCCGGCGTGGACAGAACCCGCGGCAAGTGGGCGCGCCTCAGCGGACGCCAGGCCGAACTTGATGTGCGACTGCTCGACGGCCGCACCTGTACGGGGGCCGACCGAGGTTTGAGCGGCGGGGTTCTTTCGCGCCCTCAGCGCTTGTTCGCGAGTCCCGCGTCGACGGGGAGCGTGATGCCGGTGACGTAGCGGGCATCGTCGGAAACCAGCCACGCCACCGCCGCGGCGATGTCCTCCGGCTCAAGCGCGTCCACCGGCATTGCGTTACCCATGTCGATCGGCGTTTCGCTTTCGGCGACCAACTTCTCCAGCCATGCCCGCGTGTGCTCATTGTTGATCATCGGCGTGTTCACCCCGGTCGGATGGATCGAGTTGACCCGAATGCTATGCGGCGCAAGAATATTGGCATAGGACCGCATCAAGCCGACGACGCCGTGCTTGGATGCGGTGTAGCCCAGCCCGCCAGGGTCGTCCCCGCCGATGCCCAAAAGCCCCGCCGCCGAACTGATCAGCACGATCGAGCCGCCGTCGCCCTGCTCGACCATCGTCGGCCTGGCGGACTCCACGGTGTGATACACCCCGGTGAGGTTGACATCGACCACGTCACGCCAGCCGTCGGCTCCCGCCATCATCGGCGCGATGCCGGCATTGGCGACGACGATGTCGAGCCGGCCGAACTCGTCGAGCCCGGCCTGCAGCGCGGTCTTCAGCGAGTCCTGATCGCGAACGTCGGCCTGCTGCGCGACGATTCGCGCGCCGGTGTCCTCGACGAGTTTTACCGTCGCCGCGAGATCGTCGGGCGTGGCCATGGGGTACGGGACCGACGCGATCTGGTCGCAGATGTCGACCGCGATGATGTTGGCCCCATCGGAGGCCAGCCGAATCGCCTCCGCTCGGCCCTGACCGCGCGCGGCGCCGGTGATGAACGCGACTTTTCCTTGAAGACCGGGCAACGGTGTTCTCGCTTCCTCGCGCAAGCGCTCGTCAGTGTTTCCGCTTCCTCGCGCAAGCGCTCGTCAGGGACGCAGCTGGCCCTTCGCCGGATCGCCCGCGACGACCGGCTGCAGCATCTTGATGTCGGGTGCGCCTTCCAGGTGCTCGCCGACCGTGCCGAACAGCGTCGCGACCGCCGGTGCCTTGCTGTGGGTCTTCAGCGCGTCCGCGTCGGCCCACTGCTCGACGAAAACGAAGGTGCCGTCGGCTTCGTGCAGCGAATAGAGGTCGCAGCCGGGTTCGGAGTGCACCGCCTCGATGGCCTGCTTACACGCGTCGCGCACGGTGTCCACGGACTCGGGTTTGGCCTTCATGGTTGCGACGACGGTGATGGGCATGGGCACTGAACTCCTCGTTGGGTGCGTGCTGGACGAGTGCCGAGCCTACCTAAGCGACGGGTTCCTGCAGTGCTTCGCAGCCTAGGCAGGGCGCGCGACGGGCATTCGATATGTATCTGTGACCCGTGTGGCAGATGGTGGTATTGGGGCATTTGCGACTAGGCTTGCGAGCATGCCTAGTAAGACCGCCGCCCGATCCGGCGCCCGTTCGAGCAGGTCAAAGGCCAGCTCACGGAGTGGAGCACGTCCCGCGCGGCCGTCGGCGCCCCGCCGGAAGCCACCGCGGCGCCGTCACCCCTCGCATATCTCCGCCGCGGGTGCGACGGTGGGCCGCGGCGTCCGCGCAGGCTGGCTGATGCTGGCCAAGGGCGCCGGTTCGACCGCGCGCTCGGTCGGCCGGGCCCGCGACCTCGAGCCGGGCCACCGCCGCGACGGCATCGCGCTGGCCTTGCTGGGTATCGCGGTGGTGGTCGCCGCCAGTTCGTGGTTCGACGCCGCCCGACCCGGTCGGCGCAGTGGGTCGACACCTTCCTGCGGGTGCTCATCGGCTCCGCGGTGGTGCTGGTGCCGATCGCGCTCGCCGCGGTCGCAGTGGTGCTCATGCGCACCGAACCCGACGCCGAGGCCCGGCCGCGGCTGATCCTCGGCGCGGCGATGATCGCGCTGCCCGCCCTCGGGCTGTGGCATCTGTGGGCGGGTTCGCCGCAGGATCCCACCGCCCGCCAGCACGCCGCGGGATTCCTCGGCTTCGCCATCGGCGGCCCGTTGTCGGACGGGCTGACCGAATGGATCGCAGCGCCACTGCTGTTCATCGGCGTGCTGTTCGGCGTGCTGCTCGTGACCGGCACGACGATCCGCGAGGTGCCGTCGACGGTGCAGCGGATGTTCTCGGCCCGAGCATTCCGGGGCGAGTACTACGACGAGGACTACGAGGAGAACCGTCTGCCGCCGAAGAGCCCGAGGACTTCTCCGACGGCTACTACGACGACCCGGCCGGCTACGGCGACGCAGGCCAGTGGCCCACCGGGACGCCGATGGACAACTATCCGATCGACGACGAGGCGCCGACCGTTCCGGAGCCGACGCCCCGGTCCCGCAAGAAGAAGCCCGCCAAGCCGGCGGCCCTTTCACTGGACCGGGTCGTGGACGGGCCGTACACGCTGCCGTCGCTGGACCTGCTGATAGCCGGCGATCCGCCGAAGCGGCGCAGTGCGGCCAACGACCAGATGGTGGACGTGATCACCTCGGTGCTGCAGCAGTTCAAGGTCGACGCCGCCGTCACCGGCTGCACCCGCGGTCCGACCGTCACCCGCTACGAGGTCGAGCTGGGCCCGGGCGTCAAGGTCGAGAAGATCACCGCGCTGCAGAAGAACATCGCGTACGCGGTGGCCACCGAGTCCGTCCGGATGCTGGCGCCGATTCCCGGCAAGTCCGCCGTCGGCATCGAGGTGCCCAACACCGACCGCGAGATGGTGCGGCTCGCCGATGTGTTGACCGAGCCGTCGAGCCGGCGTGACCATCACCCGCTGGTGATCGGCTGGGCAAGGACATTGAGGGCGAATACATTTCGGCCAATCTCGCGAAGATGCCGCACCTGCTGGTTGCCGGTTCGACGGGATCGGGCAAGTCGAGCTTCGTCAACTCCATGCTGGTTTCGCTGCTGGCGCGGGCCACCCCCGAGGAGGTCAGGATGATCCTGATCGACCCGAAGATGGTGGAACTCACGCCGTACGAAGGCATTCCGCATCTGATCACGCCGATCGTCACCCAGCCGAAGAAGGCGGCCGCCGCGCTGGCGTGGCTGGTCGAGGAGATGGAGCAGCGCTACCAGGACATGCAGGCGTCGCGGGTGCGCCACATCGACGACTTCAACAAAAAGGTGCGATCCGGCGAGATCACCACGCCTTTGGGCAGCGAACGCGTCTACAAGCCCTATCCGTACATCATCGCGATCGTCGACGAGCTGGCCGACCTGATGATGACCGCGCCACGCGACGTCGAGGACGCCATCGTGCGGATCACGCAGAAGGCCCGTGCCGCTGGCATCCACCTGGTGCTGGCCACGCAGCGGCCGTCGGTCGACGTCGTCACCGGCCTGATCAAGACGAACGTGCCGTCCCGGCTGGCGTTCGCGACCTCGTCGCTGACCGACAGCCGGGTGATCCTGGACCAGCAGGGCGCCGAGAAGCTGATCGGCATGGGCGACGGGCTGTACCTGCCGATGGGCGCCAACAAGCCGATCCGGCTGCAGGGCGCCTACATCACCGACGACGAGATCCACGCCGTCGTCAACGCTGCAAGGAGCAGGCCGAGCCGGAGTACACCGAGGGCGTCACCAAACGCCAAGACCAACAGCGAGCGCACCGACGTCGACCCGGACATCGGCGACGACATGGACGTGTTCCTGCAGGCGGTCGAGCTTGGTGGTCTCCAGTCAGTTCGGTTCGACGTCGATGCTGCAGCGCAAGCTGCGGGTTGGGCTTCGCCAAGGCGGGCCGGTTGATGGACCTGATGGAGACCCGCGGCATCGTCGGGCCCAGCGAGGGCTCCAAGGCGCGTGAGGTGCTGGTCAAGCCCGACGAGCTGGCGGGGACGCTTGCGTTGATCCGGGGCGGCGCGGACGCCGCCGGCGGCGACGCGGACGACGGATAGCGATTTGTGTACGTTTTTGTTGCGCTCACCGCTCCCAAACGTACACATAGTAGTGCGGAAACTACTTGAGCGTCAACAGCATTCGCGTGTTGCCGAGGATATTCGGCTTGACGTAGGACAGGTCGAGGAACTCCGCGACGCCGGTGTCGTAGGAGCGGCACATCTCTTCGTAGACCTCGGCCGTCACCGGCGTGCCCTCGATCTCCTCGAAGCCGTGGCTCTTGAAGAACTCGACTTCGAAGGTGAGCACGAAGATCCGCTCAAGGTGTAGCTCCCTGGCCACGTCCAGCAATCGCTCGACGATCGCGTGCCCGACGCCTTGGCCCCTGACCTTCGGGTGCGCCGCAACTGTGCGCACCTCGCCGAGGTCCGACCACAACACGTGCAGGGCGCCGCAACCGATCAGTTCGCCTTCGAGTTCGGCGACCCAGAACTCCTGGACCGCCTCATAGAGCGTCACCAGGTTCTTCTCCAGCAATATCTTGCCGGAGTAGACGTCGACGAGCGTTTTGATGGCCGGCACATCGGACGTGCGGGCACGCCGGACGACAAGCCGCTCGGGCGCTCCGCTCACACGTGCGAGGGTATCGGTTCCGGCAACCTATATTCTGTTGCGGTGTCGGGCCAACCCCATACCGATCCGGTGGTGCCGCGCGCCCGTGTAGCCAATATCGCAAATGTGCTCACCGGCGTGCGACTGGCGTTGGTCCCCGTGTTCCTCGTCGTGCTCTTCCTCGGCGATGGCCATGAAACATTTTGGCGGATAGGCGCATTCGTGGTGTTCGCCGTCGCGGTGATCACCGACCGGTTCGACGGCGCACTGGCCCGCAGCTACGGCATGGTCACCGAATTCGGCACGCTGGCCGACCCGATCGCCGACAAGGCCCTCATCGGCGCGGCGCTGATCGGGCTGTCCATGCTCGGCGACCTGCCATGGTGGGTCACGGCGGTGATCATGGTGCGCGAGATCGGCATCACAGGATTGCGGTTCGCGGTGCTGCGCCGCGGTGTCATCCCGGCCAGCCGCGGCGGCAAGCTCAAGACCCTGGTCCAGGCCGTCGCGATCGGACTTTTCGTGCTGCCCCTGTCGGGTACCTGGCTGGCCGCCGCCTGGGTGGTCATGTGGGCCGCCGTGGTGTTGACCGTGGTCACCGGCGTGGATTACGTCGTCTCGGCGATCAAGGATTCCCGCGCACGACCCGCTGGTCAGTGATCTGCGCCATCCGGGAACCAACCCGGCCGCGCTCAGCGTTGCCCTAATACGAGGACCGAGCGGCACAGATTTTGATAGGAGAGCACGATGACGGCATTGCTGCGCGAGGTGATCGGCGACGTGCTGCGTCGTGCCCGCACCGAGCAGGGACGCACCCTGCGCGAGGTGTCCGACTCGGCCCGGGTCAGCCTGGGCTACCTGTCAGAGGTGGAACGCGGTCGTAAGGAGGCCTCGAGCGAGTTGCTCAGCGCCATCTGCGGGGCCCTGGACGTTCCGCTGTCGCGAGTGCTCTCCGACGCCGGCGATCAGATGGCCGGCCAGGAAATGGCCGAGTACGCGAGCGCGGCTGGCATCTCGACGATCGACGCCACCACCAAGGTGGTCATCCCACAGGTCGTGTCGATGGCGGTTGCCTGAGCGGGTTCTGGGTGTGGCGATGGCCGCCGACCCGATAGATTGGGCAACACGGTAAGTCCGTACGTGCAGACCACAGACACAAAGGCGGAATGAACTCATGGCCAATCCGTTCGTCAAGGCGTGGAAGTACCTCATGGCGCTGTTCAGCTCCAAGGTCGACGAGTACGCCGATCCGAAGGTGCAGATACAGCAGGCCATCGAGGAGGCTCAGCGCCAGCATCAGGCGTTGACGCAACAGGCGGCCCAGGTGATCGGCAACCAGCGCCAGCTGGAGATGCGGCTCAACCGTCAGCTCGCCGACATCGAGAAGCTGCAGGTCAATGTCCGGCAGGCGCTGACCCTGGCCGACCAGGCCACCGCTGCGGGCGACGCCGCGAAGGCCACCGAGTACAACAACGCCGCCGAGGCGTTCGCCGCACAGCTGGTGACGGCCGAGCAGAGCGTGGAAGACCTCAAGGGGCTGCACGACCAGGCGCTGCAGGCTGCCGGGCAGGCCAAGAAGGCCGTCGAGCAGAACGCGATGGTGTTGCAGCAGAAGATCGCCGAGCGCACCAAGCTGCTCAGCCAGCTCGAGCAGGCCAAGATGCAGGAGCAGGTCAGCGCGTCGCTGCGGTCGATGAGTGAGATTGCGGCGCCTGGTAGTACGCCGAGCCTTGACGAGGTGCGCGAGAAGATCGAGCGCCGCTACGCCAACGCGATGGGCTCGGCTGAGCTGGCGCAGAACTCGGTGCAGGGCCGCATGATGGAGGTGCAGCAGGCCAGTGTCCAGATGGCCGGGCATTCCCGGTTGGAGCAGATCCGCGCCTCGATGCGCGGTGATCAGCTGCCGGCCGGTGGCACAGCGGCGCCCGCCCCGGCAACTCCGGCGACCAACCAGGAAGCGGCTCCGGAAAAGCCTCTCTCCCAATAGCTTTCGTAGGTAGGCGCCATGAATTCACACGCTGGTCGACCAGAAGCCTGGCGTTCGTTGGTGCAGCGCGGTGTAGACACCGCCGCGGAGTGGTCCGACGTGGTGGCCGAAAAGCTGCATGCGGCAGCCGATCCGCGCGCCAAGTTGATGCGTAAACGACGCTGGGCGCTGCGGCTGGCCGTGTTCTTCACGGTTTCGTGTGTGTTCTGGGTGGGGGTGACGGGCCTGCTGGCCTCGTGGAGCACGCCGGTGTGGGCTTTGTTCATCCCCGCGCCCATCGCGGCAGGCGCCGCGTTCCTGGCGACGCTGTCATTCCTGCGCTACCGGTGGCTGCGGTCGTCGCCGCTGCCGGCGCCGCGCTCGCGTGCGACCCGTCGCCTCCCGCCGTGGGGCTCGGCGGCGCGTCAGCCGATGGCCGCCCTGGCCGCCTCCGAGCGCGGCCTGTTCTCGCTGCTCGGGGTGATGGAACGGGGCCGGATGCTACCGGCCGACGAGCTTCGTGAGTTGACGGCTGCGGCCAACCAGACCGCCGCGACCATGGCGGCAACGGCCAACGAGGTGGTATCGATGGAGCGTGCGATGGCCACGGCGCCGCAGTCGCGGTCGCACCTGGTGCCCACCATCAATGCCTTCACCGCGCAGTTGAACCACGGCGCACATCAGTACAACGAAATGGTCACTGCGGCAGCACAATTGGTGTCAGCGGCCAATACCGGGCCGATGTCGAGCTCGCCGATGTCGCAGCAGCGCTACCGGGACGAGCTGACCAATGCGACCGACCGCTTGATGGGTTGGGCGCAGGCATTCGACGAACTGGGCCACCTGCGCGGCGCTTAGTTTTGTGGCTTGCAGCTGTCGAATGGCCAGTTTTCCGACGGATGCTCGTAAAATCCGTCCGATAACTTCCCGCTCGGCGATTGGCTAGATGTCGTGTGAGCTGGTCGGGCCCGACCGCGGTCCGTAGCGCTCGATGTACGCCTCGTGGATGTGGGCGTTCTTCTCGCGTGAGCGCGCGTCGACGAGGCCGGGATCGAGGCCGTGTTTGCGCAGCATGTGGCGGCGCCACACCTTGTTCAGCGCGTGTGAGAAGAACACGAACGGAATCAGGATCGGCAACGTCATCGACAGGTGCACGTCCAGGGTCGTCGGGATGAACCAGAACGGGATCATGATCAGGAACGCGGGTATGAAGACGCGGACCATCATCCGGACAGTGGCGCCCTTGCCGGCCAGGTCGTTGCGCACCCAGTCCCGCATCGAGTCGGGCAGCCGACGCCCGTAGCTGTAGCCGATGTATTCGAACAGGTTCGGTTTCTTACGCCCGGTACCCATCTAGAGCGACGGTCTCAGTGAGGGGAACACCGTCGCGACGATGCCCCGCAGAATCCCTTTGGTGACGTCGAACATGTCGAAGTAGTCGCGCCACAGCGTGATCCGGCCGGCGTGCACCTCGAACACCCCGCACACCCAGAACTGAATGCGCAGCGGCCCGACGATCAACGCGTCGGTGCGTTCGGTCAGCACCGCGTTGCCCTCGGCGGCGATCCGGTGAATCTTCACCTCGAAGCCCATCCGGCCTTCGCCACGCCGAAACAGCTTCATGATGCGTTCCCGCCCGCGAATGGTCGGGAATCCGACGTTCTGCCACGCGATGTTGTCGGCCATCGCGGCGTCGGCGGCGTCGAAGTCCTCGTCCTGCAGTGCGTACAGGAAGGTCTCCACTGTGTGTGCGTTCGTGGTGCTGTCCACTGTCGATGTCATCCCCGTCATGGGTGCCAGCCTAGTTGTCTGGCGCTGTGGCAGGGTAGGCGGATGCGGGTCGCTGTGGTTGCCGGACCCGATCCCGGGCACGCTTTTCCGGCCATCGCGCTGTGCCTGCGGTTCAAGGCCGCCGGTGATGCGCCGACGCTGCTGACGGGCACGGAATGGCTGGACACGGCCCGCGCCGCCGGGGTCGACGCGGTGGAACTCGACGGTCTGGATCCGACGGATCTGGACGACGACACCGATGCCGGGGCCAAGATTCACCAGCGGGCGGCGCGGATGGCGGTGCTGAACGTGCCGCGGCTGCGCGAGCTGGCGCCCGATCTGGTGGTTTCCGACGTGATCACCGCGTGTGGCGGGCTGGCGGCCGAGCTGATGGGTGTGCCGTGGATCGAGCTGTGCCCGCATCCGCTCTACCGGCCGTCGAAGGGCCTGCCGCCGCTGGGTAGCGGGCTGGCGCCCGGCGTCGGCGTGCGCGGCAGGCTCCGCGACGCGGTGATGCGTGCGTTGACGGCCCGGTCGTGGCGGGAGGGGCTGCGCCAGCGGTCGGCGGTGCGGGTCGAGATCGGTTTGCCCGCAGTCGATCCCGGGCCTTTGCGACGGCTGATCGCCACGCTGCCGGCGTTGGAGGTGCCGCGACCGGACTGGCCTTTCGAGGCCGTCGTGGTGGGGCCGCTGCATTTTGAGCCGACGTCGTCGGTGCTGTCGGTGCCGCCGGGATCGGGCCCGCTGGTTGTGGTGGCGCCGTCGACGGCGATGACGGGCGCCCGCGGGATGGCCTCCCTCGCGCTGGAGGCGCTGACGCCGGGGGAGTCGCTGCCCGAGGGTGCGCGCGTGGTGGTGTCGCGAATTTCTGGTCCCGACGTGGTGGTACCGCCATGGGCGGCCGTTGGCCTGGGCCGACAGGACGAACTGTTGGCGCATGCCGATGTGGTGGTCTGCGGCGGGGGCCACGGCATGGTGTCCAAGACGCTGCTGGCCGGGGTGCCGCTGGTGGTGGTGCCGGGCGGCGGCGACCAGTGGGAGATCGCCAATCGTGTTGTGCGCCAAGGTAGTGCGCAGTTGGTACGCCCGCTGACCACTGCGGCGCTGTCGGCGGCGGTGGCTGAAGTGTTGACGTCGCCGCGGTATCGGGAAGCCGCCCGGCGGGCGGGGGCATCTGTGGCTGACGTCGTCGATCCGGTACGGGTGTGCCAGGAAGCGCTGGCTCGGTCTGGGTAGGTTGGTCGCGTGCGGCTGACGGAATTCAATGAACTCGTCGAGGGGCAGTTCGGGCCGGTGCGTGGCGCGTCGCTGCTCGTCGACCACGTGCTGAGCGGGTTCGGGCGTACCGCGGAGCAGGCCATCGAGGACGGCGTGGACCCGCGGGACGTGTGGCGGGCGCTGTGCGCGGACTTCGACGTCCCCCGCGATCAGTGGTGAATCTCTAGTGGTCCGTCGCCGTTTGGCGGATTGTGCCAGCGGGTATTTCCGTGATCGTGGGCTTGGGTGATCATCCTCGACGAACACCGTTCTACGGTGTTCTGCTGGTGATCGCCGCCTGTCTGGTGGTTTGGCTGGCCGCATCGGCCCCCACCGCATGGCTGTCGGTCCCGGGGTATCTCCTAGCCGTCGCCGTCGGTGCGTTCGGGTTTGTCATGACGCTCCGGGATTACGACGACTTTCCCCACTGGCGTCGTTGATGTCGCGCATCTGAAGCTGCGGCGAAAACTCGTTCGTAAGGCTTCGGCCAGGGCATTCAGCGCCGGGTGCACCGAACACGGCGTGTCAACTTGAATCGAACAGGTGTTCGTCCACTGTAGGCAGTGTTCGAAGATCGGCGCCCGTGGGATGGCTTCGCCGGCGCTGGAGACGCTGACGCCAGGGGAGTCGCCGCCCGAGGGTGCGCGCGTGGTGGTATCGCGGATTTCTGGTCGCCGATGTCAACTTCGACGTGCCGCGCGATCAGTGGTGAACAGCTAGCCCCGCTGGCCGATTAGTTGCGCGGTTTCGCGGTGCAGCCGGCCGAAGTTGTAATACGCGGCGCAGGCGCCCTCGGGCGAGACCATGCACGTGCCGATCGGTGTCTCCGGGGTGCACGCGGTGCCGAACACCTTGCACTCCCAGGGCTTGATGACGCCCTTGAGAACCTCGCCGCACTGGCACGCCTTGGGATCGGCAACCCGAATTCCGGGCATATCGAATTTCAGCTCGGCGTCGAAATCGGCGTAGTCGGAGTGGATCTTGAGAGCGCTCTGCGAGATGAAGCCGAGCCCGCGCCATTCGAAATGTGGACGCAGTTCGAACGTCTCTGCCATCAGCTTCAGTGCCTGGGTATTGCCCTCCGGACGCACTACTCGCGTGTACTGATTCTCGACTTCGCACCGGCCTTCCCGAATCTGTTGAAGGAGCATGTGCACCGACGCCAGAATGTCCAGCGGCTCGAAACCCGCCACCACCATGGGCTTTCCGTAAACCGCCGGAACGAATCGATATGGCCGCAACCCGACCACGGTGGAGACATGTCCCGGACCCAGGAACCCGTCGAGCCGCAAGTCGGGCGATTCGAGAATGGCCTTGATCGGCGGAACGATCGTGACGTGGTTGCAGAAGACGCTGAAGTTCTTGACTCCCGATGCCCGTGCCCGCACCAGTGTTACCGCAGTGGATGGTGCGGTGGTCTCGAAGCCGACGGCGAAGAACACGACGTGACGGTCCGGATTGTCGAGCGCCACCTTCAGCGCGTCGAGCGGGGAATACACGAATCGCACGTCCGCCCCGCGCGCCTTGGCCTCGATGAGATTGCCCTTCGATCCGGGCACGCGCATCATGTCGCCGAACGTCGTGAAGATGGTGCCGGGCTGCTCGGCCAGCCACATCGCGTCGTCCACCCGGCCCATCGGGATGACACATACCGGGCAGCCGGGCCCATGTACAAGCTCGATTGCTGCCGGCAGCAGATGCTCGATGCCGTGGCGGTAGATGGTGTGCGTGTGCCCGCCGCAGACCTCCATGAACTTGAACTCGTCGTCGCCGGCCAACTCGGTGATGGACTTGACCAGGGCGCGAGCCGCCGCCGGATCCCGGAATTCATCGACAAACTTCATTGCTCTGCCCTCAAGCGATCTCGGACTCGTTAAACGCGTCGATCTCCTGCTGGTAGTTCTCGCCCATCTTCTGCACCTGATCCAGCGTCACGCCGCTTCGCGTTCGTCAATCTTGGCCATCGCGAAACCGACGTGCACCAGCACCCAATCGCCGACAAGCAGGTTGTCGTCGGCCAGCAACCGCACGCTGATTGTTCTGCGCACACCATTGACGTCCACCTTGGCCAGATGCTGCTCAGCATCGACTATGTCGACCACCTGGCCGGGTATTCCGAGACACATCGGCCTCTCCTTTCAGGTCCTCCCGGACCTAGCAGATTCGGGGGAGCGGGTCGCCGACGAGCATGTCCACGATCCGGCTGCCGCCGAACGATGTTCGCAATGCGACGATTCCGGGCGGCTGGGGCACAACCTCGCCGACGATCGCCGCGCGGGCACCCTGCGGATGCGCCCGCATCGCGTCGATTGCCTGATCGGCCTCCTCGGCCGAGACGATCGCGACGAACTTTCCTTCGTTCGCCACGTACAACGGGTCGATACCGAGCATGTCTGACGCGCCCAGCACCTGAGGCTCGACCGGAAGCGCGTGCTCGTCCAGGACCACCGCGAATGGCGACCCCTTGACGAGTTCGTTGCACACCGTGGCGACACCGCCGCGGGTGGCATCCCGCATCCACCGCGTCGACGGGGCGGCTTGAAGCAGAACCTCCACCAGCGCATTCACCGGCGCTGTGTCCGAGGCGATGTCGGCGTCGATGGCGAGATCGCCACGGGCCAGCATGACCGCCATCCCGTGCTCGCCGATCGTGCCCGACAACAACACCTTGTCGCCGGGCCGAACCAGGTCGGGCGACAGCTGCCTGCCCTCGGGGATCACGCCGATGCCGGTGGTGCAGATGTACATCCCATCGGCGGCACCCTTACCAACGACCTTGGTATCGCCGGTTACGATCTGCACCCCGGCGCGTACGGCCGCTTCGCTCATGTCCGCGACGATCCCGCGCAGCTCCGCGATCGGGAAACCCTCCTCGATGACGAATCCCGCCGACAACCACTGCGGGAGGGCCCCCGACACCGCGAGGTCGTTGACAGTTCCGTGCACCGCCAGATGCCCGATGGAACCGCCCGGAAAGCGCAGGGGCGCAACGACGTACGAATCTGTCGAGAAAGCCAACCGTTCCCCCGATGGCAAGCGCAGCGCCGCGGCGTCGCCGAGCTGTTCGAGCTCAGGGTTGCGGAAAGCCTCCACGAACACGGCGTCGACCAGGGCCGCCGAGGACTTACCCCCGGCGCCGTGAGCAAGCGTCACCACCTCGTCCAGCAGGCGCGGGCGTCGTTGTCGAAACTTGTCGATCCGTTCGAGCACCCGGTCTTCGCGTTCGGCGGAGGTCGTCATGATGTCTTGACGCCCGGCCGGGACTGGCTCATGTGGTCCTGGGTCACCGACCAGAGCCGGTATCCGAGCATCGCGTGGCTCTCCTGGATGCGGTGGATGCTCTGGCTGTGCACGGTGAAGCAGAAGTCGAGATCGTCAGCGACAGCCATCCGGCCGCCGTCGTGGCCGGAGAACCCGACGGTGAGCACGCCGCGCTGCTTGGCCTCGGTGATCGCCGTCATCAGGTCCTCGGAGTTGCCGGACGTCGACAACGCGATGGCGACATCGCGGTCCCTGGCGTGGGCGATGATCTGCCGCTTGAAGATCAGCTCGAACCCGACGTCGTTGCCCAGCGCGGTCACCACTGCCTCGTCAGCGGCCAGTGACCACGCCGCGACTGGGCGCCCCCGCGCGGGACGGCTGAACAGTGATGCCAGCGTCGCGGCGTCTGTGGAGCTTCCGCCGTTGCCCAAGGTATAGAGTCGGCCGCCGCGCAGGAATCGCTCGGCCATCTGAGTTCCCGCCGCGGTCAACCCATCGGCGTACTCGTCCAGCGATTCCCGTTGCAACCGAGCACTTTCGGCGGCCTTGCCACGGGCCGATGCCGCCAGGTCATCGAGAAGGCTTCTGGCGTCGGTCTCTTCTGATTCGATGAACGGATACAGGAAACCCGTGCTCTCGGACTCATGTGTAGTCATTGGTTCGCCTCCTCCCGGGCGTCGTCCAGCCGCGTGATCGCTGCGCCGGCGTGCACAAGGACAAGGTCGTTTGGTGCGACGTCCCCGAGCACGGTGACGTCGACCCATTCCTCGCCTTTGGCTGTGCGGACGAGCGCCTGACCGCGTCGGCCGGTTCGAGCACCACCTCACCGAGCCGACCTTCATCGCCGCACGTCACACAGACGGTTTCTTCGTCGGTGGGTTTCAGAAGCCCGGGGTGTTCGAAGCAGACGTGGGTGAGCTCCCACAGCAGGTGGTACATCAGGACGAACCTGCCGGTGGCCGGCACCATCGGGTCATCCGAGTCGATCCACAGGATGTGGTTGGCCGCTCCCGCCGGCGGTCTTGGACCCGACCCGATCCAGAGCGTCAGAACCCCCAGGCCGGTGCGCGCCGCATCGCGTCGACCACGTCGGGTTGGTCGGCCGAGGCAACGGCGATCAGCAGGTCGCCCGGGTTGCTCGCGACACGGGCTTGAGCGACCGGGTCGGGTTCCACGAGTGCGACCGAGGGTAGCGCCCGCTTGCCCATGATCACCGGATGGACGAATTCGACTGCGACGTGATGGGCGTGCGGTTCCCACTGCGGCGAGATGACCCAGAGTGTGGCGCCGTCGTGAAACCGCCGGGCAAGATCCAGCGCTGCGGCCGCGAGGTCCGCGGACAGGTCGGTGTTGACGAACGGTGTGCCGGCTTCGGCTGTGACGCTCATTCTCGAACCCCCTTTCCGGACCTACCGGTCGGGGCTGCCGCCGTCACGGTCCGTCTCGCTGCGCGGCCTCTGTGGCGACTCGAGAACCGCGGGATATCACCCAGTCTGCTCCGACACTGCAATAAAAGAACCCTTTCGGCGGCCTACGATTTGCGCTCTGACGCCGGCTGCTCCTCGGCAGGCGACGTGGTCGCTCCGCCGGGTGTCTCATCCGGCGACGGGGCCTTGTAGTCGGTGTCGGAGACGGGCTTCACGCCGCCACCGGTCCGGGCCTCATCGCCCTCGCCGCTGTCGCCTTCGGGCTTGGCGGCCGTTTGGCGGCCTTCGTACGGCGGTACCGCCGGCTCGGCGTCGGTTGGCGGGCGCTCGGTCTTGTCGCCGCCGATGTCACCGGACTTCCCGTGCTCATCGTGGGCGGGCACGGTCTCATCGCCCTTGTAGGTTTCCGACGGCCGATCGACTGGTCCGCCAGACGGTTGATCGGATCCGGTATCCCGGGATCCGGGTGCTCCCCGCTCTTCCTGTGGTTCTTCGGGCAACTGCCCGCCAGGGGTATTCATTAGATCTCCTTCAGGGCCGCCGCGGCAATGCGGCGAGCCAGTTGCCGGTTACCCGTACGGGACGGCACGGAACCGGTCGCCAGCAGTGTTTTCGCAGTTCAACCTCCATTTCGAGCAGCATTTACGAGCTTGAGGGTGGCCTGCGTCGCGGTAGCCAACGCGGCGCCTTCGGCGTCGGTGAGCGTGTCGCAAACCCAGTCCCAGTGGGCCGACACGGTGTCTCCCGGTCGCGGTTCGGCGATCAGCGAGACGCCGTTCTTGCGCCACTGCACGCATTCGGTGGTCGGTTCGCCGAGCGCGAGACGGCCGCCATCCAGTACCAGCGGGCGCGACGCGATCACCGCATGCTCGTCGTCGACGGATTCCACCGTTCCCCAACGGATCCGGCAGTCCTGCATCACTTGCAGTGCGGTCGCGGCGTCGCGGTCGAGGAACCGCACCCACGGATAAACCACGAAGACATGGAAGCTGTGGTGCGCCAGCACACCCGCCGACTGGGTCAGCTCAGCCAGCAGGCCGGTGACCTGACCCACGAAGGCCGAGCGCAGTGATTCAACCAGCGCCGCAGGGTCGATCCGATCCAGCAGCGGTCCGCCCACCCAGTAAGTGCGCACGACGTCGGCGTCGAGCGGGTCGGCGATGCCGGACGCATCGGCGATCGCCCGCAGATATGGCCACGCACCGTCAAACTCGCGCGCATGCGCGGCAACATCCGACGGCTGCCCAACGGCGCCGGCGGGTCCGCAATAACCCAGCTCATTCGGCGGGAAGGCGTACCGGGCGAACAACGCCTGCCCCGCTGGCAGTTGCTGTTCGGACAATGCGGTCATCGTCGGCACCTAGCCCGAATTCCCGACCAAGAGCTGACCCAGCGCGATGCCTCCGTCGTTCGGTGGCACTTGCGTGTGCGTGATCACGTCGAATCCCTTGTTCCCCAGGCCCTCCAACGCCAGCCGGAGCAACAGCGCGTTTTGGAAGACGCCGCCGGACAACGCGATCGTCTGGGTGCCCGATTCGTCGAGCGCGGCGAGGTCAACAATCAACTCGGCCACGGCTCGGTGGAAGCGCGCGCCGACCACAGCCGCAGGAATGCCGGCCCGCAGGTCCGCGATGACGGCCGCGAGCACCGGAGCGGGATCGATGATCGCGGGTAGCCGACCCGCAACGAGCGAGAAGGCGTAGCGCGGTGTGCCTCCGTCTGCGCCGCGTGACAGACCCTCCAGCTCGATGGCCGCCTGAGCCTCGTAGGCGACAACCTGCCGGACACCGGCCAACGCCGACACCGCATCGAACAACCGGCCCATGCTTGATGTCGGTGTGCAGCCCAGGCCGGACTCGAGTTGATGTTGCAGCACCCGTCGCTCGTCGGGCGGGCATGCCAGTACCGGTGGCAGGTCTGGATCCCACGGCAGGCCGGCTGCCCACAGATGCGACAGCGCCATCCGGTACGGCCGCAGCACGCTGACGTCGCCGCCAGCTAGCGGTACGTATTTCAACTGGGCCAGCCGCTGATAGCCCTTGTAGTTGGCGAGCAGCACCTCGCCACCCCAAACCGCGCCGTCGGGCCCGTAACCCGTTCCGTCGAAGGCGAATCCGAGCACTTGCTGGGATCCGTCCAGTCCGTGCTCGGCCATCACCGCGGCGACGTGCGCGTGATGATGCTGCACGGTCCGAACCGGCCGATCACTCGCATTGCGGTGTGCCCACGCAGTTGATCGATAGAGCGGGTGTGCGTCCGCGACAAGCACTTTCGGGTTGACGCCAGTCAGCTCTTGCAGGTGCAGTTGCGCGGAGTCGAACGCAGACAATGTCGCAAGATCATCCATGTCGCCGATGTGCTGGCTCAGCCAGGCGTACTTGCCGTCGGCCACCGCCATCGTGTTCTTCAGGTCGGCCCCCACTGCCAGGGTCGGCTGCACCGGAACGGGCAACGCGATGGGCAGCGGCGCATACCCGCGAGAGCGTCGGATTGGGAGCTCGACGCCGCCAACCATCCGCACCACCGAGTCGTCGCACGGCACCAGGATCGCCCGATTGTGCATCAGCCAGCCGTCGGCGAGATGCGAAAGCCGGTCCAGGGCATCGTCATCGGTGAAGCAGATCGGCTCGCCGCCAAGGTTGCCCGACGTCATGACCAACACGGGCGTCCCCGGCTCGTCGCCGGACAGGCCGAACAGGAGAATGTGCAGCGGTGTGTAGGCCAGCATGACGCCAAGGTCCGGGTTGTGGGGCGCGACCGAATCGGCGACCGGCGCATTGGGCAGCCGGGGCATCAACATGATGGGGCGTTGCGGCCCGGACAACACGCGGGCCGATGGCCCATCGATGGCGGCGATGGTGCGGGCCGTGGCCAAGTCCGGCACCATCACGGCGAAGGGCTTGTCGCCGCGGCGCTTTCGCCTGCGCAATTCGGAAACCGCGCGGTCGTCGGCGGCGTCGCAGGCCAAGTGATACCCGCCGATGCCCTTGACCGCCAGTATCCTTCCTTCGCGGAGCAATCGCCGGGCTTGCCGGAGTCCGTCTTCGGCCTCGGTGACGCGACCGTCGCCGTCGCGATAACGCAGCCTCGGCCCGCAACTCGGGCAGCAGACGGGCTGTGCGTGGAAGCGCCGGTCGGCGGGGTCGGCGTACTCGCGGGCGCAATCTGCGCACATCGCGAACTCGGCCATCGTCGTGGTGGCCCGGTCGTAGGGCAACGAGGCAATGATCGTGAACCGCGGGCCGCAGTTGGTGCAGTTGATGAATGGGTGCCGGTAGCGCCGGTTGGCGGGGTCGCGTTGCTCGGCCGCGCACTCTGCGCACATCGCGACGTCGGGGGAGGCCAGCGTGCGGCCTCCGCCCGATCGTGAAGTATCTGCGATCGCAAAGCCCGTTCCGCCGACTACCGGAACATCGGTTCGTCTCAACCGATTCGATGACCGCGAGCGGTGGTGGCCGGTCACGCAATCGGATCAAGAACTCCTCAATGTCCCGGTCGTCTCCCTCGACCTCGATGATCGCTCCTGAGCTGTCGTTGCGCACGGAGCCAGTTAGGCCCAGAGTGGCCGCGGTGGTGTAGACGAACGGCCGGAAGCCGACGCCCTGCACCACCCCATGCGCGCAGACGCGCAACCGTCGCCGGGTCATGGCGATGGCTCTGCCTCGGGGCTCACCGTTTGGGTCGCTCGGCTAGCCTCCCTCCCGCGGCCCATCAGCTCCAAGCCCGCCAGAGCCGCGTCGGCGCCGGCCTTGTCGGTCTTTTCGACGACGAAACCCATATGGATGATCACCCAGTCGCCGGGCGCGAATGTTTCCTCGGGCAACATACCGATGTTCACCTTGCGGTGTTCACCTTCGACGTCGACGAGTGCGAGCTGTCCGCCGTAGCCCTCCAGCATCCGCACGACTTGTCCCGGGATCCCCAGACACATGGTTCAGCCTCCCCTCACCGGTTCGAGCAACCGGGCCACGGCCTCTTCAATCGCCAGCACCGCGCCGGGGATGGCGGCGGCGACGGCTTCGGACAATCCAATGCCTTCATCCACGTTCTGGACCTCACAACCGATCACAATGGTGTGCGGTGGTGTACCTCCGAGTGCTCTCAGGCTGGCGAACACCGCTGCGGGGTCCATAGCGTGAGCGTCGAGACCTGCAGTGGCCGAGACCGTTTCGTGGTCGGCCACAAACACGTGCAGGGTTCCCGGCGAGCCGCGATTGGGCAGAGCGTCGACGAGCACTAACGCATCCGGTCCATCGAGCAGGTCGTACGCAAGGTGCATGCCACGAATCCCGTAATCTTCCAGGCGAACTTGCGGGCCGGCGAGCAGTTGTGGGACGTGTCGCATCACCTCGGGGCCGAAGCCGTCGTCGCCGAGGAAGATGTTGCCGATGCCGGCTACCAGGATTCCGGACGTGATGAACCCCGCTACATGCGGCGGATGCGCATATAGCGCTTAGCGTCCGGAATGGACCGGAGGCCGAGCACTACGGCCATCAGGACGACCACCGCGGCGATCGCGACGGCGATCCAACCAACTACCTCCATGACGGGTTCCTTTCCTTAAGCGGTTCAATCTCATCGGGCGAGAAGTACAGGTAGCGGCCATACCATTCGTGAAGATCGGCGGCGGGATCGTCCTCGAGGACGACGCCGATGTGCCGGTCACCGTCGACGTCCTCGTGCACCGACGTGACACGCGCGACCTTGCCGGCGAAGAAGAGGTCCTGGGCGTCGGCGCGGCGGGACGGACGCAACCGGACCCGGCTGCCGCGGGTGACCTGCACGCCGTTCACCACCACGGCGTCGATCTCGGGGCGGACCGCCATGTCCGCCAACGGGTCCCACCAGTCGACGCCCTCGGGCACCTCGGGGAGGAGCCGGGCTGGATCGTCCAAAACGTGCGGATCCCGGAGTACGCCATGCAGGTTCAGCATGGCTTCCGGTGACATTTCGTCGCAGCGATCGATGATCTGCGCCGCCAGGGGATCGGTCGCACGCGCGGCGGCCTTCTCCTCGTCGGTCATCGTCATGATGCGCAGGGTGAGAATCTCGTCGATCTCGGTGGAGTCGTACAGCGCGCCCCGGCTCTGCTCGGCGATCTCGGGGTGGTCGTAGAGGATGATTGGCGATATCAGGATCAGGTCGTGCGCACCGGGCGGTCCCGCCAGTACGGGGAAGCATCGGTGGTGCCGGCACCGCGCAACAGCGTTGGCGGCGGCGGTCGGTGGGTCGAGTAGCGAGACGAATTCTCCTTGTGCGACTTCGGCGATGAGGTGGGTGCCGATCAAGGACAACGCGATGGCGTCATCCTTGTCCTTCGCGCGCGGCGCGGCGTTGCGCACCGTGACCGTAAGGCGCAGCAGATCGGCGTCACGTTCGGGGGCGACCATGAGATTGGCTCGAAGGTGACGCCTCGTGCGGACAAGCCTTCCACCGTCGATGCTCTCGACGTCTTCACCGCCCGCGACATCGACCCGAAATGTCTGCGGCTGTTGAAGTTCCGTGACGGCGAACGGTCCGAAGGGAATCTCCCGCGCCACGGCTTCGTCCCAGCTCAGCCACGATTGAGAGCCGGTCATCAGTTCGTCGACCGATTCAAACCGCCCGTCGCCGAGGTCGCGTTCCACGCTGCGGTGTTGCAGCTGCAGGAACCGAACCACGCCCGATACCGAGGGCGCATCGTACGGATGAATCAGAATATGGGCCGACAGTGTGTCGTCCTCGCCAATGCCCGCCTGCGCCGCACCTTGCGGGCCGAGTACCCCGAACTGCCAGCGCGACTGATTCTTCCGCGAATCGGCCCGATACGGGTACAGCAGATAGCCCTCATACAGCACGGCGTCGGCGACCGCACGTGCTCGATCCCAGCCGGCGGTCATCGGATCTCCCCGGTTGTACTGGCGGCGAGCAGCGAGGTGATCGCATCGTCGAACCCGAGCAGGCCCCGCGCGGAGCGGTAGGCGGCGAGTGCGTCGATGGTGTCGTGCTCTAGCCGCAGCCAGCCGGTGTTCGGATAGTGCTGCCGGATCAAGTCACGCCAAACAGACACTGGCATGTCGTAACGGTCTTCGCGGTCCCATGGCACCTGCTGGACGGCGAATCCACGAGTGCCCTGCACGAAAACCGTTCCGCTGAAAAGGAACTGCAGTGGCACGGTGCCATCGCGCAGTGCGTGGAAGTATTTGGCCGAGGCCACCTCGAAGTCATAGGTGCATTCGAGGGAGAGGCGGACCTGTGTCGTGTCGGTGAAGCCGGGCACCATGGCCGCGGTGTGCTGCCACAGGAATGTGTGCTGGGTGGTCGCCCAACGCTCCCGCGGCCCGAAAAGGTCGGTCAAGCCGGCGGCCTCTTCGTCGGAGTAGCCGCGCCGCACTGGATCGATGCGCACCTGACACCGCAGTGCGATCGCGTGGATAGGCTCGTCGCCGACCGCTGCCACACCCACTCGCGCCATCAGGATCGGGGTCGCCGCATACGGTTCCGGGGCGACATCGACGACGGCGAAGGTAACCTCGCTCATCGCTGAACCACCTTGCTGCGCGCTGCGAGGAGATCGAAGAACCCGCCGATGTACTCGCGCACCTCCTGACCGCCATCAAATCCACGCCACAGCATGCGCATTCGCCCGACGAACTCGTAGCAGGCGTCGATGGGCACCAGGTGGCATTCGGGCGGCTCGTGTTGGTCTTCGGGGACTCGCACCAGCAGCGCCTCGGTGTCATCGGCCAGCATGTCCACGCGCGGGTCGGCGGCGCGGATGTCTTCCCAGGCAGCCAAATCCAGCTCGGACTCGGTGGCACCGGCGGGACCGGGATAGAAGGCTACTGTGCGACCGAGCACCGAGTTGCGGAAGAAGAACGCCATCCCAACGGGGATCTGCAGGCCCTCCCACTGGCGTCGGTTCAGCCCGAAGTCCGGGAATGCGAGGTAGCGATCGGGGATTGCCCGATAGCGCAGTTCGGCATGGGTGTCGGTGAACAGCAGGTAGCAGGCGCGGCAGACGCACATCAGCTGCCTGCCTTCGACGTTCACCACGTGCTGGTGTTCGTCGGGGATCTGCTCCGCGCACATCTCGCAGGCCTCCCCGACCGGCTCGGATTCACCACGGGCGGCACGGATGCGCGAAAGAACGTCGTATGCGCCGTTCATGACGCGACCTCATCGGCAACGGCCATCGACAACACGCCGTCGCGGATCAGCACGGGCAGAGGTTCGAGGTGGGCAGGACCGTCGATTCCGACTCCCGCGTGCACCACGTCGAAGTCGGCATCGCACCGCGGACAGCGCAACACCGCGTCATGCAGCTGGGCACCCGCCAGCGACCCGGTGCAGTTGGGGCAGCGGTCGCGGTAGGCGTAGAACTCATCGCCCAGCCGGCAGGCCAGCGCCGTTGCGCCCGAAACCGAGAAGCCACCGACCTCGCCGTCGCCTAACTCCGCCAGCTCCGGAACGGGTTGCCATGCCGTCAAGTGGTGCCCGTTGGCGTGCAGGCGCGTAAACAGCGACGCCGCCGGGATCACACCGGATTGTGAGTCAGGCTCGGCTGCAACGACTTCGATGGCCGATATCTCTGGGGCCGCCGTTCTGACTGCGTCTTCGACGGCCAGCTCCAACGTCACCGAGGACGACGGGCAGCTCTTGCAGCTCCCCGAGAACCGCAGGCGTACAACATCTCCGTCGATTTCGAGCAGGTCGACGTCGCCGCCGTGGGAACCGAGATAGGGGCGCACGCTGTCAAGCGCATCGGAGACACGCCGCTCGATGTCATGCGGATGCAGACCGTGTACCAGCAGCAGGCTGGCCACCAGATCGTCGGCGGCGAACGTTTCCGCGAGGCGGGGGGAGGCGGCTACGGCCATGCGCAACATCCGCTCGAGCCCGGCGCCGTATAGGTCGGTTACCTCACGAACCAGCTGCTCGGCGCGTTCACGCGCGACGGCCCCGCCCGCCGCGCTGGCGTCGAGCAAGGTCTGGATCCGATCGCCCGCCGAGCGCCACCGCGCATCATCATGGGTTACGTCCGGGCGATGGGCCATAGGCTATTCCCCGGTTGCGGTCTGAGTGGGGGAGTGCAACAGCTCCAACGTCTTTCCGTTGCCCAGGTACATGTGAACCCCGCACGGCAGGCATGGGTCGAAGCTGCGCACCGTGCGCATCACGTCAATGCCCTTGAAGTGCTCTCGGTCGTTCTCCTCGAATATCGGCTGACCCTGCACCGCGTCCTCGTAGGGTCCCGGAGTGCCGAAGCTGTCGCGCGGGCTGGCGTTCCACGGCGTCGGCGGATACGGGTGATAGTTCGCGATCTTGCCGTCACGGATCACCATGTGATGGCTCAGCACTCCACGAACGGCCTCGGTGAAGCCACAGCCGATGCCCTCGTCGGGCACCTCGAACTTCTCCCACGTCTTGGTGCGGCCTGCGCGGATCTCCGTGAGCGCCTTCTCACAGAAATGCAGCGCGCACGCCGCGGCGTACGCCTGGAAGTAGGTGCGGGCGCGGTCGCGCTCGATTGTGTTGCTTCCGTGCTGGGGGATCTTCCACTCCAGCTCGACCGGACCTTTCAACGCGGTCTTGGGCAGGTTGATCTGCACGCTGTTGCCGGTCGCCTTGACGTAGCCGATGTCGACGAGGTTCGCCAGCGCCGTCGCCCACAACCGGGCCAGCGGGCCGCCGCCGGTATCCAGTGCGAGATGGTCCTGACCGTCGAACCAGCGCGGTGACATCACCCAGCTGTACTTGTCCTCCATGTCCCGCTTCTGCGGGTGGGGATTGGTGTGCTGATTCCACGGGTGGCGACGATCAACCGGATTGCCCAGCGGATCGGTCTTGACGAACATCTCCTGATCGGACCAGTCGTCGTAATACGAACTGCCCAACAGGATCCGGAGGCCGAGGTTGATGTCGAGCAGCGACGTCGTGACAAGCTTGCCGTCGACCACCACACCGGGCGTGACGAACATCTTGCGGCCCCAGTCCTCCATGTCCTTGTAGGCGAAATTGCAGTGCTCGGGATCCTGGAACGAACCCCAGCAGCCCAGCAGGGTGCGGCGCAGTCCGACCTTCTCGTAACCGGGCAGCGCTTCATAGAAGAAGTCGAAAAGGTCGTCGTGCATCGGCACGACCTTCTTCATGAACTCGACGTAACGCATCAACCGGGTCATGTAGTCGGTCATCAACTGGACGGTGGCCGTAGTACCGACGCCGCCGGGATACAACGTGGACGGGTGAACGTGCCGGCCTTCCATGAGGCAGAACATCTCGCGCGTATAGCGGCTGACGTGCAGCGCCTCACGGTAGAACTCGCCGGTGAACGGGTTGAGCGCGCGCATGATGTCGGCGATCGTCCGGTAGCCGTGCATGTCGGCGTGCGGGGCCTGCGTGTTTTCGGCCTTTGCCAGTACTCCGGGATTGGTCTCGGAAACCATTTTCTCGCAGAAGTCAACGCCGACCAGGTTCTCCTGGAAGATGTTGTGGTCGAACATGTATTCCGCGGCTTCGCCGAGGTTCATGATCCACTCGGCGATGTGCGGCGGCCTGACACCGTACGCCATGTTCTGCGTGTAGCAGGAGCAGGTGCAGTGGTTGTCGCCGCAGATGCCGCAGATCCGGCTGGTGATGAAATGCGCGTCGCGCGGATCCTTGCCCTTCATGAAGATCGAGTAGCCGCGGAAGATCGACGACGTGCTGTGGCACTCAACGACTTCCCGGTTGTCGAAGTCGATCTTGGTGTAGATGCCGAGGCTGCCGACGATGCGGGTGATCGGATCCCATGCCATTTCGACCAGTTGGCCGGGTTCGCGTTTGACCTGTGACGGCTCGGGGATGATCGTGGTCATCGGTACTTCTTTCCATCAAGACGAATCGCCCGAAGGCTGATAGCCAAAACGACCGCACCTACCAGGTGCGAGTCGCTCCGGATTCGAGTTTCGTGCCCTTGTGCCGCCAGCGCGGCTCCTTATCGACCGTGCGACCGGTGATGTGGCGCAGGCTGCGGATCACCGATCCGTACATGCCCGACGCAGTTGTAGACACCTTGCCGCCCGGAGGTTCGTCCATGAAAGGCATGAACTTGTCCGGGAAGCCGGGCATCGTGCAGCCGATGCAGATACCGCCGACGTTCGGGCACCCGCCGATGCCGTTGATCCAGGCGCGCTTGGGCACGTTGCACTTGACGACCGGACCCCAGCAGCCAAGTTTCACAATGCATTTCGGCGAGCCATACTCCGTGGCGAAGTCGCCCTGCTCGTAGTAGCCCGCGCGGTCACACCCCTCGTGCACCGTCTGACCGAACAGCCACTTAGGACGAAGCGCCTCGTCGAGCGGGATCATCGGCGCTTGCTCGGTGGCCATGTAAAGCAGGTAGGTGAGCGTCTCGGCCAGGTTGTCCGGGTGGATCGGGCAGCCGGGAACACAGACGATGGGAATGCCGGCCTTGCTCTTCCAGTCCCACCCCAGATAGTCGGGCACACCCATGGCCCCGGTCGGGTTACCGGCCATCGCATGGATGCCGCCATAGGTAGCGCACGTGCCGGCGGCGACGATCGCGGTGGCCTTGGGGGCGAGCCGGTCCAGCCATTCACTCGTGGTCATCGGCTGCCCGGTGGCCGGGTCGTTGCCGAACCCGCACCAATATCCCTCGTTCTTGATTTTTTCGTTAGGGATGGATCCCTCGACAACCAGCACAAAGGGTTCCAATTCGCCGCGATCGGCCTTGAAGAACCACTCGAGGAAGTCGTCGGCACCCCCGTTCGGCCCGCATTCGAAGTCGATCAGGGGCCAATGGACGGCGATCTTGGGCAGACCGGGAAGCGCGCCGAGCGCGATTTCCTCGATGCTGGGCTGGGTGGCGGCAGTCAACGCCACGGAGTCGCCGTCACAACTCAAACCGGCGTTTATCCACAGCACATGGATGAGCGCCTCTTCTGCTTTGACTGCTGCCTCGGTGGGCATCTGTCACAGCTTTCCGGGGTCGGGGCTGGCGACCCCTTACGGCACCGGAGTCGACCTTCGGCCCACTTGCGCGCCGTTAGCTCTTGGGTTTACTCCGGGCACTATGTCTTGTCAACGAGTCGTCGCTACATACCCCCGAGTTGCCCCCCGTATGGGGGGTGATGGTGCCCGCGGTCGTACCAGGCTGCGCGTGTCGGCAGTGTTCGCCGGCCTGGGGGCCATAGTTTGCACGCCCGGGTCTGATGGATCTTGCTGATTTCAAACAGATTTCAAGATCAGCGTCTTCCTACGAGTTAGGTCGACCTTAGTGAGGATGGCGAGGTCCCAGCGGCGAACATTGCGGGATCGAAAACCTTCCTCGTCTGGCGGCATCTCTGTTCACCCCTGAGCTGTCGAACAACATTGTCGACAGTGTCAGCGGATACCGTTGGCCGGACTCCGATTTGAGGACCGACCGTCCGCCCTTCCACGGCTTGTCGGCATCGTCTTGGTGCATCTGACCGAAACGCCGATCACCCCGAGCGACGGCTCGTCAAGTTCGCCGTCCAAGGGCGCCGGGCCCAGCAGGTCGCCCGAAGCCAGGGCGGTCGCACCGTCGAGTTCGACACGTCGGGTCAAGGCGGCGGTAGCGATAGCGTCGCGCCGTCCCACGTGAGCCGCTGACACGAGACTACGGCGCTGGCATCGTTTGCGGAAACGACTGTGCCCCATGTGATTCAGCCGCTATCCAGCACGCGCAACGGATGCTCGCCAAGTCGCTTCCGAGCAGCCGTGACCACGGGTACACACCGAGCGCATGGAAGCAGTGATTGGGCGCCGCCTCGTCGGCGAGGTCAGCGGTCAGATGGATCCAGTAGTGTCGCGCCTGCGGGCCGATCACTGCCAGCAATTCGTGGCCACCGCGTGGCCTTCAACGAAGCGTTCGCTGCACATGGCATTCAAATCAGTTGGGAACCAGAGGAATACGGAAGATTGTTGGATACCGCCGGCGGGCGGCGCAGATTGCGGCCGACTTGCGGGCACCCGGCCGATCGGCGGGCCGAGTCGTCGCAGGTTTTCCCGGCCCAGTGTCTTGTCAACGGGTCGGAGCGACATGGGACGGGTTGGCGCGCACTGCGAGCCACTCGTACCACGCCGCGATTCCGTCGCCGGTGGTCGCTGACAAGGGCAGAATCCGCACCCGCGGATTAATGGATTTCGCATGGCCCGAACATGTTTCAAGATCAAAATCGACATAGGGCAATAGGTCGATCTTATTGATGATGACGAGTCCTGCCGCGGCAAACATGTGAGGGTACTTCAGGGGCTTGTCGGTGCCCTCCGTGACGGAGACGACGACCACCTTGCTTTGCTCGCCGAGATCAAACAGCGCGGGACACACCAGGTTGCCGACATTCTCGATGAACAGCAGCGAGCCGGCCGGCGGGTCGAGCGCCTCGAGTGCACGGCGCACCATGTCCGCGTCGAGGTGACAGCCGGCGCCAGTGTTGACCTGTACAGCCCTGGCACCGGTAGCCCGGATCCGTTCGGCGTCGAGATAGGTTGCCTGGTCTCCCTCGATCACCGCGATGGGCCGCTCGAGCTCGCGGATGGTGCGCTCGAGCAGTGTCGTCTTGCCGGCTCCGGGTGAGCTGGTGATGTTCAGCGCCAGGACGTTGTGCTCGTCGAACCATTTCCGGTTCTGGTCGGCGACCAGGTCGTTCTTTGCGAGGACCTTCTGCTCGAGAGTGACGGTCTCGGTCTGGGCATGGTGGTGATCGTGCTGGTCGTGGGCGTGCGCATGCTTATGACCGGCCAGGGTGATGACGGCGTCGTCGCCGCCGCAGCCGCACGTGTCGCACATGCTCAGCTCACTTCCATCGAGAGGATCTTCAGTTCCCGCCCGGCGAGCACCTCGACATCCGCGCTGCCGCAGGGGCACAACATGATGAAGTCGTTCAGTACGAATTCCTCGCCGCAGGACCGGCAGTGCGCCGCGGCCGGCGTTATGTCGAGATCGAGGTGAGCGCCGTCGGCGAGGGTGCCCTCGGTCGCCAAGTCGAAACAAAACCGCATGGCGTCGGGCACGACGGCACACAGTGCGCCGACTTCCAGCTTGACGCTATGCACACGGCGCCCCGCGGCGTAGTCGCACACCGCATCAACAACGCTCTGCGTCAACGCCATTTCATGCATCGCTGCCCCGTTCTGGGCGGGATCACCCAACGATAAGCCGGTGTCCCCAGGGGCACAACGACATGCGGATCACCTCGCTGTGGCAGGTTGTGTCGACCGCCAGCACCTCGCTCGCCGGCCAGTCGGAGAAGTACAGCCGGTCGTCATGCCAGCCGGTGTCTCCCTCCAGACCCGGGCCACTGAGCAGCACTTTCGTCTCGTTCATTCCCGATAAATGAACGGGCGTCGGTCAAATCGACAACTGGTCGGCGTGTCTACTTGAATCGAACAGGTGTTCGTCTACTGTGGGCAGTGTTCGACGGCTAGATGCTGGTCAGGCTGACTTGTCGGTGGCTGCCTCTAGCGTCACGGCCAACTGATCGAAACCGATCAACCGAACATCCACGAGGACGGAGACCACCATGGCGCAGCAGGCCCCTGATCGCGAAAAAGCCCTTGAACTCGCGATGGCCCAGATCGAGAAGAACCACGGCAAAGGCTCGGTGATGCGGCTCGGCGACGAGGTGCGCCAGCCGATCTCTGTCATTCCCACCGGCTCGATCGCCCTGGACGTGGCGCTCGGCATCGGCGGGCTGCCGCGCGGCCGAATCATCGAGATCTACGGCCCGGAATCCTCGGGTAAGACCACGGTCGCGCTGCACGCGGTGGCCAACGCTCAGGCCGCCGGCGGCATCGCGGCGTTCATCGACGCCGAGCATGCGCTCGATCCGGACTACGCCAAGAAGCTCGGCGTGGACACCGACTCACTGCTGGTGAGCCAACCCGACACCGGTGAGCAGGCGCTGGAGATCGCCGACATGCTGATCCGCTCGGGTGCGCTCGACATCCTGGTCATCGACTCGGTGGCGGCATTGGTGCCGCGGGCGGAGATCGAAGGCGAGATGGGGGACAGTCACGTCGGTCTGCAGGCTCGGTTGATGAGCCAGGCCTTGCGGAAAATTACTGGCGCACTGAACAATTCGGGCACCACCGCGATATTCATCAACCAGTTCCGCGAAAAAATCGGAGTCATGTTCGGGTTTCAGTCCTGAAACAACAACTGGCGGAAAGGCTTTGAAGTTCTACGCTTCAGTTCGGTTGGACGTCAGGCGAATTGAAACACTCAAGGACGGCACCGACGCCGTTGGCAACCGCACCCGCTGCAAGGTCGTCAAGAACAAGATTGCGTCGCCCTTCAAACAAGCCGAGTTCGACATTCTGTATGGAAAGGGCATCAGCCGGGAGGGCTCGCTCATCGACATGGGTGTCGAGCAGGGCTTCATCCGCAAGTCCGGCTCCTGGTTCACCTACGAGGGCGAGCAGCTCGGCCAGGGCAAGGAGAACGCGCGGACGTTCTTGATCGAGAACGGCGACGTGGCCAACGAGATCGAGAAGAAGATCAAGGAAAAGCTCGGCATTGGCGCCGTGATCACCGATGACCTCAACAATGACGAAGCCCTGCCCGCCCCCGTCGACTTCTGAGACCTCGCGCGAGGAGCAGGCGCGGAACCTTTGTCTGCGCCTGCTCACCGCGAGAGCGAGGACCCGCGCCGAGCTGGCCGGCCAGCTGGCCAAGCGCGGATACCCCGACGACGTCAGCGCACGGGTGCTCGATCGGCTGGCGCAAGTCGGACTGATCGACGACACCGACTTCGCCGAACAGTGGGTCCGGTCACGGCGGGTGAACGCCGGAAAAGGCAGGCGCGCCTTGGCCGCCGAACTGCGAAACAAGGGCGTGGACAACGACGTGATCACCGCCGTGCTGGCGGACATCGACGCCGGGGCGGAGCGGGAACGGGCCGAACAGCTGGTCCGCGACAAGCTGCGCCGCGAACGCCTCAACGACGACGATGACACGAAAGTGATGCGGCGGCTGGTCGGAATGCTGGCTCGCCGAGGCTACAGCCAGACCATGGCCGTCGACGTGGTCAGCACCGAGCTGGCGCTCGAACGAGAACGGCGGCGCGTCTAGGTTTGCGACGGGCTAGCGTCTTAGGCGTGGGCGGTGAAGTGACCATCCTGACCCGCCCACCCGGTGCCGGTAAGACAACCGTGGCGCGCCCAGCCCGCGAAGGCGACGAGCTCAAGGCCGTCGATGCGATCACGCGGCCTCCACGGCGCATTCGCGCAACTCGGCGAGCTCGAGAGTCACGTCATCGACAACGGGGACTTGGACGCGGTACAGACCGCCGCCGAAGTCCGCAGTGCCGTCGCGTCGCGGCGGTACAGGCTGACCTGACGTGCGGCTCCAAGCCTGCGCCTGCTCCACCTTGGCGCCCGGCGCCCCCTCCTGCTCGATGGCCTCGGCCGCCAACGGTGTCGGAGCCCGACGCGACCGGCGCATCCGGCCTTCGAGCCAGCATCGCGAAGCACGACAGCGCGAAGTTGACGCTGATCATCAGGATCGCGATGACGATCAAGCGCCGGGAGGTAATTGCCGTACGCCGCGCCCGAGCTGGACGCCCTGACGCACCATCTCGACGAAGGTGATATGATAGCCGATCGCGGAGTCCTTGAGGACGACCACCAGCTGTGAGATCAGCACCGGCAACATCGACGTGATCGCCTGCGGCAGCAGGATCGAGCGCATCGTCTGACCCCAGCGCAGGCCCAGCGCCGACGCGGCCTCCGACTGCCCTCGCGGCAGCGCGTTGACGCCGGCGCGGACGATCTCGGCGATGACCGCGCCGTTGTACAGCGTCAGGCCCGTGATGACGCCCGCCAGCGCCAGATGTTTCGACGGAAAGACGTCGTACAGCGCATAGAAGAAGTAGGCGAAGATCATCATGATCAGCACCGGGACGGCGCGGAAGAACTCCACGAATACCGAGCACGCCCAACGAATCGGCCTGGCGTGCGACAGCCGCCCGACACCGAGCACGAAGCCCAGCACCAGCGCCAGCACGATCGACACCGCCGCGGCGGTCAGCGTGCCCTGCACGCCGGGCAGTACGTACGTCGTCCACAGGTTCGCCGTCAGGAACGGTTCCCACTTCGCCGCCGTGAGCTGACCCTTGCGGTTCAGTCGCGAGTAGACGACCCAGATCACCAGCGCGATGACCACCGCGGTGACGACGTTGAATATCCGGTTCCGTGCCCGTGCCCGCGGCCCGGGGGCGTCGAAGAGAACCGATGCCGCTCACCTCGCCACCGCCAACCGCTTACCCAGCCACCCGAAGAACAACCCCGTCGGCAGCGTCAGGATGACAAAGCCGAGCGCGAAGATCGTCCCGACAGCCAACAGCGCCGCAGTGTTCTCGATCATCTCCTTCATCAGCAGCGCCGCCTCGGCGACGCCGATCGCCGACGCGATCGTGGTGTTCTTCGTCAACGCGATCAGCACCGATCCCAGCGGAATGATCACGGAGCGAAAAGCCTGCGGCAGCAGGACGATTCGCAGATTCTGGCTAGAACGTCAAGCCCAGCGACCGGGCCGCCTCCGCTTGACCGAGCGGGACGGTGTTCACCCCGGCGCGCACCGTCTCACACACGAATGCCGCGGTGTAGACCGTCAATCCGAGCACCGCCAACCGGAAGTTGCTGTCCTCGATCGACGTCAGCGACTTCGGATCGACCAGCGTGATGCCCAGCGTCTGCGACAGCCCGAACGAACAGAACAGGATGATCAACGTCAGCGGGGTGTTGCGCACCACGTTGACGTAGCGTCGTCCCGATCCAGTTGAGCATCGGTACCGGCGCCAGCCGCATCGCGGCCAGCGCCGTGCCGAGGATCAGCGCTCCGATCGCGGAGAAGACCGTCAGCTGGATCGTCGTCCAGAACGCCTCGAAGATCTGGCCGCGATACTCGGTGAAAATCTCCACTTCTGGCGGCGGCCCGCTCAGGTCTGGTCGATCTTCGGCGGTTCCGGAGCCGCGATGCCGGCTGGGCCGAGGTTCTTGTCCCACGCCGCCTTCCAGGCGCCGTCCTGCTCCATCTTCGTGATCGCGTCGTTGATCTTGGTCTGCAGCTCGGTGTCGCCCTTCTTCAGGCCGATGCCGTACTTCTCCTCCGAGAACGTGTCGCCGACGAGCTTGAACGCGCCCGGAGTCTGCGCCGCGTAGCCGGCCAGGATCACCTCGTCGGTGGTCACCGCGTCGACCGCGCCGTTCTTCAGCGCCTCGACGCACGCCGAATACGTGTCGTACTGCTGCAACTGCACACCGGGATACTCGTCCTTGATCTTCTGCGCCGGCGTGGATCCGGACACCGAGCACAGCTTCTTGTTGTTCTGCAGCGACGCCGCGCCGGTGATGTCGGTGTTGTCGGCGCGCACCAGCAGGCTCTGGCCGGTGATCAGGTACGGCCCGGCGAAGTCGACCTTCTCCTTCCGGGCATCGGTGATCGAGTACGTGGCGGCGATGAACTTGACCTGATCGTTCTGGATCAGCGTCTCCCGCTGGCCCGACGGCGCCTCTTTCCACTCGATCTTGTCTTCGCTGAAGCCGAGCTCCTTGGCGACGTACTTGGCGACGTCGACGTCGAAGCCGCTCATGGTGCCGTCGGGATTTTTCAGCCCGAGGCCGGGTTGATCGAACTTTGTGCCGATGACGATCGTGTCGCCGCCACCACCGCCGCCGTCACCACCCCACACGCGGTCACCGCCAACGGCAACGCGATGGCGAGCGCGACGGCACCTACGACGCGCATTGAGAAAGACGGCATGGTCTGTTCCTTTCGCGAGCGTTAGTGGTGGAGAATCTTGCCGAGAAAGTCTTTGGCGCGGTCGGTTTTCGGGTTCCCGAAGAAATCTGCGGGCTTCGCCGACTCGACGATCGCACCGCCGTCCATGAACACGACGCGGTTGGCGGCGCCGCGGGCGAAACCCATCTCGTGGGTCACCACCAGCATGGTCATCCCTTCCTTGGCCAACGACGTCATCACATTCAGCACTTCGTTGATCATCTCGGGGTCGAGCGCGCTGGTCGGCTCGTCGAACAGCATGACCTTCGGGTTCATCGCCAGCGATCGCGCGATCGCCACCCGCTGCTGCTGGCCGCCCGACAGCTGGGCCGGGTACTTGTCGGCCTGGTTGGCGATGCCAACCCGCTCCAGCAGCGCCATGGCCTTTTCGCGAGCCTCGGCCTTCGACTTCTTGCGCACCTTCATCGGCGCCAGCGTGACGTTGTCCAGGATTGTCTTGTGCGCGAACAGGTTGAACGACTGGAACACCATGCCGACGTCGGACCGCAGCTGGGCCAGCTTCTTGCCTTCTTCGGGCAGCACCTCACCGTCGATCGCAATGGTGCCGGAGTCGATGGGTTCGAGCCGATTGATGGTGCGGCACAACGTCGACTTGCCAGACCCCGATGGCCCCAGCACGACGATCACCTCTCCGCGATCCACGTCGAGGTTGATGTCCTTGAGCACGTGCAGGTCGCCGAAGTGCTTGTTGACGGCCTTCATCGAGATCATCGGCATGCCTGTCTGAATCGGATCGACCTCTTTCACATCCGACCCGGTGGTCTCCATGGATGCAGACCTTACCCAGGGATCGCCCAGCGTGCCTGGATCTCGTCAATCCGCTCAAATCCCCACGCTGACCCGTCCGTACCATGGGGCCGTGACTTCGATGGTGACGCGGGAGGCGACGGCTGACGGTGTGCTGTTCGCCAGGAGAGCCGCACCTATCAGGTCCGCACCTACGGCTGCCAGATGAATGTGCACGACTCCGAACGGCTGGCCGGGTTGCTGGAGGCCGCCGGATACCGAGCGCGCGGCCGACGGCGCCGACGCCGACGTCGTCGTGTTCAACACCTGCGCGGTCCGGGAGAACGCCGACAACAAGCTGTACGGAAACCTCAGCCACCTGGTGCCGCGCAAGCAGTCCAACCCCGACATGCAGATCGCCGTCGGCGGCTGCCTGGCCCAGAAGGACCGCGACACCGTCCTGCAAAAGGCCCCATGGGTCGACGTCGTGTTCGGCACCCACAACATCGGGTCGCTGCCGGCGCTGCTCGACCGTGCCCGCCACAACAATGCCGCGCAGGTCGAGATCGTCGAGGCGCTGCAGGAATTCCCGTCCACGCTGCCGGCAAAGCGCGAATCCGCTTACGCCGCATGGGTGTCCATCTCGGTGGGCTGCAACAACACCTGCACGTTCTGCATCGTTCCCGCGCTGCGCGGCAAGGAGGTCGACCGCAGGCCCGGCGACGTGCTGGCCGAAGTGCAGTCGCTCGTCGACCAGGGCGTTCTCGAGGTGACCCTGCTGGGCCAGAACGTCAACGCCTACGGCGTCTCGTTCGCCGACCCCGATCAGCCCCGCGACCGAGGCGCGTTCGCCAAACTGCTGCGCGCATGCGGCCGCATCGACGGTCTGGAGCGGGTGCGGTTCACCTCGCCGCACCCCGCCGAGTTCACCGATGACGTGATCGAGGCGATGGCCGAAACGCCGAATGTCTGCCCGACGCTGCACATGCCGCTGCAGTCCGGATCGGACCGGATCCTGCGGGCCATGCGTCGCTCCTATCGCGCCGAGCGTTACCTCGGCATCATCGACCGGGTGCGCGCGGCCATCCCGCACGCCGCCATCACCACCGACCTGATCGTCGGGTTCCCCGGCGAGACCGAGGACGACTTCCAGGCCACGCTCGACGTGGTCGCCCAGGCGCGGTTCGCGAGCGCGTTCACCTTCCAGTACTCCAAGCGGCCAGGCACCCCGGCCGCCGAGCTGGCCGAACAGATACCGAAAGCCGTTGTCGCCGAACGCTATCAGCGGCTGATCGAGCTTCAGGAGCAGATCTCGCTGGAGGAGAACCGCGCGCAGATCGGGCGCACCGTCGAGCTTCTGGTCGCCACCGGCGAGGGCCGCAAGGACGCCAGCACCGCCCGCATGTCCGGACGCGCGCGCGACGGGCGGCTGGTGCACTTCAACCCGGCAGGGCGCGACATCCGGCCCGGCGACGTCGTCACCACCACGGTCACCGGCGCCGCGCCGCACCACCTGATCGCCGACGGCGAGCTGCAGACCCACCGCCGCACCCGCGCCGGCGACGCGCACGCCGCGGGCCAGCGCCCCGCACCGGCGTCGGCCTCGGCATGCCCGCCATCGGCGTCCCCGCCGCGCAGCCGGCATCCACCGGGTGTGCGCCGGTGACCGCCGGCGGCCAGAACAACGGCGACTTCGAAGAGTTCAAGGGCGATATCGAGGCCGCCGAACGCCGCGTCGCGCGTGAAATCGATCCCGGCGCAAGGGCATTGGTGGTCGCGGTCTGTGTGTTCGTGCTGCTGCTGACGTTCATCCTGCCGCACACCGGCGATGCCAGGGGCTGGGATGTGCTCGTCGGTGACGACGCCGCGATCCGCGACGGCGTCGCCCTGCCGTCGCGGGTGTTCATCTGGATGGTTCTCGTGTTCAGCGTCGGGTTCTCGATGCTCGCGCTGCTGACCCGTCGCTGGGCGCTTGCGTGGGTCGCGTTGGCCGGATCGACGGTGGCGTCCTTCCTGGGCCTGCTGGCGGTGTGGTCGCGGCAGACCGCGCCTGAACCCCACCCCGGACCGGGCATCGGGCTGATCGTCGCCTGGATCGCGGTGATCGTGTTGACCGTCAACTGGGCCAGGGCGGTATGGGCGCGCACCGCCCTGCAACTCGCGGCCGAGGAGGAACGCCGCCGGTTGGCCGCCGAACGGCACAAGAAAAGCCTGCTGGACGAGCCTCGACGACGACACCGGCGAGCCACCCGACAGACCGGGCCGGAGAAGGCCTAGCTCTTTCTGCCGAGCGCCTCGGCCGCCGCTTCGGCCCACTGCCGCCACTGTTCGGCGTTGGCCCGTGCCTCCTCGGCGTCCTTGGTCCGCCCGGCCGCCGCGGCCTTCTCGGCCTGGCGCTCGTATTGCTCTGCGCGGTCACGGAATTGGTCGGCGCGGGCCTGAGCCTCCGGATCGACCCCGCGCGTCGGCGCGTCGCGCATCTTCTTCTCGATCGCGCGCAGCCGTCGCTCCAGCTCGGCGCCCCGTTCGCGGGGCACCTTGCCGATCGCGTCCCATTTCTCGCCGATGGCGCGCAACGCGGCCCGCGCCGCGTCGAGATCGGAGGTGTCGAGCTTCTCCGCCTCGGCCAGCAGCGCCTCCTTCGCGTCGGCGTTGGCGCGGAACTCGGCGTCACGCTCGGCGCTGGCCGCGTTGCGGGCCGAGAAGAACTTGTCCTGTGCCGCCTTGAACCGCTGCCACAACGCATCGTCGACGTCCTTGGCCGCGCGGCCCGCCGCCTTCCACTCGGTCAGCAGGTCGCGGAACGCCGCGCCGGTGGCGCCCCAGTCCGTGGAGTCGGTCAGTTCCTCGGCGCGTTCGCACAGCGCCTCCTTGGCCTGCCGGGCCCCGGCCCGCTCGCGGTCGAGCTCGGCGAAATGCGATCCACGCCTGCGGTTGAACGTCTCCCGGGCCGCCGAATAGCGCTTCCACAACGCGTCGTCGGTCTTGCGGTCCAGGCCGCTGATCGTCCGCCACTCCTCGAGGATTTCGCGGAGTCGGTCGCCTGCGGCCTTCCACTGGGTCGAGTTGGCCGCCATCTCCTCGGCCTCGGCGGCCAGCGCCTCCTTGCGTGCGGTCTGCGCCGCGCGGAATTCCTCGCGCTTGGCCTTGTCCGCCTGCGCGTGGGCATCGGCATGCTCGACGATGGTGGCCAGCCGCGCGGCCAGCGCGTCGACGTCACCGAGCACATGCGCTTCCGGCAGGCTTTCGGCCAGCGCCGCGGCCGCCGCCTTGATCTTGCGGGCGTCGCCGGTCCCGGACTCCAGCCGGCTTTCCATCAGCGCGACCTCGGTGTGCAGGTCGTCGAAGCGCCGGCCGAAATGCGCGAACGCGGCCTCGGTGTCGCCGGCCTGCCAGGAGCCGATGACCCGCTCGCCGGAGGCGGTGATCAGCCACACCGTGCCGTCGGGGTCGACGCGGCCGAACCGGTGCGGATCGACCGACGCGGGTGCGGTGACCGTCGGCGCCGGCCGGCCGGGGCGGGGGACGGGGCGCGGCGGTCCTGGCCGGGGAGCGGGTTTGGCGGTGGTCGGCGTCGCCGCCTGGCTCGCTGGTCGTCATATCCGTTACCTCGTACCCTCCGCGCGGGGTTCCGCGCACCTGCCGCGCGACGCGGCGCCTGGTAGCTGTTCGAACGCTATTCAAACAGGTCGCCGCCGCCCGCGCCCACGCCTTCGCGATCGATGTGCCTACGCTCGTCACCGAAACAACGGGAGGTCGTCGATGGCGAAGGCGGATATCGCCGCCCTGCTGGCCTTGGGCGCTGCCTTCTTCATCGCGATCGGCGACGTCATCCACCAGCGGTCCGCCCACGAGGTCACCGATGAACCCGTCAGCCACGTCGCGTTGTTCATGCGGTTGCTGCGCGACCGCCAGTGGTGGTTGGGCAGCTTCGTCGCCGCGGCCGGGTTCGCATTGCAGGCCGCGGCGCTGGGCCTGGGATCGGTGCTGCTGGTGCAGGCGCTGCTGGTCACGTCGTTGCTGTTCGCGCTGCCGATCAATGCTCGGCTGACGCACCGGCGGGTGACCCGATGGGAATGGACGTGGGCGGCGCTGCTGGCCGCCTCGGTCGCCGTCATCGTGATCGTCGGCAATCCGACCGCCGGGCATTCCCGCGCCTCGTTGGAGACGTGGACGGCGGTGATCGCGGTGCTCGGACCCGCCTTGGTGCTGTGCGTGATCGGCGCGCGGCATCTGGAAGGGCCCGGTCAGCGCCGTGCTGCTGGCGGTGGTTTCCGGCGCCCTGTGGGGCCTGTTCGCGGTGCTGACCAAAGGGGTCGTGGACCGCCTCGACGACGGCATCTGGGAACTTGCTGCGCACGCCCGGAGCTGTACGCCTGGGCGCTGGTCGGCGTCGCCGGCACGGCCTGGCAGCAGTCGTCGTTCCGTGCGGGTGCGTTGACGGCGTCGCTGCCGACCATGACCGTCACCGAGCCGGTCGTCGGCTCGGTGCTCGGCATCTTTGTTCTCGGCGAGACGCTGCGGCCCGGCGACGCAGGCTGGTTCACGCTGATCGTCGCCGTGGCGGTGATGGTGGTCGCGACCGCCGCGCTGGCCCGCGGCGAGGCGGCCACCGCCGATCGGGCCGCCGCACCGCACTAGCGTGGTGGCGTGCTGAGCGCCATCGCGATCATTCCGTCGGCGCCGGTCATGGTCCCCGAACTGGCCGGCGCTGCCGCGGCGGAACTGGCCGATCTGCGGGAGGCCGTGTTCGCCGCCGCCGCGTCGCTGCCGACGCGGTGGATCGCCGTCGGCGTCGGGCCGGCCGACGCGGTGCGTGGGTCCTGAACGGGTCGGCACATTCGCCGGCTACGGCGTCGACATGCGGGTCGCGCTGTCACCCGAGGCGGCCGAGCCCCGCGACGAACTGCCGCTGTGCGCGTTGATCGCCGGCTGGGTGCGCGGACAGGTCAAACCCGCAGGCGCGCGCCGAGGTGCGGGTGTACGCCGACGACCGCGACGCTGATGCCGCGCTGGCCCGCGGCCGGCGGTTGCGCGCCGAGATCGACGAGGCGGCCGACCCGGTCGGCGTGCTCGTCGTCGCCGACGGCGCGCACACCCTCACCGCCGCCGCTCCCGGCGGCGTACGACCCGGACTCGATCCCGGCGCAGGCCGCGCTCGACGACGCGCTGGCCGCACGGCGATGCCGCCGCGCTGACCCGGCTGCCGGACGCGATCGTCGGCCGGGTGGCCTATCAGGTGCTGGCCGGCCTGACTGGAGTCTGCGCCGCGGTCGGCCAAGGAGCTGTACCGCGGCGCGCCCTACGGCGTCGGCTACTTCGTCGGCGTCTGGCAGCCATGACGCGGCCGATCGCGATCATCGGGCCGACCGGCACCGGTAAGTCGGCGCTGGCGCTGGCGGTGGCCGAGCGCGTCGGCGGCGAGATCGTGAACGCCGACGCGATGCAGCTCTACCGCGGCATGGACATCGGCACCGCGAAACTGCCCGTGGCGCAGCGTCGCGGCATCCCGCACCACCAGCTCGACGTCCTCGACGTCACCGAGACCGCGTCCGTCGCCCGCTACCAGGAGGCCGCCGCGGCCGACATCGAGGCCATCGCGGCGCGCGGCAGCGGTGCCGATCGTGGTCGGCGGCTCGATGATGTACATCCAGTCGCTGCTCGACGAGTGGGCGTTCCCGGCCACCGACCCGGCGGTGCGGGCCAAATGGGAGCGCCGGCTCGCCGAGGTCGGCGTCGGCGCGCTGCACGAGGAGCTGGCCCGCGTCGACGCCGCCGCCGCGTCGTCGATCCTGCCCACCGACGGCCGCCGCATCGTGCGCGCGCTGGAGGTGGTCGAGCTGACCGGCCAGCCGTTCGCGGCGTCGGCGCCGACGATCGGCGCGCCCCGCTGGGACACCGCGATCATCGGATTGGATTGGGACACAACGGTTCTCGATGAGCGGCTGGCGCAGCGCACCGACAAGATGTTCGCCGACGGGCTGGTCGACGAGGTGCGGACACTGCTGGGCCGCGGGCTGCGCGAGGGCGTCACCGCGTCGCGGGCGCTGGGGTACGCGCAGGTGATCGCCGACCTCGACGCCGGCGGCGACGGCGTCGGCGCCCGGGAGCCGACGTTCATCGGCACCCGGCGCTACGTGCGCCGGCAGCGGTCGTGGTTCCGCCGCGACCACCGCATCGTGCTGGCTCGACGGCGCCGCGACCGACAACGTCGAGCAGACGCTGAAGGTGTGGCGACACGTATCCTGAACTGGTGATATTCGCCAAGGGTCACGGCACGCAGAACGACTTCGTGCTGCTGCCCGACCCCGACGGCCGGCTGACGCTGACGCCGGCCGCGGTGGCCGCGCTGTGCGACCGTCGCCAGGGTCTGGGCGCCGACGGCGTGCTGCGGGTGACGACGGGCCGAGGCGGCGCAGGCGGCGGGCGTGTTCGAGCGGCTTCCCGAGGGTGTGGAGCCCGGCGACTGGTACATGGACTACCGCAACGCCGACGGGTCCGATCGCGCAGATGTGCGGCAACGGCGTGCGGGTGTTCGCCCACTACCTGCGGGCCAGCGGGCTGGAGAGCCGCGACGAATTCGTCGTCGGCTCGCTGGCGGGACCGCGTCCCGTCGTGCTGCACCACGCCGACGACACCTCCGCCGACGTCACCGTCGAGATGGGCAAGACCAACCAGCTCGGGCACGGGTGAGGCGATCGTCGGTGGCCGGCCGTTCGCGGGGTTGGCGATCGACGTCGGCAACCCGCATCTGGCCTGCGTCGACCCGGATCTGACGATCGACGAACTGATGGCCCTCGACGTCGCCGCGCCGGTTGCCGTTCGACCGCGCACAGTTTCCCGACGGCGTGAACGTCGAGGTGCTGACCGCGCCGGTGGATGGGGCGGTGTCGATGCGGGTACACGAACGGGGTGTCGGCGAAACCCGATCCTGCGGCACCGGAACCGTCGCCGCCGCCGTCGCGGCGCTGGCATTCGCCGGCGCGACGACGGGCACGCTGCGGGTGCGCATCCCCGGTGGTGAGGTCACCGTCACGGTCACCGACGCCAGCAGCTATCTGCGCGGCCCGTCGGTCCTGGTGGCCCACGGCGAGCTGTCGGAGGAATGGTGGCGCGTTGCGCAGCGTTAATTCGGATGCACGAGCCGCAGTAACCGTGCAAATCTGTAGTCGCTTATGACTTATCCCAATTTCCCCGTTCAACGACACACCCAGCTCGGGTGAGCTGGCCCTCGAAGACCGCACGGCGCTGCGCCGGGTGGCCGGGCTGTCGACCGAACTCGCCGACGTCTCCGAGGTCGAGTACCGGCAGCTGCGGCTGGAGCGCGTCGTGCTGGTCGGCGTGTGGACCGAGGGCAGCGCCCGCGACGCCGAGGCCAGCATGGCCGAACTCGCGGCGCTCGCCGAGACCGCCGGCTCCGAGGTGCTCGAGGGCCTGATCCAGCGACGCGACAAGCCGGACCCGTCGACCTACATCGGGTCGGGTAAGGCGGCAGGAGCTGCGCGAGGTCGTGGTGGCCACCGGCGCCGACACCGTGATCTGCGACGGCGAGCTGAGCCCCGCCCAGCTCACCGCGCTGGAGAAGGCGGTCAAGGTCAAGGTCGTCGACCGCACCGCGCTGATCCTGGACATCTTCGCCCAGCACGCGACCAGCCGCGAGGGCAAGGCGCAGGTGGCGCTTGCGCAGATGGAGTACATGCTGCCCAGGCTGCGCGGCTGGGGTGAGTCGATGTCGCGGCAGGCCGGCGGTCGCGCCGGCGGCAGCGGCGGCGGTGTGGGTCTGCGCGGACCCGGCGAGACGAAGATCGAGACCGACCGCCGCCGCATCCGCGAACGAATGTCCAAGCTGCGCCGCGAGATCAAGGACGATGAAGAAGGTCCGCGACACCCAGCGCAGCCGCCGGCTGACCAGCGACGTGCCGTCGATCGCGATCGTCGGGTACACCAACGCGGGCAAGTCGAGCCTGCTCAACGCGCTCACCGGCGCCGGTGTGCTGGTCGAGAACGCGTTGTTCGCCACCCTCGAACCCACCACGCGCCGTGGGGAATTCGAGGACGGCCGGCCGTTTGTGGTCACCGATACCGTCGGGTTCGTGCGGCATCTGCCCACGCAGCTGGTCGAGGCGTTCCGGTCGACGCTGGAAGAGGTCGTCGACGCTGACCTGCTGGTGCACGTGGTGGACGGCTCCGACGTCAACCCGCTGGCCCAGATCAACGCGGTTCGCCAGGTGCTCAATGAGGTCATCGTCGATCACGACGGCAAGCCGGCCCCAGAGCTGTTGGTGGTCAACAAGATCGACGCCGCGGGTGATCTGGCGATGGCTCAGCTGCGGCGCGCCCTTCCTGACGCGGTGTTCGTCTCGGCGCGCACCGGTGAGGGTCTTGACCGGCTGCAGCAGCGGATGGCGGAACTGATCGCGCCCACCGACACCACGGTCGACGTGACGATCCCGTACGACCGCGGCGATCTGGTCAACCGCGTGCACGCCGACGGCCGCGTCGACGCCACCGAGCACACCGCCGAAGGCACCAGAATCAAGGCGCGGGTGCCGATTCCATTGGCGGCCAGCCTGCGCGAGTTCGCGACGTTCTGAACCGGGCAGCACCAGCCAGCCTTCGCTGGCTGGCGGGTCAGTAAACTTTCAAGATCTCTTTGGCCATTTAAGTAGCCGGGCGAATCGTGCCCCGTGACGTCGCACGACGTGGTGACGCATGCGTCACTTTCGTTAGTTACCTGCTGCGGTTTGCGCTGTTTACGCTTGCGAAAAAACCCTGGTTCACCAGGCTGTTTTCCGGTTAGGAAGGCAACGATCCGGGTAGTGCTGCTGCATGCATCGGTGAATGAGTGGAGGGTTTCGAAGGCCATCCGGGCGTTCACTTCCGCTGTATGTCATACCTGAGCGGCAAGAGGAGAGTGTGCAATGTCAAACGGAGCAAAGGTTGCCCTGGCCGTAGGAGCGGGCTACCTACTCGGCAGAACGCGGAGGATGCGCCTCGCTCTGATGCTTGCGGGTGCCGGTCTGACGGGGAAGTTTCCGGCCCGACCGGGCGACCTTGTAGCGCACGGGCTGAAGTCTCTGGGAACGTCGGATCAGGTGACGAATCTGACCGACCAATTGCGTGGCGAGTTGCTGAGCGCCGCAAGGGCAGCCGCGTTGGCCGCAGCGACTAATCGCGTGGATGCGTTGAACGACCGGATTCAGGGGATTGCGTCACCGGCGACCGACACCGTCAGCCGGCGCGGGCGACACCGTCAACCGGGCGAGTGAACCGATCAGGTCGGTGGCAGGGCTTCGCCGAGGACGGCCGTCGGATGAAGCGGAGGACTACGACGAGGCCGACGTCGACGAGTACGCCGACGAAGAGGAGCCGTCGGACCGCGACGAGGACGACTACGAAGACGCCGAGGTCGTCGATGAGGACGAGCTCGAGGACGAAGCAGCGGAAGAGCCTGAGGACGAGCTCGAGGACGAAGGCGAAGACTGAGGACGAGCTCGAGGATGAAGCAGCGGAAGAGCCTGAGGACGAGCTCGAGGACGAAGCAGCGGAGGAGCCTGAGGAGGAGCCACGCCCACGCGCGCGGCGCCGCGCGACTCGCCAGGCGACCAAACGGAGTCCGCGGCGGCGTTCCGCCAGAAGCGGTTCCGATGAAGACACCACTACTGCGGCTCGTACGCGCAAACGTGCATCGGCGGCGACGCGTCGGGCGCCAGTGCGGCGAGGACGGTGATTTCAAATGGCACAGGCATTGAGGGAACCAAGCCGCAACGGTCAGTCGAGCCTGCTCCAAAGCTCCCTGCAGACCTTGATGGAATCGGTCACTGACCGGGCCATGTCATCGATGACGGATCGCCTCAGCGGGGCAACCGATCGTCTCACCGACTACGCGCAGGGCAGCGGAGGCAACCTGGTGTCAGCGGTGACGGGATTCGACCCCGGTTCACCGGTCAAATCGATACTCGGCAAGGGAGTCAAAAGCGCGACCGGCAAGGTCAAGGATTCGCTCGGCAACGTGCTCGGCTCACTTACCGGTTCCAAGGGCAAAGGCGGAAACAAGATGAAAGTCACGAACATCGTTGAGCAGATTGACATCGGCGTGCCGATCAACCTTGCGTACGACCAGTGGACGCAGTTCGCCGAATTCCCGAAGTTCATGAAGAAGGTCGAAACCGTCGAACAGGTCTCCGACGAGAAACTGAAGTGGAAGGCCCAGGTCTTCTGGTCGCATCGCACCTGGGAGTCGACGATCATCGAACAGGTTCCCAATGATCGGATCGTCTGGCGCTCCACCGGCAACAAGGGATACGTCGACGGTGCTGTCACATTCCATGAGCTCGCACCCAATCTGACGCGAGTGATCCTGGTGCTGGAGTACCACCCGAAGGGGTTGTTTGAGAAGACCGGCAACTTGTGGCGAGCCCCGGGCAGGCGAGTTCGTCTGGAATTCAAGCATTTCCAGCGCCATGTGATGAGCGACGCGCTGCTGCATCCGGAGGATGTCGAAGGTTGGCATGGCGAGATCCGCGACAGCGAAGTGGTGTCCGCTGACTCCGATACGTCCGAAGACCGATACGTCCGAAGACGAAAGGCAATCTTCAACGTCCAAGCCACGAAAGACTGCTGGACGCGGCGCTTCGGAAAGGTCGACGCGGCGACCGGCCGCTAAGGCCGCAAGCTCGAGTCGCCGACAGCCGGCCAAGAAGAGCACCGGTTCAAGCCGGAGGCAGGCTGCCAAATCCACGCAGTTACGACTTCGCCGACGGTCGCCGGCGAAGAAGGGGAGTTGAGCATGACCACCGCTGTACAACCTGCCGGCGGAGGAGTCGGCGGGCACCCAAGCTCCAGCAGCCTGGCCGACGTCATCGACACGATCCTGGACAAGGGTCTGGTCATCGACGCATACGTTCGCGTCTCGCTCGTCGGCATCGAACTGTTGACGATAGATGCGCGGGTCGTGGTGGCTAGCGTCGACACATATCTGCGGTTCGCCGAGGCGGTGAACCGGCTCGATATTGCCGACGAGGATTCCAAGGCTGGCCTGCCGGACCTCGTCGGCGAAGTCACCAGTGGCGCCTCGAAGCACAAGACAAAGGGCGCGCTTGAAGCGGCGGGGGAGAAGCTGGGTGACCTTCTCACCGAACGGCAGCAGCCTAAGCGTGTGCCATCAGAGCGGCGCGGGAGTCGAAGGGAGTGAGTGATGGCGCGCTCCAAGAAAGATAAGAACCGGACCGACGACAACGGCTCCGGCATCTACGTCTACGGAATCGTTCCCGGCGACGTCCAGGTGGAAAAGGACGCCGAAGGGATCGGGGACCCGCCGGCGAAAGTGGAGTTGATTCGGGAAGGCGAGATTGCTGCACTGGTGAGTGTCGTCCCCATCGACAGGCCACTGGGCAAGCCCGAGGATCTGCAAGCCCATGCGCGTCTGCTGGACGGCACGGCCAGTGTCGCACCTGTGCTGCCACTACGGTTCGGCGCGGTGCTGACCGACGCCGAGGCGGTGTCCTCGGAACTGCTACGGGAGCACCACGACGAATTCGTCAGCGCGCTAGGCGAACTCGAAGGACATGCCGAATACATCGTCAAGGGGCGCTATGACGAGAAGGCGATCCTCTCCGAGGTGCTCTCGGAGAGCGATCAGGCGCGCGGGTTGCGTGAGGAGATCCGTGACAAGTCCGAAGACGCTTCGCGGAACGCGCGGATGGCCCTCGGCGAGCTCGTCACAAAGGCCATCGAGACCAAACGCGATGCGGACACCAAGATAGTCGTCGACGAGATCGGTGACCTTGCCCTTCATGTCAACATCCGACCGCCGACGCATGAATTGGACGCCGTCCACGTGGCACTCCTTGCCGAGGTGGATCGCCAAGGCGACCTGGAGGCGACGATCGAGAAGCTCGCCGAAAACTGGGGAGACAGGGTCCAATTGCGGCTGCTCGGCCCAGTGGCGGCGTACGACTTCGTCGTAACCGGTGCCGGAAAGGCGTGACGATGGGAATCCTGTCCGCGGTTTTGCTGGCGCCGCTCGCCCCCGTCCGGGGGGTGGTGGCACTCGCTGAAGTCATTCAGCGTCGTGTCGACCAAGAACTTAACGATCCAGCCACAACACGCAGACAGCTCGAGGTTCTCGAGGAAGCACGCGAGCGCGGCGAGATTTCCCCGGAAGAGGAACACGAGGCGCAGGACGAGATTCTCCAAGCGCGGATCACGCCCCGGGTCGCTAGGAAGGCACCGCCGAAGGACGGATGAGGACAATGGCACAACGCACGCGTGAGCGATCGGGTGACGATCGCGACGCTGACGAAGCCACTACCCCCGATGTCCGCACGAGAAGCGGCCGACATGCGCTCGCGAGTTCATCACCGAGATGTCCGGACGCGAGCCGGTCGCGATGACGTCAGTGGAGCCCACCGATGACGACGGATGGGTGGTCGAGGTTCGAAGTCATCGAGGAACGACGAATCCCGTCATCGGCGGACATCCTCGCGGTGTATGAGGTCGAGCTCGATTCCGACGGGGAGATGTTGGCGTTCCACAGAATTCGTCGATACATGCGCGGGCAGACGGGCCGTCGTCAAATGGGGGTGAGTCCGAGGTGACGGTCGGGGACAGCAGCCTCGTACCTAGCGGGTCCGGCGGTGGCGTCGCTGGCCCGCAGCCGTCGAACCTCGGGGACATCCTGGAACGCGTGCTCGACAAGGGCATCGTGATCGCTGGTGACATTCAAGTCAATCTGCTCGATATCGAGCTCCTCACCATCAAGCTTCGGCTTGTCGTCGCCTCGCTGGACACCGCCAAACAGGTCGGTATCGACTGGTGGGAGCACGACCCGTGGCTGACGGGCAAGAGCTCGAAGCTGCAAATCGAGAACGAGCGGTTGCGGGAACGGATCCAACAACTCGAGTCGGGTGATGGCGAACGTCGCGCGGTGCAGGCACGGCACGCGGAGTACGAGGATGACCGTTGAGGGCGACGGGCTCTGGCTCTATGCGATCCTGGGCGACGATTCGGCCGACGATCGCCTAGCCGGCCTGCGGGGTGTCGCCGACGAGCCGGTAAGGACCGTTACGGCAGAGGACCTTGCCGCCGCCGTCGGCACTGTCAACCTCCATGAGTTCGGACAGGATGCGTTGCGCCGCAACCTCGAGGACCTCGACTGGGTTGCGGCGAAGGCGCGCGCACACGATGCGGTCATCACCGCGATCGCCCGATCCGGACCGGTGATTCCCGTGCGAATGGCGACCGTGTACGTCGACAACCGGCGAGTAGAACAGCTCTTGAAGAGTAGGCATGGCGATTTCAATCACGCGCTGCGCCGGGTAGCGGGCCGAGAGGAACTGGGAGTTAAGGCTTACGCCGACCCGAAGGGCCTGGCGGCGCAGGATGATCCGGTCGATGGAAACTCGAGGTCGGGAACGGCGTACCTGCTGCGTCGTCGACGTGAACTTGCCTCGCAGGAGGAGGCATTTCGGGTTGCGTCGCAAGAGGCCGACCGCATCCACACTGCGCTGATGCGGCACGCCGTGGACGGCAAGCGTAAACCGGCCACCGACAGGGCCCTGTCCGGCAGGGACGAGTGGACCGTACTGAACGGCACGTATCTGGTGGACGAGGATGTCGTTGAGTCTATTCCGGGAGACCGTTGCCGCCCTCGACTGGGTCAACGGCGCAGAATCACGCTCGAAATCACCGGCCCATGGCCGCCGTATTCGTTTGCGGGGGATCTGGTCGCGCAATGACGGAAGAAGTACTTCCTGCGGAAAGGGACCGACGGATTGCCCTCGTCGATCTGCTGGATCGGGTGCTGGCCGGCGGCGTGGTCATCAGCGGTGACATGGTGTTGTCGATCGCCGACGTGGACATGGTCGTGATCTCGCTGCGGACCTTGATCTCGTCCGTCGGGTCGCTGTTGCCTGTCGAGGAGGAGGGGTACCAGTGACGCCAGCTGAACACAACGGCGAGCGCGTCGACCTGCCGCAGCCCCGTCAGCGCATCAATTCGGATCCCGCCACGGTGGAGAAGGGATTGGTAAGCCTCGTATTGACGTTGGTCGAGCTTCTACGCCAACTCATGGAGCGGCAGGCGATTCGGCGAGTCGACCGCGGCGACTTGACGGACGAGCAGGTCGAGCGAATCGGAACGACGTTGATGCTGCTGGAAGAGAAGATGGCCGAACTGCGTGAGCATTTCGACCTGACGCCGGAGGACCTCAACATCGATCTCGGCCCGCTGGGCCGCTGTTGTCGTCCGATTAGTCACGGCGCCGGCCGATGCCAGGAACGAAGCGGCCCACCCTGGCCGCGTACTCCCGATACGAGTCGCCATGTGCCCAGAGCAGATACGGCTCTTCGACATGGCGGACGTGGATATAAATGCCGAGGGCCACACCGACGACGCCGGCCAGGGCGACGGCGTTAGGCGCCATCAACGCCAGACCCGCGGTAGCGACGATGATCAACGTGAAGATCGGATTGCGGATCACACCGAACAGGCCGGTGGTGACCAAGTCGGGTCGCTCGGTGTAGTCGACTGTGGCCCGCCATGACGCACCCATGCCGGATTGCGCGACCCAGACCGCGCCAATGCCGATGACGGCCAACGCCGTTCCGGCGACTCGCACCGCAGTGAAGTCGAGGTAGCGCACCGCGTTCAGCCTGCCCGTGGCGGCAAAGACCGTGCCGGCAACCGTTGCGGTCATGCCGGCGAACGCCATGGCGCCGCCCATGAAATCCGTTGGTTTCAAACCCGAGTCGCGTCGCGGGGTCCCAGTCGAGCCGGTCGAGCGCCAGTGCAGGTAGCCCCGCGCGAGCGCGTCGACGGCCAAGAACACGATGAACAGCGCCACCGCAAGCCACGCGAATGCGGTGTCCATATCGGGCTTTACCGGTGCGGTCGGATCGCAGGCGGCTCGTGGGCCCGCACTGGTGGCAGCGGCCCGGTGAACTTCTCGACTTCGACCAGCACGTGGGCTCCGGTGCTGCCCCGGCCAGTGACGAGGTTCCGACGTCGTCGGTCAGCACGTTGGGGTTGCCGTGCACGCACATGGCATCGGGGTCGGACGGATCGTCCGGGTCGAACCACGCACCCGTCGCCAACTGCACCACGTCGGGGCGCAGCCGGTCGTCGATCACCACGCCGGCCAGGCATGCGCCGCGGTCGTTGAACACCCGAACCACGTCGCCGTCAGCCAGTCCGCGCGCCGCGGCGTCGGCCGGATGCATCCGGATCGGTTCGCGCCCTTGCACTTTGGATGCCTGGCTGGTGGCGCCGCCGTCCAGCTGACCGTGCAGCCGGGAGGCGGGCTGGTTGGCCAGCAGGTGCAGGGGAAAGCTCGCGGCCCGCTGTCCGCCGAGCCATTCCGAAGGTTCGTACCACTTCGGGTGCCCGGCGCAGTCGTCGTAGCCGAAGCGGTCGATGTCGGCTGAGAAGATCTCGATGCGACCGCTCGGAGTGGCCAGCCGATGGGGCTGCGGGTCGGCCCGGAAGTCGGCCAGCAGCGTCAGCCCGTTCTCGGTGGGCAGCCGCAGGCGGCCCTGCGCCCAGAAGTCGTCGAACTCCGGCACCGCGAAATCCAGTCCGGCGGCCCACTTGTCGTACAGGTGCGCCAGCCACTGCCGCGCGGTGCGGCCTTCGGTGAACTGTTCGCCGAAGCCGAGCGCCTCGGCCAGCGCGGCGAACGTCGTGTAGTCGTCACGGGATTGCGCGTACGGCTCGGCCATTTTCGGCATGGCCATCAGCAGCGGGTCGTTGCGTGATCCGGAGTAGTCATCGCGTTCGAATGGGGTGGTCGACGGGACCACGATGTCGGCGTGCTTGGCCATCGCAGTCCAGTACGGGTCGTGCACCACGATCGTGTCGGCGCGGCCCAGCGCGCGCCGCAGCCGCGGAATGTTCTGGTGGTGATGGAACGGGTTACCGCCGGCCCAGTACACCAGTTTGATGTCGGGATAGGTCAGCCGTCGCCCGTTGTAGTCGAACGGCTCCCGGGGTGCAGCAGCATGTCGCTGATCGCGGCGACGGGGATGAAGGTCTGCACCGGATTGGGGCCCTGCGGCAGCTTACGGGAGGCCGAAGCGCAGCGGCGGCAGCCCCGGCTCGTTCATCGACCCGTAACCATGCCCGAAACCGCCTCCGGGAACGCCGATTTGGCCCAGCATGGCCGCCAGCGTCAAGCCCATCCACGGTGCTTGTTCGCCGTGACGGGTCCGCTGCAGCGACCAGCTGACGGTGACGATCGTGCGCCCGGCGGCCATGCGCCGGGCCAATGCCGTCAGTTCGTCGGCCGGCAGCCCGCAGATCGGCGCCGCCCACTGCGGTGACTTCGGCACGCCGTCGTCAAGCCCGAGCAGATACCGCTCGAAGCGTTCATAGCCCGTGCAGTAGGTGCTCAGGAAGTCTCGATCCGCCAGCGACTCGGCGGCAAGAACATGGGCGAGCGCCAGCATGATCGTCACGTCGGTGCCCGGTATCGGTGCATGCCATTCGCAGTCGCCGTCGACGTCGTCACGCAGTGGCGAGAACGACACGATCCGGCCGCCGCGATCGCGGAAGCGGCGCAAGGCGTCGCGCGCCGGATGTGCCGTCGTGCCGCCGTGGTTGAGGCCGTGTTCTTGCGCGCCAGCCCGCCGAAGCACACCAGCAGATCGGTGTGCTCGACGATGACTTCCCAGTCGGTGGACCGCTTGAACAGGTCGTCGTGGGTGCCGACCACCCGCGGCATGATCACCCCGGTGGCGCCGAGGCTGTAGGAGTGCCGTGAAAAGGTATATCCGCCAAGGAGTTTGAGGAACCGGTGCACCTGGCTCTGCGCATGATGGAACCGGCCGGCGCTGGCCCAGCCGTATGAGCCGCCGTAGATCGCCTCGTTGCCGTGGGTGTCGACGACTCGGCGCAGCTCGCCGGCCAGCAGCTCGGTGAGTTCGTCCCACGAGACGGCGACGAACTCGTCGGCGCCCCGCAGCGATGTCGGCGCCCGGCCCCTCGCGCAGCCAGCCGCGCCGGACGGCCGGGGTGGCGATCCGGGAGCGATGCCGGATCGAGCCGGGCAGATTACCCAGCAGCGGCGACGGGTCGGTGTCGCCCGCGAGCGGTGTCACCGACGCGATGTCCCCGGATTCGATGGCCGCGGTGAATGCGCCCCAATGTGTGAGGCTCGTTACGGCTCCGGAACCGCTCGTCGGGCGACTGTGGGCAGAAGCCATGGCCGAAAGTCTAAGGGCGACCAGTCTCGCTGACCGCCGAGCAGGCCGCGACGGCGAAATGGCATTGCACCGAGAAGCAGACCATTTGTGGCGGCATCACCGAGGAGATAAATTGGCCGCAGCCTGGATGTTTAACGGCGTCATTGCAGTTAAACGCGGCTATCGGCGCGTCACCGCGTATTTTCACTCAAGAATCGGCAATGGTTCTTGGGTATCGCACTCTGCTGACGCACAGTCGACGGACGCGATACTTTTCATGGAATTTCCGCCGACGGCCGGGAGGGTTAATGAGCGGGCAGGGGATCCTGCGCAATACGGTGATTGGTCGCGTGGCCGTATGCCTATTGGCGGCCGCGGCCCTCGTGCTCTTCGCGCCCGTCGCGGCGGCCACCCCGGAGGCCGACGCGGCCCTCACCGCGGCATGGGACGCCAACGGCGGCGCCGCCGGACCCCTCGGCCCCAAGGACGGCGGCGTCTACCCCGTCGGGGAGGGATTCGGGCAGAACTTCGCCGGCGGCAAGGCCTTCTTCACCCCGGCCACCGGCGCCCACGTCATGACCGGCGCGATCCTGGAGAAGTACGAGTCGCTCGGCGGGCCCGCCGATAGCGACCTCGGTTTCCCCACCATCGACGAGGGTGCCGGCCGCGCCCCTGGCAGCCGCAACACGACATTCAGCGCGGCGGATAAGCCGGTCATCTTCTGGACGCCCGATACCGGTGCCCGGGTGGTGCGCGGCCCCATCAACGCGGCGTGGGACAAGCTGGGCGGCTCGGCGGGCCAGCTAGGAGTGCCCGCTGAGGACGAGGCTTACCGCGGCGACGTCGTCACCCAGAAGTTCACCGGCGGCGAGATCACCTACGACGCGAAGGCCAAGACCTTCACCACCGTGCCGCCCGAGCTGGCCGGGCAACTGGCAGACCTCGAGATCCCCGACGACCCCACGTCCGCGATCAACGCGGCCAGGCGTGCCGCCGGGGGAACGCTGGGCCCGCTCGGCGCCGCCGAAGGTCGGCCGTACCCGATCGGAGGGGACGGGCTCGGCCAGAACTTCGCCGGCGGCAAGATCTTCTACAGCCCCAAGACGGGCGCGAACGTCGTCACCGGTCAGGTGCTGGCCAAGTACGAAAGCGTCGGTGGCCCGGAGGGTGACCTGGGGTTCCCGACCAGCGATGAGGTCGACGGCGGCCTGGCACCGTCCAGCCGGGTCAGCACCTTTGCCGCCGACGACAAGCCGGTCATCTTCTGGACGCCCGATTACGGCGCGGTCATCGTGCGCGGCGCCATGAACGCCGCGTGGGAGAAGCTCGGCGGGGCAAAGGGTGATCTCGGCGCTCCGATGGCCGATCAGACCGAGAACGACAACGTCGTCACGCAGCGGTTCAGCGGCGGCGTCGTGTCGTGGGACTCCTCGACCAACAAGTTCACCACCGAGCCGCCTAATCTGGCGTCGCAGCTGTCGGGACTGCAGGTCCCCGGCTACCAAGCCCCCAAGGCGCCGAGCAGCCCGCAGGCATCGGACACCAACGGCGGCACGGGTTTTGAGTGGAACTGGTGGTGGTTGCTCGCCCTGATTCCGGTGCTCATCCTGGTCGGGCTGGTGGCCTTCGCCGCGCTGAGGAGTCGTCGCGGCGGCGGTGACGACGAGCGGTCGGATGTCGGCGGACCGGGACCCGACATCCCCGCCTACAGCGGCGCGCCGGCACAGGAAGACCGTTCCGACGACGATCACGCGGTCGGGTTGTTCACCGATCGGTACTCGGGTGAGGGGCTGGGGTCGCTGTCGTCGTCATCTGAGGGCCAGCGGTCTTATCCGTCGGCGCCGGTGAACGTGTGGGGCTCGCCCGAGCACACCGACCAAACGACCGAGGCGCAGCCCGTCGCGGCGCCCGCCCAGCCGCCGGAGGAGCAGGAGGATCAGGACGCGATCGATACGGCACCCACTCGCGTGCCGACCGCCGTCGAACGGGATCCGCTGACCGACACCGGGCGCCACGCCCGCATCGTGATCGACGAACCCGAGCCGTCGCGCACCGCACTGCGTCTGCCGCTCGACGATCCCAACCAAGCGCCGGAGGGTTATCCGGTCAAGGCGGACACCAAGTCGGGGCTTTACTGGGCGCCCGGCAGTGCGAGCTACGACGACGCGCAAGCCGAAATATGGTTCGCCAGCGAGGAATTCGCCCGCACCAACGGTTTCGTCAGCGGCGACTAAGAGTTGACCCGTAATTGCTTGTGGGTTTTGAGTTCCAGTGTCCGGCGATGATCTGGAGGCTGTGGTTGATGCCGTGGCTGGTGTGAAACAGCGCGGCGAGCGCTCCAGGGTGGTGAGGTTGGTGCGCGGATGGATCAGCACCACCCAGCGCCCTGGCCGGCACGGGCAGGGCCCCGGGCCGTCGCGGGTGTGGGCGGGCGTCGCTGGTGGCCCGGGTGCCCACGATGTCGATCTGGGGGCGCGGGTTAGTCCGGTGAGCGGCAGCAGGTTACGCCGTCGGTGGGGCGCGGCGTGATGTCGGTGGGTGATGGTTTCATGGCCCAATGGCAGCCACGCCCTCCCACATCGCCGCCACCAGCGGTGATGTGGGGGTGCCGCGGCGCCGCGGTAAGTCGAAGGCCCCGAATTTCAGATACGACGGCCCAATGTCGGTAATCCGCCTCGAGCTCGATGTATCCGATAGCCAGATGCGCCGGCGGCTGGAGCGGCAGTGGGAGGCGGTGTTTCGGTTGCGCCGGGCGCTGCAGCGCGACGCGGCCGCACGGTGTCGGGCGTATTGGGCGGCCCGTCATGAGCGGGCTCGGGATCCGAAGGCGGTGGCCGAGCGGCTGGGGTTGACCCGCAGGGGGATCGAGGCCGCGGCCAAGAACCATATTGAGGCCAGCGGCTGGATGCGTGATCACCTGACCAAAGCCATCGGGCTGCATCTCGCCGATGAGGTGTGGGAAACGATCGACCGGCACCTATTCGCCGACGCTTCGGGGCGCCGGCACGGCTCGCCGCGGGTCGGGTCGTGGTGGGACTTCACCCGCATCCCCGGGCGGGCACGCTCGCACACCAAACCCAAGCCGGTGTGGGAGACCTACCGGATGGTCGGCACGTTGGATGGGCATCTCGGGGCCTATCGGCATCCGCAGCTGCCCGCCGAGATCAGCACCGGCACCGCGGCGGCCGCCGGGTCGGCGGGCACCTCGGTGCTGGCCCAGCCCGCCCGGTTGCCGGTGCCGACGCGCCCAGCCAGCGGCTCGTGGGCCGATCACGACGCTGCATTGGCGGTGGTGTTCACCGGCATGCCCGCCGGCGATCTGGTGTTGCCGGTGCGGCTACCCCAAGGCGCGGGTCAGTGGGCGCACCTGGCCCATTTTCTGGCCGATCCGCAGGTGTGGCACAAGATCGACCTGGTACGCGTGCGCGACCACAAAGCACCCGGCGGGTGGCGGTATTACGCGCATCTGTTGACCCACCAATGCGGATATCAATCGGCGAGCACCCAGGCGCGGCGCACGCAGATCCCCGATGGTCGGCGGGCCGGGGTGGATGCCAACGTGTCGAACCTGGCGCTGGCGTCGTTTCCCGACGGGCAGCCAGAGCAGCTGACCGTCGACCAGATCTGCTGCACCGAGGAACAACAGACGCGCGGCGCAGGTGCGGCGCGCAAAGGGCCAGAGCGCGGCAGCGTGCATTGGATCGGTTCGCGGCGCAACACCAACGCTGAGCAGTACGGCCCGTCGCAGCGCCAGCACAAGCGCGCGGCGCGCCGCGCCGGCAAAGGGTTGGCGGCCCGCCAGATCATCAACCCGGGCGGGCCGCGGGCGGCCCGCGCCGATGGGGTGCCGTTGCGCGGCTACCGCCACGACACGCTGTCGCGTCGTTATCACCGCATCCGCGCCGATGACCGCGCCCAGTCCCGTCGCGCTGGTCAGGCCAAACAGGCCCGCGCGCGCGAGGTCGCGGCGCGGATCGTGGCCGCCCACGGCAACACCATCACTGTGGGAGGACTGCCGCATCTCCACCTGGGCCCGGTTGTGGGGCAAGAGGATTGCGTTGTTCAGCCCCGGTATGCTGTTGGCCGCCCTCAAGCGCGAATGCGCTGCCACCGGCGGCACGCTGTATCGGGCGGGCACCCGCTGCACCGCGCTGTCCCAGCATTGCCTGTGCGGGGTTCGGGTGCCCAAAACCCTGGACCAGCGCACCCACCACTGCCAGGAATGCGGGCTGCGCGCCGATCGTGACATCACCTCAGCGATGTTGGCGGCCTGCGTCGAACTCGCCGATCCCGATGATCCGCGCACCGCGCGGGTCGACTACCGACTTGCCCACGCCGTACGGGCGTGGCTGGCCTCCCAGAGCAAGAGTGGGAGGGTTCAGTCAACCGGCACCAGCCACTAGCCATCACCTGATGGGGGATCGGCGAGGACCGGCAGCCACCAGCCGGTGGCCTCTGCTGAACAAGCAGCACTCGGCTCACCCCCGAACAGCCCAAGCCCACAGCCTGGACGTCGCGGGACCAGCCGAAAACAACCAGCCCCCAAGCTGATTGGCGCTGCATGACCCATTACAGGTCAACTCTTAGATCTTTCGGATGACGGTGACGACCTTGCCGAGCACCGCGGCTTCGTTACCCGGAATGGGGTCGAACGCCGGGTTGTGCGGCATCAGCCACACCTGACCGCGGCTGCGCTTGAACGTCTTGACGGTCGCTTCGCCGTCGATCATCGCCGCGACGATGTCCCCGTTGTCGGCGACGTTCTGCTGACGCACGACCACCCAGTCGCCGTCGCAGATGGCGGCGTCCACCATCGAGTCGCCGACCACCTTGAGCAGGAACAGCGAGCCCTCGCCGACAAGCTCTTTCGGCAGCGGGAAGACGTCCTCGACGGCCTCCTCGGCCAGGATCGGCCCGCCGGCCGCGATGCGGCCCAGCACCGGCACGAACGTCGGCTCGGGTAGTGCGTCGGACCCGGCGACGTCGGTGGCGACGATGGGCGCCATTTCGTCGGGGCTACGCACATCGACCGCGCGCGGCCGGTTGGCGTCGCGCCGCAGATAGCCCTTGCGCTCCAGTGTGCGCAGCTGATGGGCCACCGACGAGGTCGACGTCAGGCCGACCGCATCGCCGATCTCCCGGATGCTCGGGGGATAGCCGCGAGAGGTGACCGAGGCGCGAATGACCTCGAGGATGGTGCGCTGACGCTCGGTGAGACCCGCCTCGTGCTCGTCGTCTGCTCATGGCGCCGAATGTAGTCGCCAGCAGGGCAATAATCAAACATGTGTTCGACGCGTGTCGCCTTCACCTGCCGAGACTCGGGCGGTGGCAGAAATTTGTCGGTGGGGTGCCCTATCGTTTGGCAACAGTTCGATCACATGTTCTATAAATCGAACAGGTGATCGAGTATGGTTCGAACACAAGAGCGAAGGCAGCGGCGCGAAAGGTGGGGCAATGACGATTATCGATACCCGGGACCATCAGGCAGCAGCGATGAACAAGCCCGTGGTCAGGCCCGGATTCCGGCCTGTCGACGCGCGACGGCGACCACGATCTGCCCGTCCTGCCGGCGCGCCCATGCGCCACCGCGGTACCGGTGTGCTGATGTCGCGGGCTTCGCATCGTCGGCGTCCGATCACGCCGGTGACGACGGTGCTTCTCGCCATCACCGCCGCGGCGATCACCGTGTGGCTCGGCCTGGTGGCCCAGGTGGGCGGGGTGACCGGCGGCGCCGCTACCGCGCCGGACCGGCTGGCGGTCGTTCAGGTCCAGACGGGCGAGACGCTGCAGCACGTGGCTGCGCGGGTGGCGCCCGATGCGCCGGTCGGACAGGTCGTGGAGCGCATCCGCGAACTCAACCAGCTCGAGTCCGTGGCGGTGGACGCCGGTCAGACGCTCATCGCTCCCATCGGCTGACAGCGTGCCGTGGGAGGTGAAAGAGTTTGCGGCACAGCACCCCTGGTGGGTAGCTCGGCCTCACGCGCCGCAATCGCCCCGGAGCTGGGCTGCCCGGACGGCGCGCAGGTACGCTCGGAGACGTTCGAGGTAGCTGTTGGTCGTCGCGGTGAAGGAGCGGTGATGCACTGTCCGTTCTGCCGCAACCCTGATTCCCGGGTGGTCGACTCTCGCGAAACCGACGAAGGTCAGGCGATCCGGCGTCGCAGGTCATGTCCCGAATGCGGGCGCCGATTCACCACCGTTGAGACGGCGGTGCTGGCCGTCGTCAAGCGCAGCGGCGTCACCGAGCCGTTCAGCAGGGAGAAGGTCGTCAGGGGCGTGCGCCGGGCGTGCCAGGGCAGGCAGGTCGACGACGATGCGCTGAATCTGCTCGCCCAGCAGGTGGAAGACACCGTCCGGGCCACGGGTTCACCCGAGGTTCCCAGCCATGAGGTGGGGCTGGCCATCCTGGGTCCGCTGCGCGAGCTGGACGAGGTCGCCTACTTGCGGTTCGCGTCCGTCTACCGGTCGTTCTCGTCGGCGGAGGATTTCGAGCGGGAGATCGAGGCGCTGCGGGCGCACCGCAAGGCCCCACAGCCGGCCCAGAGCTGACCGTGCAAAGCCGCGTAGAACTCAGTCGATCTGCTTCGTGCCGTCGCTGACGACTCGCCCCGCGATCCGGACCCAGCCCTCGGGGCTCCACTGCGTGTGGATCATCGATCCCTTGCCCTGCACGATCGTCAAATCCCGGCTGAGATAGTCGGTGATCCGCACGGCCGCGGCACCGGTGGCTTCGTCCTCCGGCACGCCGAGGTTCGCCGCGAACATGCGCGAGCGCAGCACACCCTGCTCTTTGTCGGTCCAGGTCCACAGGTAGTTCTGAATGTCGTCGGGATAGTCGTCCGGGTCGGCCTCGAACAGCTCATCGGTCGACGCCAGGTCGTAGATCGCAAACTCCGGCGCCCACTCCGAGCGGGCGCTGACCGCGGTCAGATCGTCCTCGTAGGCGACCTGAACGATGCCCGCGGGTACCTGCAGCGTGTGGATGGGTGTGCCGATCTCACGCAGCCACCACGACGCGCCAACCGTCGGATGTCCCGCGAACGGCAGCTCGGTGGCCGGTGTGTAGATGCGAGCGTGTGCCGTACTGGCGCCCCGCTCCGGCAGGTCGATGAATATCGTTTCGCTGTAACCCAATTGGGTGGCTATCCGTTGCCGGTCTCGGGGCTCCACCGTACTGGCGTCCACTACGCCGAGGGGATTCCCATAGTTGCCGTCAGGGTCGGTGAAAACGCGCAGCACTGTCACGTCGATGGCCATGCGCCGATGCTACTTCGTCCGTGGCCGGCGTCGGCGCGGCCGTCGGTCAGGTGGCGCTGCGTTCGTCGGTGCCCATCGCGTCGAGCACCGCGACCCGGGTGTCGACCGACCCCGAGATGGCGCCCTCGCTGATGCCGGCGCGCAGCAGGCCGCGCAGGTATTCCGGGTCGTACACGGCGGGCTCGGTTGCATCGATGAAGCGCTGCACGACCTCGACGAAACGGTCTGGGTCGTCATGGAATGGGAAATGTCCGGAGCCGTCGAAGATCTCCAACTCCGATCCGGGCATCGCGGCGTGTGCCATGCGGGCGTGGCTGACCGGTATCACCGAATCCCGGCTGCCCCAAATCAATTGCACCGGAACCGATTGCGTCAAATAACATCGGTCCAGCATGGTGACGACCTGGCCGCGCCAGTCGACCACCGCGCGCAGTGTTCGGGCGAAGGCTGACGACGCCGTCGGCTCGGGCAGGTCCGCCAAGATCCGCAGCACGTCGGGCAGATCGCGGCCCAGACCCGTCGACCCGAATACCGCGCCCGCGATGCGGCCCATCACCTGCACCGCCGGAATCACCAGCGGCACCCGCAGCAGGGCGAGCGCCTCACTGCCCAGTATCGGCAGCGATGCCCACCGCAAGGCGATGTTGACGTCCTTGGTCACGCCGCCGGCCCCGACGAGGATCAGCCGCTCGACCAACTGTGGGAACTGGTAGGCGAACTGCATCGCCACCCCGCCGCCCAGCGAGTGGCCCACCACCGTGACGCGGTCGATCTCGAGCACGCTCAGCAGATCCCGCATGCCGTTGGCGTATGCGGCCACCGAATAGTCGGCGCGCGGTTTGTCGGACTTGCCATGGCCCAACAGATCGGGGGCGATGACGGTGAAGCGCTGGGCAAGCTTGCTCTGAACGGTGCTCCATGTGGTGGAGTTGTCGCCGATGCCGTGAATCAGCAGAATCGCCGGGCCCGAGCCGGCTACCCGGTACGCGCGCCGGTACCCGTGGATGGTCCGGTACGCAAGCGTCGGCGTCAGTTCCCGCACGGGGCGCAGGTTGGGTTTGCCTTTAGCCATGGATCCGGTTCATTTCGCCAACTTCGTTGTCGGGCCGATGGTTACTTGTTGTCCGGGTCGTCTTTGAAGCCGTCCTTGAACTTGTCACGCTGTGCGAGAAATCGTTCGAACTCGGCACCGAGTTCATCCCCGCTGGGCAGATCCTCATCGCGTGCCAGGAGCGACCGGTTTTCCTGAGCGGCAACGAACGCATCGTACTGGCGCTCCAGCGCCTCCACCACTTGAGCGACCTCGGTGCTCGCGGCGACCTGTTCGTTGATTTTGTCGTGCACCTCGGCGCCCGCTTCGGTCAACGCGGCCAACGGAATCTGCAGCGAGGCGCTTTTGGCGACCTCGGCCAGCAGCGCCTCGGCGGCACCGGGATAGTCGGTCTGGGCCAGGTAGTGCGGGACGTGCACGGTGAAGCCGACGACTTCGTGGCCGTGCTGGGCCATCCGGAACTCCAGCAGATTCGACACGCTGCCGGGCACCTGCACTTCACCGACCCATGGCTGGTGATCGGCGATGAGCTCCTTGTCGTTCGCGTGCGCTGTCAACGTGATTGGGCGGGTGTGCGGCACGGCCATCGGAATCGTGCCCAGCCCGATCACCCGTCGCACGCCGAGCCGCTCCGCCAGCAGCCGCACCGCGGTGATGAACCGCTCCCAGCGCAGGTCCGGCTCCATCCCGGCGAGCAGCAGGAACGGTGTCCCGACGCTGTCGTGCAGGGCGTACAGGTTGAGCTCGGGATCCTCGTAGTGGGTGAAGTGGTCGGTCTTGAAGGTCATCAACGGGCGCCGGGACCGGTAGTCCAGCAGTTCGTCGATGGCGAACGACGCCACCAGCTCGGTGTCGAGCGTGTTCTTGAGGTGCTCGGCGGCCAGCCGGATCGCGTGACCGGCGTCCGAGAAGCCCTCGAGGGCATGGATCAACACCGGTCCGCGGCCGTCCTGGGACGACAACTGCGGCGCCGGGAACTCCAACTCGTACATCCCGGTCTGGTCGGGCTGGTAGTGCTGGTCTGGGCTACCTGGGTCGTCAGCCATTTCTGCCTCGCCTCCTCGTGATACCAGTGTCGCGCATGTTGCAGCGGATGCCAGTGCGGCCCCGTCCGGCGATGTTTGCCCAACGGTGTCCACAGCCCCGTCCGGCAAGATCAGTGGGCATGTACGCACGGACGTCCCGCTGGCTGGTCCTGGTGACCGTACTGCTCGCGTCGGCGTCGTGCGGCCGTCCCAGCCCGGCGGAGCACCATCTCAGCATGGCCGCGCCCGCGCCGACGCCGACACCGGCCACCGCGCGGCCGGTGCCGCCCGACCCGAAGGTCGGGGCGGTGTTCGGAGGCGGTGCGTCATTGCACACGTGCAGCGGTGCGGTGCTCGACTCGGCCGGCGGAGACCTGATCCTGACCGCCGCGCACTGCATGGCCGACGGCGTCGACGCCACCTTCGTCGCCGGTTTCAACAACGAGGCTGCGCCCGAGAATTCCTGGCACATCGACGCGGTGTACCTGGATCCCCGCTGGGTGCAGAACCAGGACCCGATGGCTGACTTCGCCATCGCGCGGGTCAGCCGTGACGCCGGCGGCACGATCAAGGCCCAGACCGGCGGCGGCCTGTTGCTGGGGCCCGCCCCGAAACCGGGGACGGTCGTCGTCGTCACTGGGTATCCGATGGGTGACGGCGGCGGCCCGGTCGGCTGCCGGGCAGCCACCGCCCAAGCGACGCAAGGCTTTCCGTCGCTGCCGTGCGGGGGTGTGGTCGACGGGCTGTCCGGTGCGCCGTGGGTCGCAGGGTCGACGGTCACGGGTCTGGTCGGCGGCCTCGACGGCGGCGGCTGTCACGACGAAAGCTCCTACTCACCGCCATTCGACGACGCGATCACAGGTCTGCTCACCCGCGCCGAGGCCGGCGGTCCGGCGGACGCAGCGCCGACGGTGTTCGACGACGGCTGCGATTAACCGCGGAACTGGCTCAGCGCACGCAGCTTGTTCATCACGTCCAGCGCGGCGACCTTGTAGGCCTCCGAGAAGGTCGGGTAGTTGAACACCGCGTCGACGAGGTACTCGACGGTGCCGTCGCAACCCATCACGGCTTGCCCGATGTGCACCATCTCCGTTGCGCTCGTACCGAAGATGTGCGCGCCCAACAGCTTCAGGTCGTCGGTGGACACCAGGAGCTTGAGCATGCCGTAGGAGTCGCCTGCGATCTGGCCGCGGGCCAGCTCCCGGTACCGCGACACCCCGACCTCGTACGGGATCGAGTTCTTCGTCAGCTCGACCTCGGTGGCACCGACGTAGGACACCTCGGGGATGGAGTAGATGCCGATGGGCTGCAGGTCGGTCATGCCCTTCGCCGGCTCGCCGAACGCGTGGTAGGCAGCCAGCCGGCCCTGATCCATCGACGTGGCGGCCAGCGCCGGGAATCCGATCACGTCGCCGACGGCGTAGATGTGGTCGACCTTGGTCTGGAACTGGCTGTCGACGAAAATCCTTCCGCGATTGTCGGTTTCGAGCCCGGCGTTGGGCAGGTCCAGGTGTTCGGTCTGGCCTTGCCGCCCGGCCGAGTACATCACCGTCTCGGCGGGAATCTGCTTGCCGCTGGCCAAGGTGGTCACGGTGCCCGCGGCGCCGACGTCGACGGCCGTCACCTCTTCACCGAAACGGAACGTCACCGCGAGGTCGCGCAGGTGAAACTTCAACGCCTCCACGATCTCCGGGTCGCAGAAGTCCAGCATCGTGTCGCGCTTCTCCACCACCGTGACCTTGGTGCCCAGGGCGGCGAACATCGAGGCGTACTCGATGCCGATCACGCCGGCGCCCACCACCACCATCGATGTCGGCAGCGACTTGAGGTCGAGGATCCCGTCGGAGTCCAGCACGCGGTCTTCGTCGAACTCGACGCCGGCCGGGCGGGCGGGCTTGGTGCCGGTGGCGATCACGATGTACTCGCCTGTGACGGTCGTGCGCTCACCGCGGGTGGGCTCCTCGACCAGCACGGTGTGTGCATCGATGAAGCGGCCGTGGCCCTGGATCAGGTCGATGCGGTTGCGCATCAACTGCGACCGGACCACGTCCTGCTCTTTGTTGATCACGTGGCTGGTGCGGGCCAGCAGGTCGGCCGGAGTGATCTTTTCCTTGACGCGGTAGCTGGCGCCGTAGAGTTCGCGCTGGCTCATGCCGGTGAGGTAGACGACCGCCTCACGCAGTGTCTTGGACGGGATGGTGCCGGTGTTCACGCAGACACCACCGAGCATCCGTCCGCGCTCGACCACCGCGACGGACTTGCCGAGCTTTGCCGCCGCGATGGCGGCCTTCTGCCCGCCCGGACCCGATCCGATGACGACGAGGTCGTACTCCAGCACAGAAGCCATGGCACAAGGTGTACGCCGGTTGCGGCGATCTCGCATGCCGACCGGAGTCAACAGCGCGTGAATTGATTGCCCGTGGCGGCAAATCGGGAGTTTACGCGCGCGCCTGACCGATAGGCCGACCCGGCGATGAGACGATGATGCCGATGGTCAGGTCGGGGTCGGCTGTTAGGGGCTGCGTGCTGCTCGTGGCCGCCGCGTTGCTCGCCGGCTGCACCCGGATGATCGTCGGGACGATGCACCCCGCGAGACCCGGAGGCGAAGAAGCCGCGCCAATTCCGGTGGCGGACTTGCTGATCGAGCCCGAGCATTTTCCGCAGCGGTATCCCGCGGCGGTGCTCGACGGCGCCTCGGTGGATCGGGTGCTAGAGGACGTCGACGGTGTGCCCGACGGATCCGTGGTGACCCCGCCAGAGTGCGCGCCGCCGGCGGCGCCCCATGACACCGCCGCCGTGCAGGGCCACGACGGGGACGCCAGCAGCCTGATCGTCGCGGTGGCCCGTCCCGCACCGCCGCTGCGCGCCAGGGCCGATCAGCTGGCCGCCTGCCCATCGTTCACGTCGGTCCGCGGTCCGGACACGTACTCGGTGACGGTGACGCTGTTGGCCCCGCCGCCCGTCGACGCCGACGACACCTACGCCGTCGAGCAGACAGTCATCGAGCAGCCGTCGGGGCAGAGACGCCGAACGTTGACGTTGGCGGCCCGGGTCGGCGACGTGCTCCTGCTCGCCAGCTGGTCGCACGCCGGCACACACGACGTTGCGCCCGACACCCTGTCGCTGGACACCCTGTTCACCGATGCGGTGCTCAAGGTGCGCCGCGTCGGTGGACCGTAAGTCTGTCCCCAGTCTCGAATTCATCCCCAGGCGAGGCCGATAAACGCCTGTGGTGCGTCGAGCCGACGGTGCCGGGGGCCAGGTTCGGGTCATGACGACATCGCAATCACCCTTCCATCTGAGTCGGCCCGGCATCCTGATCGCGGCCCTGCCCGCTGTGCTCGGGTTCGTACCGGAGAAATCCCTCGTACTCGTTACCGTTGATCGTGGCGAATTGGGATGCGTCATGCGCGTCGACCTTTCGGATGAGCTGCCCGATTCGGTGGCGCACCTCGCCGACGTGGCCGCCGCAGCGAAACCCGATTCGGCGATCGCCGTCGTGGTCGACGAGGAGGGAGCCCATTGCCGGATGTGCAACGACGACTACCGCCACCTGGCCGACATCCTGACCACGTCGCTCGCCGAGCGGGGCATCGAGTTGCTCGCCGCCCATGTGGTGGACCGCGTAGCCCCTGGTGGTCGGTGGCACTGCGCGGACGGTTGCGGCAAAACCGGCACGATTGAGGACCCGTCCGCATCACCGCTGGCCATGGCGGCGGTCCTGGACGGACGCAGGCTCTACGGCCGGCGTTCCGAGCTGCAGGAGGTCATCGAGGTTGTCGACCCGGTCCGCAGCGCCGGGCTGGTCAAGCTCGTCCGTCGTGACAAGCACGATGGCCGCAACCCTGACGACAGGCCGGACTCCGCCGCGCGGCGCGACATCGAAACCGCGATCGCCGCCGCCGCGCGGGTGGCCGAGGGCGCCGCACTGACCGATGCCGAGCTGGCCCGGCTGGCGAGGTCGCTGGTCGACACCCGGGTGCGCGACACGCTCTACGCGTTGGCGGTCGGGGAGACGGCGGATGCCGCCGAGGCGCTGTGGGCGGTGCTGGCCCGCACGCTGCCGGAACCGTGGCGGGTCGAGGCGCTCGTACTGCTGGCGTTCTCGGCGTACGCGCGCGGCGACGGGCCGCTGGCCGGGGTGTCGCTGGAGGCTGCGCTGCGCTGTGACCCCACACACCGAATGGCGGGCATGCTCGATACCGCGCTGCAGTCGGGGATGCGACCCGAGCAGATCCGCGAACTGGCCGTCACCGGTTACCGGTTGGCCGATCAGCTGGGCGTGCGGCTACCGCCGAAGCAGGACTTCGGCAGACGTGCGGGTAGTCCTACCTTCGGGCGGCCCTCTATACCTTCTCGACCTTGACGGCGTGCGCCATGTGGTGCGGCAGCTCGACCTGCTCGTGGCCCGGGATCACGATCATGACCCCGCCATTGTCGTTGGCCTGCACGGTAACTCGTGCATTGGGCACGACGCCGGCGTCCTTGAGCCTGGCGATCAGCCCGGTGTCGCCCTGGACGTGCTCGGTGAGTTGGCGCACGACGACCGCGACGGGCATGCCGGACGGCAGTTCGGTGAGCCGCACCAGGTTGACGTCGGCGCGCTCGAAGCTGTCGCCGACGCCGAGTTCGGACAGGCCAGGAATCGGATTGCCGAACGGCGAGGTGGTCGGGTTGTCGAGGACCTGAACCAGGCGGCGTTCGACGTCCTCGCTCATCACGTGTTCCCAGCGACAAGCCTCGGCGTGGACTTCCTCCCAGGGCAGCCCGATCACGTCGACCAGAAGGCGCTCAGCGAGCCGGTGCTTGCGCATCACGGCGATTGCGAGGGCGCGGCCCTTATCGGTTAGCTCCAGGTGACGGTCGCCGGCGACATGGAGCAAGCCGTCGCGTTCCATCCGCGACACGGTCTGGCTGACGGTGGGTCCACTCTGCTCGAGGCGTTCGGCGATGCGCGCCCGCAGCGGAACGACGCCCTCTTCCTCGAGGTCGTAAATCGTCCGCAGATACATCTCGGTGGTATCGACAAGATCGTTCATTCGTACAGCCCTCCGTCGCACCCGAGTCTACCGGTCACGCCGCCTGAACTGCGGCGCTACGCCACGCCGGCAAATGCGAATGCCCGCCGGTGACCCGGCGGGCATTCAGGGCAAACGTCCTAGCTGGCGTATGAGCGCAGTCGGTCGGCGCGCTCGCCGTTGCGGAGCTTCGCCATCACCTCGCGCTCTATCTGGCGGACCCGCTCCCGGGACAGACCGAACAGCTTGCCGATCTGGTCCAGCGTGCGGGGCTGACCGTCGTCGAGGCCGAACCGCAGCCGGATCACCTGCTGCTCGCGCTCGTCGAGCGTGGCCAGCACGTGGCGGATATCGGTGTGCAGCAGTTCGGAGATGACGGCGTTCTCGGCCGACATCGCCTCGGCGTCCTCGATGAAGTCGCCCAGCGGGGCCTCCTCGTCGCTGCCGACCGGCATGTCCAGGCTCACCGGGTCACGGCTGTGCTCCAGCAGGTCGGTGATCTTGTCCACCGGGATGCCGGACTCGGCGGCCAGCTCCTCATCGGTGGCCTCGCGGCCGAGGTTCTGGTGCATCTCCCGCTTGATCCGGGCCAGCTTGTTGACCTGCTCGACCAGGTGGACGGGCAGGCGGATGGTGCGGCTCTGATCGGCCATGCCACGGGTGATCGCCTGACGGATCCACCAGGTGGCATACGTCGAGAACTTGAATCCCTTGCTGTAGTCGAACTTTTCCATTGCACGGATCAGACCCAGGTTCCCCTCCTGAATCAGGTCCAGCAACGGCATCCCGCGACCGGTGTAGCGCTTCGCCAGCGACACGACGAGTCGAAGGTTGGCCTCCAGCAGATGGCGCCGCGCCGCTTCGCCATCGCGGACGACGGCGGCAAGATCGCGTTTGCGGTTCTCGCCCAACCGCTTCCGTGTCGCCAGCAGATGCTGCGCGTAAAGCCCGGTCTCAATGCGCTTTGCGAGTTCGACCTCGTCGGCGGCATTGAGCAAGGCCGTTTTGCCAATGCCGTTCAGGTACACGCGCACCAAATCAGCGGCTGGACTCTGGGCGTCCAGATCGTGGTCGATGCGGGTTGTGGTGGCAGTTGCCATGACGGCCTCCTGGTCGGGTCGAACTGTCATGAGCTACAACGCCCACTCGCCCCTAAGAGTTCCCGCCGCTGCGGCCGGTTCACACGTTCTGATCTGCGGTTATTCGGGATCGACCTGAGAATGTGCTGAGAAACCAGCCAGAAGTTCCTCAACCGGGAACGTCGCGCGGCGGTTCGTCGGCATCGGGTTGCGGCGACGACGGTGCTCGACGTTCCAGAGCGGGCCGCTCGGCTGTCGGAAACAGCGGTATCCGCCGCGATTGGTACCGTCGTGGCTCCTCGGCGCGCCGCGGCGGGCGGTCGTTGGCGATCAGCACAGCCATCCACGGCAGCGGCACCGATATCGCAATGATTGCAAGCGAAATGAGCCCGTTCTCCCAGATGCCATAGGCCACCGCGGCGAGGATCAGCGCGGGAACGCGCCAGAACATGAGCGTCAGGTATTTGCGTACCCGTTCGCGATGCTGTTCCTCGAAGGGTGCCGCGGCGCGGGTGATCAGGACAGGCTGGCCGTCGTCATCGAAACTCAGCTCGGGGCCGTGTTTCATCGAGGTCTCCTTCGGCTGGAAACCCTGGACTTAAGTCCAGACAATAAGCCTATCCCCGGGGGTGCCGGCGTGCTGCGGCCGGGGATGTCGGTGGTGGCGGTTACGGTGCGGCATGTGGGCACGTCGCGCCAGAAAACCGCAAGAGCCAAGCGGTCTTCGGGTGCGAAGTCTGCAATGTCGGCTGGTGTCACGCCGACGTGAACGATGCACGCAAAATCGCCGCCGGACGGGCGGTGACTGCACGGGGAGACTTCGCCGATGGGCGGTCTGCGAACCGTGAACCTCAACTCTCTCCTGCCGCACATGTCGCTGGGACGGAGTTGGAATCCTCGGACGTCAGTCCGGGGAGGACGTCAAACCTCCACTGTTCCACACTCGCACCGTCTGCTGTACGGGCCGGATTCACGGAAGGCACAATTGATGGCATGCGAACCCAGACCATCGAGCGCACCGACACCGACGAACGGGTCGACGACGGCACCGACAGCGACACCCCGAAGTACTTCCACTACGTCAAGAAGGACAAGATCGCCGAAAGCGCCGTGATGGGCAGCCACGTCGTCGCGTTGTGCGGCGAGGTGTTCCCGGTGACGCGGGCCGCCAAGCCCGGCTCGCCGGTCTGCCCGGAGTGCAAGCGAATCTACGAGAAGCTCAAGACGTAGGGGCGTCGCGCTTGGCCGTCGCGGCCGCCGGCTGCGCGGGGATCTCTCCGGTGCCGTTGAGGGACTCAGCCTTCTCCTCCAGCCACCACCGCAGGCGCCGCGCATGCGTGACGGGCGCGGGCCACTCCTCCTGAATGGCGGCGTTCAACTCGGCGCCCAGCATGACCGCGAAGCCCAAGAAGAACGCGAACAACAGAAACGCGATCGGGGTGGCCAGCGCGCCGTAGGTGTAGCCGGTGGCGGTGATCGACGTCAGGTAGACCCGCAACCCCAGCGTGGTGAGCAGGAAGACGACGGCGGCCAGCACCGAGCCGAGCAACAGCCGATGCGACGGCAACGGTCTGGGCAGCGAGACCCGGTACAGCACATTCACCACCACCACGAGGCCAACGAACAACGTCGGGTAATACCCGATGCGCAGCACGCTGTCCCAGCTGTCGGGAAGGTAATCGGCGACCTTGAGCGGGCCCAGCGCGATGAGCGGAGCCGACACGATCGCGAACACCAGCATGACCACGTACAGGCCCAGCGCGTAGAACCGCTGGCGCACCGGGTGGCGCAGCGGCGTCTGGTCGTGGGCCTCGGTGATCGAGTCGACGAACGCCGAGATTGCCGACGAACCCGCCCACAGCGAGATCACAAAGCCCAGCGACACCACCTCGCCGCGGGCGCCCTTGACGATGTCGCGGATCGTCGGCGTGATGATTTCGTTGACGACGTTGGGGGAGAAGAAGCTGTTCGCCGTGTTGATGATCTGGCTCTCGATCGTCGGCAGCGTCTCCGGACCGAACAGCGGGGCGATGTAGGCCAAGCTGCCCAGCATCCCCAGCAGCAGCGGCGGCAGCGACAACGCGCACCAGAACGCCGCCTGCGCCGACTCGGAAAAGATCGAGTCGTCCCAGCTCTTGGACATCGTGCGTCGCACGATGTGCCTGATGTGGTGACGCGACGGCTTCTTCGGCAACCGCTTCGGCTGGTCATCCATGACCAGTCCAGCATTCCTGACGAAGGGCGGTCCTGCCCAGCCGGGCGGATGCGTGTTGGGTGTTACGCCTCGACCGGGCTGACTTCGATGACGGCGGCCAGCTCGACCAGCTTGGCCTCGTGCTCGTTGGCGTGGTGCTGGCAGAACAACAGCTCGGCGCCTGACGGAAGCGTTGCGCGCACACGTGCCGCGGCGCCGCAGCGATCGCAGCGGTCAGCCCTGGTGAGTTCGGGACTGGTCAACGTTGCGTTCATGGCACCTCCATAGCTGGCGTACATCTACTGTCTCAGACGTTTTGAGTTCCGGCCTTGTTCCCCAGCGGTTCACCGGTGTGTCGTGTCTCACGATTGCGCCGAGTTGCAGGCGCGGCAGGCTGGCGGTATGACTCCGTACCCGCGCGTGCTGGTCCACTTGTGCAGCGCCGAGGACTGGGCGGTGGCCCAGGATCTCGGCGAGCATCGCCCCGACTCTCTGGACGCGACCGGGTTCGTGCATCTGTCGACGCCTGAGCAGGTACATCTGCCGGCCAACCGGCTCTACGCCGGCCGCACTGATCTTGTGTTGCTGCGCATCGACACCGCACGGCTGACCGCTGAAGTCCGGTGGGAGCCCGGTGTCGCGACCGATCCCGAATCGATGGTGTTCCCCCATCTGTACGGACCGTTGCCCGCGGCGGCTGTGATAAGCGTCACTCCCTACCGGCCGGACACGAACGGCCGGTTCGCGCCGTTGGATCAGGGCGCGACGTAGGCGTCGACCTCGATCTCCACCAGCAACTCGGGGGAGATCAGCGCGGAGACCTCGACCATCGTCGTGACCGGGCGGATGTCGCCGAACACCTCGGCGTGCACGGCGCCGACCTCGCGCCACTTCGAGATGTCGGTGACAAACATCCGGGTCCGTACCACGTCGGATAGCGAAGCACCGACCTCCTGCAGCGCAACATCGATGCGCCGCAACACTTCTCGGGTCTGCGCGGAAATGTCTTCGCCGGGCGCGGTGGTGCCGGCGACCACGACCTGCGGGCCGACCCGCACCGCCCGCGAGTAACCCACCTGGTCCTCGAAGGTCGAACCGGACGAGACGTTCATCCGTTGCATCCGGTCGACAGTAGTGCGCCTGGGAGGGAATATCCGGTGCGCGCTGCCGGTCAGATCATTCGTACCTCGACGATAGGAGACGCATGACTCGCGACATCCGCATTGCCGTTCAGATCCCACCGGGTGGAACTCCGAGCTACGCCGCGTGGCGCGACACCGTGCTGCGCGCCGAGGACGCCGGCGTCGACGTCCTGCTGGGCTACGACCATTTCCTCGTGCCGAACATCACCGGCATGGACGCCGATGGCCGGCCGATTGTCGACGAAGACCATCCGCCCATGTCGAACTTCGAAAGCTGGACGGCGCTGGCGTCGTGGGCCGAGATCACCAGCCGCGCCGAGATCGGGCTGATGGTCGGTGGAGCCGGGTACCGCAATCCGGATCTGGTGGCCGACATGGCGCGCACCGTCGATCACATCAGCGGCGGCCGGTTGATTCTCGGGCTTGGCTCCGGCTGGTACAAGCCGGATTACACCGAGTACGGCTTCGAGTTCGGCACCGCGTCGTCGCGACATGAGGCGTTCGTAGAGGCCCTGCAGCGCATCGAAAAGCGGCTGCCCAAGCTGGTGCCGCCGCCGCTGCGCAAGATTCCGATCTTCATCGGCGGGGGAGGCGAGAAGAAGACGTTGCCGACGGTCGCGCGGTTCGCCGACATCTGGCACGTCGGCGCCGACGTGGACACCTTCCGGCGCAAGAACGACATCGTGATCGACAACGCCCAACGGATCGGTCGCGACGACCGCGAGATCGAGCGTGCGGTGTCGTGGACGAACGCCGGCGACGCCGATCGATTCTCCGATGCCGGGGTGACGATGTTCGTGGTGTCTGTCCTGGCCAGCGAGGGTTATGACCTCACCGAGGCGAAAGAGGCTCTGGCGTGGCGTGATTAGCCGCAGGGTTTACAGTCATGGCGATGAGTGACAACCTAGACTGACCCTTCGTGGGCATTCTCGTTGGTCTCGCGCCGTGGATCGTTTATTGGGTTCTTGTCGGCAACGTCCCCTTCGCGCTCTCCGCGTTGGTCGCACTGGCGGTCGCCGTGGGGGCACTGGTGAGCGGCCGGGTGACGGGTAAGGCGGTAGGCACTCTCGAAATCGGTGCTGTGGCAACGTTTTTGGTGCTGACAGTTCTCTCGTTCACCCTCAGCTCATCGTTGATGGAGCGGTGGGCGCTTCCGCTGAGCAACGCCGGGATCCTTCTGGTGGCGCTGACGGGTGTGCTGGTCGGAAGGCCGTTCGTGCGCGAGTTCGCCCAAGCGGAGCTATCCGCCGAGGTGATCAAGAGCGAGCCGTTCGGTCAGACCACCGCGCTGGTGACGTGGATCTGGGTGGGCACATTCGCCGGCATGACGGTGTCGTCGTCGATCTCATCGATTGTGGCCGCGGACGCCACGATTCGGGGCACGGGAACAGCGTTGTCGTTCGTCTGCTCTTGGGTGATTCCGTTCGTGCTGCTGGGTGCCGCGGCGATCGCGTCGCGCATCCTGCTGGATCGGATGGTGGCCGAGGCCACCAGTCCGCACACGGTCCGTCGCACCACGTTTCTGGCCTTCCGCGAACTCGAGATCGACCAGTTGTACTACCTCGCCCAGCAGAAGGCCGAACGCGAAGTCGGCGCCGGAATGGAACCGTACGACGTCAAGATCGGCAGCCAGGGGGTTCCCTTTACCGGTGACGAGTCTCGAGAGTCATGGCCCGCGACGTACAAGGTGCGCGAGCGCCGACACTGAGCCGCGATTGCCGAGCGTGGACCCCTGGCACGGGTCCAACGAAATCGCGTGACACAACACCATATTCGAAGGGGGTCGTGTCGGTCGGATGTCGTCGATGAACCGAAAGATAGGGAAACACCCGATTTAAGGGTCGGGTGTGTGCCGTTAACGTCAGGCCATGCCTTCCTCGAACAGCAAGAAACTAGGCGGCGGTGCAGCGGCGGTCACCGCGATCGGGCTCTTGATCTGCCCGGCGCCGGCTCAGGCGTACCCGCCCGCGCCACTTGCGCCGAACAACTGCTCCGGGTACCAGTTTCCCGGAGGACAGGTGACCCTCCACTACCCGAATATCGGCGAGACCAAGTTCGACACCGTCCTCGGGGGTACACACGTCGACACGAAAGCCACGACCTTTTACCCCAACGGCAGCAGCATGCCGGGCAACGTTGTCGGCAATATCAACGGCACCAAGATCCACCTGGAGGTCACCCGCAAAGGCGCCAATCGCGACTACACACCGTTGATCCTGGACGGCACTGTCGGTGGCGACAACAGGGGACACGGTGGCTACACGTTCAGAGATGGGGCCGATTCGGGAAGCTGGGACAGCCTGACCGAATTCAAATGCGTTCCCGCCCCGGCTCCGCCGCCGCCGCCGGCTGCACCTCCGCCGCCGCAGCCGGTAGCGGCCGAGCAGCCGAACCCGGCACCTCAGGAGGTCCCGGCACCTCAGGAGGCCGCGGCACCGGCACCCGAGGAGGCCGCGGCCCCAGCGCCCGCGCCGGATGGACCCTGTATTCCAGACCCATTCGGCTTGAACTTTCCCGGAGCGTGCTGACGCACCACTGGCGCATCAGGCGCTGAATCAGGCGGGGACGGCCTCGATGATCGACACGGGGGTCACGGTCTCGACGATGCGGTTCAGTCGGAACCCGGCGCGGCTCAACAAGTTCGCATACTCCGCGCGGGTGCGTTCCCGGCCCCCGACGGTCACCAACATCTCGAGATCGAGCATGATCGAAAAGTGCGGCGAAGACCGTTGCGGCAGAACCATTTCCAGCAACACCAGCCGGCCGTGATCGGCGATCGCGGTGCGCACGTTACGGAGGATCCGGAGCGCGTCCTCGTCGTTCCAGTCGTGGACGATGTTCTTCAGCACGTACACGTCGCCGCCGTCGGGGACCGAGTCGAAGAACGATCCTGCCTGCACCGAGCAACGGGTGTCCACGCCTGCCGCGCGCAGCACCGGCGCGGCGTCGTCCACTACCGAGGCCTGGTCGTAGAGCAGTCCGCGGGCGTCCGGGGTGCGACGCAGGATGGTGGCCAACAGGTTCCCGTGGCCGCCACCCACGTCGACGATGAGCTTCGAGCCGCTGAAGTCGTATCCGGCCAGGGCGGCGGCGTCTGACATCTCGCTCATCGCCGTCATCGCGTTGTTGAACACGCCTGCCAGTTCCACGTCGGATTCGAGCAGTTCGAAGAACCGCTTCCCGTGCAGCTTCTCGGTGGCGGTTTGGCCCGTGCTGACGGCATGCAGGAGGTTGCCCCAGTCCGCCCAGCGGACGGGGTGGGCAGTGAACAGGATCATGTCGCGCAGCGAGCCCTCGGTGCCCGACTGCATCGCGCGCCCGATCTTGGTGAGCGCGAAGGCACCGTCCTTGCGCTCGCGCAGCACACCCTTGCTCGCCAACGCTCGCATCAATCGGTAGGTGGCATCCGGATCGGTTCCTATCCGCCGGGCCACGTCACTGGCCTGCCGCGGACCGGCGGCGAGCTGGTCGGCGATGCCGAGCTTTGCCGCGACATAGAGCATCTGGGTGACCCAGTGGCCGATGCCGAGATCCAACAGCGCCACGTTTCCGGGCACGAGAGACTGGATCAGTCGTTGCACGCCGTTGCGGACCGCATCGACGGCACGGATCAGCCCAACGGGTGGAACCCTCGGCCTGTCGGCCACTAGTCGAGGTAGTCGCGCAGCACCTGAGAACGGCTGGGGTGCCGCAACTTTGACATCGTCTTGGACTCGATCTGGCGGATGCGCTCGCGGGTGACGCCGTACACCTGGCCGATCTCGTCGAGCGTGCGGGGCTGGCCGTCGGTGAGGCCGAACCGCAGCCGCACTACACCCGCCTCACGCTCTGACAGTGTCTCGAGCACCGACTGCAGCTGATCCTGCAGCAGCGTGAAGCTCACCGCGTCGACGGCCACCACGGCCTCGGAATCCTCGATGAAATCGCCGAGCTGGGAATCGCCCTCGTCGCCGATGGTCTGGTCCAGCGAGATGGGCTCACGCGCGTACTGCTGGATCTCCAGCACCTTCTCCGGCGTGATGTCCATTTCCTTGGCCAGCTCTTCTGGCGTGGGCTCGCGGCCCAGGTCCTGCAGCAGCTCGCGCTGGATACGGCCGAGCTTGTTGATCACCTCGACCATGTGCACGGGGATGCGGATGGTGCGTGCCTGGTCGGCCATCGCGCGGGTGATGGCCTGCCGGATCCACCAGGTGGCGTAGGTGGAGAACTTGTAGCCCTTGGTGTAGTCGAACTTCTCGACCGCGCGGATCAGACCCAGGTTGCCTTCCTGGATCAGGTCGAGGAACGCCATGCCGCGGCCGGTGTAGCGCTTGGCCAGCGACACCACCAGACGCAAGTTTGCCTCCAGCAGATGGTTTTTCGCGCGGTCGCCGTCACGGCAGATCCAGGCCATGTCGCGTCGCTGTGCGGCGGGCAGCTTCTCGCCCTTCTCGGCGAGCTCGGACATCAGCTGGGTCGCATACAACCCGGCCTCGATCCGCTTGGCCAGCTCGACCTCTTCTTCGGCGTTGAGCAGCGCGACCTTGCCGATCTGCTTGAGGTACGCGCGAACGGAGTCGGCCGATGCGGTCAGCTCGGCGTCCTTGCGGGCCTGCCGCAGTGCTTCGGATTCCTCTTCGTCCCACACGAAGTCGCCGGAGGCCTTGTCCTTCTCGGACGGCTCGGCGATCTCGTCTTCCTCGGCGACCGGCACCTCGGCGGGGGATGCGGCTACTACCGGCACGGCTTCTCCTTCGGCGGCTTCCTCGTCGGAAGCCTCGTCCTCAACGGTCTCGTCGTCGTCGACCACGAGGTCTGCCAGGTCGACGTCGACTTCCTCTACCTCGAGGACTTCGGGCTCGGCCTCGATGTCGTCGCCGGTCTCGAGCTCGTCGGTGACATCGGCGGCGGTGGTCTTCGGTTCGGGCGCGGTCGCCTTCTTCGCGCGGCTGCCGGTAGCAGACTCGTCGGCGCCCTTGGGCTTCGAAGCCCGCGACTTGGTCGCGGCGGCCTTGGCCGGCTTGTCGCTAGTGCCCTTGGCGGTGGTCTTGCTCGCGCGCTTGGCGGGCGCCGTTCCGTTCGCGGACTTCGCCGCGCCAGCCGGATTTCCGGCCTTCGCCGGGGAAGCCTTCTTGGCGGGGGCTTTGGTAGCGGTGCGCTTCACCGGCTCATCGGTTGCCGGGCGTGCCTTTGTCGCTGCCACGTACACCCTTTCGGTCTTGCAGGGTTCCGATGGGCACGGTAGTGCGCCATCGAAAAGTGTCGGCTGTCGAATATTGGCGGTTGATCTCGCCGCTATCCGGGATGCGGCCGCCATCGACCATTGTAACGACAGTGTGAGGTAGAGCCGCGTTGAGCGGCAAATTTGACGGTTCGCGCGGCGAGCCGTACATCATTCCAGCCCCGGCTACTACGCAGTCGCCGTGACGTCCACGTCGGCGGCCATCGCCGCGCCGACGATCCCCGCGGTGTTCTGCAGGGCGGCGGCCACCACCGGCGTGCGGTTCTTCAGCAGGGGGATCCACTTGTCGGCCTTACGGCTGATTCCGCCGCCGGCGATGAACAGGTCGGGCCAGATCGCATTCTCGACGGCTACCAGCACCTTCGTGACCTCTTCGGTCCACCGCTCGTAGCTCCAGCCCTTCTTCTCCTTGATCGACGACGCCGCGCGGTGCTCGGCCTCCTTGCCGCCGACCTCGAGATGGCCGAACTCGGTGTTGGGTAGCAGCACGCCGTTGTGGATCACCGCAGAGCCGATTCCGGTGCCGAAGGTCAGCAGCACGATGACGCCGGTGTTGTCCGCGCCCGCGCCGAACTTCTCCTCGGCAAGACCGGCCGCGTCGGCGTCGTTGAGCACGGTCACCGCTTGCCCGTCCAGCTGGGAGGCGATGACGTCGCGCGCGTTGACGCCGATCCAGCTCTTGTCGACGTTGGCGGCGGTGTGCACCATCCCGTCGGTCACCACGCCCGGGTAGGTGACGCCCAGCTTCTCGGTCCAGCCGAACTCGCGGACCACCGCGGCGATGGTCTTGGCCACCGCATCGGGGGTCGCAGGCTGCGGGGTGGCGAGCTTGAACCGCTCACCGATCAGCAGCCCGGTGTCCAGGTCGACGATGCCGCCCTTGACGCCGCTTCCGCCGACGTCGACACCGAAGCCGCGGCGTTCTCCGCCGCCGTTGGTGCTTGGCGCGGCAGCGGGTGATTCGGTGGCGGTCATGAGCGCTCCTCGACAGGCGGGCAAAGTGCGACGCGAACCACACCTTAGTAGCTCCAGAAACCCCATGCGGGACTGTCGCGCAACCGGTTAGGAGACTTTGTGTGCTGCGATGGATCAGTGACGGAAACCGAGACCGATCTTGTCCTGTTGCGCTCGGTCGCCGAACGGCTGGCGACGGAGGCCACGGAGTTCATCTGGCGCCGCCGTGCCGAGGTATTCGGGGATCCGGCGGCGCCGGGCGCGGCACCGCAGGTGCGCGCCAAGAGCACCCCGACCGACCCCGTCACCGTCGTCGACACCGAAACCGAGCGGCTGTTGCGGGACCGGCTGGCCGAACTGCGTCCCGGCGAACACGTCCTCGGCGAGGAGGAAGGCGGATCGCCTGCGGGTGAAGGCGGGCTCACCTGGGTGCTGGACCCCATCGACGGCACGGTCAACTTCGTCTACGGCATCGAGGCCTACGCGGTGTCGGTGGGCGTGCAGCGTGACGGCGCGTCGCTGGCCGGAGCGGTGGCCAACGTGCCCACCGGGGCGCTGTATTCGGCCGCGTTGGGTCACGGCGCACGGCTCCGGCGCGCCGATGTCACGACGCCCCTGCGCGTCAACGACATCACGGACCTGTCAATGTCGTTGGTGGGCACGGGTTTTGCCTACGATCCGGAGCGCCGGACCCGCCAGGCCGGGGTTCTCGCCAAGATGTTGCCCGTCGTGCGCGATGTGCGCCGGATTGGCTCCTGTGCGCTCGACTTGTGCATGGTGGCCGCGGGTGCGCTCGACGCGTATTACGAAGACGGCGTACATGTCTGGGACTGGGCCGCCGGCGCGCTCATCGCAGCCGAGGCCGGAGCGACGCTGCGTCTGCCGGCCGCCGATGGAGGCGATGGGCTGCTAGTGGCCGCGGCGCCCGGCATCGCCGACGCGCTGGCCGAACAATTGCGTCGATCCGGCGCTTCCTAGCGGCGAATCTACTTGTGTCCCAACGGGTATAGCCGTTAGCAGGCGCCGGTGTGGATCTTCTTCAACAGCTCCGAATCCGCCGCCTGCGTGGCATCCGGGCGAAGGCTCGCAAGCACCGCGTCGATGTCGTCGCTGACGGTCAGCTCGGTGAACTCGGTGCCGATGGCCAAGTCCACGCTGTCGTCGCCTCGTTGGTCTTCGAACAGCTCGGTGCAGGGCGCGACCAGCCAGACGGCGGCCGCCGCGGCGCGCCCGGACGGCCCGAACCGGATCTGGCCCTGGCACTCCAGCCGGGCGTTCGCGTATATGGTGTCGTTCGCCGCGGCGGGTTCGGCGAAACCGAGGTCCCGCAGTTCGCCGGCCACTTCGGCCGCCTGGCCGCCCTGTCCGCTGGCGTTGAGCACCCTGATCTTGGTGTCGGCGAGCCGGGCGGGGGTCACTTCGGTCATCGTGGCGCGCGATACCTGTTCGCCGAGCGTCGGGTCGCCCGGGTTGGCCGCAGGCGGCGGCGGGTTGCAGACGGCGGCCTCCCGCACATCGGGCGGGCGGGACAGCGCGATGACCCAGACCAACATCGTCGCCACGGACAGGGCGACGAGCAGGAGAATTCCAGGCAGGAAATTACGCCGGCGGAAGGGTCGACCGTGTTTGTCGAACGCGGTGCCCTCTGTGATTTGCGCGACCACGTGTGCACTCTAAGGCCAGCGCCGCCGGGCCCTTCGAGCAGCACCAGCGGAAGTGTGACGTAAATCACAGTGGAACGCGTGTCAATACGGGCACGAATCATTAGGGGAATGCGTTCGACGCTGGTACAAAGCTCTGCTGCAAGTGTTTATGGAGGGGACATGGCTATGGCTACCGATTACGACGCCCCACGGCGCACCGAGACCGACGACGTTTCCGAGGATTCGCTGGAGGAGCTGAAGGCGCGGCGTAACGAAGCGCAGTCGGCCGTAGTTGACGTCGACGAGTCCGAGTCGGCCGAGTCCTTCGAACTACCCGGCGCCGATCTGTCCGGCGAGGAACTGTCGGTGCGTGTCATCCCGAAGCAGGCCGACGAGTTCACATGCTCGAGCTGCTTCCTGGTGCATCACCGCAGCCGGCTGGCCAGCGAGAAGAACGGCGTGATGATCTGCACCGACTGCGCGGCCTGACGGGTCAACTGCGCAGCGCGGTGAGCAGCCGGTCGGGATGACGGCAGCTCACCAGCCAGTAGGGCGTGGGGTCGTCGGGATCGTCGAGGACGAGAAGAGCCATCGGGCCGACCCACGCCCGGTGTACGACAAAGGCCGCCGGGTCGAGTTGGCGGCCCAGCGCCGCCGATTTGGCCGACCGGGGCACCTCGGCAGACCGCGAGACGACGCTCACCGGTAGATGCGCCGGGCCGACCCACAGCTCGGTCTCGCCAGAGCCGCTCAACACGCGCACCTCGGTCTTGCCGAACCACAGCAGCACGGTGGCGGCGACGGGCAGCAGGATGGCGAACGGCAGCCAATTGGGCAGCGCCGGCACGCCCTGGTTCACTTCGAGCGCGATCAAAGCCGCCAGCCCCAGCCCGGGCGGCCACCACCACCACGGCACCCACAACCGTTCGCGGTAGCGCACGGTTTGCGACGTGGCGCGCGTGTCGGACACGCGGCCAAGAGTAATCTGTGACGTCGTGTCCACCTCTCTGGCGGTCGTGCGCCTAGATCGCGATCTGCCGATGCCCAGCCGCGCCCACGACGGCGATGCGGGCGTCGATTTGTTCAGCGCACTCGACGTCGAGCTCGCGCCAGGCCAACGGGCGCTGGTGCCGACCGGAATCGCGGTGGCCATCCCGCACGGAATGGTGGGCCTTGTTCACCCGCGCTCGGGTTTGGCTGCCCGCGTGGGACTTTCGATCGTCAACAGCCCCGGCACCATCGACGCCGGCTACCGCGGCGAGATCAAGGTGGCGCTGATCAACCTCGACCCCGACACCCCGATCGTCGTGCACCGCGGTGACCGGATCGCCCAACTGCTGGTGCAGAGGGTCGAGCTGCCCGAGTTGGTCGAGGTGACGTCGTTCGACGAGGCCGGCCTGGCCGACACCACCCGTGGCGACGGCGGCCACGGTTCCTCCGGCGGACATGCGAGTTTGTGATGGCATTCGGTAAACGCAAGAGAAGCGACGACGACGCCCAGGACGTCACCGCTGCAGCGGCGGCGGAGAACGACGACGAACTGGACGGCCCTTTCGACATCGACGACTTCGACGACCCCGCGACGGCGGCGCTGGCCCGGCTCGATCTGGGTTCGGTCCTGATTCCGATGCCCGAGGGCGGGCAGGTGTCGGTCGAGGTGTCAGAGGCAGGCGTACCCACTGCCGTCTGGATGATGACGCCCAACGGCCGCTTCACCATCGCCGCATACGCCGCGCCCAAGACCGCGGGCCTGTGGCGGGAGGTCGCCACCGAACTGGCCGAGTCACTGCGCAAAGACGTGGCCAAGGTCACCATCGAGGACGGCCCGTGGGGTCGTGAGGTGGTCGGCGTTGCGGCCGATCAGGGTCAGGGCGCAGGTGTGGTGCGGTTCATCGGCGTCGACGGCTTCCGCTGGATGATCCGCTGTGTCGTCAACGGGCCGCAGGAGAACGTCGCGGCGCTGGCGGATGAGGCGCGAAAGGCATTGGCCGACACCGTGGTTCGTCGCGGTGACACACCGTTGCCGGTTCGCACACCCCTGCCCGTGCAGTTGCCGGAGCCCATGCAGGCGCAGTTGCAGGCGGCGGCCGAGCAGGCCGCTGCGCAGGCGCAGCAAGCCCAACAGGCCGGCCAACAGCAGCCACCGCCGCCGCAGCCCGCCGCGCGCCGCAGCGCGCAGGGGTCGGCGATGCAGCAGCTCAGAACGATCACCGGCGGGTAGCGATTTGTGTGCGTTGAGTTGCGCTCATCGCAATGCGCTCATCGCAACACGACGCACACAAATCACTCGGCTGCGTCCGAGAGCGCGGCCAGGCACGCCGCGCCCAACACCGCCGGATCGGCACCCATCTCGTCGAGCGTGACCGTGCGCAGCGCGGCCCGCGGCGCCGCCGCCGCCCACTCGATGCCGATCTCGACCGGATGCACCGGGTCATCGGTCGCCGAAGCGATCCCCATCGGGACGGTCAGACCCTCCAGCTCGGGGCAGGTCGGCGCGACATAGCGGGCGGCCTCGTCCATGGCATCGGGCAGCGACGGCCATTGCCCGACCCACGACCGGGTCAGCTCGTCGGCCAGCCACTTCGGGCTGGAAGCTCGCATCGCCGCCGTCGCCGCCGCCAGCCCGTCGCGTCGCAGCAGATGTGCGGAGTGCCGGGCCGCCTGCGCCGCGGGCGCGGTGTCCGGTGCGCCGGTCCATGCCGGAAGCGCGGCCAGCACCGCGACGGTGTGGCCGGGATGCGCCAGTGCCCACGTGGTGGCGACCGCGGCGCCGATGGACACCCCGCCGACCGCGATCGGCTCTGCCCGTGCGGCGTCGTCGAGTGCGTGCCGGTAGCCCTCGATGAGCCGGTCCGGCGCAGGCGCCGGGGTGACGACGACCGCGCCCACGTCGTGCAGCGCGGCGGAAAAGGCCCGGTAGACGTAGTCATCGTCGGATCCGGTGCCGGGCAGCAGAACCGTGGTGACACCGCGCAGATTGACCGCCATCTCATGATGGTGCCCGGTCATTCAAGTGACCGGCGCGCCGAGGTGCCCCCGCATGGCGCAACCGATCCAACAGGTCTACCCTCGCGAGGGTTGGGTGGATCCAGCGGAGGATTCGCAGAAGGTCAGGAGAGACCATGGCCACGGCCGAGGGATATCTTCGCCGGCTGACTCGCCGGCTGACGGAGGACCCGGAGCAACGCGACGTCGAAGCGCTCAGCGACGAAGCCGCCAACACCGGCGCCCAGAAGGCGATCGATTGTCGGCGCGGTCAAGAAGTGACGATGGTCGGCACGCTGCGCAGCGTCGAGGCCAACGCCAAAGGCTGCGCCGGCGGCGTGAAGGCCGAACTGTTCGACGGCACTGATTCGGTGATGCTCGTCTGGCTCGGTCAGCGTCGCATTCCCGGCATCGAGTCCGGTCGGACTCTGCGGGTGCACGGCCGCGTCGGCAAGCTGGAGAACGGTTCCAAGGCCATCTACAACCCCCACTACGAGATTCAGAAGTGAGTGCCCCGGAAACCGAACCGGGGAAGCAAACCAAGGCTCACGCCGTCCTCGACCAGATGGGCGGCATCAGCGGGCTGATCTACTCCTCGCTGCCGGTCGTGGCGTTCGTTCCGGTGTCGTCGGCGTTCGGGCTGGTGCCCGCGATCGTCTCGGCGCTCGCCGTGGCGGCACTCATCCTGGTGTGGCGGCTGATCCGCCGGGACTCCATCCAGCCGGCGATCTCCGGCTTCTTCGGCGTTGGCGTGTGCGCGCTGATCGCCTACTTCGTGGGGGAGTCGAAAGGCTACTTCCTGCTTGGCATTTGGACGTCGCTGTTGTGGGCGGTGGTGTTCACGCTGTCGGTGCTGATCCGTCGTCCCGTGGTCGGCTACGTCTGGGGCTGGGTCAATTCCCATGACCGCGGCTGGCGCGACGTGCGCCGGGCCGTGCTGGCGTTCGACATCGCGACCATGTTCTGGGTAGCGGTGTTCGCCTCCCGGTTCGTCGTGCAACACCATCTTTACGACGCCGACCAGACCGGGTGGTTGGGCGTGGCCCGTATCGCGATGGGGTGGCCGTTGACGGCGGTGGCGGCGTTGGTCACCTATTTGGCCATCCGGGTCGCGCAGCGCGCGGTGCACGCGCAGCAGGCGGCGGTGAAGTCCGAGCCCGAGGACGCCGTCCAGGAAAGCTAGTTGACCACAGGGCGGGTTTCCGACCGGCCGCTGATCGCGGTCGCGGTGTTGGCCTCGTTCGTGGCGTTCCTTGACGGCTCGGTGGTCAACCTCGCATTACCGGCGATCGGCCGGGAGTTCGGCGGCGGCCTGGCCCTGCAGCAGTGGGTGGTGGACGGCTACCTGCTGACGCTGGGCGCGCTGATCCTGGTCGCGGGCGCCATCTCCGATCAGTTCGGCCGGCTGTCGGTGCTGCGGATGGGTCTCGTCGTCTTCGCGGTGTCGTCGGTGCTGTGCGCTGTGGCGCCCAGCGGCTGGGTGCTGGTCGCCGCCCGCTGCCTGCAGGGGGTGGGCGCGGCGTTCCTGGTGCCCAGCTCGCTGGCGATGATCAACGCCCGGTTCTCCGGCGCGGAGCAGGCGCGCGCCATCGGCACGTGGACGGCGTGGACAGGCATGGCGTTCGTGGTCGGCCCACTGTTGGGCGGTGTTCTGGTCGACCTGCTGAACTGGCGGTGGATCTTCGGGGTCAACATCGTGCCGCTGGCCGTCACGCTGTACCTGACGACCAAGCTGACGCCGCAGGAGTTCACCGGCGACCGCTCCGCGCGTGTTGACGTCGTCGGTGCCGCGCTGAACGCCGTCGGGCTCACGGGCGCGGTGTATGCGTTGATCGAGGGCCAGCGGCTGGGGTTCTCGCATCCGGCGGTGGTGATCACCCTGGCGGTCGGTGTGCTCTGCCTGATCGCGTTCCCGTGGTGGGAGCGCCGCACTTCGCATCCGATGATGCCGCTGGGGATCTTCGCCGCCCGCAATTTCGCCGTCGGGAACCTGGCCACCGTGTTCCTTTATGCCGCGCTGTCGCTCGGCATCCTGATCGTCGCCCTGTTCCTGCAGGAAACGGCGGGCCTGTCGGCCACCGAGGCCGGTCTGGCCACCCTGCCGATCCCCGTGCTGTCGTTCTTCCTGGCCCGACGATTCGGCAGCCTGGCGGGGCGGCACGGGCCGCGCCTGTACATGGCGGTGGGGCCGCTGCTCGCGGCCCTCGGCTTCCTGCTGATGATGACCGCGCGTGAGCCGTTCAACTTCTGGACACAGATGCTGCCCGGGCTGGTGGTGTTCGGTGTGGGGCTGTCGGTGACGGTGTCGCCCCTGACGGCGGCGATCCTCGCCGCGGTCGACCCCGCGCAGAGCGGTATCGGGTCGGCGGTCAACAATGCGATCTCGCGGGTTGCGGGCCTGATCGCGATCGCGTTCACCGGCGTGATCATTGGCGGCGCAGTCGATTTCGACGGGTTCCGGCAGGGCGCGCTCGTGGCGGCCTGCCTACTTGCGGTGGCCGGGGCGATCTCTGCGCTGGGCATCCACAACGAGGAGTGTGACTTCAACCGTGTGACACCGGAGTCGGAGGCCGGTTGTCTCGACCGGGCGACACCGCCGCCGGCGCTGAGGTCCTCAGCGTGACTCGGGATGCAGGAGCAGCTCGCGCAGCTCGTCCTCGACCTCGGCAATGGCCACGAACAGCAACTCGTCGCCACCTTCCAGCGGCTCATCGGACTCAGGCACGATCACCCGCGGGCCGCGCAGGATCGTCACCAAGGTGGCGTCGCGGGGCAACTCGAGGCGTTTGACGGGCCGCCCGCCCCACGGAGTGTCGTCGGGCAGCGTGATCTCGACGAGATTGGCCTGGCCCTGGCGGAACTCCATCAGCCGCACCAGATCACCGACGGCGACCGCTTCCTCCACCAGTGAGGCCAGCATGCGTGGCGTGGATACCGCCACGTCGACGCCCCAGTTCTCGTCGAACAGCCACTCGTTGCGCGGATCGTTGACGCGGGCCACCACGCGCGGCACCGTGAACTCCGTCTTGGCCAGCAGGCTGACCACCACGTTGACCTTATCGTCGCCCGTGGCGGCGATCACCACGTCGAACTCTTCGAGCTTGACCGATTCGAGCAGGCTCAGTTCGCATGCGTCACCGAGGCGCCAGTGCGCGGCGGGGATGGCGTCGACGTCGATGTGGGCGGGGTTGCGTTCGAGGAGCGTGACGTCGTGGTTGTCGACGAGCTCACGGGCGATGGAGCGGCCGACGGCGCCGGCCCCGGCAATGGCGACCTTCACCGCGCCTCCACGTCCTCGCCGGGCGGCAGCGCCGCGATGGCCAGGGCTTCGGCGATGCGCCCGGCGATGGCCGCCATGTACACCTGGTCGCCGGACTGTAAGACCGTCTTCGGGTCGGGCAGCAGGCCGGCGCCGAAGCGGATCAGGAACGCCACCCGCCCGCCGGACGCGGCTTCGAGGTCGGTGACGCGGTGGCCCATCCAGTCGTCGTGCAAGGCCACCTCGGTCACGCCGACATTTCCGGTCGGGTCCCGCCACTTGGTGGTCTCGGTTTCTCGGATGAGCACGTTCAGCAGGCGGTCGGTGGTCCAGGGCACGGTGGCGACGGTCGGGATGCCGAGCCGCTCATACACCGCGGCGCGCTTGGCGTCGTAGATGCGGGCCACGACGCGCTCAACGCCGAATGTCTCGCGGGCCACCCGGGCCGAGATGATGTTGGAGTTGTCGCCCGACGACACCGCCGCGAACGCGCCGGCCTCCTCGATGCCGGAGCGCAGCAGCACGTCCCGGTCGAAGCCCATGCCGAGTACTCGCTCGCCGGAGAACTCGGGCGACAGGCGGTGAAAAGCGGTGCTGTCACGGTCGATCACGGCCACGTCGTGACCGATCCGGGAAAGGCTGTCCGATAGCGATGCGCCTACCCGGCCGCATCCCATCACCACTACACGCACCTGACGGTCCTTTCCGGCCGCGGCCTAGAAAAAGCTGTCTGTGGAACCCGCACTCCGAACGCTACAGCCAATCGCTCCTGGGCCTACTCTTGGCTCTCGTGTCCAAGCTTTCGACCGCCGCTCGCCGGCTGGTTCTCGGCAGGCCCTTCCGTAGCGACAGGCTGCATCACCAGTTGCTGCCGAAGCGGATCGCGCTGCCGGTGTTCGCATCCGATCCGATGTCATCGGTGGCGTACGCGCCGGAGGAGATCTTCGTGGTGCTGTCGGTGGCCGGCCTGGCCGCCTACACGATGGCGCCCTGGATTGGCCTCGCGGTGTCGGTCGTACTGCTGATCGTGATCGCCAGTTATCGGCAGAACGTGCACGCCTACCCATCCGGCGGCGGCGACTACGAGGTCGTAAGTACGAACCTAGGGCCGACGCTGGGGCTGACCGTCGCCAGTGCGCTGCTGGTGGATTACATCCTGACGGTCGCGGTATCGATTGCGTCGGCGGCGTCCAACATCGGATCGGCCGTTCCGTACGTCGCCGAGCACAAGGTGTTGTTCGCGGTCACCGCGGTCGTGCTGCTGACCGCAATGAACCTGCGTGGCATTCGGGAATCGGGCACTGCGTTTGCGATCCCGACGTACTTATTCCTATTCGGCATGTACACGATGGTGGCCTGGGGCGTGATTCAGATCTACGTTCTCGGCGAGCCGCTGCAAGCCGAGTCCGCTGCGTTCGAGATGCACTCAGAGCATGGCGACGTACTCGGGTTTGCGCTGGTATTCCTTGTGGCCAAGGCGTTTTCGTCGGGCTCCGCGGCGCTGACTGGTGTCGAGGCGATCAGTAACGGGGTGCCGGCGTTTCGAAAGCCGAAGTCCCGCAACGCCGCGACCACCCTTCTGATGCTGGGCGTCATTGCGGTGTCACTGTTCATGGGCATGATCGCGCTGGCCAGGGCGACCGGCGTGCAGATCGCCGAGCGGCCTGACGAACAGCTGGTCGGCGCGCCGCCCGGCTACGAGCAGAAGACGCTGATCGCCCAGCTGGCCGAGACGATCTTCCACGGTTTTCCGCTGGGGCTCTTCCTGATCACCGGCGTCACCGCGCTGATCCTGGTGCTGGCCGCCAACACCGCCTTCAACGGGTTCCCGGTGCTCGGGTCGATCCTCGCGCAGGATCGCTACCTGCCGCGGCAGCTGCACACCCGCGGGGACCGGCTAGCATTCTCCAACGGCATCCTGTTCCTGGCTTTGGCCGCTATCGCGTTCATCGTCGCGTTCCGGGCCGAGGTGTCCGCGCTGATCCACCTCTACATCGTCGGGGTGTTCGTATCGTTCACGCTGAGTCAGATCGGCATGGTCCGGCACTGGACACGGTTGCTGCGCACGGAAACTGACGGTGCCGTGCGGCGCAGGATGATGCGGTCCCGGGTGATCAACACAGTCGGGTTTATCTGCACTGGGTCGGTGCTCGTCGTCGTGGCAGCGACGAAGTTCCTTGCTGGGGCGTGGATCGCGATCGTTGCGATGGGCGGCCTCTTCATAGTCATGAAGATGATCCACAAGCATTACGACACCGTCGCCCGTGAGCTGGAGGAACAAGCGGCCGCGGAGGACGGCGACATTGTGCTACCCAGCCGCAACCACGCCGTCGTGCTGGTGTCCAAGCTGCATTTGCCAACGCTGCGGGCGCTGGCCTATGCCCGCGCCACTCGTCCCGATGTGCTGGAGGCGATCACCGTCAGCGTCGACGATGGCGAGACTCGCGAGCTGGTGCACAAGTGGGAGGACAGTGATATCACTGTGCCGCTCAAAGTGGTCGCCTCGCCGTACCGGGAGGTCACCCGTCCTGTGCTCGACTATGTCAAGCGGATCAGCAAGGAGGCTCCGCGCACCGTTGTCACGGTGTTCATCCCGGAATACGTCGTCGGGCACTGGTGGGAGCAGGTTCTGCACAACCAGAGTGCATTGCGGCTCAAGGGCCGGCTGCTGTTCGAGCCCAATGTCATGGTGACATCTGTTCCGTGGCAATTGAGTTCGTCGGAGCGGCTGAAGACACTGCAGCCGCACGCGGCTCCGGGTGACATTCGCAGGGGCTTCCTGGAGTGAGTGAAGAGACTGTCGAACCGCCGCCGTTGCCGGCGGACCTCGAACTGACCGTTGGACCTCCGGCCAACGGCGGCAGGTGCGTGGCGCGCCACGAGGGCCGCGTGGTGTTCGTGCGGTACGCGTTGCCGGGCGAGACTGTCAAGGTGCGCGTCGTCGCCGACCACGGATCGTATTGGCACGCAGACGTTGTCGAGGTGATCGAGCCGTCCGCGGACCGGGTCGAGTCGCTCTGCCCAATCGCGGGAGTCGACGGTGCCGGATGTTGCGATCTGGCGTTCGCCGAGCCCGACGCCGCGCGCCGGATGAAGGGCGCCGTCGTCGCCAACCAGCTGGCGAGGCTGGGCGGGTACGACTGGCGCGACGAGGACGAGGCTTCCGCCGAGCCGATTGGTGACGGCGACGCCACGGGCTGGCGGACGCGCGTGCGGCTGGACACCTCGGCGCAGGGCCGCGCGGGCTTTCACCGCTACCACAGCTCCGAGTTGGTGACCGACCTGGACTGCGCACAGTTGCCGACGGGCATGCTCGACGGATTGCAGGATTGGGTCTGGCCACCGGGAGCGCACCTGCACGTGGCGGTCGACGACGACGGCGTCCGGCACGTCGTCCAGTCGGGACCGCGAACCGGGCGCAAGACGTCGACGCAGGTGGTCGAGGGCCACTACGAGGCCGTGCAGCGGGTCGGAGAGCGCGTCTGGCGGGTGCCGGTGACGGCGTTCTGGCAGGCGCACCGCGATGCGGCACAGGTCTACAGCGAGCTTGTCGCCGGGTGGGCGCAGCTGAGCGCCGGTATGACGGCGTGGGATTTGTACGGCGGGGCAGGGGTTTTCGCGGCTGTACTGGCGGAGGCCGTTGGCGAGACCGGCAAGGTCGTCACCGTCGACACATCGCGTGGCGCCTCACGATCGGCGCGGGCGGCGCTGGCCGACCTCGGCTGGGTCTCGGTGGTGACCGACTCCGTGCGGCGGGCGCTGGCCGTGCAGCGCGAGCGCGCCGACGTCGCGGTGCTGGACCCACCGCGGTCCGGGGCCGGTCGTGAAATCATCGATCTGCTGGCCGCCGCCGAGGTGCCCCGCATCGTTCACATCGGTTGCGAAGCAGCGTCATTCGCGCGCGACGTCGGGCTGTACCTCGCGCACGGATACGAAGTTGAGGATTTGCGGGTGTTCGACTCGTTCCCGCTGACGCACCATGTCGAGTGCGTCGCCGTATTGACCCGCTGAGCCGTTTGTCACACCTGTCCTTGGGTACCCGACTCCCATGGCGGACAACAAAGCGGCAAATGCCAAGCAGCAACAGCTCGAGGGAGCCCGGGTCAGCCGGGACACCGGGTACCTGACCACTGCGCAGGGCGTCCGCGTCGACCACACCGACGATGCCCTGACCGTGGGCGAACGCGGCCCGACCCTGCTGGAGGACTTCCACGCTCGGGAAAAGATCACCCACTTCGACCACGAGCGAATCCCCGAGCGGGTCGTGCACGCGCGAGGCGCGGGTGCGTACGGATACTTCGAGCCCTACGACGATTCGCTCGCCGAGTTCACCGTCGCGAAGTTCCTGACCACCCCGGGTAAGCAGACTCCGGTGTTCGTGCGGTTCTCCACGGTGGCCGGTTCACGCGGGTCGGCGGACACCGTCCGCGATGTGCGTGGGTTCGCGACGAAGTTCTACACCGACCAGGGCAACTACGACCTGGTGGGGAACAACTTTCCGGTGTTCTTCATCCAGGACGGCATCAAGTTCCCCGACTTCGTGCATGCTGTCAAACCCGAACCGCACAACGAAATCCCCCAGGCGGCCTCCGCCCACGACACGTTGTGGGACTTCGTGTCGCTGCAGCCGGAGACGCTGCACGCGATCATGTGGCTGATGAGCGATCGGGCTCTGCCACGGAGCTATCGGACGATGCAGGGCTTCGGCGTGCACACGTTCCGCCTGGTCAACGACCGTGGTGAGGGCACGTTCGTCAAGTTCCACTGGAAACCCAAGGCCGGGGTGCATTCGCTGGTGTGGGACGAAGCCCAGAAGATTGCCGGCAAGGACCCGGACTTCAACCGGCGCGATTTGTGGGACTGCATCGAGGCCGGCCAGTTCCCGGAGTGGGAACTCGGGGTACAGCTGGTGCCAGAGAACGACGAGTTCTCCTTCGCATTCGATTTGCTCGACGCGACGAAAATCATTCCAGAAGAACAGGTCCCGGTCCGCCCGGTGGGCAAGATGGTGCTCAACCGTAATCCCGACAACTTCTTCGCCGAGACCGAGCAGGTGGCGTTCCACACAGCCAATGTGGTGCCCGGTATCGACTTCACCAACGATCCGCTATTGCAGTTCCGCAACTTCTCGTACTTGGACACCCAGCTGATCCGGCTGGGTGGGCCGAACTTCGCCCAGCTGCCGGTCAACCGGCCGCTCGCCGACGTTCGCAACAACCAGCAAGACGGCTTCGGTCAGCACGCGATACCCCAAGGGAAATCGAGCTACTTCAAGAACACCCTGGGCGGGGGATGTCCGGCATTGGCCGACGAGGATGTCTACCGGCACTACACCGACAAGGTGGACGGAAGCAAGATCCGCCAGCGCGCCAAGAGTTTTCAGGATTTCTACAGCCAGCCGCGGATGTTCTGGAAGAGCATGTCGCCGGTGGAGGCCAAGCACATCGTCGCCGCGTTCGCGTTCGAGTTGGGCAAAGTGGAGGTGCCCGAGATCAGGTCGCGTGTTGTCGAACAACTCAACCGGGTTGACCACGACCTGGCCGGCCAGGTCGCGGCGAAACTGGCTCTGCCCGAACCTGCCGAGGAATCGGTCGACGACAAGATGCCTGCTTCTCCGGCGCTGTCCCAGCTGAACACCGCGACCGACAGCATCGCCACCCGCAAGATCGCGGTCTTGGCCGCCGATGGTGTCGACGTGCAAGGGGTCGAACGGTTCACGGAGGCGATGCGAGGACGGGGCGCCATCGTCGAGGTGCTGGCGCCCACCGCCGGGGGCACCTTGACGGGCGGCTCGGGAGGCGAACTCGCCGTCGATCGGGCCTTCACCACCATGGCCAGCGTGTTGTACGACGCGGTCGTTGTGCCGTGCGGACCCGACTCTGTGGAGACCCTGTCCAACGACGGATATGCGATGCACTTCGTCTCCGAGGCCTACAAACACCTCAAAGCGGTCGGTGCGTTCGGTTCAGGAGTCGACCTGCTCCGCGCAACCGCGGTGGCAGAGCAACTTGCGGACAGCACCGATGTGGTCGTCTCGAACGGTGTCGTGTCCACCTCGGCGGCCGCGGACGACTTGTCGGATCAGTTCTGCGACGCGTTCGCCTCCGTGCTGGGGAAACACCGCGCCTGGGAGCGGGAAACCGACCCGGTGCCTGCCTGACGCCGCAATCACATTCACTCTGCGTCACTGAATTTGGTGTCAAGGGTCGGCGTAGCATCGCCTTCCATGGCACCAGTGGATGTCAACGTCGAAATCGTGATTCAGCGGCCACGCGATGTCGTGGCCGCATATGCCGCCGATCCCGACAACGCCACGGCTTGGTACGTCAACATCAAGAGCGTGCAGTGGAAGACGCCGCCGCCTCTGGCGCTGGGATCTCAGTTTGCATTCACCGCAGTGTTTTTGGGGCGCAAGCTGACCTATACCTACGAGGTCGTCGAGTTTGTTCCCGATCGTCTCTTCGTCATGCGGACGGCCGAGGGGCCGTTTCCGATGGAGACGACATACGAGTGGCAGGATGCCGATCCGGACGCCACGCGGATGACCCTTCGCAATCGGGGCGAACCGTCCGGGTTTTCCGGCATCGCGGCACCGATGATGTCGCTGGCGATGAAGCGGGCGAACACCAAGGACCTCAAGCGCCTGAAGGCGATTCTCGAGTCACAGCACCGCTAGCGGGTACCCCAGTTGTATTGCTGCTTCACGGTTTTGAGATATACGAGCGTCTCGGCTTGATAGACGTCGGGCAGTGCACGGATCTGGGTGTTGAGCACGTTCAGCAGGTGCGCATCGTCTTCGCATACCACCTCAACGATCAGGTCATATCTGCCGGCGGTGAGCACCACGTAGTTGATGACATCGATATCCGCGAGCTTATTGGCCGTCGCCGTGCTGTCTCCGGTGCAGCAGATTCCGATCATCGCTTCGCGACCAAAGCCGAGCTCCCTCGGGTCGGTGACCGCCACGATCTGCATGGACCCGGCTTCCACCATTCGGTGCACGCGTTGACGTACCGCCGCCTCCGAGAGGCCAACGATTTCCGCTATCCCGGAGTATGAACGGCGGCCGTCTTGCTGCAGCGCGTCGATGATGTCCTTGGATACCTGGTCTAAGGGCGGCCTTGGGTTCGAAAGGGCGTCGTCAACCATGGCTTCGATTGTCTCCGATAGACGGCCCATCGGTGGCCACAACGGTCGAAGTCGATTTGCTGAACGGGTTATGCAGAGGTGCCTTCGGCGAAATGCCGCCGATGCCGGCGACTGGCCACCGGCGCGTAGGGCGTGGGGTCGATGTCGGGGCGGCGGCCGTCGACCAGGTCGGCGAGCATCCGGGCCGAACCGCACGCCATGGTCCAGCCGACGTGTCCATGCCCTGTGTTGTAGTACAGGTTGTCGTGGCGGCCCAGCCCGATCAGCGGCGGCCCGTCCGGTGTCATCGGGCGCAGCCCCGTCCGGTAGCGCGCGCTGTCCCAATCGATCGCCCCGGGAAACAGCTGCTCGCCGGCGCCGATGATGCCCGCATAGTCGGCGGGCGTCGAGCTCCTGTCGTAGCCAACGAATTCCGCGGTGGCCGACATCCGGATGTCTGTGCCGAACCGAGACCATGCGACCAGGGACCGCTCGTCGATGCCGCCGACATGCGGCGCACGGTCGGGGTCCTTGATCGCCGCCGTCAGCGTGTAGCCCTTTGCGGGGTAGACCGGAACGCGCACGCCGATGGTCCGCGCCAGAAGTGGGCTCGCCGCTCCGGCCGCCAAGACGACGGCGTCCGAACTTATGTTGCCATCGGGCGTGATGATTTCGGTGACGCTGGACCCATCGGTCGCCAGCGCTGTGATCGTTGTCGACAGGTGGAACTGCACACCGATCCTGCGGCAGGTCTCGGAAAGGGCGGTGGCGAACCGTTGGGGGTCGCCGGTGGCGTCGGAGGTGTCATGGATGGCGCCGACGAAGCGTGCCCTGCTGTGGCGGAGCGCCGGCTCGACAGCGATGAGTTGTTCGGCGTCGAGAAGCTCCTGCTGTCGGCCGTGCTCACGCAGGAGCACGGAATTGCGCTCGGCGACACGCAGTTCAGATTCATCGCGGTATAGGTAGAGCACTCCGGTGCCGGTGTGCCAGAACTGAAGTCCTTCGCGATGGGCGAGTTCGTCGGTGAGGCGCTGGCTGTAGCGCGCCAGAGCGAGCTTGGCGAGTGTGTTCGCCCGTGACCGCGACGGGGTGCACTCGCGTAGAAACCGAAGGCCCCAGCGCACAAGGTCTGCGTCGGCGCGCGGTTTCACTTTGATCGACGTGTCGGCGCCGAGCAGGGACCGCACCAGCATCCGCGGCGCGGCGGGAGTTGCCCAGGCATAGGAGTGCCCGGGGGCGATCAGCCCGGCGGTGCTGGCGCTGGTATCGGAGGCGATTTCCGAGCGGCGGTCATATACGTGCACTTCGTGACCACGCTCGGCGAGCGCATGCGCGGTTGTCACTCCGACGACGCCGGCCCCGATGACGGCGATCTTCACGCTGCGGGTTCCGAGTCAGTCTCGTTGTCTCGCACCACTTCCTGGACATAGAAGCGCCAGCCCAGGAAGCCGACCCACAGGGTGACCGCGATGACGAGAGAGGGCACACCGTAATAGAGCAGATATGCGATCATGCGAGTTCTCCTTGGGGGACAAGTGCCGGCTGCCGGCGGGGTGGATAGCGATTCGCCGTGAAAGTCGCGACGATGGTGAAGACGACCAGGTTGGCCAGCACGCCGGGAATGAGTCCGTCATCGAGACCGAACGGGGCCGGCAGTACCCATTGCCACACGGCGGTGACGATCGCGCCCGCCGCGATTCCCGACAGTGCCGCTGGCGCAGAACGGATCCCGAACAGCACGGCTGCGAATAGTGGGACGATGATCGTCGGCGCCCAGAGCGTATAGCTGTACAGCAACGCGTCGACGATCGTGGGAACACTCAGCGCGAAGATGGTGGCGGCCGCTCCCACGATCACGCTGGTGGCGCGCTCGATGGTCAGTTTGCGGGAGGACGGGATAGGCGACGTCTTGAGCGGCTGATAGATGTCTTTTGTCAGCACCACCGCAGTGGAGTTGAGATACGAACTCGCCGTGGACATCACGACCGCGAGCAGGGCCGCGATGACGAGACCCAGCACGCCGATCGGCATCAGATTCATCACAACAGTCGGTAGCGCCTGGTCGGTTTCGATATTCGGATACAGCACCAGTGCAATCAGCCCGAGCGATGCCGAGATGAAGTAAAAGGCGAACGAGAAGAACCCCGCCATCGTGAACCCGATACGGGCGTGCCGGGAGTCAGGAGTGGAGAAAGTGCGCTGGGCGTACGGCGGCACCAACGTCTCCCCGAGTAGCAGCGCGCAGAACAGCGTCAAGAACTGCAGTGGCGTGTAATCGCCCATCACCGTGAGATGCGCCGCAGGCACCTGGTCGATCAGGGAGCTCGCACCGCCGACCGCATCAAGGCCGATCAGCAGGGCGACCGGCAGCAAGACACCGAGAAACACGAACTGCAGCATGTCGGTCTGGATCACCGCCCATGCACCGCCAAAGGACGAATAAAGCACGACGACGCCCATGCCGATGAGCACCGCGGGCACCGTCGGCACATCAAGCGTCGCGTTGACGACCGTCCCGATCGCCAACGCCTGGGCACCGAGGATGCCGGCGCACAAGGCGAGGGACAGCACGCCGGTCACGATGCGCGCCGGCTTGCCGTAGTGCTCGTGCATGACATCGCCCAATGTGTGTGCGCCGACGTAGTTCTTGAGCCGCGGCGCGACGAACAGGCCGACGAGCACTGTCTGTATTCCGAACGCGCAGAACGCGAACATGTAGACGTATCCGTCGCGCATGGTCGCGCCCGCCACGCCGATCGACGCGCCGCCACCAAGGAAGGCCGCGGCGAGGCTGCCGAAGAAGACCGGCCAGACGATCCGGTTGCCTGCGACAGCGAAGTCGTCGACGTTCTTCACCCGTCGCATGGTCTGCACGCCGATGAGGATGAGCAGGGCGAAGTAGCCCGCCAGCAGGATCCAGTCCAGAGGTGTCATGAGTTCTCCTTGCCGAGGATCGCTCAATCGTATGGATGGATTGTGACCGCAGTCACTAGGCAAAACACATAGACTTCTGTTTCCAAAACGTAAGAAACTAGGCGAAGTGCCTAACAGCTCCGTTGGGGAGAAACATGCTCGGACAGGCTCTGGCACAGCAGATCGCCAATGAGATCACCGACGTCATCGGGCACAACGTGCTCATCACCGACGAGTCGGGAATCGTCCTGGGCAGCGGTGACGAGTCCCGTGTCGGACAGTTCCATGAGGCATCCGTCGAGGTGGTCCGCAGCCGGCGAACGATGGCGCACTCCAGCGAGGACGTCCGCGACTTGATCGGCACCCTGCCGGGCGTGACCATCCCGCTGGTAATCGACGACAAGGTGGTCGGCACGATCGGATTATCGGGATCGCCCGAGGAGGTCGTTCAGTTCGGGCTGGTCGTCAAACGTCAGACCGAGATCCTCATGCAGGAGGCCGCGCGGATCGGCATGCGGATGACGCACGAACGGGCAACCGCTGAACTGCTGCGCGAGATCTGCGAGTGGCACCACTCCGGGATGGCGAAATCGCAATTGCTCCGCCGTGGCCGCAGCCTCGGCCATGACTTGACCTTGCCACGCCGGATGGTGCTGATCCAATGGGAGGAGATGGACCGGGCCGTGGGCTCCGAACACGTGGTTCGCCAGGTCGACGAAGTGTTCAACTCGGCCGATGACCTCGTCGCGCCGCTGGCCCGGATGGTGATCGCGGTGGCGACGCCCGATGCCGGCAGTTCAGTCGTCGATCGCTGCGAGAATCTGGTGGCCGCCGCCGAGGCCCGTGGAATGAATGTTCGCGTCGCGATCGGATCTACAGGATCGGGGGTTGGCGAACTCAACGTCGCCGCGCGAGACGCCTTCGATGCCCTTCAGTTAGGGCCAATCGTGCACCCGGGTTCAAAGATCCATCAGATTGAGCATGTGCGGCTGCATCAAGCCCTGTCCGTCGTGCCGATCGACTCCCGGATCCGCCTGGTCGAAGGCATGTTCGCACCGCTGTTGGGCGACCGTGAATGGACTACGTTGCGCGCGACGCTGATCGCGTGGGGTGACAGCGCATTCAACATCACACGCGCGGCGGCTCGCCTTCACGTCCACCGCAATACGCTCATCTACCGCCTCGACAAGATCGCCCGGGTGCTGCAGAGGTCGCTCGACGAACCCGGCCTCGCCGTCGCCCTGTACGTAACATGCGTCATCGACGAACTCGGCCGGCGAAATGGCGCTGCAACCGCCGGTGCCGGTGTCCGAACAACGCACGAAGACCCGCGGCGACGACGGGTGTCGCGGGCCGCAGCAGTGCGCGCAACTGAAACGTGATGCGGTCGCGCACAACGGTTTTCTCGCCGTCGGGTGTCACTTCGCGTTCGTGGCGCCACTGCCGCATGCTCAGCATCGTCGATTCCTCGCGGAAACCCCGTCCCGGTTGCAGTTCGGCGATGGTCAGCAGGTCGTAGTCGAACGGAACGACGCCGAACAGCCGCAGCCAGGATCTGCCGATCGGCACTCCGATCGGCACGTTGTCGACGGTCAGGGATTCGGCGCCCCGCGGCATCGCCATCGTCATCCACGGGCGGAGTTCGTCGTTTATGCCTTCGGGCGTGACCACGCGTTCCCACACCTGCTCCGCGGGTGCATCGACGATGCTCTGTCGTTCGATAATCATTGCCATCCAAGGTATCTGACCGAACCGCGCATCGGGTCACTACCTCCCAGTGGACCCCGATCGCTGATGCCAGCGGTCCAGTAGTACCGGAATCTCGTCAAGCAAGAAGGTGTAGAAGTCGCGCATCTGGGTGAGGCGTTGTTGGGCGAGGCTGCCCGCCTCGGTGGTCGCGATCCCGGCCTCGGCGGCTTTGATCACGGCTGCGGTCACTTCGTTCTGGTTCGTGTACTGAACCGCCCAGGCGTTGTCGCACAGCCGGTAGTGGTCTCGCCGGCTGCCGGGTGCGGGCACCCGCTCGACGATGCCCACGGACGTGAGCATTTTGAGTGCGCCGGAGATGGCGCCCGAGCTGGCCTGAAGCCGGTCGCCTAGATCCCCCATTGTCATGGTGGGTTGTTCGGTGAAGAGCAGGGCGGCCAGCACGCGCGCGGTCATGCGTTGCATTCCATGCGTCGAAAGAACGAGCGCCAGCTGCTCGGCGGTTTCCTGGGAGTCCGCGGTCACAAGAATCTCCGGTCAGAGTCTTCAGTAATTTCTGAAAACTCAGTATAGTGGTCCGCGGCGCTCCGGGAAGTCTGGTCGGAACTGGTATCCGCATACCCGCGGTGGCGACAGTCTGGCTGTCGCTCCGCGCTGACCGAGAAGGGCGACTGGGCGACTAATGCAAACCGTCACGGCTGCAGCCACATCATCAAGCATCACAACTGAGGTGATCCGGGTCCGCGGGCTCACGTTCACGTATCCCAAGTCAACCGAACCCGCTGTGCGCGGCATGGACTTCACCGTCGGCCGCGGCGAGATCTTCGGGTTCCTCGGTCCCAGCGGCGCCGGGAAATCCACGACGCAGAAACTCCTCATCGGCTTGCTGCGCGGCCACGGGGGAGAGGCGGCCGTGTGGGGGAAGGACCCGCTCGCGTGGGGCCCGGACTACTACCAACGAGTCGGCGTCTCTTTCGAGCTGCCGAATCACTATCACAAGCTCAACGGTCTGGAGAACCTGCGATTCTTCGCATCGCTCTACGACGTCGACACGCTCGACCCGATGGAACTGCTGGACGCCGTCGGCCTGACCGACGACGCCAACACGCGAGTGGGCAAGTACTCCAAGGGAATGCAGATGCGGCTGACGTTCGCGCGGTCGCTGATCAACGACCCCGAGCTGCTGTTCCTGGACGAGCCCACTTCGGGACTCGACCCCGTCAACGCGCGCAAGGTCAAGAACATCGTCCTGGACCTGAAAGCCCGCGGCCGCACCGTGTTCCTGACGACCCACGACATGGCGACCGCCGATGAACTGTGCGACCGCGTCGCCTTCGTCGTCGACGGCGAGATCGTCGCGATGAACACTCCCGCCGAACTGAAAATCGCCCGCAGCCAACGCGTTGTGCGCGTGGAGTACCGGGCCAACAACGGTGCTCTCGAGACGGCCGAGTTCGAAATGGACGGGCTGGCCGACGATCCCGGGTTTCATAGTGTGCTGCGCGACCGCCAGGTGGCGACGATCCACAGCCGGGAAGCGAGCCTGGATGACGTGTTCGTCGAGGTCACCGGAAGGCGGCTGACGTGACTCGTTTGTTGAGCGCGTTGCGGCTCGAGATCACGCTTCAGAACCGACAGAAGTTCCTGCACGCGGGTATTTTCTCCGGGCTCATCTGGCTGGCCGTGCTGCTGCCGATGCCGCACAGCCTGCGCCCGGTCGCCGAACCTTATGTTCTCGTGGGCGATATCGCGATCATCGGGTTCTTCTTTGTCGGGGCCACCGTGTTCTTCGAAAAGCAGGAGCGCACGCTCGGCGCCATCATCTCGACGCCGCTGCGGTTCTGGGAGTATCTGGCAGCCAAATTGACTGTGCTGTTGGCGATTTCGTTGTTCGTGGGCTTGGTGGTGGCCACGGTGGTGCACGGATTCGACTACCATCTCGCGCCGCTTGTCTCCGGGGTCATACTCGGGACGTTGCTGATGCTGCTGGTGGGATTCATCACGTCGCTGCCCTTCGCCTCGGTGACCGACTGGTTCCTGGCGGCGACCGTTCCGCTGACGATCATGCTTGTGCCGCCGATCATCTACTACTCCGGCCTGTGGCCGAATCCTGTGCTGTACGTGATCCCGACGCAGGGACCGCTGCTCTTGCTCGGGGCGGCGTTCGATCAGGTTGCGCTCTCGCCGGGCCAAGTGATTTATGCCGTGCTGTATCCGGTTGTGTGTCTTGCCGGTTTGTGCTGGGCGGCCAAGGCCATGTTTGGCCGCTACGTGATCGAAAGGTCTGGTGTGCTGTGACGACGCCGTCTGGAGTTGTTAACGGCAAGGCGCTGGCTGCGTTCGGCCGCAACGATCTTCGCGGTACCTACCGCGATCCGCTGCTCGTGATGATCGTCGCCGCCCCGGTCACCTGGACCGTCGGTGTCAGATTCCTCACGCCGCTGTTCACCGAGATGTTGGCCGAGCGCTACGACTTCGACTTGGTTCCCTACTACCCGCTTGTACTTGCCGCGTTCCTGCTGCTGACCAGCATCATCATTGCCGGCGCACTGGCTGCGTTCCTCGTCCTGGAGGAGGTCGACGCCGGCACGATGTCGGCGTTGCGGGTGACGCCTGTACCGCTGTCCACATTCTTCGCATATCGAGCGGGCACGGTCATGGTCGTCACCACGGTCTACGTCGTCGCAACCATGTCGTTCAGCGGCATTCTCGAACCGGGTCTGGTGCCGGTGCTGATCCCGATCGGGCTGCTATCCGGACTGTCGGCGGTCGTGTGCCTGCTGCTGATCGTGGTGATAGCCAACAACAAGATCCAGGGCATCGCGATGGTCCGAGCCCTCGGCATGGTCATGGCCGGACTGCCCGCCCTGCCGTGGTTCATCGACTCCGGCTGGAACCTCGCGTTCGGGGTGCTGCCGCCCTACTGGGCCGCGAAGACGTTCTTTGTCGCCAGCGACCACGGCACGTGGTGGCCGTATCTGCTCGGCGGTGTGGTCTACAACCTCGCCGTCGGGGGGCTGCTCTTCCGTCGCTTCCTCGCAAAGAACACCTAGTTCGGCGACACGCAGTGACGCGCGTCGTAGGCACCGCTCTCGGCCCGGTCGAGGTGGCACTCACCCCCGGTGCGGGCGGCCACATCGTGCTCTTTTTCCCTGGCGGACACGCCACGGCGGCCACGCCAGTCGGTAGCGACATCTACACCAGCTTGGGCTATCGGGTGTTGACGTTTTCCCGCCCGGGCTATGGCCTCACAGACGTCGGCGATCTCACGGCTGCAGAGTTCGTCCCGGCCGTCGCGCAGGTCTGTGACGAATTCGGAATCACGGAGCCGGCCGCGATAGTAGGACTTAGCTTCGGCGGGTTGCAGGCAGTCCACGCCGCGGTCGCTCTGCGACACCTCGGCCCACGACTCATCTTGCACAGCTGCGCGCCGTCATCCCGGCCGTACCCGGACACCGCTCTGGAGCGCCTCGCGGCGCCTGTCGCATTCGGCCGCCACACTCAGCGGCTGACCTGGCGCGCGGTGCGGGTTATGACCGCCTCCGACAAAGGACTTCGTGCGATGATGCAAATCCTTTCGAAGCTTCCGGTCGACGAATGGTGGGACAGTTGGACGCCGAGCGATCGCGCCGCAGCACGAAGTACCTTCTCGCAGATGGACTCCGGATCGGGGTTCGTGACAGACGTGCACCAGGCATCCGCGGCCAGGTCGACCTACCGAGAATCAGTGCTGCGATCAGTACCGTGCCCGACTCTGGTCACGGCATCCCGCCGAGACGGCGGAGTCGCCTTTGCGCACTCCGAGGACTTCGTCCGCACGATCCCAGATGCGCGCCTCGTCGAAACCCAGGCCCCGAGCCACTTCTATTGGCTCGGCGCTTCGCGACTGACCGTTTCAGACGCCGTCCGCGATTTCCTGACCGTGTGAGCTTCGCGCACGAGCGCCCGGCTGCATTTCAACACACAAACACCTAGCTCTGCGCCTGCCCGTTACACGGCTAACCGACCAACGGTCTTGTATACCGACCAGTAGTCGGTATACGGTGGGCTCGCGACGGAGGGAGAGATATCGCGATGAGTTCAGAGCAACAGCAGATCAGGACGCGCATGTTCGCCCGAGTGCTCGGCCCGTACTTTCTTATCGTTCCCGCCGCGATCGCAGCGCGCGGATCATATATGCGAGAACTGTTTTCGGAGTTCGGGGCCAATCCGATGTGGCCGTGGCTGTATGGCGCCATTCTTCTGATGTCGGGCCTTGTCATCATCGCGTTCCACCAGTACTGGCGGACCGCAGCGGCGGTCATCGTGTCGCTTCTGGGCTGGTTCTCGCCGTGCGCGGGGTGCTGCTTCTGACGGTTCCCCAGACTTATGAGTCGGCGGCCGACGCCGTCGCTGGCCCGGTCGCATATGGCCTAGTGCGCGTGTTCTTCGTCGGCTTGGCCCTTGTCGGGCTGTATCTGGTCTATGTCGGCTGGATCCGCGGACGCACCCATGCCCCGGGTGATTAAGCATCCTGATGTACGGCGGGCCGAGATGCTCGACCGCGCATTGACGTTGTTCGTGCAGCGCGGATACGACAACGTGAGCCTGAACGACCTGATCGCGGAATCCGGCATGTCGAAAGGCGCCTTCTATCACTGGTTTCCATCGAAGGATGCGCTGATAACGTCGCTGGCGGAACGCAGCGCCCATGAGCAGCTCGCCGCTGTCGAGCAGGCCCTTGCCGAGTGCAGTGGTAACGCGCTGGAACGTCTCAACGCGGTGCTGCAGGCTGGCTTCGATGTCAAAATGCGCATGGGCACACCGGAGCGCCTGGCGGCCATGATCTCGTTGCTCAGCCCGGAAAACGCGCACCTGTACGGACGGATCGTCGCCGTGGCGGAGGAGCTGTTCCGGCCATTGCTCACACGCGTGATATCCGACGGCGTGGCAGAAGGCATGTTCGACACGATCGACCCCGAAGGCGTCGGCGACATGATCCAAGCGCTTGCCGCACGGACGAACTCGAAAATTCTGGATGTGTTTCGCGCCACCGATGAGCCGGCCAGAGATCACGCAATCGACGTTCTGACAACCAGGTTCCGGCTTCACGGACTGGCCATTGACCGCGTTCTCGGGTTGCCAGACGCCAGCATTGCCGTACTCACCCGCGACCAGGTCGAGTCGATGGTCGCGGCGCTCCCGCGAAACTATTGATGCCGCGAGGCTGCTACGTCAGCGCCGCGAACTTCTCGACGAGGTTGGTGGGGCCGGACACGATCAGCAGGTCGCCGCGTTCCACCATCGTCTCTGGGCGGGCATAGGTGAAGTCGGTGCCGGGGCGTTTGATCCCGACAACGGTGATGCCGTACTTCGTTCGGAGCGCCGAACTTTCGAGGGTTGCACCGGCGGCCTCGCGTGGTGTGCTGGTCTTGGCGATCGCGAATCCGTCATCGAACTCGATGAAGTCGATCATCCGCCCGGTGACAAGGTGGGCGACGCGCTCGCCCATCGCCGCCTCCGGGAAGACGACGTGATGCGCCCCCGTGCGCTCCAGGATCTGGCCATGCTTGGCGGTGATCGCCTTCGCCCAGATCTCCTCGACGCCGAGCTCGTGAAGGGCGAGCACGGTGAGCACGCTGGCCTCGATGTCGGTGCCGATACCGACGACGGCTCGCCCGAGATCCTGGACGCCAAGCTGACGTAACGCGTCGCTGTCGGTGGAGTCCGCCTGCACGACGTGGGTGAGCTTGTCCGACCAGCGCTGCACCAAGTCGGCGTTCTCGTCGATTGCGAGCACTTCGTGCCCCAGACGCACGAGCGACTGCGCGACTGCGCCGCCGAACCTGCCGAGGCCGACGACGACGATGCCGCCGCTGGAAGTCGAGTTCTTAGCCAACTATCGGACGCTCCTCGGGGAAACGGTACAGCCTCTTCCTGCTGCGAAGTGCAAGCGCGGTCGCGACGGTGATGCTACCCACGCGGCCGACGAACATCAGGACAATGACCACCGCCTGCGCCGCCGGCGGCAGGTCGAAGGTGATGCCCGTGGACATGCCGACGGTGGCGAAGGCGGAGATCACCTCGAACAACACGTCGGACAGTTCGAAGTCTGTGAGGGTCAGCAGGGCCAGCGTGCCCAGCGCCACGAACGCGACGCCGAGCAGCGCGACGGTCAGCGCCTGGCGTTGCGCGGCAGCGGGAATACGTCGGCCGAAGGCGGTGGTGTCGGGATCACCGCGGACCTCGGCCCAGATGACGAACGCGAGTAAGAAGAAGGTGGTGACCTTGATGCCGCCCGCGGTGCCGGCGCTGCCACCGCCGATGAACATCAGCATGTCGTTGACGACAATCGTCTCGGGGGTGAACGCACCAACGTCGAGGCTGTTGAACCCGGCCGTCCTCGCGCTGACGGAATGAAACGCGGACGCCAGCATCTTGTCACCGGCGCCGAAGAAACCGAGCGTGGCAGGATTTGTCCACTCCGACCAGAGGATCGCGACGAAACCGCCCACGAGTAGCAGTCCGGTCGCGGCCACCGTGATCTTGGTGTGCACAGACCAGCGCGATGGCCGCCGCGCGTCACGTCGCAGTTCGTAGAGCACGGGGAACCCGAGCCCGCCCAGCACGATCGCCACCATGATCGGTATGACGATCAACGGATCGACCACGAAACCCATCAGGCTATCCGAGTATGTCGAAAAGCCTGCATTGTTGAAGGCTGAAACCGCGTGAAAAAGCCCGTGCCACAACGCCTCACCCCAGGTCTTGTCGTATGTGAACCGGAACCGAAGGGTCAGGATCGCAGTGAGCACTAGCTCGACCGTCACGGTCGCCAACAGCACGAGCCGGAGCACACTCGCCACGTTGCCGAGGCCGAGGATCTTGGCTTCCGCTTGAGCGACAAGCCGATCGCGGAGCCGGATTCGTTGGGTCACCAGCAGTCCCAGCAGGGTGGCGCCGGTCATGATGCCGAAGCCGCCGATCTGGAACAGCCCCAGAATCACCGCTTGGCCAAACCGCGACCAATACACCGGCGTGTCCTCGACGATCAGCCCGGTTACGCAGACGGCGGACGTCGAGGTGAACAGCGCGGTCAGCGGGGGTGCCGAACCTTCACCGGCCCGGGAAATGGGCAGCATCAGCAACACGGTGCCCACCGCCATCGCGGCCAGAAACGCCAACGGCACGAGCCGCGTCGGATGCCGGAGAGTAGCGCGCACGAGTGAGCATCCTCCCACTATCTGTGACCACGACGTCAGGGTCGGGTCGGATTCATCCCGGGATAGCGCAGGCGGGTGCATGGATGAACTCTTCGCCAGGGTTCGGATTTCCGCTCGGCGCTGACATGCCGGGTCGCTTGCGACAAGTGGGTTGACGGGTTGAGTGGATGGTGCGGGACCGCGTGCGTTCCGCAGCGATACAGTCAAGACGTGGGATCGAAGGGAGCGATGGACTCACATGCCGAAGTGCGTGCGACGCACCGCCGCAACGGCCTCCAGTGGTCCGCTCACTTCGACCTGCGCTGCATCCTGTCGCCCAAAGACGTACAGGAGGAGTTCGGCCGGCGGGCCGCTGAGTCGAGCCGTCGGCTCGCCTGGTCGGACCGTCACCCGCTCGTCGGTTCCGGCCCAGTCAATCTCGAGCCCGAATGTGTGGAGCCGCCGGCTCAGGTAGTGGCTGCCGCGGCGAACGTTTCGCCACAAGGCCGCATCCATTGCGGGGGTGAGGCTACGGGGCCCATGACCATTCGCTCTGCGAACGTCCTCGTGGTGAACGAAGAACTCGTTGAGATTCGGGAAGGATCGGACCCAGCCGATGCGGAAGAACCCGATGGGTGGGCCGGATCGGATCCGCGCGACGAGCCACGCGAAGTCCTTGTTCTGGGCCAATCTGCCCCTGCGCCGCTCGGCGAACCGTTGGAAGGGACCAGGTAGAACGATGCAAGGACCAGCAACGAGATCGCGTTCTCGCAACACGATGTGGGCGGCGAGATCGTGAGCAGTCCAGCCCTCGATCAGTGTGGGAACGGAAGGACCGAGCACGTCGAGGAGATCACACAGCTCAAAGCGCTCTTGCATGTCGAGCGGACCATCAGCCATGCCGCCGGAGTCTACGAGGGCCTGAAGTCCAGGCGATTGTCAGCAGTAACGGGGTACGCAGCCGAGCGGCGGTCTGTCCCGTCCGCCGGCACCGAAACTGGAAGCTACTCTCGAGATTTCCGGGGACGGGTCTACCAGCTGTCTGGAAGAGAGTGAGCACAACATGAATCGCCCCTCGCCATTGCGATTGGCTCTGTCCTTGGTGCAGCTGTCATCGGTAACAGCTGCATCAGGAAGGACGACTTGGCTTGGATGGGCGCCTTGAATCGACCCCGAATGCAGATCTCGGTACCGACCTTCGCGACAGTCGGCGTGATGTACTACGTGCTGATCGGAATCGTGATCTACCGAGCCTGCGCTCGACGCGACAAGACGGCGACACGGCTGGCACTCGTCGTGCTCGTGCTTAACGAACTCTGGAATCTTGCATTCTTCCGCTTCCGCAGCGTCCGCAACGGGTTCGTCGGCATCCTGATGTTTCTGGTCCCGCTGGGCGCACTACAGCGAGCTGTGAGTACGGACGTTCCGTCTGTCGTCGTGCTCGCGCCCTACACCGCCTGGGTTATCGGTTAGGACGTGCCGTGGACATTCGGCCTCTGGCGACTGAACACATTGCCCGAGAACCACTCTTGAGCAGGCGGCGTTCTATTGGTGCGGGCTATTGGTCGTTGTTTAAGTCTGAGGATTCGCCCGAGAACACGGTGCGCCTGCGCTGACGCCAGCGCTTGAGCGACTGCGGCAGCTCCTCGCGCATGAACCGGTAGTACTCCAACGTCTCGCGCACTCGCCGACCGCCCGGCCGAGCCCGGTCGAGCAGCTTGTCACGCTCGATGACGGCGCGCAGATTGAGGCCGACCTACTCGTCGGCGCCGACGGTGTGCATTCGACCGTGCGGCGGATAGTGTTCGGCGCGGAGTCGGAGTTCCTGCGCTACATGGGGTTTCACACTGCATCGTACATATTCGACTCGCCACGCATCCGCGCCGAGATCGGGAACCGCTTCGTACTCACCGATACCCTCGGGCGGCAGATGGGCTTTTACGCGCTTCGCGACGGCCGCGTCGCGGCGTTCGCCGTGCACCGGACCCGCGATGCCGCATTGCCCGACGACGCCCGCGTGGCCGTGCGCGACTCCTATAGCTCGCTCGGATGGCTGGTGCCGGAGGCGCTCGAGCAGTGCCCGGCGTCGGAGCAGATCTACTACGACCAGGTCGCCCAGATCGAAATGCCGTCCTGGCTAAAGGAGCGCGTGGCGTTGGTGGGCGACGCGTGCTACGCGGTCTCCCTTCTCGCCGGGCAGGGCGCTTCCCTCGCCGTTGCGGGGGCATACCTGCTGGCCGACCAGCTGCGCCGGGCGTCAACCATCGATCGGGCGCTGGCCGACTACGAGCGGCTGTGGCGTCCGGTTGCCGAGGGAAAACAGAAGACCGGACGCGGTGCCGCCCGATGGTTCCTGCCGGAGTCGGCGTTGCAGCTGCGGATCCGCAGGGCCGCACTGCAACTCGCGTGGCTTCCCATGATCAACCGATTCGCCGGAGCGATGCTGGCCGGCAAATCCACCGCACTCATACGGAATCTCCGCGAGGTGAGTTCGCGGCCGCCAAAGGAAGGAGCGAATCCGTGAGGGTTATCAAGAACGTGCCACCACCGAGGGGATTAAGCCGTCTGCTGTTTCGGATGCCAATCCGCCTCTACCGACTCGGGCTCGGCTGGCTCTTCGGCCGACGGCTGCTCCTGCTGAACCACATCGGACGCGTCTCCGGCAAGTCGCGTCAGGTCGTCCTCGAGGTCGTGGCGCACGACGGCACCGACGGCAGTTACGTCGTCGCGTCGGGGTGGGGACCAACCGCGGCGTGGTACCGCAACATCCTGCACCCACCCACCGTCGCCATCCAGGTCGGCAACCGGACGATGCGGGTGAAAGCGGTGCCGCTCAGCAGGGACGAGGGAGCCGGCATCTTCGCGGACTATGCGTCGCGACACCGGATGGCCGCCAAGTACCTGCTCCCACGGCTGATGGGGTTCTCCGTGGATGGGTCTGAGGCCGACTTTCGCGCTGTCGGCGAGCGCATGCCCTTCGTCCGTTTCGTCCCCGCGACATGATGCTCGGCGGCGAACTAACGGCACCGCCAGCACGACCTTCAGCTTGTATGCGTGTGTGAGGGAAGCAAATTCAATTCGCCGACAACGTCGTTGGCGCGTCGCGGCAGCCTATCCGCCGGGCGTTTCAATCGCGTCAACCGCCCGCTGCAGGCGGTCGAGCACCTCCCGCATTTGCGCGAGCGCCTCTTTGAGTTCGGCCAGTGTCGCGGCCGAATCACC
>CAVXVJ010000007.1:0-94693 GCA_963765155.1 uncultured Actinomycetota bacterium
GAAATGTCGCCACGCCCGGTAGTTACCGGTGACGACAATGCGGGTCTCGGTGGCGTTCGGCAGCACCGCGCGCGCGGCCTGGCGGGCCTGCTTTCGCCGCAGCGTCGGCGCTGGGCTGGTCGGCGAACTTGGCCTCGAGTCGTTGAAAGCAGCTCGGTATAGGTCGCGCGGCTGGCGTCGGCGGCGGCCTTGAAAATCTCCTGCAAATCGGGGTCGTCCTCCATGCCCGGGGGCAATACGACCTGTGATCGTGTTCGGGGACATACCGCTGTGACAGCTGCGAATACGAGAAGTGGCGGTGCCGGATCAGCTCGTGGGTGCACGACCGCGAGATGCCGGTGATGTAGAACGACACCGACGCGTGCTCGAGCACCGAAAAGTGGCCGACATCGATGATGTGGCGCAGGTAGGCGGCGTTGGTAGCGGTGCTCGGATTCGGCTTCGACCAGCTCTGGTAGCAGGCACGACCGGCGAACTCCAGGAGCGCGGGTCCGCCGTCGGCGTCGGTGTTCCACGGCACGTCCGGCGGCGCCAAGAAGTCGGTCTTGGCGATCAGTTGCACGCGCAGCGGCGCGGTCTCGGCCACGGCTCACCCTAACGTGACACCCTTGCCGCGCATGGTGTTAGTCGACTAACGTGTTAGTGACTAACAGTATAGAGGAGCGCGCGATGAGCCGTCGTGGTGGTGGGAGCGGGACCGACCGGCCTCGCGCTGGCGTGCGGCCTGCGTGCGGCGGCAGTTGAGGTGCGGGTGCTCGACGGCGCGGCCGGGCCGGCGGTGACATCGCGGGCCCTGGGCCTGCAGCCCCGCGGCGTCGAAGTCTTGGACCGGCTGGGCGCGCTGGGCGATCTCCCCGACAGCGGGCTGGCGATTCGCAACGTCGTCATCACCGTCAACGGCCGGGAACTGGCCCGGCTGCCGGTCGGGCAGTCAATGCAGCGGCTCGGCGGACGGACGGCGCTGCTGATGTCGCAGGCCGACATCGAGGCGGCATTGCGCGATCGGCTCGCGGCTCTCGGCGGATCGGTCGAATGGGGTCGCGGCGTCGCTGACGTCACCGCCGCCGCCGATGGCGTCGAACTGCGCCTTGGCAATGGGGACGAAGTCCGCGCGGGCTGGGTCGTCGGCGCCGATGGCGCGCACAGCGTCGTCCGCAAGGCCATGCGCATCGGCTTCCCGGGCGTCCCGGTTGATCGAGCACTTCCTGCTCGCCGACGTGCATGCGGACATCGACCGGCCGCGGGACAACACGTATGGGTGGCTGCGGGGAACACAAATGCTCGTCGCCTTCCCGCTGCCGGGGGTCGACCTGTGGCGGTGATGACGCCCCACCGCCGGGATGCCCCGACGATCCGGGACAAGACGAGATCGTCGCCTATCTGGCTCAGCGATTGGCTGCGAGGCCGGCGGCAGCATACCTCGGTCGAGTGGACATCGACGTTCCGCATCCACCGTCGCCTCGCCGACACATATCGCCGCGGGCGCATGATGCTCGCAGGCGATGCCGCGCACATCCACAGCCCGCTGGGCGGTCAGGGCATGAACACCGGGATCGGCGACGCCGAAAACCTGGCATGGAAACTCGCGTTGGTCATATCTGGTCGGGCGGATGCCGGCCTCCTCGACACCTACGAGGCCGAGCGACGCCCGATCGCCAAGGACGTGCTGACGTCGACCAGCGGCGTCACCGAACTCGTCGGTTGGCCAAGGCCGGATCTCCCGGCTCGTGCGCGACCGAATTGCCGTGCCGTTGATGAACCGCGGTTGGGTGCAACGCCTGATCGCGGAAAAGGCGTCGCAGCTTCAGGTTTCGTACCGGCACGGGCCGCTGGGCGCGCGACGCTTGCATCGGCTACCTGGCTTGCGTGCCGGCGACCGGGTTTCGGACCGGACCTGCACTGGGGTCGACGGAACAAGGCGTGCGTCTGTACGACGCGTTGGGTCCCGGGTGGGCGCTGATCGGGCCGGAGCCGCTGGCGGACGCCGCGCGGGAACGGCTGGGCGACGTGGTGATGCTGCACGGCGACGGAGAGGCCATGTTGGTGCGACCCGACGGGCATCTCGCTTGGCGCGGCTCCGACGTCGGCCGGGCTGCAGGCATGGCTTGACGACGCGCTCGGCAAGCGCGCCGGGCGCTGGCGCGGTGACCGACGACGACTGGCGCGCACGCAAGAAGGCGGCGACGAAGCAGGCGATCCAGGAACACGCGCTGCGGCTGTTCGTGGAAAAGGGTTATGACGCAACGACTGTCGACGAGATCGCCGCGGCAGCCGGCGTATCGCACATGACGTTCTTCCGCTACTTCCCTCGCAAGGAGGCCGTCGTCGAGTACGACGAATACGACCCGCTAATCGAGGAGTGATCGCCGCGCGGCCGCCGACGAACCGCCGTTGACCGCGCTGCACAACGCTATTCGCGCGGGCCTCGAAGCCATCCTGAGCACCGACCGCGAAGCGCTTCTCCAGCGGACGCGGCTGGTTCTGGGCAACCCGACGCTGCGGTCGCGAAACCTGATCGCGCAGGACACGACTCGCGATCTGTTCGCCCGTGCCCTGGCCCGCCGCTCCGGCCTATCCGCGCCCGACTTCGCCTGCACCGTCCAGGCTTCCGCGGCATTGGCCGCGATCGGCGCGGCGATGACGGCCTGGGCCGAGGGCGAGGACGACGATCCCATCGCGCTAATCGACGCCGCTTTCGCGGCGCTGAAGCGGGCGTTTCTCAAGGCTTGATCGAGATCGACGCTGGACGTGACGTTCTAGGCACCGTAGTTGAGGCGGTGGGGAATTCGTGGGGCCGGCTGGGTCAGTCGACGAGCACTCCGGCGCGGCGCATCGCGGTGGTGATGTGTTCGAAGTCGATCGCGCCATGGTTTCGCGCCAGCGCATCGGCGTCGTCTCCACGGCCCTCGGCGATGGCGTGCACCAGTTCCTCGTGTTCATGCAGGGCACGCATTTCCATGCTGCGCATGGTCGATGGCTCTCCCCACAGGTGCGCCGGGCGCACCGATACTGACGGATGCCTTGAGATCCAGCAGGACCTGCTTGAGGACGTCGTTGTGGGCGGCGTCCATGATCGCCAGGTGAAAGAGGCTGTCGGCTTGCTGGGCGTCCAGGCCGGTCTCGGCGGTCCGGTATGCCTCCAACCTCTCCCAGAGCACGCGCACATCGTGTTCGGTTCGGGACTCCGCGGCGGCGCGGCTCACCGCGCCCTGCAGCCGACAGAGCGCATCGCAGCGGTCTCGCAGCTCGCCAAGGCGCATGCTCAGCGTGCGACCCACGGCCTCGGTGGACGACTCCGGCCATTGGTCCAGCACATACGACCCGCCGCCGCGACCCCGTCGTGTTTCGAGCAGGCCCCGCTCGACGAGCCGCGCCAACGCGGCCCGCACCGTCATGCGCCCGCCCCCAACGATCGGCGAGATCGCGTTCAACCGGCAGCCGCGCGCCCGGCAGGTACTCGCCGACCGCGATCGCGGTGATCAGCCGGTCGGTGATCTCGTCGACCCGCGACGACGTGTCGAGCTGCTGCTCGAGCAGCCCCGGCGTCGCCGGTGCCCCGTTATGCGCCATTGGCCGAGCCCCTCCATCGTCTGCGCAATGTTAATTCCTGATCAATGGTCTTGCCACGAGACCTTTACGGGTCCATGCTGATCGCCATGCCTCGTGACGACCCGCCTGGTGCCGTTCCGCGGCCACGAAACCTGGGTGCAGATCACCACGCCCGACGAGTGCGCGGCGGCGCCCTACCCCTGTTCGTCCTGCATGGCGGCCCGGGAATGGCACACCACTATGTCCGCAACATCGCCGAACTGGCCGAGGAAACCGGTCGCGACGGTCATCCACTACGACCAGATCGGCTGCGGCGCCAGCACCCACCTGCCCGATGCCCCCGCCGACTTCTGGACGCCCGAACTGTTCGTCGACGAGTTCCACACGGTGCGCAGCGCGCTCGGCATCGACGAATACCACCTGCTGGGCCAGTCCTGGGGCGGCATGCTGGGCGCGGAGATCGCGGTCCGGCAACCCTCCGGGCTCGCGTCGCTGGCGATCTGCAATTCGCCCGCGTCGATGGCGCTGTGGATGGCCGCGGCCGACGAACTGCGGGCCCAGCTGCCGCCGGACACCCTGGCCGCCCTCGAGCGTCATGAAGCGGCGGGCACTGTCACCGACCCGGAGTACCTGGCGGCGACGGACGAGTTCTACCGACGCCATGTGTGCCGGGTCGTGCCGATGCCGCAGGACTTCGTCGACACCATCGCGCAGATGGAGGCGGAGCCGACGGTCTACCACACCATGAACGGCCCCAACGAGTTTCACGTCCTCGGCACGCTGCGCGGCTGGAGCATCATCGACCGGCTGCATCAGATCACCGCGCCCACGCTCGTCATCGCCGGGGAGTTCGACGAGGCCACACCCGCCACCTGGCAGCCCTACGTCGAGCACATCGCCGACGTGCGAAGTCATGTCTTCCCCGACACCAGCCACTGCAGCACTTGGAGAAGCCCGAGGAATTCCGCGCCGTCGTCGCCGAATTCCTCGCCAGTCACGATCTCGTCGACTCAGCCCGCATCTAACCACTCGACACGACAGGACACTCATGGACGGCCAGCGCGCCCTCGAATCGTTCGGCTACAAGCAGGAACTGCACCGCTCGGTCGGGACCGTCGACCTGGTGGTCTACGGCCTGGTGTTCATGGTTCCGATCGCGCCGTGGGCGATCTTCGGCACCGTCTACAACAGCGCATCGGGCATGGTGCCGCTGGTGTACCTCATCGGCCTGGTGGCCATGGTGTTCACCGCGCTGGCCTACGCGCAGATGGCCAAGTCGTTCCCGCTGGCGGGGTCGGTGTTCTCCTATGTCGGCCGCGGAATCCACCCGGCGTAGGGCTTTTTCGCCGGCTGGGGAATCCTGTTGGATTACCTGCTGATACCGACACTGCTGTATGTGTTCGCCGCCGAATCGATGATCGGCCTGTTCCCGGACACGCCGCGGTGGCTGTGGGCGATCGTGTTCGTCGTCGTCAACACCGTGATCAACCTGCTCGGCGTCGATTCGCTGAAGCTGGCCAACCGGGTCTTCCTGGCCATCGAGCTGGTCTTCGTGGTGCTCTTCGTGGTCATCGCGGTGCGGGCCATCAACGGCGACAGCCTGCCCGACGTCGGGTGGAGCACGACGCCGATCTGGAACTCCGAAGTCGTCAGCGCACCGCTGATCGCGGCGGCACTGTCGATCGCCGTGCTGAGCTTCCTGGGATTCGACGGCATCTCGACCCTGGCCGAAGAGTCCACTGGCAGAAAGAATCCCGCCGGCCGGGCCATGATCATCTCGCTGTTCATCGTGGCGTTCCTGTTCATCACCCAGACCTGGCTGGCCAGCCTGCTCGCGGGCGGCCGCGAGTCGTTCAGCGACGACGAGGCGGGCAATGCGTTCTTCACACTGGTTGAAGCGGCGGCCAGCACCGGGTGGATGAACGCGTTCTTCGTCGTCAATGTGCTGGCCGTCGGGTTCGCCAACGCGATGGCCGCGCAGGCCGCGACCAGCCGGCTGTTGTACTCGATGAGCCGCGACCGCGAGCTGCCGAGCTTCCTGTCGAAGATCAGCGCCCGGCAGGTGCCGATCGCGGCGATCCTGATGGTCAGCGCGATCAGCCTGGTGCTGGTGTTGTTCTTCGTCGGCCATATCGCATTGATCTCATCGCTGGTGAACTTCGGCGCCCTGTTCGGCTTTGCGCTGCTTCACGTTTCGGTCGTCTGGTACTACATGGTGCGCAAGAAGTCGAAGAACTATCTGCTGCACTTGGTGGTGCCGACGCTCGGCTTCCTGATCATCGCCTACGTGCTGTACAACGCCGACGCGCTGGCCAAGATCGGCGGAATCGTGTGGCTTGGCATCGGCGCAGTGGTGTTCGCGGTCAACAAGATTCGCGGCCGCGGCGTCCCGCAGTTGACCGAGGAGCCCGTAGTACCGGGCGAAGGCGTCAGCCCAGTGACCGCGACGGCTCCTTCGTCAGGTCGCCCCGACGCCCCACGGTGACCAAACGTCGAGCGCGACGACTATTCAGTCGGCTTCCCTGAATCCAGGTTGCCGGACTCGCCGGCCAACTCGGCTTCGAGTTCTTCGACTGTGGGCAGGCTGGATTCGAATTCTGCGGGCAGGTGCTCGGTGATGGCCGTCTGCCACTCCGCGACGCCGATGGGCGCGGTGTAACCGCGAAGCGCGTACTCGGCGACAGCGTTGTTCTTCGTCTTGCACAACAGCAGCCCGATGGTCAGCTTGTCGTCGGCGTGCCGGAGACGGTCGTCGACAGCGGACATGTACATACCAAGCTGGCCCAGGTAGCTGGGATCGAAGTCGCCGACCTTGAGTTCGACCACCACGAAGCATCGCAGCTTGAGGTGATAGAACAGCAGGTCAGTGTAGAAGTCGGCGTCGCCGATTTCGAGGTGGACCTGCTTCCCGACGAATGCGAATCCTTGACCGAGCTCAAGAAGGAACCTTTCGACGTGATCGATCAGTGCTCGCTCGAGGTCACGCTCGCGTCGGACGTCGGCGATGCCGACGAAATCAAACAGGTAAGGGTCGCGGGTCGACTGCTGCGCCAAATCCGAGTCGGCTGGCGGTAAGACTCGGGCGAAGTTCGTGATCGCGCGGCCAGCGCGCTCGTGGAACCGTCCCTCGATATGCAGGACGAGGATGTCACGACTCCACCCTGCTCTATCGCGGCTTGGCCGTACCAAAGTCGCATGTCAGCCGTATCGAGCTTGTCCAAAAGGGCAATGTTGTGGCGCCACGGCAATTGTGCAACGGAGCGTTGCACGATTGCGAAGTCTGGCCACGCCGCGGCGAAGGCCCGCATGTACTTGAGGTTGCGCGGTGAGAATCCTGAGGTGCCGGGAAACCGTTCGCGCAGGTCGACTGACAACCTATCGATGACGCGGGCGCCCCAACCTTCGGCATCCTGGCGCGCGAGGATCTCAGCACCTATGGCCCAATACGTGCTGACGAGCTCCTGATTGGCCGCTGATATTGCACGTTGGCGCCCCGTTCGGACGCAGTCCGCCACGGCGTCGAGCAGTTCCGGATACCAGTCCGGGACCGAAGCCTTCGTTGGCGGCGTCGGAAAGTTCACCTCGGCACCTTGAGACTTGCCGACCGGGCAGTCGTCAGTGTTCGGCTTGATCATTTCCCGATCTCCCCGCTCAACGCCCCCGCCAGGTCGCCCTTCTTGCCGACGGTGACCTCGCCCAGCCCCAGCCAAGTCGCCATCGTCCGCAACTCTGCCGCCAGGGCCTCCGCTACCCGCGACGGCTCCTGCTCCGGTTCGGTGAATGCGCCGACGACGTGCAGCGCATCCCGCGTGCGCTCGGCCTTGAGGTCGACGCGGCCGACGAGCCGCCCGTCGAGCAGGAACGGCCATACGTAGTAACCGAATTGGCGTTTCGGCGCGGGCACGTAGATCTCGATGCGGTAGTGGAAATCGAACAGCCGCTGCACCCGTGGCCGGAAGAAGATCAACGGGTCGAACGGGCACAGCAGCGCCGTTCCGCGGTCGCGCCGCGGCACCGTCTGCCCCGCCCGCAGATACGCCGGCGCCGTCCAGCCGTCGACCTCGACCGCTTCCAATTCCCCGTCGGCGACCAGCTTGGCGATCGCGGGCTTCGCCTGTCTTGGCGACAGCCGGAAGTAGTCGCGGATGTCGGGTTCCGTTGCCACGCCCAGCGCCGTCGCCGCCCGTAGCGTGAGCTCGCGCACGGCTTCGTCGTCGTCGACCTCCCGCGCCACCACCTCGGCCGGCAACACCCTCTCGGTCAGGTCGTAGTGACGGGCAAAACCCGACACGTGTGGCGGTCGTCAGCACCCCCGCCGAGAACAGCGCCTCGGTCACCCATTTGGTGTCGCTGCGGTCCCACCACGGGCCCTTCTTCCCTGGGCGTTCTTCGCCGACGTGCGCCTCGATCTGGCCTGCCGTCATCGGGCCGAACTCGGCCACCGCAGCGACGATGTCGTCAGCCAACCGCCGTTTCTTCTTGACGACTTCGGTGCGCCACCGGCCATGGGTGTACTCGCGCATCCGCCAACGCAGCAGCGGCCAGTCGTCGACGGCCATCAGCGCCGCCTCGTGCGCCCAATACTCGACCAACAGCCGCGGCGAACGGGCCGAGTGGCTCCACGCAGAGCGATCGAGCACGTCGCGGTCATACGGACCCAGTCGACTGAACACCGGCGCATAATGGGCCCGCACCGCCACCGACACCGAATCCAGTTGCAGCACTTGAATTCTGGAGATAAGCCGCCTCAGGTGCGCGCGGGTGACCGGACCGCCCGGCTTCGGCTCGGCAAAGCCCTGCGCCGCGACGGCGATCCTGCGGGCCTGTTCGATCGTCAGGACCGTCATGCGCGTCGGTAGCTGTGATACCGGAACCGCAGGCCCGAACCGCTGGTCAGCCAGTCCCCCGTCGCACCCACCCACGACTCGTCCAGGACGGGCGCTATCGCGTCGCCGTCCTCGCGCGGCAGGTCGATCTCCACCTCGGTGACCTCACACCGCGTCGCGATCGGCAGCGCCAGCTTGTAGATCTGTTCGCCGCCGATCACCCAGGTCTCACCATCGCAGTGCATCCTCGAGCGTCGTCACCACGTCTGCACCGTCAGCCATGTAGTCAGCTTGCCGGGTGAGTACGACATTTTTTCGTCCCGGCAGCGGGCGCACCTTCGCTGGCAGCGATTCCCAGGTCAGCCGGCCCATCACCACCGTGTGGCCCATGGTGAGCTCCTTGAACCGCGCCTGGTCCTCCGGCAGCCGCCACGGGATACCGCCGTCGCGGCCGATAACACCTGAGGTGGACTGGGCCCAGACCAGGCCCACCAGCGTCATACCGCGACGGGCGCCTTGATCGCCGGGTGCGGGTCGTAGTTCACGATCGCGATGTCTTCGTAGGCGTATTCGAAGATCGAATCCCGCGGCGCCAGAACAAGTTCCGGGTATGGCCGCGGCTCTCGGGACAGCTGCAGCGTGACCTGCTCGACGTGATTGTCGTAGATATGGCAGTCGCCGCCGGTCCAGATGAAGTCCCCGACACCCAACCCTGCCTGCGCGGCCATCATGTGCGTGAGCAACGCGTAGCTGGCGATGTTGAACGGCACACCCAGGAACAGGTCGGCGCTGCGCTGATACAGCTGGCAGGAGAGTCGGCCGTCGGCGACATAGAACTGGAAGAACGCATGGCAGGGCGGCAACGCCATCTGCGGGATCTCGCCGACGTTCCACGCCGACACGATGTTGCGCCGCGAGTCGGGGTCGGTCTTGAGCAACTCCAGCGCATTGCTGATCTGGTCGATGTGCTCGCCCGACGGCGTCGGCCACGACCGCCACTGCACACCGTAGACCGGACCTAAATCGCCTGTGTCAGAAGCCCATTCGTCCCAGATGGTGACGCCGTGTTCGTGCAACCAACCTACATTCGAGTCGCCGCGCAGGAACCACAGCAACTCGTAGATCACCGACTTTGTGTGCACCTTCTTGGTGGTGATCAGCGGGAAACCGGCGCTCAGGTCGTAGCGCATCTGATGGCCGAACAGGCTGCGGGTACCGGTGCCCGTGCGGTCGGATTTCGGAGTGCCACGCTCCAGTACCAGTCGCAGGAGGTCCTCATAGGGCGTGGCGATCGGCACACCGGTCAGCTTAGTTCCAGACGCGACGAGTAGAACGGAAGCCATGCCGAGTATCTCCGCGACCGTCACGACTCCAGACGGCACCTGCCCAGTCACCCTGCACACCCCGAACGGCACCGGCCCGTGGACGGCCGTCGTCATGTTTCCCGACGCCGGCGGCGTCCGCGACACCTTTCAGGAGATGGCCGCCAGGCTGGCCGGGTTCGGGCATGCGGTGCTGCTGCCCGACGTGTATTACCGCCACGGCGACTGGGAGCCGTTCAAGATGGAGACCGTGTTCAGCGATCCCGAAGAGCGCCAGCGGCTGTTCGGAATGATCGGCAGCGTCACACCGGACATGATCGCCAGTGATGCCGGCGCCTTCTTCGACTTCCTGGCCGGCCGGCCCGAGGTCAAGGGCGACGCGTTCGGCGTCTGCGGGTACTGCAGGGGCGGCTGGACGTCGGTGCTCGTCGCCGGACTCCTGCCCGACCGGGTCGGCGCTGTCGGCTCGTTCCATGGCGGCGGGCTGGTCTCCGACGACGCCAGCAGTCCGCACCTGCTCGCCGACCGCATGAAGGCGACGGTGTACGTGGCGGGTGCGGAGAACGACGCCGGCTTCACCGCCGAGAACGCCGAGACGCTTGACAAGGCGCTGACCGCCGCCGGCGTCAAGCACACCGTCGAGTTCTATCCTGCAGGCCACGGATTCGCCGTCCCGGACAATGCGCCGTACGACGAGGAAGCCGCAGAGCGCCACTGGATCGCACTGCAGGAGCTGTTCGAGACCGCGCTGCCCAATTGACGCTGCTCTCGCTGCGAGCGCTGAACCGGGCGACGCTGGCCCGACAGCTGCTGCTCGAGCGTTCGCCGATGAGCGCGTTCGACGCGATCGAGCACCTCGTCGGCATGCAGGCGCAGGCGCCCTTCGCGCCGTATTACGGCTTGTGGAGCCGCCTCGACGGCTTCACCGGTGAGGAACTGTCGGGCCTGCTCACCGACCGCAAGGCAGTGCGGGTGGTGCTGATGCGCGGCACCATCCACCTGGTCACAGCCAAGGACTGCCACGGATTGCGTCCGTTGATCCAGCCGATGCTGGATCGGACACTGATGAGCGCCGTCCACGCCAGGCCGCTGGCTGACGTCGACCTGGCCGCTGTTGTCGATGCCGCCAGACGGCTGCTCGACGCCGAGGCGCTGACTCCGGCCGAGGTGGGCGCCAGGCTGGCCGAACAGTGGCCGGACACGCCGCCGGCGGCGTTGGCCGAAGCCGCGCGCAGCCTGCTGCCGCTGGTACAGGTTCCGCCGCGGGCACTCTGGCAGCGCAGCGGGCAGGTCCGGCTGACTACCGCGACGGCGTGGCTCGGCCGGCCTCGCGGGAAACCGCCGACTATCGACAAACTCGTGTTGCGTTACCTCGCGGCGTTCGGCCCCGCGAGTGCGGCCGATGTCCAGGCGTGGAGCGGGCTGACCCGACTGGGTGAAGTGTTCGACCGGCTGTCGCGACGGCTCATCCGCTTCAAAAGCGAACGGGGCCAAGCACTTTACGATCTGCCCGATGCGCCGCGACCCGATCCCGACACGCCTGCACCCGTCCGGCTCATCGCGCCATTCGACAACATCCTGCTGTCGCATGCCGACCGCACCCGCGTCATCAGCGACGAGCATCGCAAGAGGCTGTTCTCCGGCAAGAATGGTGTCTTCCCCGGCACCGTGCTGGTCGACGGCTTTGTGGCGGGCACGTGGGAACTCGTGGGCAAGGGCACTGCGACGAGCATGCGGGTGACAGCCGTACGTCGCGACTGCGCGATGAGGCGCTGGGCCAGATCACGGCAGAGGGCCATCGCCTGCTGGGCCGCGCCTTCGACGTCGCCGACCCGGTCATTGACATCACCCCGTAACCCCGCTCTGCGCTGCTCTGAGCCAATACGCGACGATGAACGAATGCACGACCCCGTAACTGCCGACCAGCCGACCGACGTCGGATCACGGATCGACCCGGTACTCGCCCGCAGCTGGCTGCTGGTCAATGGCGCGCAGTACGAGCGATTCACCCCCGCGGCGCACTCGCGCGCCGACATCGTCGTACTCGACATCGAGGACGCGGTCGCCCCGAAGGACAAGGCCGGCGCGCGCAGCAACGTGGTCAAGTGGCTGGGCGCCGGCAACAGTGACTGGGTCCGCGTCAACGGCTTCGGAACGCCGTGGTGGGCCGACGACCTCGAAATGCTGGCCGGCACCTCGGTCGGCGGCGTGATGCTGGCGATGGTCGAATCGGTCGACCATGTCACCGAAACCGCCAAACGCCTGCCCGGCGTGCTGATCGTCGCGCTGGTGGAAACCGCCCGCGGTTTGGAACGCATCACCGAGATCGCCGCGGCGAAGGGCACATTCCGGCTGGCCTTCGGAATCGGTGACTTCCGCCGTGACACCGGGTTTGGGGACAACCCGACCACACTCGCCTACGCGCGCTCCCGGTTCACCATTGCGGCCAAGGCGGCACACCTGCCCAGTGCCATCGACGGGCCGACCGTCGGCTCCAGCGCCCTGGTGCTCAGTGAGGCGACCGCGGTGTCCGCCGAATTCGGCATGACCGGAAAGATCTGCCTGACACCCGAACAGTGCCCCACCGTGAACGAGGGGCTATCGCCGTCACTTAACGAGATCAACTGGGCCAAAGAGTTTTTCGTCGAGTTCGAGCGCGACGGCGGCGAGATCCGCAACGGCTCAGACCTGCCGCGCATCGCCAGGGCCAACAAGATCCTCGATTTGGCACGGGCGTACGGCATCGAGGTGTCCGAGTTCGACGACGTCGACGACCCGGCTCACATCCCCGCGCCGTCGGACACGTACCACTACTGATCGTCGGCCTCAGGGCGCTTTCCTCGCGAATGCATGAACGTCGCAAGCGCCCGGAAGATGCCGCCGCGCCGCGTAAATACCCGCAACGATCGACAACACGATCAGCGCGATGAACATGACTAGCCAATTCGACCTGCTGTGGCTGACGTTCCACCAGATGATGGTGAAGAGTATTGCGCAGATGAAGACGACAATGTCGCGCCAATTGCCCTGATAAGACGCCGCCAATTGACGGATCTCCCGGCTCTTCTCGCGTCGCCGCGATCAGGTCGTTGATGCGCTCGTCGATACTGGCCTTCAGCCGGGCTTTCAGATCGGGCCGATCGTCCGGAATCCGTTCCAGCAGGTCCATGTCCTTGATGATGATGGCGCGAACGTCGGGCCCCTTGAAGGTTCCCGCCGCGGCGCCCAGCAGCGCGCCGCCGGCGATTGGCGCTGCGCCCAAAGCGAGTTCGGCAATACCCGGCATACGTCTCCTCCATCACTCCATCAGCACTGCGGCGAGCGTGCCGCCGAGTTCGTAGGCCTGTTCGCGCGCCTTGGCGTCGACAGCGCCGACGACTTCCAGCACGTCGGCGGCCTTGGTCAGCGAAAGCCCGGTAGTCACCTTGTCGACGGCTTTCGCGGCGCCGACGGTGTCGTTGTTGCCGTGCACCCACAGCCCGTACGGCCGTCCGGCCACGTGGTCGAGGCTCGGGTAGTAGACGGTATCGAAGAAGTGCTTCAGCGCACCGGACATATAGCCTAGGTTGGCTGTCGTTCCGAACAGGTAGCCGTCGGCGTTGAGCATGTCGGGAACGGTCGCCGCCAGGGCGGGCCGGACCTCGACGTCGACGCCCTCGATCTCGCTGTCATGTGGTGCCGGCGAGAACAGCCTCGAGCAATTCACGCGTCGCAGGCGACGGCGTGTGATGAACGACGAGCAGCGTCTTACTCACCTGCGCTCCTGCATCTCGACAGCCTTCCTCATCGTCTCGCGGGCGCGGCTGCGGTCGCCGGCATAGTCGTAAGCCCGAGCGAGCCGGTACCAGCGCCGCCAGTTGTCCGGATCGTTCTCTAGCTCGTCGCGGACGGTTTCGAACAGCGCGTCGGCGGCGTCGCGCTGGATCCGGCCGGACGGCATCCGCGGCAAGGAGCTGACGTCGAGTTCCATGCCCTCGTCGCGGGCTATGCGGGCCAGCCGCTGATGGGCCAGCCCGGCCCGCAGCGTGCTGACCATGACCCAGATGCCGATCAGCGGAAAGATCAGCAGCGCCAGTCCGAGGCCGATCGCGGCCGGCTCCCCGGAGGTGATGAACGCCATCGCGATACGGCCGAGCAAGAAGAAGTAGACGACCAGCGCCACGCACATGAAGCCGATCAGCAACTGGATGCGCAGTGCGCGCGCGTTGTCCGTCATTGCAAGTCGAGCAGCGGCTCAATACCCACCGTGAGGCCTGGCCGTTCGTGGACGCGCCGGACCGCGAGCAGCACGCCGGGCACGAAGGACGTGCGGTCCAGGCTGTCGTGCCGGATCGTCAGGGTCTCACCCTGGGTGCCGAACAGCACTTCCTGGTGCGCGACGAGTCCGGCCAATCGCACGGAGTGGACCGGAATGCCGTCGACGTCGGCGCCGCGCGCGCCCTCAAGGCCGGTGCTGGTGGCATCGGGGTTGGGCGGCAGGTCTTTTCGCGCCTCCGCAATGAGTTTGGCGGTGCGCGCCGCGGTGCCCGACGGCGCGTCGGCCTTCTGCGGGTGGTGCAGCTCGATGACTTCAGCGGATTCGAAGAAGCGGGCGGCCTGCTTGGCGAAATGCATGGACAGCACGGCACCGATGGCGAAGTTCGGGGCGATGAGAACAGCGACGTCGGGCTTGTCGGCGAGCCATGCTTGCACTTGCTTGAGGCGCTCGTCGGTGAAGCCCGTGGTGCCGACGACGGCGTGGATTCCGTTGTCGATCACGAACTTGAGGTTGTCCATCACGACATCGGGATGTGTGAAGTCGATGACGACCTCGGTCTGGCTGTCCGTGAGTGTGGTCAGCGCGTCGCCCGCGTCGACACCGGCGGTGAAGGTGAGGTCTTCGGCGGCCTCAACGGCCTGCACCATGGTCGCACCGACCTTGCCCTTGGCGCCCAGCACTCCGACTCGCATGCCTGGCAGCCTACTGCGACCCCCAAACCCGCGAGTGTGCGCGTTTGTCGGCCGACACGCCGTTTTCGGGCGGTATTTTGCGCACGCTCGCGCACTCAATGAATTCACTTGCGTCACTTCGGTTTCTGCCTGTGGATAACTTCCGATGTTGTCGGAGGTTCGAACTAGTGTTCGATGTATGAGTTCGCAGGCGCCGTCGGATCGGGAGGCCATCATGGCCGTCCTGGATCGGTGGGACGCGGTGCAGGCCGAGCTGGCCGAGTTGTCGTTCGCGGCGTTGACGCCGCCCGAGGTGCTCGACATCAAGGATCGGCTGGAATGCGGATATCGCCGCCAGGCCACCGTGGATCACCGGTTGACGCGCGAGCTCACCTGCCAGGCCAGCCCCATCGATCTGGGCGGCAAGTCGTGGACCGATGTGCTCTCGACCCGGTTGCGGATCTCCAAGAATGAGGCGCGCCGGCGCCTGCACGAGGCCGAGGATCTCGCCCCGCGCACCGCGCTGACCGGCGAGCCGCTGGAGCCGCGGCTGCCCCACACCGCGGCCGCGCAAGCCCGCGGCGATATCGGCGCCGAGCATGTGCGCATCATCCGCAAGTTCTTCGCCGATCTGCCCGCCCACATCGACTATGAGAGCCGCGAACTGGCCGAAGCCGATCTGGCCCGCGTGGCCGCCGGATTCACACCCGAGGAACTGCGCAAGGCCGCCGACCGGCTGTCCGCGCTGCTCGATCCCGACGGCGCCGAACCCGATGACACCGAGCGCGCCCGCAAGCGGTCCTTCCAGATCGGCCCGCAGCAGGCCGACGGCATGAGCCCGGCCACGTGCTGCTCGACCCCCAAGCCCGCGCCACCCTGGACGCGGTGCTGGCCAAATGGGCCGCCCCCGGCATGTGCAACCCCGCCGATCAGGCCCCGTGCGTGGACGGCATCCCCAGCCAAGACCACATCGACAACGATCTACGCACCCAGGCCCAACGAAATCATGATGCGCTCACTCGCGATGGGCCGCGCCATGCTGAGCCTCGGGACAGTTGGGTCAGCACAACGGGCTACCCGTGCACCATCATCGTGTCCACCACCCTGCACGAGCTGGAATCCGGTGCCGGGCACGCGGTCACCGCCGGCGGCACGCTGCTGCCCATGCGCGATGTGATCCGGCTGGCCGCCCATGCGCATCACTACCTGGTGGTGTTCGACAAACACACCGGCCAAACCCTGTACCTGGGGCGCAGCAAGCGCATCGCCTCACCCGGACAGCGGATTGTGCTGCACGCCAAGGATCGCGGCTGCACCCGCCCGGGATGCACCGTGCCCGGCTACGGATGCCAAGCCCACCACGCCGAACTCGACTGGGGCAAGGGCGGACTGACCAACATCGACGACCTCACCTTCGCCTGCGGACCCGACAACCGCCTCGTCACCGAACACGGCTGGAAAACCCGAAAACGAAAAGACGGGCGGACCGAATGGATTCCGCCCCCACCCCTGGACACCGGACAACCCCGGGTGAACAACTACCACCACGTGTGCCACGAACGAAGAACGGAGTCTCAAATGTAGGAGAGATCAACGGGATTCGATGTTCTGCAAGAGATGAAGGTTGGCCCTTCGGAGTCGCCGGTTGGGCGGAGGCTTCAAACCACCACATGCTGCGTTGGCTGAAGACCGTCGTGGTGAGCGATGTGGAAAAGGCATCCAAGAGGTGTCAGGTGGGGACTAGGAAGATGAGTAAACCCGAACCGCTGTTGATGTGTCGTCATAGTTTTGAGTGGCATCGAAACCGCAGCCGTGTGGTGAGCTGCGGGAGCAGGACCTGGCGGATGGCCCAATTTCTGGCCAGGTGGTGTCCGGCATTGAGGCGGCATGAGCCTGGTCTGCGGCTCTTGCAGGAAACGTGGGAAGGTGCGTCTCGATACTGATCGTCGAACATCGTGCGGTGCATGGTGTTTCGGCGACGAGAGGGAGTAGCCGGGTGTTACGCCCGGGGTGAGTACCGTCGCGGGACGCGCTGGCGGACCGGTTCGTAGTAGCGATGAAGCTCCTGTAATGGGGGCAGAGCGAAGGGGCCGGGTCATCTGTGGCTGTTTGTCTGGTCAACCCGAGATGTGTTCGGGGAGGAGCTATATGAGCGCGCTGAAGTCGGCAGTGAAACCGTTTGATATTTCGAAACGAGAAGTGTGGGAGGCATACGAGAAGGTCAAGGCGAACAGGGGCGCATCGGGAGTGGACGGGGTCGGCCTGGCGGAATTCGAGACAGATCTGAAGGGGAACCTGTACCTGATCTGGAATCGGATGTCGTCGGGATCGTACTTTCCGCCTCCGGTCAAAGCGGTGGAGATACCGAAACCGCATGACGGCGGGATCCGGGTGCTCGGGGTGCCCACGGTCGCGGACAGGATCGCTCAAACGGTGGTAGCGGGCAGGCTGGAAGCAGAGGTCGAACCGATCTTTCACCCAGATTCCTACGGCTATCGCCCGAAACGATCAGCGCTGGACGCGGTCGCGACATGCCGGCAGCGCTGTTGGACATACGACTGGGTCATCGATCTGGACGTCCAGAAGTTCTTCGACAGCGTGGACTGGGAACTCGTCGTCAAGGCGGTGCAGGCACACACCGACCTGTCCTGGGTGCTGCTCTATGTGAAGCGGTGGCTTGCCGCGCCGCTGCAGCTACCCAATGGAACCTTGCAACAACGAGACCGTGGTACCCCACAAGGGTCGGCGATCTCGCCGGTGTTGGCCAACCTATTTCTGCATTACGCATTCGACATGTGGATGACTCGGGAATTCCCGACGATCCCGTTCGAACGGTATGCAGACGACGCGGTCGTGCACTGTGTCAGTGAGCAGCAAGCTCGGCACGTGCGTCAGGCGATCGCCGACAGGATGGACGCGGTCGGGTTGCACTTGCATCCCGACAAGACCCGGATCGTGTACTGCCAGGACGCCAATCGGCGCGGCTCATCCGAGCACACGTCGTTTACGTTCCTGGGTTACACGTTCCGCGCCCGCGGGGCACGCAACAAACACGGGGTGGTCTTCACCTCGTTTCTGCCCGCGGTCAGCAAGGACGCCTTGAAGAAGATGGGGCAGGTGGTGCGGCGGTGGAAACTGCATCGACGTACCGACCTCAGCTTCACCGAGCTCGCCCGAATGATCAACCCGGTCATCCGGGGGTGGTTGCGCTACTACGGGGCTTTCTACCCGACTGCGCTCACCACTCTCCTGGCCCGCATCAACACCTACTTGCTGCGGTGGATTCGCAAGAAATACAAACGGTACCGGGGCTTCCGGGCAGCGATGAGAGCCTGGACGCGCGCTCAAGCACGCTATCCACGCCTCTTCGCTCACTGGGTCTCCGTCCCGCACACACTGCCGATCAAGATGACAAGAGCCGGGTGACGGGAGACTGTCACGCCCGGTTCTGTGGGAGCCCGGAGGTGCAATCCCTCCGGGCCACCCGACCCCGAGAAATACCTACTGCCCGAAGACGAAGTCGGCCAGACGACGACCCCACCGGCCGAAGACGACGACCCGACCGCAGCCTGACATGACCGCGGCCGGATCGCCCTGGCCCACCTCAGCAGGACACGTCGACGTAGACCGTCGCACGAGGTGACAGTGGTGACGATGTCATCCATCGCGCCTGGCGCGCCGGAGTCCATCCGAGTGAACATCTGACCGGGGCGGACCGCATCGACGGTGCATTGGTCCAGCGGCGCCGTGCCGAACTTGTTGAGGATCACGGTCAGACCGTCAGCCTTCAGTTGGCGAACCGTCTCGTCCGCGGTGAGCGGGACCCGATGGAGCCGCGTTGGCGGTGCCGGCGAATCCCACTGCGGCCGCGGCCATGGCACCAATCGCGATGACGGGGATGGTCAACGACTTCATGGTGTTGCCTTTCTCGAAGGAGCGCGTATGAAGCTGTCGTGTGGTCACACCCGTCATTCGTTACAAATGCCCCTCCGGATGGGTACGGAACTCAATCGTCGCCGCAAGCGCGTGATGCTCAGGAGAGCTTTGATCCGCCGGCCGGTCGATAGCCTTTGCCCGCCAACCAAGCTCGGGCCCGTCCTCGCTGACGCTCTTCGCACAGCAAGAAGTAACGCGCCATTTCGTCGGGCCAGCGGGCAAGTACGTCCTTGAACCGGCGGAAGGCGCCTTTGCCGGTGATCGCGATCTCAAGACGGTCGGCGATTTCGGGATCTTTTACCGTGGCGATGAACCGCTCCATGTCGCGGTAGCCGTCGCGTGAGCCTTGGCTCTCGACGTAGAGCCAACGGTCCTCGTCGTCCTCGTCATCCGCATCGTCCTCGATGTCGTAACCCGGGCCGTGCAGCCACACTTGGCCCGTCTTGAGGTCGATGCGGGCTTCGTCGTAGAGCGGATCGCCTTCGAGGATCGACGCCAGCTCCTGCAAATCGATCGGCAGCGTGCGAAGCAGCGGCATCGCGCCCTGGCCCACGGCCGCACTCGAGCTGGTCGGCCAATTCCTCGTCTCCCCACCACAATCTGTCGCGGAGCGCAGCCGCGCATTGTGCGGCTAGTTCGTGCGCCCCCGGGATGCCCTGTGCGACTGCATGTAACAGGCCATCGCCCGCAAGCTGTAGCACCTCGTCGGTCAGCCGTCCGCGCACGAGCTCGACGACGGAGTCACCGCGGTACACCGCACCACGCAACTCCTTGACGGCCTCCTTGTCCCAGTCGCCCATGGGCCAACCGTAGTAAAGAGATCTACAGCGGCGAGGCGCCACGCAGATGCTCGAAGATCAGCGACGTCTGGGTGCCGGCCACGTCGGCGTCGGCGTTGAGGTTCTCCACCACGAAGGACCGCAGATCGTCGGTGTCGCGCGCGGCGACGTGCAGGATGAAGTCGTCGGCGCCTGCGAGGAAGTAGACGTCCATCACCTGCGGCTTGCGCCGGATCGTCTGGATGAAGCTGAGGATCTTGCCGCGGGCATTGGAGTGCAGACTGACCGAGATCATCGCCTGCAGCGTTCAAACCGAGCGCGGCCGGATCAATGTCCGCGTAGAAACCCCGGATCACGCCGAGTTCCTGGAGCCGCCGAACCCGGCCGTGACAGGTGGACGGTGCGATACCCACGAGCTCGGCAAGCGCGTTGTTGGACATCCGCGCATCGGCGTGCAGGCGCGGTCAGGATTCGACGGTCGATGGGGTCGATTTCGACGGGTCGAACATCCTTCGACAGCCGCGCCTTGAGCGCCGACTGAATTCGCTGATCCTTCTGGCATACGCCCAGTCCTAACGAAGAATCCGCGGAGTTGATTGCCATTTAGCCGCATGTTCTTCACAATCTTAGGTAGTCCACCACGACTTGAGGAGCGGTCATGCGCGTCGGAATCCCGACCGAGATCAAGAACAACGAGTTCCGGGTTGCCATCACCCCGGCGGGTGTCGCCGAGCTGGTCCACCGCGGCCACGAGGTGATCATCCAGTCCGGCGCCGGCGAGGGTTCGGCGATCTCCGACGCCGACTTCAAGCGGGCCGGCGCGCAGTTGATCAACAGCGCCGACCAAGTGTGGGCCGAGGCCGAGCTGCTGCTGAAGGTCAAGGAGCCGATCGAGGCCGAGTACACGCGCATGCGCAAGGGCCAGACGCTGTTCACCTATCTGCACCTGGCGGCATCAAGGCCGTGCACGGACGCGCTGATGGCATCGGGCACCACATCGATCGCCTACGAAACCGTCCAGACCCCCGACGGTGCACTGCCGCTGCTGGCTCCCATGAGCGAGGTCGCCGGCCGACTCGTCCGCTCAGGTCGGCGCCTATCACCTGATGCGCAGCCACGGGCGGACGCGGCGTGTTGATGGGCGGCGTGCCCGGCGTCGCTCCGGCCGAGGTCGTCGTGATCGGCGGCGGAATGCCGGCAACAACGCCGCCGCGCGTCGCCGCCGGGTATGGGCGCGCACGTCACGGTGTTCGACGTCAACATCAACAAGCTGCGTAAGGTGGACGCCGAGTTCGGCGGCCGCCATCGAGACCCGCTACTCCTCGATGCTCGACCTGGAGGACGCCGTCAAGCGGTGCCGACCTGGTGATCGGCGCCGTGCTGGTGCCCGGCGCGAAGGCGCCCAAGTTGGTGACGAATTCGACTGTCGCGCATATGAAGGCCGGCGCCGTGCTCGTCGACATCGCGATCGACCAGGGTGGCTGCTTCGAGGATTCGCGTCCGACGACGCACGACGACCCGACATTCGCCGTGCACGACACGGTGTTCTACTGCGTGGCCAACATGCCCGGTGCGGTGCCGCGCACGTCGACATACGCGCTGACCAACTCGACCATGCCTTACGTGCTCAAGCTGGCCGACAAGGGCTGGCGTGCCGCCTGCCAGTCCGATCCGGCGCTGGCCAAGGGCCTGTCGACGCACGAGGGTGCATTTGCTCTCCGAGCAGGTGGCCTCCGACTTGGATCTGTCCTACACCGGACCCGCCGCCGTCCTGGCCTGAGGCGTCAGCGCTATAGGTCGTCCACGTCGATGATGCCGTCCTGAATTGCGCGAGCAACCAGGGCGGCCTTCGTGGTGGCCGCGCGTCCGACGGCCGCGTACTTGGTCCGCACCCGCTGCAGGTGCGTGCGGACTGTCGTCGGCGCGATGCTTAGCTGCTCGGCGACCAGTTCCTTGCTTTCGGTCCGGAACCAGGCGATCAGCACTTCCTTCTCGCGCTTTGCCAGATTCGGCCGGCCGACGGTGCTGTCGTTGAGCATGGCGCCGGCCATCTTCGGCGCGACATAGGGGTGTCGGTTCCCGCCGCACGGATCGCGTCGATCAAGTGGTCCTTGCGCTCGGATTTCGCCAGATAGGTAACCGCGCCGCGATCCAGCGCAGTGAGAATCACTTTGTCACTCGAGAAGTGCGAGTACACGATCACCCGATGCCGCTGCTGGACGCATAGGTCGAGCCCGGCGAAGTCGACGCGGCCTTCCACGTCCAATCCGAGAACGACGACACCGATGCCCCGCACTGCGGACGCGGCATGTTCGGCGACGAACTGTTCGGCGGAGAAGTAGCCGCCGGCGAACCGTATCGGCGGCTGGGCCTGCGTGCACCACAACTCCACGGCGGCGTGGACCGCGTCATGATCGTCGACGACCGTGACCCACTCTGTGCTGACTTCGTCGCGGATGGTCTCCCGCAGTTTCATTCCGTCCACTTCTCGGTGCCCCGCCTTTACGTGCCAGGTGCAGCTGATCTGTAGGACGAACGTATGGCAGGACGGCGTGCGAGGAATCGGGCGTTTCCCTACAAAATGACGACTACGTCAGGGTGGGTAGGACGGCGGAGGCGAGCTCGCCGATCAGCGGGCGGAGATTAGCGGCGTTCGGATCGTCGGCCTGCGACCGCGTCATGATCGCGAACAGCACCCGCTGCCCTTGCGGGCCGTAGGCGACGCCGACGTCGTTTGTGGTCCCGTAGCCCCCGCTGCCTGTTTTGTCGGCACTCGTCCATCCCGGTGGCAGACCGGCCCGCATGCTGGACGTTTCGTTCGCCCGCATCCAGTCCTCGAGCTGCTGACGTTGGGGCGGAGCCAGCGCGTCGCCGGTCAGCAGGTTGCGAAAGCCCTTGCCGAGCGCATCCGGCGCGCTGGTGTCACGGGGGTCGCCCGGGACCGCCGAGTTGAGTTCGGTCTCCCAGCGGTCGAGCCGGGACCGCTCGTCGCCGATGCTGCGGGCGAACGCGGTGATGGCAGGTGGCCCGCCGATCGTTTTCAGCAGGAGGTTGCCCGCGGTGTTGTCGCTCACCTGCAGTGCCGCCTGGCAGATCTCGGCGAGCGTCACGTCGCCACCTGCGCGTGGGCCTGTCACCGGTGAGTGTGTCACGACCGCGCCCGGGTCGACGAAGACCTTGTCGCCCAGTGCAAGCTCGCGACGCTCGGCCATCTGCAGCACCCGCGCGGCGGCGTACGCCTTGAACGTCGAACACATCGCGAACGGATCCTGCGACCGGTGTGCAACCGTCTTCCCGGATTTCAGGTTGACCGCGAACACACCGACGACAGCATTGTGCGCCTGTTCCAGTCCTGCGATGCGCTGTTCGGTGCTCTCGGTGGGCGGGGGGTTGGCCAGGGCAGGTTTCGCGGACGCCACCGCAGCGAGCGTCAACCCGCCCATGAGAACGTGCCGTCGGGACAGTCGAGTCATCGCACCCAAGGGTAGGTGATCAGCTGGCGATGGTCCGAAGCCGGTGCGGCAGCTGTCGTTTGGATTGCGGACCGAGCACTGCGGCGCCGAACGGCCGAGTCAGCAGCTTGTGCGCGACGGCATTGACCTCGTCAAGAGTGACGTCGCCGATCTTGGCGAGGGTGTCTTCGATGCTGCGATGCTCGCCGTAATTCAGCTCGCTGCGGCCGATTCGGTTCATCCGCGAACCAGAATCCTCCAACCCGAGCACCAGCCCGCCACGCAACGAGCCCTTGGCGATCCGGCATTCGGATTCGGTGATGCCGTCGCGGGCCACATCAGCCAGCACGTCGGTGGTGACCCTGACAACTTCGTTGAACCGTTCCGGCCCGCATGCGGCGTAGATCGACAGCGCTCCGCTGTCGGAGAAGGTGTCCACCGTCGAATACACCGAGTAGGCGAGCCCGCGAGTCTCCCGAATCTGTTGGAACAGCCGCGAACTCAGGCCGCCGCCCAGCGCGGTGTTGAGCACCGACAGCGCCCACCGGTGATCCCAATGCCGGCCCGGCGTCCGCACCCCCAGTGACAAGTGCGTCTGTTCGGCGTCCCGGTTGACCAGCTGTAGAGTCGGCTGACCGCCCACCCGGCTGGTGCCCTTGCGATGCGACACCGGTTTTCGGCCTGCCACCAACTTCGACCCGAAGTGCTCGCGCACCAGGGCGACCACCTCGTCGTGCTCGACGTTGCCGGCGACGGCCACCACCATCCGCTCAGGGACGTAGCGGCGGACGTGGAACGAATGCAGTTGTGCCCGAGTCATTTGCGAGACCGAGTCGACACTGCCGATCACCGGCCGGCCCACTGGATGAGCGCCGAACATTGCCGAAAGGAACACGTCGCCCAACGTGTCCTCCGGATCATCGTCGCGCATGGCGATTTCCTCGAGCACCACATCGCGTTCGAGTTCGACGTCATCGGCGGTGCAGCGGCCTCGCAGCACCACGTCGGCGACCAGGTCGACGGCCAGGTCGAGATCGGTGTCGATCACGTGGGCGTAGTAGCAGGTGTGCTCCCTGGCGGTGAACGCGTTCAGTTCACCGCCGACGGCGTCGACGGCCTGGGCGATGTCGACCGCGGTGCGCGTCGGCGTCGACTTGAACAGCAGGTGTTCCAGGAAGTGCGCGGCGCCGGCCACACTGCGGCCCTCGTCGCGCGACCCCACGTTGACCCACACGCCGACCGAGGCCGAGTGCACCGACGGGATGTACTCGGTGACCACACGAAGGCCGCCGGGCAACAGGGTGCGGCGCACCGCCGCAGCAGTATTGCTGCCGCGATGGCCACCCCGCAACGACGCCGACTTACGAGCCGGTGGTCGCATCAACAGGCACGTCCGCCGGCGCCTCGGCAGGAGCGTCTTCGTCGACGAGGACCAGCGAGATCTTGCCGCGGTTGTCGATGTCGGCGATCTCCACGCGCAGCTTGTCGCCCACCTTGACCACATCCTCGACCTTCGCGATGCGCTTACCCCTGCCGAGCTTGGAGATGTGCACCAGCCCGTCACGTCCCGGCAGCAGCGACACGAACGCGCCGAAATCGGTTGTCTTGACGACGGTCCCGAGGAACCGCTCACCGATCTTTGGCAACTGCGGGTTGGCAATCGCGTTGATCTTGTCGATCGCGGCCTGCGCCGAAACGCCATCGGCGGCACCGACGAACACCGTGCCGTCGTCCTCGATGGAGATCTGCGCGCCGGTCTCCTCGGTGATCGAGTTGATCATCTTGCCCTTGGGGCCGATCACCTCACCGATCTTGTCCACCGGCACCTTGATCGTGGTGATCCGCGGTGCGTAGGGGCTCATCTCGTCGGGCGCGTCGATGGCCTCGGCCATCACCTCGAGGATGGTCAACCGGGCGTCCTTGGCCTGCGACAGCGCACCGGCCAGCACCTGCGACGGAATCCCGTCGAGCTTGGTGTCCAACTGCAGCGCGGTGACGAAGTCCTTGGTGCCGGCGACTTTGAAGTCCATGTCGCCGAACGCGTCCTCCGCACCGAGGATGTCGGTCAGCGCGACGAAGCGGCGCTCGGTTCCACCGCCCTCAACTTCGACGTCGTCGGACACCAGGCCCATCGCGATGCCCGCGACCGGAGCCTTCAGCGGAACACCGGCATTCAGCAGCGCCAGCGTCGACGCGCACACCGAACCCATCGACGTGGAGCCGTTGGAGCCCAACGCCTCCGACACCTGCCGGATCGCGTACGGGAACTCCTCGATGCTCGGCAGTACCGGCATCAGAGCCCGCTCCGCCAGCGCGCCGTGGCCGATCTCGCGGCGCTTGGGCGAGCCCACGCGGCCGGTCTCACCGGTCGAATACGGCGGGAAGTTGTAGTGATGCATGTAGCGCTTGGTGGTCTCGGGTCCCAGCGAGTCGATCTGCTGGGCCATCTTGATCATGTCCAGCGTGGTGACGCCCAGGATCTGGGTCTCGCCGCGCTCGAACAGCGCGCTGCCATGCGCACGCGGGATGACGGCCACCTCGGCGCTCAGCGCGCGGATGTCGGTGATACCGCGCCCGTCGATGCGGAAGTGGTCGGTCAGGATGCGTTGACGGACAAGCTTTTTCGTCAGCGACCGGAACGCGGCGCCGATCTCCTTCTCACGGCCTGAGTACTGCTCGGCGAGCCGCTCGAGAACCTCGACCTTGATCTCGTCGGTGCGGTCGTTGCGCTCGGTCTTGCCGGCGATGGTGAGCGCCTCCGAAAGGGCATCGGTCGCCACCGAAGCCACCGCGTAGTAGACGTCCTCGCCGTATTCGGGGAAGACGGGGTACTCGCCGGTCGGCTTGGCCGCGCGGTCGGCGAGCTCTTGCTGCGCTGCGCACAGCGTGGCGATGAACGGCTTGGCGGCCTCGAGGCCTTCGGCCACAACGGCTTCCGTCGGCGCCTGCGCGCCGCCGGCGATCAGCTCAACGACGTTGTCGGTGGCCTCCGCCTCGACCATCATGATGGCCACGTCATTGTCTTCGCGCACACGGCCGGCGACGACCATGTCGAAAACGGCCTTCTCGAGCTGCTCGACGGTTGGGAAGGCGACCCACGTGCCTTCGATCGAGCGCGACGCGCACCGCGCCGATGGGCCCGGAAAACGGCAGGCCCGCCAGCTGGGTGGACGCCGATGCGGCGTTGATGGCCACCACGTCGTACAGATCGTTGGGGTCCAGGCTCATCACGGTGACGACAACCTGGATCTCGTTGCGCAGGCCGGCGACGAACGACGGGCGCAGCGGCCGGTCGGTCAGCCGGCAGGTCAGGATCGCGTCGGTGGACGGGCGGCCCTCACGGCGGAAGAACGAGCCCGGGATGCGCCCCGCCGCGTACATGCGCTCCTCGACGTCGATCGTCAGCGGGAAGAAGTCGAAGTGGTCCTTGGGGTTCTTGCTGGCGGTCGTCGCCGACAGCAGCATGGTTTCGTCGTCGAGGTAGGCGACGACGGAGCCGGCGGCCTGCTGGGCGAGCCGGCCCGGTCTCGAAGCGGATGGTGCGGGTGCCGAAGCTCCCGTTGTCGATAACGGCGGTGGATTCGAACACGCCGTCTTCAATTTCAACTACAGACATGGACGTCCGTATGGCCTCTCTGGTTCTTGTTCAGCTGTTTCGCGGTCGCCATGTCGGAACGCGAACAGCCCCCGAGAAGCCCACTGGCCTGGATGCGGCTACGGCCGTCGATCGAAGCTGCCGGATAACGAACCCGGCAGCCACTACCGAAGACCGTCCGATCAGGCGGGCCCTGACATGACACGCGGGAACGGCGCACGCGATCTGCGCGAACCGCACCCATCTGTTCGACCAAACGGCTGGCGAACGCGACCATCTTACATCGCATCTACGCCGTACTCTCAGTGGGCCGTTCACGACCCTCCGGGCGAGAGAGCAGTCCGCACCCTGAGGGACATCCCGCGCTCGAGTTCTCGGGATGTCGCTGCTGCGGAGGCGGCCGTCGATCGAAGTCCCGGGACCGCTGTCGGAAGACGCTACCGAGAGCGCGACCGCATTGCGCGGGTAGCAAACGACCTTGATGCCCTCGGCGGCTGCCGCCGATAGCCAGCTAGGCCCAGTCTCGCAGCGAGGCGCAGCCGGCAACCGGATGCGATGCGATCGCCGCGGCAACCGCCGACCGGCGTCAGCGACGCAGTCCGAGCCGGTCGATCAGGGAGCGGTAGCGCTCAACGTCGACCTGGGCGACGTACTTCAGCAGGCGACGACGCCGGCCGACCAGCAGCAGCAGGCCGCGCCGCGAGTGGTGGTCGTGCTTGTGCACCTTCAGATGCTCGGTCAGGTCGGCGATCCGCTTGGTCAGCAGCGCGACCTGGGCCTCCGGGGAGCCGGTGTCGGTCTCATGCAGGCCGTAAGAGCCCAGAATGTCCTTCTTTTGTTCGGCAGTGAGCGCCACGAAATCAATCTCCATCCATCGGTCCGCGAGTCAGTTGGTGCCTCATCACAAAAAGGCCGACGCGGCCGCCGCGAACTGCAGCACACGTCGTTGTCGCCCGGCAGTTTATCAGCCGGTCAGCGCGCGGTCAGAATCGTGCGGGCGTGCTCGGTGTCGGTGCCCATCTGGGTTACCAGTTCGTCCACTGAATCGAACTTCTCCTGGCCACGGATGACGGGCGACGAAGTCCACCGCCACATGCTGGCCGTACAGGTCGGCGGTGGTGTCGAGGACGAACGCCTCCACGGTGCGGGTGCGGCCGTGAAACGTGGGGTTGGTGCCCACCGACACCGCGGCTTGGTACCGCTCGCCAGGGATGACGGTGCCGGTCATCGGGCCGTGGCCCAGCACCGTGAACCACGCCGCGTACACGCCGTCGGCGGGGATCGCCGAGTACATCGGCGGGGCCACGTTGGCGGTCGGGAAACCCAGCACCTTGCCGCGACCGTCGCCGCGGACCACCACACCCTCGACGCGGTGCGGCCGGCCCAGCGCCTCGGTCGGCGGCGACCATGTCGCCGGCGTCGACGCAGGACCGGATGTAGGTCGACGAGAACGTCACGGTCTCGTCCTGGTGGTGCTCGGCCACCAGCGACATGCCCTCCACCGCGAAGCCGAACCGTTCGCCGGCCTTGCGCAGCAGGTCGACGTTGCCCGCGGCCTTCTTGCCGAAGGTGAAGTTCTCCCCGACCACCACCTCGACCACATGCAGGTGTTCGACCAGCAGTTCGTGGATGTAGCGCTCCGGGGTCAGCTTCATGAAATCAGTGGTGAACGGCATCACCAGGAACACGTCGATGCCCAGTTCCTCGACCAGTTCGGCGCGGCGGGTCAGCGTGGTCAGCTGCGCCGGATGGCTGCCGGGGAAGACGACTTCCATCGGGTGCGGGTCGAACGTCATCAACACGGTCGGCACGCCGCGGGAGCGGCCGGCCTTGACCGCATGGTTGATCAGCTCCTGATGCCCGCGATGGACACCGTCGAACACGCCGATCGTGACGACGCATCGGCCCCAGTCCGTGGGGATCTCGTCCTGCCCCCGCCAGCGCTGCACAGCCGCAAGCCTACGGCGCGCCCGCGCCCGCGGCTTCGCTAGATCCCCAGATCAGGTGATGATTGCCTAAACTTTCGAACTGTGAGTCCAAACGGTAACCCTCGCGACCTGACGACGGTTGCCCAGGACTATCTGAAAGTCATCTGGACCGCCCAGGAATGGTCGCTGGAGAAGGTCAGCACCAAGATGCTCGCCGAGAAGATCGGCGTGTCGGCCAGCACCGCCTCGGAGTCCATCCGCAAGCTGGCCGACCAGGGGCTCGTCGATCACGAGAAGTACGGCGCGGTGACGCTGACCGAAGCGGGCCGGCGCGCCGCGCTGGCGATGGTGCGCCGGCACCGGCTGATGGAGACGTTCCTTGTCCGCGAGCTCGGCTACAGCTGGGACGAGGTGCACGACGAGGCCGAGGTGCTCGAGCACGCCGTGTCGGATCGGATGCTGGACCGCATCGACGCCAAGCTGGGCCATCCCACCCGCGACCCGCACGGCGATCCGATACCGGCCGCCGACGGCCAGGTGCCCACCCCGCCTGCGCGGCAGTTGTCGGTGTGCCAGGACGGCGATGCCGGAACCGTGGCCCGCATCTCCGACGCCGACCCGGAGATGCTGCGGTACTTCGACAGCGTCGGCATCAGCTTGGACTCGCGGCTGCACGTGCTGGCCCGACGCGACTTCGCCGGCATGATCTCGGTGGCCATCAAGCCCGCCGACGCCTCCGAGGATGATCCTGGCACCACCGTCGATCTGGGAAGCCCTGCGGCGGAAGCGATCTGGGTGGTCGGCTAGCGCAGCTCGGCTCACCCCGCGAGCGAGGGAACGCAAGAGTTCCGCTGTCATCGGTGCGGCAGGGGCCTTTTTGTCTGGGCTAGTGCACTAAGTCCAGGACTGTGCGGCGCGGGGCATCGCGGACGGCGCGTATGACGAATTCGCTGCAAGATCCGTGATTTTGTCGCATCTCGTACGCAGAATCGCCGCCACGGCGTAGCGCAGCTCCGTTGGTCCTGCTCGGTGCGATGGCTAGCGCGTCGACGATCTCAGCTGCGATCGGGAGACGGCCGTTTGAGGCCGGACATCATCATCGAGCGCCGACAGCACGATCGCGCACCAGAAGCAGCGCAGGGACATCACCCCAGCAGATGTCCCAAATGGTGCTCCGCGGCCGAACAGATTGCACCGCCATGATGGCGGCGTGCACGACGCTGGACCACACGGTGAACCAGATCAGGCTGAGGTTAGCGGCCGGGTTGCGTGCCGCGTTCAGCAGGAAGACACCCAGCGTTGCGTAGAGGCCGACGATCATCATGAAGTAGTCAGAGTGATGGGGCGCGCCCGGAATGCCAGGCCCACCCCGACGGCCACACCAGCGCCAGTGGATACAGCAGGAGCATGATCGCGCCGAACACGACCAGTGCGAACTGAAGGAGTCTTGTACGGCGACGCCATCTGTGTCTCCGATCTTTTCGAACACGATGTCAGTATGCGCTCGATCGCCTTACAGCGTCGCAGGTCGCAGCACCACCACCGACTTCGTTCGTGACTCGACTCGTCGCTCAACAGCGCGATGACCCGGCCGTCGGGGGCAGTCGCGGCGTAAATCCCTTCGATTCCGGCGGGCTCTCAGCGCGCCGTCCGTGGCTGGTGGCCTCGGCTTCGGCGTCTGTCAGGTCGCGGCGCGGAAACGACTGCAGGCAAGCCTCGTCGAGGCTGTAGCTCAGCCGCGGTTCGTCGGCGAGGTCGTCCAGCGTGCGGGCCTGATCGAGCCCGAACCGCCCGACGCGGGTGCGCCGCAGCGCGGTGAGGTGTCCACCGACGCCGAGAGGCGCGCCGACGTCGCGGGCCAGCGCGCGGATGTAGGTGCCGCTCGAGCAGTCGACCTCGACGTCCACGTCGACCAGCCCGTCATGCGCGCCGCACCGCCAGCACGTCGAACCGGTCGATGCGGACGGTGCGCGGCGCCAGTTCGACGGTCTGGCCTTCCCGCGCAAGTTTGTAGGCCCGCTTGCCGCCGATCTTGACCGCGCTGACCGCCGACGGAACCTGGGCGATCTCGCCGCGCAGCCCGGCGACCGCCTCTTCGATCTGCGCGTCGGTGACGTCGTCAGCCGAAATGGTCTGCAGGACTTCGCCTTCGGCGTCTTCGGTCGAGGTGGTCTGCCCCAGCCGGATGGTCGCGGCATACGACTTGTCGGTGGCGGTCAGCAGGCCGAGGATCTTCGTCGCCCGTTCGATGCCGACGACCAGCACACCGGTGGCCATCGGGTCCAGCGTGCCGGCGTGGCCGACCTTGCGCGTGCCGAAGATGCGCCGGCAGCGGCCCACCACGTCATGGCTGGTCATGCCCGCCGGCTTGTCGACGACGACAAGACCGGCGTCGGTCATAAGCACAATCGCGGTCAGCGCCAGGCCGTCGCGCACCGACCACCGGCCCGACAGCGTCTCCAGCGGCGGGCCGGACAGTGCGGCGGGGTCGATGAGGATCCGGGACACGAACCCGCCCGCGGTCGCCGGTGTCGTCGACGTCGAACACGATGTGTGCGTCCTCGAACCCGAGCCACCGCCGGGTCACCGGATACCACGCCTTGTACGTTGCTTCCTTGGCGCAGAACAGGATTCGGTCCCAGTGCAGTCCGGTCGGCAACGCCTGCAGCTCGTGCCCGCTCTGCCGGCAGGCTGATGGCGTCGAGCACGCCCTTGGGCAGCACGTCGTGCGGTTCGGCGTCGATACCCACCGAACGCACCTCGCCGTGCCGGCCCACCGCGGCGCCGCGGTAGCCCTCGCAGTGCGTCAGGCTGCCGACGACGCCGTCGGGCCAGCACGGTTCGCCCTTGTCCCCCTTGAGGATCGGCACCGGCGCCACGCCCGAGCTCGCCCAGCGCCTGCCGGGCGCAGTACCGCACGGTGATGAATTCGTTGCGCCGCTTGGCCACCGACTTCGCGATCAGCGGCTCCTCCTCGGGCAGCGGCGCCAATTCCGGTGGGTCGTCATACATTTCGGCGGCGGCCAGCGCTTGCGGAGCACCTGGCAGCACGCCGGAGAGCAGCGTCGCGACCGATCGGTCATGCCCGCCTGGCCCTGATCCGCTCCTGAACTTTCTCGGCGTGGTCGCGCATCTCCTGGGTGATCTGGAAGTGACCGCCGAACTCGTTGAGGTAGCCCGGCGCGTACTTCGGGTCCGGCAGCATCTGCCGCAGCCACCGATATGGCTTGCGGCGCCGCCATTCTCGCGGATAGCCGACCGACACCTCCTCGAACCGCACGCCGTCATACCAGGTGGTGCGCGGGATGTGCAGGTGGCCGTAGACCGAGCAGATCGCGTTGTAGCGGGTGTGCCAGTCGGCGGTCGCGGTGGTGCCGCACCACAGCGAGAACTCCGGATAGAACATCGCGTCGCAGGGTTCGCGGACCAGCGGGAAATGGTTCACCAGCACGGTCGGCGTCATCCAGTCGAGGTCCTCGAGCCGCTTGCGGGTGTAGGCCACCCGGTCGCGGCACCACGCGTCGCGGGTGGCGTAGGGCTCCGACGACAGCAGGAACTCGTCGGTGCCGACGACGTTGCGTTCCCGCGCGATGGCCAGACCCTCGGCCTTGGTGGCCGCGCCCTGCGGCAGGAACGTGTAGTCGTACAGCAGGAACATCGGCACGATCGTCGCCGGGCCGCCCTCCTCGGTCCACACCGGAAAGGGGTGCTCGGGCGTGACGATGCCCATCTCGTCGCACATGTTGACCAGGTAGTCGTAGCGGGCCTTGCCGAAGATCTGCATCGGGTCGCGGTTGGTGGTCCACAGCTCGTGGTTGCCCGGGACCCAGATGACCTTGGCGAACCGCTTGCGCAGCAGATCCAGCGACCAGTGGATCTCGTCGGTGCGCTCGGCGACGTCCCCGGCGACGATCAGCCAGTCGTCGGGCGTGGACGGGTGCAGCGACTCGGTGACCGGCTTGTTGCCGGTGTGACCCGTGTGCAGGTCGCTGATCGCCCACAGCGTGGGTCGGCGGCCGTCACGTGTCACAACCGACCAGCCTACTTGCGCGGCCGTCAGGGCCCGTCTCGGCAACTAGAACATGTTCTCATTTCGGCTTCGGGCGGCCGAGCCGGACCGCTACACTCCCCGGCAGGGTCGGACCGAACGTGAGGGGGTGTGATGGTCGCCAAACTGCGCGCTGCTGTCGGCGCTGTGTGCGCTGGTCGCGGCGGTGGTCGTGGTGTGGCAGACCAACCCGGCCGGGCCCGGTGCGGGTCGACGCGACCGACATCCCGATGACCAACGTGACCACGTCGATCAAGTGGCCCGTCATCGACACGACCGATCCCGATCCGTTCGACCCGTGCCGCGACATCCCGCTCGACGTCGTCCAGCGGATCGGGCTGGCGTACACCCCGCCCGACGCCCGAGGAAGGCCTGCGCTGCCACTACGACGCCGGCAACTATCAGATGGCGGTCGAGGCGTTCGTCTGGCGCACCTACGAGGAGACCCTGCCGCCCGACGCCGTCGAACTCGACATCAACGGTCACCGCGCGGCCCAGTTCTGGATCATGAAGCCGACGGACTGGAACAACCGCTGGTGGATCACCTGCATGGTCGCCTTCGACACCAGCTACGGCGTGATCCAGCAGTCGCTGTTCTACTCGCCGATCTACGCCGGCCAAGACGATGTCGACTGCATGCAGACCAACCTGCAGCGGGCGCACGAACTGTGCGCCGCACTACATCTTCTAACCGATCGATCTTGGCGGGCAGTCGAGTACGACACTCCACCGCCTGCGTAGCCTTTGTTAGGTGACCGCAGTATCTTCCGGCTCCCGCACCGCTCCGCTCGAGGGTCAAGCAGTACACCGGCCGCGCCGTCAGCGGTCTGCTGCGCCTGCCGCCGCACACCACCGACTACACCGGTGCACCGCGGGCTGCGCGTGCCGATGCGCGACGGGGTCGAGCTGATCGCCGACCACTACGAGCCACAGACGTCGAACCCGGCGGGCACGCTGCTGGTCCGCGGGCCCTACGGCCGCGCGTTGCCGTTCTCGATGCTGTTCGCCGGCGGTCTACGCGTCGCGGGGCTATCACGTCATCGTCCAAAGCGTCCGGGGCACCTTCGGCTCCGGCGGCGACTTCAACCCGATGGTCCACGAAATCGCCGACGGCGCCGACACCGCGGCCTGGCTGCGCGACCAGCCGTGGTTCACCGGTTCCTTCGGCACCATCGGGATTTCCTACCTCGGCTTCACCCAGTGGGCGCTGCTGACCGATCCGCCGCCGGAGATGAAGGCCGCGGTCATCACCGTCGGCCCGCACGACCTGAGCGGCCCCGCGCTGGGGCAACGGATCGTTCGGGCTCAACGACTTTCTCGGCTGGAGCGACATGGTCGCCCACCAGGAGGACCCGAGCAGGATCCGCGCCCTGGTCCGGCAGCTGCGGGCGCGACGGGCGCTGGCGCGCGCGACGAGCGGGCTGCCGGTCGGGCGAGGCCGCGCCGGGCGCTGCTCGGCACCGGCGCGCCGTGGTACGAGTCCTGGCTCGAGCATCCCGAGCACGACGACCCGTTCTGGTCCCGGCTCCAGCTTCATCAGGCGCTGGACGCGCACCGAGATTCCGGTGCTGCTGCTCAGCGGCTGGCAGGACCTGTTCCTCGAGCAGACGCTGGCGCAGTACCAGCATCTGCACCGAGCGCGGCGTGCCGGTCGCGGTCACCATCGGACCGTGGACCCACACGCAGATGATGACCAAGGGCGCGCCGACCGTCATCCGCGAATCGCTGGGCTGGCTCGGACACACACTTGTCGGGACGCGACGGCACGCGGACGCAGCCCGGTGCGCATCCACGTCAACGGGCACGGCTGGATGGACCTGCCGGACTGGCCGCCCGCGATGCCCGAGCACGTGCTGTATCTGCAACCGGGCGGGCCGCCTCGGCGACGCGGTGCCGCCCGACACGGCGCGCTCGCTCGACGTTCACCTTCAACCCGGCCGATCCGACGCCCACGGTCGGCGGTCGGCTGCTGTCACCGGAGGGCGGCTACCGCAACGACACCCGGCTGGCGCAACGCGCCGACGTGCTGACGCTTCACCGGCGACGCCGCTGCCGGCTGATCTCTACGTCGTCGGAAGCCCGGTGATCGAGCTGTCGCACTCGTGCGACAACCCCTACAACGACCTGTTCGTCCGGATCAGCGAGGTGGATGCCAAGGGCCGCTCCCGCAACGTCAGCGACGGATATCGCTGCGGCACACCGGATTCCGGCGACCGTCCGCATCGAACTGGACGCGATCGCGCACCGGTTCCGCGCCGGGTCCCGCATCCGGGTGCTGGTCGCCGGCGGCTCGCATCCGCGGTTCGCCCGCAATCTGGGCACCGGGGAACCATTGATCACGGGCGGCGGCTGCAGCCGGCCACGCACACCGTGCACCTCGGCGAGGGCGCATCGCGGCTGGTGCTGCCCGCCGGCCCGCGGCTGCCCTCAACCGACTGAGCGCGGACCCGTTCGGCGATCTCCGGCCAGCGTGGCGTCGTCGTGCACCGGGTTCGGCCCACTCCGGATCGACCGGCAGCGGCACCCAGCTGGTGCAGCCCGCGTAATCCGGGTGCGCGGGCCAGCCGTAGCGGCTCGACCAGCGGGCTGGCCTGCACGACCAGCACGGTGAGCCGGTGCTTGGGCCGGAAGTCGAGCCGGTCGGCCCGGACCGACTCGGCGGTCCAGATGTGAAGCGGCGCAATCTCGTCCAGTGCCTCGGGTCGGTTGACCTCAACGGCGGCAACGACTTTCGCGCCCGCGCGCAGCACCAACGCATCGTCGGTGCTGTCGGCGGCCGCGGCGTCGAGCAGGTCGCGGTGTTCGGGCCGCACCCGTTCGGCGTGGCTGTGGGCGACGGTCGGAAACAGCAGGAAGCGCGATGCCGTTACGGCGAACCGCTTTTCGTGGATGCCGCCCTTGCGCAGCAGCACGGTCTGCCTGCCGTCGAGCAGCGCATGCACCGCCGCGCTCCACTCCTTGAGCGCGGGCTGGGTCAGGGTTGTCGTCATACGAGATTCAGACGGGCCCGCACTTCGGGCCGCCGCAGCGGCGGCACGGTCTTGGGCGGTTGGCGTGCGCGGCGGCAGGCCGGCCAGCAGCCGGGTCGTGATCGCGGTGACTTCGGCGACCGCGGTCTCGAAGGCCTCGACGTTGGCGCCCGACGGCCGGGTGATGCCGCTGACCTTGCGGACGTACTGGCGCGCGGCCGCCTCGATCTCCTCGTCGGTCGCCGCCGGTTCCAGGCCGCGCAGCTCGGTGATGTTTCGGCACATAGCACCCACGATAGGTTGATCGCGATGACGAACGACGATGTCCTGCTCATCGACACCGAAGACCGGGTGCGCACCCTGACGCTGAACCGGCCGCAGTCACGCAACGCGCTGTCGTCCGAGCTGCGCAGGCGGTTCTTTCACGGCGCTGCGCGACGCGGAGGCCGACGATGCCGTCGACGTCGTCATCCTCACCGGCGCCGACCCGGTGTTCTGCGCCGGGCTCGACCTCAAGGAGCTGGGCGATTCGTCGGAGCTGCCCGACATCTCGCCGCAGTGGCCGCCGATGACCAAGCCGGTGATCGGCGCCATCAACGGTGCGGCCGTGACCGGCGGGCTGGAACTCGCGCTGTACTGCGACATCCTGATCGCCTCCGAGCAGGCCCGGTTCGCCGACACCCATGCCCGCGTCGGGCTGCTGCCCACCTGGGGCCTGTCGGTGCGGCTGCCGCAGAAGGTCGGCGTCGGGATGGCCCGCCGGATGAGCCTGACCGGTGACTACCTGTCGGCCGCCGACGCGCTGCGCGCCGGGCTGGTCACCGAGGTGGTGCCGCACGATCAGTTGCTTGCCGACGGCGCGGCGGGTCGCGGCGTCGATCGTCGGCAACAACCAGAAGGCCGTGCGCGCGCTGCTGGCGTCGTATCACCGCATCGACGAGGCGGCGACCGAGCGTGGGCCTGGCGATCGAGGCGGATTCGGCGGCGCAGTGGATGAGCGCGGCGACCGGCGACGACATCGCCGCCAACCGCGACGCGGTGCTGCAGCGGGGACGGGCGCAGGTGCCTGATGAACAAAGCGCATGAGCAATGCGGCAGCGACGAATGGCGGCAGGCGATTCGGGAAGTCATCCTGCCCTGGGCGCTGGGCGAGACCGACCTCGGTGACAACGTGCTCGAGGTCGGACCCGGGTACGGCGCAACCACCGACGTGCTCAGCCAGGCGGTGCCGCGGCTGACCTCGGTCGAGATCGACGACGAGCTCGCGGCCATGCTGACGGACCGATTCGCAGAGGTGCCGTCGGTGCAGATCGTCCACGGCGACGCCACGTCGCTTGCCTACGCCGACGACAGCTTCTCCGGCGCGGCGTGCTTCACGATGCTGCATCACGTCCCGACGGACGAGCTTCAGGACCGGCTGTTCGCCGGAGATCGCCCGGGTGCTGCGGCCCGGCGCCCCACTGGTGGCCAGCGACAGCCTGGCCAGCGACGAGCTGAAGGCCCACCACGAGGGCGACACCTACAACCCGGTCGACCCGGCGACGCTGCCGGCGCGGTTGACGGCGGCGGGCTTCGACGACGTCGAGGTGCAGACCAACGATTTCGGCTGGGCGGCGATCGCGCGGGTCGCGCGGACCGCGGAGAACTAGTCCGTCTATCACGTTGCAGCGCCTGGGCGCCTGCGCATGGTTGCGCGGACGCTGAAAATCGATTCCGCAAAAGTGGGCGAGGAGCCGGTGGTCACGGCTCCTACCGGTAACCGCCGCCCACCCGGGGCAGCGACGGCACCAAGTACGACGCCATGACCGCCACCTACGACACCCACGCGATCGCCGGCGATTACGACGCCGACGTGAACCCCCAGACCGTCGTCCCAGCGGGCCGGCACCATCAACGAAAGCCCGCTGTGCCGGTGCGGGAAACGGCGCCTCCGGCTGTCGCACCAACGACTACGGTCGCACCGGCAGCTGCGAATCAGCCGAAGCACCGCCACCGTCGCCGCACCGCCCCTCCGGGCGAAACCACCGTCGTCGTCGACATCCCGATTCCGGATTACCCTCCGCTCCCTGAGGGACCGGCACCGGAGGACACCGGGCCGCCAGAGCCGCAGGATCCGGACCCGGAGCCGGCGGACCCTCCGATTTTGGACATCCCGGACTTCACCCCGCCGGAAGTGTCGAAGCCAACGCGAATCGCGAATCTGAATCCGCAACGCGACCAGCAAGAGCCGACGCTGGATTCGCGATTCGAGTCAATCGAGCCGAAGAAAAAGCCCGCCAACAAGAGGATGAATCCGATCGGGCCGTAGTTGCGTCGCAAAAAGTGTCCGAAAAACCGGTGTGGCGGCTCTTACCTGATGAATGCGACCCATTGGGGACGCGACGACACAAACGGAGTACGTCATGACCACCAGCACCGCACGCATGAGATTCGCCGTTGTCGTAGGCGCTGCGATCGCCGGCGCGGTCGGAGCTGCATTGCTGTTGCTCGGTGCGGACGCCGCACAGGCCTTGCCCGAGGTTGCTGATCGTGGCGGGGTTGCGATCCCCGATGACCCCGATACACGCCTCAATCCGCCGCCCGGCCTCAATCCCCCGCCGGGCCTTCAGGTTGGGCTCGGCGGTCCCGATACCCTGCCGTCGGTGCGAGGGTTCGATCCGCAGCCAGATCCGCCGAGCGCGGGTTTGGGGCCATAGCGCGAGATCAACGGTCGCACACACCGCAACGGTAACGACCGGTCTTGTTTATGCCCAATAAGCGGTGTCCAATGTCAGCACGATCTTTGTCATGGGAAGCACGGTCATGACGGCAGCCGCCAACTGGGAGATTGTGGGCCCAGCCGAGACCGACGCGGGACTGGCCCGCGCCGCGGCTGCCGGTGACCGTGGGGCGTTCGCAGGCATCTATGACCGTTACGCCGACCGGCTTCACGACTTCTGCGTGGGAATGTTGCGCGACCGCGACTCCGCCGCCGATTGTGTCCAGGACACGTTCTGCACCGCCGCGACCCGGCTGCCGCAGCTGCGAGATCCGGACAAGCTGCGGCCGTGGCTGTATGCGATCGCCCGCAATGAAGCGCTGCGGCGCATCCGGGAACGTCGCCGCGAAACACTTTCCGACGAATTGCCTGACGCAATGTCTCCTGAGCCGGGGCCGGACACCTTGGCCGCCCGCACCGAACTCGCCGATCTGATCGCCGAAGCCGCCGGCGGGCTGTCGATCGCGACCGCTCGGTGCTCGAGTTGGCCTACCGCCATGGCCTGGATGGCCCCGACCTGGCCGATGCCCTCGGGGTAAGCCCCAACCATGCAACCAAGTTGGTTTACCGCTTGCGTGAGACCATCGAACGTTCCCTTGGCGCACTGCTGGTCTCGCGCCGCGCGCGCAACACCGGCGGCGGGTGCCCCGAGCTGGCCGCGATCCTCGACGGCTGGGACGGACAGTTCAGCGTGCTGATGCGCAAACGCATCTCGCGGCACATCGAGACCTGCCCAACCTGCGACGAGGAACGGCACCGGCTCGTCAGCCCCGTCGCGCTGCTCGGGGCCGCGCCGGTGTTCATCCCCGCACCCGCAATGCTGCGTGAGCGCACCCTCAGCGAAATTCAGCTCACCCCATCAACTTCCGCGATCGAGGCGAACACAGGCTGACACCGCCGAGTCCTCGGAGGCCGGGGAGTCCCAACCGATCCCGACCGAGCCTGTCGACGACGTCCGCGGCGATCGCGCCCGCCGCGTGGTGCTGGTGATCGGGATATTCGCCGCCACCGTGATGGCGTCGCTGGGTCTGACAATTGCCTGGCAGCAGCAGAAGAGCCCCAAAGTCGTCCCCGCCGACATGAGTGGAACCGCAACCCAACCAATCAGCGCTACACCGAGCGGCCAACCGAGCCAAACACCAAGCAACCCGATACCAGCTCCACCCATAGCGCCGGCCAAAACGACCATTTCAGCCGTGTCGACGCCCCCTGACGCCGAGACGTATACGCCGACTCGTGTCGTCACCGCACCGCCGCCGACATTAGACGCGGATTCACCCGTGTCCGAACCGTCCGTGACACCGACTCCGCGCGTGTCCGAACCGTCCACTCCACCAACACGACGGTCTTCCTCCGAGCCGACCGGTTCGTTGGTGCCGCGGACCACACGTTCGCAGCCTCCGCCAGGAATTGCGGGCATCCCGACACGGGACGCGGACAGACGGGACGCGGACAGTCCGCAACGGCCTGCAACCCGAACGGGGAACAGGGCCCTAACCGCCTCGTCGACGTTTGTCATCCAGCTCCGAGGTGAAGCGCTGCCAGCCGGTTCGTCGGCGCGTCGTCGGCATTCTTCCCAGAAACTCTGCCGAAAAAAGTGGGCGACGCACGTGGGGTACCGGCTCCTACCTATGATAGCACGGTTACGAGCACTGAGAAGGCAGCACACCATGTTTCGGCACCCGGACTCTAAAGAACGCGATCACCGTCCTCGCCATAGTGGTTGGTCTGATGGTGCCCCTGACGGCGTGCGGTCAAACGAGAAGCCGGCCTCCGCCCAAGGAAATGCGTCGCCGAGACAACGCTTGCGGTCACAGGCGATTTCGCCGCAGGCGCCTGCGGACATGCCGACGTGCCGATCTTGGACATTCCGAGCGCCAGTGCCACCGAACCGCGGATGCGCATTCCTCAGCCGCCCGGTTGGGAGCCCACCACCGAGGTCGGAGATCTCGGGGCGCTCACCCAATTCGCCTTGATGGGCGGCTCTCGAGCCGAAAACGGGTTTCCGAGGAACGTCGTCCTCGTCTCCCTTGAGCGCGTGCCCGACGTTGATGCTCGGACGACCTTCGACCGCACCCGGGCCGACCTAGTGCAACTATTCGAGGAGCAGAATTGGCCGACGGACCTTACGACGACGGCGGGCACGGTCTGCGGGCTGCCCGCCGAGACACTTGTCTACGCCGGCGACCCAGCGCTGAATGCCCGCCCTGCCACCATCTTGTGGGTGGTGATCAAGGCCTATGGCCACACCTACTTGGCTGCGATGACGCAGACCGTCGAGCCGGGCAATCCGACCTACCAACGCGATGCCGAGACGATCTTGTCGGGGTTCGAGGTACTGCCGCCGGTAGCGGCATAGTTCCGGTCCGCGCACAGGTGCGCTGAAAACTGGTTCCTCAAAAAGTGTGCGAGGAGCGCGTGGTAGTTGCTCCTACCTGTAACAGCCGCTCAACCAGGGCAGCGATCACTCAGGAAACGCCATGACCACCAACGTCGACACCGACCCGAACACCCAGACCGTCGCGGCGGCATCGTCGCCGAACACTCAGACCGTCGCCTCCGCATGGTCGTCGAGCCCCCTCGGTCAGCCTGAACGCGAAGTCCGATCTGGCTTCACCACGACCGGCCCGACCGAGTCGGTCATCCCGGACGAACCGCAGCCGTCGGCCAGGCGCGCGCTGCTCGCCGCGGCGCTGGCGTCCGGCGTCATCGGCGGCGCCGCGCTCGGCGTGATGCTGTTCGACTTCACCAACTCCGCGCAGCCCACTGTCGTAGTCCCAGGTCGGAAAGCGGGTTGCCCGCGCCAACGAACGCCCTTCCGACCGAGACTCGCTCAGACAACGCGCCACACCCGAATCTCGTTGTGTCCGAGTCGAAAACAGCTCCCGCTCCGATGGTTCCCGCGCCGCCGAGTGGGCCGGGCGCTTCCGACGTCGGAACGCCGCCCGTCGGCGGGCAGGGCGATAGCACGGTGATCGTCGAGGTCCCGATCCCGGATTTTCCGCCACTGCCCGAGAAGCCAGAGCAGGACTCCGAAGAGCCGGATCCCGAACCGCCGGACCCGGATCCGCCCGTGCTGGACGACCAGACCTTCAAGCTGCCGGAACCACCGGAGCCGGATCCGGATCCGGTGCCGCCGGTGTTTCTGCCGGACCTGCCGCTCGCGCCGCTGCCCGACCCGGACCCCGCGCCGGAACCCGACCCGGTGATCGAGCTTCTACTGGCGCCGTCGGCGCAGCTGGGCCCACAGCCCGAGCCGCCGAGCCTGCCGAAGTTCGTCCCGCCGGTCGGATTCGGCTCGTAGCATCAGCGCTACCCACATCGGGGGTCGAAGTGATGACCGCAGCACATGACTGGGACCTCGGGGACCCGAGCGGAAGCGACGCCGAGCTGGCCCGGGCCTCCGCGGCCGGAGACAGGCGGGCGTTCGCAGGAATCTACGACCGCTACGCGGACCGTCTGCACGACTTCTGCGTGGGCATGCTCCGCGACCGCGACGGCGCCGCGGACTGTGTGCAGGACGTGTTCTGCATCGCGGCAACGCGTTTGCCGCAGCTGCGCGAGCCGGACAAATTGCGGCCCTGGCTCTACTCGATCGCCCGCAATGAGGCGCTGCGTCGGATCCGCGAGCGTCGCCGCGAAGAACCGTCGGACGAACTCCCGGACACCGCGACGGGCGAGCCCGGACCCGACACTCTCGCCGCGCGCACCGAACTCGCCGATCTGATCGCAGACGCAGCGGGCGGACTTTCCGAGCGCGACCGCACCGTTCTCGAATTGGCCTTTCGTCACGGCCTGGACGGACCAGATCTGGCGGAGGCCCTCGGCGTCAGCCCGAGCAACGCCAACACCCTCGTTCACCGGCTGCGCGGCACCATCGAACGGTCGCTCGGCGCGCTGCTGGTCTCCCGCCACGTCCGCAACGCCGGCGGATGTCCCGAGCTCGCCGCGATGCTCGAAGGCTGGGATGGACACTTCAATGTGCTTATGCGCAAACGTATCTCGCGGCACATCGAGTCCTGCGATGTCTGCGACGAGGAGCGGCGGCGGCTGGTCAGCCCCGTCGCGCTGCTGGGCACCGCGCCGGTGTTCATCCCCGCGCCGGACTGGCTGCGCGACCGCACGCTGAGCGAGGTGCAGCTGACCTCCTCGTCGGCACCGATGGGCAAGGCGCACGGTCGGCTGAACGACCAAGGCGGCCGCAGTTTCGTCATGCCGGTTACCGCGTTCATCGCCGCATTGATCGCCGCGGTGGTGTTGGTCCTCGTCTGGCTGAACCAGAATGAGGTCGCGGTCACCCCGACCGATGTAACCGAAACCGTGCCGGTGAGCGCACCGCCGCCACCGCCCAGCATCGCGCCGCCTGCACCCGCGCCAACTGTGGAGTCGAGCGTTCCCGTCGTAACGACGCCTCCGGCCCGACGGACTTCGTCGGCGCCAACGCCCGTCATCACCACACCGCCACCGCCCATTTCGGAGCCGCCGCCACCCCCGCCCGAGGAGCCGCCCGTACCGCCGGTGCCGCCGGAGCCGCCGCCGTGGCCTCAGTGGCCAGAGTGGCCGCTACCCGAATGGCCAGACCCACCGCCACCGCCACCGGGAGGCGGCGACCTCACCGGGCCGGGTGACTTGACCGGGCCTAACCCGGACCGGCCGTGTTCCACCATTCAGTGCCCGTAAGCGCAGGGAACAAACCGCCGAGCTGTCCGTCGACACGTTGAGCTCGGCCCAGAAATTCTCTCGTCGAAAAGTGTCCGAGTTACCGCCGGTGGCTGCTCCTACACGTGAGCGCGGCCCGCCGGGGTTGCGACCAGGAAAAGCGACAACGACGAAGGTGCACACCATGACCACCACCCCCGCACGAATGATCGCTGCCGCTATCGCTGGCATGGCAGTTCCGACACTGCTCCTCCTCGGTGCGGGGACTTCGCTCGCCGAGGGATTCAATCCGCAGCCGGATCCGCCTTCCATCTCCCAGCAGGGCGCCGAAGTCGGGATCGGAAATCCGAACGATCGCCGCGCACTCGGAGGTCCCGACACCAAGTTCAATCCGCCGCCCGGACTTAATCCCAGTGACCTGTCTCGCGGCGCAACCCAGTCGACGGGAGGCGCGAAATGATGCGCGCATGGGTGGCCGCTGCGGCGATCGCGGTCGTCGTCGCCGGCTGCTCGAACATCAAGGGCAGTGACGTTCCGGTCGCTCTTGCGCCCGACACACCGGCAACAACGAAACCCGCGCCTGCGGATGGCGACGCGTCAGGCGGTCGCGGACTCGCCGCCAAACCCGCGTCGACGGCATTTCCCATGGAGGCCCGCGATATTCGGCTGGTGCGACTCGACCAGCAGGACATCGCGCTGCAATTCGAGTTGTTCAACGGAACACAGGAAACGGTGGAACCGTACGACATCGGGATGGGGCTGATCGAGCGCGACTTCAAGCTCGTCGACGTGCCGCGAGCGACGTCGTACGACGTCCAGCAATCCACCGGCTTCGACGGCCGAGTCAGCGACAACCAGTACGAAGAGATCGCGCCCGGATCCACGGCCACGATCACCGCCGTGTTCACGGCGCCGCCGCAGGACACCACGAAGCTGTGGTTCATGACCAACGTCCTGCAGCCCGTCGAGATCCCGGTCCAACCGGCGGGCTCGGCCGCGCTCGAAGGACGACCCCGTGCTCACGGGCCCGCGGGGCGACAAGTCGTACGTCGATGCGCTGGTGTGCACGAGCAAGGGCGCCGAAGCCGAGGGCGTCGAAACGCCGGTGGAGATCAAGCTGCCCAGCGACGTGCTGTTCGAGTTCGCCAAATCGGACCTCACACCTGCCGCGGAAGCCGCGCTCGACGACGTCGAGGTCCAGACTCGGGTCGGCCAAGGGCACGATCACGATCGAGGGACACACCGACGCCATCGGCGACGATCTGTCCAATCAGGTGCTGTCGGAGGCGCGAGCGGCATCGGTGCGGGCTGCACTGCAGGAAAGGCTCGGCAGCGGATTCACCTTGGACGCAGTCGGATTCGGTGAGTCCCGCCCGGTGGCGCCGAACACGAACCCGGACGGCAGTGACAATCCCGACGGCCGCGCTCAGAACCGCCGGGTCGAGATCCGCACCGGCGACATGACCGCCGTCGCGCCGCCGGAACTCGAAGCCAGGCCGTTGACCGACGACCTCGCGGCCCAGGGTGTGCAGGCGCGGGTCGACAGCGTCAAACGGGTCGGCGGGCATCTGCTCACCACCGTGACCCTGACCAACCCGACCTCGACAGCGATCGAGGTCGACACCGGACAGTGGGCTCACCAACCCCGGCTACCGCCCCATCGGAATCACCGTGGCCGACAAAACCGGCAGATGCGCTCGACGGTCTGCACTACCGGCAGTGAGGCTCTCGAAGGGTTCTCCATCCTGACCGGACCTCCGTCCAACGTGTACACACCGGCGGGTGCATCGCTGTTGCCCGGCGAGTCGGTGCAGGTGTGGGGCTTCTACGCCGCGCCGCCGGCCGACGTCACCACGGTTGACGTGGAAATCGGCGGCCTAGGCAAGGTCGAGCCCACGCCGATCACAAATTAACTCCATCTGCTGATCCGCTACCGGGCAGCGCGGTGCGACGGTAGGCGACCGCGGTGCCTGATTTGGACGTCGTCGGCCCGAGTTGATTGACCAGTCGCCAGAAATCTTTGGCGAAAAAGTGTCGCATTGAAGCGGGCTCGCTGCTCCTACCCATAGAAGCGGCCCAAGAGGAGCCGCGACCCAGGGATCAGGACAAGGCAATGACGCATCGAATGGCTCGTCGCCTCCGAATCACTAGCATGCACCGGCGAGCAGCACAGATCAGTCCGATCTATCGAGTCGCCCAATGCCTGCGCGACGGGCACACGGCTGAGGTGCCAGGCAGCGAGATCGCCACCACCGTCTCCGCATGGTTGGCCGAGTTGGATGCCGACAGCCCACTGGTCGAGGATCTCGCCGACGCAGTCCGCGCCGGCGACTGGTCGGCGGCCCACGCCATCGGCGAGTACCTCTCCGTCGACGTGACCGTGGCGGCATGATTCGGTGCGCACAAAAACTTTCTCAAAAAGTGTCAGACCGACAGGGCGCGATTGCTCCTACCTGTGAGAGCGGCCCACCGGAGCCGCAACCACACAACAGGAGCACAACATGCGCACTATCAATCGCAAGCCCGTCACCGCCGCACTCGGTGCGGCCGCCGCCGCTCTGGTGGCACCGGCGATGCTGTTTCTCGGCGCGGGAACCGCGCAGTCGGCGACCTTGGTCACCCCAGAAAGCGACGCGTTGGGCGTCACGGTCAGCATCTTGTCGGATACGCAGTGGGGCTGGTGCAGTTACACCGCCGAACCGCTGGCGTGGGGGGCTGTGAAGCCCTTGCCGGTGTATGGGGTGCCGTTCCATATGGAGAAGAACCTGAACCACCAGCTGTGGTTCCCGGGCATCCAGACCGGGACCAAGTGGGACGTGACAGTGAAATGCGATCACGGCAACCCCGTGGAACACGAGTACCCCACCTACTGAGCGGCGGCCTCCCCGGGCGTGGCGGTCGTGACGCAAGTCGCGACCACCACGCCTACGCGTAGATCACCCGCGGGTGGTACTAGCCAGTTCCCGACAAGGCGGGCAGCACGAGGTCGCGGTAACGCTGCTTCATCGTCTCGATGACCGCGTGCCCGTCGGCGGCCCACACCGCCTCGTTGAAGATCTCAACCTCGACGTCGCCGCGGTACCCGGCGCCGTGAACGAGCGCGCCGATCGACGCGAAATCGATTACACCGTCGCCCATCATGCCGCGCGACATCAACGGATCGGCCGCCATCGGCACCAGCCAGTCGCACACCTGGTAGCTGCTGATGCGGCCGCGGGCGCCGGCCTCGGCGATGTCGAGCGGCGAGGTCAGGATCCCACCAGACGTGGAAGGTGTCGACGACGACGCCGACGGTCTCGGCGGGATGCGGCTCGGCCAGCGCGAGCGCCTGACCCAGCGTGGAGATCACAGCGCGGTCGGCGCAGTACATCGGGTGCAGCGGCTCCAGCGCCAATCGGACCTGCCGGTCGGCCGCGTACGGCACCAACTCGGCCAACCGCTCTGCAAGCCTGGCCCGGGCGCCGATCAGGTCGCGGTCAGGCATACCGCCCGCCACCATCACCAACTCGGACGTGCCGAGCGTGGCAGCCTGGTCGATGGCGCGACGGTTGTCGTCCAGCGCCGAGGGCGCGTCGTCGCGTCCGGTGAGAAAACCGCCGCGGCACAGGCTGGACACGCGAAGACCATTGTCCCGCACTATCTTTGCGGCTTTATCGGTGCCGACCTCATCGACCCGGTCGCGCCACAACCCGACGGCAGGCAGGCCGGCCGCGGCGGCGGCCTCGACAGCGTCGGTCAGCGACCATCTCTTCGTCGTCGCGGTATTCAATGACAACCGCGCATATGGGTCCGTCATCATCCGATCCCGTTGACTTCCAGGTACATCCGCATGCGATGTGCGGCCAGGCCCGGGTCGGTCAGTAGTCCGACTCGGTCGGCGAGGACGAACAGCTCGGACAGATGCCGCACCGAACGGCCGGTGGCCAGCCCGCCGACCATCGTGAACCCACGCTGATGTCCGTTCAGCCAGGACAGGAACGCGATTCCGGTCTTGTAGTAATACGTGGGCGCGGCGAAGATGTGCCGACCCAGATCACGCGTCGAGTCGAGGATGTCCCGCGCGTCTGCGGTGTTGCCCGCCTCGAGTTGTTGCAGAGCCGTCGACGCGGCCGGATAGATCGCCGCGAACACGCCGAGCAGCGCGTCGGAGTGGCCCTGCTCGTCGCCGATATCAACTCCGGGTAGTTGAAGTCGTCACCGGTGTACAGCCGCACCCCCGGCGGCAGCGCACGGCGCAGCGCCACCTCGTGTCCGGCGTCGAGCAGCGAAACCTTGACACCGTCGACCTTGCCCGGGTGAGCCGCGATCAGCTGAAGGAAAGTCGTTGTCGCGACGGCGGTTTCGGTGGCACCCCAGTATCCGCGCAGTGCGGGGTCGAACATCTCGCCGAGCCAATGGAGGATCATCGGCCGATCGGCCTCCGCCAGCAGCGCCCCGTACACCGACAGGTAATCGTCGGCCGAGGCCGCCACTTGGGCTAGCGCGCGCGAGGCCATCAGGACGACGTCAGCGCCCGCTTCGCGGACGACCTCGATCTGCTCCCGATAGGCATCCGTGATCGCCGCAAGGCCGGACGGACCGCTCGGAATGCCGGCGACGTCAAGCTGATCGGTGCCCGCGCCGCAGGCCAGCCGACCGCCGACGCTCGCGGCTTCCCGTCCGCTGCGGCGGATCAACTCGCGAGTGGCCGGCCAGTCCAGGCCCATGCCCCGCTGCGCGGTGTCCATCGCGTCGGCGACACCGAGCCCGTAGGACCACAGCTCGTGACGGTAGGCCATGGTGGCGTCCCAGTCGAGGTCGGCCGGTCCCCCGGGAACGTTGTCGGCCAACGAGTTTGGGATGACGTGGGCCGCGGCGTACGCAATCCGCGACGTGATCGGGCGGGTCGGCCGCTGCCACGCTCCCGGCTCGCCGAGCTCGTAGCGGCTCAGCTGTCCGTCAAGCGGCAGGGTGACGACGGCACCGGTGGTCGAGGCGGTCACAGCTCGATCTCCGGGACGGCCATGCGGCGGCCCTGTGAGGAACTTTGCAGGGCGAGCTCGGCCAGCTGCACGCCGCGGGCGGCCGAGAGCAAGCCGTAGCGGTGCGGGCGACCCGCCACCACGTCGCGCAGGTACTCCTCCCACTGCAGCTTGAACCCGTTGTCCAGATCCGCGTTGTCCGGCACCTCGAGCCACTGGTCGCGGAACGACTCCGTCATGGGCAGGTCGGGATTCCACACCGGTTTCGGGGTGTGAGAGCGATGCTGAGCGACGCAGCGCCGCAGCCCCGCGACCGCCGAACCGTGGGTGCCGTCGACCTGGAACTCGACCAGCTCGTCGCGGTACACCCGCACCGCCCAGGACGAGTTGATCTGAGCGACAACTCCACCCGCCAGTTCGAAGATGGCGTAGGCCGCGTCGTCCGCGGTCGCGTCGTACGGCTGGTGGCTTTCATCCCAACGGGTCGGAATGTGGGTGACCGCCTTGGCCGTCACCGCCTCGACCTTGCCGAGTACGCTCTCCATCACGTAGTTCCAGTGCGAGAACATGTCGACGGTGATGCCGCCGCCGTCCTCCGCGCGGTAGTTCCAGCTCGGGCGCTGGGCGGGCTGCCCGTCGCCCTCGAACACCCAATAGCCGAACTCGCCGCGCATCGACAGGATCCGGCCGAAGAAGCCTTCCTCGACCAGCCTCCGCAGCTTGACCAGGCCCGGCAGATAGATCTTGTCGTGCACGACGCCGGCGATGACACCGGAATTCTCGGCGACCCGTGCCAGTTCGACTGCCTCCGCGAGCGTTTCGGCGGTCGGCTTCTCGGTGTACACATGCTTGCCGGCCTTGATGGCCGCCGACAGCGCCTCGACGCGGCGCGAGGTCACCTGGGCGTCGAAGTAGACGTCGACGGTCGGGTCGGCGATCACGGCGGCGACGTCGGTGGTCCAGTGTTCGATGCCGTGTTGGTGGGCGATCTCGGTGAGTTTGTCGGCGTTGCGGCCGACCAGGATCGGCTCGACGTCCACGTGCGTTCCGTCGTCGAGCACCAGGCCGGAGTCGCGAAGCGGCAGGATCGAGCGGAGCAGATGCTGGCGGTAGCCCATGCGTCCCGTCACGCCGTTCATGGCGATACGCAGTGCTCTACGGGAATCAGTCATCGTGAGGTGCCTGTCTGTCAGCCGGCGGCTGTGAGCGCCGAGAAATGTCTATGCGGATGTCAGCGCTTCGGAATGCGCTTTCCACGCTAAGCTGTCACCACACTGCGGTCAAGCCCCGGTCTCGCAGAGGCGCCGACCGACAGCGGAGAACGATGACCACGACGGGAGTCGGAATATGGCGGTGACCTTGCAAGACGTGGCCGCGCGGGCCGGCGTGTCGCAGGCAACCGCGTCCCGTGTGCTCAACGGCTCTGCTCGGGTTCCGGGCGAGGGCGTCGCAGATCGGGTGCGTGCCGCCGCCCGCGAACTCGGCTACACCCCCAATGCCCAGGCTCAGGCACTGGCCCGGGCGTCCACCGGATTGCTGGGACTGGTGGTCCACGACATCGCGGACCCGTACTTCTCGTCGATCGTTCGCGGCGTGCAGGCGGCCGCACGGACGTCGCGCAAACAGGTGCTGCTCGCCAGCACCGATCGCGACTTCGACGTCGAACGCGAATCGGTGAGCACGTTCATCTCACACCGTGCCGACGCGATCGTGCTGGCCGGCTCACGGCAAAGCGGCGACCTGGATCGCGAGTTGGAAGCCGAATTCGGCCACTACCGCGCCAACGGCGGCCGGGTGGTGATGATCGGCCAGCCACTGGCCTTCGGCAGCGCCGTCGAGCCCGAAAACTACCGTGGCTCAGCAGAATTGGCAGATGTCTTGATTGCGGAGGGTCACCGGCGGTTCGCGGTGATCGGCGGTCCCGGCACCATCCGCACGGCCGTGGACCGCCGCAACGGGTTCGTCGACGCCCTGGGCCGGCGCGGTCTGACACCGCTGGTGGAGGTGTCGGGAAACTTCACCCGCGACGGTGGATACTCCGCCGCTCGCCGGCTGGCCGCGGCGCTCGAGGCGAGCGGCGACGACGCCCAACCCGTCTGCGTCTTCGCCGTCGCCGACGTGATGGCGATCGGTGCGATCGCGGCGTGGCGTGAACAGGGGCTCTCGGTGCCCGGCGACCTGTGCATCGCGGGCTTCGACGACATCCCGACGCTGCGCGACCACGTGCCGAGCCTGTCCACGGTGGCGCTGCCGCTCGAGGAGATCGGAGTCCGCGCGGTCGAGCTGGCGCTGCGGGCCGACGCGACGTCCGACGACGTCCACGAAAGCGTGCCTGGCCAGGTCATTCTCCGCGACAGCACCCGGCTGGACTGAACGGCATCGCCGTGGCGGGCGACACGCGCCGTTGACACTGTGCGTTGAGTCACGTTATGGTCGAAACTGCTTCGGAAAGCGCATTCCCAAATCGGGCTACCACAGGCCCGCACACATCGAAAACTTAGGACTATTCATGGCAGCAACCGCGTCGGCGGGCCTGCGTCGGTCCGGGGCCCGGGTTTCGCAGCCAGCGCCCCAGCGACCACGCCGTTCGTTTTCACCACGCACAACAATTGCCCGGTTCTGGCGACCATTCGCCCTTGTCGCAGTGCTCATCGCCGCGTGGTGGGCGATCACCGAGGCCGAGTTGGTCGCCCCGTACATCCTGCCCTCCCCCACGGAGACCTGGCTCACGGCGCAGGACAACATGGCGTACCTCGCGCAGAACACCTGGGTGACGACGTGGGAGACCGTGCTCGGCTTCCTCATCGCCGCCGTCGTCGGTGAACTCGTCGCGGTGGTGATGGTCTATTCGTCCGGCCTCGAGAAGACGATGTATCCGCTCATCCTGTTCGCACAGGTCATTCCCAAGATCGCGGTGGCGCCGCTGTTCATCGTGTGGCTCGGATTCGGGCCAACGCCAAAGATTTTGGTCGCGGTGCTGATGGCGTTCTTCCCGATCGTGATCTCCGGGTTGGCAGGGCTGCGCTCGGTGGATCCCGAGATCCTGGAACTGACCTCCACGATGGGGGCAAGCCGCTTCAAGACGTTCCTCAAGATCCGATTCCCGGCCTCGCTGCCGCAGTTGATGTCGGGCCTGAAAGTGGCGGCCACGCTGGCCGTGACCGGCGCGGTGGTCGGCGAGTTCGTCGGCGCCAACGAGGGCCTCGGCTACGTGATCCTGCAGGCCAACGGCAACGTCGACACCGCGATGCTGTTCGCGGCGCTGATCATCATGTGCGCCATCGGGATCGTGCTGTTCGCGATCATCGAGATCGCCGAGAAACTGCTCATCCCGTGGCACTCGTCGCGGCGCACCATCTCAACCGCAACCACCACCGCTGCCTGACGCCACGGTCGGTCATCGAAGAATCAGGAGTTAGACATGAAGTTCTCACGAATCGGCGTAATCGCCGCGGCGGCCGCGCTGGCGCTGGCGGGCTGTGGCGGCGGAGGCACCGAAAAGGCCCCTGGCGCAGAAGGTTCCACCACGCGGCGATCGCTGATGCTGAACTGGTATCCGTACGGCGAGCACGCCCCGTTCTACTACGGCGTGCAGGAGGGCATCTTCGCCAAGCACGGCATCGACCTCAAGATCGACGCCGGCCAGGGCTCCACGAAGACGGTCCAGGCGCTCGGCTCCGAGCAGGCCGACTTCGGTTGGGCCGACACCCCCGCGGTGCTGAGCAACATCGACAAGGGCGTTGGGGTCAAGAGCGTCGGCGTGTTCCTGCAGACCACGCCGTCCGCCGTGCAGGTGTTCGCCGACTCGGGCATCAAGACCCCGCAGGATCTCGCCGGGCGCACCATCGCGGTGTCGGCCGGTGACGCACCCACCGTCACCTTCCCGATCTACCTCGACAAGGTCGGCGTACCAAAGGATCGGGTCACCCAGCAGAGCCTCGACGCGGCGGGCAAGATGTCGGCGTTGATGTCCGGCCGGGTCGACGGTCTCATCGGGTTCGCCCACGACCAGGGGCCCACGATCCAGAACAAGAGCGGACGCGAGGTTCGCTACCTGCGCTACTCCGACGCCGGCCTGAACTACTTCAGCAACGGCCTGATCGCGAACACCGCGACGATCGAGAACTCCCCCGATCTGGTGCAGGCGATGGTCGACGCGACCAGCGAGGCCTACGCGGCCGCGACGGCCAACCCACAGGCGGCGGTGGACGCGATGGCGGGCAAGGATCCGCAGATGCCGCCACCGCAGGTGCTGCTGCAGCAGTGGCAGCAGACCATCCCGCTGCTGTCCACACCGGCGACCGCGAACCAGCCGCCTGGGACGAACGCGCCCGAGGACTGGTCGGCCACCATCACAACCCTGACCGACGCCGGCCTGCTGAAGACCGCGAAAGACCCGTCGGAGTACTGGGATTCGAAGTTCGCCCCCAAGGCCGAGCAGTAGCAGAGGAGCCCCAGCCATATGACCACCGCCGAGATGCAGGCACCGAGGACGACCATGACCTCGGATGCGATCGCGATCGAGAACGTCACCGTGACGTTCTCGTCCAAGCGCAACACGCGTGACCGCGCTTGACGACATCGACCTGAAGGTCGCCGAAGGCGAGTTCGTGTCGATCGTCGGGCCGTCGGGGTGCGGCAAGTCCACGCTGCTCAAGGTTGTCGCCGGGCTGACCGACGCCAGCCAGGGCGAAGTACGGCTGCGCGGCAACCTCGTCAGCGGCCCGCAGCGCGACATCGGCTATGTCTTCCAGCGGGCGGCGCTGCTGGAATGGCGCACGGTGCGCAAGAACATCCTGTTGCAGGCCGAGATGCGTGGCATGCCACGGCAGGCGGCGCAGCGCCGGTGTGACTACCTGATCGAGATGACGGGCTTGTCCGGCTTCGAGAATGCGCTGCCGTATGAGCTGTCCGGCGGTATGCAGCAACGGGTTTCGCTGTGCCGGGCGCTGCTGCACGAGCCCGAGGTGCTGCTGATGGACGAGCCGTTCGGCGCGCTGGATGCGCTGACGCGCGAGAAGATGAACGTCGAGCTGCACAGCATCTGGCGTGAGACGGGAACCACCGTCGTGCTGGTCACGCACTCGGTCGCCGAGGCGGCGTATCTGGCCAACCGCGTGGTGGTGATGAGCCCCAGGCCGGGCCGCATCGTCGAAACGCTCGACGTCGACCTGCCCAGCGACCGCGACTACGCCGAGACGATGAAGCGCCCGAGTTCATCCGGGTCGCCAACCGGGCGCGCGATCTGCTCGGAAGCACGGGCGGCGCAGACTGATTGGGCCACGCTCGCGAGCGTCCGCTTTTGTACAGCGATCTGCGGCGTGTCGTGTACAAACACGGTCGCTCGCGGAGGGGCTAGCCCTGATCTGGGTGCGGGACGGCACGCAAGTCCAGTTGCGAGATCCCCTCGAAGTCTGACGGATTGCAGCTATACAGCGGAACACCATTCGCGATAGCGCTTGCTGCGATGAGGGCGTCGTAGGCGCGAGCGGCAGGCTTTCGTCCGGACGCTCGCAACGATGCGGCGACTGCGCCGAATGCTCGCGCGGACTCGTCGTCGAAGGCGAGGACGTCGAAGTCGGACTCGGCCTGCTGTAGATGGGCCTGGCGGGCGGTGCGTTCGCCGTCATCCTTGCAACGTGGGGCCCTACGGACAACTCCGCCAACGTAATCGCGCTGATGACCGCCTCATCAGGCAGAGTTGTCGGATCGTCGATCCGACCGAGCAGTATGACAGTCGACGTGTCGAGCATCCCTCGCGCGCGTGCTTCGGGCTATCACAGCGATGGGTTCAGCACTGCGTCGATGTCACGCCGAAGCGCGTCTGGGTCAACGCGGGGCATCCGCTTCCTGCGTTCGATCAGTTCGGCGGGTCCAGGGCTGCGGCGCGGCAGCGGGCGCAGTTCGGCGATCGCACGGCCGTCGCGCGTCACGATCACGCGTTCACCCCGTTCCACGCGGTCCAGCACTTCTCCCCCTTTGTTGCGGAGCTCGCGCACGGTCACTGTCTGCATATGCCGAGTGTATCACCGGTGAGACATCCCGGGCGGCGCAGACTGACTCCCTTCTCCGCGTGGGCCCACGCGAAGCTGGGGACGTGCGCATTTGACAGCGATCCGCGGCGTGTCTCGTACAAACACTCGCGGAGAGGAACCTAGGCCGTGCCCGGCACCAGCCAGTGACCGGAGAACGCGCGCCAGCCGACGAACACCAGCCGCAGCACCATGAAAGTGCTCAGCCCCGACCAGATGCCGAGCAGGCCCCAGCCGAACGCCAGCGACAGCCAGATCAACGGCAGGAACCCGACCAGCGCGCTGATCAGCGTGGCGTTGCGCATGAACTTCGCGTCGCCGGCGCCCAGCAGCACCCCGTCGAGCGCGAAAACGATTCCGGCGACCGGTAATTGGGCCACCATGAACCACCACGGCACACCGATCGCGTCGAGCACCGAACGGTCGTCGGTGAACACGCTAGGAATCACCGAGGCCCCGACCGCGAACACGCCGGCCAGCACCGCAGAAGCCAGCGTCGAAAAGATCGTCACCCGCCACGCCACCGACTTGGCGTGCGCCAGTTCACCCGCGCCCAGCGCCGCGCCCACCAGTGACTGCGCGGCGATCGCCAGCGAATCCAGCACCAGCGCAAGGAAATTCCACAGCTGCAGCACCACCTGATGTGCCGCGACGGAGGCCGCGCCGAACCGGGCGGCGACGGCTCCCGCGGAGACGAAGCAGGCCTGAAACGCCATGGTCCGCAACAACAGATCACGTCCCATGACCACCTGGGCGCGCAACACCGTCGGCTGGATACGCAGCGGCACCCGTTCGACCAGCAGCGCGCGGCAGAACAAGATCGCGGCCAGCCACTGCCCCACCAGATTGGCGACCGCCGATCCCGCCAGCCCCATCCGCGGCATGCCCAGCCAGCCGTACACCAGCAGCGGGCACAGCACCGCCGAAACCGCGAACCCGACAACCACGTATCGCAGCGGCCGGACGGTGTCCTGCACGCCGCGCATCCAGCCGTTACCCGCCGCCGAAATGAGGATGGCCGGCACGCCCACGATTGCGATCCGCACCCACGGCACCGCCGCCTCGGCGATGTCTCCTCCGGCGGCCAGCGCCGAGACCAACGGCACCGCAGAGATCTGCACCGCCACGACGATCAGCATCCCCGACCCAGCGCCAGCCAGGTGGCCTGCACACCTTCGCTGACGGCCGACGCGCGGTCGCCTGCGCCGTAGAAGCGCGCCGAACGGGCCGTCGTCCCATAGGACAGGAACGTCATCTGCGAGCTGAGCGTGGCCAAGATCAGCCCGCCGATCGCCAGCCCCGCCAACGACAGCGCGCCCAGCCGCCCGACGATGGCGAGGTCGAACAGCAGATAGAGGGGTTCGGCGGCCAGCACCCCGAGCGCCGGAAGGGCCAACCCAGCGATGCGGCGGCCGGTGGCCGGGACGACCGGCAGATCGCCCTCGGGTTCAGCCAAGGCGCCGCTGACGGAGTCAGCCAAGGGCATCGCAAACGCCGCCACGACGTCGTCGGCCGATCCCGTCGCCGAGTAGCCGGCGGCCAAGCCGGTGACCGCCGCCGCCGAACGCGCTGGCGACCGTGGCAAGGTCGAACGACTTGGCGCGCATCGACACCGACCAGTGCCCCGGCTCGATCTCCTTGAACACCGCGGCCACCTCGGCCTGCTGGGTGGTGCGCACGATGTCGACGATGCTCTCGACCTCTTCCGGCCGGGCGTTGGCCCATTCCTGGTGTCCGACAACGGCATACACCAGGCCGCGGCCGCCGGCGGCGTCGGGAATCAACTGCGCCGACGCCAGCACGCGCGACAGCATCGGCAGCCACGCGAACGGATGGGTGTCGAGCAGCGTGCGGCTGATGGCGGCGTTGTCGACGCCGAGCTCGACCAGCCGGGCGGCCAGCCGGTGCGCGCGGGCGCTGGCCCAGCGGAACGATCCGGTGTCGGTGGTCAGCCCCGCGTACAGGCAGTGCGCGACGCCGACGTCGATCGGCTTGCCCCAGGCGTCGAGCAGCTCGGCGACGAGCATCGTGGTGGAGTCCGCCGACGGGTCGACGAAGTTGGCGGTGCCGAACAGCTGGTTGGAGGCGTGGTGGTCGATCACCAGCACCTCGCGGCCCGGGTCGGCGAGTTCACGCAGCGCGCCGAGCCGGTTGACGCTGGGAATGTCGACGGTGACGACCAGATCGGCGTCGCGGCGCATCGCGTTCGGGTCGACCAGCAGGTGCCCACCCGGCAGCGACTGCAGCGATTCGGGCAGTTCGGCAGGCGCGGCGAAGCTGACCTCGACGCTCTTACCCGCATGGTCGAGCACCAGCGCCAACGCCAGGCCCGCGCCGATGGTGTCGGCGTCGGGATAGACGTGGCAGACCACGCTGACGGTGGCCGCGGCAGCCAGCAGGTCGGCCGCGGCGCGGGCGTCGACACGCTCGCCCATCGGAGGGGCGTCAGTCGTCGTGGTCTATCGCGGTCACCGGTGTCCTCAGCGTCTAGCCCGTCATCCAGTTCCCCGCCGATTTCCTCCGCCCCGGTCACACGGTACGGGTCCGCGTCGCCCGCGTGCTTGGCACCCTGCCGAACTCTCGCCAAATCCTCATCCGCGGCGCGGGCGCGAGCCAGCAACTCCTCCATCCGGTGGGCGGCGTCGGGCACGTTGTCGCGGACAAACGCCAGCGTCGGGGTGAACCGCACGCCGAGCGCGGCGCCCACCCTGCGTTCGCAGCGTGCCCTTGGCGCTCTCCAGCGCCGCGGCCGCGCCGGCGTAGTCCGGTTCTTCCTGCAGGGACTGCGCCGAGCACCGTGTAGTACAGCGTGGCGTCGTGCAGGTCGCCGGTCACCTTGGCGTCGGTGATCGTCACGCCGGCCAGCCGCGGATCCTTGATCTCGAACTCGATCGCCGAGGCGACGATGGTCGGCGATGCGTTTGGCCAGCCGGCGTGCTCGTGCCGAGATCGAGCCATTCTAGCGCACCGCTCTTTTTCGACCAGCTCGTACGTCTCGATGACGTCGCCTTCCTTGATGTCGGAGTACGTCAGCGTCAGACCGCATTCGTAGCCGTCGCGCACCTCGGTGGCGTCGTCCTTCTCCCGACGCAGCGACTGACACGGTGACGGTTCTCGGCGACCACGACGTTGTCGCGCAGCAGCCGCGCCTTGGCGTTGCGCCGGATGATGCCGGAGGTGACCAGGCAGCCGGCGATGTTGCCGACCTTCGACGACCGGAAGATCGCGCGGATCTCGGCCCGGCCCAGCTCCTTCTCCTCGTAGACCGGCTTGAGCATGCCCTTGAGCGCGCTCTCGATCTCGTCGATGGCCTGGTAGATCACCGAGTAGTAGCGGATCTCCACGCCCTCGCGGTTGGCCAGCTCGGTGGCCTTGCCCTCGGCGCGGACGTTGAACCCGATGATGATCGCGTCCGAGGCCGACGCCAGGTTGACGTTGGTCTCGGTGACACCGCCGACGCCGCGGTCGATGACGCGCAGTTCCACCTCGTCGTCGATCTGGATGCCGAGCAGGGCCTCCTCCAGCGCCTCGACGGTGCCCGCGTTGTCGCCCTTGAGGATCAGGTTCAGCTGGCTGGTTTCCTTCAGCGCCGAATCCAGGTCCTCCAGGCTGATCCGCTTGCGGCTGCGCGCGGCCAGCGCGTTGCGCTTGCGCGCGCTGCGGCGGTCGGCGATCTGCCGGGCGATGCGGTCCTCGTCGACGACGAGGAGGTTGTCACCTGCGCCGGGCACCGACGTGAAGCCGATGACCTGCACCGGCCGCGACGGCAGCGCCGCCTCGACGTCCTCGCCGTGCTCGTCGACCATGCGGCGCACACGGCCGTAGGCGTCGCCGGCCACGATCGAGTCGCCGACCCGCAGCGTGCCGCGCTGGATGAGCACGGTCGCCACCGGTCCGCGGCCGCGGTCCAGGTGCGCCTCGATGGCGACACCCTGGGCTTCCATGTCGGGGTTGGCCCGCAGGTCCAGTGCGGCGTCGGCGGTCAGCAGCACCGCCTCGAGCAGCGCCTCGATGTTGGTGCCCTGCTTGGCCGAGATGTCGACGAACATGGTGTCGCCACCGAAGTCCTCGGCCACCAGGCCGTACTCGGTGAGCTGCGCCCGGATCTTGGCCGGGTCGGCGCCTTCCTTGTCGATCTTGTTGACCGCCACCACGATCGGCACGTCGGCCGCCTGCGCGTGGTTGATGGCCTCCACCGTCTGCGGCATGACGCCGTCGTCGGCGGCGACCACCAGGATCGCGATGTCGGTGGCCTTCGCGCCGCGGGCACGCATGGCGGTGAACGCCTCGTGGCCCGGGGTGTCGATGAAGGTGATCGGCCGCTCGCTGCCGTCGAGGTCGACGTCGACCTGGTAGGCGCCGATGTGCTGGGTGATGCCGCCGGCCTCGTCCTCGCGGACGTTGGCCTTACGGATCGTGTCGAGCAGTCGGGTCTTGCCGTGGTCGACGTGACCCATGACGGTGACCACCGGCGGACGGGACTCGAGGTCGTCCTCGCCGCCCTCGTCCTCGCCGTAGGTGAGGTCGAAGGACTCCAGCAGCTCGCGGTCCTCGTCCTCGGGGGAGACGACCTGAACGACGTAGTTCATCTCGCCGCCGAGCAGCTCGAGCGTCTCGTCGCCGACGGACTGGGTCGCGGTCACCATCTCGCCGAGGTTGAACAGCGCCTGCACCAGCGCGGCCGGGTTGGCGTCGATCTTCTCGGCGAAGTCCGACAGCGATGCGCCGCGGGCCAGCCGGATGGTCTCGCCGTTGCCGTGCGGCAACCGCACGCCACCGACGACCGGCGCCTGCATGTTCTCGTATTCGGCGCGTTTCGCCCGCTTCGACTTGCGGCCACGCTTGGGTGCGCCACCGGGCCGACCGAAGGCGCCGGCTGCGCCGCCACGCTGGCCGGGGCGACCGCCACCGCCACCGGGGCGACCGCGATAACCGCCGGCCGCCGGCCGCCGGCGCCACCGCCGCCGCCGCCGCCACCGGCGCCGCCGCCGCGGTAGTTACCGCCGCCGCCACCACCGCCGGGACGACCGCCGCCGCCGCCACCGGGACCGCGACCACCGGGGCCGGGCGGGCGCCGCCGGGACCGGGACGGGGGCCGCCGGGACGGCCGCGCCGGGCGCCGGCGGGGACCGCCGGGACGCGGCGGCATGTTGCCCGGCGACATGCCGCCGGACCGGGCCGCGGTGCGCCGGGACGGGGCGCCTGCGGGCGCGGAATCGGACGCTCGACCGGCTGCGCCGAGGAGAACGGGTTGTTGCCGACGCGCGGTGTGCGCGCTGCGGGCTTGGGTGCGCCGGCGCCGGGCCGCGGACCGGGTGTCGGGCCGGGACGTGCGGCCGCGGTGCGGGAGCCGGCCGCGCGGGCGGCGCCGCAGGGCGCGGGGCCGCGCGGCTGCGGCGGGTGCGGCCGGCGCCGGTGCCGCGGGGCCGGCGCGGTGCCGGCGGGTGCCGCGGGCTTGGCGGCCGGCGCTTCGTGCGGCCGCGGGCTGGCCGCGGCGGCCTTGGCCGGCGAGCCGTTGCCGCCGGCCTTGGCCTTGTCAGCGGCGGGCTTGGCGCCGCCGAAGGATTCGCGCAACCGGCGCGCGACGGGGGCCTCCACCGTGGAGGACGCGGATTTGACGAATTCGCCCTGTTCGCTCAGCCGGGCGAGTACTTCCTTACTGGTGACACCGAGTTCCTTAGCCAACTCGTGTACGCGGGCCTTACCTGCCACTACTCTCCTGTCTAGAGGCGACAGCGGTGGTAGGCGCCGCGCCTCGGGTTAGCTATGACGCATGGTCATCGGGACTTCACGGTGTGCTCATGTTCTTCGCTACCTGTTCTGTTGCCGGGTGCGTCGGGCGCTTGCGCTCTAACTGCGCTTAAGTGCTCTAGCACCGCGGTTGTGTCCGGTGAACCGGTGATCCGTAACGCTCGGGCGAATGCTCGCCGCCGGATTGCTGCGTGCAGACACTGCTGGTCGGGGTGCAACCAAGCACCCCGCCCCGGCAGTTTTCTCGCTGGGTCAACGGTCACGGCGCATTCGCCATTCCCGCCGTCCACAGCGACCACCCGAAGCAGTTCGACGGCCAGCTCTCGCTTCCGGCAGCCGACGCACGTCCGCACCGGTCCGCCAGGGTCGTCGGTACTTCGATGCGGCCGAAGCCGAAGTCTCGCGCTGGATCACGGCTGAGTCTACCGTCTCGTGCCCTGCGAACCGAAACGGCCTGATCGTCCGCTACCGGTCGTGGACGGCGCCCGTGCGCCGCACCCGGATTCGGCGCGGCCTCCGGCGCGGCGCGGCATCGCTGCGGATGTCGATCCGCCAGCCGGTCAGCCGGGCCGCGAGCCGGGCGTTCTGGCCTTCCTTGCCGATCGCCAGCGACAGCTGGAAATCGGGCACCACCACGCGCGCGGCGCGGGCGGCCTCGTCGATGACCTGCACCGACACCACCTTCGCCGGCGACAGCGCGTTGGCGACGAACCTGCGCCGGGTCCTCGTCGTAGTCGATGATGTCGATCTTCTCGCCGGACAGTTCGCTCATCACGTTGCGCACCCGCTGGCCCATCGGCCCGATGCAGGCGCCCTTGGCGTTGAGGCCCGGCACCCGCGACGTGACCGCGATCTTCGACCGGTGGCCGGCCTCGCGGGCGACCGCGACGATCTCGACGGAGCCGTCGGCGATCTCGGGCACCTCCAGCGAGAACAGCTTGCGCACCAGGTTCGGGTGGGTGCGCGACAGCGTGATCAGCGGCTCGCGGGCGCCGCGGGTGACGCCGACGACGTAGCAGCGCAGCCGGTCGCCGTGTTCGTAGCGCTCGCCGGGCACCTGCTCGGCCGGCGGGATGACGCCCTCGGAGCCCTTGGTCTCGCTGCCCATCCGGACGACGACGAGGCCGCGGGCGTTGGCGCGGGCGTCGCGCTGGATGACGCCGCCGACGATGTCGCCCTCGCGGGCGGAGAACTCGCCGTAGTTCTTCTCGTTCTCGGCGTCGCGCAGCCGCTGCAGGATCACCTGGCGCGCGGTGGTCGCCGCGATGCGGCCGAAACCCTCTGGGGTGTCGTCCCATTCGTGAGATGACGTTGCCGTCCTCGTCGGTTTCGCGCGCCATCACCTTGACGACGCCGGTCTTGCGGTCGATGTCGATGCGCGCGTCGGCCTCGTGGCCCTCGGTGTGGCGGTAGGCGGTGAGCAGCGCCGACTTGATGGTGTCGACGACGACGTCGACCGAGATGCCCTTGTCGGCCTCGATGGCGTGCAACGCCGCCATGTCGATGTTCATCGCTGCAGCCTCCTTCCCAGATTGGCCGGCCAGCTCCAGCTCGCGCTGGTTCGGAGGCGAAAACTCAACCTGCACAACGGCTTTGGCGATCTCGTCCGAGCGGCAGCTCGCGCACCGAGAGGTCGGCCCTCGCGCCTTCGCGCACGACGAGTCGCACGGTGCCGTCCCGGATTTCGCCGAGCCGGCCGGTCAGCTGCGAGCCGTCGGACAGCGTCAGCTCGACTTTGCGGCCGCGGGCGCGGCGGTAGTGCTTTTCGGTGGTCAGCGGCCGGTCGACGCCCGGCGAGGTGACCTCGAGGACGTACGGCGTCGCGGATTTCGTCGATCGCGGTCGAGCAGCTCGGACGCGGACCGGGACAGCGCGGCGATCGAGTCCAGGTCGAGGCCCTCGTCGCCGTCGGCGACCACCGTGATGCGCGGCGGGCGCGCGGCGGCGTCGATGACGACGTCCTCGATTTCATAGCCTGCGCGCGCGAACTCGCCGTCGAGTAGCTCGATCACCTGTTTCTGCGACGGTAATCCCGCAGACCGCTCCGTCACGGCGAGCTCCTCATCTTGAGTTGTCCGGACACGATTCCCCGCGGCGCAACTTGGAACCGACTATCCACGATACGCCAGCGCCGCCGCTGGCGAGCGGCAAACGCGCGGCCGCGTCCAGCGAATACGGAGGCGCGCCGGCAATGGCAGGATGTTGCACGTGCCGAGGCCCTCCCCGACCGTCAGCAGGCGGCGCGTGCTGGTCGGGGCGGCGGCGCTTGGCGCTGCTCGGCGCCACGGCGGCGGCCTGCGGTTCGTCGCCACCGCCGCCGGAGGTCGACGAGCTGGCCGCGCAGCTCGACGCGGGCCCGCGCCGACAGCCAGCTGGCGACCGACGCCGCCGCGGCCGCCCAGCCGCCGACCGTGCAGGCGCTGAACGCGGTGGCGTCCGAGCGGTCGGCGCATGCCCAGGCGCTGTCCGACGAGATTGTCCGGATGGCCGGCGAGCGACGCGCCGACCGACGACCCCGACGAGCACGACCGCCGCAGCCGGCGCAAGCCGCGCCGACGGCGAGGACGTCGATCGCCGCGCTGCGGCAGTCGGCGGACAGCGCGGCCGAACTGGCGGCCAAGCATGTCGGGGTATCGCGCCGGGCTGCTCGGCTCGATCGCCGCGGCGTGCACGGCGGCCTACACCGTCGCGCTGGTCCCGCCGGGAGCAGCCGCAATGACCACGCTCGGCCCGACGACCCACGCCACGACGACGTCGTCGCGGGCCGCCGAGCCGACCAGCCCGTCGCGGCCGCCGAATGCCGCCGACGGCGCTCTGTTCGATGCGATCGCCACCGAGCACGCGACCATCTACGGCTACGGGATCGTGTCCGCGCATTCGACACCCGACGTCAACGACCTGGTGTCGGCGGCGATGGCCGAGCACCGGGAGCGGCGCGAGGCGGCGATCGCGATGCTCGAGGCCCGGTCCGTCGACGCGCCGCTGCCCGCGGCCGGCTATCAGCTGCCGATCGGAGGTCGACAACCCGACGGACGCGGCCAACCTCGCGGTGCGGATGGAGGAGGACGCCGCGGTGGCGTGGCGGGCGGTCCTCGAGCAGGCGACCGACGAGCAGGACCGCGCGTTCGCGGTGAAGGCGCTGACGCAGTGCGCGGTCACCGCGGCGCGGTGGAGCCGGGTGCTCGGCGTCTCGCCGATCACCGTCGCCTTCCCCGGCGGCTCCGAATAGCGGTCACCTTCCCCGCGAGCAGACGCGAAGACCTCCTAAATCGCGGTGTATTCGGGGGCTTTGCGCGTCTGCTCGCGCGTTAGGAGGTGAGCGCCGCGGCGATGTCGGCCGCCGCGTTGTCGACGGGGACCTCGCGCGTCTCGCCGGTGAACCGGTTGCGCAGCTCGACGATGCCGTCGGCCCAGCCGCGGCCGACCACGACGATCCACGGCACCCCGAGCAGTTCGGCGTCCTTGAACTTCACCCCGGGCGAGGCCTTCCGGTCGTCGAGCAGCACCTCGACGCCGAGCCGGTCCAGCTCGGCGGCCAGCGCCGTCGGCGCCGGCGCGCGCGGCGCTCGTCCTTGTTGGCGATCACCACGTGGACGTCGAACGGCGACACCGACGACGGCCAGCGCAGACCCAGCTCGTCGTGGTGCTGTTCGGCGATCACCGCGACCAGCCGCGACACCCCGATGCCGTAGGAGCCCATGGTCAGCCGGACCGGCTTGCCGTCCTCGCCGAGCACGTCGACGGCGAACGCGTCGGTGTACTTGCGGCCGAGCTGGAAGATGTGGCCGATCTCGATGCCGCGCGCCGACACCAGCGGCCCGGCGCCGTCGGGCGACGGGTCGCCGTCGCGCACCTCGGCGGCCTCGATCGTGCCGTCGGCGATGAAGTCACGGCCGGCGACCAGGCCGACGACGTGCTTGCCCGGCTCGTCGGCGCCGGTGATCCACGACGTGCCGTCGACGACCCGCGGGTCGACCAGGTAGCGAACACCGTTGGCCAGCAACGCTTTCGGGCCGATGTAGCCCTTGACCAGGAACGGGTGCTTGGCGAAGTCGGCGTCGTCGAGCAGCGCGTACTCGGCCGGGTCCAGCGCCGCGCCGAGCCGCTTCTCGTCGACCTCGCGGTCGCCGGGCACGCCGACCGCCAGCAGCTCCCAGTCGCCGCCGGGCTGGCGGATTTTCAGCACCACGTTCTTGAGCGTGTCGGCGGCGGTCACCTCGCGCCCGAGGCGCGGTGTTGGCCCAGTCGACCAGCGTGGCGATCGTCGGCGTGTCCGGGGTGTCGTACACCTTGGCCTCGGGCTGCCCCTCGATCGGCAGCGGCGTCGGGCACCGCGGTGACCACGGCCTCGACGTTGGCGGCGTAGCCGGATTCCAGGCAGCGCACGAAGGTGTCCTCGCCGATCTCGCTTTCGGCCAGGAACTCCTCCGACGCGCTGCCGCCCATCGCGCCGGACACCGCCGAAACGATCACGTAGCGAACGCCCAGCCGGTCGAAGATCCGCTGGTAGGCCTCGCGGTGCGGCGTGATACTGCGCGCGAGCCCGTCGTCGTCGACGTCGAAGGAGTAGGAGTCCTTCATGAGGAACTCGCGGCCGCGCAGGATGCCCGGCGCGGGGGCGGGCCTCGTCGCGGTACTTGGTCTGGATTTGGTACACCAGCAGCGGGAAGTCCTTGTAGCGAGCTGTACTCGCCCTTGACCGTCAGCGCGAACAGCTCTTCGTGCGTCGGGCCGAGCAGGTAGTCGTTGCGCGCGGCGGTCCTTGAGCCGGAACACGCCGTCGCCGTACTCGGTCCACCGGTTGGTGGTCTCGTAGGGCGCCCGCGGCAGCAGCGCGGGGAACAGGATCTCTTGCCCGCCAATGGCATTCATCTCGTCGCGGACGATCCGCTCGATCTTGCGCAGCACCCGCAGGCCCAGCGGCAGCCAGCTGTACAGCCCGGGCCCGATCGGGCGGACGTAGCCGGCGCGGATCAGCAGCTTGTGGCTGGGCACCTCGGCGTCGGCCGGGTCGTCGCGCAGGGTGCGCAGGAACAGCTCGGACATGCGGGTGATCACAGGCGACAACCTTAGAGACCTACAGCTCGCCGGCCTCCACCGCCTCGCGGGTGTGCTGCGCGGCGGCGATCTGGCGCGCCGAGAACCCGATCCAGAACGCGGCGACGCCGACGATCACCGCGATGCCGGCGACCCACAGCAGCGAATAGGTGTAGCCGTAGCCCAGCGCATCGAGCTGGGCCGGCGTCATGTCCTTGACGGGCCCGGTGGTGCCGCCGAGATACAGCGTGCGAGACGTCTGCACGGCCTGGATGACGACGAGCACCACCGGTCCGCCGAGGTTGTGCACCATCAGCGTGATGGATGACACCGGGCCGATCTCGCTTGGGCCCACCTCCGCGACCGCGCACAGCGGCAGGATCACCGCGATCATGCCGATGCCGAAACCGCCCACCACGATCGGCGCGAAAAGGTCAGGGAAGTAGGGGATATCGCGGGTCAGCGTCGAGCCGTACAGCATGGCGCCCCACACCAGCACACCGCCGCCGATGATCAGCCAGCGGGGCGCGATGTGCGGCGCCAGCCGGGCCGCCAGCGCACTGCCGATGGCGAATGCGATCGCGAACGGGATGAAGCAGATGCCGGCCCGCAGTGCGGAGTAGCCGAGCACGTCCTGCACCAGCAGCCCGATCATCACGCTCAGCGTCAGCATCACACCGCCGGCCATGAACAGCGACACGAACGTCATCACCCGGTTGCGGTTGTCGAACACCGAGAACGGCACGAGCGGGTTGGCCGCGGTGCGCTCGACGAAGAGGAAGGCGACGAAGAACACCACCGCGGCGATGCCGGCGCCGATCACCCACGGATCGACCCAGGCTCGCGGCGGGCCTTGGGTGAAGACCAACACCGCCGCGGTGCAGCCGAGGGTCGCCAGCAGCGCCCCGGTGACGTCGAGCTTGAGCCGCTCGTGATGGGTTTCGCGGACCCGATAGACCGCGATAGCGATGATGACGATGCCGATCGGAACGTTGATGAGAAACGCCAGCCGCCAGGAGACGACGGTGAGTGCGCCGCCGAGCACGAGGCCCATCACCGAGCCGATGCCCTGCATGGCGACCGAGACCGCCATCGCGCGGTTGCGGGCGTGCCCGACGGCGTACGTCGTCGCGATGAGCGCCAGACCGGTCGGCGCGGCCACCGCGGCACCGGTGCCCTGCACCGCGCGGGCGACGATCAGCGTGATGCCGTCGGTGGCCAGACCACACACCAGCGAGGCGATGGTGAACACGCCGACGCCGGAGAGGAACGCGCGCTTGTGGCCGATCGCGTCGCCGACCCGGCCCCCGAGCAGCAGCAGCCCGCCGAAGGTCAGCACGTAGGCGGTGATGACCCAGCTCTTGGCGACGTCAGACAGGTCCAGATCGGCCTGCATGCGTGGCAGCGCGACGATGACGATGGTGCCGTCGAGCGTCGACATCAGCTGCATGCCGGTGATCGCGACGATCGCGATGCCCAAGTACCGACGACGACAGCGGTGCGGTGGTGCGCTCGGTCGACGCCTGAAGAACCACCCACGCCGGACATGGGTTGCCAGCCTACCGAGGCGTGTCGCCGCACGGAATCGGCGTTGTCATTGCCGGTGCGGACGTACACTGACCGCGAAATCTGCCGTCTGTCAACGGGGGGAATGAAGACACGATGTCTGCAGCAAAAAAACCCGGACGTGAGATTGACGTCAATCCGCTGCTGTCGCGACTACTCTCGCACGGCGTCGAGGCCAGCGTATTGCGGGGCTACGTCGGCCTTCCAAAAAGGAAGGAACTATCCGGCTTTATCCGACACTCGGATTCCTGCACCTGTACATCGAGATCGAACAGGATGACATCGTTGACACGGCGCCCGCACCAAAGACTGTGCTGCCGCATGACGGCACGATCGTCTGGGTACGCAGCGACGCCGACGTCGTCGTCCATGGCGACACCGTCATCACGGTCCCGGTTCGCACGCTGAAGCGCCCGAGGCAGGCAGTCGACGACACGGTCGTCGAGCGTCCATCGTCGGAGGCGGCCAAATACGTCGATGTCGTACGGGGCCGGCTCCGCATGAGCGTGCCGGTGGCGCGGGGTGACGATGTCTGTGCGTCGTGCGACCCATGCTCGAGCTGCAGCGGAATATGTCAGTCCGGCCCGGCGCAGTGAGCGTGCAAACGATTCCGCAGGCCCGACTCTCGCCGACGACGTTCGCGATTTTCGCGGTGCGCTGGAATACCAGGCGCCGTTCCTGATTGAAAAATTGCTCAAGGAGCACATCGTCGAAAGCGCGGTCGAGGGTGAGACGCTTTTCACCGAGGTGAAGCGCTATCTCGTGCTGACGCGGCTGGACCGCCATGTTTCATGGCAGATGTATTCGACGCGCGTGGACGAGGTGTGGCATCAGTTTGTCCTCTTCACTCGCGAGTATGGGATGTTCTGCGATGAGCACCTCGGCGGGTTCGCCCACCATCGGCCGAGCAACGCTCCGGAATTGCCTTGGCGTGACGATTTGGAGCCGTCGACGTTCCGGTCATTTCGTGCGCGGTACCGGGAGGTCTTCGGGCAGGAGCTCCCGGACTGCTGGATGGACGAGCGCAACATCACGCTTGCTCGACGACTCATCAATGACAAGGCGCGCCGGCTCTTTGTCGTCGAGGACACAAGACGGGTATCGCTCGTCGACGAAGGCGGTACCATCGCGTTCTCGGTCGATAGCTTTGCAGCCGAAGCGGTTTCGTTCATAGCGAGCACTCCGGCGTTCTATGTCCGCGAGCTGCCTGGTGACCTGACCGCCGAAGAACGGATCGCAATTGCCGCAACGCTTGTGGAAAGCCGACTTCTGCGCGTCGCGTCGTAGCGAGCAGTCACCATGCGGCGTTGACGTCCGCGATGGAAATTCGAGTCCGACTCTGTCCCATTGCTCCGCCACCCGCCGCACCGACGGCTCCGCTTTTTCAGCAACCGGGTGTGCAGCCGATCCTGAACGTGAAACGGTTCGATCGAACGGAAGTGCCGAAGCGTTCGGAGAGCTGACGGGCTCGCCGGTATAGCGTTCGGCGCCGTACGCCAGCCTTCGCGCGTGCGCGCGATGGTCGAGATGCCAGGCGCCGGGCGAAGGGAAGGCGCGAGCGGAGAGGCGCCGGAGCGCCGAGCGGCGCCGCCGCGGCGGACGGCGCCGGAGAGAAGCGCCGCGGGAGGCGGGCGCGGGCGCGACGCGAGCGGACGGGGCGCCGGGCGCGGGGACAGGGCGCGCGGCGCGGCGAGAGACCGGGAGCGGCCGGCGAGCGACCGGCGCGCGCGCGCCGGCCGCGGGGGCGGGCAGACCGGCCGCGGGGGGAGCGCGCGAAGAGCGAGCGCGCGCGCGCGGCCGACCAGAAGACGAAAGGAGGCGCGCGGGGCACGCGCGGCAGCGAAACGGAGCGCGAAGAACGGCCCGCGCGGCGCGGCGAGGCGAGGGCGGGGCCCGCGCGCGCGGCCGGCCGGGCGGGAGACGCGCGGCGGAGCGCGGCGGGGGGAGACCGCGGAGGGGAACGGCGCCCGCCGACGGCGACGACGGGGAGGGGCGCGGGGCGACGGGGCCGGGCGGGCGCGGGCGCGCCGAGGAGCGGCCGGCCCCGGCGGCCCGGGCGCGGGGGCGAGGCGCCGCGCGGCGGGCGACGCGGGGCCCGGGACGCGTGCTTGGATGGCCCGGGTGCGCCTGTGTGCTTGTTTTGCGGTCGTCGGCTTTGGCGCTTGCGTGACCTCTCACGCCGTTGACTGCCTGGTTTTTTTTCTTTTTTTTTTCTTTTTTTTTTTTTTTTTGTTTTTTTTTTGTGTGTGTTTTGGGCGGTTAGAGCTAAACTCTCCCCGGCCCAATGTCGAGCTAAAGCTCTCCCCGGCCGAATGTCGAGCTAAAGCTCTCCGGCGTCGATCGCGTCCTTGACTTCCTGCGCGTGCGCTACCTGCTCGGCGGTGTAGCCGATGAACAACGCGACAGCGCCGACGAGCACCGCGACGGCGGCCACCCACAACAGCCCGTAGGTGTAGCCCTGGTCCAGCGCGTGCAACTGCGTGCTGTCCATGAACTTCACGGGGCCGGTAGTGCCGCCCAGGTACAGCGTCCGCGACGTGATCACGGCCTGGATGATCGCCAGCACCACCGGCCCGCCGAGGTTCTGCAGCATCAGTGCGATCGCCGACACCGGACCGATCTGGTCGAAGCCAACACCGGCGATCGCCGACACGGTCAGCGGCACGACGATCATGCCGATACCGAGCCCACCGACGGTGATGGGGATCACCAGGTTCGGGAAGTACGGGATGTCTCCGTGCAGGGTCGAGCCGTAGATCATCGCGCCGAGCACCAGCACTCCGCCGGCGATCACCAGCACGCGGGGCGGAAAGAGCGACACCAGGTGCGAGGACAGCCCGAGCCCGATGCCGAGCGCGATCACGAACGGGATGAAGCCGATGCCCGCGCGCAATGCGCTGTAGCCCATGATGTCCTGGACGTACAGCCCGATCAGCACCGTCAGCGTGAACATCACGCCGCCGGCCAGGAAGACAGCGGCGAACGTGGCGACCCGGTTGCGGTCCTTGAACAAATCGAACGGCATGACGGGGTTCGCGGCGGTGCGCTCGACATAGAGGAACGCAAGCAGGGACACCGCGGCCGCGAGACCGGAGCCAAGCGTGATCGGCGACAGCCAGCCCTGCTCGGGTCCCATCGAGACCCCGAACACCGCGGCGGTACAGCCCAGCGTGGCGAGAACGGCGCCGGTGGCGTCCAGCTTGAGCCGCTCACGGTGCGTTTCGCGCAGGGTGGTCCGGGCGAGGTGGATCATGATCAGGCCGATCGGCACGTTCACCAGGAACGCCCACCGCCACGACACCTCGGTCAGCGCGCCGCCGACCACCAGGCCCATCACCGAGCCGACGCCCGTCATCGCGGCGAACACGGCCGTCGCGGCGTTGCGTGCAGGCCCTTTCGGGAACGTCGTCGCGATCAGCGCCAGGCCGGTGGGCGATGCGATCGCGGCGCCCACGCCCTGCAGCAGCCGGGCGACCACGAGCGTGGTCTCGTCCCAGGCGATGCCGCACAGGATCGAGGCGATGGTGAACAGCGCGACGCCGACGATGAAGGTGCGCTTGCGGCCGATGGTGTCGCCGAGGCGGCCGCCCAGCAGCATCAGCCCGCCGAAGGTCAGGACGTAGGCGGTGATGACCCAGCTACGACCCGCGTCGGACAAACTGAGCTCGTCTTGAATCTTAGGAAGCGCGACGATGGCGACGGTGCTGTCCATGGTGGCGAGCAGCTGCATACCGCCGATCGCGATAACCGCGGCGAGGAACCGCCGCGACGGCAACCAGGCCGGGGACCTGCCGGTTCGCTCCACCGCCGTGTGTTCCACGTGCACAGGAGCCCCCCGGTTTGCCCCGCCCTCGGCGTCACGGCGGATAGCGGCGCGCTCTGCATCATTGAGAGCCGTCATAGCGGGTTACCTTACAGTAATCTTAAGAATCCTTTAACCGCCGAAGGCCGCCACCGAGCCGATCACGATGATCGCCGGAGGTCGAATGCCCTCTTCCCGGATCCGCTCGGGCGCGTCGGCAAGCGTGGCACGCAAAGTCCGCTGCGACGCCGTTGTTCCGTGTTGCACCACCAGAACCGGCGTATCCGCTGGTCGGCCGCCGTCCAGCAGCGCCTTCGTGAACAGCTCGATGCGTTCGACGGCCATCAGCAACACGATCGTGCCCGTCAGCGCGGCCAGCGCATTCCAATTCACTAACGATTCGGGATGCCCGGGCGCGACATGGCCGCTGACCACCACGAATTCATGCGTGACGGCTCGATGCGTGACCGGAACGCCGGCCAGCGCGGGCACTGCTATGGCACTGGTCACACCGGGCACAACTGTGACGGGAATCCCAGCATCCGCACACGCGAGCACCTCTTCGTAGCCGCGCGCGAACACGAACGGGTCGCCGCCCTTGAGCCGCACCACGAACTTGCCCGCCTTGGCCCGGTCGATGAGCACGTCGTTGATCGCGTCCTGTGCCATCGCCCGCCCGTAGGGGATCTTCGCGGCGTCGATGACCTCCACCTGCGGGGGCAGTTCGGCGAGGAGCTCCGGTGGCGCGAGCCGATCTGCGACGACGACGTCGGCGTGGGCCAGCAGCCGCCTGCCGCGCACGGTGATCAGCTCGGGGTCGCCGGGGCCGCCGCCGACCAGGGCGACACCGCCGGGCGTCGCGCCGGGCGTTTCGGCGGTGATGACGCCGCTTTGCAGGGCTTCGTGGATCGCCGAGCGGATGGCCGCGGATCTTCTGTGTTCGCCGCCGGCCAGCACGCCGACGCTCAAGCCCTCGTAGTCGAATGAGGCGGGTGTGACGGCGGTGCCCTCGCGTGCGATGTCGGCGCGCACGCAGAAGATCTGTCGGCCTTCGGCCTCGGCGACGACGGCGGCGTTGACGTCCGGATCGTCGGTGGCCGCGATCGCATACCACGCACCCTCGAGATCGCCGTCGCGGAACTCCCTGAGCGTCAACGTGATTCCGTCCATGACTTCGACGGCCGGGGTTGCGGTGCGGGTGATGACGTGCACGTCCGCACCGTTGGCGATCAGCAGCGGCAGCCTGCGCTGCGCGACGGTGCCGCCGCCGACGACGACCACCTTCTTGCCGACAAGGCGCAGGCCGACGAGGTAGGCGTTCTCGGTCACCTGGCGAGCCTAGAGGTTGTGGCGGTCGTGACGAAGCGGGTTATCGCATGCGGGTGGGCGGCCGGATGGGTGTGCAGGTAGCCGGCGTGTACCCCGCCGTGGACGGCGCCGTCCCGGATCGTCTCCACCTCGCGCCCGCGATATGCCCATGCCGGTTGATAACTGTCAGTGAATGTGACTGTGGTGCGGTGGAATTCGTGCCCGACGACGCGGTCGCCAACTTCATGCAACGACGAGTCCGCCACCGCGACCGCATCCCGGTAGCCCAGCGTGAGGTGATCGGTGAACCGCGCGGACCCGGACAACACGCCGCACATCGGATACCCGTCGAGCTCGTCGACCAGATAGGTCAGGCCGGCACATTCCGCCTGTATGGGTGCCCCAGACGCTGCCAGCGCGTTGATCTGCTGGCGCACAACGTCGTTACCCGACAGGTCGGTGCTGAACTGTTCAGGGAACCCGCCGGGCAGCACGAGGGCTGCGGTGTGGGGAGGCAACGGTTCGCTCAACGGGTCGAATTCGACGACGTCGGCTCCTGCGGCGCGCAGCAGCTCTGCGTGCTCCGTGTAGCCGAAGCTGAACGCCTTACCCGCCGCCAACGCGACCGTGACGTCCGCCGTCGACGGGCGCGGCCGCGGCGGGATCCCACGGGTCATCGGTCACCCGGTGGCCGCCGTGGCGGCGATTGCAGCGAGGTCGACGTGTCGACCCACAAGGGCGGTCATCGCCTCGACGGCGGCGTGGGCCTGGCGGCCGTGCTCGACCGCCGTGACGAGGCCGAGATGCCGTGACGGAACGGACAATTCGTCGGACCGCGGGATCGCGCCGAATACCGGCACACCGGCGTGCTCGCAGGCCTGCCGCAGCACTTCCTCGTGGCGCGGCGAGCCCACCCGGTTGAGGATCACCCCCGCGATCCGTACCGACTGGTCGAATGTCGAGAATCCGTGCAGCAGTGCGGCAATGCTGTGGCTCTGGCCGCGGGCGTCGACAACAAGAATCACCGGTGCGCCCAGCAGTGCGGCGACGTGGGCGGTGGACCCTCGCGCGGTGCCTACGGCCGTCTCCTCGATGCGCCCGTCGAACAGTCCCATCACACCCTCGACAACCGCGATGTCGGCGCCTGCACTGCCGTGCCGATACAGCGGGCCGATCAGCTGCTCGCCCACCAGCACCGGGTCGAGGTTGCGGCCCGGCCTGCCCGCCGCCAGCGCGTGGTAGCCCGGATCGATGAAGTCCGGCCCGACCTTGAACGGGGCCACCATGTGTCCGGCCCGCCGCAGCGCCCCGATCAAACCCGTTGCCACCGTGGTCTTTCCGCAGCCCGACGCCGGAGCGGCAATGACGACCGCCGGAACGCTCACGTCGCCCCCTCCCGCGAGCGACGCGTGTCTGTACGCCGACACGCCGCTAAGGAGTAGCATTTTGCGCGTCGCTCGCGCTGGCGAAGGTGCTGATATTCACCACTCGATGCCCTTCTGGCCCTTGCGGCCCTCGTCCATCGGGTGCTTGACCTTCGTCATCTCGGTGACGAGGTCGGCGGCGTCGAGCAGGGCCTGCGGCGCATCGCGGCCGGTGATGACGACGTGCTGGGTTCCGGGCGCGACCGGTCAACGTGGCGACGACATCCTCGACGTCGACCCATCCCCACTTCAGCGGATAGGTGAACTCGTCGAGCACGTAGAAGTCGTGGCGCTGCTCGGCCAGCCGGCGCTTGACCTCGGCCCAGCCGTCGGCCGCGGCCGGTGGCGTGGTCGACGTCGGTGCCGTGCTTGCGCGACCACGACCAGCCCGCGCCCATCTTGTGCCACTCAACAGGGCCACCGACCCCGTGTTCGTCGTGCAGGCGGCCGAGTTCACCGAATGCGGCCTCCTCGCCCACTTTCCACTTGGCGCTCTTGACGAATTGAAACACCGCGATGTCGAAGCCTTGGTTCCACGCCCGCAGCGCCATGCCGAACGCGGCGGTCGACTTGCCCTTGCCCGCGCCGGTGTGCACCGCCAGCAGTGGCGCGTTGCGACGGGCGCGGGTGGTCAGGCCGTCGTCGGGGACGGTAAGCGGTTGGCCCTGAGGCATAAGTGATCCCCCTCGTTCAGGCTGCGGTGCGCACGACATCGGTGAGGCTATCGGCCCGCAGGTGCGCCAACCGCACCGACGGCGCGCCGAGATGGCCGGCGAGCTGCTCGGCCAAACCCAGTCGTACATGCGACGTTTCACAGTCGACCACGACCGCCGCCGCACCCTCGGCGACCAGTCGGGCGGCGGCCTCGCGCGCTCGGCCCAGCGGGTCGGGCCCACCTGTCGCGCGTCCATCGGTGATCACCACCACCAGGCTGCGCCGCGCCCGGTCGCGGGCCTTCTCGCGCACCACGACATCGCGGGCGGCCAAAAGCCCCTGCGCCAGTGGGGTTTTCCCACCGGTGTCGAACCGGGCCAGCCGACGGCTCGCGATGTGCACCGACGACGTCGGCGGAAGCAACAGCTGTGCGTCCTGCTGGCGGAAGGTGATCACCGCGACCTTGTCGCGCCGCTGGTACGCGTCGCGCAACAGCGACAACGTGGCCCCGCTGACCGCGGCCATCCGATCACGGGCGGCCATCGACCCTGATGCGTCGACGAGGAAGATCACCAAATTGCCTTCTCGGCCTTCGCGAACGGCCCGCCTGACGTCGTCAACGGCGGGCCGCGGCCGTCCCGGTTGACGCTGGCGCCAAGCCGCCGCCAGCAGCGTCGCGAAAATGTGCACACCGTGGCCCTCATTGGGCTGGGTGGTCGACGAGATGACGGTTCCGGTGCGGTTGCGCGCGCGGGACCGTCGCCCCGGCGCGCCTTCACCCACGCCCGGCACGACGAGCGCCTTGGTGCGGAACGTTGCCGACGGCGTGGCGCTGGGCCGAGCGTGCGAGCTCGAATTATGTTGCGGGACTTGGCGATCTGCCCCATCGACGGGCGGCGATTCACCGCCGCCGGGCGGATCGGGATCGGGCTGAGGCTCGGGATCGTCTGCGGATTCGGAGGCCTGCGACATCGCCTCGTCCAGCTGACCGGGATCAAGGCCCGGGTCGTCGAACGGGTCGCGGCGCCGCCTGTGTGGCAGCGCGAGCTCGGCGGCCACCCTGATGTCCTCCTCGGCGACAGTGTCGGCCCCACGCCATGCCGCGTGCGCGACCGCAGTTCGCGCGACGACCAGGTCGGCCCTCATGCCGTCGACGTCGAACGCCGCACATAGCGCAGCGATGCGTCGTAACTCGTTGTCCGGCAACGTCACCGAGCTTATCGAGGCCCGCGCCGCCGCGATGCGCCGCGCCAGCTCGACGTCCGCCTCGGCGTGCCCCTCGGCGAACCCGGCAGGATCGGCCTCGAACGCCATCCGCTGCCGGATGACGTCGGCGCGGACGTCGACTTCGCGCGAGGCGCGCACGTCAACCGTCAACCCGAACCGATCCAGCAACTGCGGCCGCAACTCCCCTTCCTCGGGGTTCATGGTGCCGATCAGCACGAAGCGGGCCTCATGGCTGTGTGAGACGCCGTCGCGCTCGACATGCACCCGACCCATCGCCGCAGCGTCGAGCAGCACGTCGACCAGGTGGTCGTGCAGCAGGTTGACCTCATCGACATAGAGCACGCCGCCGTGCGCGCGGGCCAGCAGTCCGGGTGAGAACGCGTGCTCGCCGTCGCGCAGCACCTTCTGCAGATCCAGCGACCCGACCACGCGGTCCTCGGTGGCGCCGATCGGCAACTCGACCAGTGACGCGCCGTCGACCGCGTTCAACACCTTCGCCAAACCGCGCACCGCGGTCGACTTCGCGGTGCCCTTCTCGCCGCGGATCAGCACGCCGCCGATCTCGGGCCGCACCGCGCACAACACCAGCGCGAGACGGAGGCGGTCATGGCCGACGATCGCACTGAACGGGTACGTCACGGCTTCACCATCGGCACGTGCGGGATGCCGTCGTCGAGGAATTCCTCACCGTCGCGGACGAATCCGTGCTGGCCGTACATCTCCTCCAGATACGTCTGCGCGTTGATGTGGCACGGGTAGTCGCCGACCTCGGCGAGCGCCGCCTGCAGCAGCCGGGCGGTGTGGCCATGGCCGCGGGCGCTCTTCTTGGTGCAGACCCGGCCGATCCGGAACGCCTTGTGCCCGCCGGGGTGTTCCTCCATCAGCCGCAGCGTGGAGATGACGTCTCCGTCGGGGCCTTCGAGCCAGAAGTGCCGGGTCTCGGCCAGCAGATCACGACCGTCCAGCTCGGGATACGGGGTGGCCTGCTCGACGACGAACACCTCGACCCGCAGCTTGAGCAGCGCGTAGAGAGTCGCGGCGTCGAGATCCTTGGCCCAGCTACGGCGTAGTGCGACCGTCATTCGGCAGCCACCGTCACGTGTTCGGGGACGTCCGTCCAGGCTCCAGGCACGGTCCCCAGGCTATCCCGCGGCCACCAGACGAAACACGCGGCTCGTTAAGGTAACGAGGTGACCGTATGGGAGCCCGATGTGCTGCCTGGTTATTGGCAGCAGACGTTTGCGTTGGGCCCCGATCCGGACGGCGAGGGCGAGCTGGTCGCGACCCTGGTGCGCCGCGGCGAGCCCGACCCCTCCGCCACCCGCGCGGTCCTGCTGGTGCACGGTTTCACCGACTACTTCTTCAACACCGAGCTGGCCGACCATTTCGCCGCCCGTGGTTTCGCGTTCTACGCCCTCGATCTGCACAAATGCGGCCGCTCCTGGCGCGACGGCCAGACCCCCCACTTCAGCACCAATCTGGCCCGTTACGACACCGAGCTGGAGGGCGCCCTCGACGTCATCGGCGCGGTGTCGCCGGCGAACGTTCTGGTGTACGGGCACTCGGCGGGCGGCCTCATCGTGTCGCTGTGGCTGGACCGGTTACACAGCCGCGGCGCGACGCAACGCAAACACGTCACGGGCCTGGTGCTCAACAGCCCCTGGCTGGATCTGCAGGGCCCGGCGATCCTGCGCACCAGGCCCACCTCGGCGGCGATTGGTGCGGTGTCGCGGTTCCGGAAGCGGCTCGTGGTCCGGCCCACGACCGAAGGCGGCTACGGCGCCACGCTTCACCGTGATTACGGCGGCGAGTTCGACTACAACCTGCAGTGGAAACCGATCGGCGGCTTCCCGGTCACATCCGGCTGGATCCACGCCATCCGGCGCGGCCAGGCCACACTGCACCGCGGCCTCGACGTCGGCGTGCCCAACCTGATCCTGCGGTCGGACCGCAGCGTGCGCGAGGTCAGCGACCCTGACGCGATCCAGCGCGGCGACGCGGTGCTGGATGTCAAGCAGATCGCGCGCTGGGCCGGTTGCATCGGCAACCGCACCACGGTCGTTCCGATAGCAGACGCCAAGCATGATGTCTTCCTGTCCGTCGCCGAATCACGTCAGGTGGCGTACCGGGAGTTGGACCGCTGGCTGGATTGGTACATAGCTTGGTCCGGCGGGCAGGAGCGCTGGGGGCACTCCCCACGCAAGCGGGGGGCCCACCCGCCCGGAGGGCAGGGGGACGACCCGGGGAAGGGTCCGGAAACCACAGGCGCGGCACCACAACCCGAACGAGGATGACGACTTGACTCACTTCGACATCGCGATCATCGGAACCGGTTCGGGCAACTCGATCCTCGACGAACGCTACGTCGACAAGCGAGTGGCGATCTGTGAGCAGGGGATCTTCGGCGGCACCTGTCTCAACGTCGGATGCATACCGACCAAGATGTTCGTCTACGCCGCGGGAGTGGCCCAAAGCGCCAGGGAATCAGCACAATACGGCGTTGACGCCCACGTCGACGGCGTCCGGTGGAGCGACATCGTGTCACGGGTGTTCGGCCGGATCGACCCACTGTCGTTAGGCGGCGCCAACTATCGGCGCTCCTCACCCAACGTCGAAGTGTTCGACAGTCATGTCCGGTTCAGGCCCACCCGGCCCGACGGCCGCTACGCGATGCGCACCGACGACGGTGACGAGTTCACCGCCGACCAGGTCGTCATCGCCGCCGGTTCGCGCGCCGTTGCTCCGGACGCGGTCACCCAGTGCGGTGTGCCCTACTACACGAGCGACACCATCATGCGCATCGCCGATGTGCCCGAGCGCCTCGTCATCATCGGCGGCGGCTTTGTGGCGTGCGAGTTCGCCCACATCTTCTCGGCGCTGGGCAGTCATGTGACGCTGCTGATCCGGGGCAGCACCCTGTTGCGCGGCCACGACGACGACATCACGATGCGCTTCACAGACATCGCGGCCAAGAAGTGGGAGATCCACAGCCACCACGAGCTCGCCGATGCTCGCCAGGTCAGCGGTGGCGTCGAGATACGTTGCGAAGACGGCTCGAAACTGCGCGGCGATGCCCTGCTAGTGGCGACGGGCCGGGTGCCCAACGGCGATCTGCTCGACGCCGAGCACGCTGGTATCAAGGTCACCGCGGGCGGTCAGGTGGTCGTCGACGAATACCAGCGCACCTCTGCGCGTGGCATTTTCGCTCTAGGCGACGTGTCATCGGACTATCAGCTAAAGCACGTCGCCAACCACGAAGCCCGCGTCGTGAAGCACAACCTACTGCAGGACTGGGACGACACGGATGCGCTGATGCCGTCCAACCACCGCTACGTACCGTCGGCGGTGTTCACCGACCCGCAGATCGCCAGCGTCGGGCTCACCGAAAACGAGGCCAGGGCAAAGGGATTCAACATCAAGGTCAAGGTCCAGGACTACGCCGACGTCGCGTACGGCTGGGCGATGGAGGAGACCACCGGCATCGCGAAGATCATCGTCGACGACGACAGCGGTCTGATTCTCGGTGCGCACATCATGGGCCATCAGGCCTCGTCGCTGATTCAGCCGGTGATCCAGGCCATGAGTTTCGACCTGCCCGCGCAGGACATGGCACGCGGGCAATACTGGATCCATCCGGCGCTGCCCGAAGTGATCGAGAACGCGTTGTTGGCGCTGTGCGGCGAGCCGCCCTGGCCCCCGTCCAAACGGCACTAACGTTCTTCTGCGCGAGCAGACAGAGAAGCGCATTACCCACGCCGGTTTTGCGCGATTCTGCGTCTGCTCGCGCTGGAAACTCTCGGTCAGTCGGACGCCGGCGCCCAGCGCTTCTCGACCTGCCCGAAGCGCCAGACCGCCAGGGCGATCAGCCAGGCTGCGACGAACAGCCCGACGATCATGAAGCCGACGAACTCGAGGTTGGCCGATCCGATGGCGGCCAGCGGGCCCGACTCGACGCCGAGGCGGTCAGCCACGAGGCCGGCGAGCACGATGACGCCGATGACCAGAGCGACGACCACCGACAGCACAGTCACGGTCAGGTTGTAGTACACCTTGCGGATCGGCTGGAGGAATGCCCAGCCGTAGGCCCTCGACATGAGGATGCCGTCGAGCGCGTCGAACAGGCTCATCCCCGCCGCGAACAGCACGGGCAGCACCAGGATCGCGTACCAGGGCAGCGTGAACGCCGCCGTTCCCGCGGCCAGTACGAGCAGTGCTACCTGCGTCGCCGTATCGAAGCCAAGGCCCATGAGCAGCCCGACCGGGTAGAGGTGCCAGGGCTTGCTCACGCGGCGCATGACCCTCGAGAAGATCCGCGCCAGGAAACCGCGGTTCTCGAGTTGGCGCTCGAGTTCAGCTTCGTCGAAGTCGCCGCTGCGCATCCGGCGGAACACCTTGGCGATGCCCACCGCGGCGAACAGGTTCGACAGCCCGATCAGGATGAGGAAGGTCCCAGCGACTAGCGAGCCCACCAACCCGAGCGTCTGCAGCATCGGCGAGCCCTCGTCCTGCACCGGTCCCACGACGGCGCGCACACCGATCGCGAGCAGGAAGGCCAGCCCGAACACGACGCTGGAATGGCCCAGTGAGAACCAAAAACCGGCGGACAGCGAGCGCGTTCCCTCCCCGACCAGCTTGCGGGTGGTGTTGTCGATCACGGCGATGTGGTCGGCGTCAAAGGCGTGCCGCACTCCGAGCAGGTAGGCGGTCACGCCCAGTCCGACGCCGAAGACGCCCGCCGATCCGAGCGTGATGTGCTGTGGTGCCACTCCGAAAACCAGCACTCCCCAGCCAAATAGGTGGAGCGCCAGGACGATTCCGCCCATCGCGGCGATCGTCGTCCAGTCGGTGCGGTCGAATCGAGGGGAAACGGTCGTTTCGGGCTGCTCGACGACGGTCATGGGTCGACCCTATGCGCGCACCATCTCACCTGTCTAGATGAACAGATGTTCAGATGTCGGTGGTCTCAGGCCGAGGTCAGCAGTCGCCGGAGTTCGCCCACTGCAGCGACCGCCGTCTCGTGGTCATTGGCGCACGGAATCACGTTGAACACCGTGCACCCCGCCTCGATGTACGGCTGGAGAAATTCTGCGACCTGCGCGGGTGTCCCGTAGGGCGAATACCGCTCAAAGGGCTCGAACGGCATCTGATAGAAGCGCTGCATTCCGGCAGCGAGGGGTGCGCGCGCCGCCTCACGGGTGGGGCCGAAGCCGCACCAGACATTGATTGCATGCTCGAAGCCACTCGGGTCCCGTCCGGCATCAATGGCGTGTCCACCGATCTGATCGACCACCGAGCCGAACCGGCGGGGCGAGACCCAGATTCCCAACCAGCCATCGCCGAAGCGTCCAGCACGTCGCACGGCGGCGTCGGACCGGCCTCCCACCGTAAGCGGGATCCTAGGTTCCGGCGCCGGAACGATGAGAGCGTCGCGGACCGCGAAGAACTCGCCGTCGAAGTTGACCGGCTTGCCGTCGGCCAGGCCGCGCAGAATCTGAAGCGACTCGTCCATTCGGCGCCCGACCGTCCGCGGATCGACACCGCAGATCTCGAGCTCGTGCCGGTCCTCACCGCCGATGCCGACGCCAAGCGTCAGCCTGCCCGGGGCCAACTCGGCGATGCTGGCAAGTTGTCGTGCTACCAGCACGGGGTGCCGCAACGGCAGAAGGTACAGCGCTACGTAACACGGCAGCTCCGGGGTAATGGGTCAGCATCGACGTCGCATCGATCAGCGCGTCCGACCCGGCGCCAACGAAGAAACTGACATGGTCACCGACGCAGACGTGATCGACGCCCGCTTCGGCGATTCCGTCGAGCATCGCGGCGTGCGTCTCAGCCGCACTCTTGAACGGACCGACCGGCGCGAAGATCCCCACTTGAATATCAACCATTCCAATGCCTAACGCTTCGTGGCGACGACGAGGAGATACTCCGCGTCATAGGCAGTCTGGCCGGGCTCGGTCGCCTGATTCCACTTAATGAGGAAGCTCAGGAAGTCCCGATCCAGAGCCTCGACGCGCGCGGGCTGGTCCTTATTGAACCGGTAGGTCGCGATGGTCGGACCGTAGTTGCGCTTCCAGTACTCGCGGAACTCCGTCGGGTTCGCGCAGTGGTCCATGCGCACCGTTTGACGTCGAACCGTCAGGTCGGCGACCCGATCACCGAACAACATCCGCACATGATCCTCATTGCCCCACAGCGGCGCCGGACTGGCGCCAGGAGGTGGTGGCGGCGCGTACGGCTTCATCGTCGCGAACAGGTTTCCGATGAAACCCTCGGGCGTCCAGTTGATCATCCCGATCGTTCCGCCCGGCCGGACCACGCGCAGAAGCTCATCGGCGGTCGCCTGGTGGTGCGGTGCGAACATCGCACCCACGGACGACATGACCACGTCGAAGCTGCTGTCCGCGAACGGCATCGCCTCGGCGTCAGCTTCGACCCATTCGAGCTCGACGCCACGTGCCGCGGCGATTCGTCTGCCGGCGTCGAACAACTCGGGGGTGAGGTCGCTCGCGGTGACGATGGCGCCCGCGACTGCGGCCGGAATGGCTGCGTTGCCCGAACCGGCCGCGACATCCAGTACGCGGTCCTTGGGCTTGATCCCGCACGCTCGGACGAGTTCCGGCCCGAGCGCCGGAATCAACTGCTCGGCAACGGCCGGATAGTCACCCGACGCCCACAGCGCGCGATGCTTTGCCTTGAGCGCACGGTCGGCATCTGACGCGAATTCTTGCTCCGAAGTGGTCATTTCATCCTCCTTGTATTCGTCAACGCGATGTCCACACCCAGAAAACGGCGAGGGGCTCCGACGCGCCCTCGTGCCGTTCATCTTCAGCTCCACAGTGTCGGGGGCTTCGGCCCGGATGGTCATTGAATGACCCAACCGTGGCCCGCCCCGATGCAGCAACGCTGAAGCAGCGATGAAATGTCCAGGTCATGGCGCTATTCAGGGCAGTCGATGACAGCGGTGCATCGAAAAGACCCTACCGAGACTGGGGCGTGAGCTGCGCATTTCAGCACGTTGCAAGGGACGTCCAAAGCCTGCCGCGCACAGTCGACCGGTCTGACAAACCGGGCCACCCACGGCCCACGACCACTGGAGAACACAATGAACACGCGTAAGATCATCGGCGCTCTGATGAGCGGCGCGGCAACACTCGCCGCCGTCGTCGGACTGACCGCAGGCGTCGCACCGGCCGCGGCGGCACCCGCCCAGAGCGGCGCCACCATGTACGTGTACGAGGATCCGAAGAACCCCAACAACTTCCGGGTATCGATCAAGGGCGTCTTTCCGATGCAGCAGCCCGACGCAGTCGGCTTCCTCGTCCACGTCAACGACGGCAACTACCCAGGTGGGCCCGGTCCGGGCGGGATGATCTACCACATCGTCGGCGACGACGACCGTAGCTGGCCCGGTGACTCCGACATCACGGGTTCCGTCTTCGTGCCGGGTGCTCAAACCGATTCCGAGGGCTACCTGCGAGCAGGGCCAGGCGGTCTCGAGTACTTGCGCGAGATATCCGTCCCCAAGGGCAAGTTCAACGAGGACGACGGCGTCTTCAACGAAGAAGACGAGATCTACGCCGTGGCAATGTTCCGGGATGGAGACGGCGGCGAACGACATCAATTCTCCCAGAAGATCGTTCGCTACTTCTGAGGTGTCTGGGGCATGCAAGTCGCGGTATGCGTGTAGTTGGGACGGTGCCCCGCCCAGGAAATCGCCGTGGCGGCACGGTCTGATATCGGGCCACCACGGCCCACGAGCGATGGAGAACGAAATGAACAATCGCAACACAATAGGGGCACTGATCGGTGGGGCGGCAATGGCCGCCGCAGCGATGGGGCTGACCGCCGGCCTCGCTCCTGCGACGGCGGCCCCCGCAGGGGCGAGACTGTCGGTCTTCCCGGTCAACACGGAGATCCACCGAGTGACGATCGAGGGGGTGTTTCCGATGCAGCAGGCCGACGCTGTCGGTTTCATCAACAACATCAACACCGGCGCAGTCCCAGGTGAAATGAGTTACGCCATCTACGGCGACGATCCCACCGGCATTTCTAACCGCGGGGTGCACCGGTTCCCGGGCGCCGGCGTTCAGGAGATGGGGCATCTGATCGCCACGCCAGAGGGTCTGCACTACCTCCGCATTCTCGAGCTTCCCAGAGGTGTACTCAACGAGGACGACAACGCGTTCGACAACGAGGACGAAATCTACGTCAGGGCAATGTTCGTCGACGCTGACGGCGGCACCCGAGCCCAGATCAGCAACGTCGTGACCGCCAACTTCTAAGACGGTGGAGACATGAGCCTGTCCGGTGCGGCGCACAGCATGCACCGGGCAGGCTTTCTCGCCCGTGAAAACAGCTCAGCAGTAGCGGGCAAGTGTCGAACGCGCTCGGGCAACCGCAGCGGCGCCACCGGTGAAAGAACCTCCCGGCGAAACGAATTCGTCGTCGCTCAACGGCGAGGGTCTACCCGCTGAAACGAGCGCATGGTGGAGCGCGACGGCGTCGTCGTCGGCGCCGACCCGCACCAGGAACCGCGTCACGTACCGCAGGTTCAGCCACTGCTGGCTCCAATCCCCTACGCGATCCCAGTGGTCGAGCACGTCAATGAAAAGCCTTGCTGCCGTTGCTGGATCGCCATGCACGGCACGCGTAGCCGCGGCCTCCATCAATGCGATGCCATGCCACCAGAAGTTCTGCACCGAGGCGGCCAGGTCGGCTGCCTCGTCGAACAAAGCGAGGGCACGGTCCGGCTCGGACTTCTTCAGCACCAGGCCGAGCGCGTAGCGCGCCATCGACCGCGCCGTCGGGTTCGCCGTGGCGTCGGCGACCGGTATCGATTCCTCTGCCGCGGGCAGACCTGCCTCGGGATGACGCAGCACGGCATGACAGATAGCGACGTAGAACAGCGTCCATACCAATCGAATTGGGTCATCGTCGCCGCGCGCGCGCGTTACCTCGGCGTCGTAATGCGCCAGCGCGGCGCGCGGGTCACCCTCGTAGAGTGCCAGATCCGCCAGCACGTCGCCGGGGTAGGCGACGCGACCGGTGCCGCGGCCAGGTACCCGCCCCTCCGCCAGCGCCGCAAGAGTCCGCGCGCGGTCGAAGTCCCCGCGGTTCCACGCACCCCTCGCGGCGAAGCCAGCGGCGGCCGGAAACAGCGGATGATCGGGACTCGCTAGCTCGAGTGTGCGTTCCGCCCAGCCGGCCGCTTCATAGCCGACGCTGAGATGAGCAAGTTCCCCCATTGACGTGACCAGCCGGATCGCGAGATCGATGTCGCTTGCCGCCATGGCGTGTTCGAACGCCGCGCGCAGGTTGTCATAGTCCGGCAACATTCGCTCCCTCCACGCACGTTCCTCGGCGGTGTGAATGCCCGCGGCTGCCTGCTTAGCTAAGTCGGTGTAGTAGCGCGCATGCCGTGCTGCGTAGACGTCATCGATTCCCCGCTCTTGCAAACGATCCCGGCCGTAGGCCCGCAATGTTTCGAGTACCCCGAACCGCGACCTCTCGATGCCGGCCCGCACTGTCACCATCGACTTCTCGACGAGCCCGGTGAGCAGATCGAGGGTGTCGTCGTCGGTGGCCGCGTCCTCGCTGCAGACTCCATGTGCCGCATCGAGGTCGAACCCGCCCGCGAAGACCGAAAGCCGCATGAACAATGACTGCTCCGGCTCTGACAGCAGGTGGTAGGACCACTCGATCGTCGCGGCAAGGCTCTGCTGCCGCGGATGCGCGCCGCGCGCACCGCCGCTCAGCAGACGCAAGCTGTCAAGCCGCCGCGCCACGTCCAGGCTGCTCATCACGCGCATCCTGGCGGCCGCCAATTCGATCGCCAGCGGCAGGCCGTCGAGCCGCCGACAGATCTCGGCTACCGCCCCGACGGGCTCGTGATCGAGGTCGAAGTCCGGCCTGCCCGCCCTGGCGCGGTCGGCGAACAGTTCGGTGGCTTCCGCATCCGTCAGCGGGGGCACAGGCAACAGCCGTTCACCCTCCACACCTAACGCTTCCCTGCTGGTGGCCAGCACTGAAACTTTTGGGCAGTGCCGAGCGATCTGGTCGAGGATCAACGCGGCCGAGTCGAGGACGTGTTCACAGTTGTCCACGACCAACAGCAGTTCGCGAGTGCGCAGATATTCGATCAGCGTGTCCTCGATGCCGAGGCCCTGCTGTTGCTGCAACCGCAATGACGCAGCCAAGGCGTGGCTCACCGCGCCGCTGTCAACCGGGGCGAGTTCACACAACCACACGCCGTCTGCGAATCGCTCCTGGCCGGCGGCAACGACCTCGAGCGCCAGGCGCGTCTTCCCGACGCCGCCGACGCCCGTCAGCGTGACCAGCGGTGCTTCCCGTAACGCGGCCGTGACTCGGCGAATCTCCTTTTCACGCCCGATGAAGCTGGTCGCACGCCGGGGCAGGTCGGCATGTGGCCGCGTGACCGCCGCCGGCTGGGCGGGCCTCGGAGCTGGTGGAGGAAACGATTCGCCCTCAAGGATCGTCTGGTACACATCCCGCAGCGGCGGACTCGGATCGACGCCGAGCTCCTCGACGAGCCGCTCCCGCATGCGGCCGTAGGTGTCGAGTGCATCGGCCTGACGGCCACTGCGGTACTGCGCCAGCATCAACTGCCCTGCGAGGCGCTCGTCGAGCGGGTGAGCCTTTAGCGCCGCGGTGAGTTCTCCCAGGAGCTCGGCGTGCCGGCCGGCGCGCAGTGCGACATCGTTGCGATCAAGCTCGACCGAAAGCCGTTCGGCCTCGAGGGCAGTTCGGACGTCATTCACCCACGGGGTGTCGATCGACGGGAATGGCTCACCGCGCCAGAGCTCCAGCGCGTTGTCGAACACCACCGCGGCCTCGACCGGATCGGCGGTCGCGCGGGCCTTCGATGCCAAGTGGCGGAAGCGGTGCAGGTCGACCGACAACGTGTCGGTCGCCACCTTGTATCCGCCCGGCTCGCGGACTATCTGCACATCCTCGGCATCGGCGAACAGCTGCCGCAGCCGCGACATGTAGGCCGCGAGCGCGTTGCGACCCTTGTGTGGCGGTTCGTCCGCCCACACGCGATCTATGAGTTGATCCGGCGGGACAGCATGATTGACGTCGATCAGAAGTGCGACCAGGACACACCGCTGACGGACGTGACCGATCTCGAGACGTTGTCCGTCAAGCCGCGCCTCCACGTCGCCAAGCAATCGAAACTCCACCGCCACGCGTTCTAGCTTTACCCAGGTCGTCGCGATGTGTCTGCGAAACGCCGGCCTGCGCATTTCATGAACGTCTCAACGTCACCGAAACTCCGCCGCGCACAGTCGAACCGTCTGAGAACCGGGCCACCCACGGCCCTCGAACACTGGAGAAGCAAATGTATGCACGCAACAAGATCGCGTCACTGATGGGCGGTGCGGCCGTGATCGCCGGCGTCGTCGCGATGACCGCTGGACCTGCGCCGGCGTCGGCGGCCCCGTCGCCGTCACCCGGCTCAATGCTGACCATCGTCGACCAGAACATCACCGGGGCCGGCTACAACCGGGTGATCGTGCAGGGCACTTATCCGATGCAGAAGCCGGACGCGGTTGGTTACCTCAACAACCTCACTGCGGGTTGTGGCGGGATGCACTACATCGTCTGGGGCGACGACGGTAACGAGCAGTATCTGTTCGACCGGAACTATCCCGGAGTCCACGACGACGTCGACGGCTTCATACGGGCGACGGACCGAGGCCTCGAGTACTGGCAGCAATTCGTCGTGCCGGCGAGCGTCCTCAATGAGGACGGGGATGGCACCGACGAGGTGTTCGCCCGCGCTCGCTTCGTCGATGGCGACTGCGGAAGCAGGGTGCAGAACACCAACGTGGTCACGGGCAACTTCTGACGGGCTTAGCGGGCCCGGCGCGGCGAAGGTGTTGCGCCGGGCTCATTTCACGTCAGCCATACCGCTGCAGGCTTGCCGTCGGGCGTGTCACGGCCCTAGCCGTGCCGGGCGCCGATCCAGTGCAGCAGATCATGCACAATCTCGTCGTCCAACCGGTAGCTCACGGCGCGGCCCACCCGCGTGGAGCTCACCCAGCCCTGCTGTCGCAACACCCGAAGCGCTTGGGACACCGCGTTTTCCGACCGGCCAAGGGCGGCGGCGAGGTCGCTGACGCAGATCCCTGGTGCGCGGTGCAGGCTGAGCAGAATCTCGAGCCGATTGGGGTCCGACAGCAAATCGAAGCGCTGGGTCCAGCCGCTGGTGTCAACGTCGGCCAACGCCGATGTCGCACGCTTGACCTGCGTCTGGTTGCCGGGCTGCTCCACGGTTCGAATCTAATCCAGAAAGCCATGCAAAAGGGCGGCGGATCCTGCAACGTGTGCCCGCATCGCGGCGGCAGCCCCATCACCGTCGCCGGCCAGGATCGCCAGCACGATCGCCTCGTGCTGCTCATCCGAGTGGGCGATGTTGCGCGGCAGCAACGGAATCTGATCGAGCAGGCCGTTCAGCCGCATCCGGTTCTCGGCCACCAGCGGCACCAGCGACGGCGACCCCGCCGCCTCCGCGATCGCCAGGTGCAGCCGCGAGTCCAGCCGCCGGTAGTCGCCGGGCTCCGCCGCGCGGACGTCACACAGCCGCGACCACAGCACTTCCCGTTCTCCGGCCGTCAAGGTCCTGTGAGCCGCCATCCGCGCCGCGCCCACTTCGAGGATCTCCCGCAGCCGTAACGCATCGTCGATCTCCGCTCGCGTCACGCCCGGACTTTCGTCGGTGTGACGGGGCAGTTCGTCGGCCAGGAAAGTGCCGCCGTAGCGGCCGCGCCGCGCCACCAGGTAGCCGGCGTCCGACAGCGACTTGATGGCCTCCCGCACGGTATCGCGGCTGACGCCGAGCCGAGCCGCCAATTCCCGTTCAGGAGGCAGGGATTCACCCGGCTGCAGCACGCCCAACCGGATGGTCTGCAGCAGCCGCCCGACGGTGTCTTCGAATGCGTTCCCGGGCCGCACCGGGCGCAGCAGGGCATCGCTGGCCAGTGGCACGTCCGGGTCGGCAGACATTAGAGCGGCGTAACGTAGTGGCCGCTAATCCCGCCGTCAACGAGGAACGTCGACCCGGTGATGAACGACGCGTCATCACTGGCAAGAAAAGCCACCGCCGCGGCGAGTTCCTCCGGTTCGGCGAACCGGCCCATCGGCACATGCACCAGCCGACGTGCCGCCCGCTCCGGATCCTTGGCGAAGAGCTCCTGCAGCAGCGGCGTGTTCACCGGGCCGGGGCACAGCGCGTTGACACGAATCCCGCTGCGCGCGTACTGAACACCGAGTTCGCGCGACATCGCCAGCACCCCGCCTTTGGATGCGGTGTAGGAGATCTGGGATGTCGCCGAACCCATCACCGCGACGAACGACGCGGTGTTGATGATCGAGCCCTTCTTCGCGGGCACCATATGCCGCAACGCCGCCCGGCACGACAAGTACACCGATTTGAGGTTGATGTCCTGCACCTTCTGCCACGCGGGCAATTCGGTGTTCTCGATGACGTCGTCATCGGGCGGCGAGATGCCCGCGTTGTTGAACGCGATGTCCACTGAACCGTAGGTCTCGGCGGCGGTATCGAACAACGCATCGACAGCCGCTTCGTCCGAAACATCCACGGGGACAAACAGTCCCTCAAGTTCGTCGGCGGCAGACTTGCCGGCCGTCGGGTCGATGTCGCCGACGACGATCGTCGCACCCTCGGCGTGCATGCGGCGGCCCGTGGCCAGACCGATGCCGCCGGCGCCGCCAGTGATGACGGCGACCTTGCCGGCGAGTCGTTGCGTCAGATCCATCAGGCATCTCCGATCGCGAAAAAGACGTTCTTGGTTTCGGTGAACGACAGCGGCGCGTCCGGGCCGAGCTCGCGGCCCAGCCCCGACTGCTTGAAGCCACCGAACGGCGTGTTGTAGCGCACCGAGGAGTGCGAATTGACCGACAGGTTCCCGGATTCCACCGCCCTCGACACCCGCAGTGCTCGCGACAGGTTGTCCGTCCAGATCGACCCGGACAGGCCGTACGGCGAGTCGTTCGCCAGCGCGATGGCGTCGGCCTCGTCGTCGAACGGCAGCACCGTCACCACGGGCCCGAAGATCTCCTCGGTGACGGTGCGGTCGGTGCGCGACGGGGTCAGCACGGTCGGCGGGAACCAGAAACCGGGTCCGGATGGTGCGTCCCCTCGGAAGGCCACCGGTGCGTCGTCGGGCACATAGGCGGCAACCGTCTTCCAATGCGACTTGCGACACCAGCGGCCCCATCTCGGTGTCCTTGGATTTCGGATCCCCGACGACGACGCCCTTGACCGCGGGCTCCAGAAGTTCCATGAACCGGTCGTAGACGTTGCGCTGCACGAGGATTCGACTGCGGGCGCAACAGTCCTGGCCAGCATTGTCGAAAACGCCATACGGAGCGGTCGCGGCGGCCTTCTCCAGATCGCAGTCGTCGAACACGATGTTGGCGCTCTTGCCGCCGAGTTCCAGGGTGACCCGCTTGACCTGCGCGGCCGCCCCGGCCATCACCCGTGTACCAACTTCGGTGGATCCGGTGAACACGATCTTGCGCACATCGGGATGCGTGACGAACCGCTCCCCCACCACCGACCCTTTACCGGGCAGCACCTGGAACAGATCCGCGGGCAGCCCGGCCTCTACCGCGAGCTCACCCAGCCTGATGGTGGTCAGCGGCGTCCACTCCGCAGGTTTGACCAACACCGCGTTACCGGCGGCCAGCGCGGGCGCGAAGCCCCAGGAAGCGATGGTCATCGGGAAGTTCCACGGAGTGATGACGCCGACGACGCCGAGCGGCTCGTTGAACGTGACGTCCAGACCACCCGCCACCGGAATCTGCCTGCCACTCAAGCGTTCCGGCGAAGCGGAGTAGAACTGCAGCACATCGCGAACGTGGCCGGCCTCCCACTCCGCGTTGCTGATCGGGTGCCCGGAGTTCGCGACCTCCAACGCGGCCAACTCGTCGACGTGCGCGTCCACCGCGGCGGCGAATGCGCGTAGCGCCGCTGCCCGCTCGGCCGGCGCCAGTCGCGCCCAGTCCCGCTGTGCGGCTTTGGCACGCGCCACCGCGTCGTCGACGCCCGCTTCGTCGGTCTGATCGACGGTTCGCAGCGGTTCTTCGGTGGCGGGGTTGATGATTTCGCTTACTGTCATGCGTTCACTTTCTCCGTCGCATACACCGCCGCGGCCTCGACGACCCCGGCGAACAGGCGTAGGTCGTCCAGCCGCTCCTCGGGGTGCCACTGCACCGCCAAAACGAAGTTTTCACCGGGGATTTCGACTGCCTCGATGACGCCGTCGGAGTCCTGGGCGCTGACGATCAAGCCTTCTCCCAACTCATCGATGGCCTGGTGGTGGTAGCACTGCGCGTCGGACGATTCGCCGATCAACGCGGCTACACGGGTGCCCGGCACCGTGCGGATGGACGACGTCGCGAAGACCGCGTTGCCCTGCTGGTGCTGGGTGTGGCCGAGCACGTCGGGCAGGTGCTGGTGCAGCGTCCCGCCCAGCGCGACGTTGAGCACCTGGGCGCCGCGGCAGATGCCCAGCACCGGCATACCGCGCCGCATCGCACCGCGCACCAACTCGAACTCGAACGCGTCGCGCTGGCGGTTATCCTCGACCGCTTCGTCGGTGGCCGGGTGCGGCTGCTGGCCATACGAAGCCGGGTCGACGTCCCGCCCACCCGTGATGATCAGGCCGTCTAAGCCGTCAAGCACTCGAGAGGCGATGTCAGCGTCGACAGGTTGCGGCGGCAGCAGCACCGCGGTCCCGCCTGCCAGGCTCACACCTTCGATGTAGATCGCAGGCAAAAAGCTGGCGCGGACGTCCCACACCCCGGTCTGCGCCTGCTGCAGATACGTGGTCAGTCCGAGAACCGGCCGAGCACTAGAGCCGCTCAAAGCCGCGCACCCTTTCCCAATCGGTCACCGCGGAATTGAACGCGTCCAGTTCGACGCGGGCATTGTTCAGATAGTGCTCGACGACGTCGTCGCCGAACGCCTCGCGCGCCACCTCCGACTTACCGAACAACGCGGCCGCCTCGGCAAGCGTCGTCGGCAGTCGCTCGGCCCCGCTGGTATACGCGTTGCCCTCCAACGCTTCTGGCAGCTCCAGCTCGCGCTCGATGCCATACAGTCCGCCAGCGATGAGCGCCGACACCGCCAGGTACTGGTTGACGTCGCCGCCGGGCGCGCGAAGCTCCATCCGCATGCCGTGGCCGTGGCCCACTACCCGCACCGCGCAGGTCCGGTTGTCCATCCCCCACGCCACCGCCGTCGGCGCGAAGCTACCCTCGACGAATCGCTTGTAGGAGTTGATGTTCGGCGCGTAGCACAACGTCAGCTCACGCAAGGTCGCCAACTGCCCGGCGATGAAGCTGCGGAACATCGGCGACATGCCCAACTCATCGGAGGGGTCGGCGAACACCGCGCTGCCGTCGTCGCCGCGCAATGAAATATGGATATGGCAGCTGTTGCCTTCGCGCTCATCGAATTTCGCCATGAAGGTCAGACTCTTGCCGTGCTGGTCGGCGATCTCCTTGGCGCCGTTGCGGTAGATGGTGTGGTTGTCGCACGTGACGCGGGCGTGGTCGTAGCGGAACGCGATCTCCTGCTGGCCGAGGTTGCACTCGCCCTTGACGCCCTCGCAGTACATGCCGGCACCGGCCATGCCAAGCCGGATGTCGCGCAGCAGCGGCTCCATCCGGGTCGAGGCGTGCATCGCGTAGTCGACGTTGTAATCGGTGGCCGGCTTCAGCCCGCGATAGCCGGCCGCCCACGCTTCCCGAAATCCGGTGTCGAACACCATGAACTCCAGCTCGGTGCCGACATAGGGCACCAGTCCGCGCTCGGCGAGCCGGTCGACCTGGCGATTCAGGATGCTGCGCGGCGCCTGCGTGACGGGATTGCCGTCGGTCCAGGACAGGTCGGCCATCACCAGTGCCGTTCCGGGCAGCCACGGAATCAGCCGCAGGGTCGAGAAGTCGGGCGTCATCACCATGTCGCCGTAACCGGTCTCCCAGCTGGAGATCGCATACCCGTCGACGGTGTTCATGTCGACGTCGACGGCCAGCAGGTAGTTACAACACTCGGCGCCGTGCTCGGCAACGTCGTCAACGAACAACCGGGCCGACACCCGCTTGCCCGTCAGCCGGCCCTGCATATCGCAGAACGCGACGATCACTGTGTCGATGTCGCCGGCGGCAAACTGTCGTTCGAGGTCGGCCTGTGTCAACATGCCGGAAGTGGGGCTCACGGTGTGCTCCGTTCAAAGGTTGGGCAGCCGACCAATGGCACTCTACTGACCGGCGCCGTGATAGGACCGACCGGCACGCTTCTGAGCCGTCCGATTGATCCGGACGTCGAACGCCTCCGAAACGTGCCACTCCCGCGACAGCATGACCGGCGTCCCCTCCCGGTCGTAGTCGATCTCCTCGATGTACAGCAGCGGTTTGCCCCGCCGGATGCCGAGCATCTTCGCGACGCGGTCCGTACCGGCGACCGCGCGCAGCGTCGCCGTGGCGTGGTCTGCCTCGTGCCCGCAGGATCTCAGCAGCGCGAACAGCGACGGGTCGAGTTCACGCAAGTCCAGGCCGCTGCGGAGCAGACGCGCGGGGATCCGATCGCGCGAGTAGATCACCGGTCGGTCGTCGGCCGTCCGCACCCGTTCGACCGCCAATACCGTGTCGCCCCGGCCGAGTTGCAGCGGGTCGTCGTCCTCCGAGCAGGGCTCGAGCGCCGCTTCAACGACATGCATTCCCGCACGGAAGCCCGCACTCTCGATCATCGCGAGATAACTCAGCGTCGAGTCCAAGCCGTGCGGCATCCGTCGCCGCTCGGTGACGTAGCTCCCGGAGCCGCGGCGGCGCACCACATAGCCGGCCTCGACGAGCGCGCGCACCGCATCACGCACCGTGGCCCGCGACACCCCGAAACGTTCGACCAGTTGGCCCTCGGTCGGCAACTTCGTCCCTGGCGGCAACTGCGAACTGGTGATCTCCTCCAGCAAGACGTCGCGCAACCGGTCGGCGAGTGGTCTTCGCCCGGCCATTTCGCGAGCCTAATCGCCAGACGCGTCCGCGCTGGACTGCGCCGTCTGCTCGAGGACGTGACGGACCTGCTCGACGACCGACGGCGCGCCCGGCAGCAGGCCGTCGAAGATGGCGCTTCCGATCGTGTACCCCCACGCGCCCGCATCGCTGACCGCCCGCACCCGGTCGATGCTCGCGATCGACCCCGCGACGATCACCGGCCCGCTCGATCGCCGTACCACCTCGCCGATGAGGGCGATCGTGTCGGCGGTCGGATGGCGATACGCCAGCAGATCGAGGCCACTGACGTGGTCCAGGGCGGTGAGCCGTTCGGCATCGGCCGCGATCTCATCGATGCTCCCGAGCAGGACGCTGGGATGGTCGACGACCCGGCCGGGAAACGGGCAGTACCGGACCGTTTCCGGAAGCAGCCCCGCCGTGTCCGCCGCGTGCGTGCCGCCGAGCACCCAGTCGACGCCTGCCTCGGCCGCCCCACGCAGTGACGACAGTTCGTCGTCCTTGGTGGTCGAGACGACCTCCATCATCACCTCGAAGCCGGCGTCGTGGGCCAGCGACGTCAGTTCGCGTTGTCGCGCGAGGTCCGCCCCGACGTCCTTGAACCCGATGTAGCGAAGACCCACGTCCGCCAGCGTCGGCACGATCTCGGCCGCGTTGTCCACGGTCCGGTCGCCGTGGGTGAGCATGAACACAAAGTGCGCCATACGTTCTCCTTTATGTGGCTTTCGCCGCGTCGGTCACGATCGACCGCGCTGCGTCGTCCGACCACACGCCCAGCACGTCGGCGAGGTCGACGATCGAGATCCGCTCCCGCAACAGGTGGGAATTACGCAGGGCCCAGAACAACAGCTCGTCGTCGTAGCCGTCGCCGAGCTCCCGCGCCTGGGCGGGAAGCCCGCTCGCGTCGCCCACCTCGTCGAACTGTTCAGGAGACGGCAGCGCCAGCGCGCCCACGAAAGCGTCCCAATCGGTGACGAGTGCCTCGACGGCGTGCTGGTGAGCAAGCAGCCATTCCCGTTTTGCGGAGTAGGCCGTCCAGCATTCGTCGACCGTGCGCGGCCCGAGCTCGGCGAATGCGCGCGCCACCGCGTCCCGGCATGTCGTCTCGTCCGGAATCTGGACCCGCGCAGGCGTCGAGCGGATCGTCCGGTCCACCAGCTGCCAGACCCGCAGCGCGAGTCGCGTCGCCACAGTCACCTGCATGCCGTGTGAGGCAGCGCGCCCCCGCAGCACCATCTCCATCAGGTGGGAGACCGCGTGCTCGGTGCCCGACGCGGGTGCCGTCGAGCCGACGATTCCCATCGACAGGCCACTGGCTGTCAGTAGCCGGGCGAGGTCGGCGACGCCGTCGGGCTGGGCGTCGCGGGCGGCCTCGGCGAGTCCGGGCAGTGCAGGCATCGCGGCGAGGACACCCTCGACCACCGCGGGATCGTACGGGGGACCATGTCCGAGCCGTGCCGCGAGCTGCCACTCCGCGACCGCGTTGGGCACCGTCGAAAGGTCCCCCACCCCGGCGAGGTTCAGCTGCGGTGGGGCCGCGGTCAGGATGTCGGTGTCGGCGACGAGAACATCGGGCCAGCGCGACTCGACGGTGCGTTTCGCGCCGGCGACAACTAGCACGCTTCGGTCTGCGATGAAACCGTTGATACTGCACGCGGTTTGGACCGCAATGTGATGGCCGCCCGTGCGCCGCGCGGTGACCTTCGCGATGTCGGTGAGCGTTCCCGATCCCACCGAGATGAGCAGCCGATGCGCACCGGCCTGGAGGACCGCACGGTCTACCGTCTCCTCGTCGGCGCGAACCGTCCCCGTCCCGAGTTGGACGACGGGGCAACCGAGGCGGGCGGCCAGCCGATCCACGACCGGTCCCGCCGTCGTGCGGTACGGACCGCCGTCGCTGAGGATCACCGGCTCACCCGCGACCGCATCGAGCGCGCCGTCCAGAACCGAGGCGCCGATGCGGATGTCCACGTCGGGCAGGCCCACATAGTTGCGTGCGCGCAGCTCCGCGAGCAGTGCCACCGGATCTGGCATGGTGATCATCGGGCTGTCGCCGTTTCAACAGCGTCGAAGGCGGCGCGATAACGGCAATACGCTTCGGCGTAAACACGATTCGCC